>NZ_MRUH01000164.1 GCF_001922985.1 Teredinibacter waterburyi
ATATATGAAAACCTCGCTCGCAAGAGCGGGGTTTTTTTATATCTAATACAGAATAGTTTTTTATTCCCACCCCAAAAGTCCAGCAACCCAACAAATTGAACGGCCGGACAACAAGCTTGGCGACTAGCTAGATCGGGATCAGCACGGTAAAGGTACTACCCTTGCCCACCGCGCTTTCACAAATTACCCGCCCTCGATGCAAGCGTACAAACTCATCTACTAGCGCTAACCCCAAGCCTGTACCAAAACCCTGTATGTACCGCGTGCTGTCATCGACTTGTTCGAAGCGTCGAAACAATCGCTCTTGGCTCTCGGGGCTTATTCCCTTACCCGTATCGGCGACCTTAATTGCGCAGTGGTACTGGTCTTCATATAACTCCAAAGCGACCGATACCGAGATCACGCCGCTGTCGGTATATTTAATCGCGTTAGACAACAGGTTGTGCATGATTTGAGTTAACCGTTGTACGTCTGCAGTAAGAGTGGCAACCGGACATTCACCAGCCCACTCTAACCTAAGCCCTTTTTTCTCGGCCGCCACGTGATGGTCATTGATACAGTCGGAAAGCAACTTGGTTAGCTGACATAACTCTAGATTAACATCCATCTTGCCGGCTTCGATTTTTGACAAGTCGAGAATATCGTTAATAACGTTGTTTAAATGTATGCCGTTACGATGAATGGTATCCAAGGCATTCAACAGTTGGCTATCGCCACTATCTCTATATTTATTTAAGGCTCGCTTAGAGAACCCATTGATAGAGTTTAGCGGTGTACGCAACTCGTGCGAGACATTAGCAAGAAAACGGGACTTAGCGGCATTTGCCTCTAGTAACTCCTCTGTGCGCGATGCCACTTGTCGATTTAGTTTGGCATTGATATAGCGTAAAAAAACTAGCCGCGAAAAAAGGTAGGCCAACAATATCAATACGATTAGATAGATCGCATAGGCGACGTTACTTCGCCATAGCGGCGGCAACACTCGCACATCAAGACTGCGGATATTTGGAGACCAATCACCAAAATGATTTCTAGCTTTCAGCTCAAAGGTGTAGTGACCAGGAGAAAGATTGGCATACTTTACGGAGCTGTTGCCAATGCTCGATCGCCAATCCTGATCGACGCCCTTCATCCGATAAAAAATCTTACTTTCGTTTGCAAAACTGTAGTTTAAATTAGCGAATTCGAAGCTGATTAACTTCGCACTATCCGCGAAGGAAACCGTTTCCGTCTCACTAACAGCGCGCGTCAATGGTGACCCCTGCTCCGCAACCGCTACCGACTCACCGAGAACCGAAAGATCTGTGAATTCCAAAATTGGTTCACCATCAGGCAATCGAAGTGTCGTGGGGTTAAACTTAGAAAGCCCCTCCGTACTGCCGAAATACAAAGAACCGTCGTTATTTTTCAACGTCGTCAACCGATTACTAATTTCACCCGCCAGCCCTAACTGTTTGGTCAAGAGTGTTTCTACACGTGCAGTCTCAGCGTTAACTTTGGCAATGCCAGCATGACTGCTCAACCAAACATCGCCGCGTTGATCAAACTGCAGTGCCGACAGACCATTTGCCGGCAACCCATCTAATTGCGTTATCCGCCGAACGTCATTCCCTCCCTTCACCCAACGTATCAGCCCGGAACTTTGCGTCGCTAACCAAATAGTATTATCGGGGCCGAGTAAAATAGATTTAACTCTCTGCGTGGATACCCCCAAAGAATTGGAAAAATCTATCCGTTCAAACTGGCCAGTGTTGGGATAAAAGTGATTGAGCCCACGTTGTGTTCCAATCCAAAATGATCCATCGAGATCCTCAACAATATCTAACACATAATTAGAGCTTAGCGAGTTTTCATCGGTTTCATCGACGTTATAGACGTGAAAACTATCGGTGCCGGAATTATAGCGATATAGACCTGCGCTCTCGGTACCGATCCACAGAGTACCGTCGCTATCGACAAACAATTTCCATATATTCGCCCCACTAAACTGACTGTCATTAGAGCCATCTTGGTAGCGGGTAAACTGATTTTTAACTCGGTCAAACCGTGCCAAACCACCCGACCAAGTACCAATCCAAATAGCGCCATCTGGGGTTTCCGCCAATGCCGTAACGGCATCGGCTGGAATGGAATTTTTATCTATTGAAGAATGCAAATAATGAACAATTTCGCCACTAGCCTCGTCCACTTGGTTCAGGCCATTTTCGGTCCCCACCCAAAGATAACCGTCGCGGCTGCGTAACAAAGAAAGAATGCTGCTATCACTTAAGGAGTTGGGATTATTTATTTCTTTCTGCCAGCGCTTAATTTGGTCGGTCACTGGGTGGTAGCGATTTAAGCCTCCGGGGAAAGTCATAAACCAAACATCTCCAGAACGATCTTCTAAAACTCTCCGTACATTGCTGGATAGCAAACTTCGCTCATCGAAACTGTCATGTACATATTGTTGGAAGAGCTGGGTTTCGTTATTGAAGCGGTACACGCCACCTTTGTCTATTGCCACCCAAGTATTGCCGCGACTATCGCTGTAGATATCGTTAACTATCCCACCGCGTAACTGACCAAATTGTGTTCCGGGTAAAAAGTTTGTAAAGGTTTTAGCGTCTGAATTTAGCCGGCTGACCCCTCCCCCCCACGTACCTACCCAAATTCGACCTAATGCATCCTGAACAAACGTACGAACGTCATTATGCGCCAAACTATTCACGACCCCGGGCTGGTGTTTGAAGTGGATAAAGGAGTTGTCTCTGGGATCAAAACGGCTAATACCGGCATCTTGGTAACCGATCCAAATATAACCGTCGCGATCTTCGAAAAGCCCGCGCACAAGATTAGATGCGAGCCCACCCTTAGATGCTTGCAAACGGCGGATAGTGTCGCGACTCGACGATAAGATGGCAATACCACCAAGTGTTGCGGCATATATTTGATGGTCGCGAGATTCTATAACCGCGCTGACGTAGTTATGGTTAATGCTATTCGCATTGTCGGGCTGATGAAGGTAAGCCGTGAATGTGTGGCTGGCTGGGTCAAATTTGCGCAAACCGTAATCTGTAGCGATCCACAAATGACCTCGATGATCTTCTTCTAAGTCCCACGCTAGCTCGCTTGTGTCGACACCGCTGCCGGTTCCCCAGCGTTGAATTCGAGAGCCATCGAAGCGCAACAGCCCTACCTCGGCAGCCAACCACAAGAAGCCTTTACGATCCTGAATAACATCATTGATAGAATCGAGCTTATAGCCTTCTTCCGACTTGGCAAAACGCTGTACCTGAAGATCAGATGCCTGCACAAACATAGACGACAGCAATAGGAAGAAGCCGCCAAACAAGAGGGCAGCATTGGCTAGTGGCTGTGTAAATTTATTAACTGCAGCCAGAACAACACCCAGAGAGAAACGCACGTACATGATCTGAATAACCTAAACCTTTTGCGAAATGCGAAAACTGTGTAGAAGTATAGTTTAGATTTAGGCGCCACATGGAACTGCAGCACTAATAACAGGAAAGGCTAGTCTGAAACCTATTTAGAACCCAGTTTAGGTCAAGATAGATTAGAAAGGGCGAAAGACAAGATCGTAAACTTGGCCTTTAACGAGGGCGTTGCACCAGTAAAACGATCTAACAGAGCGCAACAGTTAAAACCAAACCCTCCAAAAATCAGTGTGAAGGCTTAAAGTTGTATTCGCCAATATTCGGGAAAGAGAGGGTAAATTGAGATTCGCGCTGCTCGTAAACGTGGTTAGCGACCACGCGGGCTTGCTCGCAGCCATCTGAGCACTGAGGAATCGAAAATTGGTACACCGGAAACTCATTCAGCTCGCGTACGCTCATTGAGTAACTAACCTCACGTAGGCCTTCAGGGTTGGTGTCCGAGGCTGGCTCAGTCTGCAGCATCCACTGCACATAGAGTTTATTGGTTTGCAGATTTGCCCCCGCCTGATCGTCGGCAACAGTGGCGTGAGTAATCACAAAACGGTAGATCCCCGTTACACCCTGATACTCCCAACTGCCACCATCCCAACTTTCAACAATGGTTTCGCCAATTTCTTCAGGGTTAACAAATTGATCCCGCCGCGCCCAATCTTGAGTTTGGGTTTTTCCCTGCTCGGCGTAGCTTGGCCGAGAGGAGGCCGTAGCAGCACACACCGTAAAACTTGTGAACAACAAAATACCAATGCTACTAACCGCCAACGCACCCCTGCTTAAAATATACCTCATGTTGCAACTCCAGCCTTAAGATTGAATAGCCCTAGTAAGCGTTAATTTTCGAGAATAAGAAAGATTGCCGACTCAGATTGTCTTATCGATCCAGCGCCGACTAAGGTTCGCGTAAGCATCGACGCGACGATCGCGAAAGTAGGGCCAAATCCTACGCACAGACTCAGATCGTTCCAAATCTATTTGAGCGCAAAAAGCTCCCTCTTCTTCTATAGAGGGCTTTAGTAAATACTCGCCCTGAGGACCTGTAATAAAACTGCTCCCCCAAAATTCAATGCCGTCTTGGTCGTCCATTGGCGATGCCTCAAAACCGGTTCGATTTGCGACAATAACAGGCAATCCATTGGCTATCGCATGAGCACGCTGAATGGTTAGCCACGCGGTGCGCTGACGCTCCTGCTCGTCTTCATCATCGTTGGGCGCCCAACCGATCGCGGTTGGGTAAATCAGCATATCGGCACCGGCCAGCGCCATTAACCTTGCGGCCTCAGGATACCACTGATCCCAACAGACCAATACGCCGAGCTTACCGACGCTGGTTTCAATTGGCATAAAACCGTTCAGTTTTGTCGGCTCTACATCGCCAGGTGTAAAATAAAATTTTTCGTAAAATCCGGGGTCATCGGGAATATGCATCTTGCGGAAGATACCAACACGACCTTTCTGTCCATCTAATACCTGAGCAGTATTGTGGTAAAGCCCTGGTGCACGCTTTTCAAACCCAGACATAACAACAACAATATCTAATTCCGCCGCCAGATCACGTACCAGCTGATAGGTTGGGCCGTCTAGTGGCTCGGCGAGGTCGAAGCAATCGGTATCTTCCACTTGGCAAAAATACTGCGTCGCATGTAATTCTTGCAAGACAACCAAGCGCGCACCTTGGGCCGCAGCATCGCGCACATGGCGAGCCGTTGCCGCTAGATTTTCAGTTTTGTTATTGCCGGGAATTGCCTGCTGCACGACCGCAGCTATAAATTTTTTATTCATTTGTTTCACCCTACTTGCATAGTGGCGCAGTGCAAACTGCCGTGTTGTTCTAAGAGCGCTTCACAGCGCACGGCTACCGTACGATAACTCGGCAATGCTTTTGCGATTACCGAAAGTGCCGTCGCATCTTGTTCTAAACCATAAATAGGCACATAGACCGTGTTATTACAAAGCAAAACGTTAGCATAGGTTGCCGGCAACATACGACCGTCAACTTGACTGTAAATTTCGGCCGCCGGCAAGCTGTATAACTGCCACCCGTTGTTCAAACAAATGGCTTCCAGCTGGGTATTCAGAGAATCTAATTGGTCTGCGTCTGGGTGATTCGCATCGCGGCCACAAGCCACAATAATATCGTCGGCAACAAAACGTGCGATGGTATCGATATGACCATCGGTGTCATCGCCGGTTAGATTAATATCTGTAACCCATTCAACACGCGTTACGCCTAACTCTTCTGACAGACATTTTTCAACATTCGCCACGCTCATATTCGGGTTGCGCAACTCATCGACTACACAGTTCCGATTCGCCAAAAGGACGCCCTTAGAATTCACTTCAAGCGCCCCACCTTCCAATACGAACCGAGACTTGCTGACAGCAGCTCCAATCAAATCGCTTAGTCTCACTGCAACGGCGTCGTCTTTCTCGGCGCGGTATTTCTGCCCCCAGCCATTAAACACAAAACTCTTATAATTAAAGCTTTTGTCATCACCTTTATTCGAAAGCGTTAACGGCCCGTAGTCGCGGATCCAGGTGTCGTCGTAGGGAATATGGGTAACGCTTCGCAAGCGAGCACGTTGCTTGGGCAAAAGACTCAGCTGTTCAAGCCAGTGTTTATGTTCTTCTGAATCGTGACACAGCAACCACAACTCAACTGTATCGTCGTTAACGAGAACCGCTTCCACCATCTCGCGATAGCAATTTAATACCGTGGCTAGTGTTTCTTGCCATGCGCTGCCTGAAAATGGCAAAGCCATCAGTACCGCGCGCATCGGTAGAAATTCGGGGTATAGAGCCATAAATCCTGCGTACCTATTTTTCCGTCGATTAAAACGGTTATCGATTCTTACATTTGACTAAAGAGAAGCGTGCTTATATCGCAACCAAAACGCACAACGGCTAGGAACTTCAAATAAACTTTTGAGGTTCCTAGCCGTGTAAGATCATCAACGCAAACCTTCGCAGGGATTTATTAACACTAATATATTCTAGCGAAAGCCTTTGGCGCTAAGGCTCTTTTTTGCGAACGCTCTAATTCGCAACTTCCGCATCTGGATTCCTGTATTGAGCAAACAGCGGAGCTAATTTAGATCGCCAAACACGTTCGTCAACCACCCCCACATGCTTGTAACGAATAATACCTTCGGCATCGACGAAAAAGGTTTCTGGCGCACCGTATACGCCGAGATCTAAACCAAGGCGACCATCGGTATCGACAATTATCGTTGAATAAGGATTACCAAAATGATCTATCCATTCCCGCGCAGGCTCATCTTCATCCTTATAGTTTAAGCCAACAATATTTACCCCTTTTTGCGCGAGCGTATTTAAATACGGGTGCTCAACGCGACAAGATGGACACCAAGTGGCCCAGACGTTGATCAGTAACGGCGCGCCAACAATATCGGCACGAGTAACCCGCTGCTCACTAGCGAGCAAATTCGGAACGGAGAACTCTGGAACCGGCTTATCGATTAGAGCGGACGGCAAATGACTCGGGTCATTACTTAACCCCCGCCATAAAAAAGCCGCCATCACCGCAAAAATCACAAGTGGAATAAATAATTTTAAACGGTTCACAATCACGACTTCCCTTCTGGTGCGGGTTCAAGGTCTGACACTAGGTCCGAGGACGCCTCTCCACCGATTTCTAAAATCGCATCGGCCTCGTTTCCATCTGCTCTTTTTTCGGCGCTAGGTTCACTATCACCAACGACTAATTTCTCATCGCGAATCTTGTAGCGCTTATCAAACATCGCCAGTCCGCCACCAAACGCCATAATGAGCGCACCGAGCCAGATCCAGCGCACCACAGGCAAGTAATGAATTCGTACAGACCAGTCAGTGTTACCTAATTGTTCGCCAAGGGCCGTGTAGATATCGCGGAAGAAACCCACATCAATATCCGCTTCGGTCATAACGTTACCACCAGAAAAGTAATGACGTTTCTGCGGCTTCAAGCGCACCACTTCTTTGCCATTTTTGCGTACTGCCACTTCACCAACATCAGCAAAATAGTTTGCGCCACGCACCCGAATAACATCGATTAATTCATATTCATAGCCAGCATAAACCTTGGCCACACCTATGGTTAAGCGCACGTCGCGCTCGTCGGTATAGATAGTGTTAAGCGAAGCACCTAAAAGACTGACCGCAAAACCAATATGGGCGAAGATCATGCCGTAGTAGCTACGCGAGAGCTTAGTCAAACCGTCAGTAAAACTTTTCGATTTTGAGGTTTTACGCTTTACGTCCCACAGTGATGCAAGAATCACCCAAGAGCCAAGCGTTATTGAAATCGCAGCAGGGATAGAGTATTCACCAGGAAAGACACCGGGTAGAAAACTACCTATCCAGCAGCTGAGTAACAGCGGATGAAGAAACCAATTACGCAGCCGAGAAAAGTCGGTCTTCTTCCAGTTGAGCATAATACCCAAGCCCATAAGAGCCGCTACCAACCCCATCACCTTGGTAAAAAAGAAGTTAAACCAGGGGGCGCCAACCGATATTTTCCCCATATTTAGTGCGTCGGAAACCAGCGGATACAGGGTGCCAAGCAATACTAGGTTTGCCGAAATAAAGAACAGTAAAGTATTGGCGAGCAAGAACCCTTCTTTAGAAAAGAAACCGAAACCGCTGGAGCTTTTCACCATTGGCGCACGGAAAGCAAACAGTGTTAAAGAGCCGCCGACGACGACACCTAAAAAGCCCAGAATAAAGATGCCGCGCGTTGGGTCTGCAGCAAAGGCATGCACCGAGGTTAACACCCCCGAACGAACCAAGAAAGTCCCCAACAAACTCAAAGAAAAGGCGAAGATAGCCAGTAGTAGCGTCCAGTTTTTAAACACACCACGCTTCTCGGTCATCGACAGCGTATGAATTAGTGCTGTACCCACAAGCCAAGGCAAAAGCGAGGCGTTTTCGACTGGGTCCCAGAACCACCAGCCGCCCCAACCGAGTTCGTAATAGGCCCACCAACTACCCAGCGCGATACCAACCGTCAAAAAACACCAAGCTGCGTTTGTCCAAGGTCGAGACCAGCGCGCCCAAGCCGCATCAAAGCGGCCAGAAATTAGTGCGGCTATCGCAAAAGCAAATACCACAGAAAAGCCCACATAACCCATATACAGCATGGGCGGATGGATAATCATCCCTGGGTCTTGCAGCAGCGGGTTCAAATCGCCACCATCCAACGGAATATTGGGCAGCGCGCGATCAAAGGGGTTGGAGGTAATAAGGGTAAAGCTCATAAAGCCAACGGCAACCATACCCATTACCGACAGTACACGCGCCAACATATCGAGCGGTAAACCTTTACTCAGCCGACTCACTGCAAAGGTCCAACTACTGAGGATTAGAATCCACAGCAATAGCGACCCTTCATGTCCGCCCCAAACGGCACTCAATTTATATTGCACCGGTAAAACTAGGTTGGAATGGCGAGCGACGTAAGCGACAGAAAAATCATCAACGTAAAATGAATAACCTAGGATAACGAAAGCTATCAAAATAAATACGAAGAAGCCGGCCGCTAACGAACGGCTTGACGCCATCCATACTACCCGACCGGTAAAACTCCCAATCATAGGAATCACGGCAAGACAGAGGGCTAAGAAAAAAGCAATGATTAACGAAAGCTGCCCAAACTCAGGAATCATAGGATAACTCCTCACACACCGCTTGGTGCTCGCCCGACCCTTGCAGGCTGTCGGACACTTCTGGAGGGGTATAATTTTCGTCGTGCTTCGCCAAGACTTTGGTGGCGACAAAAATGCCACTCTCATTCAGCTTACCCGTGAGCACAACCGCTTCGCCTTCACTGAACAAGTCGGGCAGAATTTTGTTGTAGGTTACCGGCAATTGTACGGCGCCATCAGTCACTTTGAAGCTAACATCAATACCATCAGTACTACGCTCAACAGAACCCGGCACAACACAACCGCCAGCACGAATACTGGTGTTGACTGGTGCAGTACCGTCGACAATTGACGACGGTGGATAGAACAGATTCAAATTATTACCAAGGGAGTAGAGGGTAAGCCCTACTCCGGCGCTGCTGACCACAACAATAAAAAGAATAACGATCAAACGTTGCTTACGCTTCGGGTGCATTTTAACTCCGCAGTTCGGCGCGCGCTTGAATTGCACGCTGAGTCTTCATAAATTTTCGTTTGGCTAGCGCTGGCGAAATTGCCAGGTAAGCTAGGCCTAACAAGGTTGCTCCATAGCAGGCAAACACGTAACCGCCGTGCCCTTTCATGGCAAAGAAAGCCGCTAGGTTATCAAACTGAAATACTATATCCATCGCTCTAATCTTTATTATCTGGGTTGAGGGCAATTCGCCAATTGATCAACGCGTGTGTTGCAATAGCCAAGGCTTTGGAGACGCTAATCGCGCGCAAGTTCCTGTACCCATGTCGTACGGCGCTCTCGCTTCAGAATTTCAACCCGCGTGCGCATAATCAGCAACCAGGCAAATGTCACATAAAACGCCAGAATCATCCAAACGAAGGGGTAAGCCATACTCGGTGCTATCGTTGATTTTTCCATTATTTTAAAGGTGGCAGGCTGATGCAACGTGTACCACCAATCTACAGATTTATAGATGATAGGAATATTAACCGTACCGACTAAAGCGAGAATCGCACTGGTTTTATCGGCCGCATCTTGGTCGCGGTAGGCTTCCTGCAAAGCGATAATACCGAGATAGAGAAAAAACAATACCAGCATCGAGGTAATGCGTGCATCCCACTCCCACCAAGTACCCCACGTAGGTTTGCCCCACACCGCACCGGTGAACAAACCCAAAAAGGTTAACATAGCGCCAATAGCCGCCGCGGACTTCATAACCATGAACGCAAGCTTCATACGCCAAATTAAGCCAACCGCCCCACTGATCGCCATAAGGTAATAGCCAGACATGGCCAGCATCGAAGTAGGTGCATGAATATAGAGAATGCGGAAGCTATTACCTTGTTTGGCATCGGGCGGGGTAAACGCCAAGCCCCAGATACAGCCAGTAACAATCATCCAAATAGCGAACACAGCCAACCACGGAACCCAGGATTCTGTTTTTTCATAAAACCATCGAGGAGAACCCAAACGGTGAAACCACTGCCAAGAAGCCACTTATACACCCTGCCTTTTATATTTGTTATTGATTGATACCCACTCGTAAAGCCCCTGCAGCGGCAAGTGGCGCCAACAGCAAAGCTCCGGCAAGTAACGCCCCCAACACTGCCAACACCCCACCTATGGCAAAACCTTCAATGGCATAGCGCACTGCGCTTGATCCGAATATCAACACCGGTACATAGAGCGGCATGACAATTAGCGATAATAACAGCCCCCCTCGCCGCAACGCCACCGTTAAGGCCGCGCCGATTGCGCCAATCAAGCTCAAGGTACCCGTACCTAGGAACAGTGAGATCAATAGTGGAACGTACCCCGCTTCCGGTAAACTCATCATCACCCCCAGCACTGGGGCCAGCAATATCAAGGGCAAACCGGTAATCAGCCAATGAACTAATACCTTGCACAGCACCAAACCATAAAGCGGCTGACCGCTAACAATCATCTGCTCCAGCGAGCCATCGTCATAGTCCGATTGAAAAAGGCGATCCAAAGACAACAGCGTCGCAAGCAGGGCAACGATCCAAATCATTCCGGGCGCAAGGGTCGCTAAAACCTTATCATCAGGGGATATACCCAAGGGTACAAAGACTACAATCGTCAAAAAGAAGATGGCTGGGTTGGCAATATCACCGCGATTGCGGAAAGCGAGCAGCCATTCACGGCGCAGACTGGCGCCAAGACTAACACCGAGATCGGGCAAGGCAATCAAAGTCCCACCTCCCCAACCGTTTTTGACTCAGTAGAAAGGCTTTTGGGCTCGAACTCCGCCAAATCCAACACATGTACATTTGCCAGAGCCAAAGGTTGGTGGGTTGTCAGAATTATCACCCCGCCGCGCGCTGCATGCTGCGCAATACAGTTCTCTAGCTCGGCCACGCCTTGTTTATCAATTGCAGTGAAGGGTTCATCGAGAATCCAAAGTGGTGCCCGCGAGAGATAAAGTCGCGCCAGCGCTATGCGGCGCTGCTGTCCTGCCGACATATTCTGACACTGAACCTGATCGTAGCCCGCTAAGCCCACGGCCTGTAATGCTGTCAAATATTCAGCGTTGCTCGGAATAGTCGCCGTTGCTTGATCGGCGTCTTCTGCAACCGAGGGCTGTTTACAGCCATTCAAACCAAAGTACCACTCTAAATTTTCGAGTGCGGTTAGCGACGGGTTTACGGCGGGGTGATGGCCGAAATATAACAAGGCGCTGTGCAAGCCTAAGCGGCCCAAATTGCGTTGTTTCGGATCGGAGCTGGAATGATCGCCCCATTCGATGGAGCCTTGCTGAGGCTGAGACAGGCCTGCGATCAAGCGCAGTAGCGTCGTCTTGCCTGCGCCATTTGGGCCTGCAATTTGGGAGATACTCCCAGGCTCAAAGCGTGCACTGAGGTTTTCGAACAGCACTCGCTCCTCCCGCTCACAGGAAAGGCCGTTTAAAGAAAGAGAGCACTCAACCACTACCAACACCCACAAGTCTGGAACAGATTCAGGTCGCAAACAGACGCAATAGCACCTGAAATTCGTTATTTTTGAGGGCGTATTATAACGATCCGCTCTAAACTTGGTATCAGCTATTGTCTTTTCCCGCCGATAGCTACCCTAACCTGCGACAATTTGTGCGCTAACCAACGATAAAAAGGGGCCGTTTGCTAATGCAATTGCCACCACTTGCACCCACTCGAGCCACTGCTAACACGTCAAACTCGACCACAACCGCTCAGACCCCGTCGGCACTAGGTGCAATTGAGGGGCTGGCTGCAGGAACGGTGATCAATGCGAGAGTCGATAGGGTTACCAAGCTCGATGTAAGCGAACAACTGCAAAAGCTAGCAACCGAAATTGTTCGCCTCAGCAACACCGCAAACAACAGCAGCGGTGCTTCAACAAAGACCTCGACGAACAATATTCAACAGCCACAAAACAACCCATCGAGCACTGCGCGCCAACAGCTCGCTACATCCCTCGACAAGGCCATCGCAAGCCTGCAGAACAGTGCCACAGTGACGAAAGCCGCAGCAGCTCAAGCAGCTGAGCCAAGATCGCTATTTTCAGTCGAGGTAAGCGTGACAGCAAAACAGGCCCCTCTCGAACAACTCTCGGCGAGACAAGCGCAAATACAGGTTCAAGCACAAGCAAAACTATTACAAGCGCTAGCCCCCCAGTTGAATGCCGACGGCAAGCTCAACTTAGTTACAGCGGAAAAGTTAGCCCCTCAACAACAAATACAATTGCAAGTACGGGCTGACGGTCAACTACAACTCAAGCCAGCTAACTCTGCACTGTCTGCCCAAGCCACAATGCCGTCAACAATAATGCCGTCAACAAATACGCCGCGCGAGCAAGCCTTGAGTGCCGGCCTGCGCCAATATCTCCCTTATAATCGCCCGCTTACACAAGCGCTCAGCCAAATCCAAGACGTCAGCAAACTCCTTAACGACAATCGACTCAGCCTACAATTACAACTGCCAGCGGCATTGACCAAGCTGATCAACAGCCTAGACAACCAAATCAACACCTCTTCGGCGACGCTCTCGGCTCGAAGCCTACAAACGGCGATAGCGGGCAGTGGCGTTTTCCTCGAAAGTCACCTCGCCAAACTTGCATCAACAAATACAGCGCTACCGCAAACCGACCTCAAAGCTACCTTGCTGGGCATGATCAAAGAAAGCTCAACCCTGCTCGCAGCTGCGGGACAATTAGCTGGTATAACACCCACTCCAGACGGAGCCTCAAACCGAGCCCTCGGCAGTGCGGCAAGTAATATCCAGAACCTACAAACGGCGCTAGCGAGCGCGGCCAGCCAGCTGAGAAGCATCGACTCACTGCGCACCTTGGCGCGACAACTGCCTAGTTTAGCGGCGACTCTGCCACTTGGAGCTGGGCAACTCAGCTTCGAACAAAAGCAACTGCGCTCTCTGATTCTTCACAACATTCGCTCTAGCGCCGCACAAGCCATTGCTCGTCTAAGCGTGCTGCAGGTTAGCGAACTTTCGAGTCGTTCCAGTCGCACCACGGACGGCGGCCCGCTGCAGAGCTTTAGCTTAGAGCTACCCCTTCGCATGCAAGAACAGCTACTGCCAATTAGCCTGCAGTTTCAACAACACTGGGCGCGCGAGGACGAAAGCGAAAAAGGCCGTGCAGACGAAGAGCGAAAAAACGACAAAAAGCGCAAAAAATACTGGCGAGTGTTTATGGAATTCGATCTGGGAGATGGCGGCCAAGTCGCTAGCGAAATTGAATATAAGGAGCCAAAGCTAAGCACTCACCTCTGGGTGAGCGATTCGACCTTAAAAAGTCGTGCCGGTGAACGTCTTGGGGAGTTGCGCCAGCAATTTGAACAACGCGGTATAGAACTGGACAACCTAATACTTGAAAATGGCCCACCGCCGCAACAAGAGACAAAACTAACCCAACAAAGCCTGATCGACATACGCACATGAGCGAAACACCTCAAAAAGCCATCGCCCTCTTCTACGACGGCAACAACGCGCCAACCGTCACCGCGAAAGGCGGCGGCGATGAAGCTGAAGAAATTATCCGCATCGCGCGGGAAGCAGGCGTCCCCCTTTGCGATAACGCGCCGCTAGTTGAGCTGCTTTCCGAACTCGAGCTTGGCGATAACATTCCAGAACAACTTTACATCGCGGTAGCCCACATCATCGCGTTTGCCTACCAGCTACAGTTTGAGTCGCCCGAGCAGGAAAGCTAAGCAGAAAGATTGCTGTTTAAACCGTAACCGCTATAATCCGCAGCCCTAAAATCATCGACGACTTTGCTCGCAAAGCCATCACCCCCTTACAAACAAAAAACGGGAGCACCCATGCTAGACGTAAATGAATATTTTGACGGCAAAGTAAAGTCCATCGCTTTCCAGAGCAATACCTTGCCCGCCACTGTGGGCGTTATGGCCGCAGGCGATTACACCTTCGGCACGGATTGCAAAGAGATAATGACGGTTGTTAATGGCGAGCTGGTAGTAAAGCTACCGGGCAAAGACAGTTGGCAAACCTTTATTAGCGGCCAAACCTTTGAAGTAGAAGCCAACCAAAGCTTCGATTTGAAAGTGACAGTTGATACCGCCTACCTGTGCCAATACGTTCGTTAGAACCTCTCTTGCGACAATTCTAGTAGGCACAACGAACTCCTAGCAGGCATAAAAAAGCCCCTCCAAAGGAGGGGCTAACAGGGCACAAAAAATCGTGCTGGGGGTGGACGCGTTAGCGCCCCAAACTAAACTTAACTCACCTTGAACAACCAGCTTTGCGCCATTTTGGTCGCCGCCATTAAGGTTTTGTTACTTGCTATACCGTAATGTTCGATCTCAGCGGCATAGCTATCCAAGGCATCCAATACATGGTGGATCTTGCGCACACCATCAAGCGCCAATACTGGACTCTCATGCACCAAGGCATTTAACAGTGGTAATAAACTCGCCACTGCCCTATTCATAATTTCATCCTGCTCAACATCGCCATTTAAAGACAAGTTGTGCAGCTCTTGGCGTACATCGTCTACTGTGTAGTAGCCCAAATATACCCGCGTTTCCAACAAGGTCGTCTTAATCGCAAGTCGATAAATCGTGTCTCGCAAAACGCCTAGTTCGCGCTCGTCACCAAAGGTAAACGGTTTACCGATACACTCTGTCAGTTCGGGCCTCTTGCCCCGCGATTCCCAAAAACTTTTCATAACATTTAGTTCCAACACACCGAGGCATAAAGCCCCTAAACAAAAGTGAGTAACTTAGATTAAACATCATCTAATTTTTCTTCCATGACCGCCGACCTGTGAGTTCGCCGCATGTAAGCAGAGAGTTGCACAGACGATGCCAAGATAAGAATTTTTTATATTTAATCTTTAGATTCAAACACTTAAGAGGTGTAACTAACGTAATGTAACAACCATATATGTTGCGACTAAAGTTGCATTAGCAACCTAACTTGCTAATGCAAATAACCCAAAGGCCGGCGAAGCTGTGCTCAGCAAATGCCAAGGCACAGCAGCCTTAACTCGGTAGCCCGCTATTTTGCGTCTTTTGCTTTCGGGGTCAGGCGCACCATAAATACACTATGGCGCTCCATTTTTATCTTTAGGAAGTCTTTCGTACTACCACTGTTGTCTTTGTCCCACAGATCCTGCCAGCTGTATTCGTCTGCATTGAAATCGATACTGCGCTTGGTCAGCTCGTCTTTCACAGCCTTGTGACGCCAGCGAAACTCAAACTTGGTGTCGTGATTGTTGCGGTTAAGCACGGCCATTGCCCACTCGTCGTTCACCAGAGGCTTAAACCAAACCTCAACACCGTCTTCAGCTTCGTATTTAAAGCCCTGAATACCCAGCGCATCCTGATCGACTGCAATTACCGCTTTATTGGTAAGTAATGCAGTGGTTTCCTTGCTCATATTACGCAGGTCATTACCTGCGATTAACGGAGCTGCAAGCATCGCCCACATAGAAAAGTGAGCACGATCTTCAGCCAGTGTCATACCGTTGCCAACTTCCATCATATCCGGATCGTTCCAGTGGCCTGGGCCGGCAAACTTGCGCAAACCATCCTGCATATCAAGGATTTGTAACACACCCCAAGACGACCAGGTGCCATGGTCATATTCACAATCGAAACAGGCATAGATGTCGCCGGTTGTACGCCACAACTGACCGAGTGGTGCCGCCCAGTTCCACGGCTTGTTGTCGCCCCATTCACAAATACTTAGGATCATCGGACGTCCGGCTTCTTTCACCGCTTTACTCATGGTCATATAAGCGCCTTCAGCTTTGAGACCATCGGTAGCACACCAATCGTACTTAACATAATCAATGCCCCACTCTGCATAGGTTTTAGCATCGATAAACTCGTAACCGCGGCTGCCGGGCTTGCCCGCGCAAGTCGTCCAACCGGCATCAGAATAGATCCCAAGCTTTAAACCTTTTTTATGAACATAGTCCGCTAAGGCCTTCATTCCACTGGGAAAATGCTTTGGGTCTGGCTGTATACGACCGTTTGCATCTCGCTCACCATGCCAGCAGTCATCAATGTTGACGTACTCGTAACCGGCGTCTTTCATGCCGGACTTGACCATCATATCGGCGGTGGCTTTAATCATTTTTTCATCGACGTTACAGCCAAAGTGGTTCCAGCTGTTCCAGCCCATCGGCGGTGTCATGGCGAGATGCTCAAACTTATCGGCAAAACTGTTTACAGAAAGTAAACTGGCCGCCAAGCAAAGACTTGCGAGGGCCGCAAGCCGAAATTTAGACTCTGATTTGTACATTTTATTATCCTCTGGGTTTTCCTGAACTTAGGGGGTTCCTGAACTTAGTACTCTAAGCACGGTAGTATTTAGGCTTGGTAGTATTAGGCTCGACATTACCTAACTTAGCTGCCAAGTATAGGTCACATCGAACACTAATATCCCCTACAGAAACACAGGTGTAATCGGTTTCATTTAGCGAACGCGGATTATGCGTACCCTATCCACCCGAGTCAAATAATTGATTATGCGACCCGCTAAATCTGTTTATGCCCTTAGGTTGAAAACGCCTACACTAAAATTAGATAGTCGCAGGGCTTGCCTCGCCGCTCGCAAACGTTAAACTGCGAACCGCCATTGTCATACAAATGTCATATTAGCGTCGCCAGAGGCATCTGCGATCTTATGCTTACACAGACGCAAACCAACAAGAGACTCAGGCCATGATCCTTAAAAACCCACTGACTGAAATGTTTGCGCGCTCCCCGATTAAACCAATGGAAGAGCACATAACCGTTGCCACAGCTGCGGCGAGCGAACTGAACAACTTTTACAAAGCGACCATCAATGAAGACTGGGACGCAGCGCTTGCCAGCTACAACAAGATCAGTGATTTTGAGCGCGAAGGCGACCGCCTGAAAAAGAATATTCGTTTACGCCTACCGAAGAGCCTGTTCCTGCCAGTACCGCGCTCAGATTTGCTCGAGCTATTGACTATGCAGGACAAGATCGCCAACCGCTGCAAAGATATTTCCGGCCTAATGCTTGGCCGTAAAATGGTTATCCCAGCCTCACTGCAAACCGCTGTTGGCACCTATATCGATGCCGGCGTTGCTACGGTATTACAAGCTCGCAAAGCCATTCACGAACTCGATGAGTTGTTAGAAACCGGCTTTAGTGGCCGTGAACTGGATCTCGTCGAAGAAATGGTGGAAACCCTCAACGACTTAGAACAAACCTCGGATCAACAACAAATCGTCATTCGCTCCGGCCTTTATGAGCTTGAAGCGGCGCTCCCGCCGATTGATGTGATGTTCCTATACCGCATTATCGAAGAGATTGGCGACCTTGCCGATCGCGCTCAAAAAGTGGGTAGCCGCCTACTCCTACTACTCGCACGCTAACGACTTTTAAAAAGTTTCTACGGAGAATTCCCTTCAATGTCTATTCTTTCTGATTACGGCACCCTATTGCTGGTGCTGGGCTGTATCTTTTGTGTTTTTATGGCGTGGGGCGTAGGTGCCAATGACGTTGCCAATGCTATGGGCACCTCGGTGGGCTCTGGCGCTTTGACCATGAAGCAGGCGATTTTTATCGCTATGGTGTTCGAATTTTTGGGCGCGTATTTGGCCGGTGGCGAAGTTACTGCAACGGTTCGCAAAGGTATTGTCGACCCCGCGATACTCGCCGGTTCGCCGGAACTACTCGTCTACGGTATGCTCTCGGCGCTGTTAGCTGCAGGCACTTGGTTGGTATTCGCCAGTCTGATGGGCTGGCCGGTTTCAACAACTCACTCCATCGTGGGGGCAATTGTTGGTTTCGCGGCTGTTGGTATTTCCACCTCGTCCGTCGCCTGGGGCAAGGTTGGCACCATTGTCGCCAGCTGGGTGGTTTCACCGGTTTTAGCCGGCACCATGTCATTCCTGTTATTTAAAAGTGTGCAATACCTTATCTTCAACACCAGCGACCCGTTAAAAAACGCTCGCCGATACATTCCGTTTTACATGTTTTTAGTTGGTTTTTTAATTTCGATGGTAACGATATTAAAAGGCTTGAAGCACGTTCTTAAAGATACGAATCACCAGTTGAGCTACCCAGAATCAATTGGCCTCTCTGTAGCTGCCGGCATTTTAGTTGCGCTGTTTGGCCTTTATTTATTGAGCCGCGTAAAAGAAGGCGATGACTCCCCGCAGCGCAGCAACCGCTTTGCTGATGTGGAGCGTGTATTCGCCATTTTGATGATCTTTACGGCCTGCGCCATGGCGTTTGCACACGGCTCTAACGACGTCGCCAACGCGGTAGGCCCACTCGCCGCCATTGTCAGCGTCATCAAGTCGGGCGCCGTTGCGTCTAAATCGGCAATGCCTGCATGGATTCTTCTTTTGGGTGGTCTCGGTATCGTTGTTGGTTTGGCAACCTATGGTTACAAGGTTATCGCGACAATCGGCAAAAAGATTACCGAGCTTACCCCAAGCCGCGGCTTTGCTGCTGAGCTTGGCGCTGCCGGCACGGTAGTGGTAGCTTCGGGAATGGGCCTACCTATTTCGACTACCCACACGCTAGTGGGCGCGGTACTAGGCGTAGGCTTGGCACGCGGTATCGGCGCACTGAATTTGCGGGTTATTGGTTCTATTTTTCTATCGTGGATTATTACCTTGCCTGCCGGTGCAGGTTTGGCAATCGTATTTTTCTTCGGCTTTAAAGCGATCTTCGGCACCGCCTAGTTCGCTTGATCAACTTGCAGTTTGTGCGGCACAGGTTAATGCACTGTTGCCGCGCAATACTGGCAAGGCTTATCTCCCTAGACGACTTATTGCTAACGCCCTACTTACCCGCCTTCGCCAAAAAATGTATATAGCGCGCCATTTGCCAGAACGGCTCGCGCTGCGAATAATCCAGCTCTTTTTCTACTAACGCCTCAGGCTCTCGGTTGCGATCTTCCGGGCTCATAATGAAGTCGTGAAAGACGCGAATTCCACTTTTACACAACACCTCCAGCTTATGCTGTTCCATCCAACGCAAAACCTGTTGCGGGTCCTGTGGATGGGTGGGTGTTAGGCTGCCGGGAAATGCGGTGAAGTTATCGATATCAAATTTATGATAATTGGTACGCAGTAAGTTCTTAAAGGCCAAACCGTTAATGTTGTAGAAGGTTAACGACAGATAACCGCCGGGCTTCAACAGCGGCATTAAGTGATCAAACAACCCCTGTGGATTCGCCAGCCATTCAATAACCGCATGACAGATAATGATGTCGAACTGTTGATGGTGATGATTGCGCAACAACTGATTCTGAAGATCTTGGATTGGGCACTGCAAAATTTGAACGCGATCGAGCAAATCAACCGTATCAGCACCCTGGTCGGTTATATTTTCCATCGCCAGTTTCAGCATCTCGGTGGAAATATCATTAATGACCAGCTCGCAACCACGTTCAGCTAAGGTCATTGAAAACTGAGCCTGCCCCGCGCCTGCATCCAACACACTTAAAGGATTAGCTATTGATGTCTCGTTTGTTAAACCGTCAGTAGCCTGCAGCCTTAGTTCGGGAATATGCGCGGCAAAATCGCGCTGCAATACGCTTAAGCGTATTTTCCCTTTAAGAGTCCCGTAAATATTACGTTTGAAGCGCTGGGCAAGGTCGTCGAAATTCCGATCTGTATCCACCTTTGCTACTCCTTTTCGCGTAGACGTCTGGGGCTTGCCTCGTCTACCCTGAGGCTTGCTAGGGTTACTGTCGCCGTCTACCGCCGCTTGATTCTTAGCCTGTTGCTTACGGTTAGCTTGGTTACTCAGTTTCACGCATTCTCTCACTATGGTTTTATCACCGCACACAAGGCTTTTGCACGCGGTGTTTGTTGAATTCTGGGTGGCATACGTTTACATTCGTTGCCCACCGTTGCTAATCCGCCGAAACATCTGAGGTCTCTATGTCGTTTACCCCCGCCACGCCCCACTCTTCCTTCAAACTTGTACGCCAACAAGTGGTTGCCTCGTTAAATATCGAGGTGCAGGAATACGAGCACAAGGTTACCGGCGCGCAGCACTTTCACCTCAGTGCAGCATCAGATGAAAACGTATTCTTGGTGGCGCTGCGTACAGTACCCAAAGATTCCAGTGGCGTCGCTCACATTCTGGAACATACCGCGCTTTGTGGCAGTGAAAAATTCCCCGTGCGCGATCCATTTTTCATGATGACAAGACGTTCACTCAACACCTTTATGAATGCCTTCACCAGCTCGGATTGGACAGCCTACCCCTTCGCCAGCTTGAATCGCAAGGACTTCAATAACCTGCTCGATGTGTATCTGGATGCGGTGTTTTTCTCGCGTTTGGATCAACTTGATTTCGCCCAAGAAGGCCATCGCTTAGAGTTTGCAGAAGACGGTAATCCCGATTCACCCCTAGTTTATAAAGGTGTGGTCTATAACGAAATGAAAGGCGCGATGAGTTCAGTGCCCTCGCAGCTTTGGCACACGCTTTCCAAACATCTGTTTCCAACCACCACCTACCACTACAACAGCGGCGGCGATCCGGACGACATTCCAGACCTTAGCTACCAAGAGCTATTGCAGTTTTATCGCACCCACTATCACCCCAGCAACGCGATTTTCATGACCTACGGCGAAATCAGCGCGAGCGAACATCAACAAAAATTTGAACAGCAGGCACTACACCGCTTCGAAAAACTGGATTACACCGTCGCCGTTGGCAACGAGAAGCGCTACCACGCGCCTATGCGTGTGCAGGAAGCCTACCCCTATAACGACGACGACGCTGAACATAAAAGTCATGTTGTTATGGCTTGGCTATTAGGTAAGAGTACCGATCTGGGTGACAGCCTGCGCGCGCAATTACTCTCCAGTGTTTTACTCGACAACAGCGCCACACCGCTTATGCATGCTCTAGAATCTAGCGAACTTGGCAATGGCCCTTCACCGCTGTGCGGCCTCGACGATTCACAGCTGGAACTCACATTCGTGTGTGGCTTAGAAGGCACCGAACGCCAATCTGCCGACGAGATTGAAAAGCTGATATTCGACACCCTTAAAAAAGTTGCGGAAGAAGGCGTTCCGCAAGAAGATATCGAATCAGCGCTACACCAGCTGGAGCTGCATCAGCGCGAAGTCGGCGGCGATAGCTACCCCTATGGTTTACAACTAATCCTTACCTCACTCACCGCCGCAACCCATCGCGGCGATCCCGTAGGGCTTCTCGATATAGATGCCGCCCTTGAGCAGTTGCGAGAAGACATTAAGGACCCCGAATTCATTAAAAAACTAGCGCAAGATCTATTGCTAGACAACCCCCATCGCGTGCGCTTGATGCTACAGCCGGACGCCAAAATGGCCGCCCGCAAAGAGCGCGCCGAAGTCGCTCGACTCGCCGCAAAAAAAGCAGCGCTCTCGGAGCAGGAAAAAACCGCGATAATAGAACAAGCTGCGGCGCTGAAATTACGCCAAGATCAGATTGACGATGAATCGATCCTACCTAAAGTTACTCTCGCCGATGTGCCCAGCGACGAAGTCCACCAAGAACCTAGCTACCGCGCTACTGGCGACACGCCGCTTACCAGCTATGGCGTTGGCACTAACGGTTTACTTTACCAGCAGGTGATTTACCCCTTACCAGAGTTAAGCGATACCCAAACCGCGCTGCTACCGATTTATACCGGCTGCTTAACAGAACTCGGTGCCGGTGAGCACGGTTATTTAGATATGCAACGCTGGCAGGCACGCGTTACCGGTGGTGTAAGCGCTTTTACTTCCGTGCGTGGCGCGACCGATGATGTGCATTCGCTATCGGGCTTTATTACCTATTCCGGTAAAGCGCTGAATCGCAATCAAGCGGCGCTGACCGATCTGATGAAAACTCTTATCGATGCGGCACGCTTTGATGAAACCGGACGCCTGTTAGAACTGATTGGTCAAATGCGTGCCCACCGTGAACAGAGCGTTACCGGCAGCGGTCACGTACTGGCAATGCTCGCCGCCACCTCAGGTTTATGCGCCTCGGCGCTGCTCAGTCACAAACTTAATGGTCTTGCGGGAATTCGCGCCCTGAAAGAGTTGGATAGCGACATTAAACAAGGTAAAGGCTTAGATGAGTTGTCGAGTAACTTACACAGCCTGCACCAGCACCTCACCGCCGCGCCACACCAGTTATTGCTTGTTGCCGAACCGACTCAGTTAGACGCCTTTCAAACCAACTTATCGACCAAGCTCAATAACGCCAAGAGCGTCAAAGATGTCAGTCGGTTTGACTTAGCCAAGCATCAAGAAATCGTAAACGACGCATGGCTAACCAATTCACAGGTTAACTTTTGTGCGCGCGCCTTCCCTACCGTTCCATCAGGCCATCCGGATGCTGCCGCGTTAATTGTTCTCGGTGGATTTTTGCGCAATGGCTTTTTGCACAAAGCGGTGCGCGAGCAAGGTGGCGCCTACGGTGGCGGAGCCTCGCAGGATAACAACTCTGGTTCGTTCCGTTTTTATTCCTATCGCGATCCGCGCATGGGCGAAACGCTGCAAGATTTTGATCGTGCCATCGACTGGTTACTCAGCAGTAAACACGATGCACAAAAAGTTGAGGAAGCCATTCTCGGTACAGTAAGCTCGCTGGATAGGTCAGAGTCGCCCGCCGGTCGTGCCAAGCGAATTTTCCACGCAGAACTTCACGGTCGCACCCAAGAAGTTCGACAACATTTTAGGGAGCGGGTACTAGCAACAACGCTTAGCGATTTGCATCGAGTCGCCGACACTTACCTGCGCAGCGAAAATGCTTGCACCGCAATTGTGACCGACTTCAGCCAAAAAGATGCAGTGCTAAAACTGGGCTTGAACCCCATAAATTTGTAATGTTTTAAACATGTCGGTTTGGTGTTGCAGGTTAAGCTGCAACACCAACTGTAATGCTCTCGCACGTAAAACTAAGCAAGAATTGAACACACAGACCAAATGGAAAGGGATTACCGATGATTTTTGAAACAATATTACAGCCACGTTTTTGTGATGCCGACATTCTCGGTCACGTTAGCAATACAATAATTCCAGTTTGGTTCGAAGAGTCGCGGCGGCCAATATTTCTCGCCATGCAACCGGAAATTAACATTAAAAACTGGGCTTTTGTGATCGCCCATATTAATGTCGATTTTCATCTGCAAACATTTATTGAGCAAGATGTACTACTGCGCACTCACGTCAGTAAGATAGGCACGAAGTCGTTAGAGATTTACCACGAGGCGTGGCAGCAAGGACGTAAAACCGCGTCGGGAACGGCGGTATTAGTACATTTTGATTTTAAAACGCAAACCAGCCAAGCTATACCCGAAGAGATTCTGCAGCGGCTCTACACGATTGTGGAAGACTTACCATCAGGGAAGGAATAACTTAAATACCCCACCACCAAGGTCACCGCCATTGGCCAGCTGGATATACCCCTCGCGATTATGTTGTTTATGTAAGGCGGCGATACGCTCGGCAAAATACAGCCCCAAATGAGTCTCCCCCTTACTCACTTCGCCCTCGTCTATTAAGCCCGCCGGTCGTCGCAGCATATCGTCTGGGTAACCTGGGCCATCGTCGGCAATAGTGATGCAAAGCAAATCATCAACCAGCTCTGCACTCACGGCGATAGTAGTCTTGGTATAGCGAATAGAGTTCACCAGAATATTGTGCACCACGCTGCCGATCAGGTCGGAATCAAAATACCAGCGCAGCTCGTCGTCACAATTGAACTGCAACTGCAAGGCGCCGGTTTCGATCAGCATGTGATTGCGTGCAACTTGGTCTTCCAGCACGTCGACTAGATAGTGCTCATCAATATGCACCGGCAAATGATTGTCCTGCATACGGTAAATGGTTAACAACTGAATTAACTCACTGTTAATCCGTGAGGCCTCGTAGTGCAGCGTGGTAAAACGTCGCGCCTGCACATCATTGGTTGGCGGCGTATCAGAAATTACCGACTCTAACGACGCCAGTAACATGCCAACAGAATTTTTCATGTCGTGTACGCTCGAGGCCAACACCATAGAAAAATCAATGGGGCTATCATTTTTAGACATTTAAAACTCCGGCATTGTTAGGCATTTAAAGCTCCGACTCTATTTCTCAGACGATTGTAACGATCAAACTGCGGATGAGACGAATCAATTAGCGACGCCACCAATTCCAGTGCCGCCTGATATTCATGTAAGGCAAGTTCATCCGTGTCATCTATTTTGAGTTTACCCACTAAGGCTTGAACGATATTCAGCTGAATGCCCACATGTTTGGGGAATAGCTTACGTGCTTTTTCAAAGCAATCGAGCGCCGCATCAAATTGCGATTGATTGTAAAGGTCGATACCTTCACGATTGATTTCCGCCACCACCGCGCGATTAGAATCACTGGCAGGCTCATTAAGAAACTTGTCGAGTTTTTCTAGTGCAGATTGATCATCGGCAAATAATTTTGCCAATTCCTGCAGGCGCTCTTCCGCTTTATCGGTCTGCTTTAACGCCAGCATCAACGAAACACATTCTAATTCGACATCGATATTTTCGGCGGCGGGTTGCAGCCGCTCAGCTTCCGCCATTGCCTTAATCGCCAGATCTGGCTGATTGTTTAACGCGTGAATACGACCGTTTAACAAATGCACTTGGGCCTGTTCGGCATCACTTAGCTCATAGCGTTCTTCGGCTTGCTTTAACACCGCTAAGGCTTCGCTGCTGACATTTGACCCGAGGTTTAAATCCCGTTCAACGCCAAGCGCGCTAACACGAGCAAAATTGAGATGGTCGTTGACAGTGCCATGACAGGACATTTGACCAAGCTTTACCGTTTTGCGTAACGCATCAGCCGCCGTGACTAGGTCGGCATTTTCTTGTGCCACTATTGCCAACTGCTTTTGCCGCAATATTGACATCGGCGATACATCAACCGCGCGTTGCACCGTAAACTGAACGTTGTGGCTATCACCACGCATTCCCCAGTTGTCGGCAAGCACATCATAGGCCGGAAGGTATAACGGGTTTTCATCGACGATTTTTTCCAGCCAACTACCGGCCAACTCTAGTTCGCCACGCACTTGTTTTACCTTAGCCAAGCCAAGTTGAGCCCATTCTAAAGGGCGAACCTCAAGAGCTCGCGTGTACAGGCGCTCGGCCTTATCCCACTCGCCCATCGAAACAAAAACACTACCCAACATTTTCTGCGCCGACGTAGAATAGCGATTCTCAGCCAACGAAAGGTCAATTAACAACTCGCTTGCTGCACCCAAATCGTTTTTCTGTAACGCTCTATAAACCGGCGCCATAACACTGCGCTGAAGCAACAAACGATCCATACGCTGCTGCAGCATTTTTGTCGTAAGTGGTTTCATTAAATAATCATCCGGCGCACAGTCGTAGGTACTCATAACAATATTACGGCTGGATTCGGCGGAAACAAGAATAAATAACGTGGCTTGATCGATCAGTTTTCGGAAGCGTAATTCCTCTAATACATGCTGCCCAGTGCGTCCCGCTCCCAAGTTGTAATCACTTAGAATAATGTCGAAGCGCGCGCGTTCACACTGCACCAGCATCTCATTGGCATTTGCCGCCATCACCACATTCGCCACACCCAAGCCGCTTAGCATGCTATTAACGGTATTGCGGAAGCTGCTGAAATCATCAGCCACCAAAATACGAAGTTTGGCATAGTTCGGTTCAGCCACTACTACTCCTGTGCATGCATTAAGTTGGTGTGATCGGCCGCGCCTTGTGGCCTACGTGGGTACAAATCTACGCTAGTGGTTTGTTCGCTTAGTACTTAGTGTAGCCTAGCTTTTGAGAATATGAGATTTGGGTGGGCAAGGGATAAGTAGAGAGGATAAAATGCTGAGCCTAAACAGGAGCCGCTGCAATCTATACAATCGCAGTACCGCGCATGACCAATCCGCTGGCTCGGTAACGACTCCGAAAGACTATAGGCAATTCCGAAATTCTATGAGCGATTCCCATCAGCAGGACACTATCTACGCACAGGCCAACCCCGAGCTCGGAGAATTCATCTTTGATCGGAAGGTGGTCGACGTATTCCCCGATATGATCAAACGCTCGGTGCCGGGCTACAGCACCATTATTCACATGGTTGGCCAACTTGCAGAACGCTATGCTCAGAGCAATAGCCGCTGTTACGACTTGGGCTGCTCGCTAGGTGCTAGCACCCTTGCTATGCGTCACCGCATAACCGCCGCCGATGCTTCGATTGTTGCAGTGGATAACTCCGAAGATATGATCGAGCGTTGCCGCCAAGTGCTAGCAGCCGATAGTGGTGAAGTGGCCGTCGAGTTGCACTGCCAAGACTTAGAGCAAACACAAATCGAACAGGCCTCAGTCGTGGTGTTGAATTTTACGCTGCAATTTATTGCCCCGAGTGAGCGCAATACCCTGATCCGTAAAATTTACCAAGGAATGTTGCCCGGTGGCGTGCTGGTACTATCCGAGAAACTGCATTTCGACGATGACCACCACAATGAGCTGATGACTGAACTGCACCACTACTTTAAAAAAACGAATGGCTACAGCGACCTCGAAATAGCGCAAAAACGCTCCGCCTTAGAGAATGTCCTAATCCCTGAATCTGTTAACACCCATAAACAACGACTCGCCGATGCCGGTTTTGTTGGCACCGAGGTGTGGTTTCAGTGTTTTAACTTCGCCTCGCTACTGGCCTTTAAACCCAAGCTATGACTGTTAACCTTAACCGAATTAACTTCAACCCACTGCTAACCGCACTCAGCCAAACGCCAGCCGAAACCAAGCGAGCCGAGCGATTGGCCGACTGGGCGAAGAACCTGCCAGACCAACTGGCCGCTGGGCTCTGTAGCCAGCGCTACGGTGACCTACCCGGCTGGTTAGACGCACTTAATCAGCTGCCCGAATTGGCTCCAGACCATATCGAGCTCGACAGCGAAGTGTCGCTTGGCATGAGCAAACCGCTAACAGCCGCAATACAACAACAGCTGGATACAGCGCTTCGCGAGCTGATTCCTTGGCGCAAAGGGCCGTTCAATCTATTTGATATCAACATTAATACCGAATGGCGATCGGACTGGAAGTGGGACCGAGTGCGCGACCACCTCGGTAGCCTAAAAGGAAAAACCATACTCGACGTGGGTTGTGGCAACGGTTACCACTGCTGGCGAATGCTTGGCGCTGGCGCAGAGCGCGTTATAGGTATCGACCCTTCACCGCGTTTCGTGGTGCAATTTTATATGGTCAAACACTTTCTACCGACAGCGCCGGTAGACGTTTTACCCATAGGTATCGAAGCCCTACCCGCCAAGCTAGAAGCCTTTGATATGACCTTCTCGATGGGTGTTCTCTACCATCGCCGCTCGCCCATGGATCACCTTTACGAACTGCGAGATACGCTGCGCCCTGGCGGCCGACTGGTTTTAGAAACATTGGTTATTGATGGGGGATTAGGAGAGGTGCTCGTACCGCCAGAGCGCTACGCGAAAATGAATAATGTTTGGTTTTTACCCAGTGTACCCACCCTGTTAGCTTGGCTGAGTAAATGTGGTTTTGAAAACCCGCGCTGTGTAGATGTTTGTACCACAACAACCGAAGAGCAACGCTCTACCGACTGGATGCGCTTCCACTCGCTACCGGAGTTTCTCGACCCCAAAGATTCCAGCAAAACCGTCGAAGGCCATCCAGCTCCGCTTCGCGCGGTTTTTATTGCCGATAAAAAGGCTTAACCGGCAAGGCCAAACTCAACTTTAATCTGCGCGCACCAAGCCTGAATTCGCTCTTCGCTGAGTTCGGGCTGTTGGTCTTCATCAATACCCAAACCTACGAACATGGCTTCGCCTTCGACTAAGGCCTTAGACGCATCAAACTCAAAACCTTCTGTAGACCAATGGCCGACAATATCCGCACCATTGGCCACGACAACATCGTGCAGCATGCCCATAGCATCTAAAAAGAAATCGCCGTAACCAAACTGGTCGCCCAAACCAAACAATGCAACCGTTTTACCGCTGAAATCCACTTCCGAAATATCGCCCCAAAAGTCTTCCCAATCGGATTGGATCTGACCAAAGTCCCAAGTAGGAATACCCAATATCAACAGTTCATATTCACTGAAATCTAGCTGGGTAGCGTCGCTAATGTCTTTCACATCAACTAAGTCTTCACCCAAACATTGCTGAATACGGTAGGCAACACCTTCGGTATTACCTTCGTCACTGCCAAAAAATAGGCCGATTTTTGCCACGGAAAACCTCGATACTCGATTAATAATACAGTTGGGTAAACACCCACCTTAGCCTGACACCTTTTTTCACGGTATAGGCAGGCCGCCAGCGCGGCGCGCACATTCTCGCAACCTAACCCTAAAGGGTCAATTACTTACGCCATTAACTTACACCATTAACTTACGGTCATTCAGTTATGTCTTTTGCTTAGCGCTTTAACATAAGTCATTCCCTTCAGCGGCAAACTCTCGCCGCAACGGCAAGTGTGAAGCCCGTCACGTAGCTCTCAACCGTCAAAAAATAGTCGTCATTTAGTGCGCGCATTACCAGACACTTATAAGTCATTGTTTTTATTGACTAATTTTCGCCTTAAATTTCTGGCATGAATATCGCTAACTCTCTAGAAGATAATCTGGATGGTCGAGCTCTTTGTCGAGGTCATCCAAATCAAAACTTTATTTGCGAAGCAGGAAACTCCTATGGTTAACGCAGCATCGACGCAGAGTAAATCCAAAAAGCCCACAGGCCCAAATGAAAACGAATCGGCCACAAGGTTTTCGCTTACCGATGCAAACGCGTCAATGTCAGAGTTAGGGGTACACGGGTTTCCCGGTGAGAACACCCTGCGGGACTTTCAGTTTAAGTTGGCACACAATTTACAGTGCTCATTAAACCTCACCACCACGCTTGAGTTGTTCTACGACAATATTCGCGAAGCCGTCACCGTTTCGGGCTTGCACTACACGTCGCCCAGCGACAGTAAATCAACACAGTTAGGCAAACGCTGTAAACACCGCGTTAGCTATACCCTTACAAACGACAATACCGATTTGGGTGTATTAGAGTTCAGCCGCGGTAAACCCTTTCTAGAGGCGGAACTTGCCGGGCTGGAAATGTTAACCGGTGTACTTTACTACCCTTTGCGCAACGCATTGCTTTATCAGCAAGCACTCAACAATTCTCTACGCGACTCCTTAACCGGGATTGGTAACCGTCAAGCGCTAGAGGCCAACTTCGAACGAGAGGTTAAACTGGCACAGCGCCACCAACAGCCTTTGTCTCTGCTGGTCATTGATATTGACCACTTTAAGAAGATTAACGATAACTACGGGCATCGAAATGGCGACCGAGTACTGCAACATGTGGCGACAACAATTCAAAAATCGCTGCGTGAAACCGATCAGGTTTTCCGGTTTGGCGGTGAAGAGTTTGTCGCTATCCTTAACAACACCTCGCTTACCGCGGCAAATTTAACTGCCGAACGTATTCGTATGAAAGTGGCAATGACCCCAATCAAACTCGGTGACGACACCTACTCGGCCAATATCAGTATCGGTGTTAGTCATTTAGACCAGAAAGACACAACCGATAGCTTGTTCGAACGTGCCGACGCAGCGCTTTATCTGGCCAAAGGAACCGGCCGGAATCGGGTAATCTGTAGTTCGGAAATGAATAAATCGCTTACTGAGCTGCCATCAAAAACAAGCGCTAAACAGCAAAAAGACGAGAAGCAACAAAAAGAATTGGCTAAAGGCTTGCGAGAAGCACAACTCTAGATGAGTTACACGCAAGTCGAAAACAGCGAATCAGAAACCCTCAGGAAAAAGCGCCTCAATTTGCGCCGTTTCGGCAATGCTCAGCGGGCCATAAAATCTAGGATAAGGCCAGCCGTAACCCCAGCGGAATGGGGTTGGCCAAAATGGCGAACCGCCCACCCTCACCCCGGCAAGCATTAACTCCGCAACATCCGGCTCACCAACCTTGGCAACACAATTACGCAAAGCTATATCGGCATCTAAACGTTGCTGGTAGGTACCACCCTGCCAATAGGCAAGATCGTGCTGAGTACAGCAACGCAACCACAATTGATTTTGTTCTGGTGTCCCATCGGGAAAGGCGCTACAGCCGTCGGTTGTGAAAGGTGTAATGAATTTACTCGGCGTCTCGACGATAACGGGGTTATCCAAGTTAGCTTTCTGCTCCTCCGCTACAGCAGAAACCGCAGCGGAAAAGCTAACCAGTAAAATCGAAAGGCGAAACAAACCCGAACTTAAAGACAACCAACCAGGCTGCACACTAGCCTACTTCTTTGGCCGCGAACGTGAACTGGATGGTTTGCGTAGTTTTTCTTGATGGCGTATACGCGCTTTTTGAAGCTCTGGCGAAAACTTTTGCTTGGCTGGTGGCTCTAACCCAGCTGTTGTACACAGGTCGCTTAACTCTTTATAGGTTAGCTCAATCCACTGACCGGCGCGCACTTGCGAGGGGATAAACATATTGCCAAAGCGCACGCGCTTCAAACGGCTTACGCGTACTTCCTGCGATTCCCACAGGCGTCGTACTTCGCGATTTCGGCCTTCCATTACCACACAGTAAAACCAGCGATTAGAGCCTTCTTTTTTGCCTTCTACAATATCGGTAAAGCGTGCGATGCCATCTTCTAGCAATACGCCTTCGCGCATCCGCTGTAGCATTTCATCGGTAACTTCGCCTTGAATACGCGCGAGGTATTCGCGATCGATACCGGTTGAGGGATGCATTAAGCGGTTGGCGAGTTCGCCATCATTGGTAAATAACAACAAACCACTGGTATTAAAATCTAAACGTCCCACTGAAATCCAACGACCGTTGTGCAAACGCGGCAAACCGTTGTAGACCGTTGGCCGGCCTTCGGGATCGGAACGCGAACAGATTTGGCCTTCAGGCTTGTTGTATAAAATAACGCGCAGGGCTTGATCGGGTATTTGCTTGGAGGCGATGACTTTACCATCCAGGGTAACCTTATCGTCGCTACCAACTCGATCGCCGAGACGTGCGGTTACGCCATTCACGCCAACACGCCCATCGGTAATTGCTCGCTCCATTTCTCGGCGCGAACCTGCACCCGCGCGCGCGAGTACTTTTTGCAGTTTTTCACCTTCGGGAGGGGCGGGTTGTTCTAGGTCTAGCTCTATATCATCAGTCATGTGTTTTGGGTGCTTCCGTCGCGGCCATCTCGGCAGCGTCTGTCAATTCATCTTCAGAGGGTTCGTTTTCGTCTCGATCGTCTGCTGCTGCGCTTTCGGCATTCATTAGATCTTCGGTAGTACTTTCGTTTTCGGTACGGGTCATTTCGTTAGTGGTTTGCTCAGTAGTGTCGTGGTCAGCAAACATCGAGTCGCCAGCTTTCATCTGATCGGCATTTTCAACGCCATCGGCGACTGATTCGCGGTCATCGTCTGCAAGCTCATCGTTTACAGAATCTTCACCAATCTCTTCGTCAGCTTCTTCATTGCCGAGTTCAGAGCTTTGAACTTCACTGCCTTCGGTCAAAGTCACAGCGGCGGCAGCTTGGCTTGCCACTGCAATACTGGCTTGAATTTCTTCAGGTAGGTTTTCAAAGTTTAAAGCTCCGTCGAGGCTATCAATATCCTTTAGTTCGCCCAAGAGCGGTAATTCTTCCAAGCTCTTTAAGCTAAAGTAATCTAAGAACTGACGGGTGGTCGCATACAGCGCTGGTCGCCCCGGCACATCGCGATGCCCTACGACTTTAACCCAATCGCGCTCAACCAGAGTTTTGATGATGTGCGAACTCACCGCCACACCTCGAACTTCTTCAATATCACCACGCGTAATCGGTTGGCGGTAGGCAATTAGGGCGAGTGTTTCGAGCATTGCGCGCGAGTATTTTTGCGGTTTTTCTTCCCACAGGCGGTTTACCCACTCGGCTAAGTCTTCGATCACCTGAAAACGAAACCCACTTGCGACTTCAACTAGCTGAAAACCACGGCCCTCGCAACTAAGGCGCAAGGCTTCTAGTGCCGCCCGTAGCTCGTCTTTACTGGGAGCTTCCTCTTCCTCAAAAAGAGAGATCATACGATCCAAATTTAATGGCTCACCGGCCGCTAAAATGGCCCCCTCTAGGATTCGTTGTAGTTGTTCCACGTCGTAGCTCATAGTGTATATTTCTTGCTCTGCCCTATTCTGCGTTGTTTTTATCTGTTGGCGCTATAGCGCTTTCTTCGTTGCTCTCTTCGCTAGATTCGTTACTGGATTCTTCGCTGTCGTAGTCTTCGCTGTCTAAATCGTCTTCGTCCAGCTCGTCTTCGTTAATTTTCTGGCTGCGCGCTTTAACGTGAATGGGGCCAAAGGCTTCGGTTTGTACAATTTCGACTAAAGCTTCTTTAATCAGCTCCATTACCGCTAAAAAGGTAACAACTACGCCAAGACGCCCCTCATCGACACTAAACAAACTCACAAAGGGCACAAATTGGTGGCCATTGAGCTTGTCGAGTACCTGCCCCATACGCTCGCGCGTAGAGAGACGCTCACGTTCAACGTGGTGACTTTCGAACATGTCCGCGCGGCGCAACACTTCGCCTAGCGCCAACAGTATTTCCTTCATCTCCACTTCGGGATCGGGGCGCGTCAAGGCGCGATCTGGGCCATTTGCCTTGGCGATAAAGGTGTCTCGATGCAACCGCGGCAGTTCTTCGATATCTTCCGCTGCTTGTTTGAAGCGCTCGTATTCCTGCAAGCGACGAATCAAGTTCGCACGCGGATCATCTTCCTCTTCGTCACCCTCTTCAGAGGAACGCGGCAACAGCATTCTAGACTTAATTTCGGCGAGCATCGCCGCCATAACAAGATATTCTGCCGCCAGTTCAAACTGAATGGCTTCCATCATCTCGACGTAGGCGACGTACTGAAGCGTAATCTCCGACACATCAATTTCTAAAATATCGATATTTTGACGGCGAATTAAATACAGCAATAAATCGAGCGGGCCTTCAAATGCCTCGAGAAACACTTCGAGTGCATCGGGTGGAATATACAAGTCTTTGGGCAGCTGGGTGTAGGCCTTGCCCTGCACTATCGCAAAAGGCATTTCTGACTGAGCTGGCGATACTTTTTCTGCGGATACTTGTTCGACAGACACTTTTTCGGCAGTGGCATGAGTGGTGTCAGCTTCAGATCCTGCGGCCGCGGCAGCATCTACCACAGCGCCGCTCACAACGGGCTCGTCCGCCAGGTTTCGCTCAGCTATTGGATCGTGTTCACTTACTGACAAGGTACATCCTCAAAAAAATAGTTAGCCGCCGAAGTATGGCTCAAAGGCCTGCCTAGGCAGCATCGCCGCAAAAATAGCCGCGCATTATAACGGGTCGCGTTGCATTAGTCGGGTTTAATTACAGGAACGCCGCTGGATCGCCGCAACCGTGTCGGGTAACTTCGGGTTCATCGCCGGTAAGGTCGACCACCGTCGTAGGCTCCAAGCCGCAAAAACCACCATCAATGACGAGTTCTAACTGATGCTCTAGGGAGTCGCGAATGTCGTAGGGGTCGGTAAGCGGCACCGAATCACCCGGCAATATTAACGAGCTGCTCATCAATGGCTCTCCCAGTTCCTCCATCAAGGCCAAGGCAATATTGTTGGCCGGTACGCGCATGCCCAAGGTTTTACGCTTAGGGTGCTGTAACCGTCGTGGCACTTCTGCAGTGGCATTTAATATAAAGGTGTAGGAACCCGGGGTATGTGCCTTGATCAAGCGAAATGCGGTGTTATCAACCTTGGCATACATGGCTAGCTCAGACAGATCGCGACACATCAGCGTGAAGTTGTGATCTTTGTCTAGCTGACGAATGGCTCGAATGCGATCTAGCGCAAACTTGTCGCCAATATGACAGCCCAGCGCGTAGGCCGAATCGGTTGGATAGGCAATAAGCCCGCCGCGACGCAAAATATCGACGGCTTGGCGAATCAACCGAGCCTGCGGGTTTTCGGGATGTATGGTAAAAAACTGCGCCATTGTTACTCCTTCGATCAAAATAGTTCCCAAACAGGTTGTACCTTTTCGGGCAATCGCCCAAATCGGCCGAGTTCTTGCCACGGCTGGTCTGGCACGTGAAAATCGCTGCCACAGGAGGCAGCCAAGCTGTATTTGCAAACAATATTGGCGAGATCACCGGTAACATTTGCAGCTTGCGCACCGCTAATCACCTCCATCGCCTGCCCCCCAGCCTCGGTAAAATCCTCGATCAATTTACACAGTTTGCTGCGAGTCATGGTGTATTTCATCGGGTGTGCCAATACGGGTACGCCGCCTGAATCACGTATCCAGCCGACCACCTCACCAACATCTGGCCACATATTCTTCACATCGCCCGGCTTGCCTGCGCCCAAATAGCGCTTAAAAGCCTGATTGACATTGCTTACATAACCTTGCTCGACCAAAAACCGAGCGAAGTGCGGACGACCCAGTACGCCGCTATCTGCGTAGGCTTGAGCGCCTTCTAGGCTGTTTTTTACACCCACCTTTTCCAAGCGCTCGGCGATGGTAGTGGCGCGCTGATTGCGCCGGTTTTCTTGTTGTTGTTCGGCCTCTTTTAGCGCCGCCGCATCTAAATCTACGTTTAGGCCAACAACATGAACGCCTCGACCACACCAATCGCTGGAGAACTCTATACCCGCAATCACTGTCATACCTTCAAGCTTGGCTTGCGCCTGAGCGCGGGCGATTCCAGCGGTGGAATCGTGATCGGTAAGTGCGAGAACTTCAACCCCTTTGGATTTAGCTCTCGACACCAGCTCTTCAGGGCTTAAAATACCGTCCGACTGATTGCTGTGACAGTGCAAATCGTGATTTAAATCGTTTAGAGTCTGCATGCGTTCTATCTTCGTGGGCTGACTTAGCAGTTTACCTGAATACGACTGATGAAACAGCGCCGCGATTCGGCTATTCACCCCAGCATTAGTACCACCTAGGTAAAATGACCTTTTAATTGTGGGTTAGCTCCCACCCAAACTAAAGATGTAGTTATAAACATGAGCGAATCCCCCACACCAGTGCCAACAGAGCCCGCCGAGCTGACGACCAACCAGCCTATAGTTAAAGAGAAGCAAGAAAACATGCTGCTCAACTTGGCCCTAAATATCGTCATTCCAACCGTGGTTTTGATGAAATTCAGCGGCCCAGAAGAATTGGGCACTAAACTAGGTATCATCGTCGCCCTAAGCTTCCCTATCGGTTACGGCATTTACGACTTTTTTCGCGCGGGCAAAATTAACTTCTTCTCCGCTCTAGGCGTAATTAGCATCCTCTTTACCGGCGGCGTTAGCCTGCTGGAGCTGGATCCCAAATATATTGCAATTAAAGAAGCTACAATTCCCGCGCTGTTCGGTATTGCCACACTGATATCTCTGAAGACACGGTTCCCGTTGGTACGCACATTTTTATACAACGATAAAATAATGCAAACAGCGCGCGTTGAAGCCTCGCTGATCGAGCGTGGCAATCAAAAAGCCTTTGACTCCAGCTTGTTTATTGCATCCTGCATGATTGCCAGCTCATTCTTTTTGTCTTCATTCCTCAATTATGCGCTGGCCAAATACGTGTTGGTTAGCCCCCCCGGAACAGAAGAATTTAATGCAGAACTGGGTAAAATGACCGCGCTCAGTTTTCCGGTCATCAGTGTACCCGCCATGCTGGTATTATTCGGCGCGCTGTATTATTTATATCGCCGAATTACACACCTAACCGAATTGCCGCTTGAACATATTTTAAACGTTCCCGAAGAAGATGAAGCTCAAGCCAAATAAACGCCAAACAACAATAAAAAATTTACAGGAAGCCCTACTATGCTTTACGCCATTATTAGCGAAGACGTTGCCAACAGCCTAAGCAAACGATTAAGCGTTCGCCCCGCCCATTTGGAGCGCCTGCAAAACCTGAGAGATCAGGGCCGATTAATTTTGGCTGGGCCGCATCCGGCAATCGATTCCAACGATCCCGGTGAAGCGGGTTTTAGCGGTAGCCTGGTGGTAGCCGAATTCGACTCCCTAAGCGAAGCCGAAGCTTGGGCAAACGCCGACCCTTATATGAGTGCCGGAGTTTATGACAGAGTTACGGTCAAACCCTTTAAAAAAGTATTACCCTAGCGGACTGACCAACGTCGTCACCCATTAGGCTCGGCTTTCAACTTTTTAGCCGTGTTCAACCGCTAACCGTACTCAACTGTCGATTCTGTTTCACTGGCAATCAAACCTACACTGACAACCGCCGCAACGATCGACAGCACTAAAATAGCTAGCACTGAGAACAAGTATGAAAACCCGATTATTTTTTACTTCCCCGCGTAAGCCAGCCATCAGTATGGCTGGCCGAGCAGATCGCCAATGGCTCACCGCTATCGCCTCCACGTTACTATTTTTTGGCTCACTGGCCCCCGCCAGTATCGTCACAGCAGAAGAATTACGTTATATAACCGACGTGCTTTTTGTACCGATTCGCTCCGGCCAAGGCAATGAATATCGCATTATTAATTCCAGCTTAAAAAGCGGCACAAAAATTTACTACCTTGGCCCAGGAGACACCGACGAATGGGTAAAAGTACGTACCGAAGCGGGTGAAGAGGGCTGGATGCGCAGCCAATATGTCAGCAAAGAAGAGCCGGCCAAACTGCAACTGACAAAGGCGCAAACTCAAGTCGCCAAGCTAACGCAAATCAATGCGCAGTTAAAAACGAGCAACGCCAAGCTTGCAAATGAAAACCAGCAGTTAAACAGCAATGCACAAACAGCTAGCTCATCCGAATCGGCTATGGCCACAGAACTACAGAAAATAAAAACGCTTTCCGCTGGAGCAATTGAACTGGAACGACGCTACACAGAACTACTAGAAGCACACCAAATGCTACAGACTGAAAAAGACGTATTAACAGCCGAAAACGAGCAGCTTAAAAACGATAGCAGCCGCGATTCAATGTTATACGGCGCAGGGCTATTGATATTGGGCATGCTGTTAACGATTATTTTACCGATCATTACCCCGCGCAAACGCCAGTCCGATTGGCGCTAGCAGTAGCAATAAACGAAAACCGGAATCTTAACCTAAAAGATTAAAACTACTTTTTTGGAGATACACAATGCGCTCACCATTTCGCGCCGCCTTATTTACCACCACCTCGCAATTTTTTAGCGTAGCTATAGTTGTACTAGGCTTGGCACTTAGCCCCGTAATTGCCGCTAAAAAGCCTGCAGCTAATGTCGATCTACCCAAGGTCGTTTTCGAAACCGATTTAGGCAAAATGGTTATCGAGCTATACCCCGAAAAAGCGCCAAAAACCGTAGCTAACTTTTTAGCCTATGTTGATGCTGGCTTTTACAACGGCACTATTTTTCATCGCGTCGTTAATAACTTTGTTGTTCAAGGCGGCGGCTATACTTACGACTTTCAACGTAAAGAAACTCGCGACCCGGTCGTCAACGAATCCAACAACGGTTTACTTAACGAGCAGGCTACGCTTTCAATGGCTCGAACCTCAGACCCAGATAGCGCCACCTCACAATTCTTTATCAATCTCAAACACAACACTAACCTCGACCCCGAAGACGATGCTCCTGGATACGCCGTATTTGGCAAGGTAATTGAAGGTTTTGAAGTTGCCAAAAAAATCGAAAAAGAACCGCGCGGATTATTTCGCAACCACCCCGAAGCACCGAACTATGCGGTGAGAATTTTGCGCGCACAGCGACTAGCGCCCGTGAGTGATGCCAGTACCACAGCCGCAAACTAAGCGATTACTTATCACGACTAGAAAAATGACGAGTCAAAGCCAAGAGACAGATCTATGCCTATAGCGCTAAGCGTTAACCTTAATAAAATCGCCCTTATCCGCAACTCCCGCGAGGGCGACTTCCCCAACGTGGAAAGCTTTGGTTTAAAAAGTATCGCCGCTGGCGCCTCGGGACTTACGGTTCATCCGCGCCCCGACCAACGTCACATTCGCCCCAACGACACACGTTTGCTAGCACTAATGGTCAAACGCCTGTCCTCACAGGAAAAACCTTTGGAGTTTAATATAGAAGGCAACCCGTTTGCGCCAGCGCGCGACAATTACCCAGGGTTAATTCCACTCGCCCTCGAAACAATGCCAAACCAATGCACTCTGGTACCCGATAGCGACAGCCAAAAAACTTCGGATCACGGTTTTGATTTAACCAAAGATGGTGCTGCACTAGCGCCGCTAATTGCACAACTAAAGAACGCCGGCATTCGCGTAAGCTTGTTTATGGACCCAGATTTGGAACAAATTAAACTTGCGAAAAAAATTGGTGCCGACCGTATAGAGCTCTATACCGGCCCCTTCGCGGCAGCCTACGAAGAAAGTGCAGAAGCCGCACAGGCAGTATTTGAACAACACAGCGCCGCAGCAAACTTAGCGCTTGAACTCGGCTTGGGTGTAAACGCAGGGCATGATTTAAACTTAGAAAATATGACACTTTATCGCGACCTACCAGGCTTGCAAGAAGTGTCTATTGGCCATGCACTAACCGTAGACGCACTTTTTCTCGGCTTCGATACTGCAGTTGCAGCCTACTGCACTATTTGTAAAGCCTAGGAACCGGCATTAATGAACAGCGACTCCCCCGAATACTTAAAACGAAAAAAATTCATTAACCAGCTGCTAACAATTTATGGTCGCAACCCTTGCTTGGAAGCGATGGCAGATAAAAACGTAGACGTTTATCGGCTGCATCTTGCCGACTCTAACAAGTCCGCAAAAGTTTTAGATGAATTGGTAAAACTCGCCGAACAGCGCGGTGCCGAGGTGCTGTATCACGATAAAAAAGCGCTTTCTCGAATTTCGAAAAATGGCAAACAAGATCAAGGCGTTGCCGTCGACTTACACTTAAAGCAATTTATTGAATACGAAGATTTTCTTCGCCAGCCGCAAAGCGACAAAATTGAACTGATCGCGCTAGACAGAATTACCAACCCGCAAAACCTCGGCATGATTCTGCGCTCTGTATGTGCAAGCCCGCTTAAAGGCTTGATCTTACCTAGAAATGGTTGTGCGAAATTAGATTCGCTAGTCATTAAAGCCAGTACTGGAACCTTATTTCGCACCAATATTATTCGCTGCGATAATCTCGACACCTGCCTTGAAAGCTTTGCCAAGCAGGCCTACGACATAGTGGGCTTAAACGTAAATGCGCAAACAAGCTTAAAAAGCTACCAACCTAAACAGCAGGCTATTTACGTTTTGGGGAATGAAACAGAGGGATTGTCTGATAGGATTCAACAGCTTTGTAACCGGCAAGTAAAAATAGACATGCGCAACCAAGTGGAGTCGCTAAACGTTGCCGTCACCGCCAGTTTAATCGCGTTTCGCAACCTCCTGTAAATCTATATCCAGAAAACCGCTGGCTATAATAAGCCCAGCACCTACAAAATAGCCGTCTATAAAATGACACTCCATAAAAAAACCGGTAAGCACTTCGCTCACCGGTTTTTTTGTTCACGCTCTATTTAAATCGGAAACTTAACCCGTTATTGCGAGCTACAGGTCGAAGGCGACACACAGCTTTCGCCATTTTCCCATCCCCAACCGCTAGAAGTAGACGAACACATTGGCACACTTGAACCATACCAATTACAGGTTCCGCCGCCACCAGATGACGAACTGCTAGAACTTGAACTACTTGAGCTCGAAGAGCTACTAGAACTAGACGAAGAGCTCGAACTGCTAGAACTTGACGAAGAACTCGAGCTACCGCCGCCAGACAAGGTTTGTCCCGCTTCGGTACAGGTAGTCGCGCCTATACAACTGCCACCGTTCTCCCATCCCCAACCCGTAGAGCTAGTAGTACAAACCGGTGCGGGCGAACCGTACCAACTACACTCCTGAGCGCCACCAGTCGACGAGCCACTCGACGAGGAGCTACTAGAAGAAGAGCTACTGGAAGAGCTAGACGACGAACTGCTCGACGAAGAACTAGAAGAAGGCGTAGATGAACTTCCGCCAAATATACTGGCTGTAGAAGCGGTAGCATCAATACCATAAGTACCCTTTACCAACTTTTGCCCCCAGGCAGAATAGCTATTACCCCCCCAATTGGAGACGATATCCAAGGATACTAAATCGCTGCTATTACCCTTCCAAGACCAACCCATATAGCCAAAGTCGTAATGCTCAGCCAACTCCATAATCGCTTCGTCGGCAACGTCTTCGCTAAAGTGATCATCGGCAAATTCGCCGACAACGAGATGTAATCCAGCGTTAGCAAACGCCTTCATATAGTCATCTACCTTACTGTAGGTGTTGTACACCTGATACATGTGCACACTAAATACAGTATTGGCTGCACTATCGCCTGCGAACACTGCCGAGGCATTATCGCGCATGGTGTTAGTCCAATCCTGCCCCCAGTTGGGTGCATCTACCATTAGTGTGTGGCTTAAACCCGCTGCTCGCAAACGGCTTATTGCATCTTTGTGGCCATCAACCCAATCGCTTGCAGTTGAATTATTACCAAACGCCTCATTACCAATATTGATAATCACGTAGTCTTCTTGGCCAACCAAGGTACTCTTTATTGAGAGCCAATAATCAACAGCCTGCGCCAGCGTAGACGTGCCGGACTCTTCACCATAACCCGTCGTGTCGTGCACCTCTAACACGGTAATCATATTGTTAGCTTTGGCAGCACTAATCAGTGCAGCAACTTCAGATGCCGGTGTTTTATTCCACTTAACGCCATTAGACAAAACCACGCGAACAACGTTTGCGCCGGTTGACGCCATAGCTGGAAACGACTCATTGTATTTATCACTAAACCACGCGTGGGGGTAGTTAATACCACGCATAACGAATGGAGTACCGTTGCCATCAACTAAATCACCATTGCTAACATCGAAACCAGCGTAACTATTTAGCGAGCACACAGATGTCACTGCGATTGCAGAAGCCAGCAATGCTTTTTTAATTAATTTTGTTGTTGAACCACTCATAGAAAACCCTCTTTAGCCTTGTTTAAGTACCGAACTACAGCAGAAGACCAGCTGGTACTTTAGTTATTATTCGAACCTAATGAGTCTTGTATTCGTCCTCCCTATTGAGAGTAGGAAAGCGAAGATCAATGTGATCTTTGTCACAATGTAACCGGATACTAAATGATAAGCACGCCAAATAAAACTATTTTATAAGTATAAGGATCAAAAAATAATGAGATATTGAATATAAAAAATAGTACTTTATTATTGGTTTTTATGTGGGTTTATTGTTAAGTTTCAATGATATAGGCGCCAACGATGATGGGGTTTGTAGGTTTTCGGAAATTTGGCTTAGCTTACCCGCACACAAAAAAAAGCGACTAAAAAGTCGCTTTTCTAGAACCTGCAAAACGGGATGAACCCGTCAAACAGGAATACTTACATACATTATTAGTCGCTATTGAAGAGGTCGCGGGTATAAACCTTCTCGGCAACATCGCGAATATCGTCCACCATACGATTGGCAAGAATCACATCGCAGGTTTGTTTAAACTCCGCCAAATCATTCACCACCTTCGAATGGAAAAACTCCGGCTCGGTCAAAACAGGTTCATACACAACCACCTCAATACCCTTAGCCTTTATGCGCTTCATAATGCCCTGAATAGACGACGCACGAAAATTGTCTGAACCGGCTTTCATAATCAAACGATAAACCCCTACCCGCTTTGGCTGCTTGCGAATAATAGAGTCGGCAATAAAGTCTTTGCGCGTACTGTTGGCATCGACAATCGCGCGAATCAAGTTGTTCGGCACTTCGTTGTAATTTGCGAGAAGCTGTTTAGTATCCTTCGGCAAACAGTAACCGCCATAGCCAAACGAGGGATTGTTATAGTGATTGCCAATACGCGGATCTAAACACACGCCATCAATAATTTGCTTAGAATCCAAACCTAAGGATTCCGCATAGGTATCCAGCTCATTAAAGTAAGCAACCCGCATCGCCAAGTAGGTGTTAGAAAACAGCTTAATTGCCTCGGCTTCGGTAGAACCGGTAAACAACACCTCGACATCTTGCTTAATAGCGCCTTCACACAACAAGCCAGCAAACACTTTTGCCCGCTCCGACTGCTCACCAACCACAATACGGGATGGGTATAGATTGTCGTACAGGGCCTTGCCTTCACGTAAAAACTCTGGCGAAAACAGCACCTGCTCGGTTCCCAACTCCTCTCGCACACTATTGATAAAACCCACCGGCACGGTCGATTTAACCACCATAGTCGCAGTGGGGTTAATTTCAGAAACATCCCGAATAACCGCCTCAACCGAACGCGTATTAAAGTAGTTGGTGACGGGGTCGTAATCAGTAGGAGTAGCAATAATTACAAACTGCGCATCTTGATACGCTTCGCGCTTATCGAGAGTGGCTTTTAAATTGAGAGTTTTATTGGTGAGGAAGTCTTCTATTTCTGTATCGATTATTGGTGACAGGCCACGATTGATCATATCGACCTTATCTGGCAGTAAATCTACCGCCACCACCTGATGGTGTTGAGCAAGTAGCACCGCATTAGACAACCCTACGTAACCGGTCCCAGCAACAGCTATTTTCATAGGGTTTCCTTTCAAAACTAAATACATGGTTGACGATAAAAAGCCGCGGAGCGAATTCTACCTTATACAGATAACCTGCAGAACCGTTACCTGACTAAGATGGATGTTAGCCTAGATAGTGACGGAGCCATAATAGACAGTGCCAATATATGGCTGAGAGGTTTCAGTTTTATTGCAAATAATGGCGTAAAGTAGCCATGCCAAAGCAAACTGCGATTTCAGTCAAAGGGCACGTCACCTAACTACCGGTGAGACTCACTTAGCGCACTAAAAACTAAAATAAAGAATAATTACAGAGGGACTAAACTGAAGCATGGCTCAATCCTTGAACCCCACGGTAGCGATGCTAAACCTTATAGAACGACCTGTACCACTCTACGAACCTCGCAACACCCTCTTCCACGGAAACCTGCGGGCGATGACCTGTAGCCGTAAACAAATCCTCAGTTTCAGCCCAAGTCGCAGGAACATCTCCAGGTTGCATAGGCATAAAGTTTTTAATCGCCTCAATTCCCAATGCCGACTCCAGCGCCGAAATATAATCCATAAGCTTAACCGGATTACCGTTACCAATATTAAACACACGATAAGGTGCGCTACTGGTACTTGTAGCACCGGCCTCTACAGACCAACTCGAATTTGGCTGCGGGATACAATCCTGAATTCGTACAATACCTTCTACAATATCGTCGATATAGGTAAAGTCCCGACTCATTTCACCGTTGTTAAAAATATTGATGGGCTTGCCATCTAAGATCGCCTTGGTGAACAAAAACAGCGCCATATCCGGTCGACCCCAAGGCCCATACACGGTAAAAAATCGTAAGCCGGTGGTTGGCACACCATATAAATGCGAATAGGTATGGCTCATTAATTCGTTAGCTTTTTTGGTAGCAGCATACAAAGAAAGGGGATGATCCACCGAGTCGGACGTAGCAAAAGGCATTTTGATATTTAAGCCATAAACCGAGCTACTAGAAGCATAAACCAAATGCTTGACCCCAGTACGACGACATCCTTCCAACACCGCCAAGTGGCCAATAAGATTACTATCGGCATAGGCCATTGGGTTTTCAATTGAATAACGAACCCCCGCCTGAGCAGCAAGATGGATCACGCGATCGAACTGATGCTTTTCAAACAACGCCGCCATGCCCTCGCGGTTTTCGAGATCCATTTGTACGAATTCAAAATTTGGATGAGACGCGATACTGGAAAGGCGAGCTTTTTTTAAGTCGACACTGTAGTAGTCGTTTAGGTTGTCTAGGCCGATGACTGTATGCCCTGCGGCTAGTAGACGACGGCTAACGCTCGAGCCAATGAAGCCTGCGGCTCCTGTTACTAGATATTTCATAGCATTGTCCATTAAACAAACACGAGTTGGGCGATTTCGGAGGCTGGTAATAATAGCAGAAGTCGACAACTAGGGCTGTTATTAGACGGGCATTGCAAGATTAAGCGATCACGGTAGGAACACCGGTCGCTCGGTGCCCCCGTACACATCCGTACGTGCGCATTTTGTCATCAAGGTCTTCCGCTTTTAGCGGACAGGATCCCCGCATCCACAAGAATGACGGTTTATTTTGTATCGTCACTCCGGTAGTGTTTTGAGCCGGAATCCATTCTTTTGAGCCTTAGCATCAGTTAGGCAAGGATTTATAGTGGCCAACAAGCGCAGCGCGTTAGCGTTTATACTCTCAAATTTTAGAGTCCGGTTTTACTTGAGCAGAACAACCTTTACTATAAGAGCGTTTTTCTACAGACGAACGTGAGTAGATTGCACATCGCTTTAGCGTCTCTTGCTCATCAATACTCTTCTCGCTCACCCATAGAATACAAACATTGACAATCCTTGTATTCGTTCATAGCATGGCCTATATAAATGTCTACCCTTGGAGTTAATTATGCACGTGTCACTGACTAACGAACTAGAGTCTCGCGTTAAAGCCAAAGTTGAAAGCGGCCTATACAACAATGCCAGTGAAGTGATCCGCGAAGCACTACGATTTATGGATACTCACGAAGACTGGATCCACGAAGTAAAATTGGCTCACCTGCGCGACCAACTTAAAATTGGCACTGACCAGCTAGATCGCGGTGAAGGTATTGCCATAGAATCAAAATCCGCCTTAGATTCACTGTTCGACGACATTAAGGCTTAAGCCACATGCCTGCACACCAGCTCGTTATAGCCCCTGCCGCCAAAACAGATCTAAAAGATATCTACCAGTATGGGCTGCGGCAATGGGGGCAAACCCAGTCCGAAAGCTACCTTGAGAGTATAAAGGAACAGTTCTGGACACTTACCGAGCAACCCCTGATAGGCATTGATCGCTCTGAATTCCTGTCTGGTACCAGAAGCCTACCTATTGAAAGTCATACCTTGTTTTACAGGGTCACTACCGAAACGGTAGAAATTATCCGCGTACTACACGGCCGCCAAGACCCGCAGCGACGCTTAAAATAGCTCAAGAACGATCAATACAAAAAGACAGCAAACCCATTCTAGAAAAACTAAAAACATGGATGGATAAAAGCTTACTTACCGTACCGCCCAAAACAGCCATTGGTAAAGCTTTAGTGTATCTGAGTAATCAGTGGGACAAGCTTGCGCTTTTTTCTGCAAGCTTAGTGACACGCGGGATGTTGGCTAGATGTTCGACCTTAGCGGTCTTCCTTTCCATGCCAGATATTCAAGATCACGATCTCATCTGACAACACGCGATAGCGAACAATGTAATCACGAGCAACCAGCTCGCGGAAGTCTTCCAGTTCTTCCACTGGCGTGCCCATCTGCGGCTGACTGACAAGTGCATCTATATTTTTCTTGAGTTGGCGGCTTGCTTTCTGTGCAGCCTGAGGATTCTTTTTGCGGATAATATCACGAAGCCGGATAAAGTCCCGTCCGGCTCGTGCGGTATAGGTCACTTTCATTTAAAGGGCGGTTCCTTTTCGTCATCAGTTCCCCAGCTCTCCAGCCAGGCCATCACTTCATCACCATCAATGACGCGCCCCGCTTTGTAATCCTCCCAGGATTCCAGAGTTTCCAGATTACGGCGTTGCTTGAGTTCCTCGCGCGCCAGGTACTCTTCAACAGCATCTTTGATGATCCAGCCCTTACTACGGCGAAGCTGTTCGGCTGTACGCTCTAAGCGATCCAGCAACTCATCAGGCATTCTTACGCTTGTCATTCCCATAGGATTCACCTTTGTGTAATACAGTGCATTACATCGCATTATAGCCACCTACATTTCAATCGTCATCCTCAGATTCCAGTGTTGCCAACAACTCCTCTTCCATGGCCTCTGGCTCGCCTTCCTCGGCCTGCTTCCGGTACAAGGTCGGGTATGAGCGGTAAGCCGGTTTTATCCAGGAACAAGCTATGCGGGTCTGGCTCGATGGCGAAGCCGGTGCGCACCTCTTCAAGGTAACGTTGCAGCCAGTGAACGGCGCGTTCACTGATCGGCACAAAGCGGTCTTTTTTGCCTTTGCCCTGGCGTACTGCCAACACGCCACGGTCTATCGAATGAGATAGGAGTGTCATCCAATACCGTCAATGAATGGATATCCGTATTAGAAGCCTCATTTATTATTTATCGACTGCAACCTTATTTCGAAAATATTGGCAAGAGATTAATAAAATCACCCAAGCTGTATTTTGTTGATACCGGCTTAGCAGCATGGCTAATGGGAATAGAGACAAGTACTCAAATGCAGCGAGACCCCTTACGTGGCAATTTATTTGAGAACTTAATTATTATGGATGTGCTTAAGTCAAAGCTGAACCAAGGTAAAGATCCCAGGCTATTCTTTTACCGCGATAGTCATGGCAACGAAGTAGACCTTGTCATTCAACAAGGTAATCAACTAACGCCGATTGAAATTAAAACCTCCCAGACATGGCACAGCTCATTTTTAAAGGGCATTCAATATTTCAAGAAACTCCTTGGGGATCGAGTCGAAAAAGGCATTGTTATTTATGGTGGCGACAGAGAGAGGGACAATAGTGAGTACACTCTTCAGCCCTATAGAACAATAAACAAATCCCAACTTAACCCGCAAGCTTAATATAGATAGTAGCTTTTTGTAGTGACCCAAATAAGGCTTTAAGCCTATACATTTGAATGATTTACCGTCCTAAAAATTGCAACCAGCAATACCGCTCCATGGTGCCAAGGGCGTAGGTTCGGCAAGGATTTATAGTGGCCAATAAGTGCAGCGCGTTAGCCTTTAAACTCTCAAATTATTGTGTCCGGTTTTACTTGACCAGAACATCAGGGAAAAATGTGTTGTGGCAGAACGCCGATGGACACTTTACTGGATGGAAAATCGATTGGGGCTAAGAAAAATTTAGCTTAGATCTAAACTAACAGACACCAATTTAAAAACGGGTAACTGTCCGATCAAGTCTGAGCTACTACACATTAAGGAGGGAGTCAGTTTTGCAACCGGTACAAGCAAGTACCGCTGCCGCCAGCTAAAATTATTCCTTTGGACACTTAACAAACCCTCAATTCTTATTTAAAAAGACTAAAATACTGTTTACTCACAATCTCCCATGTATATAGTCGCTTAGCAATTTCTAGCATGTCGCTTGCGTTATTCAAGGAATATTGTTCCTGTATAAGCAATCTTAACCCACTAGAATCTTTAAAATAGTCAGCTTTATTCTCGGTTGAAGCTCTATTGTAATTACAGTCAAATGCCAATATATTTTTATTAAAGTGCATCATTTCAACAAGCGATGGGTTTGTACCGCCCGCTGAATGACCATGCACATAAAAACTACATTTTTGTCTGATATTAAAAAGAGTTTCAATATCATAAATAGGGTTAATAATATCAATATTATCAAATGACTGATATTTAGATTTCATCGCACAACCAAATTCACTATTATCCCAATTACCGATGAACATTATTTTTTTATCTGTTTGGCTAAAAGCCTCTAAGATCAACTCAACATTATTTTCAGGCTCTATTCTACATAAAGCCAAGGCATAGCCTTCATCAAAAAGAGTTAAATTGTTTGTTACCGCATGGTCACCACCATAGGCAATCACCTCTGAATCACAGCCATACTCATTTTTAATATAATCAGAAATGGCTGCATTATCAGCCACTACAACATCTGAATATTTCACTGCTAGATTTTCAGAAAACTTAAGGAATATCTTAATTAAAAAAACCCATTTAGCCCTTTTCCACTCCAAACCATCTATATTAGTAACAACTTTTACCTTAGAAAATAACTTAATAAAAGGCAGAAAAATAGCACCCGAAACACCCAACAGCAATATGCTATCAGCCCCTTTATATACAGCATGACATAACGACCAAATATCGTACGGAATACTTTGAGCCCCATTTGCATTTAGCGGAATATAGACCAAATTAGCATTTTTATGCTTTTTAAGCTGGCCGGAGTAACTTTTAGAAGAACAATAGATACGTATATTTTCTTTCGTTTCATTTTCATCTAATAAGTTTTCAACAAGAGTTTCAAAACCACCGTAACAAGCAGGAACACCTACAATTCCAACTATAGCAAGAATTTTGTTATTCAATAGGTTATTCCTTATGTTTTAATTAATTTTAAAATCATTCACTATTAAACGCTCCATGGTATAAGCAGTCCTATCCCAGTTAAAATTAGTTCTTATTGTATTAGAAATACCCTTCATTGACGGCAAAACATTATCACCCGAAATAATATTTAATATTTTATTTTTAAGATCATCTAAATCATTTGGATCAAAAAAACGATCGCCAAAAAAATCAAACTCAGACAAACAAGTAGCATTTGAAATTAATGTTTCTACACCAAATGCCCCTGCTTCAAGAGGAGGATAGCCAAACCCCTCAGCCTTACTTGGACACACAAAGATAGAGGCTGACCGAAGAAGGTCTAACAATTCATTATGCGGCACTGACTCATAGTGACTTACATATTGTTGTTGATTTTCTGTCATAGCATCAAATAAAAAATTTAGCTTTGGGCTGTTAATAGAGTTTTTTCCAACAAATATAAGATGATATCCGCTTTCCCATAGCTTCATCTCAAGATAAGCCCTAAGTAAAATCTCATGATTTTTTCTAGGCTCCACTCTACTCACATATAGAATATATTTATTTAATTTAAATTTTCTTTCTATGTTTTTTTTTGAAGCTATAGCTACCCTTTTCGATAAAGGGATAATAAAATCGTCATCTAATGCAGGTTGTACAATATGTATTTTGTTTAATGGTACGTTTAAATATTTATTTATCGCTATCCGAGAATATTCAGAATCGGTTGTTAAAATACTCGACCTATAAGCCGCAAGAGCGAATAAATATTTTTTTTGCTGGTACAGCCAGCTAAAATCATCAACAAACTCCAAAAATAAAACATCATGTATTGTAATAATGCTTTTACATAATTTTATTGGTGAATCCATGTATTGATAATGCACATAATCAAATTTATATTTACTTACTAATGCAGGCAGGTCGACTAATAGCCTTTTAATTTTAGACTTACTTTTAAGACGAACAAAATTAATCGTGCCGTTAATTCCTGAGAACTCACGCTCTAAATTATTTAGATCATTCGCAGCAATATATATATCGAGACTGTCACTTTCTGATAATTTAGCATACAAACCTTTTAAAAAAGTTCTTGACCCTTGAAAAATTCCATCAAAAACATGGCCATCAACTAATACTTTTATCTTTTTAGCCACTTAACTTCCCTCCCAATCATTATTGCTTTCGTAACCAAGCTTTATCAACAGATCTTTAGATTGTTTTTTAAAAACCTGTATATGTTCCTTATTAAAAGTTTTTTTCCATCCTCCAACAGTTCCTTTTCTGAAGGTAGAAGCCTTCGAACTATAAATATTTTTTGCTATGTATTCAATTTCATCACTTGATATATTCACACCAATATGTTCTGCAATATTTTTTACTGTATATACTTGTGTTTTTAGATTCCCTCCTCCCAAAGGCCCTACAAGGTCTTCATATTTTACAATTAGAGTATTTGAATCATTAAACCAATAGTCAAAGCGACGCCATAACTCGTCAACCGAAGCGATAGCACCATCTATACCACGAATTACTGCCAAGAGACGCTCGTTATCATCATTCAATGTTGATATGATTTTATGCGTTGGATGTGTAATATCAATTTCATTAACATACTTATAATTTGAAATAACCACATCCCTTGGGTCACGAATCATTAAAATTGACTTAATATTCTTTCGATCAACTATATCTATCACTTTTTTGTGGGAAGGGAGGTGTGCGTTTAGGAATTGACCTTTTTTAATATTTATTAATTTTCTTTCTGTTTTTGAAGAGCACTCACCCCAATCTAAAACTGTTCGAGATGCCGCCATTCTCATACCGGGCATTAACATCAGCACTCGCTCCATCAGATTAGTGCCTGCCTTAGGAATACTATTCGTCAAAACTTTTGGAGCTGTGTAACGCCCTTTAATTGATGATAAGCGTAAACCCATTAATTGGGTTCGTAATATTTTTTTACTAAATACTATAGCCCTGTTTGTTTTAACTATTATTTTCATACCTAACAACCCTATATAAGCAACCATTTTTTCTTTGTAAATACTTGGCGTAACCAAACGAAAATGCAATGGGAACAAACTCATTAAGGTTATTAAAATATCCGCCTGTAAACTGATAAATAAATATAAATATAAATATACATCTTGAATATGAGAACTTATATGATCGAGTAAAATAAAACAAACCTATTAATATAATTAATTTTAACGAAAATCCTAAAATGCCTACAGTTGCAATAGTGCTGGCCACTGAATTTGGCAGCCTTTCTGAAGCTCCAAAGCCAACGTGTTCAGCTGTATATTTTCCAATTACATACTTAAGCTGTCCTGGGCCAACACCTAACAAAACACCCTCGTCTTTCACCAGCTCTATAGCCGATAATAAAGAATATACTACTCTAACCATCCCCGAATTATCCTGCCCCTGTAGAGCAGATTCAAATCTTTCGATTAAACTATCCGCCATAAAAATTAATGTTAGAATAAGTATTAACCCAAGAGCCCATGTCTTAAAACTTGAAAGTGATATAGCAATATTTTTAATGTCGCCTAAGATAATTGATAAAGCTATTGCTGACATCACGCCAAATGATTTTGATAAAAATAACGGGAATATGGATAGCATTAATAAATAGAAAGATTCTTTATTTTTTAGTTTAAGAAAATTTGTTACTGCATAAATTACAAAAATAGATGAAACCAGTGAATATATTGACGGTTCATAAAAAAACAATTGCAATCTATTAACCCCATAAGACCCGCTATCTGTCCAAAGAGATGTTCCTTGACCAAAAATAAAAAGGATAGAAGAAATAACTGAAATCGAAAAGTTGATCTTTATAATTATACTTATTAAAGTATGAAAATCATTTAATCTATAAGCAATATAAAGGTAAATATATACTGAAAAAACTATACTTAAAAATAATATCGTAAATCCAACAATATAATCACTAATCCTAACATTATTATTCATTAACACAGGGAAACTATATAAGATAAATAGCACTATAATAACTAACAAAAAAAACAAACTTCCTTTACTCCATTTTACAATGTAAAAAAAGGAAATAAGTGAAAAAATATGTGAGAAATAAAGTCCAAATGGCAAAAATATAGAATTTATACTAAAGAAAATAATTATTACAAAATCGTGAAAGATATTACCTTTTTTCATTGTTAGAAAAATCCTAAAATATTTTTTATTGTAACAACCACTCTTGTTCGAATATAGTTAATATTTGCTTTTAATGCGCCGATGTCAGGATGCTTGGCTTGTATATCACGCACCTCAGACAGTGTTTTTTCTATCTGTGTATGACTAATTCCTGAGTCGCCCATACAAACAAAGTTTCTGTCAATGAAACTAGATGTTGTTTTTTGACCCAACCGTAAAGAAAAATCATAATCCCCTGCAATCTTAAAACCTTCATCATAACTACCATTGCGCTCAAAACAAACTTTATGATGCATCATACCGGGGTGCGCTATACAATGATGACGTTTAATTGCCTTCCAACTCCACGGCTTCCCAAATATTCGCTTAACATTATGCTGTGAATCTATAATTACAACCTTTCCAGAAACAAGCTCCGCCCCCGTTTTTTGGCTTTCAAAAATCAAATCTTCAATAGCTTTTGGATAAGCCCAGTAGTCATCCGCTCCAATAAAGCATAGCCACTCACCCGTCACATGCTGTATTGCTTTATTCCAAGCATGATAAATACCGCGATCTTTTTCAGATTTCCAAAAGGTTATATCGTTATTATATTTTTCTAATATACTCTGCGTCCCATCAGTTGACCCTCCGTCAATAATGATTAACTCTTTATTTCTGTATGTTTGCTCTAAGCAAGAGGTAATTGCTTTTTCCAGTGTTTCTTTTCCATTATATACCGCTATTATTATAGAAACTTTTAACATTCTATTTTTCCAATTTTTTTAGGTTTAGCTACTATATATTTTTATATTGCACTACACTGCTGTCCCGTTAACTTTCATATGAGTTTCATCTGATTCACATCAGGGAAATTATCATCATGAGGGTCACCTCTCAGTAGTGCCATCAGATCACGTTTATCAAACAAATTAAGTTGTAATAACCGCAATAACTCCCGCATGCTTTTCGTTAGCGCGGACTGAAACTTTAGGAATGCAATGAGTAGGTATACGCACATGGCAATCCATATTTGAGTCATCACGGCATTTTTACTGGTGCCAACAAACGATTTGATCTTCAGGTTTTGTTTTATCCACTTAAAGAATAACTCTACTTGCCATCGCGCTTTGTAGATATCAGCAACCGTCTTGGCTGCCAACTTAAAATTGTTTGTTAAAAACACATAGTGCTTACCCGTCGTTGCATCTTTGTAGCCAATCCGCCGTAACTGGACGGGGCATTTTTTAGCGACTTGGGGACCGGTGAACTCTATTGTTTGATCACACGTTAATCCTTTGCCTTTCAGCACTGATCGACGCTCAGTAATACGGAATTTCGCATTGCTCTTAAGTCTGGTAACGAAGAAAATATCCTTATCTGTCAATTGCTTATACCACGCGTAATCATTGTACGCTTTATCAATCGCCACAATACTTCCTTTTGGAAAGTTAAGCATACGGCCTACCGTTACATCGTGTTTCTTGCCTTCTGTGATAGTCACAAACTCAGGTAAATAGCCTGCATGATTTAAGCCGACATGTAATTTTACTGCGCCTTTGGTGGTGCGAAAATCCGCCCAAGGAAAAGCAGCCAAGCACAAGTCGATCGTTGACGCATCCAGTGAATAAAGCGGGTGTTTAAACCTGAAGTTATGGTTAGGTGCTACACCTTGACAGCGAGCTGGTAACTTTCCAAATAGCGCCTCGTACAGAGCATAGGGTTTATCTTCATTAATCCGAGAGAGATTAGATCGCGACAGCTTTGCGGTGCCAAGATGGTAAAGACGATGCATTTGCGCCGACATATTATCTATGATGTCACGCAAGCTATTTCTCCCAGACAATTGAGCCATAGTCAGTGACACAAACTGTGACCAGCGGGAGGCTTTACGAAAAGCGCGACCTGAATGATGTTGTTTGGCAAGGGTCTCAAATTCATGTCTCGGAACAAGTTTTAGTATTTGTGAAAGAATGGTATTACAATGTGCCATGGCCTGGTTCCCTCTATTAATACAGTGTTTTCTAAGCAACTTCATTGTATCAATTGTGGTGGAACCAGGCTTTTTTATTTCTCCTTAACGGGACAGCAGTGATTGCACTACTATGTTTAAATATAAACAAGTTATATCAAGTCAATTTTCGCCAAATGGCAAAAGTATTAAAACCTAATGCCTGCTTTACATGCCAGGAAGCTAATAAATTTTGTACGGATACCGCTAACGCTGTCGCTATTGCACTACCGGTAGCGCCATAAATTGGCACTAGAATTAAGCTAGCAATTACGGCAAAAGGGGCAGAAAAAATCATGGAATTACGTAATTTTTTTTCATTCCCAGTCATTGAAAGCAAATAACCCACAGAACCTGTCACTACATTAATAAATTGACCTAATACCAATATTTGGAGCAAGCAAGCCCCTCCAATAAATTTTTCACCATATATACTCATTATAAATTCTGGAAAAATTAGCATGAAAACAACAATAGGCAGTGAGAATAAGGCCATCATAAACACTGATAATTTTGCCATATGCTCAACACCTTTCAAATCACCCCGCTTAAACATGGCTGCAAAACGTGGTGCAACCACTAAATTAACTGCTACCAACACAAAGCTTGTTAACATTGCTGTACGTTGAGCAACTGCTAACATAGATAATTCTGCTGGGGACACCCAAGCACCAGCTATTAATTGCGCTGACCACTGAATTAACTGAGCTGAAATCATAACAACCCAAAGTGGCATGCAACTTTGATATAAAACACTCCAACTTATTGTCACTTTCTTTGAGCTACCAGAAACAGGTTGAATATATTTCCAATACAAAAAAGATAGAACAATAATAGTTAAACTAGCCATGCTAAAATATGTTGCCAATTCTTGTGCATCAGTTAAAGAAAAGATTAATAAAGCACCGATAAGTAGTAAATTTATCCCAATATTAATTATAATAATCGAGCATATTATGTGCCCCATCGCTTGTAAACTTATAGAAACGTGTGTAATAACTGATAATCCAATAATACCACAAGCCATATTTTTGATAGGTTCAGCCATCCCAGGCTGACCAAATAATTCATTTGCTATTATATCTGACAAAATATACAGAAAGAATGATAGTACACCGCTAACCGGTACCGTAATCAGAAGAGACTTTAGTAAAACATCTTTGATTTGAAATGAGTTTTTATTGGAAAATGCTTCACTCGTAAAACGAAGTAAGGTTTGATCTAGGCCTATGCGGCTAAAGACAGCCAAAACACTTACAAGAGTAAAAGTTAAAAAGTAATACCCTGACTGCTCAACACCTAGTACTCTTGTAATAACAACACTTAAAAAAAAAGCCGAGAAAGCTGCAATAATACGAATAGTAAAAGCTATCGCAGACTGCCAAATAAAATCATGGTTTAAAAATTTTCTCATTATTAACTCTGACAGTTACTTTAAAATTTAAATACGCTTTTGATTAAGCGTTCTTATATAAATGGCAACCCACTTTCAAGCTGATATGTCAAATTCTTATTTCTTTCACCTATTTTTTTTGCTGGGACGCCACCCATTATTGAAAATTCAGGCACGTCTCTCACTACAACCGCTCCGGCCGCAATCACTGATCCTTCTCCTATAGTTACACCGGGTAAAATAGTGCACCTAGATCCAAGCCAAGCTCTATTTCCTATACTTACTTTTCCCCCAGCCACAGAAAATTCGGGTGACTGCACATCATGATGCAGCGACCATATCCATACACCACTACTTATATTGACATTACTTCCAATTTCTAGACCTCGCCGCCCATCTAATAAACACCCATTACCAATAATAGAATTTCGGCCAATTTTAATATTTTTTGGAGATCTAAATTCGCAGCCGCCATAAATACTAACACTAGAATCTAACTTATTAGACATAAAAAAATTAATTAATTTTCTTCTCATTAATTGAGAGGGAAGGAGAAAAATTATTTTTAATATAAACATTTTTAATCCGTAAAAAAATTTTTTCATTTATATTACCACTTCATTTTAATATTTTTTTAATGCAATCCAATCACAATACCTTTCATTAATTATATCTTTCTCTAATTCCGTTAGATTTGTACGCCACACTCCAATTGAACCTTCATTTTTAGATATATGATTATGGTGATATAACGTTTTTTTATGATACCTTCCCGTTCTCACACCTAATCTATTCGCTAACCTTTTTCCGAAATTTATCATTCTTTTCTTTGACAATCTATCAACATTTATTTTAACTTTCTCTATTGAGCATTCCTTTTCTATCTTTAAAACTTGCTCGCCTGAAAGTTCTACTTCTAAAAAACTAGCAATTTCATGAATCCCTCCTTTTAAATCAGTAAATAAATTTTCATATCTCTGAGACAGAATCACAGGGGAATTATGTATTATATTTGATTGCTCTATAGCGTCATCTAACATTTCAATTAGACGGTCTCCATCAATATTTAATTTTTCTTTTAATGAAACAGCAACATCACGAATATCCCTATATATATATAATAACTTTATTTCTGAGCTTTTATTTTGAGAAACAAAAGGGTAAACTTCGTGCATTTTTATCAAAGTTGTATGTTTTTCTTTTTGCTTAATCAAAAATTTTTCTTTATTTCCAAGCACATCTTTTAACTCATAAAAACCATCTACACTTACACCGGTAGTATGTTCCAAAACCATTCTTACAATATTGTATTGTAAAGTTGACCCGGACCTAACCATTCCATTACAGACAACCAACATATAAACCTCTTTATTAATTTTAAGCCCAGCAATACTTTTAGCTATTTTTCTCTAATTCTGCATCTATCATTTTTTGAACAACATCTTCCATAAAAAGAGTCGCCGTCCAGCCCAAATCAGCTTCAGCCTTGCTTGAATCACCTCTATTACTCTCTATTTCTGCCGGTCGTATTAATGCCGAATCAGAAATAACATGATCCTGCCAATTTAAGCCCACACAACTAAACGCTGTAGACACAAAGCTTTCTAGGCTAGATTTTTTTCCTGTTGCTATAACATAATCGTTAGCTTTATCTTGCTGTAACATACGCCACATAGCGTCAACGTATTCTTCTGCCCACCCCCAATCTCTAGAAATTGAAAGTTCGCCCAATTTTAATTTTTCTTTAGGGTATTCAGCTATTCTACATGCCGCTTGAATTATCTTTTGGGTAACAAATCGACTAGGCCGCAGTGGAGATTCATGATTAAATAAAATGCCTGAACAAACATATAGCCCATAGGCTTCCCTATAGTTAACCGACTCCCAATATGCAGCGGCTTTTGCTACAGCATAAGGACTTCTCGGTTTAAAAATTGTATTTTCATTTGCCGCTCTCACCCCTAATTCGCCAAAGCACTCACCTGACCCCGCATTATATAATCGAACACCTCCACCTAAAAAACGGATTACCTCAAGTAAATTTAATGTGCCGATGGCATGGCTTTCTAAAGTTTCTACTGGCTGCTCAAACGATAGTCCAACAGAACTTTGTCCTGCAAAATTATAGATTTCATCTGGTTTAACTCTATCAATTACTTGAAGCACACTGCGAAAATCACTTAATGCCATCGACATAACATCAATGTCACTTTTTATTCCTAATGTAACTAGATTTCTAAACGAGGAGGCCTGAGCATCTCGGGATGTACCAACTACGTTATAACCCTTTTTAAGTAGTAACTTTGCTAACAATGATCCATCTTGGCCTGATATACCGCATATTAAAGCTGTTTTACTCATTATTAACCTTCATTTTTATGCAAAAATTATTACTTCTCAATATATCTATATCAGTATCTATGACTAAATATACGGAGGGTTTCAAATAACTAAAGATATTTATATTTGATACTTCGAGAACCTAACTTTACTTAAGTCAATTACAAATCATGGACTCATTATCCAAAAACCACCCATAAGCCAAGCTTAAGCCTTGCTCTAACTCAACATCATACTGCCAACCCAGTGATTTAAGCCTATCAACATTCATTAGTTTTCTTGGAGCTCCATCAGGCTTTGTTACATCAAGCTTTATATCCCCTGTAAAACCAACAACTTTAGCAACTGCTTCAACCAATTCACAAATACTACAATCCACACCTGAACCCACATTAATATGGCTAAGCATAGGGTCTGTATTTTCTTCGTAGGTTGTTTTATTTAAATTCATTACATATATTGATGCAGCAGCCATATCATCCACATACAAAAACTCACGCATAGGTTTACCGCTACCCCAGGCGACCACTTCTTTATCGCCGTTTATTTTCGCTTCGTGAAAGCGGCGAATTAATGCGGGAATCACATGACTATTTTCTGGGTGAAAATTGTCGTTAGGGCCGTATAAATTAGTAGGCATTACACTGCGATAATCTCTACCGTATTGGCGGTTATAACTTTCGCATAATTTTATACCGGCTATTTTCGCTATGGCGTAAGGTTCGTTAGTTTCTTCTAGCGTACCTGTTAATAATGCGCTTTCGCTCATGGGCTGCTGAGCTAATTTTGGATAAATACAGGAAGAGCCTAAAAATAATAATTGCTGAATACCTGCTTGGTGGGCGCTGCTAATTATATTGCATTGGATCATTAAGTTTTGATAAATGAAATCGGCAGGGTAGGTGTTATTTGCTACTATACCCCCTACCTTTGCAGCGGCCAGATATACTTGGTCTATTTTTTCGGTTTGAAAAAATTCAAGCACGGCTTGTTGGTTGGTTAAGTCAAGCTGTTGGCGAGTACGGGTTATTAATTCAACGTTATTTTGTGTTGATAGTTGGCGTACTATGGCTGAGCCTACCATGCCATTATGGCCTGCTATAAAAACTCTGTTTTTATTCACTTTATTGTTTACTCTCTATTAATATTTTAAGCGGGGTAAATGGGCAAACCCACTCTTTCAATATGCTGCAATAGATCATTATTCTCTATTTCAGAAAACAGCGATAAATCATAGGTATAGGGCGTTAAAAGATCGTCAATTAAACCTTCAATTTCCAACAGTTCGTTATGGTTTACATTTCCAATAATGGTTAAATCAACATCTGAACCATTACGAAAGGTTCCTTTAGCCCTTGAACCATACAGTTTTACCTGCTCAACTGATGAGTAACGGTTAAAGATACTGATTAGGTTCTCTACCAAAATTACAGGCAAACCTATTTTCTGGGCATTAATCATTTAACTGTTTTTGCATTATTGTATTTAAGCTGGCATTTAGTTCAGTAAACGCACCGTAGTATTGCGTTAAAACTTTTTCCGCAATTTTACGAGATGTTTCGCGGTTGTATGTATGAGAGGTTAATGCACGGCTACGGATCATATCCATCCATAACTCGCCCTCTGCAATTAAGCCACGTTTAAACGCTAAGCGAATGGCGTCTCGGCTTCCTTGGATGCCTTCTTCATTTTGATATTCGTAAAAATCTTTTAAACAATTCCACGCCAGCTCGTAATTATATTCGAACGCCTGTATAAGCCCTTGCTCTTCTAGCTTGCTTAGTTCACGCTGTTGCGACAGTTCAACCGCTTCTTTTAGCTCATTTAGGGCTAAATTAAAATTAGCTGTACGTTGGTGCCAACGAATATCGTTCATAAACCTTAACTCTCTAACGTTACAGCTATATCAAAACCATGCTTTTTTAATATGGCGTGTTGTTTAGCTTTGCTTAGATCGTGTTCAACCATTTCTGCACACATTTCTTCTACCGTTATTTGTGGTACCCAACCTAGTTTTTGCTTGGCTTTTGTTGGGTCGCCTAATAAGGTTTCTACTTCGGCTGGGCGGAAGTAACGCGGGTCTACCCTTACGATTACATCACCCACCTTAAGGGCTGGGGCATTATTGCCCTTTATGGATTTTACTGTTGCAACTTCTTCCAAGCCTTCGCCAGTAAATTCTAATTCTATACCCGCCTCTTTTGCAGAAAGCATTACAAATTCACGCACACTTATTTGTTTGCCTGTGGCAATTACAAAATCTTCCGCCACATCTTGCTGCAACATCATCCACTGCATGCGAACATAATCTTTTGCGTGACCCCAATCACGCAAGGCATCCATATTACCCAGGTATAAGCACTTTTCTAAACCTTGGGCAATATTGGCTATGCCGCGTGTAATTTTTCGCGTTACAAAGGTTTCGCCACGGCGCGGCGATTCGTGATTAAACAAAATACCGTTACAGGCATACATACCGTAAGATTCACGATAATTAACCACAATCCAGTAGGCGTACATTTTGGCTACCGCGTAGGGTGAACGCGGGTGAAACGGAGTTGTTTCTTTTTGGGGTATTTCTTGTACTTCGCCGTACAGTTCGGAGGTTGAGGCTTGGTAAAAACGTGTGGCTTTTTCCATACCCAAAAAGCGAATCGCTTCTAATAGGCGTAGCGTACCTAGTGCATCCACATCCGCGGTATATTCGGGTGATTCAAAGGAAACCGCAACATGAGACTGGGCGCCTAAGTTGTACACTTCTGTTGGCTGCACATCTTTTAATATACGGGTAAGATTTGATGAGTCGGTTAAATCGCCATAGTGTAAAAAGAACTTTTGGTCTTTTTCGTGGTTATCTTGGTAGATATGATCTACACGCTCTGTATTTAAGGATGAAGAGCGGCGTTTTATACCATGTACCTCATAGCCTTTTTCTAACAGCAATTCTGCCAAGTACGAGCCGTCTTGCCCTGTAATACCGGTAATAAGTGCTACTTTTTTCTTTGTCATAACTTACTCTTTTTAACTCACTTAAATTCAGATTTTGAAAAATGCTTAATTAAAACCGTTAACACGCCGAACATTCCGCCTAAGATGGTAGCCAGCATAACGATAAGGCTTCTCTTTGGCTTACTCTTCAACTCCGCCACCTGCGGCTCTATTACTGTTTTTGCTAAATATTCATCGCTCACTTCTGCCAGCATTAAGCTTTTAGTTTGCTCTTCTATCATGCTGTAAAACACCGTTTGCATTTCGGCAATACCGGTTTCATTAATTTTTTGGTTTAAATACTCAATATTTTTCTTCGCGTCAACCATGTCTCGCTGCTGAAAATGATTGTTAAGCTCTTTTACTAAATTGTTAGTCCATGCTGCAGCCAGTATTGGCGAATAGTGTTCAACACCTATTGTTATTAGGCCTGTTTTTACATCGTGGTTTGCGTTTAGCATTGCGGAAAATTCTTCGAACACTTCAAAACTACTGGGCTCCGCTTGCTTACCTTTGGGGGGATCTCGTAGCCACTGCCTGCTAGTAGGATTATAAATATCCTTATCCCACACCAGGGCGTTATCGCTTTGGTTCCATTTTTTTACGCCCATTATGTAGGGTTTAAGTTGGTATTTATTCACAAAGTTTTCGATAAACGGCCAGCTTTTTACTAGGGCCATGGCCTGTTCTATATCGCCGCTTTCTCCGCCACCAATATTAATACCGGCCATCGCAGCCAAACCACCGTACTTTGCTGCCAAGCCTCCTAAACCGCCCTCTTCTTGTGCGGGTGCGTATACGCCTTCGCTTTTGTACATATTGGGTAAGCTTATAGCGTAAAACACAGCAGCTACAGCAAAGAGAAATGTTGTAGCGATAATTAACCACTTACCCTGCCATATAACATTCCACAGTTCGAGTAGATCTATTTCCTCTGCCCCCCCATGAGACTGAAAATTAAACCCGCGACTTTGCTGTGCCGTCATACCCACAACAGTATCGAGCTGCTGCTCTATGTGCGTTAACCTTTTATCTAATTCGGGCCCACTCTCAGTTTGCCCTGGTGTTTTCGCTTCCATAAAATTTACTTTCTCTTTTTAATTTTTATTTGTGCCTTTTGGCTCGCAGCTTAAACGCTTCGCTTATTGTTTTCGCAGGCTTGTTTGTTATTTTTGTACTGCAGCCTCTTTTTTAAGTAAGGTTATTTCGTTTTCCAGTTGTCGGTATTGTTCTTGTTTGTTTTGTAAAAAGCGCACGGTTACTGCTGCTTTTTCGCTTACGCCTTTGGGAGTTAGTACATAGGCGTAGTTCAGTTTATTGCTAGAACGCGCAAAGTTACCCGCTTTTACCCACCCTGCTTCTATTAAGGCCTTTAGGCAGTAGTTGGTTTTGCCCAAGCTAAGCCCTACCTGGCGAGATAGCTCCCTTTGGCTTATATCTGGGTTTGCGTGCAGCTTTTTTAGTAGCTGATAACGCAGCTCGTCTGGTATTAGCGTTTTTTGTATGGCCACTTTAATATTTTGAGCTTTCCGTGTTTTTGGAACTTTTGTTGTTGATTAAGCTTTTTGCACAACCCAACATTGCTTACTCCGGCTTTAAACACCACCGGGAAAAGTGAATTTATACCAATTGCGTTCATGTCGTGAACAGTTGCGGTAAAATTAAAGCAGCCTTGGCTGCCTTAATTAATTAACTAGGAACTTATGCCTAGCTTGCTGCAAACAGACTTCGCCTGCTCCAGCGTATAAACTTCCATGAGCGCTTTAACAGCAGTTGATACGCAATAACAAAAACCACGGCAAAGGCAAAGGATAAAGCCTCTAAGCAACCCGTTACCATAAGTACAATTCCGATTACAACAAATAGGCTTTGAACCACCAACATCACATACAAGGTTTGCTTTGCTGAAAACCCAGCCCGCATCAAAATATGATGAATATGCGTCCTGTCGGCAGCCATAGGGGAACGGCCACGTTTCAACCTGCGATACATAATGGTAAACATATCAGTAATGGGCAAAAGCACGAACCAAAGCGCTGTTGCAGGTGTAAACGCTGCCACCCCAGGCTGTGAGCCATGAACCAACAACACACCTAACGAAAGGCCCAAAAACATACTACCGGCATCGCCCATAAATATTTTTTTAACGGGTCGTTTGGGGCCGCCCCACAAGTTAAAAATTAGAAAAGCACCAGTAGCACCTATAAAGGTTAAGCAGAGGTACTGAAACGTAGTATTGCCGTTGGCGCCAAACAGGGCGACCAAACCAATAAAACTCACCATCACAATAGAGCCCACTAGGCCGTCCATACCATCTAGCATATTCATTGCGTTAATAGCCCCAACAAAAGAAAGTACTGCGAGGGGGTAGCCGATAATACCGGGGTTGAGTTCACCAATACCTAGCAAGTCACCAAACGACTCGAAGTGAACGTCTAATGCATATACAAAAATACAGCTGATAAGAAACTGACCAACCAAGCGAAAGCGAGCACTTAGTTCATAGCGGTCGTCTACCATCCCCATAAACACAATTAAGCCGCCAGCGAGCAAAAATAAACGTATAAATAGAGGCTGCTCAATAAAAACGAAAACCGTAACGATTACGCTTGCGTATATAGCCAAGCCACCGATTAACGGGATTACACCCAGATGCTGCTTTCGCCCACCTGGCCGGTCTACCAGCTCTAGTACGCGGGCTATGGGCTGTAATATTTTTACAGCCCCAAATGAAAGCAAAAACGATACTGCTAAAATGACGTATCCGAGTTCCATGGGTTACTCACCATTTACCAAATAATATTTAATGCCGTTAGGTTGCAGCGATACATCGCTGACCTAGTTACACCTTCGATCTATCTTTTTACGACTATTACTGGGCTACTCGACCGTAGTTATCCTGAAAGCGGGTAATGTCGTCTTCTTCTAAGTAGCCGCCGCTTCTAATTTCTATTAAATGCAGTGGCACTTTGCCAGGGTTGGAAAGGCGGTGCTTCTCGCCCAGCGGGATGTACATAGATTCGTTTTCAGAAACTAAAAACTCCTCTTCCCCCCTTTGCACCATGGCCGTACCTTTTACAACTACCCAGTGCTCCGCGCGGTGATGATGCATTTGCAGTGACAGGCTCGCGCCAGGTTTAACTTCGATACGTTTAACTTGATAGCGATCGCCGGTATCTATTGAATCTATGCTGCCCCAAGGGCGGTGTACTTCTCGATGGTGGAGGTATTCGTTGCGTTTTTCGGCTTTTAGCCAATCCACAATCGCTTTTACATCTTGGGTACTGTTTCTATCAACCACCAGTAGAGCATCGTCGCTGTCTATTATCGCGATGTCTTTTAATCCTACCGCTGCTACTAGCCTGGTTGCTGAGTGAACTAAGCTATTTTCACAATTCTTTACAAAGGCATCACCATAAACTGCGTTGCCGTTCTCATCCTTGTCACTAGATTCCCAAAGCGCTTCCCAACTACCCAAATCGCTCCAACCAGCGTTGAGTGGAACCATCCACGCATTTGCGGTTTTTTCCATTACGGCAAAGTCTACCGAGATGTTTTCGCACTGCTCAAAATCTTTATAACTTAAACGTATAAAGTCTAGATCATTCTCTGCAGATTGCAGCGCCAATTCGCAACTATTTAACCAGCCAGCCCCCTGCTTACTTAGCTCGTTAAGGAATTCTTGCGCCTTAAATACGAACATGCCGCTGTTCCAAGTAAAGTTACCGGCCGCTAGGTATTGCTGCGCGGTTTCTAGGTTTGGCTTTTCGACAAAACGTTCTACCGAGCTACCAGCTTCGGCACCACCTTGAGCAGCCTGCACGTAGCCGTAACCGGTTTCGGGCTTGGTTGGCACTACACCAAAGGTAACTAACTTATTCTGTTCCGCTGCGGCTACTGCATGGTTTAGCGCGGTGTGGAATGCACCCATATCTTTAATGAGGTGGTCTGCTGCCAGCACCACAAGTATGGGGTTTGGGTATTTTTGCAGAGCATGCATCGCAGCCACGGCTATAGCTGGCGCGGTATTGCGAGCCAAGGGCTCTAAGATGATATCGGGTGCAGTTTTACAGACGTGGGATAGCTGTTCGGCAACCATAAAACGCTGGTCGTTATTGCAGACAACTATTGGCGTTTCTAGGTGTTGCACACGGTTTACGGTGTGTTGCAGCATGGTGGCATTACCGAATAGGCGATGCAATTGTTTGGGGTAGGTATGGCGAGATTTTGGCCAAAGACGAGAGCCACTGCCCCCGGAAAGTATTACCGGTACGATTTGAGCTTTAGCTTTTGACACTAGGATCCCTTTAGTATTTCTGAACCTTTTTTACTTTAGTTAGATAACATATTCCGTAATTGTGGCGCACCAGCAACTACAGGCATGAAACTCTATTTCGCGGCGGATTATATAGTATTTGGATTACGGCTTCTTGTAATAAATTGCACAGAATACTAATTATCTGGCAAGCGGTAACTTTACGTATTCATGACAGAAAAGGCAATCCGAACGACAACCTGTTTTATTGCACAAGCGTCATTGCTATTCACGCAAAGGTATTGCCAAGAAAGTGATTGCAACTGACTAGATCATTGACCGTTAAGGCTATCATTAACCCTGTCGCGCATTTCTTTACCGGGCTTGAAGTGAGGTACGTACTTTCCCGCCAACTCTACAGATTCACCAGTTTTAGGGTTACGCCCGGTGCGAGGAGCACGATAGTGAAGTGAGAAGCTACCAAAGCCTCTTATTTCGATACGGTCGCCAGAGGCCAAGCACTGGGACATATATTCAATCATAAGCTTCACAGCCAACTCGATATCCTTGGCGGAGAGTTGGTCCTGTCGCTCTGCTATTCGCTCGATCAGCTCTGATTTTGTCATAAGCTATAGATTCATATCGGTTGGTTTATAACAGTGATACTAGACCAAAAGTTGGCTTATATCATTGCGTTAGGGTAACAAGTGAATAGTTATACTATGTTTTGTGCGCAAGTTGTTGTTTATACAACAAAAAACAGGAAAGCGCCAGTTTTGGCGGTTTTTGATGGGCATAAAAAAAGCGACCCGAAGGTCGCTTTTTAACAAGCCAATTAAACCAGGAGCTTACTGTTTGTCTTGGCTCTTGATTTGAGCCTTGATTAGATCACCAATAGTCGCAGGCTGCATTTGCTCGGTAGCTTTGCTGCTGTGCTCTTTGATGGCCGTTTTTTCGTCGTCATTGTCTTTCGCTTTGATGCTAAGAACAATTGAACGGTTTTTACGGTCAACGTTGGTGATTTTAGCTTCGACTTCTTCGCCTTCTTTAAGCGCGTTACGAGCATCTTCTACCTTGTCGCGGCTAATTTCAGACGCTTTCAAAGTACCTTCGATGTCGTCGGCCAAGGTAATGATAGCTTCTTTAGCGTCTACCGACTTAACAACACCCTTTACGATGGTGCCTTTGTCGTTAGTACCAACGTAGATGGTGAACGGGTCTTCATCTAACTGCTTGATACCTAAAGAAATACGCTCACGCTCTGGATCGATAGCCAAAACAACGGTCTCTAACTCGTCGCCTTTCTTGTACTTGCGTACGGCTTCTTCACCAGCTTCGTTCCAGCTAATGTCTGACAAGTGAACAAGACCGTCGATGCCGCCGTCCAAACCAATGAAGATACCGAAATCGGTGATCGACTTGATCTTGCCGGAGATTTTGTCGCCTTTAGCAAATTGGTTACTGAAGGAATCCCAAGGGTTAGCCTGACACTGCTTGATACCCAAGGAGATACGACGACGCTCTACGTCGATGTCCAAAATCATAACTTCCACTTCATCACCTAGGTTAACAACCTTAGATGGGTGGATGTTCTTGTTGGTCCAATCCATTTCGGATACGTGAACCAAACCTTCAACGCCTTCTTCGATTTCAGCAAAACAGCCGTAGTCGGTAAGGTTGGTGATGGTCGCTTTAACCTTGGCACCCTCTGGGTAACGCTGGGTAATAGCTGCCCATGGGTCTTCACCCAATTGCTTAAGGCCAAGAGAAACACGGTTACGCTCACGATCGAACTTAAGAACTTTAACGTCGATTTCGTCGCCAACTTTAACAATTTCGCCTGGGTGCTTGATGCGCTTCCAAGCCATGTCGGTGATGTGCAACAGGCCGTCTACGCCGCCCAAATCAACGAAGGCACCGTAATCGGTAAGGTTTTTAACGATACCTTTAACCGCTTGACCTTCTTGTAGGTTAGCAAGCAATTCATCACGCTCTTCGCTGTTAGCCAGCTCCATAACGGCACGACGAGAAACAACAACGTTGTTACGCTTCTGATCCAACTTGATAACTTTAAACTCTAGCTCTTTGCCTTCGAGGTGAGTGGTTTCGCGAACTGGGCGAACATCAACCAATGAACCTGGCAAGAACGCACGGATGCCAGCAACGTCAACGGTGAAACCACCTTTAACCTTACCGTTAATTACACCTGTAATAACTTCTTCTGCTTCGTGTGCAGCTTCCAGCACTTTCCATGACTCTGCGCGCTTGGCTTTTTCACGAGAAAGGCGGGTTTCACCGAAACCGTCTTCTACGGTTTCCAAGGCCACTTGAACTTCATCACCAATGCTTAGGTTCAGTTCGCCTTTTTCATTCAGGAATTGCTCGGCGGGTATTACGCCTTCAGATTTAAGACCAGCGTGGACGGTTACCCAGTCCTGATCAATATCAATTACTACGCCGGTTACGATGGTGCCAGGCACCATATCTACTGTTTTTAAACTCTCTTCAAAGAGTTCTGCAAAGCTTTCGCTCATTGCGATACCTATAGTTTAAGAAGCCGCACGCCAGTTTACGGGTCAATGATTAGTACGCCAAACATGCTCCATTTCTGGCAAAAAGCATCTTCTGACGGTTTTAGGGGTCGCGAGGGTAGCAGTTCTAGCGCTGATTCTCAAGTGAATTAGCGCTCTAACCGCGACTAATACTTGCCCATGTTTTGCAGCTGGGGCAAAGCCAGTGAATATGCTCACCAACGAAGCCACAGTTGCTACATTGGTAATGGTGATTGGCGTTGGCGATGCGCTGAATAATCGGTTTTAGATCTTGAAAACGGGCCGAACTATCAACCGTTGGCGCCAGCAATTCCAGCAGGTCGGCGGTAGCTTGCAAGCTGGAGAATGACTGTAATTCTTGCTTTAGTAGGGAGTAGGCTGCCGCCGCGCCCTCCTCTACTTCGGTTGCTTCCGCCAAGCATTCAAGTACAACAAGGCTTGGCTTATTGTGGTATAGGCCGCGCAAATGCTCTAGCCGTTGTGCTGGGCTATCTAGCTGTTCGTAGCATTCATAAACAAGCGAAAGACTTTCGGAAACAAACCGTTCGTTTTGCTTGGGTATCTTGCGCAACAGCACCAAAGCTACGGCAGCCGCTCCTTCGTCCATTTCTATTTTTGCTTGCAGTAGGTTTGCGCGCACACAGTTTTTATCGTACTTAAGAGCGTTGCGAATTAAACGACGTGCGTTCTGCAGGTCATTTTTATCTATCGATTCATTCGCCAGCTCACAACAAAACTGCGCCTGAATTTCCCGCCAACGATCTGCGCTGGAAGCAAATTTTCGCGTGGTGAGTCGGTCGGCAGCGTCGATCGCTTTTAACCATTCACGCAGGTCTTGAAAAACCTCTATCAAGTAAGCCAAGGCTTGATCGCGCACATCTTTGGTTGTATCGCGACCGTCGGCCAACTCTTTAAAAAGCGCTTCTGCACGGTCCAGCAGGCCAGACTTTAAATAGTCCACGCCTAACTCCAGCTGAGCGAAATGCAGCTGCGGCTTACTCAAGCTGGGGCGTGCAATAAGATTTTGGTGAACGCGGATAGCGCGGGCAACTTCGCCACGCTTACGTAAAAGATTGCCTAGTGCCAGATGGGTTTCGAGGGTGTCGCTGTTGACTTCTAGTGATGAGATAAAGGTGTCGATCGCCGCGTCGGGCTGATCGTTCAGCAGGTACGCCAAACCTTGATAGTAACGCTTACGCGGCAGCCCGGAGCCTTTACTACGCTTTTCTCGCTGCCCACGCTGGCACTGATAGTAACCAAGCGAAAAGCCGATTACGAGTGCGGCAAACAGCAGCGCGAAAACCAATAAGTCGGGCATAAGGGTGTTGCTTTACCTTTTGTTACTGTACGTGGAAAGAAAACTTAGGCGATTAAAGTTTACGACTTTGATCGAACCGCCACTTGGCTTTCGCTAGAATCTGCGACGAAATTAGAGCGCAATTTATTGACCTCTTTGGTCATCCTACTAAGCTCTCGCTTTTTACCAAACAATGCCGCTTGGGCAAGCAGGTAGGTACCAAACCACCCCAATAGCACACCGACGATAAAGGTAATCGAAAAGTAAAAACCAACACTACCTTCGGGCCACTGAATACCTAACAAGTTAAGCGTCATGGTATCGCTATTAGCGTAGGCCAGCCAAGCGCCAAGGGTTAACACGACCAGCAGCCAGGCCAATACAAATAGGTTACGCACCCAAACACCAAGTTTTGCAAACATAATCTTTCCTTATGAGGGTTTGATACCAAGCTCGCTTAAATTGCGCATTATGATCTGGAATACGGCGTCAATCGAAAGACTGGTACTGTCCAGCTCGATTGCATCAGCCGCTGGCACTAAGGGCGCCACCGCGCGATTCCGATCTTGATAGTCTCGCTGCTCAATATCCGCCAATATTTTCGCGTAATCAATATCTGTTTCCCCAGCGTCTTTAAGCTGCTGTACTCGTCGGCGCGCGCGCTCTTCGGCACTGGCGGTTAAAAAGACTTTTAGCGGTGCATCCGGGAATACCACTGTACCCATATCACGGCCATCGGCAACTAGGCCTGGCGCCGTAAGGAATGCTCGCTGTCGATTAAGCAAGGCGGCGCGAACATCTGGGTAGGCGGCGACTTTCGATGCCGTCATACCCACCCGCTCCTCGCGAATCGTCTTGGTGACATCATCGCCAGCAAGTATGACTTGGGTATAGTTATCTTGAGCGACAAAACCAATATCTAACTGTTCCGCTAAGGCGGCAACCGCAGCTTCGCTATCGAGATCGATATTGGCGTTCAGACTGGCCAGTGCGGTTAATCGGTATAGAGCGCCGCTATCTAGCAGCGCGAAGCCCGTCGCCTCGGCGACTAAACGACAAATTGTTCCCTTACCAGAGCCACTCGGGCCATCAATGGTTACTACGCTATACATATTGATCCAATGCTATCTGTGAATAGTGGGAAGCTTACGCGCAACAAGCTTCATGCAAAACCTTTTAGGTGGCTGGTTTAGCTGTAATAAGGGTGTATCGCGGTTGCGATAGCCTCGCACACCGCAGTGGGGTCGCTGGCTTGGGTGATTGGACGACCCACAACCAGGTAATCGCTGCCGCTTTGCGCCGCCTGCTCTGGTGTCATAATTCTACGCTGATCATCTGCCGCCGCTGTCGCGGGGCGAATGCCCGGCGTAACGGTAACAAACCCTTTACCTAACGCCTGCTTCATAGCCGCAGCTTCATGTGCCGAGCACACCACGCCTTGAATGCCGGACTGCTTCGCCAATGCTGCCAAGTGCTGCACTTGCTGCGCTGGCTCTCGACTTACACCGGTTTCGGCTAGATCGGCGGTGTCCATACTGGTCAATACGGTAACGGCTATTAAATGTGGGGGTCGCTGCGCATGAGCTACCGCGTCGGCCGCGGCTTCCATCATTCGTCGACCGCCGCTCGCGTGAACATTCACCATCCACACACCAAGATTTGCCGCAGCCTTCACAGCTTTAGCAACAGTATTGGGAATATCGTGAAATTTCAGATCGAGAAAAACATCGAAACCAGCATTTTGAGCAATTTCAACGATTGCCGGTCCAGCGCTGGTAAAGAGCTCTTTGCCAATTTTAAGGCGACAGTTAGCCGGGTTAAGCTGCTGTATAAACTGCCTACAACTTTCGGCGTTATCGTAATCCAACGCTACAAGTAAACGCGGGCCATTATCATCACTCAAGAGCTGACTCCTTAAAAACGAGTTTCGAAGACATAACCTAAGGCTATGTTTAATAAAGCGAACCCATTTTACATGATATGACTGGAATATTACCTAGTTGACCAAGACTTATTCGCGAGAATACTAATATAACGGTGGTCAACCTAGAAACGGTATTCCCAAGAAATCTAAATAAGAGACTAGAAGAGCCCGCAGAATATTGAACCGAGCAAGGAGGTAATGCGACGAGGCGGTACGACGAGGCGACACAAACAAAATACCGGAATCAAAAATGAGGCTAGAAACCAGTACAACTAAGCGTTGAGTAAAAACGGTTAGTTGTGAGCCGCTTAGACGAGGCTCACAACTATCACCGAGAAGCGATTAAAGTGTAAACCGCCCTTTATTTTTTGCCAACGTCGCCTTACCGATACCTTTGACTTCTAATAACTGCTCGGCTGAAGCGATGCGACCTTTTTGCTTGCGGTATTCAACAATTGCCTGCGCCTTTTTAATCCCCACGCCGGTTAGTGCGGCAGCGATAGACTCGGCATCAGCCTTATTCAGATTGATGACTGTTACAGATTTTTGCATTGCTGAAGTGTCGGCACCCTTTTTGTCTGCTGCAAATGTTAATGGCGAAGCTACGCCAGCCAACAAGATTGCTGTTACAGCAAAAACAGATAACAGGGTTTTAACAAAACAATTAGAGACTGATCCTTTAGTCATTGCATTTCTCCGATAGTAGATTAGATGTTATAGATAGATTAGTAAGTTATGCCTCAGACTTGCTGCGACAGGACTAATTTACTTAACCTATTAACGAAGATCTGTAAGAAATATCTGACGGAGATGTAGGAAAAAGAGAAAGGAAACGTTAAGAAATTTGCACCAACGGCGGCGCTTTTTGCCACTGTTGGTGCGAGATTTTAGCAGCGCTTAAACAATAGCGCCGCTAAAATACAGGCAGAATTAAAGTTTGCTGATGTCTTTCGCATCCCAATGAGGGAAGTGCTTACGCACCAACGCGTTTAAATCTTTTTCGAATTCAGAAAATTCCGCAGGAACCTTACCGCCACCAAGCTGACCGCTATCGGTAGAAGTATCCAAGCCATGGGACACCATGCCGGCACCGACGGTAATATTCGTTAACCGGTCAATAATGATAAAAGCACCGGTAGCACGATTATTATTGTAGGCATCTACAACAACTTTTTGCTCCAGCTGAACATTTACCACGGCGATATCATTAAGCTGCATATCGTCAACTTTTGAGTGCTCGAAGGTGTTTACGTCAATACGATAGTCAACCGCAGTGACAATACCCGGCACCACCTTGCTGGCAAACTTAAACAAATACTGTTTACCTGGGCTCATGGGTGTTTCTGCCATCCAAACCAGATGACTACTCAAACAATCCGAAAGCTCTAGCTCAGCGTCAGATTTCACAATCATATCGCCGCGACTAATATCAATTTCGTCTTCTAGGGTTAAGGTTACCGCCTGCCCAACAAAAGCGCGCTCTAACTCACCATCATGGGTGACGATAGATTTAACTTTACTGGTTTTTTGCGATGGAATAACTTTAATACTATCGCCCTTGTGTATCAGGCCAGATGCGACGGTGCCGCAGAAACCGCGAAAATCGAGATGCGGGCGGTTAACATATTGCACAGGGAAACGAAAATCCACGGTATTTTTATCCGCAGCAATTTCAGCTGTTTCTAAAATTTCCATGAGAGTTTGACCTTTAAACCACTCACAACGATCACCGCGATTTACTACATTGTCACCATCCAACGCGGACATAGGTACAAAATAATGTTTAGCGGGGTTTAGCTGCTTCGCCATTTCTTTGTAGGAGGCTTTTATTTCTTCGTACCTTGCCTCACTAAAGTCGACCAAATCCATTTTGTTAATGGCTATAACAACGTGCTTAATACCAAGCAAGGACGCGATATAAGAATGTCGTCGCGTTTGTGTTTGCACACCGTAGCGCGCATCAATCAAGATAACGGCTAGATCACAGGTGGAAGCACCCGTGGCCATATTGCGCGTGTACTGCTCGTGCCCAGGAGTGTCGGCAATAATAAATTTGCGCTTTGCAGTAGAAAAATAACGGTAGGCAACGTCAATGGTAATACCCTGCTCGCGCTCAGCTTGCAGACCATCAACCAGCAGAGCCAAATCAATTTTTTCTCCAGTAGTACCGTGCTTACCGGAATCTGAAGCCACTGCGGCCAACTGATCTTCGTAAATCATTTTGGTGTCGTGCAGAAGGCGGCCAATCAGGGTAGATTTTCCATCATCCACGCTACCGCAGGTTAAGAAGCGCAGCAGCTCTTTGTGTTCGTGTTGCGCTAGATAGGCATCGATATCGGTTTCGATTAACTCTGATTGGTGCGACATTAAATTTTTTCCTCAATTGTTCTGTTACAAACTACCGGCACACTCGAACTTAGTTCGCCGTTTAGCTCAATAGTAGTTTGGTATTGCGGGGAAACACTTTCGAAACATTAGCTCTAAACTTTTGTTTGCGCCCAGCGGCTAAAAACATCAACCGATGCAAGTGACACATTACGCACTCGGCGCTCGACAATAGCTTAGAAATACCCTTCTTGTTTTTTCTTTTCCATCGATCCAGAGCTGTCGTGATCGATCACTCGCCCCTGCCGCTCAGATGTTTTGGTAAGCAGCATTTCTTGGATAATTTCTGGCAATGTGGTCGCAGTGGATTCAACAGCACCTGTTAATGGGTAACAACCCAAGGTACGGAAGCGAACCATTTTCTCTTCGATTTTATCGTCTGGGCCAATCGGCATACGATCGTCATCGACCATAATCATTACACCATCTTTTTCGACTACCGGTCGCGGCGCAGCAAAATAAAGCGGTACGATTGGAATACCTTCTAAATGGATATACTGCCAAATATCGAGCTCTGTCCAGTTGGAAAGCGGGAATACCCGAATACTTTCGCCTTTGTCTACACGGCTGTTATACAGGTTCCACAATTCTGGGCGCTGATTTTTGGGGTCCCAACGATGGTTTTTATCACGGAAGGAATATACACGCTCTTTCGCTCGCGACTTTTCTTCGTCACGACGCGCGCCACCAAAAGCCGCATCAAAACCGTATTTGTTCAACGCCTGCTTTAAGCCTTGGGTTTTCATGATATCGGTATGTTTTGCGCTACCGTGGGTAAACGGGCCAACGCCCATATCCACACCATCTTGATTGATATGGACAATTAAATCCCAACCGAGATCTTTAATACGCTGATCACGGAATGAAATCATTTCCTTAAATTTCCACGTAGTATCAACGTGCATTAACGGAAATGGCGGCTTACCTGGCGCGAATGCTTTCATGGCTAGGTGCATCATCACGGCCGAGTCTTTGCCCACAGAATAGAGCATTACAGGGTTATCGAACTCTGCAGCTACTTCGCGAATGATATGGATACTCTCTGCCTCAAGCTGTTTGAGGTGAGTCAGTTTAAAGTCGTCTAACATGAATGATTAACCTTAATTAACAATATTCACTTCTAAATTAATTCCCACTTCTTTGGCTAAATCGACAAAGTTAGGGAATGAAGTTGAAACATTAGCGCAGTTGTTAACTACAACTGGCCCCGTAGCGCGCAACGCGGCAATGGTGAAAGACATCGCAATACGATGGTCGTGACAACTCTCAACCGAGCCACCAGTAAGCTGGCCGCCGTGAACAACAATACCGTCTTCTGTTGGTTCGCATTGAATGCCCAAATTTTTCAAGCCATCTGCCATTGCTTGAATTCGATCGGTTTCTTTTACGCGTAGTTCTTCCGCGCCGGTAAGTACTGTTGTGCCTTCTGCACAAGCGGCGGCAACCAATAGTGCTGGAAATTCATCGATTGCCAGCGGCACTTGGTCTTCCGGAATTTGTATACCTTTTAGCGGGGCATACTGCAGGCGAATATCGGCCACTGGTTCGCCGCCAACTTCACGCTCATTCGAAAGGGTGATATTCGCCCCCATCAAACGCAAAATATTAATCACACCAATACGCGTTGGGTTAATGCCAACGTGAGTAAGCGTAATATCTGAACCTGGTGCTATCGCCGCCGCAACCAAAAAGAAGGTGGCCGACGAAATATCGGCGGGAATATCGATGTTGGTCGCAGTAAGCTTTCCACCTGGCTTTACGCGAATAGTATTGCCCTCACGGTTAACGTCGTAACCAAACCCGCGCAACATACGTTCGGTATGATCACGCGTTGGCGCAGGCTCGGTAACACTGGTTTCACCTTCCGCATATAGACCAGCCAATAACAAACACGATTTAACCTGTGCGCTGGCCATAGGCATATCGTAGTGAATACCTTTAAGCTTCGAACCGCCATTAATCAACAATGGTGGTCGGCCTTGTTCCGCGGTATCCACAACCGCGCCCATTTCTCGCAAGGGATTAGCAACGCGATTCATTGGACGCTTGGAAAGCGACACATCGCCGGTAAGTTCGGTAGCAAATTTCTGGCCCGCCAAAATACCCGACAACAAACGCATCGATGTACCGGAGTTACCCATATACAAAGCGCCAGATGGCTTTTCTAAACCGTGCAAGCCAACACCGTTGACAGTTACTGAGCCGTGCTCTGGACCTTCGATAACAACACCCATATCGCGGAAGGCTTGCAGTGTTGCCAAAGCATCCTCCCCCTCAAGAAACCCTTCAATTTTCGTTACACCTTCAGCTAATGAACCGAGCATAATCGAACGATGAGAAATAGACTTGTCGCCAGGAACGCGGATATTACCCTTAACAGTTCCGCCGGGAGCAACAGTGTATACGATGTGTTTTTCTTGATTATCTTGCATAGTCTTTACGTAGGCCTGATTCATTAACATCTTGGTAAAACGATCACGCGCGGCTTTTGCTCGCGTGAAAACGCCAGTAATAGTAGTTGCATCTTCTTCGGCTATCGCCGTACGCAACCGCGCTAAGTTGGTGGAGAACAGATCAATTGCTTCCAACACCGATTTTTTATTGGCGAGCATAATATCTCGCCACATAATCGCATCGCTGGAGGCTATACGGGTAAAATCTCTAAACCCACCTGCCGCGTAGCGAAAAATATTCTGATTGTGGCTGTCATGAGCCAAGGTATCGACAAGGGAAAAGGCAATAACGTGGGGTAAATGGCTAGTAGCGCCCAACACAAGGTCGTGATCGTCTACATCCATAGCCAAAACTTCAGCGCCCACCTGCTCCCACATAGCTCCCACCAAAGCCACTGCGGCCACCGAGTTCTCCGGCATTGGGGTAAGAATTACGCGATGATTTACGTACAAATCTGGGTTTGACGCCTCTACGCCACTTTGCTCAGAGCCCGCAATAGGATGGCCTAAGACGACCTGTTCGGGAAATTCGCCATAGAGCTTTATAACGTCGTCGCGCACACTGCCTTTAACACTGGCGCCATCGGTAATAACAACGTCACGACCAAGAGCCGCTTTTAAATCTTTTAATACGCTAGCAACGGTTAAGGTTGGTACCGCAATAAACACTACATCGCCGGCGCCGAGTTCGCCTGCAAAATCGGCAATATCCGCCGAGGCACGGTCGACAATCCCCATTTTAAGCGCAGTTAGCGTCGTTTCTTTTCGTCTAGCAATACCAATGACTTCATTGCAAGCGCCGCGCTGCTTTAAGGCTGCGGCCAAGCTGCCACCAATTAAGCCAAGCCCAACAATGACCACCTTGTTTAGCAGCGGTGTCGGCGAACTTGTTTGTTCTATCGGGTTGGATTGTTTAGACATCTGCAGCTTCCGACTCTACAAAACACCCTTGGGATAAGAGCCCAAGATTTTCAAATCGGATACACGTTTTGATACTTCAGCAAGCGCGTCACTAACAATGGGATCGTGTTGATGACCATTAAAATCAATAAAAAACACGTAGTTCCATGCACCGGTTGGTGACGGTCGAGTTTCTACTCGCGTTAAATCAATACCGTGCTGATGAAACGGCTCTAGCAGCTGATGTAGAGCGCCGGGCTCGTTACGTGTTGCGGCAACCAGTGATGTTTTATCATCACCACTCACGCCTACCGCTTGCGAACCTATAATCAAAAAGCGAGTAGAGTTATCTGGCTGGTCTTCAATATTTTGCGCGTAGCTATTTAGTTCGTATAGATCGCAAGCCATTTCACCGGCAATCGCCGCCGCATTCCACTCGCCTTTTACACGCTTGGCCGCTTCGGAATTACTGCTAACGGCTACCCGTTCTGCATTTGGAAAGTTGCGATCTAACCACTTGCGACACTGCGCTAACGACTGCGCATGAGAATACACACGGGTAATATTTTTAATTTTGGTAATATCAGACACTAAAAAATGATGGTGGATACGCAACACCACTTCACCACAAATATTAACGTTACTCGCCAAGAAATTATCGAGTGTATGGGTAACCACACCTTCCGTAGAGTTTTCTACTGGCACAACGCCATAGTGACAAGCTCCGGAGGCAACCTCACGAAAAACCTCATCGATCGCGGCCAGGGAAACAACGTTGGCCGACTTACCGAAATGTTTCAGCGCCGCCTGCTGGGTATAGGTGCCTTCAGGGCCTAAATACGCGACTCTTACGGGGTTTTCGAGAGCGAGGCACGCCGACATAATTTCACGAAATAGGCGTGCGTACTCTTCGTTTGGCAAGGGGCCTTGGTTGCGCTCCATAGCTTTACGCAAGACTTGCGCTTCGCGTTCGGGACGATAAAACATTGGCGCCACATCACCGGAGTGATGTTTTTTTATCTCGGCAACTTCTTGCGCACAGGTCGCTCGGGCACTGATCAATGCACCGATTTGCTCGTCGATAGAATCAATTTTATCGCGCAGTACCAACAGCTGTTGCTGTTCGTCTGCACCAGCACCAGACTCGCTGGTATTTTTCGGAGTGTCTTGACTCACTTTCTCACCTGAGTAAATACATTAAATTGGTCGACGCTTACGCGTCGTCACTGCCCTGTTCGTCTGAGCCATCGCTAGAAGAATCGTCGCCGTCGCTGCCGTCATTCGGTGCCGCAACATTCCCCGCCCCATCTGTATCAGAAGTGCTGCTATCAGATGCGCCAACCGCAACGGTCGCTTCTAGCTCAGGGTCAACCTGCTCAACGATTCGTTCAACACCAACAATGTGCTCCGACTCTTTAACTTTAATCAGACGCACACCTTGAGTGTTCCGACTCAAAATAGAGATCTCTTCACTGCGTGTACGCACTAGAGTCCCCTGATCGGAAATCATCATAATTTCGTCACCGTCAAACAATTGCACGGCACCGACCAAACGACCATTACGCTCGGATACAGCCATAGCAATTACACCTTGCGAACCGCGGCCCTTGCTAGGGAAGTCCACAACTTCTGTACGTTTGCCATAACCATTTTCGCTAACAGTCAAAACCTTGCCGTTTTCGGCGGGGATCAACATCGCGATTACGACGTGCCCTTCTGGCATTTTAATGCCACGCACACCGCGAGAGTTACGGCCCATAGAGCGAACTGACGACTCGGCAAAGCGAGCGGCCTTGCCGGTTGAGCAGAACAGCATAATATCTTTGCTGCCATCGGTAATTGCCGTTCCCACCAAGTGGTCATCCTCAACCAAATCTACCGCACGCAAACCAACAGAGCGTGGGCGCGCAAACTGAGACAAGGGAGTTTTCTTGACCGTGCCATTTGCTGTTGCCATGACGATATAATGATCGTCATCGAATTCTTTAACCGGCAGGATAGACGTAATGCGTTCGCCTTCGTCCAAAGGTAACAAGTTAACCATTGGGCGACCGCGCGATTGACGGCCCGCGACAGGAATTCTATAAACCTTCAACCAGTAGACCTTACCGGCGCTGGTAAAACACAACAGGTAGGCGTGGGTGTTGGCGATAATAATATGCTCAACAAAATCTTCATCTTTAACCGAGGTGGCCGCTTTACCCATACCGCCACGACGCTGTGCCTGATAGGCATCTAGCGGCTGGCTCTTGGCGTAACCGCCGTGAGAGATGGTAACTACACGGTCTTCTTCGGTAATCAGATCTTCTACTGTAAGGTCGTGCTGTGACGCTTGTATCTCAGTGCGGCGATCATCGCCATACTCGGCGAGTACGGCTTCGAGCTCTTCGCGAATAACGGCCATCAAACGCTCGGGGTTACCTAATATTTCTAGGTACTCGGCGATTAGAATTAGCTTCTCTTCATATTCCGCGAGTAGCTTGTCGTGCTCCATGCCGGTTAAACGGTGCAAGCGCAATTCTAAAATGGCCTGAACCTGAGCTGGCGATAAGTAGTACTCGCCGTTTTCACGAATGCCAAACTCTTTACCCAATTCATCTGGACGGCAGGCGTCTGCGCCGGCGCGTTCCAAAAATTGACCGATAACACTAACTCCCCAACCACGGGCGAGCAGAGCATCGCGCGCATCCGCAGGCGTAGATGAGGCCTTAATTAAGGAAATAACTTCATCGATATTGGAAATGGCAACCGCCAAACCTTCCAATACATGGCCGCGCTCGCGCGCTTTGCGTAACAAGTAAACGGTACGACGTGTAACAACTTCGCGACGGTGCTTAATAAAGTATTCGATCAGCTGATAGAGATTGAGTAAGCGTGGTTGATCGTCTACCAAGGCGACGATGTTAATACCAAATACATTTTGTAGTTGGGTTTGCGCGTAAAGGTTGTTGAGTACGACCTCGCCCATTTCACCGCGTTTAATTTCAATAACAACTCGCAGGCCGTCTTTATCCGACTCATCGCGAATTTCAGAAATGCCTTCAATTTTCTTTTCTTTTACCAGCTCAGCGATTTTTTCGATTAAACGCGCTTTGTTTACCTGATACGGAATTTCGTGAACGATGATCGTTTCGCGGCGGGTTTTCTCATCGACGATAACTTCTGCTTTGGCGCGTACATAAATACGGCCTCGGCCTGTGCGATAAGCCGAAAGTATGCCCGCACGACCATTAATAATGGCGCCGGTGGGGAAGTCTGGACCAGGGATAATTTCGATAAGTTCATCGAGCGTGATCTCGGGGGTATCGATCATCGCGATACAACCCTGAACTACTTCGCGCAAATTATGCGGAGGAATATTGGTAGCCATGCCTACGGCAATACCCGACGAACCGTTAACCAATAAGTTGGGGATTCGCGTTGGCATCACCGCCGGGATCATTTCCTGACCATCGTAGTTAGGAACAAAATCTACGGTTTCTTTATCGAGGTCGGCAAGCAGATCGTGAGCGATCTTTTTCATGCGGATTTCGGTATATCGCATGGCAGCGGCGCTGTCGCCATCGATCGAACCGAAGTTACCCTGACCATCGACTAGCATATAGCGTAATGAAAACGGCTGAGCCATACGAACAATGGTGTCGTATACAGCTGAATCGCCGTGGGGATGGTATTTACCAATAACATCCCCGACCACACGGGCCGACTTTTTATACGCCTTATTCCAATCGTTGTTGAGTTCGCTCATGGCGAACAGCACGCGTCGATGCACCGGTTTCAAACCGTCGCGAACATCGGGAAGTGCTCGGCCAACGATTACGCTCATGGCGTAGTCAAGGTAGGATTGTTTCAGTTCGTCTTCAATTGAGACAGGATAGATTTCTTTTGCGATTTCGCCCATGAAATTTTCACCCGCTAGGCGGGAATGACCTTATTGTTGTTGACTGTTCTGGTTACAAAGACCGGCGACAAGGCTAAAGCCTGCCATCAATAACACCGACCCAGCGATTATTCTGAAAAGTGCTCTGTAAAAGCGCCGAATAGTACCACAAAATCAAGATGATAAGCACACTGGGACGCCACCATTTAATAGTGATTTACGGGTATAATCGTCACCCCAATTGTCGGTTTGCGTGTCGTGCGGGTCACCGGCAAGACAGCAAAACACCGATTTCGCCCACTTTTTCGTCAACACGAACAGTTTATGAGCAAATCCGTTTCTAGTACGTCTCCCAAGCCTGTCGATCTCTGCCTCGATCCGAGTTGGATTATTCCGCTCAACCAGCAACCCAGCGGCAATCGTGAGCGTATCCTCAGTGACTGCAGCCTTATTATTAATGATGGCCTGATCGAAGCGATACTGCCCAGGGCCGAAGTCGCCTTGCGCTACAGCCCAAAAGAACGGCTCGCCCTAGACGGCCAACTCATAATGCCAGGCCTTATCAACTGTCACGGACATGCCGCCATGACCCTTATGCGGGGGGTTGGCGACGACCAGCCACTGCAGCACTGGCTTGAGAAGACCATCTGGCCATTAGAGGCCCGCCACCTGAGTGAAGAGTTTGTCGGTGACGGCAGCCGCCTGGCAATGGCAGAAATGTTATTGAGCGGCACCACCTGTTTCGCCGATATGTATTTTTATCCGGGCAGCGTCGCTGCTGAAGCGCGTAAAGCGGGAATGCGGGCGCAGCTCTACTTCCCAATCCTGCAATTTGAAACGCCGTGGGCGCAGGATGAAGACAGCTACCTACACAAAGGCTTACAAGTTTGGGATGACTACCGCTCAGACGCACTGATTAATGTTGGCTTTGGCCCCCACGCCCCCTACTCGGTCAGCAAACCTATGCTGCAGCGTATTGCGACCTACGCGGAAGAGCTACAGGCCTCGGTACAGATTCACCTACAGGAGACCGCTAGGGAAGTTGAACGGCATATCGCGCAACACGGTTGCCGCCCCATTGACACACTCGCTGAGCTGGGCCTATTAAGCCCACTTACGCAATGTGTACACATGACCCAAGTCGTCGACACCGATATTGAATTGCTCGTCGCTAGTGGCGCGCAGGTGATTCACTGCCCGCAATCGAATATGAAGCTTGCCAGCGGCGCTTGCCCTACCCAGAAGTTGCTCGATGCGGGTATCAACGTAGCGCTCGGCACCGACGGTGCCGCCAGCAACAACGAGCTGAACCTGTTTGCCGAGCTTCAAGCTGCCGCACTTCTGGGGAAGCTAACAGCCAACGACGCCGCCGCCATCAACGCGTTTACGGCACTCGAGATGGCCACCATCAGTGGTGCCAAGGCGATGGGGCTGGGCGATGTAATCGGATCGCTTGAAGCAGGCAAAGCCGCCGATCTTATTTCGGTCGACTTGACAGATATCAGCAGCCAACCCTTACATAATATTGTCAGCCAACTGGTGTACACTCAGAGCGCACATCGAGTACGAAATGTTTGGGTTGCGGGTCAGCAGCTGGTAAAGAACCGCCAACTCACCCGTATCGACAGCTCCGAATTGCGCGTCACCGCGACTAGCTGGCAGCGACGTATTCGCGGCACGCACTAGCTCCAACTACGGCTGTTGCACCTATTTATGAGTGCAGGCTTAGGCCTCAGCTACCGAGGTCAAAGAGCACTAAACACGAATCGCATAGTATTTAGTTCATTTTTGAGACAAGAGGCAAACCATGAGCGCAACATTCGATACAGCTAGCGGAACCGGTAGCGCAGGTTTGCGCGCCAATGTAGATGATTCCGAAATCGCCAAGTTTGAACGTATGGCGAGTCGCTGGTGGGACTTAGAAGGCGAGTTCAAACCACTCCACGACATTAACCCACTGCGTGCCAACTATATTGATGCGCGCGCGACCATCGCTGAAAAAACTGTTGTCGATGTCGGTTGCGGCGGCGGTATTCTGTGCGAAGCGCTATACCAGCGCGGCGCCATAGTTACCGGGATTGATATGGGCGCAGCCCCCTTGGAGGTCGCCCAGCTTCACGCGCTCGAATCTGGCGTACAGGTAAACTACCAGCAAACCACCGCCGAAGAACACGCAAGCCAACACCCCAATCACTACGACGTAGTCACTTGTCTAGAAATGCTCGAACACGTGCCAGACCCCAGCAGCACCATCGCGGCCTGTGCACAATTAGTAAAGCCCGGCGGCGACATCTTTTTTTCTACGATTAACCGCAACCCTAAAGCCTACGGCATGGCGATTTTAGGCGCGGAATACGTCCTGCGCCTGCTACCCAAGGGTACGCACGAGTACGCCAAGTTTATTCGCCCATCGGAATTAGCGAAATGGCTACGCCAAGCCAATTTAGAACTACAAGACATGACCGGTATAACCTACAACCTAATGACCAAAAAATATCGTCTCAATCCCGACGATGTAGATGTGAACTACTTGGTTCACGCCAAAAAAATTCTATAACAGGCTTAGTATACGATGAGTTTACGCGCAGTTTTTTTTGACCTAGATGGCACGCTGCTCGATACCGCTGGCGATCTTGGCAATGCATTAAACAAACTACTCGTAGCGGAAGGCAAGCGACCGCTCCCCCTTAGCGATATTCGCGGTGTTGTATCCGACGGTGCGAACGCCCTATTAAAACTTGGTTTTGATGTAACACCTGATGATAACGACTGGAACAGACTGAGAGAGAAGTTACTCAATTTTTATTTAGACGATATCGCCAGCGCAACGGAGCCCTTTAAAGGTATCTACGAACTCATTCAAGAATTGACCAACAATAATATCGGCTGGGGAATCGTCACCAATAAGCCAGTAACCTACACCGAGCCGCTGATGACCTATTTCGAATTTGCCAGCCCGCCCCTAGCGACGATTTGCCCAGAGCATGTAGTCGAGCGTAAACCGGCGGCGGAGGCGTTACTACTTGCCTGCAGTCACGCAAAGGTGGATGTGTCTGAGGTAGTTTATGTCGGCGATCACGAGCGCGATATTCTTTGCGGAATAAACGCAGGCGTCCCCACCATCGCGGTCGGCTACGGTTACATTCCCGAACATAATTCCCATAAAAGTTGGAATGCAACCCATACCGTTAATCACGCCAACGAAATTTGGCCAGTGCTACAACAGTACTTGTAAATAACCAGCCGTAGCTGTAAGTAATATCCGAATAGACGATTCCGTTAGATCTATTCATTTTCTAACCCTTACTTTTAAACAACGATTTTTTTATGATAGACGCAGACACTTTTTATAATTATCAAGCACCAGCCAACTCGCTCGCAGGCAAAATTATATTAGTTACTGGCGCTGGTGACGGCGTCGGCCGTGCCGCTTCGCTCGCCTACGCCGAAGCCGGAGCAACCGTTATTTTGATGGGGCGAACTCAATCAAAACTCGAACAGGTTTACGATGCTATCGAAGCCGCCGGCTATGCCAAACCAGCGATTGTGCCGTTTAATTTTGAGGGAGCTGCAGAGCAGGACTACATCGAAATTAAAAATGTTTTGGCAACAGAGTTTAATCAACTCGACGGCTTGCTTCACAACGCCGCCGAATTAGGCCCCTGTACACCACTGGTCAACTATTCGCTTAGCTATTGGCATAAGCTAATGCAAGTTAACGTTACCGCGCCTTTTATCCTGACGAAAACACTACTGCCTATGCTGCAAGAATCCGACAATGGCAGTATCGTTTTTACGGGATCTTCGGTGAGCACTAAGGGCAAGGCCTATTGGGGAGCTTATTCAGCCTCGAAAGGTGCACTTGAAAACTTAATGCAAGTGCTCGCAGACGAACTCGACGGCACCAGTAATGTTCGAACCAATTCGATTAACCCAGGTCCAGTGCGTACACGTATGCGCGCTAGCGTTTGCCCAGCGGAAGATCCCGCAACGGTTGCCACGCCCGAGTCGATAATGAATCAATATTTATTTTTGATGAATGCCGATAGCATTGGCATAAGTGGCCAGCAATTTAATGCTCAGAAGAGTTGAGATTAGTTGTAGGCGTTTCGCCATCAAGCGACTCTGGATCCCTTTGCTCTTCATCGGCTGACGAGGAGTTCAGAGGCGTCGTGTCGGTAGCTGTAGGACTACTTTCTAACGGGTCCAAGGCTACCGCATCAACAACCGGCACTGGGTAGTATTTTATTGGTGTTGCGATGGGCTCGACATTAACCGAGCTTTTGATCTCTGCCGGCAGCGTATCAGATGATTTTTCCAGGGTGTCTTGCGAGACTGCGCGGGTCGAACTTTCACTCGTCGCCGTTCCGAAATAACTTACATTCGCCTTCCTGCCACGTTTAGGCATTTTAAAGTAACGCTCGGCGTCGACTTCTTGATGCCTATCTCGCCAGTGCTTTTTGACGAGATCTTCCGCGAACAACACATGAAAATATTCTCGCTCTAACTGCTCACCTTTGTACTTAAGCACCGCCAATAGACTTGTATGTTGTGCTTCAGATTTTACTAGCTCGTAGGTGTATAGCTGCTGTTCATTAGGGCCGACGATCATATCGAGCGGTTCACCTAACTGCGACACCACCCAATCTTTGCGGGTTTTATTGCGTCTAATATCGTGAAAAAACGCCTCGGAAATTTCACCCTCCAAGTCGTTGTAGGTAACCTGAGAGGAAACGCTGCAACCAGTAGTAAAGGTAATAATAAAAATTAGATAGCCACACGCGAGATACACACAGCGGCATGTCATTAGGTTAATCAAGCGATGTAGTGACATTACGCTTCGGCAAAATAGCCGGTTTTAACTGGCGCTGCGGGTTTGGACGTGATCGTGTTAACGCTACTGTTAGCTTGCCCTAGATAGGACTGTGTGCTGGCCGACTTTACGCCGGACTGTACAGAATTGGATCGGGCTTGTTGCTGTTGCAGTAATTTCATCAAAGCAATTTCAGATGCGGATAAACCACTATTGGTAACGACTGTTGCTTCGTCTACCCCCTGCTCCAATAATTTTTGAGCCTGAGCGTAAGAAAACTCCAGATCATTCTGACGAATATCATCCTGCTGCGTCTTTAAACAGCGCATCTTATTTTCTAAAACCATCATGCGCTGCCCCATACCTAAGGAACCAGAGCTGACTAGCTGAAGTTGCTTGATATGTTCGCTAATTTGCTGCTGTAATTGCTGCTGCATATCGGTTTGCAACTGTGCCGATCGACGTAAGCCCAACTGCACATAAGTTATTGCAAATAGCGCCAATACAAATGCCGTTGCTGCAATTGGCCCAGCGTAGGTAGATAACAATTCGTTAAAAAACGTCATAGTAAAACCTCTATATGAAGGTACTACCTTAATTGTTAAGGCAAACCTCTATGCGTTAGACACGATTCGTTACGGCGCTGTTTACAAAAGCCAAAAGGCCATTATGCGCCTTCGATTTCGGCCCACTCGTCGTCGGTAAGTAATTTATCAAGCTCGATTAAAATAAGCAGTTCATTGTTTTTGTGGCATACGCCCTGAATAAATTTCGCGCTTTCTTCATTGCCGACATTCGGCGCAGTTTCAATCTCTGACTGACGCAAATAGACAACTTCGGCAACACTGTCTACCAAAATGCCGATGACATGTTTATCCGCTTCAATAATCACCACACGGGTATTGTCGGTAACTTCTCCCGGCGGCAAGCCAAAACGTTCACGAGTATCGATTACCGTTACCACATTACCGCGCAGATTTATTATGCCTAAGACATAACTCGGCGCGCCGGGCACTGGCGCAATCTCGGTATAACGCAATACCTCTTGCACCTGCATCACATTTACACCGTAGGTTTCACCCGCCAGCTTAAACGTGACCCATTGCAATACGGGGTCTTGCCCGGATTTGTTGTTCGCAAGGTTTGCTGCCATGAATATAAATCCTCAAGTCGGTAATACGTCACCAGCACAGCTGCTGAGTGGTGTTTTGGCGCATTGCAGGGTTATCAGTGTCAAAATTCAGCCGCATTTTGCCGGAATTACCTATTAATATAGTTAATTGCAGCATCTATGCCAGTCGCGACGGCAAAATAGTCCGCGTCACCGAGATTTCTTTTCCGATGAGGAGAGTATTGCCGCCATCTGGGGGATATCAACCAAGGCGCACATCGCGGATTTAACCGTACCCGCTAGCCAAGGTCGCTTGGTTCGTTGAGAGCGCCACACTACATCGGAGGGCTCGAGCGTAACGGGTTGATTGACGCTATTTACAGCAAGCCCCCAAGGTAAGCCATCGATGGTTACCACGTATTTGGCGGTGTCCAAAAATGTCTGGTCGTACTTTTCTGGCATAACAAACAACGCTGTGTTGAGTGTTTTAATCGGCCCATTTGCTGTCTTTAGCAGCCCCATAAACCATTCAGACTGACCAAAGATTGGCGTTAAAGATTCGTTTATCTGTTGAATCTGGCCCAGCGCAACCAAAGGCACCGCCAAGGTTAAACCGGAAACATCAAACAGCAACACATCAAATCGCTGCTGAGCCCATACCGGTCGCCCGTTTGGCTCCCAGGCTAAAATGGCATTTACCCCCGACTTTACCGCGGTCTCATCTTCGGTGGGGCTATTGAGGTCATTGTTGATGTGACCATCCACAGCCGTATCGGCAGCACTATCCTCCACTGGGTTAATCACCACGGGTACGCTTGCAATATCCCGCTCTGGGGATGTAACTATCGGAGACGCTTCGATGGGAGGAGCTGTGATCGGCTTAGGCCGCTCGGTCGTCTTTGGCGCGCTCCGCTTAGCCACAACCTTGGGCAAATTCTGGCTAAGTAGCGCTTGTAGCTGTTCGCGCTTAACGGCCTCTAGCTCGGCGAGAGCAGCTTGTCGATCGTGGGGTTGGATATGCGTTACGGACTGGCGGCGCAGAGCCGCAACAGCGCTAGACTCGCCTCGAGTAATCGAACTAGGGGCCGTCGAACTAGAGGCTGAGCGAGCCTGTATCATCGCGTGCGACAGGGTGTTGGATGGACTTACGCTCTGCACGGTAGGCACTGTTAGCCTTGCAGGCACAATGGTATTCGATGGCAGCGCGGCGGAAAGGTCAGCAATTGGCTCTTCAGGCGCCACCGCGCCACCAGCCGACGTTTGAGCGGCTAGCTGTTCACCAGAATCAATTTGCTTAGCCGGTTGTTCAGCAAAAAGGCTATCAAAGTAGTCAAGAATCTCGTGATCGGGATTAAACGGCTTATCCACTCGCACCTCCCGCCGCCATCTTAAGCTCGCTTTCACTTCCCATTAAGTGGTTATAGAGCGAATGGTAAGCTGCGACAGCACGTGAATTAGCGTCAAACAAATTGGGCGGCACACCGGCCTTACTGGCATCACGCAAGCGGGTGTCGATTGGGATTTTGCCCGCCCACACCGGTACTCCAAAGTCATTACGAATGGTACGTAAACTCGACACAGATGCCTGTGTACGGCGATCGTAAATCGTCGCCACTATGTGATACGAAACCTGCTGTTTACGCGATTTAGTCATCATCTGCAGGGTGTGTAATATTCGCTCGAGCCCCTTAATGGCCAAGAACTCTGTCTGCACAGGGATCACCAATTGCGTACAGGCTGCAATGGCGTTAATCATTAACACGCCCAACTGTGGCGGACAGTCGATAATTGCCAAATCATAGTCGTCAGACACCGCCGCTAAAGCGCGACGGATAACCAACCCCATACCATCGCCGACCGCGCGGCGCTCGAGCGTGGCCAATGGCGTGGACGCCGGTAATACAGAGATGTTACTAAAGGGCGTTGGTAAGATCAGTTTTTCGACCATATTGTGATTAATACGCTCGCGCTGATCAAACAGGGTAAAACTACTTTCGGTGAGGGTGTCCGGATTTTGTCGGAAATAGACAGTTAGCGAGCCGTGGGGGTCTAGGTCGAGTAATAGCACACGCTTGCCTGCAGCGGCAGCTAAGCCGCCGAGCGCAACGCTAGTGGTGGTTTTACCAACCCCACCCTTTTGATTTGCTACTGTCCAAATCTGCACCTGTTACACCCTATTTCTTGCGGGAAGCACTAGTCATCAATTGTTATTGCGAGGTAGATCGGGGTCGCTAGAAAACAACAAGCCACCGCTGGGAAGTTTTACTGGCTTAACCCGCCCATCCGGCAGCTCGCGCGAAGGCGCTTCATCGCCAGCGTCTCCGGGCACACCATCGTTACCATCTTGATTACGCGCGTCATTAATACCATTACTAACAATATTGTCGAGATTGGTATCTTCGCCGCTATTCGCCACAACACCGCTCTCTGAAATTATCTTATCGGCAGCGGCCCGTGGAACTTCAGCTCGCTCGCGCGCAACGCGCAAAACGACACGACGATTTTTAGCCCGCCCTTCGTCGCTGGTATTGTCGGCAACTGGTTGAAATTCACCAAAGCCAACCGCAGACAAACGTTTCGGGGCGACACCATTCAACGCAAGAATATCAACAACGGCGGCTGCGCGAGCCGCCGACAATTCCCAATTATTATGAAAGCGTGCATTTTGCCGTAAGGGGACATCATCGGTATGCCCGCTCACCGCTACGGCATTTTCATAAGGGCCAAGAATATCAGCCACTTCCGCAAAAATGGTTTTTGCCTGAGGGTTTGGTTCTGCGCTGCCCGAAGCAAACAATAGGTTAGAATCAACCTCGATTTCTACCCAGCTTTCATTGCCAAACACCGCAACACTTTGATCGGAAACAAGCGTGTCCAAAGCCGACATCAGCTGACTGGCAACATCATCTAACTTTGCAAGTTGATCTGGCGGCTGAGCGACTGCTGTCGAGGTGGCATTGTGATCAAACGCTTTGCTAAGCGTATCGGAAAGCACTCGGTATTTATTTTCGTTGACCTGAGATACCGAGTACATCACCACGAAAAAGCCAAACAGCAAGGTGATAAAATCGGAGTAAGACACTAACCAGCGTTCGTGGTTAATCTTGGTTTCAATGGGAGTTCGACGAATCACGTAACAATGCCTCCTTATTAATGGAGGTAACCACTGAGTTTCATCTCAATAGCTTTAGGGTTTTCACCGTCCGCAATGGCAATTATTCCCTCGATAAGCAACTCGCGAAACTGTGATTGCTCACGAATACACGCCTTTAATTTATTCGCTACCGGCAGCAAAAATAAATTGGCGAAGGCAACACCGTAAATTGTGGCAACAAATGCAATCGCAATACCGGGACCGAGCTCTGCTGGGTCAGCCAAATGTCGCATCACATGGATAAGCCCCATAACCGCGCCAATAATACCTATGGTGGGCGCATAGCCACCCATGCTTTCATAAAACTGCACAGCGTCGTGATCGCGCTGTTCCGCGACGATCAAATCTGTTTCCATAACATGTCTAATGACTTCCGGCTCACTTCCGTCAACCAGAAGCTGTAATCCTTTTTTCGAGAACTTGTCCTTCTCTTTATCCGCAATATTTTCCAAACCCAACAAACCATCGCGGCGCGCAGAATGAGCCCAACTCACAACACGGCCAATCCCCTGTTTAAATTGTTGCCTCGGCGGTAAAAAAATCCATTTAAATAACGATAGTGCGCGTCGTAATCCACGCATAGGGGTTTGCAAAATGGCGGCACCAATGGTGCCACCAAAAACAATTAGCGCAGCGGGGCCATTTGCCAAAGCCGCCCAACTACCGCCTTCAAGTAAGTTGCCACCGAGCAAAGCTGTAAAGCCAAGAATAACGCCGACAACACTTAAGATATCCATCGCCGCGTTCCGCTAGAGGTCGCTGAGGAGACGCGGGGCAACGTCTTTTACAGCCATAACTTCATCGCTTAAACCCGCGCGAGCTACTGCAGCCGGCATACCATAAACCACACAGGTTTCTTGGTTTTGGCTCCATATAAAAGAACCTTTTTGCTTTAGTAAGCGTGCACCCTCGCAACCATCGGCACCCATACCAGTAAGAACAATACCAAGAACCTTACCGCCAAAAGACGCTGCAGCTGAGGCAAAGGTAACGTCCACACAAGGCTTATAGTTAACCCTATCATCACCATCCAATATTTTTACACTGGAACCGGCGCGGTCAAACATAAGCTGCTTTCCACCGGGCGCGATTAATACCCTACCGGCAATTAGCTTATCGCCAGTTTCTGCCTCTTTTACCGAAATTTTGCACTGACGATTAAGACGTTCGGCAAATGCTCGGGTAAAGTTCTCAGGCATATGCTGAATGACAATCACGGGGAAATGAAAATCGCTGGGCAATGCGGCTATAATTTCTGACAAAGCAACAGGGCCGCCTGTAGAAGCACCGATAACAACAATTTTGACCGACCCTTTTAGCTTCTTTGGCGACGTTGAAACCGCTCCAGATGTAGGAGTCGATTGCGAAGCCTGAGTTTTTGCGGCGAGACGCTGGCGCAGTGCCGCGGTAACCTCTTTGGCTTTTTGAGATTTTGTTGCGGCAACAGCAGCCAGCTCATCAGTCTTGCGCTTTGCCGCTTCGGGGTTGGCCGAACTCGCAAAACCAATAAGCGTATCGTGCAACTTAGACTTCAACGCTTGAGAATTGCGAGAAACTTCAGCGAAGTTTTTAGGGATAAAATCGACTGCACCAGCATCCAAAGCATCGAGGGTAATTGTCGCCCCTTCATAAGTCATCGAAGAGAACATCACAATGGGTACTGGTTTGGATGCCATAATCACACGCACGGCCGAAACACCATCCATGCGCGGCATTTCATAATCCATAGTGATCACGTCGGGATTCAGGCTCGCCGCTAAATCGATAGCTTCTTGGCCGTTAGCGGCAATGCCAACAACCTCCAAATCTGGATGTTCATTGATGATTTCTTTCAGGCGATGCTGAAAGAAACTAGAATCATCAACGACTAAAACCTTATAGGGCACTTAACATCCTCTTTAATTGCTAATTAAGCTAGCTAAATAATTATTCGTGATTATTAATATCTTCCCAATTTATTGACCGTCACTTAAGTAGTGAACATCTAAACAACAATGCTATCGACCGGCGTATCGCTTCAGCATACTCGGCACATCTAAAATTAAGGCAATGGTACCGTCACCGGTAATTGTTGCGCCCGCCATTCCAGGCGTACCGTGCAGCATTTTTCCAAGGGGTTTGATAACAACCTCCTCCTGCCCTATCAGTTGATCTACTACAAAACCAACCCGTTGAGTGCCGACAGAAACAATAACGACATGCCCTTCGTGCGGTTTTGTGAACGCTGAATTTTTCTTAACCAACCAGCGCTTCAAATGAAATATAGGCACGGCTCTTTCGCGAATCGTTATACATTCTTGGCCATCCACTATATGGCTTTTGGTCAAATCCATGTGGAAAATTTCATTCACACTAACCAACGGCAAGGCGAATGTTTGCTGCCCCAACATAATCATTAGGGTCGGCATGATCGCCAAGGTTAAAGGCACTTTGATGTTGATGCGTGTACCTTCACCCACTTTCGATTGTATTTCAATCGAACCATTTAGCTGGGTTATTTTGGTCTTCACCACGTCCATACCTACACCGCGGCCGGACACATCTGAGATTTCTGTCTTGGTCGAAAAGCCTGGGGCAAAAATTAAATTAAAGGCCTCGGTATCGGTTAAGCGTGCCGCTGCATCCGCTTCGTACAAGCCTTTTTCAACTGCTCTATCACGCAGTTTTTGTGGATCCATACCACCGCCGTCATCGGTGATCGAAAGCAAAATATGGTCACCCTCCTGCTCGGCAGCGAGAATAATTTTACCAACCCGTGATTTATTGTGCTCCTCCCGAATCGCGGGCAATTCAATACCGTGATCAACGGAATTTCTCACTAAGTGAACAAGTGGATCGGCCAAAGCTTCTACAAGATTCTTATCGAGATCCGTTTCTTCGCCGACGAGTTCTAGGTGGATTTCTTTCTTCAAATTTCGCGCGAGATCGCGAACAACACGAGGAAACCGACCAAACACTTTCTTAATAGGCTGCATCCGCGTTTTCATGACGGACGTTTGCAAATCGGCAGTGACAACGTCAAGGTTGGCGACAGCTTTTTGCATGGCTTCATTATTTGATTCAACGCCTAGGCGAACCAAACGATTGCGAACCAGTACAAGTTCGCCAACCATATTCATAATGTCATCGAGCCGCTGAGTATCTACACGAACTGTTGTCTCTGCCGCTTGGGCTTGCACCGGAGCTGCTGTGGCGCTGTCGCGAGCTTTAGGCGCATCGGGGACTGCTTTTGGCGCTGGGGATACTGGCTGAGATACCAATGCTGCGGCGTTTGCTGGTTTTGCTGCTGGCGATTTTGCAGGCGGCGATTCCTTCTTATTTGGAACTGCTGACGATGTATTAGCTTCTTTCGATCCAGCGCCCGTAACAACAGGCGCTTTGCCTTTACCATGCAATTGGTCGAGTAAATCTTCAAATTCCGAATCGCTAATGTGATCGGTTGCTGGCTTGGCATTTACGCTACTCGTCTCTGCAGGAGCTTTGCCTCTACCGTGTAGCTGGTCTAACAGGGCTTCGAATTCATCCGAGGTAATTTCATCGCTGTTAGATGCCGATGAAGATGGTCCGAGGTCAGCTGCGGCGTTGGCGGTTGGGCCCTTGCCTGAGCCGTGTAATTGATCAAGTAGATTTTCGAATTCGTCATCGCTAATGTCGTTGCTATTTTGAGTACTGCTAGTACCAGCACTAGTTTTAGCAGAGGCGCCTGATGTGGCTGAATCGTCTGTTTCGTTCAAGGCATCGAGAAAGCCTTCAAATTCGTCGTCAGTCATATCGATGCTGACTTTAGCGTCGCGATCGTCGCTTGCGGGCTCCGCTATGACTTCGGCATTTGGCGTTACCTCAGCTTGCGGTTCAGCAAGGTCCTCGCAGGACACCATACGTTCCAGCTCGGCAATCAATTCTGGCGGTGCGGGCGGCATTTCGGTACGCGCCGAGACTGCGGCAAATTGTTCGTTCACTGTGTCGAGCGCACGCAACACTACATCCATAAGTTCGGAGGTAACGCTACGCTTGCCATTGCGCAAAATATCAAACAGGTTTTCGGTAACGTGACAGCAGTCGACCATTGCATTTAACTGCAAAAAGCCAGCGCCGCCTTTAACTGTGTGAAAACCTCGGAAAATAGCATTGAGCAGATCTTTGTCATCTGGACGCTGCTCCAAATCGACCAACTGTTCAGACAGCTGTTCGATTATTTCTCCGGCTTCGACAAGAAAGTCCTGAAGGATATCTTCATCATCGCCAAACGCCATTCAATACTCCTTAAAAACCTAAGCTCGACAAAAGATCGTCAACTTCATCTTGACCGGAAACGACATCTGTACGCGATTCGGCATTAATTTGTGGCCCCTCTGCAACGGTGTCTCGCTGTTTAACTATATTCGGATCACGCACACTTTCGGGATTCTTTGCCAAGCCTGTAACCTGTTCCACTTGCCCCGCTATACGCATGAGTTTTACCAGTTCAGACTCAACGTCTGTCACTAAACCAATAACTTTGCGTAATACCTGACCGGTGAGATCTTGGTAGCCTTGCTCTAGGATTATGTCTTGCAAACTCTTGTTTAAGGTTGTCGTACCTTCATCCATTTGGTCGAGAAAATCGCCCATCTGGTTATAGAGGTCGCGAAACTCTTCTTTAGTCATTTCACGTCGTTTTAAGCGGTGCCACTCTTCACGTAAGCGAGTTGCCTCCAGCCCTAGGTTCATGGCAATGGGGGCAACAGCCTCCACCTTATCCATGGTTTTATCCGCCGCTTCTTGTGTTTTGGTAATGACATATTGCAACCGGTTAGACGCGTCTTTTATCTCGGAATTATTGACTTCCGGAGGTTCCGAATCCATATCCGCATCAACATGAAAGTTAACAATCGCGTTATGTAAGCCTCGCGTTAGTTGCCCTACACTTTTAAAAATATGTTGGTTCCGAGCTTCGACTAAATCGTGGATCATCTCGGATGCTTCATCGAGATTATCGCTCTGAAGTTTCTCAACCAAATGATTGGCACAGTCTTGTAACTGCGACAAAAAATGGTCTTGCTGTTCCGTATTATTATTTCCCATTAGCTGCCCTTCAACATCGCTTAACTGCCTACGCGCTCAAAAATCTTGTCGATTTTTTCTTTAAGTACCTGAGCGGTAAATGGTTTAACTACATAGCCATTCACGCCAGCCTGAGCTGCCTCGACGATTTGATCCCGTTTCGCTTCGGCGGTTACCATAAGTACCGGCAAACCCGCCAACTTAGCATCGGCACGAACTTCTTTGAGCAGATCAATCCCAGTCATGCCAGGCATGTTCCAGTCCGTCACAAGAAAGTCAAAATCGCCGCTGCGAAGCATAGGCAAAGCCGTAGAGCCATCGTCCGCCTCTTGGGTATTGGTAAAGCCTAAATCGCGTAGTAGGTTTTTAATAATGCGCCTCATCGTCGAGAAATCATCAACAATCAGGATTTTCATATTCTTATCCAATGTAACCTCCGCTATCCCCTACAGATCTTGGAAAACTATTCATATATGCCAGTGAATGGTTGGACATAAAACTTGTATCTCGCTGCTCGAATATTTAGGTTTAACACGTTACACCCTGCACCTGCTTCACAGATTCTCAGGTTTTAAGCGGTTCCCTTACCAAGTCTAGACGGACTTAGCCGGTCATCCAGTTTTAAGCCCTGTATTTATAGAAAAATGTGGTTTTATGCGTAAATCGTTGCAAGCTGCAGCCACCGCTGTGCGTTTAATGACCAAACAGGCAGCTACCAATCAGTCAGGCGTGCCCTAAGACGCATGGTGGCCTGACTGTGAATTTGACTTACTCGAGATTCAGAAACCCCCAAGGTTAAGCCAATTTCCTTTAGGTTGAGCTCTTGCTCGTAATAAAGTGACAGTACTAGCTGATCGCGTTCGGGTAAGGTTTTAATCGCTTCGACAATGGCCGCGCGCATCTCAGAATGTTGCACGCTTTCTGCTGGCCCTGGGGAGGAATGCGATGGCTGGGTTGTGTAGCTATGCCCCTCATCTGCGTCTAGGGTTTCATCCAAACTAAACAAGCGGGCAGAATTGGCGTCGCGCAAAATAGCGTGGTATTCATCAATATCGATGTCCAGCGCTTCGGCGACTTCTGTATCTTTGGCATCGCGCCCCAAGCGTGCCTCCAACGCCTTTACCGCCTCGGCGACCATACGGGTATTGCGATGCACCGATCTTGGGGCCCAATCTCCGCGACGCATTTCATCGACCATGGCACCGCGAATGCGGATACCGGCATAGGTTTCGAAGCTGGCGCCACGACTATTATCGTATTTCTGAGCAGCTTCAAGCAGACCAATCATGCCGGCTTGAATTAAGTCATCTACCTGCACGCAAGCCGGCATTCTCGCCATCATGTGATGGGCGATACGCTTTACTAGGGGGGCGAAATCTTCTACCCGAATATCTGCGCCCGCATCCTGCATTTGTTCGTAAACCATTAAGCTTTCTGCCGGATTTGCTGCCATATGGGTGTTGGTCCTGAAAAGACATAACCGACGGCGGTCGTTCCCCGTCGTACTACTTTTGTCACTACCGGGAACACACTAGTAGCCGGAAACACTCGCCGACTGCAGTAATCGTTCTAGGAAAAATTCGAGATGACCACGTGCCGTGGTTTGCACCGGCCATTGATCAATTTTTTGCGCCATGGCGCGTATCGATAGAGCCGCCTTCGAGCGTGGCGCAAAGGTCATTAGAGGCTGTCGCTTCTGTACGGCTTTGCGCACATTTTCATCAAATGGAACGTGCCCAAGGTACTGTAGAGACGCATCCAAGAAGCGGTCGCAAACCGAATTTAATTTATTAAAAAGGTTTATACCTTCTTGGGTACTGCGGGTCATGTTGGCGATTACCCTAAAGCGAAATACACCGTGTTCCGCATTTAGCAATTTGATTAACGCGTAGGCATCGGTAATAGAAGACGGCTCATCACAGACAACAATAATCGCCTCTTGCGCCGCTTGCACGAAACTAATAACCGTATCGGAAATTCCCGCCGCGGTATCGATCATAAGGATATCGAGCTGATCACTAACTTCGCTGAAAGCGTTGATTAAGGACGCGTGTTCTTGGGGGGAAAGCTGGGTCATTTGTTGCACGCCGGATGAGGCCGGCACGATTTTAATCCCGCCAGGCCCATTCAGCATAACTTCTCGCAAGCTCATGCTGCCGTCCAGCACATCCGCGAGCGTATGCTTAGCCTGTAAGCCAAGCAGAACGTCAACATTGGCAAGCCCCAAATCGGCGTCCATCAAAATCACGCGGCGCTGCATTTCGGCCAGTGCAATACTCAAATTTACCGACATATTGGTTTTACCAACGCCGCCTTTGCCGCCTGTGACGGCGATAACTTTAATAGGTCTGTTCGAGCTCATAGAGTTGATGTCCCGGGCTCCTGCTGTTTTAGGTTTCTGCGCCATTGCGCGGTCGGCCAAGCGAGTAATAGTGTTCATAAATTTATCGACTTTCCCAAGTATAGTTCACTAATTGCCAACCGCACCGATAGAGGCTGAATCACTCGTTTTTAACATTGCGACGGCATCGGCAACAATTTGGCGGCCGGATGCTAGGGCAATATCTTTGGGTATCTCTTGGCCGTCGGTGGTGTACGCGATAGGCATACCGCGCTCTAGCACCACACTAATCGCTTCGCCGAGACTCGCGGCTTCGTCCATTTTACTGAGCACACAGGCGTCGATACCTTTGCGCGAGCTATAGGCATGAGTAGAGGCTTTCATGGTTTGTAGCTGGCTGTTACAGGCCATAACTAAAATGCGTTTAAGGCTGGGACAAGTGTCGAGCTTAGTAAGCTGATCTTTTAACAGCGGATCGCCATGCCGAAAGCCCGCGGTATCGATCAGGATCAACGGAAACTGGCGCAAGCTTGCCAGCACGGTTAGCAAACTGTGTTCGGTATCAACAGCTCGCACCGGCACATTTAAAATGCGACCTAGCGAGCGCAGTTGGTCAAAGGCTCCCACTCGATAGGTATCGGTGGTAACGAGGGCAACCTTACCTGGCCCCTGTTCTAACACGTAACGCGCAGCAAGTTTGGCGATGGTAGTGGTTTTACCTACGCCGGTCTGGCCGACGAACGCAAAGATTCCGCCCTTGGAGACCATGTCCTCGGCAACCACCGGCAGCTCACCGGCTAGATTGTTCATACAAGCGCGCCACACGTGGCTAACTTTTTCGTGATGGCCGACGTCGCGCAACAACCGCTGGGCAATATTTTCGGGTAACCCAAGGCGGGCCATGTGATCGTTAAGTACCGAGAAGCGACCGGGCATGCGAATTTGATGAGGCATACTATGCGACTGTGACGTGTCGTTCATGCGCCACAATTGTTGCTCCATCAACATCCGCATGTCGGCAATTTCACCCTGTAACTGTTCTAACCTGCCCTGCTCGGCGACCTCCGATGAAGCTTGCGTTTCGGCCTGGCGCAGTTGGTTTTGTAATACCTGCTCGAGACTGCTGCGCTCCGACTGAGCAGCTGGCTGGCTATAGTGAGCCTGTGTGGGCGGTACTGATTCGCTCTCCCTGTGCTGCGGTTGCGAACGGGTTTCGGTGTTACCTGCAAACGCCGCGATCGGCGCTTCGGCGTCTCGGGCACGGCGCTTTGCATCTAGCATTCGTTCACGAGCGCGTTCAATTTCCATCGCCAGCTTTTCACCGCGAGTAGACTTCACTTCACTCGGGCTGTTGGACTCAACCCGAGCTCGGGTATGGGCTGCCGCCTGCTCGACACTCGCCTGCTGCTGCCAAGCGCTGTCGCTGGCTAGAGCGCGATCTAATTCAGCGTCGAAATGCTGACCAAACTCCCGCCGCACATCAATGCCGCGAGTCGGTAAATCTAAATCGACGCTGGTAATAACTTCTACACCACCGGGGACTTTTTGACTGGAGAGAATAACCGCTTCCGGCCCCATCTCGGCGCGAACCAGATCGAGAGCACGGCGCATGGTCGGCGCAACAAATCGTTTTACCTGCTGGTTTTGGGTCGTTTGCATAGTGCTTACTCCTGGCGCTTTCACACCGTCAAAAATCTAACGTTTTTTCTTTCGGCCTCTTGGCCAACGTCATGAATCTGTTGATAGAACGGCAATCTTGTCGGGACTATTGCGGGTTAAGCACTTCGCGGCCAACCGTTGCTTCTATCGTAATTTGTTTGTTATCGGGGACTTCCGTATAGGCTAGAACCCGCATATCTGGCACATTAAAGCGTACAAATTGCGCCATCATTTCCCGTATTGGCGCGGCTACCAGAAGGATTAGGGGTTTACCACCCATCTCCTGTTTTCGCCCCGCCGCTACCAACGCATTGTTTAAGCGTTCCGCAAGCTGAGGCTCAATAAACGCGCCGTCTTCCGCGCCAGCTTTTTGTGCCTGCTGTACCGACTGTAGCAACAACTGTTCCAGAGCTGGATCGAAGGTAATAACGGGTAGGTTAGGCTCCTGACCAACAATACTCTGCACTATTTGTCGTGCCAGCCCGGCGCGGGCAAACGAGGTAAGCGTAACGGTGTCGTGATTTTTGTTGCCGTGTGCCGCTAGCGATTCGGCGATGGTTCGCATGTCGCGTACAGGTACCTGCTCGCGCAACAGTGCCTGTAAAACTTTTAACAACTGATTGATAGTGATGGTATTGGGGATAAGCTCTTCGACCAGCTTTGGTGATTTTTCGGCGAGCATGTCTAGCCACTTCTGAACATCTTCGTGGCCAATTAATTCGTGAGTGTGATTTGAAATAATTTGGTTGAGATGGGTTGCCGCCACAGTACTGGCATCCACCACGGTATAACCGAGCGACTGCGCTTGATCTCGTTGCCGCTCATCAATCCAAACGGCTTCTAGGCCAAATGCGGGGTCGGTGGTTTTAGTGCCGTCGAGCTTGCCAAATACCTGGCCGGGGTTGATCGCCATAAACCGTTCGGCAAACACTTCGCCTTCTCCAACCGTAACGCCCATTAGGGTTATGCGATAAGCGTTAGGCACCAAATCTAAGTTGTCGCGAATGTGAACCGCGGGAATTAAAAAGCCTAAATCTTGGGAGAGTTTTTTTCGCACGCCTTTTATGCGGCCGAGCAACTCGCCGCCTTGGCCTTTATCCACCAATGGAATCAGCCGATAGCCCACTTCAAGACCAATAATATCCACCGGTGCAACATCGTCCCAACTCACCTCGCTGGGCTCGGTTGTAGCGCTATGACCGCTCGACATGTTAGCGCTGGAAGAACCGCTCGGCGCAGGCAGTGATTGATGGCTTGTTTCACCGGTTAGCGTCGCTTTGCTGGAACCGCCGCCACGAACGAAACCGCCCTCTTCCACCACCTCGGCCTGCTGTGCTTTAAAGTGAATAAAATACGCGAGAAAGCCGCAAATAAGCGCCAAACTAATAAACGAAAAATGCGGCATTCCGGGAATAGAGCCCATGATAAAGAGAATCATCGCGGCAACGGCCATCGCTTTTGGCGAGGTAAACATTTGCGTCAATACTTGGCCGTTCATGCTTTCGGAGCTGTTAACCCGCGTCACCATAATGGCGGCGGCTACCGACAACAATAGCGATGGAATCTGCGCCACCAAACCGTCACCGATGGTTAGCAGCACATACTTTTCTAGGGCGTCCATAAATTCGAGTTGGTGTTGAACCATACCAACAATCAAACCGCCAATAATATTGATTATTAGAATTAAAATACCGGCCACAGAATCGCCGCGAACAAACTTGCTGGCACCGTCCATTGCGCCGTAGAAATCGGCCTCTGCGGCTACATCGGAGCGACGTGTACGCGCTTCGTCCTGATCGATTAAGCCGGCATTTAGATCGGCGTCAATCGCCATTTGCTTGCCGGGCATAGCATCCAAAGTAAACCGCGCACTCACTTCAGAAATACGCCCAGCACCTTTGGTAACCACCACAAAGTTAATAATAATGAGAATGATAAAAACAACCAAACCTACGGCGTAGTTACCACCGATAACCACTTCACCAAACGATTGAATTACCTTTCCCGCAGCATCTCCACCTTTGTGACCTTCCAGCAATACCACCCGTGTTGAGGCGACGTTCAAGGCCAAACGCAGCAAGGTAGCAATAAGTAATATGGTTGGGAAAACTGCAAAATCCAGCGGCCGCAAGCTGTATACAGCAACCAGCAGAACAACAATCGAGAGAGCAATATTGAATGAGAAAAAAACATCTAGAAGAAAAGCCGGCAGCGGCAGTGTCATCATCCCCAGCAACATCAACAACAGGATGGGCACACTCAAATTGCCGTGGCCTATACCGCGAATGCCCCGTACAGCAGAATCACGAGTGATGGTGCTGGGGAGATTGCGAAGATGCGAAAAAAACGGTTCAGCCATACGCTAGTTGTCTACTGCTAATCGTGAGAATGAAATCTAATTGACGTTTTTCTGACGTTTTAGGTTTATGCTAGGGGGAATTGCAAGAAGAGTACCGGTTTGTAAAAACTGTGATAAAACGATTAATTAGCAAGCCAACCGATAATAATAACAACGCGTTTATCGTGTGTAGTAAGCGGTGAACATCTCCATTGACGATGAAACCTACACAGGGCATTAGTGTCAAATTCTGTTGGGGGAACTCAGGAAAGAGTCAGCAAAAAGAGAGTCTGCAATGAACTATTCAACACGATTTCCCGGAAGCCAAACCACCGCAAAACGTATTCGCTCACAATATGCTAGCGCAAGCCTACTAGCGGTAAGCCTTATTCTCGCCCCTTTAGCCAGCTGGGCAACAAGTCACTCGGCATCGGACACCCCAAGCGACGTCAGTTCGACACTTGCAGTCGAAAACAACACTGCAGTTATCGACCTGAATCAACTCCCAGCAATTGAAGACGCAGAGTTAGTAACGCTGTCTGATGATGTTAAAGCAATGCTGGATCGAACCCTTGGCGATATTTCCAACAGTTGGACGCTATCGTTAAAACTCCACCAGCTGTTGTTTAACGATGAACTTTTAGGCATTGACTACGATGGCGGCGCGACTAAAACCGCGATGGAAACGCTTCGAAGCGGTTCTGGAAACTGCCTTTCACTCGCCAGCCTTTACGTTGCTGCGGCTCGTCACTTAGGGCTCAAGGCGGAATTTCAGGTCGTAAAAATACCGCCAGAATGGTTACAGCGACCCGACTTTTATATAGTACCTGGGCATGTGAATGTGTTAGTTAGACTGCCGGGCGACGACGCCATTGTAGAATTTGCAGACGCCTATTCGGCAGAACAAACAAAAACGTTTAAATCTAAAGTGATTAGTGACCGCCAAGCATTTGCCGAATACTACAACAATCGCGGCATGGAAAAATTACAGGAACATGATTACCCAACCGCGCTCGCCTTTCTCAACAAGTCACTCGAGGCCTATCCAAAACTGGGCTTTGTGTGGTCAAACATAGGTGTTATCTATCGAATCACCGGTCATCCTGAGCTAGCCCTAGGCGCCTATGAAAAAGCCTTTATGCTAGATGCAAAAAATCTATCGGTAGCGAATAACCTCTATATTGCTTACCGCAAAGCCGGCGCCGAACAAAAAGCAGAGAAACTCGCTAAGCGAATAGCCCGTCACCATCGCAAAAATCCGTTTGCTTTAACTAAACTGGCGCAGTCGCAACTCAACGCCGGCAACTTCCGAGATGCAGAAAAACTGCTGACGAAAGCGATAAAAATTAACCCTACCGTCCCTCAGTTTCACCATCTGCTCGCCGTTACCTACTACAAGCAAGGCGAATTTGATAAGAGTGAGGAATCAATGCAAAACGCGGTGGACGCAGCTGAATTGAACACTGAGAAAAATCAGTATCAGCGCAAGCTAGATATGTTGAAACACATTCACGCGGGACTATAACAGCAGCAACGGCCGCAAAGCTAAATAGCTAATAGTGCTGCATATCGTCGGGAATATTTAATTTCCGTGGTTTAGAGGGGCGCTCACCGCGGCCCTTACGATACTCACGCAACTGGAATACATAAGCCAAAACCTGCGCGACCGCCAAATAGAGGCCTGCCGGAATTTCTTCGTCCAAGTCGGTAGTATTGTAAATAGCGCGCGCTAACAGCGGCGCTTCAACAAACTCTATTTTATGTTTATTGGCTAATTCACGAATTTTCATCGCGACCTGATCGACACCCTTGGCAAGTACGATCGGCGTGGTCATAAACTCTGGGTTGTACTTTAAGGCAATCGAGTAGTGGGTTGGGTTGGTGATAACAACATCAGCTTCCGGAACCGCCGACATCATTCGCGATCGCGCCATTTCTTGCTGCATCTGCCGCATCTTGCCTTTTACTTCTGGCTTACCCTCCGTATCTTTCATTTCATCGCGAATATCTTGGCGCGACATCTTTAACTTTTTCGAGTGATCGTAAATTTGGAAAGGGATATCAATTGCGGCAATAATTAAGGTGGCCGCTGAAAGTAAAATTGCCGCCCATATACTGAGGTGAAGTGAATGGGCTATAGCGCGCTCAATTGGCTCAGATGTAAGCCCAAGGATGGCTCCCCGCATAGACTGCAACAGAAAAAAAGCGGAAAAAATCACCACCGCAACTTTACCCACAGACTTCACCAGCTCCACTAAAGATTTAGCGGAAAACATTCGGCCAACGCCTTTTATCAAACTCATTCGATCCATTTTGGGTGCAAGCGCTTTGGTACTAAACAACCAGCCGCCGAGCATAACAGGGCCAACCAAAGCGGCGAATACAACAATAGATAGAAAAGGCACTAAAGAAAACAGGGCTTCATAGAACGACTCGCCCAACTGCCGAAACATCATATTCTTATCAAAAATAACTTCCGGCTCGAGCGAAAAATTAAAGCGCATGACAAACAGCATACGCTCAGCAATATTACCGCCAAAAATTAACAGCGCAATCGACCCCATCAACAATACCGCTGTGGTAGTTAAATCACGCGAACGCGGAACTTGGCCCTCTTCCCGCGCCTTTTCCTGGCGCCTGGGTGTGGCCTCTTCTGTTTTTTCTTGTGAGCTATCTTCTTCTGCCATAGTGCTACTAACTCAATTTATACACCTAAAACTCTCGGGCGATGCGCTAACGCTTACTGCAACTCAAGAATATCTTTTACGAAGGAGAATGCGTAGTCCATAGTGTCCTGAAATACTGGAGCGAAGTTCGACAATCCAATCCAAATCAATGCCATACCGCAAACCAATGTAAACGGAAAACCCACGGAAAATATATTCAGCTGCGGCGCCGCTCGGCTCATAACCCCAAACGATAGGTTAATCAGTAACAGAGCCGTGAGTACCGGTAACGCCATCAATAACGATGCGCTAAACAACCAAGTGCTAAGTTGAACAATCGTCATCATTTTGTCTGGGGTAAAGTTAAAGCTCCCTGGCGGCAAGGACTGAAAACTTTCGACCATTAATGCGAGCAGCACCAAATGCCCATCGATAGAAACAAACATAACCGTTACGAGAGTTAGAAAAAATTGTGACAGAACCGTTGTTTGCACACCGTTGGCGGGGTCGTTCATGGATGCAAAACCCAGCCCCAATTTCATTGCCATAAACTGGCCCGAGAGAACGAACATCTGAAAAAAAACTTGAAAGCTAAAGCCTATGGCCGCACCAAGCAATACTTCTTGAACCACAAACAGTAACGCGGTAAGACTTAATGCGGGAACAATCGGCAGCGGCGGTAACATGGGCACAACTACCAAGGTTACTAAAAATGTGAGCGCTAAACGTACACGAGGCGATACGATGCGTGCACCGATTACCGGCATCACCATCAACATCACACCAATTCTCACCGACGGCAGAAAGTACTGCTGTATGAAGGTGGCTATCTGAGTGTCGGTGAATTCCACTTGCTGGCTAGCCTAGCAGCTCGGGGACTTGCAGCATTAAATCAACAAATAGGTCGCTTACCTGCTGCAATAACCAAGGGCCGGTAACCATAATGGTAACCACGGTGATAATAAAACGAGGGAGAAAGCTGAGGGTTTGTTCGTTAATTTGGGTGGCGGCTTGAAAAACACTTACAACAAGACCAACCAACAAACTCGGCGTAACTATGACGGTAACCATAACAACAGTAATGTAAAATGCGCGACCAAATAGTTCGAGAGCTACTTCGGGAGTCATAGTGTCACCTTACATCCCAAAGCTCGCAGCGAGCGTTCCAATAATCAACCCCCAGCCATCCACCATTACAAACAGCATAATTTTAAAGGGCAACGAGATAATTAACGGCGATAACATCATCATACCCATAGCCATCAATACGCTGGCTACCACAATATCTAACACTAAAAAAGGGATGAAGATCATAAAGCCAATTTGAAAGGCTGTTTTTAGCTCTGATGTGATAAATGCCGGCATCAACATAATAAAGGGAATATCTTCACTACTTGCAACCGGGGCCACATTACCGACACGGAAAAACAAGTCTAGATCAGATTCTCGGGTATTCGCTAGCATGAATTTACGAAAGGGCTTTTGGCCTATATCGAGCGCTTGACGCGCAGTAATCTGCTCGTTGATATAAGGTTGTAGTGCGGTATCGTTAAATTCTTTTAACACCGGCGACATAATAAATAATGTTAGAAAAAGCGATAGGCCAATCAAAATTTGGTTCGAGGGAGACTGCTGCAAACCAATCGCTTGGCGCAATATTGAAAACACGATAATGATGCGAGTAAAAGACGTCATCATCATCAGGATGGCCGGCAAAAAGGTGAGCGCCGTCATCATGAACAAAATTTGTAGGGTTACGGTGTACTCTTGGCCGCCATCAGGATTGGTGGTAACGGTTACCGCCGGCATCCCTTTAATGGGTTTAAAGCCTTCTGCGCCCTGCCCCAACATCATGTCCGCAATCGCTAAACCGTCACCGCCGGCCGGGTCAACCGCTTGAGCAAAGCTACTCAGGCTAAAGCCAGACAAAAGTAAAATAACGACAACTTTAATTAGCTGTAAGCGAAGTGTTGCGACCGCAAACAATCGACCACATTGCAATAGATTATTTACTTTAATGGGCTCTAGCTTGATCATGCTTTATTAAAACCCTGTCCCAATATTTTTTTCAGTTGCGCAGAAAAATCACCAACACTTTTATTCGTCGAGTTGTCGTTATTAGGACTCGGCGCTGTACCTACAAAACTAGGGTGGCTATGGGTATCTGGCGATGATTCATTCGCACCTTCGGTTGACGAGTCGACTGATGATAAGTCGTTTGGCGCTGAGGCCTGTTTCGCCGAGGTAAACGGCTTAGCCTCTACTGCAGCCACTTTATTCATATCGAAAACAAAAAGATTAGACACGCTACCGCCACCCACACCGAGCAACATTTGCTGGCCATTTACCTCAACCAAAATGGCCTTCTCACGTGGCCCCAGTGGTAAATTTCCCAGCACACGCATATTGCGATTATTAAGCGTGCCGGCATAGCCCATGCGTTTTGCGGCCCACGCCAACAGCAGAATAAAACCAGTAACGACAATTAACCCAAGTATTACACGCCCAAAAACAGCAATAGATGGCGAAGCACTGGCTTCGGCATGCGCGCTAACACTTATACTCGCACTAACAAACAGTACGAATGCCAAACAAAATCTTGAATACAGCGGAAAAGGTTTTATACGCTGAAAAGCGCGAATCGAAAACATAGCTATGGGCCTTAACGAAGTTTCTTAATACGTTCTGACGGACTGATAACATCCGTCATTCGAATACCGAATTTCTCGTTGACAACAACAACTTCGCCATGGGCAATTAGCGTACCATTTACAAGAACATCGAGCGGTTCGCCTGCCAACCTATCCAGCTCGATAACCGAACCTTGATTTAATTGCAGCAGGTTGCGAATGGTAATTGACGTACGCCCAACTTCCATTGAGATATTGACAGGAATATCAAGAATAACGTCTAGATCAGGATTCCCAGCTGAGCCTTTAGAAATTTGATCAAACTCGTCGAGCTCCATCGTCTGGGCATTATCCGTGACCTCTTGCTCTTCCATTGCGGCCGCCCAATCGTCGGCCATATTGTCCTGATCTACATCATCTTCACTCATTACTCTCTCCTACCGGTTGCCCGCTTTTTATATCTGGGCGGGGAACATGACCTAATATTTTTAATGCAAGATTATCGTTACGCTGGCCCATAAGGGCGCGAAACATGGGTACACCATTGGCGGTGACTGTGTGGGAATCCGGTAGGGTTATTGGAATAATATCGCCTACCTGTAAGTCGACAATATCGCGCAGGCTAATTTCTCGCCGCACAACATCACACTCCAGCTCAACCCGCGCTTCCATTACGTCTTCACGCAACGCATAAATCCAGCGGTCGTCGCGCTCATCAGTGTCGGATTGCAAACCCGCATCTAGAACTTCTCGAATTGGCTCAACCATTGAGTACGGCATGGTGATATGTAACTCGCCACCGCCGCCGTCGAGCTCGACATGAAAGGTGCTCACGACAACAACTTCACTCGGGCTAACAATATTCGCCATAGACGGGTTAACTTCCGAATGAATATATTCAAACTCAATATCTTTGATCGCTCGCCAAGCTTCACGTAGATCTACAAATGCTTGCTCAAGTACCATTTGCACCACACGCAATTCGGTGGGGGTAAATTCTCGACCTTCAATTTTTGCATGACGACCGTCGCCACCAAAAAAATTGTCGACCAATTTAAAGACGAGCTTTGCATCTAAAATAACTAAACCCGTACCGCGCAAGGGTCTAAATTTCACCATATTTAAGCTAGTGGGCACGTACAGGGTGTGCACGTACTCACCAAACTTTTGGATTTGAATTCCACCTACCGAGACATCTGCCGTACGACGCAAAAGATTAAACATACTGATGCGGGTGTAGCGCGCAAAACGCTCGTTGATCATTTCCAGTGTGGGCATACGCCCGCGTACAATTCTGTCTTGGCTAGTTAAATCATAGGATTTAACACCACCGGGATCATTATCACCTTCGGTATCAATATCACCGTCATCGACACCGTGTAGGAGCGCGTCAATCTCGTCTTGGGAGAGTAAATCTTGCACGGTCTACCTCAAGTTATTGCAATATAAAACTGGTAAAGAGCACTTGCTCTATACCAGGTTTGTTTATTTCTTTTTGCAGTAGACGCTGAATCTCCTGCAAACACTGCTGCCGTAAGATTTCTTTGCCTTCGGCTGTTTGTAACTCTTCGTATAGTTGCCCACTGATTAACATGTTCAGGCCGTTGCGAATCATCGGCATATGGGTTTCGATTGCTGCAATCACATCGTCTTCACGCATTAGCAGGGTAATATCCAACTGCAAGTAACGCTGTCGACCACGATATTCAAAATTGGCAAGTATGCTGGGTTTAAGGGGGTAGTAAATCGCCGGAGCTGGTGGTGGTAGCTGATCACTTTCAGCGGTCGCTTCACTGTCTTGTGCCGCTGGCGGCGCCAAAAATTTCAGTGCCGCTAAGGTTCCGCCCACGGACATTGCTGCCACAACAATGGCGAGAATAATTAAAGAAATGAGTTTTTTCTTGCCGCCAGATTCCGCCGCGGGTTGCTCTGTATTTTGGTCGTCGTCGGCCATGTCAAACTTCCGTCTCTATTCACACCTAAATCACTAGTGAGCAAGAGATATGCCAAGCTCTTGTCACCACCCATGAGATAAAGGTAGTCGATTGCCAGAGCCTCGGCCGAGTTTTTTAAGTAGATTAAAAAATAATGTGCGGATTAGAAATGAAAAAACACCTACAGACGATGTCTGTAGGTGTTTTTTATAGGGGCCCCAACTCAACTAGCACGCTCAACCAATCGATATTTCCATTACCCAAAACGAAGTGCTCGCGGCAAAGTCGGCGTCTATGCGTAGTGATCAATTCCGTAACTTGCGGTATGCACTATTTCATCCGTATTGGCGGCATCGGCAGTCTCATGACTGGGCTGAGTACCGCGGTCCGAGTGCCCATCGCCGCCATGTTCATCGGAGTGTTGCTGCTGCGAAGACTGATCGGAAACATTCACATCGGTAAGGTCTACCCCTTGTTGCTCAAGCAACTCACGCAGTCGCGACGCCGTTTGATCCAAGGCTTCGCGCACGTTCGGGTTAGCGCTAACAAAATTGACACTGGCCTGATCATGAGCATTGACCGTTACTCTAACTTGCAGCGGCCCTAGCTCTGGAGGGTCTAAGCGTAATTCTGCAGAAGTAATTTTTTGCGCCGCCATCATCGCCGAGCGCTCGGCGACCATTCCCGCCCATTCGGGCTGCCCAAAGCGGATCGTAACCGGCATTTGCATCCGAGCATTGGCCTGAGTATTCGCCGTTGGTGACGTCCCGAGACCGAAACCCGAAAGATCCGTCATTTTCTTGACGGCGCTCTTATCGGTATCTAGATCACCGAGACTAAAATGTTCAAGGCTTTCCAGACTGTCGGCAGACGAGCCTAATAGATTCATCTGCGCTGTACCGGCAGTTTTGGCGCCTAGCTGTAAATCTCCTGTCGATAGCAGGCTTTTCGAGCTGAGCGTTGTTGCAGTACTATCTTCCGTCATCGCTTGATCAATAGACGGTATTAGAGTGGTGTCGGCCGCGCTATAGGTGGCAGGCGCAGTGGTCGTAGCCGACCAAATTGATGCCGCCGGAGCTTGCGCCGAATTTGCCGCAACCGCCGTAGTAGCGGCGATATTGGCGTTAATTGTACCTGTAGCTACAGGCGTAATTAAGCCGCTGGCCGACAGCTCAGATGCAACAATTCCAGCGTCCCCCTCCTCAACCGCCACCAACAGTGTTTCCGCCGTTGCCTGCTCGGAGCCAGCAACACCGGCTACCACTGTGGAGATTGACTCTGGCAGCAGATCTTCCACTGCCGTTTCAACGGATATTCCTGCGCTAACAATTTCGTCTGTTGCATCGGTTGCGGTATCGGCTGATGAATCTGTCTGTGCGCCCGCTTGATTAGCGGGATCAGTTTGGTCCGACGCTGTTCTGGAGTCATCCCCAACGGTGCTATTGGGTGATCCTTGCTCCGCCGCTTTTACGGCGTCATTACCCGTTGCGTTAACCGAACCATTCGGTTCGGCTGGCTTGCTGTCGCTTTCTGACGACTCCGAACGACGTTTTTCCGCGGCCGACGTGGGCGCTCTTCCACCCTGCTCAGACCGCGCAGAACTATTCCGATTTATTTTTTCGCTGGGTTCTTGTGAAGCTGAAGACCCAGATGTTTTTTCGGCCGTGCCTGATAGCTGCAACGACGAGGTCATCCGCATTCGCTCGCGATCAACCAAGTTTGCAAATGCCGAGCTATCCACTGGCTTTGTATCCAGAGAGGCTGCTTTCGTTCGTTCGATAGTTTTTGACGCTTTCACGTCGTTGCTGTTGCCGATATCTAACAGGGGAGCACGCATTAGCACCTCATTACCCAATGCCGCCGCAAAAACACATTGCTGGCAGGCACGATTCGTTAATTTGAATAAATGTGTAGAGGGATTTGCAAGTGCTATGCCAGCAAGAGATCTATAGCTAGATAGTGGCGGGAAGTCGTTGATAGTTCTGGGGTACAGCGTTTAGTCGCTGTTTGGGTACTCGAGCAAATCATCCATAACAGCGGCAATAGCGGCAAATTGTTGCTCAATTGCGGTAAGTAATTGCTCCATTTGGCTAGCGTCTCCAGCGTTAGCATCCTGCTCCATCTGGTCACAAATAGCGGCTAGGCTGTTAGCGCCAAGGTTGCGACAACTACCTTTTAACCCGTGCGCCTCTTGGCTAACCACATCCAGGTCCTGTGCTGGTACCGCACGCGCAATAAGCGCAATGCGACGCGCACTGTCGGTTTTAAAGGTCTCAATCAACTCAGCAAACTTGTCTTCAAGCAGCTCACGTAAGCCTTCTATAAGCGTAAGATCGAGATCGTAAGAAATATCAGACATAACGACTACCTTGAAACATAATGACTACCAAAAATTTGTTGGATAAAGCGTAAGATGATGCCGGTACAGGCGACGGCGTACCCAGGAATCGCCTCTGGATATCAAAGAACGTCATCGCGCTTCCACACAAACGCCACTTCCACACAGTTGCCCGGCGGGTGCACAACAATACGATCGCAGATACTCTCTAGCAAATCAAAACCGCGGCCGTGAAAATTCAACGAATCGCCCGATTGGCCTGGGCTCGTCGTCTCGACCTTTGACTCTGCCTCACGAGCAGTAAAGTCAAAGCCGGCTCCGGAATCGAGGATTCGTATCGTTAGTTCTCCGCCGTCTGGGTGAAGCTTGTGCTGAAGATCTATCTCAATATTGCCTTCATCCAAGGCACTCAATCGCGCGTGCTTAAGATCGTAAAATTCAGCGAACCCTGAAGGAGTCGCTTTGAGTTCCGACGACAACCCCAAAACACCATGCTCAAGCGCATTTGCATACAACTCTGCCAACACCGTATAGAGGGTGGAACTGCGCTCCTTTAGACCGGGCACATCGTTAATAAGATTAATAATTAGCGGTAATGGGTCGTATTTTTCGAGACTTGTGGTCGCCAAGTAGAAAGAGAAAGCCCAATCTTGCAAATGCCCTTCTTGAATTTTCTTCGTTTCGTCAGCTGCTGGTCGCTTAGGAATGTGCTGTACATCTAGTTCGATAACGGAGATGTCATCGTCTTTATCCGATGTGCCGATATGGTTATGTACCTGGCCGATGATTTCGTCGAACAAACCCGGTGATCCGGGCCTTCGTTCCAATAAGCGCCGCAGGCGTTCGTCGCCAAACATTTCACCGTCTTCGTTGCGTGCTTCAACTATACCGTCGGACCACATAAAAAAACGGTCACAAGGTTCCAGTGGCAAACGCATCTCCTGACATTTGAATTCTTTTTCGGAAAGAACCCCTAAGGGTAAATTCTTTGCTTTAATAATTTCGTAACTGTTGGTACTAACCTTATAAAGCATAGAGTCCGGCATACCGCCGCTCCATACTTTTAAACGACGCTTGTCTAAATTCACATCGATACAGGTCGCGCAACAAAAAAAACCGATCGGTAGAATATCGTGAAGTTTAGAGTTTATTTCAGTGAGAATATCCAGCATCGAAAAGCCCTTTCTCACCATTCCGTAGAAGGTTGAAGCAAGCGGCATAGAGCCAATCGCAGCTGGTAAACCGTGACCGGTAAAGTCACCGAGCAGGATCATCATATTACCGGCGGGGCCAACCTCGGCGACTAACACATCGCCGTTAAAAACGGCTTGGGGCGACATGTAATACTTAATGATGTTTAAATCGAGACAACCTGAGTGTGCAATCTTATCGTAAAGTTGCTTAGCGACTGTCTGCTCGCGGATAAGGTGCTGGTTGTGAAGCTCTATCGTCTGCTTCTGTCGCACCATGGTTTTATGCATTTCACGCACACGCGTTAACGCCTTAATCTTCGACTCTAAAACAACCCGGTTATAGGGCTTAGTTAAAAAGTCATCGCCACCCGCTTCTATGCATTCAACCAGCGATTCATCGTCGCTGAGGGAAGTAAGGAAAATAATGGGGACTATCGTATCTTGAGTTTGACCGCGAATAATCTTTGCAGCCTCAACCCCTCCCATAACGGGCATTAATACATCCAGCAATACAATGTCGGGAAGGTGCTTCTCAAAGGCTTGCACGGCCTGCGCACCATCAGCAGCAACCACAGGAATATGGCCGGACTTTTTAACGATCGACTCAAGAATTAAGCGATCCGGAGCCGAGTCTTCTGCGATAAGCACTGTAAGTGCTGAATTTTTAACCGTTGTCACCATTACTCCCAAACTCTATGGGTTAAAGCTATCACTGAATTGTGAACAGCTGTTCAAAGCTTGAGATGGTAAAAATCTTTCTGACCTCGGGACTGCAGTTTACAATTGAGATATGTGACTTTTCGCCGCCGGCAAAATCGCGCAGCACCAGCAACATCCCCAGTGCCGAGCTATCCAGATGTATCGCTTTCTGCAAGTCGACAATAATAGACTCCAGCCCCGCAGCATCAACATCTTCGTACGAGCGACGAAAATCATTTAGTGAGGACGCATCAAAGCGCCCATCAATAACAATTGTGAGTGATTTTCCATCACCTGTTGTCTTTGCATTTATGCTCATAGTTATATCTCTAGATTACAAATAATAAGATGGTCTAGGCACGACTAAAATAGGAATTAAGTCGCGCTTCCCCCAGCACACATAAAGATGAATTAAACGCCAGGCTAGCTAAAACTTTGTTTAAAAGCCCGCATGGTCACTTAAAAACACTCAACTAAAAGTATCTATATAGAGGATAGACCATTTTTAATATAAGGATAATTTTGTATAGCGGGCTAGAAAAAAGCTTCCGCTAAGATATAGCGGCTAATTTTATCTAGCGCCAATACTTTACTCGCGGCGCCAAGCTTTACCGCAGCACCCGGCATCCCCCAGACCACACTCGAAGATTCGTCTTGTACCACAGTTACCACCCCAGCACGATGTAAGCGTAGCAGCGCTTCGGCGCCATCTTTTCCCATACCGGTTAACAAAACCGCAATTGCATTCGCTCCGATATTAGCGCTTGTATTCGTAGCTAGATTTAGTTTGTTCGCCTGTGCTGTGACGGTCACAAGCGAATCAAATAAAGCTTCAACTGAAGGCCGGTGACGATTAATCTCAGCATCTCTGCCCAGCCGACAAACCAATCCGTGCGTGGAACGATCCAAACGTAAATGCGAGTGTCCAGGCGCAATATAAACGCTGCCAGGCTGCACTGGTTCGCCATCGGAGGCCTCAACCACCTTAACCGCAGATAGCCCATCAAGGCGGCGCGCAAACGAGGCACTGAACTCCGCGGGGATATGCTGAGCAACTAGAATTGGGGGCGAATTCTCCGGCAAGCGAACAACGAGCTCCTTAATCGCCTCTGTGCCCCCAGTCGATGCGCCAACCACACAGACAAAGTCTGGTTTAAGCGTTTTATACTCGGCAACAGTCAAGCGTAACGGGCGAGCTTTATCTATGGTCGAAGAGTAAGGCTGGCTGGCAATATTTGCGCTAGCGGCGGCATAAACCTTTTCGACAATTTCGGCGCTATAACGATCGAGAGAACCGGCATCGTCGTTAATTGGCTTAGCCACGAAGTCAACTGCGCCTAGCTCGAGCGCCTCGAGTGTTTGTGGAGCACCCTGCTGGGTAAGCGTAGAAATCATCACCACCGGTAACGGCCGTAAACGCATCAGGTTTTTTAAGAACGCGATGCCGTTCATTCTCGGCATTTCAATATCGAGCGTTAGCACATCTGGGTGCAAACGCTTAATGAGTTCTCGCGCTTCGTAGGGGTCTGCCGCACTGCCGACAACGCGAAGACGTGGATCTGCATTAAGTACTTCTTGTAGAACAGCTCGAACTAAAGCCGAGTCATCTACAATTAGAACCTTTACCGGAGACCCATTCATACGCTTGTCAGCTCTACCAAAGTTGATAATTAAAAAGTATTTATGATCTAGAAAATCTCGATATCACCAGCGTAAGTATTTTTTCGCATAGAATCAAAATACGCCTGCTCACGTTTTTCTATTGTCTGATTAGCAAGCGAGCGCAATCGCTTCAATTTTACTGCCCCCGTATCAGGGAAATACAAAACCTTACGGGCACAGGTATCACCCACATTTATTGCTGCTACCGGCAATTTCTCCTGCTTTAAAAAGTTCAAAACAAACTCGATGTTACGTGCACCTATATCAATTTTTGTCATGCAAGAGAGAACCTTACCGCCACCAAATAACTTAACTTCCAAGTTTTCTCTACGTCCGCCGGACTTTAAAATGGCATTAATAAGGTATTCCATAGCCCAGTTCCCATAACACAATTCAGGATTGACCGCAGAATTTCGACTAATCATTTTTTCCGAGGATTGAATTGGCAGCATAAAATGATTCATACCACCAACACCGATTACCTTGTCGCGAATACAGGCAGCTACACAAGAGCCCAAGACGGTTACGACCATCTCCCCCCGATCGCTAACATAACATTCACCAGGTAATATTTTTGCAGCGGGAATATCTAAGGCGCGATCCCAATATCGATTTATATGTTCAAACCCTTTCAACGGCCGAGTGGGGATATAGGGTTTACTAAGTTCAACCACGAACTAGCTCACATTTTATATCTATCATAATTCCCCTATCGTGCTTTTAAATAATGAATAAAACCAATAGAAAACTCAATCTATATAACCATAGCAAACGGCACTAAAGAGGTATGCAATAGCGCGCTATTCGACACGCTGATAAACTGTACGGCCGAGCGATTTAAATCGAGTAGAAATATTGTGTAAATTCTCCGAGTGGCCTATGAATAGGTAGCCACCCACTTTTAGCAATTCCGCATAGCGATCGAACAAACGCCTCTGGGTTTCAACATCAAAATAGATCACAACATTACGACAAAATATCACGTCAAAAGGGCCTTTCATTGGCCAGCCATGCAAGAGGTTCAACTGCTTAAAGGTAATTAGCGCTCGAATGGAATCCTTCACTCGAACAAACTGGTCAGATGTATCAAGTGAAAGGTAGCGGCGATAGACTTCGGGTATATTCTCCGCGCGTTCCACTGCGTATACACCCGCCGTTGCCTTTTCCAAGACGTGACTATCGAGATCGGTCGCGAGAATTTTCGCTTGCCAATCGCGTAAATTTAGGGTGCTTTTTAAAACCATTGCCAAAGAATAAGGTTCTTCTCCGGTAGAACAACCCGCAGACCATATGCGAATTTTTTTACTAACCGCATTACACCTTTGCAAATCCGCTAATACAAAACTTTTAAGGAATTCGAAGTGATGGTTTTCCCGAAAAAAAGAGGTGAGATTGGTCGTTATAGAATTTACGAACTCTAGACTCTCATTGCCTTGATCAAACTCAATTCGATCACAATAATCGGAAAATGTAGCAATATTTAACTTGCGCAGCCTACGCGACAACCGGCCATAAACCATATTTTTTTTATGATCAGAAAGGCTAATACCGGTCAATTGATATGCAAGTGACTTTATCTTAGCAAAGTCCTTATCCGTCATTGGAAATTCGCGATCGACAAAATCACGTTGCGCTGGATTATTCAATAACCACCTCAATACTATTCAAGAACCCCCACAACACCATTCAAAAATCGACACAACTGAATACGTTTAGTGCTGCAAAGCGGAACGAATCCTCGGCATTCCCCACTAAAGCATCAATACCGTCGCTGAAAATACCGAGATAGAATCTAATGGTAGTTAAAAGTCTTCCCATTCCTCATCGCTGCCAGCCGCTTTATTGGAATTCAGTTTGGAGCTACTTTTCTTCGGGGTATTGATTAGAGTTGCTCTCGACGCTGCGCCGCTAGTATAGGTAGTCGCAGCACCGCCAACCGTGTCACCTAGTACAGAAAAGAAGGACACTATTTGATTCATATTGCGCGCCTGATCAGCCATGGACTCACCCGCCGCTGTCGCCTCTTCTACTAAAGCAGCATTCTGTTGTGTCATTTCATCCATCTGAGTTACGGCGGTATTTACCTGCTCTATACCCGAGCTCTGTTCTCGCGCAGCCTCCGCTATACCCGTGATCATCGCGGTTACCTGCTCAACACTGGCGACAATTTCGGCAAGTGTTTCACCGGAATCGTTGACCAAACCAGTGCCATCTTCAATACCCGCAACACTGTCTCGAATAAGATCTTTAATATCTTTCGCAGCCGCCGCCGAACGCTGCGCGAGGTTGCGTACCTCTCCGGCAACCACCGCAAAGCCTCGGCCCTGTTCACCCGCCCGCGCAGCCTCTACCGCAGCATTGAGCGCTAACAGATTGGTTTGGAATGCTATCTCGTCGATAACACCAATAATGTCGCTAATTTTTTTACTGGAACGATTTATCTCTTCCATCGCCTGCACGGCCCTACCGACAACTTCGCCGCCTGTTCGCGCCTTAACTTGCGCATCCAATACCATTTGATTCGCCTTAATTGCATTGTCCGCACTTTGGCGTACGGTGGATGTCATCTCTTCCATGCTCGATGCCGTTTCCTCAAGCGACGATGCTTGCTCTTCGGTACGCTGGCTTAAATCGGCATTGCCTTGGGCAATTTCGTCAGCCGCCGTCATAATAGTATGTGCCGAGGTTCGAATTTGCGTGATAACATCGGTTAGTTTATCCGCCGTTGCGTTGGCATCATTTTTTAACTGTCCGTAGGCGCCCGAATAATTACGCGTGATACGCTCAGACAAATCCCCACGTGCCATCGCACCAAGCATACGTATCACATCGTTTACGGCAACCTCAGTAGTGCTAACTAACTCATTTAAGCCGCGACCAAGCTTGAGAAAAAATCCGTCTTTGCCTTGAATATCAACTTGCTGACTAAAATCCCCCTCTCCTGCAGCCGCGACTAAACGATCTATTTCATCTTCAATTGCCAATTCTGCAGTGCGGTCCGCCCACTCAACAACGGTTCCTAGACGCTCGCCGCTAACAACGATCGGTGTTGCAATTACGGTGAAGGTTCTACCGCCAACGCGCGCATTGCCATTGTAAGTACCCGTAAGGTTCTTGAGTAAATCACGTTGATGCGCGGGGTTTTTGTGGAAAATATCGATATTGGCACCCTTGATTTTACTTACATCAAAACTGGTCAATTCTTTTCTAATATCCGTTTGAGCTTCTGCCATCATTTTATTTACGGCTTCATTCAAGTAGATAATATTATTGTCGGTATCGGCAATCATTACATTTGCCGTAACACTATCGAGCGCCAATTTTACTCTCGCGTTTTCATCCGCTACACGCTTGAATTCGCTCTCTTTGGCTAAACGCTCAGTTTTATCTTCCCATTCGACTAATGTTCCAAGACGCTCGCCATCTGGCCCCAACCAAGGCGATGCGATCAAACCAAAGGTTAGCTCGGCAATTTTAATATTCGTTTTGAAAGGGCTATTTAGAGCCTTAAGAACACCGCGTTGATGCGAAGGTTTCACATGAAAGGAATCAACATTAGTGCCGATTAACTTATCAACACTGAACGATGGCAGCTGAGTCTTAATTGTCGCCTCGTTGGCTTTAAGCATATCAACTACCGTGTCGTTCATGTAAACGATATTAAGCTCATTGTCAGCCAACATAACATTGGCCTGACACAGCTTTAGAGCACTAGCTAAATTGGCTATTCTCTGATTTTCAATCGCTTGCATTTTTTGCTGGGTGATGTCGTTTGCAAACTTGATAACCTTGTAGTATTTCCCATTAGCGTCAGCAAGTGGATTGTAGGAGCCTTGAATCCAAATTTCTTTGGCATTCTTCCCTACACGCTTAAATTCAGCACTCAGATGTTGGCCACGATTTAGATCGCCCCAAAAGTTACGGTACTCGTTCGATGCACTCTCTTCTGGGGCGACAAACATACTATGATGACGACCAACAACTTCATCTAACCTATACCCCATAACCGCGAGAAAATTTTCATTCGCCGTAATAATATTGCCAGCCATATCGAACTCTATAACCGCTTGGGTTTTATTAACCGCATCCAATTTATCTGACAATGCACGTCGAGATTCGCCTTTACCAAAACCAAATAGTGAAAGTAGAGTACCCATAATTCTATATCCATTTAAATGTAAAACAATATTACCTAAAGGTGGGAATATTGTTTTCTAATAAAACAACAGCAGCTATTGAAATAGTTACCCACATATTAGCCAGAAATTGAACTGTCGGTGAAAGCCCCATCAACCAAGGCGGGAACTTGATCCAACACTAACAACTTATCGATATCCAAGAGAATAATCATTTTGTCGTTAACACTAACTAGACTACGTATAAACTCCACGTTAGCCGCATTCCCCAAATCTGGCACACTTCGCATATCGCTAGCGGCCAAAGCATAGACATCGGAAACAGCATCGACAACAATACCCATAATTCGGCTGCCAGAAGAAGTTTGAACTTTTAAAACGATTACGACTGTGAGAGGTGTGTAGGATATTGCCGGCATATTAAAACACTGGCGCAAGTCAATGATTGGCACAATCGTTCCGCGCAAATTGATTACGCCTTTTACGTGCGGAGGAGCGTTGGGAATCGGAGTTGCCGAATCCCATCCACGAATTTCTTGAACGCAAAGAATATCCACGCCGTACTCCTCGCCCGCCATCATAAACGTTAGATACTGATCATTCTCGTGCGCATTCATGTCGGTGGTATTCATCACCTGAGCACTTTGCGGTACGGACGAATTTGATATATCTGATTTAGACGGTATTTGCATAACCTTACCTCAACCTAACCTGCGAGTTTTTGCGTTAGATTATTGACATCCGGCAGTCGCTGAATAGCTGCTTTTGCGCTATCAAATTCGCCTCCGGACAATTTAACAATTCCGCTAACATCTAGTATTAGCGCTACGGTTCCATCACCTAGAATGGTGGCTCCAGATACGCCTTCCACACGTTTATAATTTTGCTCCAAACTTTTTATAACTACCTGTTGCTGTGCCAACAACTCATCGACCACCACGCCAACTTTATCGCCATCGTATTCGACTACAACTAACAGTGATTTTTCCGGATCTTGTGCATCCGGCTCTAAATTAAACGTTTTGTATAAAGCAACAATTGGCACATAATCTTCTCGCAGTTTAAATACGTCACAACCGTTACCAACTTTACTCACCAGTTCTCGCTTACATTGCAACGACTCGACAATAGAAACCAGTGGGAAAATATAGGTATTGTTACCCACACGCACTAGCTGTCCGTCAAGTATGGCTAAAGTTAAGGGTAACCGAATGGTTATCTGCGAGCCTTTGTCTGGCTGCGAGGTTATTTCGACGGCACCATTTAAGGCTTGTATATTACGCTTTACGACGTCCATACCAACGCCCCGACCAGAGAGATCACTCACCTGCTGAGCTGTCGAAAATCCCGGCTGGAAGATTAAATCAAAAGCCTGCTCATCGGAGAGTGTCGTCGCCTCCACTTCCGTAATAATATTTTTCTCAATGGCCTTGGCCACAATAAGGTCTTTATCTAGTCCTTTTCCATCGTCTGAAATTTCAATCACCACATTGCCACCTTGATGGTAGGCATTAAGGGTAATAGTACCAACGGCAGATTTCCCCTTTGCCAAACGCTCACTGGGCAGCTCGATGCCGTGATCAATTGCGTTGCGAACAAGATGCACTAAGGGGTCGCCAATTTTTTCCATTACTGTTTTATCAAGTTCAGTATTTTCACCATGCATTTCCAAATGCAGTTCCTTGCCAAGCGCTTGACCTAAATCACGCACCATTCGAGGAAATCGGCTAAAGGTAAAGCTGATTGGCAGCATGCGAATACGCATAACACTTTCTTGCAGCTCACGGGTGTTTTGCTCTAACTGCCCCAAGCCCGCTAACAGCTGCGGCAGTCGCTCAAGATCGAATTCGCCACCCAACTGGCCGAGCATAGATTGAGTAATAACCAGTTCCCCAACCATATTGATTAGGTTGTCAATTTTATCGATACCAACTCGTATCGAGCTCGATTCTGTTGCACTTTTTTTGTTTGGTTGCTTACTGGATTGAGTATCACTTTTTAATGCGGAAAGCTGACCTTCATGGGCAGCAACACTTGCAACATTGCTGTCGTTTAGCGCAGAACTACTAGCTAACGCAACTGCGCTCAAATTTTCGGCATCCGTCTGATCGGATAGCGTTAGATTTTCAACAAGAATCTTTGCCTCGTCTTCCACCCATTCAAAAATATCTCGAATATCAGCGTCGGTTACGGTGTTGGAATACAGCTCCAACTGCCATTTCAGATAACAACATTCATGGTCCATTAGCGCTAGTGACGGGAGGTCAGCTAGATTCGACACCACCTTTAGCTCGCCAAAATCTTGCAACGCTGAAAACATTTTTACGGGGTCATTGCCGGTACGTAAAATACCGTTCTCAGGCTGAAATGTTATTCGCCAATGGTCTAGGCTATCCGCCTGTTTAATATAGAGTTCACAGTCATCAGCAACCCACTCGAAGATTTCTTCAATCGCACCTCTTGCTGCGGATGTCTCCAGTTCAATATGCCAACGCAAATAGCAACGCTCAGCATCTAGCGACGAGAGGTTCGGAAGGTCAGCCGTACAATCGACTTTAAGCAACCGCCCCAATCCTTCTAGCTCACGAATTATACGTACCGCATCATTGCCACTTTTCAACATTTCTAAATTTGGAATAAATTCTATATTCCAGTTATGGAGGCTATTTCTATTCGCTTTGGTAGGTTGTAGATGCTCACTGGAAGTCATTTCACTTGGGTGATGTTCGTCACTGACTAAACTGCCGCTCGAGACTTGGCTTTTATGACTTAGCATTTCCGCGAACTGTAGCTTCAACGATTTTGACAGAGGCGTTTCCGATGGCTGCTCGGCCTGAATAAGAGAGAGCATTTCACGCATGCAATCGACCGCCAGCAAACAGCGATTTACATCTTCGCTATCGATGGCTCGCTGTCGCTCACGAACCTGATCCAATATGGTTTCTAAATCATGGGTAAATTCGGCGACGGCAGTAAACCCAAACGTCGCACTACCACCTTTTATTGAATGGGCAGCTCTAAAAATTGTATTAATGGTTTCACTATCGAGGTCCTCTGGATTGAGATCCATTAACGCGGTTTCCATTACATCCAGACCTTCGAAGCTTTCTTCAAAGAAAATCTGGTGAAATTGGGAAAGATCAATACTCATAGTATTTCGCTAGTTAATAAATTCAATTTCTGGAAAACGGCAAAATCGGCACTATCGAGCAGTTCCATTACAAACTCATTAGCGCGACAGCACTGATTAAAGCACCTTACCAATCGTGGCTAGTAGCTGTTCTGGATTAAAGGGTTTAACGATCCATCCCGTTGCTCCCGCCGCTTTACCTTCAGTTTTTTTGTCTACACCAGACTCGGTGGTCAGCATTAATATCGGCGTAAACTTATAGGCCTGTAGCTGGCGCAATTCTTTAATTAGTGTAATGCCATCCATATTCGGCATATTAATATCTGAAAGAACAAGATCTACGTCGCTCTCAGACTTGGCGAGAGCTAAGGCTTCGACGCCATCGGCGGCTTCAATTACGCTATGACCTGCACCTTTTAAAGTGAAACTAACCATCTGTCGCATGGATGACGAATCATCAACTGCGAGTATTTTTGCCATAGAGATCTACTCCGGTAGATAGGGTAAGACGGTGTTTTGGTATCAATGAATTCCGATCGTTTTATCAAGCCCAAGCAACGCTGCGGCCGAACAGAGTTTCTCTGAAGGGTGGTCCCAAGTAATGGCAATTTTCCGTTCCCGCGAGGCATGAATAAAAGCGACCAACAATTGAATACCGGCGGTATCGGCTCTAGCCACCGCATCACCTTGGAGCACGACTGCATCGCAATCCGTCTTGTCGACCAGTGCTTCAAACTGTTCGTGCAGACTGTTAATCGTGGCGATGGTCATATTTTCTGGAAGTCTAAAATCTATTCGGGAGGTCATGGGCCTTCTCCTTTGGCAACAACACTCTTAAGATTACGTATTCATAAGTCTAGACATAGTTTTTAAAGTTGCGAGTAAAAGTTATGTGCAAGTTGGCGATAAAAAATCATTACACAATTCTAGATCTGTGGATCTGGATCTCCTTTAATACTCAAGTGCATTAAAAATAGAAGTTGTGCGTTTAAAGTAATAAAGAGGGATTGAAATAGTATTTTATGTGCCAACCAGAGGTTTCTCGGGCTGTTTAGCACCTTCATGGCCAGATTCTTTATGCGCCATAAATAGTGCTAGCCACAGCACACAATGCCTGCGACAATTCCATTTCTAAACTCCTCTTCTGTTTACACACCTAATCCACGAATCGGATCTGACATGTTTGGTCACTCGAACAAACGTCTTCATATTGCTGCAATCACACCGTTTCTTCAGGGTGATTATATGGGCGAAATCATTAACCATATCCGCCGCGCTTGTGCTCTCAAAGGGCATATGTTCACCGCTATACGCAGCAATAGTTTTGGCAACTATCAGTTACCTGTCGGCTTCGACCGTTACGATGCCATTGTTCTTATCCGCAACGCCGCTAGCCCAAAGCTGATCGAATACGCTCAAGCTAAGGGGATAGCGGTAATCGCTGTGGCACACGATTACTTTCCGCTAGACGTACCCGTGGTGACCTGTGATAACGCACAAGGGGTGGAGCTGGCATACGATTACCTGCAAACACAGGGGCACAAAGACCTCCTGTATATAGGTGACATCACCCAATATGATTTACGTAAACGCTACGAGCGTTTCGTCGAGTTAAGTAAGTGCGCAAGGCTTTCGAGTAAAACAGCCCAACTAATCTGCACTGACAACACGGTCTATAGCGGCGGTCTCGCTGCTGCGAATGAATATCTAGCGAAGCACTACACGGCCAGCGGTATTATTTTTGGTGCTGGGCCCACCGCAATGGGTTTTATCAAACGCATGGAAGAGTCGGCTCCAGACCAATTGGAGAAACTCGATATTGTTGCTTTTGATAATATTCGACTGATGCGAGTGCTTACACCGAGCACTCCCTTTATCGATCAAAACTTAGATATTCTTGGGCAACGCTGCGTTACCCTTGCAGAATCTATGGCCGAGTCCAACTCGCTGTCGGCGAGCAATTGCACCATCGCACCTACGCTATGCCTGCCAAATCAAGCAGAGCAAAGCGAGCTAGCGCAAGAAGTACACACCAGCTTTGATCGCCCACTGTTTGCCAATGACGAACAACCGCCCCCTTATCTCAAGGTTCTAAAAAATACCGACTACACCAGTGCCCTCTTAAACTGCGGTATTGATATCGCCCAAGCAATTGTCAATTCTGGGCTAGATGAATTGATGAGTGTCGTTCCGCTCTTTAGCGAATTTATGGAATACGGGTTTCTATCGCGCCTGTCGACAAACTCCGACGGTGAAGCGCAACTTCAAATCAAAAAAATATTTGAGCACGGTGTTACAACTACTACCAGTAACAATGACGTGAGTATGTGTTGCTCCCCAGATCTATTCCCACCCGTTGCCGCAACCTCTAAATTTACAGACGAACCCGATACGGCGGTACATTTTCCCGTCTTTAACGGGCTCAAACTCTGGGGCCTGCTGTCCATTTATGGCAAGCGAAATAGAACACAACACGGCGCTAGCTTCACCAGTTTTACCAGCTTTATGGATACCCTAACCTACGGCTATAGCCACAAATTAGAAATTGCCCAACTGCGTGAACAGCTACAAAAGACTGACACCGACGTCTCCCATTTTGGTCGTGGAGGTAATGACCAAGAACTACCCTGTTTCGAATGGGATCTGGAAAAAGGCGATGTACACTGGAGCGATAGTTCACTTGAACTACTGGGGTTTACCACTGAGTTAGAACGGCACATTTACCGCAAGATGGAAATATTTGATCGCGTACACCCGGACGATGAGCCGCGTTTACGACGCGAACTTACCTCTAGTCTCGGGCAGCACAAAGCCTTAGTAACCAACGCGCGATTAAAGAGTGCTGAGGGTGACTACCGTCATCTGAGTTTACAAGGTGAGATTTTAATGAAGGAAGATGATCGAGCAGTGCGTTACCGTTGCTGCCTGTCGATGACCAATTAACCGCTTAGCTATTTTGACTGGGCCTACTCGATACCCATTCGTCGAGCATCTTCTGTTCGAGCACATCCCGGTCACGTGCTTCTTCGATGCGATAGCGCGCGACCAAATCTTTTAATGAATTGTGTTTTAAGTGCCGCTTATGCCACTCGTTGCGACAAGCTTCCAGGGTGCGCTCGACGGCTATGATCTGTTGCTTCTGCCCTTCTAACGCTATTGCAAGCCGCTGTAGAAAACTGCGTGTTTGTACCAGCTGAGCAACGCTACAAGTATTCATTTCAACGCTAAATCGGTTTTCATACTCGCCGTAATAATTTTCAAGTTCGGCAAGCTTAGTTTGTTCCTGCTGTAATTTAGCGCGTACAACCTGCAGTGTATTGGCACTTTCGTCCTCGGCTCGCTGCGCCAGATCAACCACCAACTTCATCCGCGCTGAGCGTAACTGCGCCACGCCTAGTGTCTACCGGTTAATGGGCCGCTAGCCGTCGCCTGCGGCTGTGCGGTATTGTTCATATTGGGCTTTGGCTGTATTCCCGCAGTGGACGACTGATTCGTTAAGGTGGGCAAAATTAGCGTTTCGAGCGATGCTAAACTTTCTAAATAGGGCGCAGCTTCTCCAATGTTTTGGCAAACATAATTAACAAGCTCTGGCTTTTTATCGATTGCCATATCGATTTCGGCATCATTACCACGTGCGTAGGCACCAATTGCAATAAGATCTTTATTCGCCTTATAGCGCGCGAGCAGCTGTTTAAATTTTTGCGCCTGCTGCATTTGTGCCGGCGACGACACGTTAGGCATTACGCGACTTATCGATGCCTCCACGTCAATTGCGGGATAAATTCCCTCCTCCGCGAGTTGCCGCGACAACACAATGTGACCATCTAAAATAGCTCGTGATGCATCCGCTACTGGGTCCTGTAGATCGTCGCCTTCAGTTAACACCGTGTAGAACGCGGTAATTGAACCACCACCTTCGTCACCATTGCCTGCGCGCTCCACCAAATCGGGAATTTTCGAAAACACCGACGGAGGATAACCCTTAGTTGCTGGCGGCTCGCCAATTGCCAACGATATTTCCCGCTGCGCCTGTGCGAATCGCGTAAGCGAATCCATTAGTAACAGCACGTCTTTGCCTTGATCGCGAAAATGTTCGGCGATACGAGTGGACAATTGTGCGGCGCGCAACCGCATAAGTGGCGCTTCATCGGCAGGTGCGGCAACCACTATGGCTTTTTTTAAACCTTCTTCGCCGAGAATATGGTCGACAAATTCTTTAACTTCGCGGCCACGTTCACCAATCAAACCTACCACTACAATATCGGCAGTGGTGAACCTCGTCATCATCCCCATTAGTACACTTTTACCAACACCACTACCAGCAAACAAACCAATACGCTGACCCTTGCCAACGGTTAATAAGCCGTTAATTGCGCGAATACCAACATCCAAAGGCTCGCTAATGGGGTGGCGCTGCAGTGGGTTTATGACGCTGGGTTCCAAATCAACTTTAGTATCATCGGTTACGGTTCCCTTGCCATCTAACGGTTGACCAAGGCCATTTACAATACGGCCTTTTAAATGGTCACCCATCGCCAAATTTTTGTGAGACTCTACTGGAATAACGCGCGCGCCGGGGCGCAAACCTTCGACTTTTTGCACCGGCATTAAAAATGTTTTTTCGTTGTGGAAGCCAACTACTTCAGCTTCTATTTCCTTGTCGCCGCTCACCACTACCCGACACTGGCGACCAACCGACACATTGAGGCCAACAGCTTCAAGGGTTAGCCCCACCATTCGGGTTAGGCGACCACTGGCATTCACACTGGAGGAAACGAAATCATACTGTCGATACTTTTGCATTCTATCGAGTAACGATGGTCCAGTGTTGTGTGGAGTCGTCATTGTCTTGGCTCAATATCGTGTTGCGATGTGCCTATCGGGTCGATAGGTGAATCAGTTTCCTCGGCAGTGCTGACATCATCTGCCTCGCTGGTTTTTTCTGCTGCGCTGGCATTGGCTAGCCTAGTCTCATCGTCATCTTCAACCGATTCGCCGCTGGCAAGGGTATGGTCTTCGGCAGCGGTACTGTCGGAATTTTTTTCTTCGCGCCAAGATTCAACCTCGGGCAAGGCGTCAGCACTCACATCGCCTTTGTCCGCAACGCGCTGCATATATTCCTCTAAACGCTCTTCAACCCGATACTCTACCAAGCTATCTCGAGTTTCAATTTTGCAACTACCGTGACTAAGTGTTGCATCAACCTTTACCTGCCAGTCGCGATCCTCTGCCGGAATATAGTCAGCAACTAATGCCGCATCTTCACTATTAAGATACACAACAATATTGGCCGAACCCTGCGGTAAAGCGCTGAGCGCACTGCTAACAATGGTATAAAGCGCGTCGGGGGATTGTTTTAGTTCGCTGGCAATTATTTTCTTCGCGAGGCTCAAAGCCATCTCGACCACAATATTTTCTATGCTTTCTTGCTGAGCTTGCATCGGCTCGAACAATTGCTCTGCGATGGCCGCTAGACGACCACTATCGCTCTCTAACTTTGCTTTAGTTTCTTCATAGGCCTTTTGCTCGCCCAACTTGCGACCTTTTTCTTCCCCTTGCGCTAGGCCTTTTTCCATTCCCTCTTTGAAGCCCTCGCCATAGCCTTCTTGCTGTGCTTGCTCGACAATTTTTTGGAGCTCGTCCGCGGTTACCGGTTTGGCTTTTACTTTACTGGAAATATCTTCGATGGATTCTACTGAAGGATTTTTTTTCTTATCGCCGGCTTCACGCCCAGCACTCTTTACGATTTTTCCGCCATTACCCATACGGGGAAGCTGCCAAGCGCTGACAACTTCGTCGCTGCCTAGGCTGTTTGAAGGAATACGATTTGGATTTTTTGACGCATCGGTCGATTTTTTACCATCGCCTACTTTCTTTGTATCTATCATGTTTAGCTGAACTTACAGCATCTCCTCACCACCGCCACCTAATACAATTTCACCGGCGTCAGCCAAACGACGCGCAATGGTTAGAATTTCTTTCTGTGCGCCCTCCACTTCCGATACCTTAACAGGCCCTTTCGCTTCGAAGTCATCGCGTAGAAGTTCGGCTGCACGTTTAGACATATTGCCGAATATTTTCTCCTGCAACACCTCTTCGGCCCCCTTCAGGGCAAGAATCAATATGTCTGACGAAACCTCGCGCAATAATGCCTGAATACCACGATCGTCGACGTCGCGAAGATTTTCAAAAACAAACATTAAATCGGCGATTTGTGTACCCATGTCTTCGTCGACTTCACGAATAGAATCCATCAACTCGCTACCTATGGAACTATCCAAATTATTAACGATTTCCGCGGCAGTTTTATAACCACCCATATCTTTTGTTTGTGATCCCGCGCTACCGGAAAACTGCTTTTCAAGAATATTGTTAAGTTCCTGCAGTGCTGAGGGCTGCACCGTATCCAACGCCGCAACCCGCATCAGCACATCTAAGCGAACCTTTTCAGGGAAATAGTTAATAATTTCAGCGGACTGATCTGGGTCTAAATAAGCCAGTACAATGGCTTGAATTTGCGGGTGTTCATTGCGAATTATATCGGCGACCGAGCGTGCGTCCATCCACTTTAAGGTATCTAAACCGGTGGTATTTCCGCCCAAAAGAATTCTGTCAATCAAGCCATTGGCTTTATCTTCACCTAAGGCCGTTACCAGCATATTTCGAATATAGCTGTCAGCGCCCATACCCAAGCCTGTTTGGGTGCGCACTTCTTCCATAAAGTTTGCCAGCACCACTTCAACTTCATATTGCTGGACGTTATTAAGCTGTGCCATTGCCGTACCCAACCGCTGTACTTCTTTAGGCCCCATGTGCTTTAGAATTTCGGCTGCGCTGTTTTCCCCTAAGGTCATCAATAAAATCGCGGCTTGGTCGACGCGACTTAATTTGACCTCGGGCTTGCCATCTTTACCTACTGGTTTCTGGGCTGCACTCATTCTTCGTTTATCCAACGTTTAATAACTTGGGCTACTCGGCCGGCATCTTCGGCGACAAGGCCTTTAACAGCGTTTAGTTGCTGCTCGTAACTCTCCTCCGGATTGGGTAACGCCAGCGCATCACCGCCAGTTAAGGTCACTGTCTCATCAGAGAGCGAGTCAAAAGAATCGATTCCAGCAGCCTGTAAGGCCGCCATTTCTCTCGCCTCATCATTTTCTTTCGATTTGTTACCCGCGCCAGCCAAGCTCTTTAGAACCGGGCGTAACAGGCCGACCACGAGAATGGCAATAATAATTGCCCCAGCAAGATACTTCGCCGCCTGACGAAAGATCTCCTGCTCCCAGATCTGTGGTTCACTCTGCTCGGCCATCTCAGGTAACGGCATAAAGCGTTCATTCAAAATATTGACACTATCACCACGCACAGCAGAGAAACCTACCGCGTCTCTCACCAGTATAGACAGTCGTTCGATCTCTAGCTCTGTCCAAGGCTTTAAACTAATTTCACCTGTGGCAGGGTCGACAACTTTTTTGTCATCGACCACTACCGCGACCGTTAAACGACGCAACCGCCCCTTCTCATGTTTAGTGTAACTAACGGTACGGTCCAGCTCGTAATTCCGGGTTGCCTGAGATCGGCTATTGGATGGTGTGCCGCCACCTGCGTCAGCATTACCGCGAGCGGCCACTTCAGGCGCCTGCCCTCCGGCGGGTGGCTGATTAGTTAGTGCCCCAGGAACGCCGCCAGCGCCACCGGCACCTACGCGCTGTTCGTCTACGGTGTACTCACTGCGAACGGCGGGTAAATCAGGGTTGAACGTTTCCTCTGCTTTTTCAATCTCGGTAAAATCGATATCCGCCGAGACTTCTGTTTTGAAATTAGCTTGACCAACTACCGGAGATAGCAAACGACGAATACGGAGAACAATATCGTTTTCTACTTTGCGTGAATAATCCAGATGCTGAGCCGCTACCACTAGGCGCTCATCTTCTACGCCAACCGATAAGAGGTTGCCACGATGATCAACGATAGTAACGTTTTCCACATCCAGCTCGGGAATACTGGCAGCAATAAGGTTGGCGACACCAGTTATCTGCTTAGGCGTGATCGGACGACCTGGGAATAATTCTAAGAATACCGATGCACTGGGCTCGCGGCCGTCGCGTATAAACACGGTGCGCTTTGGAATGGCGAGGTGTACGCGCGCGGCTCGCACGCTGCTAATACTGGATATGGTACGCGCCAATTCGCCTTCAAGACCACGGCGGTAGCGAGTTGCCTCCATAAATTGGCTGGTGCCGAGTGGCTGTTCTTGGTCTAGCAATTCATAACCTAGCGTCTTGTCGCCCTGCACGCCATTTTCGGCAAGCACGATACGCGCTTTCTGTACTTTATCGATCGGCACGAGCAAAGCCCCAGAAGCGCCGTCAATTTTGTAGGGGATTTCATTAAAATCTAAAATCTGGCCCACTTCGGCAGAGTCCAAACGGTCTAAGCTGCCATAGAGCGGCTTGTAGTCTTCACCTTGGCTCCAAAGTACTACCGCAAAGCCAATTGCCACACTCGCGGCCAAGCCAATCATCAAGCCCGCTTGCCGTACAATATTCAGGTTGTTAAACCCTTCAATCAGGTCGCTTGTACCGCCATCTGCCGCTAAAGAATTTGCCATGTTTTTTCTCGAATAATCTCAGTCTTAGGAAGGTGTTGCCGGTAGTTTTGTACGCTAACTTTGTATAGATGAGCTGCGCCCTCGCGACTGCTCAAGATTAGTCTAACCAATGGTTAAATTGGCATGTTCATAACATCTCGATAGGCTTCGACGAGTTTGTTTCTGACCTGCACCATTGCATCGAAGGCAACACCCGCTTTTTGCGATGCAATCATCACGTCAGTCACATCAACATTTGGATCACCCTGAATATAAGCGGCGCTCATAGAGCTGGAGGTTTGTTGAACCTCGTTCACTTTACCCACGGCTTGCTGTAGCAAGTCGCCAAATGCTGGGCCGTTGACTTTTGCTCCCGGCTGCAGCCCAGTGTTGCCGTTAACACGATCGGCTGCGGCCATGCCGCCCGCACCAAATGCATTGGTTTGCTGTTTGAGTGAACGCATTTCTAGGAGTAAACGGTTGATGTCCATTCGATCTGTCATTTTTTCGTCCGCCTGGAATTCTTCTGCCTGTCAAAATTATGCCGGATTACCCGTTGGTAACTAGATTTGCACAAAGTGGGCCAGAAACTGCCGCGCACTTTAAAAGAGGTGAAACCTTGCCGATACACTGCTGCGATGTTGCCAAACGCCAAAGCCGTGCACGCCAAACGTTAGGCGCTTTTATGAACACAATTATCAGGCAACTATCACGAGGCAATAATTAAGCGTAAGTTATAGAAAAAGTTACTTAGAAAAGTCCTAAGGAAAAAACCGCAAGGACAAACAGTTGGCTGATGCGGCGCGGGTGACCAAGGATGTTGTTGTTTATCTGAGAGAAAATAAAATCAGTGAGGGGATGAAGCGGGAGTAAAACCCATAGATAAGAAAGCGTAATAAAACAGAAACAAGCTATCGCTTAGAAATAGAAAGCTAAAAAGCCAAGAAGAAGCTCTTCTAGGCTTTTTAGTTTTCTTTACATGCAGTTGCTTTACATAAATATCTATAAAGCTGTATGGAAATAGAGTTCGTTAAAAATATTGCTACTTAGATATCAAAATCAAATTCCTGAGTTTCGCGAAGAAGTCTCATTTCTTCAATTTTGTCTTCCAATCGGCGGCGCGCATCTAGGGATAAACCGTCCGATTTAAATTGCTGTTCACCATCGAGCTCGTGTTCAATGGCACCTTCAAGTACAACGTTATTCAGTTCAGAAGAACGATCGATAACCTCAACACCCATAATCAATACTCCGCAGGCAGTGCGATTAAAAAAGGAATTAGGAACAACACGCCGAAAGCGAATCCGGCTACTGGGATATCCTCCGTCTACTCTATGACAAATGAATGACACTCACCAAAATACTGCAAAATTTCTAGTTCACTTAAAGTGTAATATAAGCTCACTATTTTTGGCGCCGTTTGAGCGGATAATACCAAAAGTTTTTAAAAAGGGAATACTTTTTTTGATCTGTAAAACTGGTATCGATAGCCAAAAGATATTAAGAGCATTGTTCTGGGCAAAACTTATAGCAAAAAGCAATTATCTACACCGTTGCTGGCGATAGGCTATAGCCTTCATCGCGCAGGCGAGCAAGTTTATAACGCAGAGTTCGCGGACTTATACCTAAACGCTCAGCGGTGTTTTTCTTGCTGCCATTTTCCTGGCGTAGTGTCTGTAAAATGATTTCAAACTCTCGTTTTTTTAGATCTTTATCTAACTGCGGGGCACCGGTTTGAGCTGAATCTCCCGCAGCAGGCGCCAACGAACCGGTATGACTATAGGCAAGATTGTCACGCCCGTCAGACCCTCTCTGAGAATAATAGGCGTCGGTTTGGAGGTGTGCGCCGCTGTCGGTACTGGCAGCTTGTACCTGTCCCAATATACTGGCTTGGGTAATGTCGGCAACCGCTTGCATCAGTGAAGGCTTCTCACTGTATTGATTGCCAATATCCAAGCCTAAGTCGCGGGCACCAATGGTATGCCCAGTTTGTAAGATAAGCGCGCGCTGCATCACATTGTCCAGCTCGCGGACATTACCAGGCCATGGGTAATGTAACATTAACTGCTCGGCGTCTCGGCCAAGACGAACACCGGCGCGATGCTGTTTGCTGGCGTGACGGGCAAGCAGAGATTCCGCTAAGGGTAAAATATCGTCTTTACGATCACGTAGCGGTGCCCACTGTAATGGCAACACACTCAAACGAAAATACAAATCCTCACGAAACTTACCCGCCATCACCTGCTCGCGCATATTGCGGTTAGAGGTGGCTATGACGCGTACATCTAGCGGGATACTCTTGCGACCACCCAATCGCTCTACCTCACGCTCCTGTAAAACGCGTAACAGTTTGGCTTGCAAACTCATATCCATTTCAGAAATTTCGTCTAGCAATATAGTGCCGCCATTGGCTTGTTCGAATTTACCTGGAGCCGAATGGTAGGCTCCGGTATAGGCGCCCTTCTCATGACCAAACAGCATAGCTTCCAACATGTTTTCTGGAATTGCTGCACAGTTAATTGCAATAAACGGCTGCCCCGCGCGTGGCGAATGTTGATGAATATATTTTGCTAACACCTCTTTACCTGTGCCTGACTCACCGACTAATAAGACGGTCGAATCCGATTGCGCTACACGCTGTGCCAAGTGCAACAACTCGCGGCTCGATGCGGCCTCGGCGATTGGTTCATCACTACGCAATACGCCGCGACCGATAAACCTATTGACGGTTTCGATTAACAACTTCGGTTCGAAAGGTTTGACTAGGTAATCGGCAGCTCCATTACGCATTGCATCGACGGAATCACCAATGCTCGCATAGGCGGTGATAAGTAACACGGGGATTTGTGGATAGTTCTGTTTTACCTGCTGTAACAAGTCATGGCCACTCAGTGCGCCCATATTGACATCGGATACAATCATCTCAAACTGTCCGCCGGCAGCCAAAAGCTCCAGCGCAAGTTCAGCACTGGCCGCGTCCTCAACGGAGAACCCTTCAAGGGCCAAGGTATCGACAAGGGCTTGGCGCAAGTCGGTATCATCCTCAACAACCAAAACTCTGGCGGCTTGCTGCAAGCTAGTTGCGTGACTACTCATAGTGCTCTCCACTTTGATCAGACGTCGGCTGAGCGATTTCGATTTTATCGGAATGGATGGGAATACAAATACGGGCAAGGGTTCCGCGGCCTGGCTCAGAAAGAATTTCAAAATAGCCGCCGTGCGCCCTGGCTACAGACTGAACGACGGCTAATCCCAAACCGGTTCCCTGAGCCTTGGTGGTCATAAACAGATCGGTAACCTTGGCGAGCTGAGATGCTTCTATACCAGGCCCTCGATCAATTACCGCGATGGTTAATAGTTGTTCGCCGCGTCTGTTGGTTTCTCGCCTAAACCGCAATATTAAGGTGTAGGGTTCGCCACTGGCTTGCAGGGCGTTATTCACCAGATTCATTAAAGCGCTTACAAGTGCATCGCGATGACATCTAAGTGTTAGCTCTTCACAGTCGTTTTGCCAATGGGCTTCGCCGTCTTGGCTGTTTAGCGGCACTTCCGCCGCCTCTTTTAAACTGTCTTCGAGCTCTTGAACACTAACCAACTCATTTAATGGCAACTCGCTTTTTACAAATAACATCATGTCGCGTACCTGGCGTTCCATGTGCTGTAAGCGGCTCAATAACTTTTGTGAAAATTGTGAGCGCGTGGCCGGCTCTAATTTTGATTCACACAAATGCCCCGCATATAAAATTGCGGTCGACAGTGGTGTGCGGATTTGATGTGCGAGCGCGGAAACCATTTTGCCCATCGCCGATAATCGCTCTGAGCGACTGACGCACTGCTGTAAACGACGTGTCTCGGTTTGATCGGTAAGCAGAATAATTTGACCGTCGACAGAACTCTGTGCAGCACTATCAGCTGTACTCATCAGCGAGCTGGTAGCAATACTAATACGACGACCAGAACGCGTAGAAACTTCTAAACCATCATCGTTACGCGGGGCGAAGCACTCGCCAATAACCTTGCGCCAAAGACGCCCCTGCAAGGGGGTTTCCAAAAGGCTATCGGCAGCAGGGTTAGCCTCAACGATAATGCCTTTAGAGTCCAAAACAATTACACCGCCGGGCAGAAAATCCAGCAATGCCTGCATCCTCGTAGCCAGCTCTGCATTCCTTTTATGCTCTTGCTCTTTTTCCGCCGAGACTTCATCAAGCTCCTTCGTTAACACCGAGAGCCTATTTTCAAGCAAGTGATAGGACTGGCTTAACTGCGCCGAGGTTTCATTGAAAAACGTGACCGCGGAATTAAGCGCTGCAGGCGGTACGTCTACTGGAGTTTTAGTTTCTATCGAAGAAGGCATATAGGCATTTCTAACCAACGTGGTTGATCTCCTGACGGTTAACTGTCGCAGTTGGCGACTTTAGGAGAGTCATTGCAATCGCAATGCCAATTGGTTTTATGCTTATATTTCAGAAACTTGGAGATGAGAGAAAGATTCGAACCGCTATTAAGTCGGGTTCTTGACGCTTGTCTATTTCGCTCGACAAGCAAAGTGTTTTGACATTAATTGGCGTAACTTGAACTTAGCTGGATCCCCGCTAAACGAACTGCAGACTTAATAGAACTTGAGCGTATGATTTTTTCGACTTACGTAAACAGCGGTAATACCATTCGCCATATTGCGCGCAATCGCTGCGGTCGTCTTTAGTTCACCACCTTGATACGCGCCTAATGCTTCGTAAAATACTGAGGTGAAATAGTCCGCATCATAACCTTGCGGGGTGAACACAATAATTTGGCACATGGTTGAACGACACTGAATTTCGCTAACACTAACGCGATCTAAGCCGTCAAACTCGACAAACATATCCGAGAGACTCTGCTCGTAGTCGGGCCCCCAATCTAAGTCGACCTCTTCTTCTTCGAAAAGCCGGTTGGCATTGTCAAACACTTCGGTCTCAACAGCTTGAACAGCGGCTCGAATTTCTTCAGGCGTGCGATCTTCAGGCCGCTTCTCTTGTTCCGTTTGTGGCTCTGTACGGTCGCTCATAGCAGTGTCGGTATAAGCCGTAGAAATTGCGGTACTGACATTAGCGGCTTGCTCATTAGCCTTTTCGTCCGCTAAGGCCTGCTTTGCTTGGGATAAGACCTCTTCAAGACCATCGGAAAAACGCTCAGTTGCTTCAATTGCCTCTGCGTCGGCAGACGGTGCCTTATCACTCAGAGATTTGTAACCCACGGCGGCAGCAATACAAATTGCAACACCAGTGAGAAGCAACGGGATGAACTTAGGGTTTTTAACGGCCATGAACACAACACCCAATATCGAGGAGGTAGAGAAAGAAATGGAATTATAACTGATTGAACACGTTTTCTAAGATACGGGGAATCCCGTTGTGAAAATGAAGTGGGCCATCCGTGGCCCTGATCATCATATGATCAAACGAATTGCGTCAACTCAAATTACTGAGCGTCACAAGCCGATTGAGATACACATGTCTGACCGTTTTCGTTACCCCAACCACTAGAAGTGTTGGAACATACAGGTACATTCCAGCCATACCAGCTACAAGTGCCGCCAGTGCTACCGGAAGAACTTGAGCTTGAGCTGCTGCTAGACGAGCTTGAGCTGCTTGAAGAAGAACTAGAGCTGCTGCTAGATGAGCTTGAGCTGCTTGAAGAACTAGAACTGCTGCTAGATGAGCTTGAGCTGCTGCTTGAAGAACTGGAAGAATCACAGCTGTTGATTATACCGCCAGAACCACTTTGGCTTTCGCAAGTAGTACGACCAATACAGCTTTGACCATTCTCATATCCCCAACCGCTGTCTTGGTTAGCACATACAGGACGTGGGTCATCTTGGTACCACTTACACTGCTCGGCACACTGACCGCCGCCACTAGTAGAGCTTGAGCTGCTTGAAGAGCTAGAACTGGAAGAACTAGAACTGCTTGAAGAGCTTGAGCTGCTAGATGAACTTGAGCTGCTGCTAGACGAGCTAGATGAGCTTGAGCTGCTTGAAGAGCTTGAACCGTTACCGCCACCGAACTGAACGTCGATACAACCGTGGAAACGCTCGAAAGTAGAAGCCGAACGGCCCCACTCAGCGTAGATCACGTGACGACCTGAACGAGCAGGAACGTTACAGGTGGTGTAGAAGTGAGCAGCACCTTCATCTTTAGAGATAGCGGGCGATGCACCTGGGTTTGAATAGCTGTATGGGAGATCACAGAAAGCTGTGTCCTCAAAGTCGCTCCACTTCAGATCAACACCGATCTGGTAAGTAAAGCCAGGCTTTGTAATCCAGTAACGGAAATCAGAAGTATCTGAAAAGTGAGGACCGTTGCTGATATCCCAAGAGAAAGTTAAGTCACCAGAGCTGATGTTGTTTACTGGCCAATCGATAGAGTTATCCCAAGGAGTGCGACCGCCGTCCCAAGTTTCACTATCAAAACCACAAACATTTGTAGTTGATGGGCCGAGATCTTTGCGGCCACCGTGGTGGTTCAAAACACTCATGTACTGATAGCCACCGTTAAAATCGTCAGCGAAAGCGTCGGCACATACGGCGTATTGTCCAGTACCGTTAGCCGCTTCGTCTGGCTTAGTTACAGCGCCACAGAAGTAGTTACGAGCTCCAGGACTATCAACGAAACCGTGACCAAATGATACGGCCGAAACCGCCATCATCATGGCGCCGGCGCCAATCATTTTTATTGTTTTCATACTCATTATATTTCCTACCTTGTACAGGGTAATGGGAGACATCAGAGGCGGTAACCGTTGGCTACTTCAGACAACAACCAATACATACAAAAAAACATCCGATAGGAGTTCACGCTTAAAAGCATCAAACGGCTCTTAAGGAAAATTCATAACGATTTGAAGTGCTCTAATGGATCATCAAAGACTCTACTGTTTTTAGCATGGGTAAAGCTCTGCAAAAAACTGGAATTACTACTGGTAATAGAAATAAGCAGTAGGGTTTTACAACAGGCTTACTCAAAGTATTTATTATTATTTCCTGTAAGTACTCAAAAGCGGCTTCTACTTCTGACAGCCTCGATTGTGTACAGACACCGTTTCATTGTCAATTCAACGGCAGCACTGGCGTAGGGTCGGTGACAAGAGGAATAGGTAATCGGGACAAAAATAATGATTTTGACGCCAAACAGCAACGCAATTACTAGGCTCGAGAGCATTTACATTGAACAAATCAATATATGAATTAGGAATATTTAATGACTCTAGATAGTGCAAAACGCACTTTTAGGAGGTTTTAGGCGACCGCCAACCAGCAATTAGCCTGAAAAAACGCAGATTTGGCTTAATTTAGGCTGCTCCGGAGCCCCCTCCCGAATGGACGAGGACCCCGATTTTTTACACTTCTACGCTAATAGCAGTCTTATTAAACGGGAACAATAGACCGAAGCTGATCAATCAATTAAGCCGTATTGATCTGCCAAGATACTCAAGATTTCCGCTTTCGGGTTATCTGAAAGTACTAATTTTTGACCGGTAATTGTTTCTGCTATACCTGTATAGGTTGCCGAAACTTGCATCAGAACTTCCTCCGGCAGTGCATTATCTTTTGCCAGCGCTAAACGCTCCACCATACGGTCTTTGTTCAACAAAATATCGGGGTCAGGGAAATAGTTTAGAAGTTGCTGACGAAACTCCTCTTTCGACTTTTCAATAACTCGACCTTCACGATAATTCGGCCCATCCCATATTCTGGAAGAATCTGGTGTACCGACTTCGTCCATATAGATAAGCTTTTCTTGTCCGTCACTACCGGTTACGTAACCAAATTCAAATTTAGTATCAACAAACACCTGATCGGCTTTGGCGAGTTCGTTAGTAATCGTGTCAAAGCCTTCTTTTAAAAGCTTTTCGTACAAATCAATATCCGCAGGGTTACGGAAATTAAATGCGGCGAAGTTATCATCGATATTTTTGCGAGTAATATTAACGTCGTCCGCCTCGGGCACGCCGGGAATACCTTTTAAAATACCTTTAGTCGACGGTGTAATTAACAGTTCCGGCAGCTTTTGATCTTTTTGCAAACCATCCGGTAATTGTATTCCGCAAAATTCACGTTCGCCCTTACTGTAAGAACGCCACATCGAGCCGGTAATATACTGACGGCAAATAGCTTCAATCATTACCGGTTTAGCTTTCTGGACAATCCAAACAAATGGGTGTGGAATATCGAGAATATGACTATCAGCCAACCCTTGTTCACGAAAAAGTTTAAACCAATGGTTAGAAATAGCATTCAGTGCCGCACCCTTCCCAGGCACACCATTCATACCGCGCTCACCGTGCCAAATACAGTCAAAAGCAGAGATACGATCGCTAATAACCATAATAGCGAGAGGGGCATCAGCGGCAACGGGGTAATTTTTTTCCGCAATCAAACGGCGGCTGTCGGCCTCGGTTAACCAATACACGGAACGCACCTTACCACTGTGTACGGGCTTATCCGTACGGATAGGAAGGTCGTTATTAACGGCTAAAACTTTTTGGGATAAGCTCATGAGTCGGTTCCACACAAACGTCTAAAATAAATATACCCCCACAGGATGAGGGGATAAGACTTCAAAGAACCGAGAATGATAGCAGATAGGGCGCGCGCGATGAACTACTCAACCGCGCTGTAGGCCATACTTACGCATTTTTTCAACTAAGGTTGTACGACGAATAGCCAACTGCTCTGCCGCTCGCGCAACTACTCCACCGTTATTATCGAGCGCCTGCTGAATAAGACTTTGCTCTAGCCCAGCAATGTACTCTTTAAGATCGATGCCATGTTCCGGTAGCAATGCAATATCGCCAGCGGCAACCATGGTCGGCTTGCGAGACTCGTCCACCAGCACATCAAACTCATCGTCTACTTCTGCCGATGCATTGCGATATTTTCCGGGTAAGTCTTGCACGCCAACCACGCCAAATGGATGCATAATGGCCATGCGCTCAACCAAGTTGGCGAGCTCTCGTACATTCCCCGCCCAAGGTTGATCGCAGAGCGACATAATCGCCGCAGAGTTAAATCGTATGGAGCCGCGGTTTTCACTTTCCATACGTGAGATTAATTCGTTAATTAAAAGCGGGATATCTTCGGCGCGTTCACGTAGTGCTGGCATCTCAATAGGAAAGACATTCAAACGATAATACAAGTCTTCGCGGAAGCTGCCCGCGGTTATCATTTCTTCTAGATTGCGGTGAGTGGCTGCGATAATGCGAACGCTGGTTTCATAGGTTTTGTTACCGCCAACTCGCTCGAAGGTTTTCTCCTGCAGGACCCGCAAAATCTTAACCTGCATATGCAGTGGCATATCGCCTATTTCGTCTAAAAATAAAGTACCGCCTTCTGCCATTTCAAAACGTCCAGCTCGAGCACTAATAGCACCGGTGAAAGCACCCTTCTCATGACCAAACAACTCACTTTCTAATAACTCGGCTGGTATCGCTCCACAATTTACCGGGACGAAAGGCTTGTCGCGACGCGGAGAATGGTAGTGCAAGTTGCGCGCAACCACCTCTTTGCCTGTGCCCGATTCACCTTCAATTAAAACGGTAACGTCCTTATCGGCAACTTGGGACATCATTGCGCGCACGGACTGAATTTCTCGGCTGGTGCCAACTAAGCTGCGGAATAAATGATTGGGGCGCTGCTTGCCTTCATTAACCGCGCGCTGTTGTGCCTCGTTAAAACGTTGTGCGCGGTGAATAACGTTATTCAGATGGGTATAGCTCGCGGCGGTTTCGAGTCGCTCAATCACCATATGGCGTAAAAACGGATCCCAATCTTCGGCTACGGGTTCGTACTCACCCAGTAATACCACGGGCACAGCACTGTAACACTGTCGTATTCGCTGTAAATACGGGAGCAAACTCTTCTTAGAACGGCTCTCTCCCAAAAAAACTAAACTGTAATCGCTATCTGGGTTGGGTTCATTGTGGTTCTCGTGCCAATCATTGAAGTCGAGGGTATCGATTTGTTCTCCCAAAAATTCGAGGATAACCTTGAGGTTATAGCGAGCCGACTCATCATCATCAACTATCAGAATTTTTTTATCGTAAAGCATTACATCTACCCGTAAAGGTTGCAGCCTAGGCTCAATCGCCGACTACACACAGATACCAACTTCGTATAAAAGCGCTATAAAGACGCTTTGCCCTTGGCGAGCAGCGTTGATTGATCAGTAGTCGGTTGGAGCTCGAGTCCAACTTGCGCCTAATTTCTGACCTATAACTAAAACGCTGTAACCGTCAGTAATTAATAGTCAACAAACTGCCAATGGTCAAATATCCGACGCGGAAAACATTAAAATATTAACGGTAAATAGGAATAACAGAAGTTCGACGCTTTTCGATTGAATTCGAGCGCAAAAAAACAGGGGCGGGAGTAAAAGACGGTTAGATAACGTACTAACGAGAAAAAGATGTGGCAACCCACAGCTTTTCCTCACGGGTGTATAAAGCGGTAAATTTAAAACTCGCGTCCAGCTAAAGGGTTGGAGAGACTAATCGCATGTTCGGGCAAGGCCGATACAATCTGTGCATAAAGTTTTAGCACACGCTCAAGCTCTTCAATTAATCCATTAGTATCGCGCTCTTCGTCCTCGAAGGCTCGATTGAGTCTTTGACCTAGCTGAGCATCCCAGTATCTAACCCTCTCCCAATCACCTTCTTCGAACGCCCTATCTAGCTCACGCCGCGCGCGAACCAGTGCTACATGAGTGACCGACACTAATGACGACATAACAACTCCAACAAGGACACAAGGTTAACTCGACGGGCGCCGACTGAGCTACTTGTTAGAGTAATTCAGCTTGCTCTCCCTTAGTTAGGCTAACGGCCACGGAGAGCAAACCTTTAGAGATCTATTAAGCTGAATGCAAAATTTCTTCGTTGGCAATGCCATCCCAGCCCTGCTTGATATTATCGATCAGTGACCCGACCTCTTGCAGAGCCATCATTTCGTCGTGGTCATCGCACTGTTCCAAACGATTGCTCATATATAAGTAGAGCGTATTAAGGTTCACCGCGATATCGCCGCCAGCCTCTAAGTTCAAGCTAGCGCGCAAACCATTAATAATGCCGATAATTTTACCAACCAAGATAAGTTTGTCTTGTTCATTACCCGACTCAACACAATGTTTGGCCTGTGAAATTCGTTCCATCGCGCCATTTAGCAAAAGCGCTATAACTTGATGGGGGGATATTTCGTTACCCTGCTGCTGCAATACTTTCGCAGCGTTTGTTTGTGCCACAGACATGGCAACCTCCTCGTTTAACACAGATAAAAAATGGCAAAAATTTGCCGGTTTGTTCTAGCGAGAGGGTTAATGCACGTAAGGTGCCAATTTATACATTAAAGCGGAGTGGCGTCGACACTTACAAAATGGGCCGATGTTTGATGAAGTAATTTATAGGTTTTGACGTAATTAGGTAGAGAGGTGTATGGCTGGCAGCGCTTCAACGCGAAGCGCGGGAAATAAAGGGCAAACTAACTTAGCCAATTTGCTTCCATGTGTCGCGCATATCAGTTAGTAGCTTTAAAGATTCGTCGAGCAAAGATAAATCGGCTTTAATATGTGCACGCGCCAAAACACCCTGAATGTAGACGTACAAAGCATCCAGATTTTCGGCAATGTCTCCGCCCTTTTCTGAATCCAAACTCATCCGCAAACCACCAATAATGGAGATGGCGGAATTAATCTTTTTACCGCGAAGCTCAATATTACCGTATTCAATCGCGCCTTTCGCTTGTACGACTCGCTCAATAGCGCCTTGATACAACATATCGATAAGCTTATGTGGAGAGGCAACATTAGCGCTCGCGGTATTGTGGACCTTGGCATAGGAATCTACTGCGAATTGTGCGTTCACGGGACCTCACTTAATAAGTCTAGGTAATAAGATAACACTATTGCTGCACAGCAAAATCTGAACAATCAAACCAACCGAGTCATATCCGCATCGTTAACGGTAGTTGTTCTTAACAGCAATCGCTTCATAGTAACGCTATCGGCGAATAAAATTAAACCTTTAGCGCTAGTAACAAAAAAACTCTTCTGCCTGAGCCTAAATAAAGTCCGGCATAAAACCTGCTAAACCTAGAGCCAACGACTACACTTACCTGAAAATCGTCAAAATAACGACGCGAGCAGCTTATATGTCAAACCCAGATTTACCACAGCCAAACGATCCAATTGCAGAGATTTTGCGCCAAGCAGAGCTAAAACGACTCCAGCTAGTTATGAATGCACAATTTCATAAAAACATGCTGGCATTTCAAAAAGCCGCTCCGGCTATATTTGCGGAATATGTCAATTATCAACCGCAATCACTGCGTCTGAGCTTTAGCCCCGAGGGGCATGTAACCTTAGTAAACGCAACCAATAATAGTGCGATCTATCCAGCTAACCCCAAGGCATTTTGCGAGCAGCAGTTAGCCGAATATAAGGCCTCGCCTTTTTGCTTGCAACTCAACTTCAATAAGTCAGGCATCGCTAACCCAAACTACATACACGCCCCGCTCGTCAACGAGCTACTCGACAGCTACCAAAATCAAGCGCCCGCGAATTCAGACCCGCAAACATCGGACAAGCCAAACCTAGATCAACCTATAGGTTTTATGATTATTGCAGGGCTAGGCTTGGGGTATCACGCCGAGCAGCTGGTCGAGCAACACAATATCGTTAACCTGATGATTGTCGAACCCAATAAAGACAGCTTTTATGCGTCGCTACACACGATTGACTGGGAAGCCATCATCAGCAAACAATCCTTTAACAACAAAAGCCTACGCTTTTGCATTGCCGCCTCAACAGAAACGGCATTTGCCGCGATTAAATTGCTTCCCGATGAAATTGGCTTGCACAACCTAACCAATACCTTTTTGTATTGCCACTTGAACACTGCTCCCATACGCGAATTTAAAAACGCCTTAATCAGTGGATTTCATCAGTTAGCCACAGGGGTTGGGTTTTTTGACGACGAACAAGTCAGTCTCGCGCACACCAACGCTAACCTAAAAAAATCGGTTAAGCTTTTATCGACAAGCAAAACCATAAAGCAAGCATGCCCTGCCTATATCGTGGGCAATGGCCCTTCACTCGACTTGGTTATCGAACAACTCAAAAACAACCGTAATGGCGCCGCGATATTTTCCTGTGGCACGGCCTTAGGCTCATTATATAAAGCCGGAATAAAGCCGGACTACCACATCGAAATGGAGCGAACGCTCAATATTAGAGAATGGATCACCCTCGGTTCAACCCCCGAATTTCGCAAAGGTATTACGTTGCTTACACTCAACACCTGCCCACCGAGCGTAATCGACTTATTTGACGAGGTGATGATTGCGCGTAAACCCAATGACCTTGGTGGCGAACTTATTGGCAACTTATTAAAGTTAGACGAGCCGCCGCTAAGCTACTGCGGGCCAACCGTAAGCAACTGCGCCCTTGCCTACGCAATAGCACTGGGTTACCACGAAGTGTATTTGCTAGGTACAGACCTTGGCATGAAGGCCTCGCATCAGCATCACTCCAACCTTAGCCTTTATAAAGATATCGAACGGGCTCACCAACAGAAGCAACAAAACAAGGTTATTCCGCCCTGGGTAGATGTGGGTACGCATCGCCCCATCCTATCCGATAAAACAACCGAGTTGAGCAATACCAGCGATACAAACGCATCGCCAGAATCGACTCAGGCGGCTGCACCCCAGCCTCCTGCTATGCGCGTAAAAGGAAACAAATGCGATTGGGTTGAAACCACGGTAATTCTTGATACCTGCCGAACCAATATGGAATCACTTATGGGATTGCATCCAGAGATAGAGGCATTCAACCCAAATGATGGTGCTTTTATACAACACGCGAAAACAATCGACGCCCTACCGGGTATCAAAAACACCAAGATACTCGCGGATTTAAGTAAGCACTGTCACGCAATAGATAGCCTAAGCGATAATGCGATACTGAATATTCCGTTGCATGAAACCCTAGATCACATTAAAAAAACTAAAACCTTAGCTAAAACCTCTAGCGAGAACATTCACAACGATCTAGATAAAATCTACGCTAGCTTACGCGTAATAAAAGACAAACAAACCACCACCTATTTACTACTAAAAGGTAGCTTTAATGCCTACTTAGCGATTATCGCCCGCTACACACTCTACTGTAAAAACACTCAGCAACGGCAGCAACGCTACAAAACAGGCGTAAAAGTATTTAGAAAGTTTTTACAGGCGGCGACCAACTCAATTAAGAGTGATCACGATAATTTTGATATATCGGACAATAGAATTACCGATATTATTGCTCCGGAGACCCTCACGAAAAATCAAACCGTAGCGCTTGCAGAGCCGGCCTATACCGCAGATGAATTTAATACCCTCGGTTACACAGGCCCGTTTAAGGTTGATAGCTCTATCATTGCCGATAACATATATAAATCGTATTTAACGATTTCGACCTATCCGAAAACCCTAAATAGACATAACGATATGCCGCCAGTGCAGCAATTTTTATCGTCCTCGGATGTGATAAATGCGATCGCAACATCTTGTGATTGTGAACCACTGGTGTGGGGCTCAGGCTTGCGCTGGCACATAGAGACGCGAACCAGCGGCTGCGCGCCCTATAATCTATTTAGAAACAGGGTTTACAACCCGATAGAATACGGGATCAAAGACGATTACTATCACCTTATGTTTGCGCTTACCGACCACGACAGTAACACCGGCGGGATAGAGATCATTCCGGGCAGCCATAAAATTGAAGTCACCGACACACAAGAGATAAAAGTTGAAGAAATTGATGAGGCTAAGCGCCGTGTCATCTACCCCAAAAAAGGCGAGTTCTATCTTCTGCATACACGTTTACGTAAAATCGAGACGCCACGCCTTTCCAACAACAACGCTGGGGTTAGTCTGATTGCATCATTTGTCGATAAGAAGCGTGGTGTACCTGAATACTTCACAGGTTATTAGCCGCGTTAAAAAAACCCACACACGAACGTTGAGCACAATCACCGGTTAAATAATCAGTATTAGAGAGAACAATAACGTCATGGATATCAATTTTAAATTTGGCCGGAACTGGCAACAATTTTTAGACGAGTCATTCGACCACAAGCGTGTAACGATTGCACAACAGCATCTCTTGAAAACCTTAAGGCTAGAAAATTTAAAGGGTAAAATATTTCTAGATATTGGTTGCGGAAGTGGCATTCACTCTCTTGCCGCCCTAGCGGCCGGTGCCGAGAAAGTCATTAGTATCGATGTAGACCCGCAATCCGTTGCCGCAACCAAAAGCCTCTGGCGTAACGCTGGCAAACCGCGCAACTGGAGCCAAGCCGAAGGTTCTGTGTTAGACGAGGCATTCATGCAAAGCCTACCCAAGGCCGACATCGTATATTCCTGGGGGGTACTGCACCACACCGGCAGCATGTGGGAAGCACTAGACAAGGTAACCATTCCGCTAGCAACAGATGGCATACTCTATATTGCACTTTACGCCTATGAGATGTATCAAAACCCTACGCCGGAATACTGGATAGAAACGAAGCGCGCCTACAATCAAGCAAGCCCAGAGCAGCGCGAAAAAATGGAGTACGACTACGCCTGGGAGCAGGTGCTAAAGCCAGTAGCGGCGAAAGGTGAAAACCCGTTACTCGTCATCAAAGATTATAGTAAAAGTCGTGGTATGGAATTTTGGACTGACGTAAGAGATTGGCTAGGCGGTTACCCGATGGAATTTGCTAAAGCCAGTGACATTGCTCAGCACTTTTATAGACAACACAACATGATAGTTGTCGATATAGTAACGGGAGAAGGCAACACCGAGTTTTTACTTAGGTCGGTTGACTCGCCTAGCGCTGGGCAACACATTACCGACGAATACGACATTATTAATATAAGTGTCGCTACACAGCCTATCGACGGCTTTGGTTACAAAGTTCACCTGCCAGAATATAGTGCATTTGCCGACACCGATGGCGAACACTTTAAATCGCCACTATTAGTCTATGAGAATGGTCTTCTTTTGGGCTTCCCACATGCACGATTCGAATCGATCAACACCCTTGGCGAAGGACGTTTTTGTCACTGGAAAGATAGCCTATTATATTCCAGCTCCGACAATAGTGACCCGCGTATCAATGGCAAAACCTACAGTTTACGCGTACCGAAAAAGTTAGACAAATAACGAGAACGAACTTCAAACGATAAAAACAAAAAGCTAGCCAAACGCCACTTAATGGCTTGGCTAGCTTAGAAAACCCGTTAGCGTCTCCACTGATTGCATTAAATCAAAATTATTTTTCACAAAATCCCTTCCGCGATCCCCCATAGCCTGAGCACGATTTTTATCCTGTAACAGATCGACCACTTTGTTGGCGATTGCCGTAGCGGAATCGTCATCAACGATATAGCCGGTTTCGCCGTCCATTAGGGTTTCTTGTTGTCCGCCAGCCGCTGTAACGACCACAGGCTTTGCCAAGTACTGAGCTTCCAACACGACATTTGACGTTCCCTCTGCACGAGATGTTTGCAAAACAACGTCGCTGCAACTAATAAAGGATGCAACATTTTCTACCGCGCCGACTAAGCTAATCACAGAACCTAACCCCAGCTGTACGCAATAATCGGCAACTACGTCGAACAATGGGCCGTCACTCACTATCAGCACACGCAAATCAGGAATAGATCGTACAACCTCTGCCACCGCATCGACAAACAAAAATGGTCGCTTTTCTTCAGACAGGCGAAACACGCCAACAATAACCTTAGTCGACTCACTAATACTCCACTGCTGTCGCAGTGAAATGATTTCAGTAATGCTTGGCGCTTTAAAGCGTTCGAACTGCACACCATTTTTTAACAATCGAAAACGCGAGTCGCTAACGCCCAACCATTTCGCATAACTTTTATTTCCACGATTGGAATTTCCAGTCATTATCATACGTTGGCGGCCTGCGGTAAGCAGAGATTGATAAATGGGGAAATACCAAGGTTCGTAGAATGAGAAGCTGGTTGGCTGGATGTTACGAAACGAGGTAAGCACCTTAGGTACACCGGCAAGTAATGCTGCAACACCACCAAGACAATTCGAAATATCTAAAAAGCAGACAACTGACCCTGGGTTGTGATGTGCGATAAGATTGTAGACCGGCACTATATCGCGCTGCACCAGCGCTATATTTTGACTGCGTAAATTTAATACTTGCGCACACGCCGCAGCATCTGAAAACAGTTTATTTTCGTCAAGTGCCGCTTCCCCTTGATAGTCACCGACCGACAGCAGCGCAATCCCCTCAGCTTCCAGCATAGGCAGATAATGTCGTGCGGCCCCAACCAAGGGGTAAATAACCGCGAGCTTCACATCATAACCTTGGCGTTTCATTGCGACCATAAGGTTGCACGCCTGTCGTTCTGCGCCGCCGTGAAAAAGCGATGGCAGTATAAACATCACGCTTTCAGTGGTATTTTCTCGAATATATTCTTGGCTAATAAAATGTTTTAGGTTCCGATAAAAACGTCCGTAGAGTGCACGATTGTTCAGCCACTGTTTTGCCTCGGTTAAAAGCGACAAGGCTCGAGCTGGCGTTTGTTTCGAAAACCGACCGCCGCGCTCTAGTAAAAATGGGTCTTCAACTGGCGGCGCCAATTTAAACGGCAACACGGAACTAAGTGTAAACGTGAGATCTCGCAGCGCATTTTTACCGGTGCAGGATTTGACAATATCGTTACTGGAATCATAAAGTAGCGGCGCATACTCCGAACTAGATCCAATTCGCTGAACGCTACTGGGGAAAATATCTTTCCAAAGCAGGTTATCTTTATGAACATAAAGTTTAGTCAGCTTTAGTTCGCGCAATTGCTGATAAGGTAAACCACTCAAACTGGCCCCCAACAGCGCTAGCGAGCGTAACACAAAGGTGCTTTTCGCTAGCTCATGCTTAACAACCGAAATCAAGTCTACACGCCAATCTAGATCCCGGCAGTAAACACCGCTTTGCCAGGGGCAAACGAATGTAATAGTCGGATATTGCTGGCGAACATCCGCCGCGACTTCCGCAAGGGTGAGCACTAACACATGGGCGTTCTCAGGATGCTGGCAATTTACCAACTTTTTCCAAAGTACTATTGATTCTAACTGCGGCGGCGCTACATTATTTTCTAAAAAATAACTGTTGAGGTGTAGCAAACTCCATAGCTTATAGGGCTCAAGATTATTGTTATCTTTAGCTGCCGTAAGCCAGCTATTAAATTTTTCGTGGTCCAACCACCATTGCCGCGCATCGGCGCTGTATTTTAAAGCCTGATCCGGCGCGCCGAATTTATCATTTACAATTTCAGCGGCGTCATTGCCTTGTTGCTCTGCTGCAGTATTCCCACTCAAATCACAACCAAATTCTCGCGCCGAAAACCCCAATAATTGTTGTTCGCCCCACTGCCGTCCCGGTATACCAAACCCGCGTTTAGGCTTGTTAACAATATGCTCGGGCAGATAGCGAAGTGCTAAACGCTTTAATAGAAACTTTCCAGACTCTCCATTCGCCAGCATTTCTGCGGGAAGTGATTCGGCGAACCTTGCCATCTCAATACTTAAGAATGGCGTTCGAACTTCCAAGCCATGTCGCATACTCATCCGATCGACTTTTGCCAAAACCGCACCCGGCAAATAATTTTCGATATCGGTTTTGCGCATACGATCAATCGCGCTAAGCCCACTGCTATTCATGGTCTCACGTAACTCGCGGATATAGGCGTGGGTAGAAGCATCGCTGGCGGGTAAAATTCTGGCTATCTCGGTTTCTGTAAAGGGCAATATCTGGTTGGAGTAGTAGCGATTACCCAAGCTACCGAGGTCACACTCAGCCGCAGCCAAGGCCGTAAAGTAGCGACCATAGCCGCCAAACAATTCGTCTGCGCCATCGCCAGACAACACCACCTTTACCTTGGTACGGGCCAGCTCGCTCAACAATAACGTCGGTAACAGTGAGGTGTCCGCATTTGGCTCGTCTACTAGCTTACCAATATCTTTATAGCGGCTATAAAGATCGGCAGAAATCATATCGCAATGATGAGTAACGCCTAAATACTTGGCAATGACTCGCGCATCTTCATGTTCAGATTCTTGCCAGTTTTCAAAGCCAAGGGTAAAAGCTTGAAGCTTGTGATTAAGTTTTTTAGTTGCCAAGGCCACAACCAATGATGAATCGATCCCGCCAGATAGAAATGCGCCTACGTCTACATCGGCTCGTAATCGTCTTTTGATATTCGTCGCCAATAAGGTTTCTAACTCGTCGACCACATCTTCAACAGGGCGGTGTTGTTCACCGCGACCCGGTAAGAATTCAAAATAACGATGAATTGTTGTTTCACCGTTTGCATTAATCTTTAGCCAATGGCCCGGGCGTAATTTTTTTGCGTCGCGATAGATGGTTTCATCATCCACACAGTACTGGAACATAAGGAAGCGTGACACTATGCCAGCGCTAGACTCGCGACGAAACCCGTCTAATACAGCCAAGGATTTTAATTCAGAGGAAAAGCAAAAATTGCCGTTTAACCAAGTGTAATACAGTGGCTTTTCGCCGAAGGCATCGCGCGCAATAAACAGCTCATGGGTGTAATTATCGTAGATCGCAAAGGCAAACATACCATCGAACTTTAGTAAGCAGGCATCGCCGTAAAACTTATAAGCCTCTAGCAATACCTCACTATCCGATTCGGACGAAAAGCTAACACCCTGAGCCTTGAGTTCGGATCGAATTTCCACATAGTTATAGATTTCGCCATTAAAGCTAAGACTATAACGCCCGCATCGCGAATGCATAGGTTGATGGCCTTGCGGGCTTAGGTCGACAATACTGAGGCGACGATGAGCAAGCCCTAAGCGCGCATCTTGGGAAACCCACTGGCCAAAATCGTCTGGCCCGCGATGCCGAATCTCTGAAGACATTTTAGTCAGCTCGGCGGCAATTCTTTCGGTACTATACTGCCCAGATACGCTTCCACCTGGCTGTAAAATCCCTGCGATACCGCACATATCTACACAAACTCCATAATTTTAAAGGTTGCAAAAATCAACCCAGCCACAATCGTCACCCCAGTTGCAGCAAGCAATATCAATGCGTCCCAAGGGAAGCGCTCGCGTATTCTAATGGTTTGATCGTCATAGTCCTTTATGCGTTCGTTAGGAATGTTAAGCTCAAGCAACTGGCGCCTAATTACAGCGAGTGAAGTACTACTGATCATCACGTAATCGTATTCTAGGGAGGGAATCTCTGCGGCGGATATAATCGGAACACCCTCAAGGAAACTTCCATTTTTTGATGGATCATTATCCGCGATTGCAACTAAATCGAACACTTTCTTATACAGCGGCAACAACTGTCGACCAATTAAGCCACCGCCAAACATGACGACTTTTGCTTTACCACCTCGCGGCCGCGTTTGCTTAGTGTTTGCTTGATGTATGACATCCGCCATATAAATAGCTACCCTTCCATAACCTTCGAATAAAGCGACAAATAATCATCGCAAGTGCGACCAAGCGTAAAGCGTCGGCGAAACTCATCCTCTGCGCTCGCAAGAATATTTTCTTTTTCATTAGACGTCAGCACGGTTGCGCGAGCGAGCGCCATTTCTAGATCACCACATTCGTTATCCTTAAACAGCAGTCCAAGTAGATTATCGCCAACAATTGAACGGTGCTGAGGAATATCACTACAAAGGCAAAGTGTTTTATTTTTAAACGCTTCCAATAGCGCTATCGGCATGCCCTCCGCACGTGATGGCGATACCAGTAGATCTATATGGCTTAGGTAGGCTTCGGCTTGAGGTATACAACCAGCAATATAAACATTAGTTTCTAACTTTAAAGCCGCTAATTTTTTGCTAAATGCTCTACCGTAATCCGAGTCAACTTCACCAACTGCCACATAAAATATCGAGGGCATGCTGTTGCCATACACCTGCTCCTTATCGCGGCTATTTAGGTTTGCACAGGCTTGCAATAGCAAATTTTGATTTTTTCGCTCACACAAGGAGCCGATGGTAGCAACAACAAAGTCTCCCCGTTGTCGCGCCGCGGCTATTGCTTTTAGAACTGGGACATCGCGCTCAACCGGTGTTACTGGTTGTTCACTAATACCGTTTTCAATTACCGATATACGATTAATATCGAAACCTAAATCAACTAGCGGTTGTGCCGCCGCCGCAGATACCGACACAACTGAATCTAGGCTATTCATTATTTGTAAATCTAGCCTGGCTTGCTCTGCGGTTTTGTTACCTCCCCAACCATGCATAGTTTGCACTATGGGTATTCTACGTTTAACTTTTTTGCGTTGAATAATTGCGATAGCCATAAGGCATACGAGCGAAGGAATCGCGGCATGGCTGTGGATAATGTCGACTTCAGCCTGGTCGATTATTTTCGCGAGTTGCACGGCAGCAGAAAAGTTAAGGTTTAAATCTCGCTTGAACAACGAGTCTAGTTGCGCAACCTTAATACCCTGCTGCTCCAATTCGGAAAAATAGTGTTCGTAGCTACAATAACCTTCGTAGCAACGGGCATTAACCGCCGCGACAACTCGATGTCCAAGCCGCTGCTGTTGCAGCATAAGATCGGTAATAACACGACCCGCACCACCTTGGAGAAAAGTAGAAACGTGGAGAATATTGAGTGAACCCGAAACGCCAGACAAATCGCTCACAAAAACTCCAAAACATCGACGGCTTTATTATCTATGTAATAATCTGCGTAAGGCTTACCCATAATCAAGCTGTGGTAGTTTACCCCCCACAACTTAAGTTGCTGCTCGGTCAGTTCACGCCAACATTTACCACTCGCGGCACCGCGCGCAGTAGCAATCACAATGTTATTACCTGCGGCATATAGCGCATTAATTTTTGCCACCATATGCGCCATAGGCTTAGCCTCTTGGTAGGTACAGCACTCGGTACAGAGTGTTCCATCCAAATCGATACAATAGGTTTTTATAGCTGTATCATTAAAGATAATATCTTTCTGGATACGTAGCATGCGTAAACCATTTTGTAGAACTGTATCGAGGTGAGAAATTGGCTTACCCAATTGTTGCTGTACTAGGTAGCGCGGCGTATCGGCACCCGCCTCTACGGACAATGTAAAACCACCTCCGAAACGGGCATTTACTTCCGACACTATTATCGGCGTATTCAGGGAGTTATCAGCTACGCCATCGGGCTTAAAGACTTGTACGGTAATTTGCCCTAAAAGCCCAAGCGTAGTAACTAATCTGGTGGTGTATTCGATAATGTCTCGATCTAAACATACCCGACCACAAACACTTTCACCCTGCTGAGTAAGTTCACGCAAGCGTGGCACCACACTGCATACAGAACCCTTTTCATCTATAAAAATATCGACACTGTATTCCGGCGCATCGATATAATCTTGTATCAAATAGCTGCCATCAAGATTCTCACGCAACGAACACCAACTGGCCCAATCTTTAATCGCAAGCGTATTTTTACTTCCTGATGCTTGCTTTGGCTTCACAAACACTGGCAGATGTTTTTTAGTTACATCATCTGGTTGATAGGTTTTGGCGGTGTTAAATCCATTGTGTTGACACCAGATTGAAAACAGCTCTTTATCCAAACACACATTCAGTGCCGACGATTTAGACACCATCACATGGCAAGCATAGTCGTCTTTTAAGCATTGTTTTATCGTCGACAGCGCTAAAAGTTCTCCGTCACGACTGGGGATAATGAGCGCAATTTTATGGGTTTTTACAAACGCTTTAATCCAGCTTAAATAATCCGCACTATCACTTGATGGAGAAACTTCAAAGCCGTCAAGAAATAGTCTCGACTTAACCAAGACTTGGCTATCAACCCCAAAAATACTGCCGCCACCCTCGTTAAATAGCGCTCGGCGGAAATACTTAATAAGATTGATTTTGTTGGCGACGCTAGTAATCAGAATATTCATCAACCTAGCGCCTCGGCTTTACCCATTAGCGCTATTTTTTCTATAAGCTCACGGCTGCGGCTGCCAACAGCCTGTGCGCCGACAACCCCAAGATCGTTACTAAAGCCATATTCATCAGGACGTTTTTTTATAAATACCTGAAGCTCATCTGATAACGTTTCAAGATTGAACACTATCGGCACACCTAATGTTTCTAGCTGCTTAGCACAGTTAATTTGATTATTGGCCAACACAAGCCCCAAAGTAGGGATACCACAGTAGGTCATTTCGATAAGTGTTTGCCCTGCTCCGCACACCACGAACCATGCGCTCTCTACGCAGCTAATAAAATCCTGTTGTAGGCTATTTAATAAATAGGTTTCGGCGCGGGTCGATAGCTTAGAGTAGTTACCTGTGACAATTATTTTTGTCGTGTCGTCGACGGCTTGCTCGATTTTGGTGAGCACCGACTTAACCTGCGCAGCGGTTTGAGCGGCTCCCAAGGTTAGTAGAATAGACTTATTCTTCGCGAGATCAGCATTGACGTGTAGCGGCCGCAACGCTTTAACGCTAACAGCTTCTTTTAAGTCTCGAATTTCCTCGCGAAATAGTAACGACTCGAGGCCGGTAATAACTTTACTACCGGGGAAGTTTTTGCTCACTAATTGTTGATTAGCAAAGGCATTAATTACCAGCATATCGGCATCAATACCATAGGTGCTGCTACGAGTGTCAAGATCTTCGAAAAGTACTACATTCACTTTAGGCACAAGGTTATTGAAAATACTTGGTAATTCTCCGTACCAATCAATAACAATACATCTACAGTCGGGAATCTGTGTTCCGCGTAATACAACACAGGTATCGGCTAGTCGCTCACGATAACTAGGATCTATATCGCCAACAACACAGACACTAAAGCCACGAGGCAGTAACGCCTCTATAACGGCCAAACAGCGCGTAAAATGACCTGCACCCATTTGTGAATTTGCATCTAGCCTAAAGACAAAGTCTAACATTCGCTTATATCGTCGTGACAAAGGGGTGTGTTTATTTTCTTGGCATGCTGCAGAGGCTTGCCCAAAACGTGATCGTAAAATTTTGGGTGCATCCCCAGTGCGGGCCTTACGACTTTAATATCTTCTTTTGTTATTAGCTGGCCTTTTTCCATATCCCGACAAACATAAATAGAACGTCGGTATTTAAGTGAGTCCTGTTCGCCTTGGCTCGGACCATAGTGAACCGAACCTATCGCCGATTTTATCTGTGACGCTTCTTTTACGAGCTGTGCAAGTTCAGCGGGTGTTGACGAAAACGCCGCATCGACAGCGTTGGAGTCTCGGTCCAATACAAAATGTCGCTCGATTATTTCGGCCCCCATCGCTGCGGCTACAATCGCCACACCAATACCAAGACTGTGGTCAGACAAACCAATCGGAAGTCCAAAGCGAATTTTCATATCGGCAATTGTTGCTAGGTTTGCATCTGCAACCGACGCGGGGTATGCACTGGTACATTTTAATAGGGCGATATCTGTGCAGCCGTTCTCACGCAAATGTGCGACTGCTTCCTCAATCTCTTCACTGCTCGACATGCCGGTCGACATAATCACCGGCTTACCGGTTGCAGCAACTTTTTTGAGTAGTGGAAAGTGATTAATCTCGAAAGAGGCGATCTTGTAACATGGGACCTGCAACGATTCGAGGAAATCCACACTGGTTTCATCGAAGGGCGAGCTAAACGCAATTAAGCCTTGGTCTTTCGCTAACTGAAAAAGTTCAGCATGCCATTGCCAGGGCGTGTGGGCTTTTTGGTACAAGCTATGTAAGTTTTCACCCTGCCATAAACTACTCGCTTCATTTATTTGAAATTCTGGGTTTGTACTGTTAAGTGTTATGGTATCGGCGGTATAGGTTTGCAATTTAATCGCGTCGGCTCCGGCTGCGGCTGCAGCCATAATCATGGCTTTAGCCGTATCCAAATTTTGCGCATGATTGCCGGATAATTCTGCAATTACAAACGGCGCCGCGGCCGCCGATATTTCTCTACCGGCGATAGAAAAAGTCTTATTCACCTTGCGAGGCCTCGCGATTTATTAGGAATGAATGAGCTTCTGCTGTAGCAAGTGCCCGCTGTTCTAATACTTGGTACATTAGCTCAGTATTAAGCCAATCCTCTTCGGTATCAATGTCTTGCACACGAAACCGTGGAATTACCACTACCCGATTTTTACCGGAATTTTCGTCGCGATGCTGCTGTAACGCCATTGCTCGACCCTGCCAAAAAAATTGACCGGCGTCATGATAGGAATCTTCCAAATCTTGGGAGCGAACTAGTTGATTTTCGGGCGAGATCATCTCAAAGCAATCGTCCGTATTCACTCGTAACGCGCGCTGAATGGGAAATGGAAAGCTGGTTACCGCCAATACCCAGCGGGTGCCCGGTTGGTTAAATACATTGTAGCCACGAACAATGTCGTTCGCCGCGATAAGCGGAGCCGTCGCATAAATACAACACACACTTTCAACCGGCAATAGTGCAGTATCACACCACTCCACCGCATGTTTGATTACATCGGCAATAACACAGTAATCATCGGCAAGTTCTGCGGGGCGAATAAACGGCACATCTGCGCCACAATTTTTCGCTATCGCAGCTATTTCATCGTCGTCGGTAGAAACAATAACTTTATCGAACAAACCACAATCCCGTGCCGCCGCAATGGAATAGGCCAACATAGGCTTGCCACAAAATAATTTTATATTTTTTCGTGGAATGCGCTTGCTGCCGCCACGCGCAGGAATGACAGCAATTCTCATTGCAACACCTCGCGCAAACTAGCGACGATATAATCCTGCTGCTCAAAAGTAAGCTCGGTGAAAAGTGGCAGTGTTAACGCGTTTTTATAATAGTTTTCCGCGACGGGGAAGTCGCCAGGGCGAAAACCTCGCTGGCGATAGAACGGCTGCAAATGAATAGGTATGTAATGCACATTGACACCAACCTGCCGTGCAATCATATGGTCGTACACCGCACGTCGGTTTATATCGCTGGGCAATTCGATTACAAACAAATGCCACGCTATGGTGTTATCAGCTTGAGCTGGCACTAGCTTAACCTTCGTATCGGCCAACAAAGAACGGTATCGCTCCACAAGCTGTTCACGCTTTTTAATAAAGCTCGGTAAACGTTTTAACTGCTCTGAACCAATAGCGGCGTGCAAATCGGTCATTCGATAATTAAAGCCAAGACTATTTTGCTCGTAGTACCAGGGGCCATGAGCATCACTTACATAATTTTCGGGGTTTTTGCTAACGCCATGTTCACGTAAAAGGCGAAGCTTATTCATGAGTGTATCGCTGTTACAACTCACTGCGCCGCCCTCACCTGTGGTCAGGGTTTTAACAGGGTGAAAGCTAAATACCGTGGCATCGCTATAGCGGCAATCGCCAACCGATGATTCGTCAAACCGGCTACCAATTGCGTGGGCGGCATCCTCTATAATATGAAAGCCATACTCATCGGCCAATACCGCAAGTACTTTCATATCGCAAACAACGCCCGCAAAATGCACTACCACTAAAATTTTTGGCAATTTTTTTTCACGCTTCGCTTTGCGTAATTTTTGCTCTAATGCATTAACACTTAAGTTACGAGTGTGGGGGTCGATATCAACGAAGTCGACATCTGCACCACAATAAATACCACAATTTGCCGAGGCGACAAAGCTGATCGGCGTGGTCCAAAGCCTATCCCCCTCTCCTAGCCCCAAGGCTAAACATGCAACATGTAAGGCTGCAGTACCACTGCTAACAGCAACAACGTGTTTGGCAGCACAGTAACTCGCTAATTGCTGTTCGAACTCAGGAACCCGCTTGCCCTGAGTTAACCAACCGGAGGACATTACCTCGGTTAGCGCTGCCATCTCTTCTTCTGCCGTAAATTGGCGCCCGTAGGGAATCACCGGCTACTCCAAATTATTCATGCGTTTAATTTCGTCAATTGACAGAAATACTGGATTTTCACTTGAGTTATAGCTAAACCCACTTGCAACAGGTTTACCCTGCTCGCCAAGTTTGTTTTGCGAATAGTCTTCACGGGTTTCTTTGTTGAAATGAATGGCGGGGCTAATTACAAAATGGTCATCAAATTCGAAGGTGAGGTGAGAATCATCTTCAGGGCACATAACCTCCTTGACCTTTTCTCCGGGACGAATTCCGATAGTGTGTACCGGAAGTTTCGGCGCTACAGCAGCAGCGAGATCAACAATTCGCACCGACGGAATTTTGGGAACAAAAATTTCGCCGCCAGACATACGTGAAAAGTTTTTGAGTACAAAATCGACGCCTTGCTGCAGGGTAATCCAAAAGCGCGTCATGCGCTCGTCGGTAATAGGTAACGACGTAGCGCCCTCGGCCACAAGCTTCTGAAAAAACGGAATCACCGAGCCGCGAGAACAGACCACATTGCCGTAGCGAACCACGGCAAAGCGCGTGTCTTGTTCGCCTACAGTATTATTCGCCGCGACAAATAACTTGTCGGAACACAATTTAGTTGCGCCGTATAGGTTAATGGGGTTTGCAGCTTTATCCGTAGACAAAGCAATAATACGATGAACCTTGTTGGCAACGGCGGCGGCGATAACATTTTCGGCCCCGTTGACGTTGGTTTTAATACATTCCATAGGATTGTATTCGGCCGCGGGCACCTGTTTCAAAGCGGCGGCGTGAATGATGTAATCCACACCTTTACAGGCCTGCATTAAGCGATCGCGGTCACGTACGTCGCCGATAAAATAGCGCATACATCGCTGGTTATACACCTGTTGCATTTCATATTGCTTTAGTTCGTCACGAGAAAAAATAATAATTTTTTTCGGCGAGTAACGATCCAGCAATGTTTTGACATATTTTTTGCCAAATGAACCTGTGCCACCGGTAATAAGAATTACTTTATTATCAAACATTTTGCCGCCATTTCCACAGAACAAGCCATTGGAGTCAATTTATTGTCACTGATGGAATATAGCAGATAATATGCCAATTGCTAGATCACTCAATAGGCGAGAAATGGTCTAGTTGAACGGCGGACTAAAAGGGATTTGCGGGCGTCAGCCTAACCGCGACTCGCGCGGCGCTTAGGCTGACGGTTTAATGGGGTTAGATCACTATTTGTTTGATGAGGTGAAAGGTAAAGATTCAATCAAATTGTCTAAAAAAGAACCAGAGCTATTGAGACCACTAATTATGCGTTCCATAGCAATAAACTGGTTCATCAAACGGTCTTGATAAGCGGTCATACGACGATCTAAATTTTTCTCATCGTCATCGGCTTTATCTATCGTTTTATTGAGATTGTCTTCGCGAATATCAATCAAGCCGTTATTAAGTAAAAATTCGTCCAATACCGATGCCAGCTCACCGGCAAACCCACGGGAAAAGTTGACGGTACCAGAGGTGGCATTTTCACCAATAATCATCGCTAAACCGGCACCCGGTTCACCTAATGCTGGTAATAGCACATTTGCGGAACCAAACCCTGCCACGCCATTCACGGTACCCACAACTTTGACACCCGGCGTGCCAGTAGCTTCGGCTAGACCCAAATCATCTGCGATTGCGTTACTTGGGCTCTTAATCGATACATTAGAGTTTGTTCCGTAGCTATTTGAGATAAGATCAAAACGGTTGTTGTCGGAGTCGTAGCTAACGGTGACGTCTGCACTGGCCGCACTTAACGTTTCGTCGGCATTAATAAGTGTTTGAAGTGCTGCAGCGAGATCAGACTGACTGGCATAAGTCGCGCCTGGCAGGGTAAGCTCAGCGGAAGTTTTGCCATCGACCTCAACTGTAAACGTGTAGACCTTGGCGCTGCTATCAAAATCGGGGAAGACAACACCCGCGTCAATAGCACCGCCTTGATACGCACCGCGCGAGGGTGGCGTGGTAATCACCACATCATACTCACCAGCAATGGTGCCATCGTTGTAACTGTTAATACTAATATCGCTGCTGCTACCTGAGGTTTGTGGCGCAAACAGTTTTTGCACATCGGAAAAGTTGTCGGCAAAAGCGTCGCTAAAACTATCTTCGTCGATACTCAACTTACCACTTAGCTCAGTGCGAATACCGATGCCGGCTAGAGAGGTAAAATTAGAATCGGCCAAGCCCGGAACCGCACCACTAATCAGTGAACGAATACGCGATACCACCGACTTTGCTAATGCATCGTTGGCGAGTGAGCCTGTGACGGTTGTCTTCTTGCCGTCCTCATCTTCTTGTTCGTAGCGCCCTACTGCAGGTTTAATCGCATCTAAAAAGAGGTTAAACGCCTCCACAAATGCGCGAATATTGTCTTCTGCAAAGGCTTTGTCGTCACTCACGGTAATGGTAACAATTTCACCTGGCGACGCTTTTAAAACATCAAACTTCAAACCCTGAACAATATCGTCAATGTTGTTACTTTCGCGTGTTACCGCTAAACCATTGATGGTAAGTTCCGCATCTTGCCCACCTTGGTTTTGCACCAATTGCGAAGCACCGGGCTCATCTAGATTAAAGGCGAAACGTGATAACCCACTGGCGTCTGCATTTGTTGGCGAACCACCGGCTTCGGCGACGCGCACTTCAAGTTCGTTATTCGCGCCAGACGCAGCGTTCAATTGCAGGCGAAAGCCACCGCCGTCATTAACGATTACGGCTTGCACGCCAAAGTCGGCTTTATTAATTGCATCGCGTAAACCCTCAAGAGAGTTATTGGTGCTATCAATGGTAATTTCTACGGAGTCTTCTTCTAGGTCTTGAGCAAATGCGGTAATCACACCATCGACATCAGCCGTGACATTACCAAAACTAAAGGTCAGAGTACCTTCGCCGACGGCGTCGTCTTTATTGGTAAAAACAGCGGATGTTAATGACTGGGATTGCGCGATGGCATTCACTTCGAAATTATAGCTACCGGCCTGGACATCGGTATCGAGTTCAACCGGCACTAAGGCGGTACTATCGGTATAGGAGGCTGTTTTACTAAACATGCCTTCTGGGTCGGTAAGAACTTTGGCAGCATCTTGCAAGGTTGCCATTGCATTGCTGAGCAAACCAAAGTCAGAAATTTGCGCTTCGGCTTTTTCTCGAGTCGAGTCAATTCGCCCCTGTGGACCAGAGCGCTCGATTGCGGTCAGCTGGGTCACCAAATTTTTGGTGTCAATGCCGGAACCCGCACCGAGGGACTGAATAATATTGTTGTCAATCATAACGCTACTCCAGTGATGTTACTGGAACATACTGCGTTCCAGAACATTCATACCTCAGCCAAATTAACAACTGAGACTACCCGCCAAAATTACCGATTTTCGATTACTAGGTTTACTAGCCTACTGAGCTCGGATTTCACCGTTCTATTCCATCAAAGAATAGGCTGTATCAAAACGACATCAGGCGCGCCGAAAAATCGGAGCGCCTTTATTAAGGTTAGTATAGTTCAACTGTCTAGCTACATTAGCCTTGAGCGTTTACCAACCGCAGCTCTCCACCTTCATTCAGTTTGCGTGCCAATTCTAAAAATGCCTCTTCTGGAATTTGTCGAATCAGCTCGCCGGACCCTCCGTCCACCACCTTCACTACGGTTTGATTTAGCTCTTCATCCACCGAAAACTGCAGGTTACGCTGCACGGACTGCACATATTTACTAATCGATGCAACCGCGTCATCTAACTTAGCCTCTGCCTTTTCTGGCTCTTGTGGAGCCTCTTTTGGCGCGACCTTGTTAACCTCTTCCGGCAAATTGTTGCCGTTCGACCGCTGAGCTTCTACAGCCCCCTTTGATGAAGCAGGTACGGCTACTGGCTGACTTGCCGCTACTGTAGTTCGTACTTCAATCATGGGTTATTCCTCATTTTACATCCCGCCTAGCGCTGAGCTGCGACGGGATGTCCCTACAATTAATTTAAAGTTAGGTTAACTCTAAAACTATTGTAGAAGTGATAGAACCTGCTGTGGACGTGCATTAGCCTGAGCCAACATCGCCTGAGACGCCTGCTGGAGAACCTGTGCACGACTCAACTGGGCCGTTTCTGAAGCGAAGTCTGCATCCACAACTCGTGAACGTGCAGCCGAAGTGTTTTCCGAAATGTTGGACAAGTTAGAAACGGTAAAGTCTAAGCGGTTATTAATCGCACCCATGTCGGCTCGGGTGGTGTTGATCTGCTCTAGCGCCGAATCGATAATATCGATGGACTTCTGTGCGCCAGCTGCAGTGGAGATATCAACACTGGCAATAGAGCCAGCACCGGAAGCCGCATTGCGCTCTACAAAGCCAATACCGGCTTCAAAGTTAGCTGCGCTCAGATCATTACCGCGCTCGATAGAGAACTGAGTACCATCGGCAGACTTAAGTGCGATCGAGTCTGTTGCTGTACCAGCAAAGGCAACAACACCTGTTTGATCCGATACCTTGTTGATCGCAACAATTGCTGCAGCGGCTTGCAAGGATGTAGAGCCACCGGTAATAGCGCCAACTTCTACGCCATTAATGATAACGTCGCCTTCATTTAAACCAGCAGTACCAGTGAGAGCAACACTTTGCAAGTTGCCGTTATCATCAGTAGCGTTCAAACCTAAATCGGCAAGTTCGCCAGCGGTAGTATTGGTAATTTCAAGCTTAATACCAGCTTTTTCAGATGAGGTATCCGTTAATACTACGCTGAAGTTAGTACGTGTATCAGCAAAACCTGTCGCCTTATCGGCTGGTGTAGTGGTGTTATCCGCTACGGTAATACTGCTGGCGCCGGCCTGAGATAGAACCAGTTTACCGTCATCACTTAAACCTGCAGTAACGGTGGTGTCTGAGTTAATTTTAGCAATCAACTCATCCATGCTATTGGTATCAGAAATTACAAATGACTGATCATTCGAATCGCCGTCTTCAACGGTAATTGTGAAGGTATCAGTACCTGCAACCAATACACCGGTACCTACCGAGGTTGCTTCCATGGAAACTAGGGTAGAAATCTCTACACCCTTACCGTCCAAGTCTGCGTTTAATACGCCAAGAATTTCATTTACGGTGTTAGTCGTAGCGGCCGTAGAGTCGATTGCTGACATAGATACATCATTAATCTGCACGTCGCCGGCTGCAGTGAATACGGTGGTAAATTGACCTAAAGCTGCAGTTTCATTCGCACCTTCAGCTGCACCACCAACGATATCGCCAGCTGCTCCACCAAGTGATGATGAATTAAACCCGCCAATACCGAAATCGATTGTTTGGTTTGCTTCTGAGCCCACCTGCAAAGCAACATTACCCAGCGAGCCATCTAGAATTTTTTGGCCGTTGAATGAAGTTGTTTCTGCAATACGATCGATTTCAGATTTTAACTGCTGTACTTCTGCGTTTAGGGTCGCGCGGTCAGTATCCGAGTAAATACCGTTCGAAGACTGAATAGACAGTTCGCGCATACGCTGCAAAATGTTAGTTGTTTCGTCCAAAGCGCCTTCAGCGGTTTGAATCAAAGAAATACCGTCGTTCGCATTTCGAACCGCTTGGTCCAAACCACGAATGGTAGATGTCTGACGATTAGAGATAGCGAGACCGGCAGCGTCATCCGCTGCTGAGTTAATTCGCTTACCAGACGCAAGACGCTCACTCGCCTTATCAAGATCGGCACCGGTTTGTAGCAACTGACGCTGAGCGTTTAACGATGCAATATTACTGTTAACTACTAAAGGCATGATAAGCCTCCCATTGATATGTTTTCAAAATGCCAGTTATAAAGAGTACCCGGCCATTAGTATTAAGATCGCCAAAATTGTCTGTTAGCGCTCCATACCAATGGTTTCGGCATAGTTTGAATAAACTTTAGTATGAGTTTAGGGCAGGTATTTAATCGGAAAGGAAACAACCGATAGGATATTTTATCTATCTATTTCAATAACTTACAATCTACATCCGGGTTCGGCTTGGCGTATTTATGAGTAAAAAACTAAAAAAGTTTATTTTTATCTCTAGAATTTTTTATTAACACAAAGCGAATTAGCGAATGAATTTGTTATAAAACAAATCAAAACGCTATATTTTTGACGAACTCGATTTTCGTGAGGGAAATTAATTTTTTAGAGTGTTTATTTGACGCAAATAACAATATCCGGCAAGCGCGTAGATCGTCTGTATAGAATTGAATAAATATAAGCACACAGCCTTCTGAGCTAAAGCAACTCAAAAGGCTGTGTGCTTACTGGCCTGCTAGTTAGTCAAGCCCGAGGGTTTAGCCCTGTAACAATTGCAACACTTGCTGAGGCTGAGCGTTTGCTTGTGCCAACATCGCTTGCGATGCCTGCTGCAGTACTTGCGCACGACTTAGCTGTGACGTTTCTGTGGCGAAATCCGCATCTACAATTCGCGAACGAGCAGCAGAGGTTTTCTCGGCAACGTTAGACAAATTAGACATGGTGAAATCGAGCCGGTTATTGACCGCACCCAACTCCGATCGCGTCGCGTTAATTTGTTCCAATGCTGCATCTGTTACCGCGATAGCTTTTTGAGCACCCTCGGCGGTAGAGATTGAGATACCAGAAACCGAACCGCCGCCCTCAGCGGCATTGCGCTCTTGGAACCCCGTGCGAGCCTGCAACTCATCTGCGGTAATACCGTTACCCGCTTTAATCGAAATTTGCGCACCAGACACCGAGCTCAGTTCTATATTGTCCGTTCCCGCGCCGGCGTAGGCCACTACGCCAGTATCGGCAGACACTTTATTAATCGCCAAGATTACACTGGCGGCTTGTGTAGCGGCATCAGCGCCCGCCGATACAGTACCAACCGAAACACCATTGATGATTAAATCGCCGGAGTTAATGGTAGAGAAATCCGTTGGTGTAGCACTCACCAAGTTCCCTTCGTCATCCTGAACGTCGATGCCGATTGCCAATAGTTCCGCCGCAGAGATTGTTCCTGCTTCAACTTTTACACCGTTCTTACCTGTGCTGGTATCGTTCACCACCAACGAGAAATTAGTCACAACACTTGCCGAATCCATACCGGTAGCACCCTGCGAAGCGGAGCCATCTGCAACCGTTAAGGTTTGCCCCCCCTCAACAGACAAAATCAATTTACCGGCATTGTTAAGCGAAGCATCGACCGTAGTGTCGCTATTAATGCGAGCCACGAGTTCATCCATATTACTCGTGCCAGTAATGGTAAAGGTCTGAGTTGCCGCATCGCCGTCCACCAAAGTCAACACTAGGTTGGAGCTTCCCGCCACAAGCACACCGCTACCAGCACTGCCAGCCTCGGAAGAAATTAGCGTAGACACTTCGGCGCCTTTGCCGTCGAGGCTTGCGTTCATCGCCGAAATTTTGTCGTTTAATGAGGTTCCACCCGTGGTAGAACCAATACTAACGTCATTGATAATTAAACTACCGGCATCCAGAGCGGTAAGCGCGGCTAAGCCTGTACCGGTCGCAGCCTCACCGACAATATCGCCAGAACCACCGCCCAAGGACGACGTGCTAAATCCTGGAATAGATAAATCAATTGTCTGGTAAGCCTCGGCACCCACTTGAAGTGCAACATTGCCAAGACTGCCATCGAGTAATGGCTGACCGTTAAATGATGTTGAATCCGCAATTCGATCAATCTCAGCTTTTAGTTGCTGCGCTTCGGCATCTAACGTAGCGCGATCTTTATCGGCGTAGATTCCGTTAGCCGACTGAATTGCCAGTTCACGAATACGCTGCAAAATATTGGTCACCTCATCAAGCGCGCCTTCGGCGGTTTGAATAAGCGAGACACCATCATTGGCATTGCGAATAGCTTGGTCCAGCCCGCGAACTTGCGACGTCATTCGATTTGAAATAGCCAGACCGGCAGCATCGTCGGCTGCGGTGTTGATTCGCTTGCCGGATGCTAATCGCTCCATCGACTGACTCATATCATTGCCAGAGCTTACTAACTGCCGTTGCGCATTTAACGCGGCAACATTGGTATTAATGACTAAGGGCATAACAATTCTCCTGTAACATGAGTCACTAAATAATTCTCTATCTGCTTTTAAAAAATTCTTCGATAAGAAAGCAGATGAATTTAGCTAAGAATTTGCAACGCCTATGCCAACTTTAAAAAACGCTTATATTTCAGTCACTTCGAAAATAATTTAAATGAAAGCGGCAAATTATTGTCAGCCAAAAGGAAGAAACATTGCCGCTTTTCTAAGCGTTAAAGAGAACGCATTCCGACGGCCAAAACCAATGGTAAGTAAAACTAGAAAGCGACTGTCATATTAAGCAGCGACAGCTCAGGATTAATGTAATGAACGGATTTAAGAGAGGCCTAAGAATTAATATAGAGCGTAAAAAGATCGAGAAATAACAGGGATTTACCACTGTAATTCCACCTAAAGTGTTGGCGAGCGCGCGATAAAAAAACAACCGCTAAGAGAGGAAACCTTGGTCGCCACTAGAGGAGATTACTGACAAGAATAAATACGAAAAATAAAACTGATGCCGCTATAAACGGCTAAATAATGTTAACTGGCTAACCCGTACAAATGCCGATTGAGCGGCTTGCAACACCATAGACTCTGCAGACAGTCGAGTGGCAGCTTCGGCATAGTCTACATCCCGAAGCTTGCTTAACACTTCCGCCATAACGAGTTCAGAATCCAAGTGTAATTGTTCGGTGCTATCTAGCGTATTAAAACGCGCACCTAACTTAGAGGTGGTATTTAAAATACCGGTTTGTGCATTTTTAAGATTATTAAGCGTATTGCCAATCTGCTCTTTTAATAGCGCACGCCCTTCCTCCGTTGCCTCGTAGGACTTCATGCCCTCACTGAAACGCGCAAGCGTGGTTAAAATATCTTGTTTTTCACTCGAATCGATAAAAACCCTATCGCCCGGCTTGGCCAGAACACCATCACTGCTGCGACTTCCTAATGTTGTATCCAGCCCCAATACGGCATCGACCGCCGCAGAACCACCAGCAACACTAAAATCAATGCCCGCAGGCATCTGAATACCAGTATTTGTTGCCGTTAAGCCTAAGGCCGCAAGCTTAGTAGCATTACCGTTAAGCGTAGAATTTAGCACTGCAGACAAATCACCAGTATTGGCAATAGGCCCATCCAAGACAAATGTTTCGCTGCGCCCAGCTACTTGCATGGTGAAAGTTTCATTCGCAGGAGGCGTAAAATCAGCGGGTAATATTAGCGCCGCATCAGCGCCAAAACTACGTGTTGCCGCCGTCGGCGCCTCGCCAGACACTGGGTTGCCAATTATTTTAAACTTAACTCCGTTCAGCTCAATGTCAGAACCCGACACGTAAGGCTGGTTTGCAACAATAACGCGACCAGACGAACGTTCCGTTACCGTGTAATTCTTACCGGCAGGTAACACCGCACTATCGGCGTTAAAACTTACCACCATATCCTTGGGGTAAAATTTATCGAAGGCTTCCTGATCGACAACCTGACCAATATTAATCTGTAATGGTGGGCTAGAGGTGTTACCGCTACTCGCATAGGTAGACACGGTATTGTGCGCACTTTGTAGATCTACAAAGATGCTTTTACCCGAATCAGTTGATGCCACAGTGGTGTTATTGGCTACTTTTATAAACTGCTGGCCTTCATCACCCTGATAACGAAACCCGCTAGATAGTGTTCCAGAGAACGGCTCTTCGCTACTTTTATAGCCGCCAAAAATATAATCGCCATTGGCGTTTTGCGTGTTGAGTATATTTAATAATTCATCCGTTCGGGCATCGACTTCGGAAGCCAGTGCCGAATATTCGGTTGGCGATAAGGTTGCCGTGTTACCGGCCTGTACCGCCAGTTCCTGCATTCTTTGAATAAGATGATTAATACTGGTTAGCGCCGTCTCTTGTGCTACTAAATTATTCTTCGCCAAATCAATATTTTTTTGGTACTGAGTGATATTGGATAACTCAGTATTGAGCTGCATTATTTTGGTGGACGCGACGGGATCTTCCGATGGCGTAAGTACACGCACGCCAGTCGACAGCTGCTCTTGGGTCTTGGCCATAGCTTCATTCGCATCGGCCATACCTTTGTTAGCAATATTGAACATTTGCAATGTTGAAATGCGCATGTCGCACCTATTTGACTTAAGTATTAATGTGGCTAAGCGAAAATTTTTCGCTAGGGGCTAATGGGTAGCCTTTAATAAAGTACTATAAATAATGATCTAGATAGAATTTATTAAGCGGTCGAACAAATCCCTAGCCACTGAAATAACTTGTGTATTGGCCGAATAAAGTTGTTCAAAGCGGATAAGATTTGCCGCTTCTTCATCGAGGTTCACCGCCGATACCGAATTACGCAACTGCTGGGTTTGTTCTAGCACCGATTTTGTTGCATCGGCATTCACTTTAGAAGATGCAGTATCTATGCCTACTCGCTCTACCAATGTACCGTAACTTTCGCTGTAGGTAGCAACACCACCATTTAGAGTTCCCGCTCGAGCTAAATTCACCAACGCCAAAGCATTGCGATTATCCGAAGCGCCATTGCTGTTAAACCCTAAACTAAAACTGTCGCCGGTATCTGGAATACCCGTCATCTCTACTTGAATACCCAAATAATTTCGCTTTGCAAAATCTGCGGATGAAGTATCACCAAAAATCATACTGTTTGGTGGGTAGGTGCTAAGCGCAAGATCATCGCCTAACACCACATCCAGTCGACCGCCAACAACCAGCGTACCGGCAACCCCTGCGCCATTACCATTAAGGCTGACATTTGGGTTCTCACCGTCGCTAACATCTATCGACTGGCCGCTTGCCGCGGTCAAGCCAATCTGAAAATCGTCGCCCTCAGAAGAGTGAATGCGAAACTCTGCAGCGCCGGTAAGCGCATTTGCGCCAGCCTCTGCGTAGATACCCATCTTGCTAAGCTGACTATTATTGTTAATGCGTGTTGCGAGATAATCATTAAAGGCGTCTACTTCGGTCTGCGGGTCGGGTACTAACGAATCTAACACGGGGTTTCCGGTCACGGGGTCAGTGGTGTACTCCAATAAATCAAACCCATTTAAATTCAGCTGTAACGGCTCGGTACGCGTTAGATTAAGATTACTTAATTCCAGGTAGTTAAAAGCATTCGCCTCTACCCCCTGCACATTATTTAAATCGCTGGCAATTTCTTTAGCGCTGGCATTTAACCGCGTAAAAATATTCTGTGTGGTGGGTTTACCGCCCACGGTTGCAGCAGGGCCGGTGATAGTAATGGCTTCGGCAGGATAGCCGTTACTTAGAAATCCCGATCCACTCACGCCATTGGCATTTCCCTGAGTGGTAAAGCTAGCGCCGGAAATATTTAACCCCAGTAAGGTATTCGCTTGAGCCGCGGGGGCAACATCACCGTTGCCATCAGGGTCGCCATTGTAATTCTGCAGGGTAATATCGCCGTAGCCCGCAGTGGTTAAGCGAAAAGCAAGGTTATTATTCTCGGCTATATAGGCCTCGACATTGGCCGAGCCTAGCTGAGCATTAATTTCATCTAACAATATGGCATTCGAGGTAATTGCGGGGCCAGATATAGTGACTTGAAAGGTTCCATCAGAACTGGCATTTTGAGTACCACTAATGACAACATCAAATGCGAATTGATTACTTGTGGCACTAAAATCTGATGCGACAAACGATGGTGGCGAAGCGGTAGCCAAGCCTGGAATTAAGGCCGCTTGCAGCGCTGGTTGACGCCCTTCTGGCAAGCCTAACATTGCCCCGCCAGAACTTACTTGAGTAGCGTTCGGGTCGGTGCTGAATAAATTATTGGAAATGCCTGGCACATAGCGTTGATCGCGGATGGGAGGATCAAGTTGTTGGGGATTGCCTGGGTCTGAATTATCGAGAATATCGTAGCTAGTTGCAGAATTAAACCGAACAATAAGCGGCGGATTCATTTCTCCCGCGGTCGCCAGCAACGGAATCGGATTGCCATCGACATCGATCAAGCTGGTTACGGTACCGGGTGCAATAACACCCGTACCACTGTTACCAAGGCTTGACTCTGTTAACAACGGGCTGCCAAAGGCAATACTTTGAGGGTCGACAAGCGCCGAGGAAAAATCGCGACCACCGGTACGCACCGGCAATAATTTAAATTCGTCACCCTGTACAAAACTGCCACTTTGAAAGACTAATTCCAAGCCATCAAATTCAACACTATGAGGTAGCTTGCCCGGCAATAGTCCAGTTGCCACTTCCACACCATCGGTTACGCGGGTAATACGAAACAGCCCGCCGTTATCCATATCTACTTCGTAATCACTGGCGACCAATTGCGATGAGTCGGCAATGTTCAGCAGCATTCGACCATTTTGTGGTTCGGCATTGGTTGAGTTGCTAATAACGCGGTCGGCCGCTATATCGGGATCGTTAACATCATTAAAAAACAAGCCGCCAAACTCATCATCAAGGTTTATTCCCTGTTGATGCACTTCGTTAAAGGTATCGGCCATAACCACGGCGATTCGACCAAACTCGTTATAAACGTCGTTCATAACGGTATCGCGAAAACGCAGTAGCCCACCAATTTCACCACCCGTAAGAAGATTAGTAATGGCCTGACTACTCGATCCCGTTTGAAAGACCACATCCTCGCGCGTTGGATCGGTAACACTGGCTTGTAAACTAAGTTCGCGGGCTTCATTACCTACAACAATATTTTGGCCACTACCGATAACAATATTAACTTGTCCAGAACTCTGTTCGTAAACCTGTATGCTTACCAGTTCTGACAACTTACGTAGTGATTCGTCTCGCTGATCGAGTAAGTCATTTGGCTGAACTGATTCACCATAACCTTGAGAGTCGGATATTTTTCGGTTTAATTGCGCAATGTTCGCTGTTAACGCATTTACTTGAGAAACCGAGGAACGCAATGACTCATCAATTCCACCTTCGATGGTTTCGAATCGGCTGTAGAGTGCGTTAAACCTGTCGGCTATATTTTGCGACTCACTTAAAATTAATTGGCGTGCGGGTATAGACGTTGGGTCATCCAAACCATTTTGTACCGACGCAAAAAACGATTCCATTCCAGATGAAAGTCCGGTGGACGCGTTGGCCAGCAAATTATCCAGCTGACTGACATTGTATTGATAAATATCGAGATCTGCGGACAGTGACGTATCCGAGCGCAACTGCTCGGTAACGTAGCTGTTAACAATACGCTCGATTGTTTGTACATTAGCGCCATTACCAATGTAGCCGATACCACTTGGCGTGGCCGGGTTGGTTTGCGCGATTACCCGCTGGCGGCTGTAGCCATCGACACCGGCATTGGTAATATTATGCCCTGTAGTACTCAACGCCGATTGCGCGACTCTAAGGCCAGATACACTTACACTGAGTAGATCGGAACTCATGCGTCCTCCTCAATTAGCCTGTGCATCTAACCTTCCCCTCGTTTGCCGACGCTGCCAATCCGCTGATAAACAGACAATACTTTATCGGCATAATTTGGGTCGGTTGCGTAGCCTGCCTGATGCAACGCTTGTATATATTCATCTGCATCTTGCGCCTGCAACGCTGGCTGGTAACGTTCGCTACCGCCAATAAAAGCGCCGTAGTCAGCAACAGCGGCTTCAAGACTTTCATAACGTCGAAAATCGGAAACAACAGGTTTAAACGTACTGTTGGAAAACTCCAAGGAGGACATTGAAACAACGTCCCCCTTCCAAGACGATCCAGCCTTGATATTAAAAATATTAAAACTGCTATCGCCCTGCTGTGCAATTACCGAGCGTCCCCAACCAGTCTCGAGTGCAGCCTGAGCAAGAATAATATCTGCATCTAAGCCCATTTTTTCTGCGAGTTTTTCCACATAGGGGCCAACTCTTTCGACAAACTCTTCAGGACTATTCGCTAACGCCGCACGTTCAGCGGGCTCATTATTAATACTCGATTCGGTTGTAGCGAAACGAGGCTTAGACAAATCAGCTTTAGACGAGACCGACGCAGCTGAAACGGGGATGTCTGCTAGCGCTACAGATTTTTGTGGCGAACTAGCAGGCAAGGTCATTTGATTAACGTTGCCTTGGTATAATGCTTCGGTTGTGGCGGACTGGTTTGCCAAAGATTGTAACTTGTTGAAATCTTCGCCGAGTAAATCTCTATCACCATAGTTCTGCTTCATTTGTCGGTACATGGATTTGGCAATACCGATCCCGCCGACATCGCTGTTGGCAATTTTTAATGACAACTGCTGATCGTACATATCGCGGTAGAACTTTGTCTCATTACTGTTTTGAATATTGCCTTCTTCAAACACTGCATTAGCCGCACGCATATTTTTTAACATCATAGAAATAAACATCGATTCAAATTGTTGCGCGACTTTTTTAAGCGCCGCATCCTTATCATCCATTGCTCGGATAGCATTAAGGCTATTTAAATCGTTAAAGTTATCTTCGCCAGATGTGGTCACACTTAGTGATGGCGTGGCGCTGGGTGAGAGTGCTGAAATGCTCATCTAAATCACCATAATCTCGGCTTTTAAGGCTCCCGCTTGCTTCAGCGCTTCCAAAATAGCCATTAAATCCCCTGGTGCGGCACCGACTTCATTCACGGCTCTCACAATGTCGTTTAGGGTTGGGCCGGGGCTAAAGCTAAACATCGCCCCGCTCTCTTCAGAAATTTCGACTTGGCTATCGGGAACGACTACGGTATCGCCGCCGCCAAACGCGCCCGGCTGACTAACGCTAACATCTTCGCGTACGGTGACGGTTAGCGAACCGTGAGTCACCGCAACGGGTGATACTCGTACGTGTTCACCCACCACAATAGTGCCGGTGCGAGAATTAATAATAATACGCGCAGAGGCTTCACCTGGAGTGACGTCGATATTTTCTAACAACGCCAAGAAATCTACTCGATGAGCCGGATCCTGCGGCGCTTGCACTTCAATCGAAGTGGAATCCATAGGTTTTGCAACTCCAGGGCCCAACAGCTCATTGATGGCATCGGCTAATCGCTTCGAGGTGGTAAAATCAGGGGCGTGTAAATTAAAAATGAGTTTGCTATCACCGGCAAAACTACTCGCAACAGCGCGCTCAACAAACGCGCCGTTCGGAATCCGTCCTACACTGGGAATATTAACGGTAACCCGAGAGCCGTCTCGCCCCTCTACGCCGAAACCGCCGACTATTAAATTGCCCTGAGCTACCGCGTAAATTTCACCGTCAATACCTTTCAACGGTGTGATCAACAATACTCCGCCGCGTAAACTTTTCGCGTTGGCAATTGAGGACACAGTGATATCTATAGTTTGACCGGGCTTGGCGAACGCGGGCAGCTCCGCATGTACAGCAACGGCTGCGACATTTTTTAACTGAAAATTAGAGCCCGGCGGAATAGTGATACCAAACTGCCGCAACATGGAATTAAATGACTGGGTAGTAAAAGGTGTTTGATTGGTTTGATCTCCAGAGCCATCGAGGCCCACCACTAATCCATAACCAATTAACTGATTCGCACGCACACCCGCTACCGAAGCTAAATCTTTAATACGATCGGCATGTGCACTATTAGGCGGGCCAATAACAACCGCAAACAGCAAACAGCACAAAATGGCTTTAGCTAGATATTTTTCAGCAAAAGACACTAAAAAGTCGATACGATTAGGCACATACTTCACTATTGAGTTCATCTTGCGCGTTACTCTTAAAATGGCCATAAAGGATGGTTAAAGAACTGCGTTAACCATCCGGCTCTTTGGGAATCTGCAAATTCCCCCGTTCCGGAATAGGCGATTCTGGCATTGGCAATTTTGGTAGACACCACGGTGTTATCGGGTGTGACGTCATCGGGCCGAACCAAACCGCTGATGCGAATATATTCGTCTCCCCGATTTAATTGAATCCACTTTTCGCCGCGTACCACCAAGGTTCCATTTGGATATACATCTACAACCGTAACACTGATATTTCCGGTTAACTGATTGCTCTGGTCGGCATCGGCTTCGCCGGTAAACTGCCGTTGAGCACTCAAGTTTGTTGCCAAGCCCAAATCGCCCAAACTTGGGTTCATACCAAAAATTTGATCGGTACCGGCACCAGCGGAGACTCCGATATCGTTGTCTTTTAACACGTCAATTTTTGAAGACTTACTCGACGTTGTGCGCTCTTGCAGTGTTACCGTAATGATGTCGCCAACACGACTGGCTTTGCGATCGCCGAATAGGCTCATAGAAGAATTGGGGCTAAATAACGATCCATTTTTGGCCGGCTTAGGTAACTCTTGTGGCTGCATAACGGGTGCATAATAGGGATCATTTGGCATCACCGGCGCTTGTACACAGCCACTTAACAATACCGCGAGCGCAAGGCTAGTAAGGGCAATATTCATAATGTGGACAAGTCGTTGTCGGTTCATGGTAAAAACTTCCCGTAATTCAAATAAATAAAGATTATCGCCACTAATGCGTTACAGGTTTTGGGTAACAAACTGCAGCATCTGATCTGCCGTCGAAATCACTTTAGAGTTCATCTCGTAGGCACGCTGAGTGGTAATCATATTGACCATTTCTTCAACGATATCGACGTTGGAGTTTTCCAACATGCCCTGTTTAATTTGGCCAATGCCATTTTCACCGGGCGTTCCGGTGATAGGGTCACCACTGGACGCAGTTTCTAAAAATTTATTGCCACCAATCGCCTGCAAACCGCCGGGGTTTACAAAATCGACCAACTGTATATTGCCGAGAATTTGTGGTGCAGGTGTTCCCGGTACAAAGGCGCTAACGATCCCATCGGTACCCACGGTAAGCCGATCGGCATTGTCTGGAAGGGTGATATTCGGCTGTAGCTGCATACCGTTGGCATCGACAATTTCACCATCCGAATTTAAGTGCATTTGCCCCGCACGGGTGTAGGCGATATTTCCATCTGGCTGGAGTATTTGAAAGAACCCGCGACCGTCGATAGAAAAGTCCAACGGCTGATCGGTGATCTGTAAGCTACCATCGGTAAACTGTTTTTGCGTGCCGACGACGCGAACACCTGTACCTAGCTGTAAGCCCGAAGGCAACTGGGTTTCTTCTGTATTCTGTGCGCCCGGCTGACGTTGGATTTGATAAAGCAAATCTTCAAACACAGTGCGGTCCCGTTTAAATCCCACGGTGGACGCATTCGCCAAGTTGTTGGCGACGGTTGTCAACTGGGTATCCTGAGCGGCTAAACCTGTTTTACTTACATACAAGGCTGCGTGCATGATTCACCTCTATTTGAACTCATAAATTAAACTGCTAAAAATTAATGGCTAATAGCTCTTTAGCGAAACGTTCGCTAGCCATTCATTTGTAAAAGTCGAGCCGAAGCTTCCGAATCTTCTTTTACCGTTTGCATAATTTTCACTTGCATTTCGTACTGCCGCGCCAAGTTCATAACTTCGACCATTTCGTTTACGGCGTTGACATTACTGCCTTCGACAAAGCGCGAAATTAATCGTACACCGGCGTCGGCGGGTACATCTTCGGCGGGCGTTAAGGTTCTCACCAAGCCGTCTTCCATTTTTTTAATGTTGTCTAGGCCTGGGTTAACCAACTTAATTCGGTCTACCTGAACTGGCGAATCGACGCCCTGCCCTAAGGGTATGGCGGTAATTGTTCCATCGACGGCAACTTCAAGTTTTTCGGCCGCAGGAATGGCGATAGGACCACCATTGCCCATTACCGGCAAACCGTTGCCGGTTCGCAACATACCAACGCTATCGACAAATAGTGAGCCGGCACGGGTATAGGCTTCAGTTCCGTCTGGCGCTTGCACGGCAATAAAACCTTCACCCTCGATGGCAACATCTAAATCCCTGCCGGTCTCTACGAGCGGGCCCTGTTTAAAATCGGTTGCAGGGCTTTCTGTAAGCGCGTAGGCGCGTGTTGGCTGACCATCCCCGTAGTAGACAGGCATACTTCTCGCCTGCGCGAAATCGGCTTTAAAACCTACGGTGTTGAGGTTTGCCAAATTATTGGCATGAGCAACTTGTCCAAGCATATTGTTCTTGGCGCCACTCATAGCAATATAAAGTGCTTTATCCATGATTCGTCTACCTGTTGGCTGACTTCCGCGTAAATATTCGGGTGTTAAAAAACTGTCGTTTTTAATCTACACAGTGGAAATTGCAATAAGGGTGCCAATTAAATTATTGCAAGAATTATAGAGGAGGGAGTGCCAGCCGCACGCGTGAAATTACGCTAGGCAACGGGGTTCTAGTGAGAATAGAAAAACTAGTTAGAGAAGCTTAAATGATCAAAGCAAGATGTAGAGGGGGCCATGTCGACCGCCCTCTATAAAATGTTATTTAAAAAATTATTAACGCAGGTTAATAATGGTTTGTGTGACTTGGTCTGCCGTTTCAATTGTCTTGGCACTCGCCTGGAAATTACGTTGCGCAATAATCAAGTTTACCAACTGCTCAGACAAGTCAACATTCGACTCTTCCAAGGCGCCGGCTTGAAGCGATCCAAGCGCTGCACTGCGCGGCGTACCAACATTGGGCGCGCCAGATTCAAAATTTTCGGCCCACATGGTATTACCCACCGGCTGCAAGCCCTGCTGATTGGTAAAATCTGCTAGCGCAACCTGCGCCAATATTTGTGACTCGCCGTTAGTATAGCGTGCGAAAATAACGCCCGATTCGTCGATACTTAAGCCAGATAGACGACCCGTTGCAAAGCCATTTTGATCCACGTCATTAACCGAAAATTCAGAGCCAAATTGGGTTGTACCCGTAAGGTCGACAACAAAGTTAGATGATACAGGTGGATCTGGTATTACAGTTGTTCCCCCCGCCAATACATTTTGCGGTCCCATAGCACCATTGGCCATGCCGTTGGAATCGAGTGGCGTCCAATTAGAGATCAACATATCTTCGGTGAGAGTTGTATTCAGTGAGCCATCCTCTCGAAAGTACACATCGAATTTAGCGGTAGTCGGCTGAGTATTTTGCGGCGATGGTAACGCCGTGTTTGGGTCGCCAACATCTTGCCCATCGATTTGTACATACATACTCCAGTGGTTCGCGGCAGTCGTTAAATCTGTCGGTTCGTAATGCTCTTTTACGAAGTACTGAGTAAGCACATGAGAATTGCCAAGGCTATCGTAAATACTCATCGAGGTAGCGCTGTTGTAAGTCGACTGGTCGTTGGGGTCAAACGCATTGAGAACAACATCGCTAAATTCGGTATCGGAAATAGGCTGAAACAAGCCAACCGACGGCGGTGTTTCATTCTGCATAACGTAGTCTTCTGCAAGCACTAGATTAATTGTGCCACCCACGACTACGGAATTTAAGGTTGAGTCAAAATTTCCCGCGCTAACGGGAGGCACTTGTAATACCTGCGCAGGCGCATCGGGATCACCCTGTATCGACAGCGAATCTCCACCATCGGTACTAGCTATACTGATTCGTAAATCGTCGCCCACTACCGACTGTAAAGACAGGCTCGTCGCAGTTGGGTCTAGAGTGGCCGAAATGCCGGGTAAAATGGTATTGCTCAAACTATTAATTTCAGCTTCCAACGTTGCTAAGGAATCTCCCGTTAACTGCACACCGTTAATCGACACCGTCATATTGTCGGCACTACTATTAAAACCGGTTATGGTTAAGTTCGTATTGGAGGTAGCGGAAACACCTTGCAATGCATTTAATTCTGACGCTGTTTGCGCAGCTGAAGCGCCCGCCAGCGATGTATAGGTTACCGATTGGCCCTTACCATCAACAAAATCGATTGACTGTTGCGGGTAACCGTTAGATACAGCGGCGATACCCGCTACTGAAGCCGGTGCCGGACTAATGCCGATCTGCGCGGCGTTAGCGGAGGGTGAATTAATTTGAATTTGTGTGTTTTCACCTTCCTGCAATGCAGTAAATTCTAAGCCGTACACACCGCCGCCATAGTCGACCGCGTTGGCAACAACATCGACAGGTGTTTGCGGTGGCGCTGGTGAAAATATTTGCGCGTTGATAACGCCAGCCAAAGTACGTAAATCATTAAAGGTATTGACCGTCGCAGGAACACCATCGTCGGTATCGAGCGAAATATCAACGGAGCCATTATTGCCCGTTGCCGAGCCGGAAAACTGCACCTCAAATGACATTGGCGTTCCGGTAGGCGCCGGCGAGAAATTATTCGCCAGTGGCAAACCAAATGTCGTGCCGGTCAAGGTGGTAGTGGTAGATGTTTGCAGTCCAGCCTGAGCCACGCCAATGGCATTACCTGAGGTGTTAAATGAGCGGCCAACGCTTTGCAATACCGGGTTGGTGGAATTCAGGTTTAAAACCGACTCCACATCGGTTGTTTGGCGCGGCGCGAGATTTGCCGTTTGTATTTGTACATCGCCAATTACACCACCAACATTACCACTCGTGTCTGCCTCGAACCCCTGTAAGCGGGCACCGATATTGTTGGTAATAAAACCATCATCATCCAAACCGAAGGTTCCGGCTCGGGTATAAAGCTGTTCTCCGCCACGGCTAACAATAAAAAAGCCATTGCCGTTAATCGCCATATCCAGTTCGTTCTCAGTAAAGGCCACATTGCCCTGAGCGAACGACTGGGATACATCCTGCACCTGTACACCCGCACCAATATTGTTAGAACCCGCCCCTAAAACTGAGTTGGCGTAAACGTCACCGAATTCCGTACGCGAAACTTTAAACCCGTTCGTCGATGCGTTGGCAATATTACTACCGGTAACAGAGAGATTGGTAGAAGCGGCGCGAATGCCGCTAAGCGCTGTATCAAATGGCATAAATTACTCCTGCGTATACAACATTATTCAAAGGTAAGCGGCAAATTATTGCCTCTATTACCCTATTAAATTTCGCCCTAGTGGCGCAAAACTAAAACGACTAAATCATGTGTCGGTACAATAGGTGTCGGCACAATAGGTGGTGCTATTCGTTAAACTGCTTCACATCGGTTAAACTCACCGCGCCGATACCGGCCAAGTTCAAGGTGAGACCGCCATTGGCACCGACCGTTACACTATTAACATTTGCCGACAATGCGGTATCCAACTGCGACACTTCGCCGTCGATATTGGTAGTGACTTCAAACCGGTAAATACCCGGCGCCACGCCGTCTTGATGGCTGCTGGCCCAATCCAATAACTCACCATTCACTTCTAGTTGCTGACCATTCCAACGCATAACGAGTTCACCCGCTGGCTGTATGCCCAGCGATGCCTGATCAACAAGTTGCCCCGCTTCTGTATAGATGCTGACTTTCACATCGTTTGCTGTGTGCGGTACTTCGATACTAGCCGTGACCAAATCACCGGCACCTAGCTGTGTTTGCTCTGCCGGCACGGTTACAGAACGGCCGACTAAGGTGGAGGCCTGTAGCGCCTGATTGGCAACAAAATTATTGGTAAAGCTACTAAAGTTGTTGTTCAGCTTATCCAGACTTTCCACCGAGCTAAACTGCGCTAACTGTGCGATAAATTCGGTATTTTCCTGTGGGCTCAGCGGATCTTGATTTTCAAGCTGGGTAATCATGAGCTGCAGAAATGCACTCTGCCCCAACTCGTTAGATTGCGGGTCGCCTTCGGTTTTGCGCGTGATCGATAAATCACTTAACGCGCTCGTATCGGCAATTGAATTTACACTACTCATTTTCTCATCCTCGCGTCAGAGCCATAGGTATCTACTCGAAGTTTCCCGCTACTGACCCAGTGTTAAAACACGTTGTACCATTTGCTTTGCAGCATTCATGACTTCGACATTCACCTGAAATGAACGCGATGCCGAAATCATATTGGTCATTTCTTCCACCACATTTACATTGGGGTAATACACATACCCCTCTTCATCGGCGTTAGGGTTATTCGGCTCATAACGAGGCTGCACCGGCGCCTGACTTTCAACAATACCGGTGACCTGAACACCTGCGGCAGCGTCGTCACCGTTTGGCATTGCACCCTGCCCTGCCAACACTGACGCCTGCACGGTGGCAAAAACGGGGTGGCGACCACGATAGGTTTGGTCGCTACTACTACTTGCCGTCTCAGCATTTGCAATATTACTTGCGGTGGTATTCATACGTTGGCTTTGCGCATTCATACCAGAACCGGCAACGTTAAAAATAGTGGAAAGTCCCATAATAAATTCGCCTTTATTCGCCCTTTATTGCCTTGCTTAAGCCTTTAAACTTGCTGTTCAAAAACGTAAACGTGGCCTGAAAATCGAGATTGTTTTTCATAAACTCCGCGTGCTCTACCTGCTCTTCAACGGTATTGCCGTCAATAGAAGGCTGTGTAGGTGCGCGATATAAACGCTCGGCAGTTTGACTCGAATTGCGATCCATACCGATGTGACCTTTCTGCGTCGCGGCCATAGCAAAGGGTTGCGACTGCTGAGCCATCGACGATTTAAGCGCTTGCTGAAAATCTATGTCCCGCGCTTTGTAGCCTGGGGTGTCGGCATTGGCGAGGTTGCTCGCCAAAACGCTCGCTCTATCGGCGCGAATACGCAACGCACTTTCGTGGGGGCCGAGCGCAGTATTGAAGTTAATCGCCATAATCTTGTCCGGTACGGAGTATTGCCGTATTGCAATCGTTTATTTATCGTCACTAACACTAGAGCAATGCTTGTGCCAACAGGAACATAAAATTTAAATATCTGAATTACATAGACTTTTTCTTGAGTCAGGAATAAAAACTACCCCATAGCGACAAAAAAGCGGCAATCGATTACCGCCTATAACAGGTCGAAACTGTATTTTTTATCAGCAAAGAAAGGCTACAAGTTCTTGCCGGAACAAGCCGTAAAGCAACAGCATAGAGTTGCCGATTAGACGCTAAACACATTTGCTCAAGTTGGGGATACAGAGGCGATAGGCTAATCGGTGTGGCAACAAAGCGACTCTGGCGCTATGTTATCGGCACGGTTTTATCAGGAAGGCTTGATTGGAGATGTTTGACTGGAGCGGAGAGCGCTAAATAGCACGGTATATAACGCCAGGATTACAGTGGATCATTTCAAAATGTACTGAGGCTGTGCCAATGCTTTCTGAGGACCCCAAAACCAGATAGCCACCGGGTTTTAAGCTTCCGCGAATACGACTGAGGATATCGCGCTTTAACTCCGCCGAAAAATAAATGAGTACGTTGCGACAGAACACCACGTCAAATTTACCTAGCATCAAGTAGGAATCTTGCAGGTTTAACGGTTTGAATTGTACACGCTCAAGAATATTAGGTTTTACTTGCCAAGTGTTGTCACCGACTGGATTGAAATATTCTTTCAAACGTCGCTCCGAAAGACCTCGTACAATAGAGAGGCGATCGTATAAACCGTTTTTAGCTGAATCTAAAATTGCGCTCGATAAATCTGTTGCAATAATTTCGACAGGAAAACTACTCATACCAAACTTCGACCGCACGAATTCATCGATCATAATGCTAATAGAGTAAGGCTCCTGCCCAGACGAGCAAGCCGCAGACCAGATACGCGTTCGCGCTGCACCATTCTTCTTTGCCAGCCCAGACAGCAGATGGTTGGCGAGATATTCAAACGGATAAACGTCGCGAAACCAAAAGGTTTCGTTGGTGGTCATTGCATCAATAACCTTCTGACGCAGCTGGCGATTGTAGGTTTGCTTAATTTCGATCAACAGCGAAGCGATATCATCGATCTTCGCCTCTTCCAATATTCGACGCAGCCGTGTAGCCACCAAATACTGTTTATCTTCACCCAGATCAATGCCTGCGATCTCACGCAAATAGGCTCTGAAATGCGAAAATTCTTCGCTTTTAAGCTGAATCATATGTTGCTATTCACCTTTCACGAACCGGCAACGATGCGTGCGGCTTTCAGACCAACGACAACAAGAATTGTTCAACATACCGATTAGGTCTCACTCGTATAAAAGGCAATTCGTTCGTTGACACGTTTCGCCAACTCATCTGGGTGAAATTTTGCGAGAAAATCATTCGCGCCGACCTTTTTAACCATTGCCTCATTAAACACGCCGCTTAACGAGGTGTGCAATACTATATGCATATTACGCAAATGTTCGTTAGCCCGAACCTCCGCCGTGAAGGTATAGCCATCCATTTCTGGCATTTCGATATCCGAAATAATTAACAGTAACTCTTGGCTTGGGTCTTTGCCTTCCTTCAATAGCTCTTCAAGAAAATCTAACGCTTCGCGGCCATCTTTGCGCACAGTTGTTTTACACCCCAAGGATTCAACAACCTTCTGTATCTGACGTCTCGCGATGGACGAATCGTCAACAATAAGGACATGCTTTGATACAACCGTATTTTTCTTCGAATCTTCAATGACATCGGCGCTCACGTCTTCCGCGAGGGGCGAAACTTCCGCAAGAATTTTTTCAACATCGAGAATCTCGACCAGCTTGCCATCTACTTCGGTTACCGCGGTCAGGTAGCTCTCTTTCCCTGCGCCCTTAGGTGGCGGGTGAATATCGCCCCAGTTCATATTTACGATTCGTTCGACGCCTCGCACCAAAAAACCCTGAGTAGAGCGATTGTATTCGGTAATAATGACGAAGCAGTCTTCAATATTCTGCAGCGGCGCATAGCCCGTCGCTTGACGCAAATCCATAATAGGAATGGTGCCACCACGAATATGGGCAACGCCCCGAATAACCGGGTGCCGCTTTGGAATCTCATTTAACGGTGGGCACTGTAAGACTTCTTTCACCTTGAAAACATTAATTCCGTAAAGCTGACCACCGCCTAAGTTAAAAAGCAGCAGCTCTAGTCGGTTTTGCCCCACTAGCTGCGTGCGTTGGTTAACGCTATCCATTACCCCGGCCATAGATGGTCCTCATTAACTGACTTAAAACTTACATAACAACTCATTAGAGTGTGCGAACACGCGCCAAGCGAGAATCCGGCACAAGGCTTGCAACTCACTACTCGCGTCGCATAAGTGACAAAATATTGACTAATCAATGATGTATCTTGTCAATATTCAACTATTCTTATGTGCAGCGCATAGACAAAGCATAGGACAATAATCATGGCACGACGCAGTTTTTTAACTTGCTCCAGAAAACTTTGTTCACAAGGTAATAAAGGTGTAATGCAGCAACTTTCTGTGTTGATCTTAACTTCTGTTATCGCCCTATGGACGAGTAATTTATTCGCGCAAACAGCAGCCAGCGGTCGTTACGAAACCTTAACGGATATCGAGCAACAAGCGGCAAACTTTGCGCGTAGCTCTTACGCTAGCTACTACCCAGAATTGGAAATTGGCAACAATCTAATGGTTCAGGTTAGTTCGTTAGACCCTCGCCTCAAGCTGGTAAAGTGTAAATCCCCACTCAAGTTCAAACTCAACAGTCTCTCCCATACAAGTAGTAATGTCACAGTAAAAACCAGCTGTAATGACGGCAGTCGCTGGACAATATTTATTCCCGCATCGGTAGAGATCTTTCGTGATGTTGTGGTGGCCTCTCAAAGTTTAGCCCGCGGTCACCGCTTGACAGCGGACGATCTTAATCTGCAGAGAACCAATGTTATGCAGCTCGGCAATGGTTATGTCTCAGACCCTAGCCGCGTCATTGGGATGGAGTTAAAACGCGCCTTACGGTCACTCGACACGATTAAACTTAACCAAGTACAAGAGCCAGATGTGATCAATAAAGGTGACTTGGTGGTATTACGTGTTAAGTCGAAGGTTCTAGTCGTGCAAACCGAGGGCGTTGCGCTATCCAACGGCTATGTGGGCGAAAAGATCAAAGTGCGCAACGAACGCTCGAAACGGGTTGTTGACGGCATGGTTACTGGCCCCGGAGAAGTTCAAGTCGCCGCTTGGTAACCCCTCTACGGAGCTTGGCGCTCAAGGAGTTAGCACAGCCTAGGGGTTATTCAAGTTCTGAATTAAAAAAACTTTGGAAAAGCACTAAAGTTAGTATAAATCCGGCCGATACCCTGATTGAGACGGCAAATATCTGAATATCACACGTTCATAGTAGGCAATATCATGGTTATCGAACCTGGCAACAACATAAACACTGGCAGCAACGTAGCTTCGGCTAAATCGCGTGCTCCGACGGGGAAAGCTGCCGAAGATGGAAAGCCCGAAAGTACCCGTGACACCCAACCCGGCGACAGTGTATCGATTAGCAATACCGCGCAGACCCTGGCGAAAGTTGAAGCATCGCTAGCTCAGGTGCCCGATGTAGACGAAGCCAAGGTAAATGGGATTCGCGCCGCCATAGAAAACGGTAGCTATTCTATCGACTACAATGCAATCGCCGACGGAATGCTGGCCCACGACCAACTTCTTAGCAGCTAGGGTACTAAACACCACTCAGGCCCACGCTGCTCCGCCGTCTCTGCACCAATGCAGGTTAGATCCAGTAAGATTTACCCTACACCACCCACGAAAAGCACAACTCAGCGGCAATACTCGTTAGACAAAGCGCTGGTTAGCTACAACAAGATAGTGCCACGTAAACAACAGAACGATTTAAAACACTAGGCACGGTTTGTGCTGCTAAGGCTTGTAGCCGCTATTTCGCCAGTATTTTGGCTTTAGGATAAGACGCTACCCAACCCTACTTAGCGCTCTCCAACACAGCTGTTAACCTGTATTGGAATATTGCGAGGAGCCGAACATGACCGCCGCCATTAACAGCCACGACTTAAGAAAACAGATTTTGCAGGACGTTAATGCCTGCGAAGCTTTGCTTGCACTACTCGAAGCCGAGCGCAATGCGCTCGCCGCACGAGATACCGATAGCCTAGACAAAATCATCGAACAAAAAATAACTCAGCTCGGTATTTTGGAAAACAGCGCTAAAGTCCGTACACACTGGGTCACGCAGCTAAGCCAAGGTAGCGATAGTAACGCCGATATAGAAAAGCGTTGGGAGGCGATGATAGCGAATTCAGACATCGCCGATATCACCGAACAATGGCAGAAATTAAAATCCCTACAAACCGCCTGCCAGACCGCAAATGACGTTAACGGCAAGATCCTTGCCCGCAGCCAGCGTACCAATGCACGCGTACTCGATTTAATGCGCGGCCAAACAGCCCCGCCAAACCTTTACACAGCAAAGGGTAACGCCTTCGCTGGTCACAGCTCTAACAAGGTAGGCGAGGCCTAGACCTCGCCCGCCGATATCTTATCTATCGATCCCGTTTTAATACCCGTTTCCCTTTAATGCTAGAGGCTCATGTTATATAGTTGCGCCTCTTTCGAGACGCGGCAGGTTCCGGCTTGTATAACGCGGTATGCAGTTTAAGTTTTCACTAGGCTGCCCTCCAGTTTGGTCCCCATCGATTAACAGGATAAATCCCGCGCCTCCTAAGCGCGAGCTCCAGGTTCGAGTCCTGGTGGGGACGCCATTCCATCATCACCCCAAACAATAGCCCGCTGCTACTATGAATTTAATTCTGCTCGAAGCGTACCAATGTGAAAGCCCAGACGGCGTCATTACCCTAGACACACGTCAAAGCGAGCACCTTCGCAAGGTACTAAAAGTCGCCCCCGGCGATACTCTGAAAGTTGGCCAGGTTAACGGGCTTATCGGCACCGCACGCGTAGCGGCAAGCGCAGAAGTCGTTACCCTAGATCAGCTCATGCTCAACCAAGCACCGCCAAACATCTTGCCACTCACACTTATTTTGGCCTTGCCGCGCCCACAGATGATTAAACGTATTTTGCAAACTGTTGCCTGTATGGGTGTAGAACGAATCTGCTTGATCCAATCGTCACGTGTCGAAAAAAGCTTTTGGCAGTCGCCGGCAGCCACTGATAACGCGATTCGTGAACAACTTATCCTTGGCCTAGAGCAAGGCATGGCGACACAACTCCCTAGCGTGGAAAAGTATCAGCGCCTGCGACCATTTGTGGAAGATGCGTTACCGGAGTTAATACAGAATAAGCAGGGGTATATTGCCCACCCAGGCAAACACTACGCTAGCTGCCCCAGCCTGCCATTATCGGTGGCGTCAGTACTGGCCATAGGCCCAGAAGGCGGGTTTAGCGACAAAGAGGTGAACTGGTTTTCGAATGGAGGATTACAGCCTATCCAGATCGGCAGCCGCATTTTAAAGGTTGAAACGGCGGTAACCGCTCTGCTGGCAAGACTGTATCCCGCTTAGGATATTTAGCAGGAACAGATTTAGCCGTCTTCTCTAAAGAACTTTTGCTCAAGGAAAACAGCAAACTTTTTTGGCTCTACTGGCGGGCTGGCGAGGTAACCTTGATAGTATAAACAGCCGTATTGACGCACTAAATCCAGCTGAGCAATGGTTTCGACCCCTTCGGCAACAACTTCCAAGCCCAGCATATTCCCCATGGCACTAATGGTTTCTACCAACACTCGGTCATTGCGGTCGATGGTAATATCACGCACAAAACTTTGATCTACTTTGAGTACCGAAACGGGTAACTTTTTCAAATAGCTGATAGATGAATAGCCGGTACCAAAGTCGTCTAGGGCAAAATTAATCCCCTGTTTTTGCAACGTCAGCATTGTCGCAATAGTTTCTTCCAAATTGTGAATAACAATACCTTCGGTGATCTCCATTTCAATAAGGCTTGCGTTAAAGTCTTCTCGAACGATTAACTTAACAACATCATCGACAAATTGATTTGCGCGGAATTGGCGCGGGCTAATATTCACCCCGAGGCGCATAGAGTCTGTCCACAACCCTTCCGCTTGCCAAATTTTAATCTGCCGGAAGGATTCGTTCAGAACCCACATACCCACTTCAACGATTAACCCCGAGGTCTCTAATATCGGAATAAATTCCGCTGGGGATATCATGCCTCGCTCGGGGTGGTGCCAGCGCAATAACGCCTCAGCGCCAACAATCTCACCGGTAATAACATCTACTCGTGGCTGGTAGTACAAGCTAAACGCATCTTTTTCAATGGCTCGGTGTAAGTCACCTTCCATTACTAGTACGTTACGTGCCTTATCGGCCATGTGTTTATTAAAAAACTGGATGGCATCCCGCCCCTGCTCTTTTACTTGATACATAGCCGTATCGGCATAGCGCAACAGCTCGTGTACACCGGCATCTTCTTCTGGATAGATGACAATACCAACGCTGCAAGTAACGTGTAATTCCAGCTCATTGTAAAAGTGCGGCTCGGATACGTAGCTGCGAATACGCTCGCCTATTTCTTCTGCGCGCAATATTGCGGTAGGTAATTCTGTGCCTAAGTTGGTGAGCACCACAACAAACTCATCGCCGCCTAAGCGCACAACAACATCGGTTTCTGAGGCAATTGCCATAAGGCGCTGAGCCACGTGTTTAAGGACACCGTCGCCAGCTGGGTGGCCGAGAGAGTCGTTGATGTACTTAAACTGGTCGAGATCGATAAATAAGAGCGCTCCATAGATATTTTGAACTGCTGATCGACGTAACTCTTCTTCTAAACGCTCAACCAAGTAGCTGCGATTAGGCAAGTCGGTAAGCGCATCGTGGTACGCCATATGCTCCATTTGAGCCTGCGCCAATTTCAACTCGGTAATGTCAGAGGACACCACTAAAGCAACCACTTCATCGTAAAACTCCATCGGCATCACATGGGTGTGCATGCTGTGTTCATCGCCGTTGGAATCGATCCATTTTTCATCCCAAATCTGGGAGCCCTTGCGAGTTTCAATCACATTGGCATCTAAGGAGGTTACTGAGTCGGGCGCCGTAACAAAGTGATCGGCAAAATCGCTAATATGCGAGCCGCGCATTGATTCCGGCGTTGTCTGTAAGAAGTCTGCCAACGCCTTGTTAGCAAAGATGTAATGGCCATCGCGATTGCGAGCACCAACCCAAACCGGCAAGCTATCAATAATCTGGCGAACGTGTTCTTCACTTTTACGCAACACCACTTCAACCGCACGGCGCTTAGCTAGCGCTAAGTCCACTGCGTCGAGCAGCTGATTACCACTGTTAACCAACTGCTTTAGCTCGTCGCTACCATGCTTAGGAGGGAGTGATAATCGCTGCTCACCGGGGCTCCCCGGATTAATCTCTTTGATTTGTGTCGCTATACGAATCAGCGGTTTAGTTACAATAAAGTGGAAAGCGAAGAACAGGATAAAAACAAGGAACGTACTGCGGATAAGGCCGATGCTAAGCACTAGCGCCGAGTGGCTGTAAAATGGCTGATAAGCTGAGTCCATATCGACCACAAAGCTAATCAAGCCGCGCGGCCCAGTGCCATCTTGATCACCGGGGAAAAATAGCGGCGCCTGGTAGATTTTCAGATGCCGAGACAAAGCCTCGGTAAGCCATATCGTATTAGAAACACGTGGCTCGCGTTTGGATTCAGCAATTTCATTGCCGAGCTCGTCGAGAATCGTCACAGCCACTATGAACTCATAGCCCATGAGGCCTTCAGCCACTTCGTTAGCTAGCGTAACGTCTAAGGAGTGAATTGCTCGTGCAGCGGGTGGAGTGGATACGGCGGTAATGCGGCTGACGAGAGCGTTCACCTGATCACTTTGAATGTGAAAGTCAACGTAGATGTGAATTGCGCTCATCAGTGAGCCGACCAAGAGCGCCACAATAACGCCTACTTTGGCTAGCCTAAACGAAATTCCCTGAAAGAAAACCTGCACCGTATACCTTCAACCGCTAATGAATATGAGAACTAGAACGCCGGTTTTTTTGTCATTATAAAAAAGTAAACCGGATGGATTTTCGCGTACTACCCGTTAAATTTAGACGGTTTTTCTCACCCTAGCTGAGTATGTCCCGATTTTATTCGGCAGGATCAATAAAAGTAGCTGTTGGTCGGCTGCTTTTAAACCTCTAGGTAGCTATAAAACCTCTGGATAGCTATTACACCTGCAAGTAACACTTTTCGATTACTTTTCTATATGTACTGCTATATATACTTCTGTAGGCACTTTTGTATATATAGATACACCTATCTATATATACCTATCAATTCAACCCTATCGATTAATAGCGAACCCAATACAAACCGAAACGCCACAACAGCCGACCATAATTCAACAAATTCAATTAAGATTCAATGCCTCAATGAACTGGACCGCGCTTTGCTCACCCGTTTGAGGTGGACGCTCACGACTAAACACCGCCCAGTCATTGCCCTGCTCTGGCAGTTCCCGCTCACCACTGCGATCCAAACTTAATGAACTAAAATCGAATAGTGTAGTGTCAACTAACTGTGAGGGGGATACGCGCTGTAACGCACCAAAAATCGTATCTACTCGCCCCGGAAACTGCTTATCCCAATCGCGCAGCATCTGCTTTATTGATTGCCTCTGCAGATTCTCCTGCGAACCACATAGGTTACAAGGGATAATGGGAAACTCGCGCGCTTCGGCGAAGGCTTCTAAATCGGCCTCTTCACAGTAGGCCATAGGACGAATAATAATATTGCGCTTATCGTCCGACAAAAGCTTCGGCGGCATCGCTTTAAGCCGACCCGCGTTAAATAAGTTTAGGAATAAGGTTTCGACGATATCGTCGCGGTGGTGGCCCAAGGCTATTTTGGTCGCCCCTATTTGCTCTGCAAAACCGTATAAGGTGCCGCGCCGCAGGCGGGAACAAATACCACAGGTGGTCTTACCTTCCGGCACGACTGACTTGACCACACTATAGGTATCACGCTCAACAATATGGTATTCAATATCAAGGCTATCCAAATAGTCCGGCAACACATGTTCGGGAAAACCCGGCTGCTTTTGGTCGAGGTTTACAGCAACCAATTCAAATTTAATCGGCGCCACGCGCTGCAGGCTCATTAACACATCGAGCATTGCGTAAGAGTCCTTACCGCCGGAGAGACAAACCATAACGCGGTCGCCAGCTTCTATCATGTTGAAGTCCGCAATAGCGCGGCCCACATTGCGGCGCAGGCGCTTTTGCAACTTATTGAACTCTAAACGATTTTTACGAACCTGCTGATCCAAAACCTCACTCCTGCCGCCATGTTTACGGACAATCAACCACCTAGGGCGGAGTATTGTACGGTTTTTACCCTCTTGTGGAAATGACTCATACACGGGGCAATTCGCTTCCCCTTTAAGCGCCGCTTAGAGGCAAAAACGACGTGGCAAAGTGGCAATAGCTTGCCTATGACTCCCTTTGTTCCAATTGCCCCAAGCCTAGTTGCAAGGCTTAGCGCTGACTTTCGTTTTCGGCACACGCTTTGCAATACCAATAACAAACTGAACAACAATCACTTTTTACTTGTCTGTTCGCCCGAAATAGAACTTTCTAGGATCTTGTTTGTACCTATGTTCACACGATACTTAAATACCAGTTCTCGCCGCGCGGCAGCCTCGACCGAACTGCTCGGTCAACCTACCCCAAACACGAAAGTGGACTGGAAAACGTGGGAAGCCGAAGCACTTGTAAGCGCAGGGCTCGAGCATCAACTCGTCAATGTATACTGGCCCAACAGCGGCGAACGCCTGCAAACGTTTATCTATGGCTTTGACCTACAACGATCTGAGCTGCTTTTAGACGGGGTTTACCCGTGGCCGCGTGAACTGAATAATATGCGACCAGAACATTTACAAGAACAGACTTGCTGGCTGCAACTGAGACTAAACAACCGCTACTTCAATATTGAAGTCCGACTCAAGGAAATTGACCACCACCCCCAAGGTGCTTACATCACCGTAAGCGTTATCAAAACTCACTTAACCGAGAATCGACGCTGGGATAATCGCGCCTATTTTGAAACCCGCAAAGGCCCACAAATACAGTTTTCAATCGCAGGAGAACCTCTGATTAACGGCCACCTCGCCAACCTTTCCCGTAACGGCGCACAAATCGAAGTATATGGAAAAAACATTACCCATCATCTGACCCAGCATCAAACACTTGACGGTCGATACTCCTTCAACGATTTGTTCGAACTATCGCTTAGCGCTCGGGTAAAACAGTGTAAATTTCTGCGTAGCCCCTGTTGCCACAGCATAATACGCCTACAATTCAAGGGTGTTCCGCGCGCGGCTAGCGACAAATTAGAAAGCTATATCAGCTCGGTAGCCGATGCCAATGAAATGCTTGTCGCCTGAATTTAAGTATAGCGCTCACTAAAGTTAGGACGCTCCACTGAGCGCACTGAATCAATCGTCGGTCGAACCGAAGCGAATATATCGCTATCATGCGCGCTGAAACTGTCCACTTTTTTGAATCGACTCCCTATGCCTACGTCAAAACAGCCGAGCGCTAGCACCATAGCAGCAACTCTTTCAGCGACACCTCAGCCTTCGCAAACACAGAGATCACAGCCACAACCCTTAGCGCTAAACGAACTGATAGATGCCGATCGACGTTATATTTGGCATCCCTACTCGTCTATTAATAATGACCTGCCGCTTTACCCTGTCGCACACTGTAATGGCACCACTATTACACTTGAGGATGGCCGGCAACTAATTGATGGGATGTCATCTTGGTGGAGTGCTATTCACGGCTATAATCACCCGCAATTAAATCAGGCAGTAACCGACCAACTAGCAAAAATGTCGCACGTTATGTTTGGCGGGCTAACACACCGGCCGGCTATAGAGTTAGCGAAACGTCTTGTCGAGATAACACCCGCAGGATTAGACCACGTCTTTTTTTCAGACTCTGGTTCAGTAGCGGTAGAAGTAGCCATCAAGATGGCGCTGCAATTTTGGCAGTCAAAAGGCCACCCTGAAAAATCCCGCCTACTGAGTTTGCGTAGCGGTTACCACGGCGATACCTTTGCCGCTATGTCGGTGTGCGATCCAGACACAGGCATGCATCACCTCTTCAATCAAGTTTTACAAAAACAATTTTTTTCGGACGCTCCGCAGTGTGGCTACCACAGCGCTTGGGATGAGCAGTACCTCGACGATTTTAAAAGCCAACTTTACAATCACCGCCAACAACTAGCGGCCGTAATTTTAGAACCTATTGTGCAAGGCGCGGGCGGAATGCGTTTCTATTCTCCGCACTTTCTAAAACGCGTGCGCGAACTTTGCTCGCATTACGATGTACTGCTAATTGCCGATGAAATAGCAACGGGATTCGGCCGCACCGGAGAATTATTTGGTTGCGACCATGCCAATATCAGCCCCGATATTATGTGTGTCGGCAAAGCACTTACCGGTGGCTACATGACACTAGCCGCCACCCTGTGCTCAACCGACATCGCAGAAGGAATCGCCGCCGGGGAAGCCGGTGTGTTCATGCACGGCCCAACATTTATGGCGAACCCGCTCGCCTGTGCCGTCGCCAATGCCAGCCTAAAACTACTGCTCGAAAATGACTGGCAAGCGCGAGTCCAGCAAATACATAAACATCTTGTAAGCGGGCTCGAACCCTGCGCGCAACTATCATCTGTAGCAGAAGTTCGTTCACTGGGAGCAATAGGCGTAGTAGAAATGAAAGAGCCGGTTAATATGGCCGTGCTACAACCGCTTTTGGTAGAAAAAGGCATATGGCTACGCCCGTTCGGGAAACTGGTCTATACCATGCCGCCCTTTACCATAACCGAAACAGACTTAAAGCAGCTGTTAAACGCACTCTACTCCGCACTAAGCGACTACGAAAAAATTTAAAATTTAGATTCGGGAATATTTAGGTGCTGCAGCGGCCCACCCACTAGCTCGACAATAGAAATGTCATCGGCCTGCTGTGCTCCACCATGAAACTCTATGAGCGCAGCATTTAGACTAGCCACAGCGTCGTCTGAATCGGTTAACAATTGATCCTCCAAGCGCGTTAAGCCAAATGGCTGTTGCTCAGAGTTAAGGGTATTAACAATACCCTCCGTATGAATATAGACTTTTTCGCCTACGTCTATTTGGAACAGCAGCAGAGAACTATCAAATTCAGCTTTGGACAAAACACCGAGCGGCCCATGTTTAGCGGGAAACTTTTCTACCGCGAGTCGATTCGGTTTAATCGCCAAGATATCATGCATTCCCCCCGACCAAACGGTCACATCGCGACCACTGGCATCCACATACATAATCGTAGCGCAACAACACATATCCGCAGGCAGGATTTCCAAAAGCCGTTGATTTAACGCTGATGCAATTTCCGCGATACTTGCCTGCACCGAAACCATACTATAGAAAACTTCGGAGAGCGGCAGCGCGCCGATCGCGGCAACCAAACCATGCCCTGCAAAATCGCCCACTAAAATATAGACTCCACCATCCAGAGACGAGGAAACTAGAACAACGTCGCCATCGAACATAGACGCAGGAGAAGTATGTTGGCGTACATTCTGGCACTGACTTTGATCACGTTTCCCGTAGTTTAAAAAAATATGTTCAACTATTGCGTGTTCGCGATCAACAATATCTTTATATCGGCTTAGCTCTGCATGAGCATCATGTAAATTATTATAAAGCTCCAGCGTACGCGCATGAGCATTCAGTTTAGCGATCAGCACATCTTCATTTACAGGCTTCGGCACGAAGTCATCACCACCGGCGTCAAGGCAGCTCGCAATAATCTCGGCATTATCTAGCGCGGTAATAAAAATTATCGGGACGAAGCGTTCTACACTGTGTGTTTTTATCAGCTTAGTTGCACTTATGCCATCCATCTCAGGCATATTGATATCCATCAGAACGATGTCGATCGACAAATCGGTACAATAGATATCTACGGCTTGAATTCCATTTACAGCTTCCACAACCTGATGGCCTTCATCCTCCAAAATAATGGACAAAAGCTCACGGTTGTAGGCGTGATCGTCGGCGACAAGAACTCTCATAAGATTTCGCGTCGGAAATGTTTATATTTCATTAGCACTTAAATTCACCCAAACGATTGGCAACAAATCAAAAAATCTCAACTTTCCCGACACAATCAACAGCGTCATTTTTGTGGCTAGTTAGGGTCGGAACCCCGTTAGAACTATTCCTTAAATTTATATTGATGGATTTCAACACGCTGGACACATCCGCCGAAGAACTACGAGGCGGTGATAAGCTTGCTAAAACGGCCGCCAGCTTCACACTAGCTTGCTTCATTTCTTCCGCCATCTGCGCCACACGGTCGGCGGACTGAAGTGCGGTTACCGCGCGCCCCAGTTCTTGCTTAATATCCTCGCTAACTGAGGCTCCCTGCTTAACACCAGCCGTTACCGTACTGTTCATTCGCTCCAGCTCTAGCAGCATCGCGTCGAGATTACCTTTGGCATTAATCGCGATACTCATATCCACTGACGCAATCTCACCGACAACCTGCTCGACATTTGTAACGGTACTTTTGGCAACCTCTGCACGCTCACGAATCTGTTCATTCAGCGCGCTTGAATCCTGAGATAACTTGCGCACCTCATCTGCCACAACCGCAAACCCACGCCCCGCCTCGCCCGCTCTGGCCGCTTCGATTGCAGCATTTAAGGCTAACAAATTGGTTTGATCGGCTATCCCACGAATATCACTGATCAATACAAACATGCCGTCGAGATGCGTAACCATCTTTTGAATATTGTGTACGGCAACGACGCTTTTTGTACTGACATCAACAAAAATTTTCACGTAGTCATCAAAGGTTCGCCCAACTTCGCTGGCAAACCTTTTCAGGGATACGCCATTACTCTCGCCATCGTCTGTGTCTACTAGTCTGTTGCGAATATCAATCAACACATCTTTTTCCAATCCAACCGAGTATGAGAGCCCTTGAAAACTTGAGTGTAAACTCAAACTAGAACGTTCGGTCAGCTGTGCAATCTCCGAAGCGAGGCTTTCCATATCTTTAAAGACAGGTGTGACAATTGAATGTAGCGTCTCGCCGAGTCGATAGAATTCATCTAGCGCATCTTGGTTGTCGCTTTGTGTAACTTCAGAATCCGGCTGCGTCAGCAAGCGACCCAACACCAAGCCCGCCAAAGCACAAACAACCAATAAGGCAACGGCAAGGTTAATCGATTGGGCTTGATAAATGACGCCAATAGAGACGGTAAGGAAAAGTCCAAACACAAAGTACATGACGCTAGGCCGTCCCATCGTTACCCCATCAAAGCTTACAAACCGTTAGTTAACTGACTTCCCACGAAACTAAATCGTGAGTTCGCGGAAAATACTTAGAATTACTCTCTAAGCCTAGACCGCGACATAAGGAATAGCCAGTAAGACGAATGCAAGATGGGGTTGGCGAGCAGCCAAAAAAGGGAGGAGTAAGTGGTGACTGAAGCCACCACTTTAAGGGTTATTGCAGTGGCGCAATACCAATAGATTTTCGTACTTGTGCCAGTAGTGGTCGGCTATAGGCTCTGGCCTTTTCAGCGCCGGCTATCAGCACAGTTTCAATTTCCGATGGGTTCTCTAACAGCTCATTGTAACGTTCGCGAGCCGGGCCTACTTCCGCATTTATCAGTTCAAACAGTTGCTTCTTGGCTTCTCCCCAGGCAATCCCTTCTTCAAATTGCTTTCGCATCCATTGAGTTTGCTCGTCACTGGCGAACGCCTGCCAAATTTGAAACACCGTGGAAGTATCTGGATCCTTTGGCTCACCCGGCTCAAGGAGGTTGGTCTTAATCTTGTTAATATGCTTTTTAAGTTGTTTTTCCGGCAAAAACAAGGGGATTGTATTGCCGTAACTTTTACTCATCTTGCGGCCATCTAAGCCTTGCAGTACGGCGACATTGTTGTCGACAACGGCCTCCGGCAACACAAATGTTTCACCGAAATGATGGTTGAAACGACCTGCCACATCACGCGCCATCTCTAAATGCTGAATCTGGTCCTTGCCGACCGGAACATGGCTGGCGTTAAACATCAGAATATCCGCGGCCATCAATACAGGATAACCAAAAAGACCCATGGTAACGCCAAAATCGGGGTCTTCATTATTCTCCCGATTTTGATCAACAGACGCTTTGTAGGCGTGAGCGCGGTTCATTAAGCCTTTCGCTGCCATACAACTTAGCACCCAACAGAGCTCGGTAATTTCGGGAACGTCCGACTGGCGATAGAACACGGCTTTATCGGTATCCAACCCCAAGGCCATCCATGTTGCCGCAATTTCTTTGGTCGACTGGTGAATCAGCTCAGGTTGCTGACATTTGATAAGTGCGTGCAGGTCGGCCAGAAAGTAAAAACTCTCACTATCCGCATCCCTACTCGCTTCAATTGCGGGACGAATCGCGCCAACATAGTTACCCAAGTGAGGGGTGCCGGTGGTGGTAATGCCGGTGAGTATACGTTTTGCTGCCATGTTCACTACCTTAAGCTGTTTCTTTTATCGTTATAGATAGAGGGAAATATCCCCAAGCCAAATCTAGCTATTTTTGAAGGGCGCTAATATAACACGCACAAGAATAAGGTTCATGACCTGAGAAGCAGTGCCAACCTAGAGTTCAGCCTAAAAATCGACAGTGTCTATCAGGTGCCGATAGTCGCTGCTGAGCGCGCGCCAACTTAAATGATCGAGCGAGGGCGCTAGGGGCAGCCCTTGTTCGTTATATACATTGTTGCAATATTCTTGGATCAGCTCCGCACAGGCCTGTGAAGCGCTAGGGCTATCAAGCTCTCCGGGGTAACACCAACGCGGCTCAAACAGCTCCCGATAGGCTAGCCTCAGCGGTACCAGCGGAATACACCCTGCGGCTACAGCTTCGAGCACCGACAAACCCTGAAAGTCGTGCAGCGCGGTAGACAGCACCACATCCGACTGACGCAGCAATTGCCGGTACGCCACTTCAGAATCTACATAACCCCAAGTTCCCAGCCATTGGTTTTGCTCGAGTAGCGTCAAAATATGTTCAAATTCCGTTGGCGAACGCCGAAACTTCTGGCCAACAATATGCACTTTTAAGGCAAGCTCTGGCGGCAACATCTGCAAAACTTCCAGCAATTGTTGCGGCCCCTTGTCGTATTCCCAGCGGTGATTCCACACAATTTCTAATGGTCGTTGCGGTATTGCGGGTTTCGAGTGTGGACTCGGCTGTAACTCAGGGCTTGGCGAGTAGCAATGATCCTCTAAGGGAACCGGCAGCGTTTGCGCCTTCGCTGCGAGTTGCTCGGCGACACCGAGAGGAACTTCATCCGGCATTTTTTGCAGTAAATCCTTCACCCCCACAATAAAGGTGTCGCGGTTATAGCCGCTATTAAAGAGCAGTCGATCCGCCGCTAGGGCGCTATACAGCTGAACCATTTTTGGCTCGAGACTATGTTTTTGAGCACTATGTTTTTGATGGTCGCTTAGTGGGTAATCGAACTGGTTTTCATGGAAGTACAAATAGGTTGGAACGGCAGCAAGCGATGGCACTAGGCCACGCAAGGTTGCCAAGTCTGTCATGGAGGTCGCCCAGATTTGGCTAAACGCTTGGTTTAAAACCTGAGCCTCATTCAAGGCCCAGCTCAACGGGTTGCCCCGTATCCGCCAGTTAAACCAGCGCGGCGCCAAGCTCAGCTGTACCCACTCGATATCGGGGAACTGCGCCGCCAGAGCCAACCGCCAGCGGCGGTGGCTCTCGGCGTCGTAGGCGCTGAGTAGGAGAATTTTTTTAGAATCAGACAAAAAGTACGGTTCGCAGAATAAGTTTTAGCGTTACTGCGTACCACTTTTCAATATAACCGCATCAAACCCTGCCTGACACAAGAGGTGCGCAGCTATATCGGCGCGACTACCAGCGTCGTCAGGAACGACATATACGTTTGAATGGCCGAGCTCAGGGAGCGCGTTACGCAAGCGAGAAAGGGGGATGTTAACCGCTCCGGGGAAGTGATTCGAGCGAAATTCCATAGGCATTTTCACATCGAGTAGCTTGTAGGGCTTTTCCAGCTTATCCAAAAGCTGATTTTCAACATAACGAACCACCGGTGCTTTTAGTAACGCCATAAAATCGTCACTGTTCAAACGCTTCAAGCGGCCTTTTGTTTCCATGCTGATAGTCGCATTGCGAGGAGTATTGCCGAGCAACGCTTCCTCACCAAAAAATTGGCCTGGGCGCAATTCAACATCAATACTGCCTAAACGATTGGTCACTCGCGCCTGCCCTGCTACAACCACATAAAAATAGTCGCCGCGCTCGCCTTCTTTAACAACCACATCACCAGCATCTAGGGCGACATCTTGAAATCGAAGAAACAGTTCTTGTACTTGCGTGAGAGGGATTTTTGCGAATAGAGGGGACTGCAACAATGCCGACATCCAATCGCCGCCATTCACCTCGGTAATATCCTCAACTTCGAACTCTGAGGTAGGCGTGCTGGTTTGGTCAAACGACGCCGAAGCGGCCGACTGACTCCAGGCGATCAACCGATCAAGCAGCTCCGTTTCAATACTGAACACCGTGGCTGAGCTGGACTTTGCAACCGCAGAACTAAGCGTTGGCGACTCCACGTTGAGGGTTATCTTGGCGCTTTCCGAGCCGGCAACTTGGGTCGACACATAAAAAGCGCTATTGATAAGGTCAACCTGACCATCCAATAGAAAGTACTTATTTGCTAGTACCCGGCCTCGTTTAAAGATCATTTGGCCTTTGCTGAATTCCTGTACTTCTATCTTGGCTAAGGCTTCTTCCAAATATTCATCTTCCAATCCATTGAAAGGTACAAAAGATTTAAGTTTCTTAAGATCTAACATCACTTGTCCTCACAATAAGCACGCATTCTGCTTACTTTCGGACACTCGAACTGCGCCTGAATTCACGTAATTGAAGCAACAGGCTCGTGATAGGATTCTTTTGTGAGGGAACTCTCAATCTAGACTTAAATGCGCTAAAGCTAACGCATTTAAACTAACGGCGATGCCAAAAACCGGCTCAGCAATAGCTCTAGATGGGTTATATCCTTGCTACCAGCCAACTCTCGTATCGAGTGCATGGCAAAGGTTGGCACACCTAAATCAACGGTTTCAACGCCGGTAAGTGCCGCCGTAATCGGGCCTATGGTACTGCCGCAACGCATATCAGCACGCATCACAAAGGACTGCAGGGGGATTTCTTCCGTGCCGCCCTCTCCCTTTGCCAAATAACGAAGCTTTGCTGCACTACTGCTATTGGTGGCATAGCTCTGGTTGGCATCGAACTTTAACACCGGCCCTGCATTCAATCGCGGGCCGTGGTTGCTATCGTGCTTGTCGGCAAAATTGGGGTGTATGCCATGAGCGTTATCGACCGAGAGCATCATGGATTTTCGCAGCACTCTTAGGCGAGTATCCGCATCGGGCAGGATGCGCTGTAATACGTCGTTCAACAGCGGGCCCTGCGCGCCTAGCTCTGTGCGACTGCCGATTTCTTCATGATCATTACAAATAAGCAGCGATGTTTCACCACTACCGGCTTTAACAAGTGCCGCAGCACCGAGATAACAGCTGAGCAAATTATCCAATCGTGCGCTGGCTACGAACTCTCGCTGCAACCCCACTAATGAAGGCGGCTGCACATCGTAAAAACTCAAGTTGTAATCCAGAATCTCAATTGCGCTAGGGTCTTGTAGCTGCAGTTGCAGTAACAGCGTTTCACGCCAAGATTGCGCTTTATCAGACTGCCCTATAATTGCGCTCATCTGGGTTTGCGGGTTTACCGCTCGACCACTATTCGCCTCGCGATCAAGATGAATAGCAAGACTGGGGATAACCGCAATCGGCACGGCAAAATCAATCAACGCTTGCTTTAACAGGCCTTTCTCATCGGTATAGTCAACGCGGCCAGCGATCGAAAGGTCGCGGTCAAACCAAGGGTTTAGCAGCGCACCTCCATAAACATCCACCCCAAGTTGCAAATAACCTTCGCGCAATTTTTCTGGCTGCGGCTTAACTTTCAAACAAGGGCTATCGGTATGAGCACCGATTAAGTGGATACCCGTCTCAAGCAACGGCTTTTCCCCATAAATAAATGCGATTAATGCACTTTGCCCACGCACGCAAAAATAACGACGGCCCGGCTTTAACGACCAACTATCATGCTCACTCAATTGGCTAAAGCCCTGCGCTAGTAGCAAATCAGCGAGCGTAGCGGTAGCGTGAAAAGGCGTGGGCGATTTAGCAAGAAACTCTAGTAGGTCATCGGCACTATTGGTCACAACAATTCCTTTGGCAATTAATATATAGATCTGGACTTAGTAAAGACTACGGATTACTTGGCGTGTTTGGTTCATTAAATTATCAAGAGAATAAGTCCTGCGCCCAACACTAGCCGATAGATGACAAAAGGTAACATGCTCAAGCGATTAATAAAGCTTAGGAAATAGTGAATACAAAAATAGGCACTAACCCCCGATACGACTATCCCAAGCGTCAAACTCGCCCAATCAACCGCAATGTCGGACAACAGTAACTTCAACCCAATGTAGCTCGCGCTTAAGACAATAATGGGAATCGATAGCAAAAATGAGAATCGCGCAGAATCGTGCCGAGAAAAACCCAGCAATAAAGCCGCGGTGATGGTAATTCCTGAGCGAGATGTTCCCGGGATCATCGCCAGCGCTTGCGCAAAGCCGATAATCAGCGCCGCCTTGATTGTCAGCGACGCCAAATCACGACTCGGGTTGGGACGCCGATCCGCATAGCCTAACAGCACGCCAAAAATAATCGTTGTCGCGGCGATTACCGCAATCGAACGCAGATGTAATTCAATAAAATCTGCAAGTAACAACCCGAATAGCCCCGCGGGTAGTGTGGCAAGTATGATCAACCACGCCAGCCGACTCGACTCACTGTGTCGACGCAATGCCACACTGGCAAACCAACCTTGCAACAAATCGGCAATATCGCGTCGAAAATACATCACTACGGCGGAAAGCGTACCAAGGTGGACGGCGACGTCAAACGCCAAACCTTGATCGGGCCACCCCAAAACCTCTTTCGGTAGAATAAGGTGAGCTGAACTGGAGATAGGTAAAAACTCGGTAATGCCCTGTATAAGTGCCAGAACGATAACCTGAATAGTATCCATAGAGCGGGGGTCTCAATTAAAAATTAGAGTGAATTCGGCGGCCGGATTCGCTGCCGTTTTTTCCAGGAAATTTCATTGCGTAGATATAGCGGTTCAAGTGGTGGCTCGGCGATAGCACTCGTTTCGATTTGCGCGATGGTCTGACGCTCTGCGACTTGCACTATGGCACTGGCGCGCGGCATCCATTCGGGGTCGACCTGAACAGACGCCGCTGGAGTCGCGATTACCTTCCAGCCATGCCCTAGCGCGGTGTAGCAACTAGGGAGATTGGCCTCGCAATATTCCGTAACATTTTCAGGTGCACAAACCTGCGCGGCCTTATATTCAAACAAAATGCCATTTTCGACCCGGTAAACGCCCCAATAAACCTCCGCCATACGTGCATCCAAGGCTGGAACTAGATAACCGTTATAACTCGGGTGGCGGTTTACATAGCCCTGCGCCATAACCTCGAGGGTATTTACCCCAATGGCTGGAATTTTTGCGCCATAGGACAAGCCTTGCGCGATACCTATGCCAATGCGGATTCCGGTAAACGAGCCGGGGCCATGTGTAACAGCAATAGCATCTATGCTGGCCAAGTCCGTGGCGGCGGCTGACAGTACCTCATCGACGAGAGGCAATAGCTGTTGCGCATGGGATTTAGGTATGTCGGAACGACGTTCGAACACATTCTCGCCGTCCCAGACAGCCACCGAACATACTTCAGTCGCTGCATCTAGTGCTAATATTTTCACCTCAAAACCCCATTGCCGTATTGTCGATTCGACCTTTTCGATTCCATAGTGTCAGCGCTATTTAAACGCACTAAGTTAATTATCATCGCTGAGTTTTCGGTTTGCTTTTCGATTTGCTTTTTGCCTTAGCGCCCGACTTAACTTTAAGGGCGGCGCTTGCCTTTACTTTATTTTGCGCTTTTAACACTTTCGTCGCCGCTTTTTGCGCAGCAACTTTTAATTTTTTGCTATCTTCTTTTGAGCGTTGCTTAGCCCAACCGTCTACAAAACTTCGGGTCGCGCGCTGCAGATCGTGCTCTGACTTTCTCGCTAATTCCAGGCGGGCTTGCTCTACCGCCAGCTCAGCTTCTATTTCGGCTTGACGAACTTGAGCATTAAGCTTGGCTTCTGCCAGTACATTCTTCGCCGCCGCCGCCGCCAATCGCGCGCCGGCAACCGTATCGGCAGCGGCTGATACTATTTTTCGAGCAGCAGCAGCTTTTTTAATATCGGACGGACGTTTAGTTTTTTTTGCTTTTAATTGCGCCTGAGACGCAGACTCTCGTGTTAGTGTTAACGCCTTATTGGCCTTTTCCAACACCTGCGCAGCTACTTCGAACCTAACCGTGGCTGCATTAAATTCTTCATCGAAATAAATATCAGTAGACGTCTGTTTCATAGCACTTCATTCATCGTTACAACCAGTAGTGAAGCATTCTAACGGTTTATTTCCAGGATAAGAACTTACCGTGGATAAAAACAAAAATGGCTCCAGTATAGGAGCCATTTTGTCGTAGCTATTCAGTCGCTAAGCCGCTTAACCAGTCATATTCGTCACTACCAATTACCCACTAAATCTAGCTTAGGCACGTTTAGTTTAAGCTGGCTAGCACACGACTTTTAATTTCTTCTAACGAACCGACCCCTTCTACGCGACAAAACTTAACCGGCTTACCTGACGCTTGCTGCGCCTGATAGTAAGCCACTAGTGGCTCGGTTTGCTCATGGTATACAGATAAACGATTACGCACAGTATCTTCTTGGTCGTCATTGCGCTGAATTAGCGGCTCACCCGTCTCGTCATCCATACCAGCTGTAGTCGGCGGGTTATGGTCAACGTGATAGACCCGACCGGACGCTTCGTGAACGCGACGGCCACTTAAACGAGATACAATTTCATCATCGTCAACAAAAATTTCCAATACATGGTCAATGACCACACCCGATTCTGTCAGTGCTTCGGCTTGAGGAATAGTGCGCGGAAAGCCGTCGAACAAAAAGCCCTTCTTGCAGTCTTCTTGGGAGATGCGCTCTTTTACCAAGTCGATAATGATATCGTCAGAAACCAAACCGCCGGTCTCCATAATATGCTTTACCTTTTTACCCAGCGGCGTACCGGCTTTAACCGCAGCCCGCAACATATCACCCGTGGAAATCTGGGGAACACCGTAAGCTTCCATAATAAACTTAGCCTGTGTACCTTTACCGGCACCTGGCGCGCCCAATAAAATTGCTCTCATTTGGTTAAAACCTCTTAAATGAATAGAATTCTGTTTGCCTTCCACTATTTGAACTCGTTGAGCTCGCGCTACGGCGGGAGACAATGGCCTCAACCGCTCAATCGGCATTTCTTAATCAAAACTTGATACTAGCCTCGCGCTAACAAACCGCAAGTCCAAAAATCGGCCCCGCCTCAGCTGCCGTTAACTCGCTCGGAGCAGAGTTTATCGGTTACAAGCCTTCGGCGTAAGCCCAACCAGCGATTACCACGAAGCCTCACTATCAGCGGTTTACCGTCTTATAGTAACGGGGGCGTTAAGATACACGCCAGCCTAGCCGCAGACAAGAGAAGAACCGCATTTCTCTAGTTTGCCAAATCCTACTCTATACTTCTTGTTATAACGGGAGCAAAATTAGAGCCGTTGTATCCCAAGTAACCTGTTTAGTCGGCCAGTATATGGCCAGTTTTTTACGACTACGAGTCAACAACAAGGGGTTTGTTACATGAAAGTCAAAGAGTTAGTCTCCAATTGGCAGTCACTTGCCCAATGCACATTTGCAGAAACAAACTTTACCGTAAATCTCTCTGTCGAAGACGCCGCCAAAGTCGATGCGCTCGCCGATCTGTATCCAAGGCGCTCTAAAGAGCAAATTATCAGTGAGCTAGTCTCCGCTGCACTAGCCGAAATCGAACAAAGCTTACCCTATGTTCCCGGTAATAAAATCGTCGCGACAGACGAAATGGGCGAGCCCATTTATGAAGATGTAGGCCCAACGCCAAACTATTTAGAGTTGACGCGCAAGCACCTCAATCGCCATCGCAGCGAGAGTGTCAGCTAAGCCTCATCGCGCTTCTGCTGCTCCCAAGCGGCTTGCATTTCTAACATATCGACCTCGCCGAGGGCTTTACCCTGCTGAGCGAGGAGCTTCTCAACCCCATTAAAACGTCGTTCGAACTTGCGATTAGCGGCGCGCATCAACCCTTCCGAGTCACATTTTAGATGCCGCGCAAGATTGACGCAGGAAAACATTACGTCACCCAGCTCTTCCTCGAGTTTTTGCTGTGCAGCGCCGTGATTGGCGTTCAGCTCTGAATCGGTGAAGGCTTGTCGCAGTTCAACAACCTCCTCTTCAAGCTTAGCCAATACGGCAACTCGACTATCCCAATCAAAACCAACACCAGCAGCGCGCTTCTGTAACTTCTGTGCGCGACTCAATGCCGGCAGCGCTAGCGGTACGTCTTCTAGAGTCCCGAGTTTGCCCTTTTTTGCTCGCTCATCCTGCTTAATCGCCTCCCAAGAGGCTTTGATAGCGGCTTCTTCAGGTGCTCCAGCTGCACGACGACTGCTCAAGGTGCCGTCTGGAAACACATGAGGATGACGCCGTACTAGCTTGGCGGTCAATCCATGCACGACATCTGCAAAATTCCAGAATCCATCTTCTTCGGCTAGCTGGCTATAAAAAACCACCTGAAACAATAGGTCGCCAAGCTCTTCACGAAGATGCGGGTAGTCGGCCTTCTCAATGGTATCGACCACTTCATAGGCTTCTTCTAGCGTACTGGGCGTAATCGATTGATAGGTTTGTTTCAGATCCCAAGGGCAACCGTACTCTGGCTCTCGTAGACGCGCCATCAGTGTCAGAATATCGTCGATTCCGTATTGCGTTGATTCTCCAACCATAATGACAACCTAAGCCTATATAAAACGTTATATTTTGCGCTGTGCAGAAGACACGTTTGGAAGATGATTTAGCTTAGCCAGCACCCGACTTAGTGCGCTGTAATCCGCTATCTCCATTTGCACAGTCATATCCACGGTGTTCTTGGTTTTGTTCGATAGGGTTTGCATCGCGCTAACGTTGATCTTTTCACGGTCTAGCAGTGTTGTGATATCGCGCAGCAAACCGTGCCGGTCGAAGGCTTCGATAAAAACGCTAACTGTATATGTGTGCGTCGGTGCGTCGGCCCAGTCGACACGGATTATGCGTTCCGGCTCATCCCCTTGTAGCTGTAGTATATTGCCGCAGTCCATACGGTGAATCGATACACCGCGACCTAAAGTGATGTAACCGGCGATTCTATCGCCAGGAATAGGTCGGCAACACTGGGCGATGTGAGACATCATATTACCCACACCATCGATAAACACATCTTCGGCGCTACCGGTATCTGTCGTCTTGGCTCGCCCCACCATTGAACTTGCGGGAAGCTCATCTTTATCCGTCTTCAGCAACCGCTGGGCCGCGTTAATGACTCGCTCCACGCCCAAATCGGCCGTTCCGACCGCCGCGTAAAGGTCTTCGAGGGTTTTTAAGTTCAAGCTTTGAGATAAAGACTGGAAGTCGAGGTTTTCGACCCCTAAGCGCTTAAACTCGTGATCAAGTAAGGCGCGGCCATCCGCTATATTTTGATCGCGGTCCTGCAGCTTGAACCACTGCTGAAGCTTGCTACGCGCGCGCGATGTGGTGATATAACCCAAATTTGGGTTGAGCCAATCACGGCTAGGCGCTTCGCGACGACCGGTCAAGACTTCAACCTGGTCAGCTGTTCGCAGCGAGTGGTTGAGCGGCACTATACGACCGTTCACCTTGGCCCCTCGACAGTGAATACCCACATCCGAATGGATGCGGAAAGCAAAATCTACTGGAGTGGCGCGGGCGGGCAAATCAACCACATGTCCCTCGGGGGTAAATACGTAGATTCGATCTTGCTCAATACTCTTCGGCAGATAGTCATCCCAGGGGACGCTACCAACTTCATCATGCCACTCCAGCACTTGCCGCAGCCATTCGATCTTTTTCTCGTAGCTATCCGTGCCCTCTTGGCTGTCGGTGTCTTTGTAGCGCCAATGGGCGCAAACCCCAAACTCTGCTTCTTCGTGCATTTTATGAGTGCGAATTTGCACCTCTAACGCTTGGTTCGCCGGCCCATGTACCGCCGTGTGTAAGGAGCGATAGCCGTTTTCTTTCGGGTTGGCGATGTAGTCATCAAACTCGTGGGGAATGTTGCGCCACAAAGAGTGCACCAAACCCAATACGGTATAGCAATCGCGCTCTGAGTTGACCAAGATTCGCACGGCGCGAATATCGTAGACTTCAGAAAAGCCTATATTTTTGCGTCGCATCTTCCGCCAGATACTGTAAATATGCTTCGCTCGACCGTAGATATTTGCGGAGATACCGTCTTCGTCCAATGCCGACTGCAACATTTGAATAACGCTATCGATGTAGGTCTGTCGGTCGATGCGCCGCTCGTCTAGAAGCTTGGCGATATATTTATAATCGAAGGGCTGTAAATAGCGGAATGAGAGATCTTCAAGTTCCCACTTGATATGACCTATACCTAAACGATGCGCTAAGGGGGCAAAGATATCAGCTACTTCGTGTGCGACTTTTTGACGCCGTTCTATTGGCGCATTCTTCACGGCACGAATTGCACAGGTACGCTCAGCCAGTTTGATTAAGGCGACGCGGACATCGTCAATCATGGCCACTAGCATCTTACGTACATTTTCGGCTTGCTCGGCCGATTGCAGACCAATTACTGACTCTGACGACTGATTTGAGGTGCCACTAATGGCCGCCATGCGCTGTACGCCCTCAATAAGATCGGCGACCTTGTCGCCAAACTCGGTACGCACGCGGGCGCTGGCCAATTTATTCTCGCGCACGCTGCGATAGAGAATACTCGCGACCAGCGTTTCTTCATCGAGCTGTAGATTCGCCAGAATTTCGGCCATCTCCAGCCCGGCGTTTAGTGTGGTATAGCCCTCACCCCAAGCATTATTGTGATCGCCCTCTTGCTCAGCTGAAGCCTGCGCCAACTGGCAGGCTTTGATAATGATCACCTGAGTTGAATTAGGTATGTGGGCGAGCTTCTGAATACGCTCACACCAGCTCGCGATATCGATCTCGCCATTTTCATCCAGCGGATGATCTTCTCTGATTTTAACCATAATCTTTTGTCAACTTAACTAATCTGTAAGTCACTCAATAGTCCTTTTGAGTTTAGTTTTGCAATGCTTGAAACCCTAACAACACCTAAATTTCACCATACCGAGACAGACCTAGACGAACACACCCGAAGACAGGTAGCGATCGCCACGATCGCACACAATCGCGACAATCACGGCATTTTCAACGTCTTTACAAACTTCCAATGCTGCCGCAACAGCGCCACCAGAGGAGACACCGCAAAATATACCCTCGCGACGCGCGAGATCGCGCATCGTCGTCTCGGCCTGCTGTTGCGATATATTGAGAACCCGGTCAATATCTTTATCAGTGTAGATACTAGGTAAATAGGCTTCTGGCCAGCGGCGAATGCCGGGAATATTAGCGCCCTCAGCTGGCTGCAAGCCAATAACCTCGATATTTGGATTACGCTCTTTTAGGAACCTAGACGTTCCCACGATAGTCCCGGTCGTCCCCATAGAACTGATGAAGTGCGTTACCGTTCCCGCAGTCTGCTGCCAAATTTCCGGGCCTGTACCCTCGTAATGAGCTAATGGGTTATCGCCATTGCCAAACTGGTCCAATACAACACCTTCACCGCGAGCACGCATCTGGCCAGCCAAATCACGCGCGCCCTCCATGCCCTGCTCACGGGTAACCAGTATCAGTTCCGCGCCATAGGCCGTCATCGCGGCCTTGCGTTCGTCGGTCGCATTGTCAGGCATAATCAAGATCATTCTGTAACCTTTGATTGCCGCCGCCATGGCCAAGGCGATACCCGTGTTGCCGCTGGTCGCCTCGATTAGGGTATCTCCTGGTGTGATATCACCTCGTGCCTCGGCGCGGCTAATCATAGATAGTGCCGGTCGGTCTTTTACCGAACCGGCAGGG
>NZ_MRUH01000165.1 GCF_001922985.1 Teredinibacter waterburyi
TGTAAGCGCACTAACGGCGTGTTACCAATACAGGATTCAATCGTCGGATACTGGCGGTCTATGGGACTAGCGTTTGGATGATCCATTATTGTCGTGTGTACTCCTCACAAGGTTAGACGGCCCTTCGTTGGACAGTTCACTACTCGCAATCATTGCGCCGCTGCCATCGCGGGCCGCAATTCTACCGTTATACTTCCTAAATTTCCTCTTTTTGCCTATTCTAGGCACCGCCGACCGTATTCCCTCAACTGGACTAGGTATTCATTATCAATGTAATACTTGCCCCTAAGCGGTGGTCTGCCGCTAAACCAATAGAGCAAAGCCAAAGGTTTCAATCATGCTGATACACCGGGAACTCCGTAAAAAGTTACTTTTTTTAACGCTCGTTCCCATAGGTTTAGCTGTCGTTCTCTTATGTGTTACCTTTTATTTCTTACACAGTGATTTTTTGCAGCGTCAAAGCCAGCAACGCAGTCAGTTTATTGTCAATTTAGTACGTGGCGATTTCGACAAGCAACTCGATTTTGGACAGTATTATCAACACCTTTCAAGCATGCTATTGAAATTCGACAACGTCCGCAGTGTCGCATTAATAGGTGAAGACAATTCAATTTCGGATATTGCGGGGCTGCCAATCCAGTCATTAACCTCAACCCAACTGCAGAAGTACCGCGACGCTGACCAGAACACTCACTGCCAAGATAAAAAATGTTTCACACTCACACCGCTTAGCTCTCCCAGCGAAGCTAATAGCTTACCTCAGCGCGTACTTGTGGTGAGCGACAACTATGATTTTACGCTAATCACGCACCGAGCCATTATTATTGGCCTCACGGTAATTTATGTTATCTGGTTTATTGTTTATCTTTACATCCGCCGTTTTCAGGCGGCTATCACACGGCCGCTCTATATTATTAACGAGGGCATTGAGCGTTATACCAAAGGCGAATACGCTACCCCCATCCAGCGTGAAAGTGATAGCGCCTACGGTGAATTAATCGATGGCATTAACAAGCTCGCACAAATTCAAAAGTCAGCGCAAGACAACCTCCAGCAAAATATTGAGCAGTCGACAATCGATTTACGAGAAACCTTAGAGACGGTTGAAATACAAAATATCGAATTAGATATTGCCCGCAAAAGCGCACTGCAGGCGAGCCGAGTAAAATCGGAATTCTTAGCAAACACCAGTCATGAAATTAGAACACCGTTAAACGGTATTCTCGGTTTCTCCGAGCTATTGAAAAAAACCGAACTATCTCCTCAGCAAGCCGAATATCTCGAAACCATCGATGAGTCCGCCAAGGGCTTGCTAACCATTATTAACGATATCCTCGATTTTTCTCGTCTCGAAATAGGAAAGCTGACACTCGAATACAAGCCGGTAAAACTGCGTCAAGTTATCGAAGAATCATTGCGTTTACAGGCCCACCCAGCCCACGAGAAAAAATTACGCCTGCTAACTATTATTGATCATGACATTCCCGAAAACCTACTCGGCGATCCACTGCGCTTGAAACAGGTCCTATCAAACCTGCTATCGAACGCAATCAAGTTTACCAACAGCGGCAATATATTAATTAGCGTCAGCAAAGATGTTCGCGCGGACAACCGTATGACCTTGCACTTTAGGGTTACCGACAGTGGAATTGGCTTAAATCAAGAGCAACAAGACAGTTTGTTTGACGCCTTTACCCAACTCGACTCCAGCGCAAGTCGCGCCTACGGCGGTACAGGTTTAGGCTTGGCGATCGCGAAAGGTTTGGTCGATCGCATGAATGGCCAAATCGGCGTTGAAAGTGAACCGGGTAAAGGCGCAACCTTTTGGTTTACCGCTACCCTCGGCTGCAACACTAACAATCAAGATAGTCAGGGCTACTTGCTCGGTAGCCTGCGCAATAAAAGAGTTCTTATTTACGACTGTGAAACCATGAGTCGCGCTGAAATTGTCCACTATATTCGCGGCTGGGGTGCCAGTGTTAACGAGATATCAGAGTTTGATGAAATACTAAATGCGACTGCCGCCGCCTGCAGAAATGGTCAAGTGGACCTAGCCATCCTTGATGCTCAAGTGACCCGCAACACATTCGACAAAAACCGACTTTACGAGCTTGTGCGAACCTTAAACGACGACTACTCCCTACCGGTTGTAGTATTGGCGCCACCGTCGGTACACCGTTTAATTGAGCCAACATTAAGCGGAACTCACAGCGCCATTTTACAGCGCCCTATCTACTGTAACCGCTTTAACCAAGTGGTTTGCGAAGAGCTAGGAATCATTATTCCGGAGATCGAGCAAAGTCGTACCATAGCTCATCGCGGTGGCGATGAGGAGGCCGTAAAAATACTCGCGGTAGATGACAATCCAGCCAACTTACGCCTAGTTTGTGAGCTCTTGAAAGATTTGGACGTTAAAGTATCGACCGCCGACAACGGTGGCGATGCCGTACGCTTATGTGATACCGAATTGTTCGACTTGATTTTAATGGACATTCAAATGCCGGGAATGGACGGTTTGGACGCGACACGACAAATTCGGATTCGCGAAAAAAATAAACGGCGTACTCCAGTCGTTGCACTAACGGCCCACGCAGCAAACGAGCAAAAGGCACGCCTGCTTCTCGCAGGCTTGGATGACTACCTTACCAAACCCGTGAGTGAAAACGAACTTCGACATGTCATCGAGCGCTGGGTTAGTCACACAACCCTAGCTATCGCAAAACCAGGCGCTGACCCTATTAGTAGCAACACAGCAGCCAATAGGTATGCCGAAATAAATAATGCGGTATCTAGGGAAACCTCCTCCCCCACTATAGATCTTTCTCAGGACGGCCTCGTCGACCTAGAATTATGTTTGTCACTAGCAAAGCACAAAACGGATCTCGCTCGCGATATGTTGCAAATGCTGCTGGATTCACTGACTGCCAGCACCGATGAAATTCGCACTAGCCTGAGCGAGGGCAATCTAAAAGAGCTTCAAGAAGTTATTCATAAACTGCACGGTGGTAGTTGCTATTGCGGTGTGCCACTATTAAAACAACACGCTTCAGAACTAGATGCGAAATTACAGCGGGTATTACAACAAAATGATGACTACCCCGAATTAGAACACGACGTTAACCGTTTGCTTTCTATTCTAAAAAAATTAAAAGAGTGGCAGCACAATACGGATATCGAACAGTTCTTTTCGATAGCCCGTTAAAATATTGGCTTTTAACGAATAGATACTAATGAATAGCTCAACGGAGAGAATGCTACAGCGTTAGGAATAACTCGCGGCTGTTAAGTGCTCGACCACCCAAATGATGGTTTATGGCTTGCCGACACAACCGCTTAGCCACGCTACGTACTGCTTCAAGCCTCCACTGGCGAGCGGCGATTGCACACAAATCGCAACCACGGTAAAGATAGACACCCTGTATTCCTAGCTCCACACGGGAGAATCCAAGCTCTTGCTCGAAGCGATAAAAACTTTCTGCACTATTTTCAATTGGGCTGCCGCTAACGTCAACATTAAAATGTATCGCGTAGCCTAATTCCGCCAAGAGCACCAATTCAAATTCACGCAAGCAAATATCTTCTTCACCGACAGTAGAGTTTGATAAGGCTGTTAACGTGGACTGATAACAGTGAAACAAATGGGGTTGAGGGTCTTCTGCTGGTAAAAGGTACGTTAGGATCTCGTTTAAATAGAGACCGCAATATAGCTGAACGCCAGTAAGGGGAATGGGGTTGCTAAGGTTTTCCAGCGATAGAATCGTTTTTAATTCACCGTCGCCGCGATAACTTAATTGCATTAGAGTGAATTGCTGAGGCTGCAGGTGGCCGCGATTTTTACCCCGGCCAGCACCACGTAATTTTGCCGCTCTATGCACCCCGCGAACACGGCCAAAATTGGGAGAAAGGAAATCGACTAGAATACGGCTATCGGTATAAGCACGCCGATGAAGCATAAAAGCCTGTTCATTCTCGATCAACTTCATAAGGCTGCACTTGGCTTAAGAAAAGTACTATCGTTGATCAAACCCTAGGCTGCGCAGCGCCCTTTCGTCATCGGACCAGCCCCCCTTTACCTTCACCCACATCTTCAGCATCACCTTAGAGTCGAACAGTCTTTCCATATCGATCCTTGCCTGCTGACCAATCTGCTTAATGCGGTCGCCTTTTTCACCGATCAAAATACGCTTTTGGCCATCTCTCTCGACAAGGATTAGCGCGCTGATAGTTATCAACCGGCCGTCCTGTTCAAATTCTTCGATCTCCACCGCCGCCTGATAAGGAAGCTCCTCTCCCAACTGGCGAGTAATCTTTTCACGGACGATTTCTGCGGCTAAAAAGCGCGAACTTTTATCCGTAATTTGATCATCAGGGTAAAAGTGATCGGCTTCAGGTAAATGCGAAATGGCTAACTGCTGTAACTTATCAAGGTTGAGGTTCTTGAGTGCCGATACCGGTACAATTTCTGCTCGCGGCAGTTTTGCCGAAAGTTTTTCAACATAGGGTAGCAAGGCGGCTTTATCGTCCATTTGATCAACTTTATTCAACGCGATAATGACCGGCGAAGTGATTTGCTCTAGCTGCTGAAGTACCCAGTCGTCCTCATCTGTCCAATGATTTTTATCGACCACAAATACCACAACATCAACATCCTTTAAGGCTGAGGATGCGGCTTTGTTCATATATTTATTAATCGCCTTGGTTTGACCTTTGTGAATACCGGGGGTATCGACAAAGATCATCTGTGCACGCCCCTCTGTTTTAATGCCGAGCATGTTGTAACGTGTCGTTTGAGGCTTGCGAGACGTTATGCTAATTTTTTGCTCAAGCAGATGATTAAGCATTGTCGACTTGCCGACATTCGGGCGGCCGACAATAGCGATATAACCGCAAACACGGGGGAGATCGGACATAAAAAACCTTTCTAACAACTGGAATATGAGGTGTGTTAAAGACCAAGCTCTAACAACATTTGTTTTGCGGCCAACTTTTCGGCTTTACGCTTACTGGTACTAATAGCGCTGGTTTTTTTCCCGCCGCTATGCACTTCGCAACTCACTTCAAACTTGGGCGAGTGGGCCTCGCCTAGACGATTGACAACACGATATACAGGCAGATCCTGTTTGTGTTCTTGCATATATTCTTGCAGGCGAGTTTTTGAATCTTTCCCCGACTCTTCCAGCTCGATAGAATCGAGCATATCGGCAAACCAGAAAAGGACAATCTTACGACACACCTCTAAGCCTGCCTCGAGATAAATCGCGCCGATAATCGCTTCGACGGCATCAGCTAAAATACTGGAGCGACGAAAACCGCCTGTTTTCAATTCGCCCTCACCTAACCTTAAGCATTCACCAATATTTTTTTCTCGCGCAATTTCAGCCAAGGTTTCACCCTTAACCAAACTCGCTCGCACCCGACTCATATCGCCTTCTTGGCCCTCGGGGAAACGGTTAAACAATTCTTCCGCAATAATGGTGCTAAGCAGAGCATCCCCTAAAAATTCAAGGCGCTCGTTGTTGTCCTTGCCGACGCTGCGGTGACTTAGCGCTGTAGCTAGCAACGTCTGGCTTTGAAACTCATAGCCTAACGCTTGTTGAAGCCTATTCAGGCTTAGTTTCAATGAGGAACTTACAACATTTTTCACTATTTGAACTATCCAACTGTTGTTTAAAGCTTAATACCACGTCGACATTGGCGAACATGTGTACCCGCTCTTCATAAACACTGTTAATAAGGGTTCGATCTTTTAGACGAACGACTTTAAAGGATTTTTCGGACGTGCCTCGAATCCCGTTTATTTGAATAAATTTTTGCAGCTGAGATTTAATTTCGGAGCGATCCATCGCGTTTATATCTTGGTCAGCAAAACTCTGCAGCGCACTAACCACATAGCGATTATCGAGGTAGTGGGGGCCCAATTTAAAAAAGCAGGTAAGGAAGAATCCAACGATAACTAACACCACTAACCAACCAAAGGTACTAAAACCACGCTGAGCACTAAGTCTATTCATATCATGCGGCCTAAAGTGTAGGAAACTGATTTTAAATACTGCCGGTACGAGAGAAGCTGGGAATACTGAAAAATGTTTTCCAATGCATCCAAATAGCGAAGGCTTTACCAACAATTCGCTCTTCGGGCACAGGGCCCCAGTCGCGACTATCTGAACTGTTATCGCGATTGTCACCCATCATAAAGTAATGCCCCTTTGGAACAACGTAAGTACCGTCAACGCTTAAACGTCCGGCGACTGTACACTTACGCATACGGTGGGCTTCGTCGGCAAGCAGCTCATCCATTACAAGGTATCGACCGCCGCGAGATGAGCAGTAATCCCGCTCTGGGTCTTCACTGACCAACACCTGCTGCTTACGCTCACCGTTAACGTACAGCACGTTATCGGTGTAGCGAACCGTATCGCCGGGTAGACCGATAACACGCTTAATAAAATAGCGCTCGCTATTAGGTGGGAAAAACACCATCACATCACCGCGCTGCGGATCGCCGACAGCTAAAAATTTAGTTCGCAATACCGGTAACCGCAAGCCATAGGCAAATTTATTAACCGCAATAAAATCACCGACTTCTAGGGTGGGAACCATAGATTCGGAGGGTATTTGAAAGGGCTCAATGACAAACGAACGCAGTACAAAAACCAGCAATAGGATGGGGAAAAACGATTTCGAGTATTCAACGACCGCAGGCTCCCGAATAACCGCGCTATACGCCGTTTGATAACCTTCATCCGCCAACTTACTTGCATCATCTCGGCCAGCATACTGTGCATCCAACTCGCGTACAGCGGCCTTGCGTGGCGCCCTTAGCGCAATGATATCGTACAGCCACACCAAACCGGTGGCGGAAACAGCCAGTAGCAATATTAAAGGTAAATTGATATCCATTTATTCGTCTCGTTAAGTCTGTTTTAGGAATCGACTCTAGGAATCCACTTTTAGTACCGCGAGGAACGCCTCCTGCGGAATTTCAACGTTGCCCACTTGTTTCATGCGCTTCTTACCCGCCTTTTGCTTTTCAAGTAGCTTTTTCTTACGGCTAACATCACCGCCATAACACTTAGCGGTCACATTTTTACGCAGTGCTTTTACTGTAGTACGCGCAACAACTTGGCCACCTATGGCTGCCTGAATTGCTACGTCGAACATCTGCCGAGGAATCAACTCTTTCATTTTGTCCGCTAGAGACCGGCCCTTATTGTGTGCGTTATCACGGTGCACGATCAGCGCCAAAGCGTCAACTTTCTCGCTATTGATCAACACGTCCAAACGAACTAGGTTAGCGTCTTGGAAGCGGACAAAACTATAGTCTAGAGAAGCAAACCCCCGACTAACGGACTTCAACTTATCAAAGAAGTCCATAACCACCTCGTTCATTGGCAGCTCGTAAGTCAGTGAAACTTGCCCACCAACGTACTGGAGATTTTTTTGCATCCCGCGCTTTTCAATACACAAGGTAATTACCGAACCAAGGTATTCCGACGGCACAAGCATATTGGCTTCGCAAATAGGCTCGCGCATTTCTTCAATCAAACCGATATCGGGTAACTTTGAAGGGTTGTCGACGTAGATAGTTTCGCCCTTTGTGGTAAGCACTTCATAAACAACGGTTGGTGCCGTTGTTATCAAATCGAGATCATACTCTCGCTCAAGTCGCTCTTGAATAATCTCCATGTGCAACATACCGAGGAAGCCACAACGAAAACCGAACCCGAGAGCATCTGAGCTTTCAGGCTCATAAAACAGCGACGCATCATTAAGCGTCAGCTTAGCTAGGGCATCTCGAAACGACTCGTATTCATCGGAGCTTACGGGGAATAGTCCAGCATATACCTGCGGTTTGACCTTCTTAAAGCCTGGTAGCGCTGGGGTACTGGAGGTATGCGCGTGAGTGAGTGTATCCCCCACCGGAGCGCCTTGAATCTCCTTAATACCGGCGACGATAAAACCCACTTCACCAGCACGCAAAATGCCAGTATCCAAACGTTTCGGCGTAAATACACCGACCACATCGACAACATGGGATTTACCGATCGTTTTGGAAATAATCTTTTCTCGGGCTTTTAGCGTGCCCTGGGTAACGCGTACCAGCGACACCACCCCCAAATAGTTATCAAACCAAGAATCAATAATGAGCGCTTGTAAGGGGGCATCTACGTCGCCGACTGGTGCGGGCACGTCGCGAACCAAACGCTCCAGCACTGCCTCAATCCCTAAACCAGACTTGGCGCTACACTGCACCGCGTCGGTGGCATCAATGCCTATAATATCTTCAATTTCTTCGGCGACCCGCTCTGGCTCGGCTTGCGGCAAATCCATCTTATTGAGTACAGGTATAACTTCTAGGCCCTGCTCCAAAGCCGTATAGCAGTTTGCCACGGACTGGGCTTCCACGCCTTGGGCGGCGTCTACAACCAGAAGTGCACCCTCACAGGCCGCTAGCGAGCGCGATACTTCATAGGAAAAATCGACATGACCAGGAGTGTCAATGAAATTCAACTGATACACCTTGCCGCTCTCAGAGGTGTAGTTCAGGGTAACGCTCTGGGCTTTAATTGTAATTCCCCGTTCTCGCTCCAAGTCCATTGAATCGAGGACTTGTGCAGCCATTTCCCTAGAGGAAAGGCCGCCACAGTGCTGAATAAACCGATCCGCGAGGGTAGATTTACCGTGGTCGATATGAGCGATGATGGAGAAGTTTCGAATGTGGCTTAGATCTGTCACTACTGCTTGCAACCCGTAATAGAATGATGGAATGGGGGTATTTTGGACGCGCAGTCTACAGTATTTATGGGGGCTAAGCTATGCAGATGGATGCTCTCGCACCCGCCGGCATAGCTATAACAGCAAGTGATTATTGCTGGATACGTATGGTGCGGAAGCTCGGCCGACCATCGCGGAAAAAACGAATGGGCAGCAAGCTATCGGCTGGTAGATTGCTCAACACCCTACGATAATCGTCAACCGTATTAATCTGCTCGAAACCAAGTTGAGCCACAACATCGCCAGCACGAATTCCAGCCTCCGCTGCCGCGCCGCCGCCGTCTACCTGCGCAACCATCACGCCACCACTTAAACGCCAACGATCTCGCACAGAGCTATCCAGAGGTTCAATCGTCAAACCGAGTCTATCGCCACTATCTGGCTGACTGCTCGCCAGTGCCTTAGCGCCCTCCGCCCCAGTTAATTGACCAACGCGAACCTTCAAATTTTGCTTTTTACCCTGACGCATAACAACAACAGGAACTTCTGACTCAGGCTTGGTAGCACCAACCATTGGCGGCAAATCGCTGGAGTTAGCGACCAAATCACCGTTAAACCGCAAAATAATATCGCCGATTTTTAGCCCAGAACGAGCGGCTGGACCATCAATTTCCATCTGTGCGACCAGCGCACCTTCTGGCTTCTTTAAGCCAAACGAGTCGGCGAGATTCTTATCCACTTCTTGAATAACAACGCCAAGCCAACCGCGATCAACCCGCCCTTTCTCCTTCAACTGATCCACCACATCGATTGCAACCGATGCAGGAATGGCAAAGGAAAGACCAATTGAACCACCCGAGCGAGTATATATTTGAGAATTTACACCAACTACTCGGCCATCAAGATTAAATAATGGGCCGCCCGAATTACCCGGGTTAATGGCAACATCTGTTTGAATAAAAGGTACGTAGTTTTCATTGCGCTCACTCGGCAAACTGCGACCAATTGCACTCACAATACCCGCGCTAGCGGAAAAATCTAACCCAAAGGGTGAACCAATAGCGACAACCCACTCACCGACGCGAAGGGTTTCTTTGTCTTCCAATTGTAAATAAGGAAGGTTGGTTTCATCTACCTTCAACAGTGCCAAATCGGAGCGTGGATCGGAACCAACAACCGTCGCGCGATATTCTCGTCGGTCGGTAAGGCGCACAACAATTTCATCGGCATCTTCAATGACATGGTTATTCGTTAGGATGTAGCCATCTTGGGAAATAAAGAAACCAGAACCCATCGACTGCATATTGCGCTCTGGCATTTGCCGAGGCTCGAACAGGTGGCGAAAAATATCGGGGACTTGCTGTCCCGGCGGAAGATGGTAGCTACTACGCTGAACCTTCGTTTGAGTATTAATTTTAACAACGGCGGGGGATGTCTTTTCGATAAGCGGGGTAAAATCAGGCAGCTGATAACGCTGCGCTGCGAACGCCGACGTTGACACAACAAATAAACATGAGACCAATAAAAATCGCATAAACATTAATAGCTCTCCTAAACGCATTACTGGTTTAAATTTCAACCTCTATATTTTCTGTAACTGGGTATTCAACAAATATGTTTTCAGCAACAAAAATGCAATAGGATGAAACAAAAAAGTGGCCCAGCACTTATACCAACGGGCTGCTAATTTCGACAGACTGAATGTCATTTTGTTTCGCAACTTTACCTATAAACATGGCCTGATAACAATTTCGAGTTGCCAGCATTCGAGTCGAACGCCGCACAACCACACCGCCGAGAAGTAAGCCCACAAAACCAGCAAGCAGCATCAATGGTTCATTCAGATTAAATTTGGACGCACAAAAAACCGAGACTAATGCCGCGCCGAGCGGAACGCCGTAGCTTACAAAGGTAGCCTGCAGAAATGCGCCTTCATCAATGCCGATTTCAACTTCGTCGCCAACATTAACTAAATGAGTGTCTGTCGGAGAGGTAGTTAGAACGCTAGCAGGATAGAGTGCTTTTATATGTGTCATATTTGCACCCATTTCACCAAGAATTTTTTGCCCGCAGCCGTGTCGAGCTTGGCACTGTCCACACACAGACTGTTTTTCAGTTTCAACCCACACGCCATCAGGATCCAACGCAACAACCCGCCCTGTTTCAGTTAGCATTACTCACCCTCATTGGATTAACCTTGGCTGTATTAGTTTACGTTTTCAGACTCGACATCTATTTCGCTTTCATTAGCCGCCGGAGTAGTTGTAGTCGCCAACGGACGTACCGACACAAGCACCTGCTGAGCAGTATTTTGAGGCAGCTCACCTACCAAGGTGATATGCAGTAATTCACCGGCAATTTGCTGTGTTGTGAGCGCAATCAGTGTTGCCCCACGATGGGCAATGCGGTTTGGTTTTAATTCTTCCCCTGCGCCAGCCGGTTTAATAAATACCGAGAAAGAATTCACGCCGTCGGTATAAGTTTCAACGAAACCATCTGCGTCGGTCCACTGAGCGCTGGCTCTAACAAAGCCGGACGGAATCCAACTTGCTGCCCACGGAATTCTCGACTCGGGTTCCGGCGACCCACAGGTTGGCGCAACCTTACCGGCAGCAATCACCAGTGACTTTCGCTCGTCTTCATCGAGCTGCGGATCTATATCAAGGGAAACAAACTGCAACCGCTCCAACACCCGCGAAGACGAAGAAACAACCGCCTTTACTAATAAGGCCGACTCAGTATCTACCGCTAGAGTAATACCCAAGCGAGCGTCATCCTTCGGCAATAGCTGAATAACAATTGCTTTACGTCCAGCAATGCGGGCATAACCGCGAGTATAGAATTGATAGTGCTCTGAAAGGTGTAGAATCGCCCCGTCGGGGCTTTGTAAAGCTCCCCCGCGGAGCAAATGACTACCTAAAGTTTTACACCCCAAACTACCGCCGCTGCGACTCAATTGCTGTTCGGGACCACTTAGGTGAAGATAATGTTCAAACTCGCGTCCCTCATCTACCCAGTGGGTAACTTGCAGAGTTTCTAGCGTGCCGCCATGTTCGTAGGTTAGCGTACCGCGATAATTTGTAGATCGCATCGCCACAGCCATAAGACTCACCAACTGATCCGCCGAATATTCAGTTTGCACTGATAGCGCTGGCGTTGCGGCCAACAGCAGCAGCGCAGTAACGACACCGGTTATGAAATTCCGTAGGATCACCTTTGCACTCCACCTTGAAACATCTGTCTAGCTGAACACATTTGTTATCGCCGATATTTTTGCCCGCAGAGCAAGAGCGCATGCCGACTTAGGGACGCATATAACATTCGTTATATAAATGAGAGAATAAGTTCGATAACAGAGATGGGTTCAGTTAACACTGTTATCAAGCTTAAGAAAAAGTGAGACCCTGCAAATTACTAGCCCCTAGGTATAGGGGCTGTTCGGTTTAAAAACACGTCGGTTAACAAACCCTATGGTTGAACCGGATTTGCGGCGGGAGCAACAGAATCCTTAACGGTAGATGGAGCGACCATCGAACCGTCCACCTCTTCAGCCACGATTTCAGTAGCGCCGGCTTCGACTTTAGCCTGCTCAGCACGAAGCTCAGACAAACGCGCAAATGACAAAACACCCAGATCGCTGGCTTTAGCCGTATTTTCTGCGTGAATGTGTAAAAGGCGATCAAATCTCGCTTGCAACTCTGGCTCTACTGCGCCACCAACAACGGCTGCAGAGCGCTCGGGAACAGCTTGGACTGCTCCAGTTAACGGCAAGGACAAGCCACTAACATTGCTACCAGTGCCCACAGTTCGTGCATTTAGCTGCTGGGTAAAGCGCATAGGGATAACCGATGAGTCTTTTAGCGGCTCGCTAATCGCGCTATCGCCATTAGCGACCTGCGCAGCAACACCAGTCGCTTGACTGTCTCCGGACAGATTATATTGCTGCACACCAAACAAACAACCAAAGGCTACGGTTGCAGCAATGGCAACTTTTCCAAAGCCGTCACGCCACTTTCTAAGCGGCGAAGACCCAAGTGAAGCAGCTGCAGAAGATCGGCCTTCGGATTGACTAAGTTCGGCAATATTAGGTTCTGCGTCAATTGCATTCATAACACTCGCTGCAAATCCCACGCTAGGTACAACACCAACCTCGCCTCGCAGCAAAGCCCCCGAGAGGTTGTAGCGCTGCCACTTATCACGAACTGCATCATCCAAGTCGTCACTATTATTAGTAGTGCGGCCCAAAATCCGCTGTAGATCTAAATCGTTGGCTTCGTTATCGGTGAGCGCCGAAATCGCCTCGCCTAGGGATGGATCGATGCTCAAGGTAGAAGCCTCTGTATTTTTGTCGCTCATAGATAAAGCCTAATTCACCGTAGATAATAGGTTTAAGTCGTTGTTGTTATAAAGTGCTTAGTATCACACAGCTAGTGTGACAACGGTGCCTGTTGTTTGTTCAACAAGTCCCCCTGCCTTTGTCCGTTTGCCGTTACAGAAGTGGTGCCATCTGGGCTTCGATCGCTTCGCGCGCGCGGAAAATACGCGAGCGAACAGTGCCGACAGGACAGCTCATAACCTCAGCTATCTCTTCATAGCTCAGCCCTTCCATCTCTCGCAAGGTAACGGCGGTACGCAAATCTTCGGGAAGGTTCCGAATAGCGCTATCCACCACCGCTTCCAATTGGTCACGCATCATTTGATTTTCCGGGGTATCGAAATCCTTTAGAGAATCGCTACCCGAATAGAATTCAGCATCCTCGACTTCGACATCGCTGGAAGGCGGGCGTCTGCCCCGCGATACCAAATGATTCTTAGCCGTATTGATCGCGATTCGATAAATCCAAGTATAGAAGGCGCTATCCCCACGAAAGTTAGCAAGGGCTCGATATGCCTTGATAAAGGTTTCTTGGGCGACATCTTGAACCTCCGCGTGATCGCGCACGAAGCGACTAATAATCGCAAAAATTTTATGTTGATACTTGAGTACCAGCAGATCGAATGCACGCTTATCGCCCTTTTGCACCCTCGCGACTAGCTGCTCATCTGTTTGTGAAGCGGATTTTTCCGCCATTGATAACTCCCAAATCGACCGGGAAATACCGGTGCGATGCTCTATTTCTATAGTTTTTATGTGCCGGACAAAGACCTATGCCATCTGCAATAGTTCAAAAATCCACTTTCAAGTCGCTTCCTGACTGAAAAACGTTCAACACACGTTCTTTACAAATTCACTTTAATTAATACTTCGTTTAGCCAAATTAGCGCGCCAAGTCGCGCGAACCTGATATGACTACAAAAGTATGCCCAGCAAACCCTTAACTGAGTCTTAACAATTGGGGCGCCAAGCTAAAAACTCAATCATAAGATTAGCGTAAATACCGCACCGAAAAGCGACATCGGTAGATCGGTGCGGATTAGCCTGCTTAGGTTATTCGAATAAAACGAGGGCTGGGGATACAGAATCACGGCGCAACCGGATAGCGCGAGTGTACCGCACTTATCAAAATCGAATGTATACTAAGCAGTCACCACCCCCCTACTCCGGAAGAAGCCTACACCATGCCCAACTCTCTCGCTTCGGCAACAACAACCTCCACCGCCAATTTAAAACAACAGTTTGATGTCCTTATCATCGGCAGCGGCGCGGCAGGTCTTACCCTCGCGCTAAGTTTACCCACGACGACTCGCGTTGCCGTATTAAGCAAGAGTGAAATTAGTGAAGGCTCGACCTGGTATGCCCAAGGTGGAATAGCCGCGGTTCTGGATAGCACCGACAGCGTAGAATCTCACGTTGCAGACACGCTCGCCGCCGGAGGTGGGCTTTGCCATAAAGATACGGTCGAATTCACCGTCGCCAACAGCAAAGCCGCAATCGACTGGCTAATCGCTCGCGGGGTAGCCTTTACTCGCAATAGCGGCGGAGACGATTACCATTTAACCCGCGAAGGTGGCCACAGTCAGCGCCGCATCATTCACAGCGCCGACGCCACCGGAAAAGCACTGCACACAGCTTTAAATGAGCAGGTTAAAGCGGCCGAAAATATTGAACTTTATGACCACTACATCGCCATTGACCTTATCCGTCAAGCCGAGGCGGGAAGCCGAAAATTGCGCTGTACCGGCGCCTATGTATACAACCGCAAGAGCGACGCCGTAGAAACATTTGCCGCCAAAGCTGTGGCACTTGCCACCGGCGGCGCCAGTAAAGTCTATCTCTATACCTCCAACCCCGACGGCGCTAGTGGTGACGGCATCGCCATGGCATGGCGCGCAGGCTGCCGTGTTGCCAATATGGAGTTCAACCAGTTCCACCCCACGTGTCTTTACCACCCTAAAGCCAAATCCTTCCTCGTGACCGAAGCACTGCGTGGTGAGGGTGCCAAATTACTCCTGCCAGACGGCAGCCGATTTATGGATAAGTTTCACGAGCTTGGCGAGCTAGCACCGCGCGACGTGGTAGCGCGCGCAATCGACCATGAAATGAAGCGTTTAGGTAGCGATTGCGTGTACTTAGACATCAGCCACAAGTCCGAAGAATTCATTACATCGCACTTCCCGACCATTAAACAAAACTGCCTCAACTACGGTATCGACATTACCCGAGAGCCTATTCCTGTCGTTCCCGCCGCGCACTACACTTGCGGCGGCGTTATTGTCGACAAGCATGGGCAAACCGATTTAAACAATCTCTATGCGATTGGCGAAACCTCATTTACTGGATTGCATGGCGCTAACCGTATGGCTAGCAACTCACTTCTCGAATGCATTGTTTATGCGCAGTCTGCCGCCGCCAAGATAACCGCGACCCTTGCCGATATTTCCACTCCAACAGATGCGCCGCAGTGGGATGAATCGCAGGTAACCAACTCAGATGAAGATGTTGTGATTTCGCACAACTGGGATGAGTTGCGACGTTTTATGTGGGACTACGTGGGCATTGTGCGCACCCAAAAGCGTTTAGAGCGAGCATCCCACCGAATCAAACTCTTGCAGAAAGAAATTCACGAATACTATTCGAACTACATGGTTGGCAACGATTTAATTGAGCTGCGCAATCTAGCGACCGTCGCTGAACTGATTATTCGATCGGCTATTGACCGCAAAGAAAGCCGCGGCCTGCACTACTCGCTCGATTTCCCCGAGCTTGCCCCGATTGCGCGCGACACGATTATGGTACCCAGCAATTTTGCCGACCAAGACATTATCGTTCAGGCCTAAGTTTTGGTGAAGGCGATCCGCAGGTGCCTAAAATCATCGTCCGATAAAAAACTATCGGGCGTCAGCACTAAATTCACTCGTGTATTCGCTTGCGGCGTCACCGTTAGAGCGAAACATGACCACAGCCTTCGCCCGAGCTTTATCGCAACTAGAGAAGTTTTTCCAATAACGTGATTCGACGCAATAGCGTTATTAGAGGGGGTAGAGATATCAGAGTTTAATTGGATGCCACGTAATCGAGCACTTAAGCATATCGCGTAGGGCGTAACCACCAACTCACCGACATGAGCGACACGCTCCCAACGATGGCCAAAGCGCAGTTCAAGCTGGTATCGGGCGCGGGCGCGCTGCAGATTGCTAGCAGCTAATTCCGGTCCAGCGGTCATGCCAGACCTAGAGATTAACTCTGACGACTTTTCCGGCATCGCTGTTGAGGTCGATTGAATCCCTAGCTCAGTAGATTGAGCAGAAAGCTTCTGTAGGCTCAGCCCAGTAACCGCCAGCTCATTTTTTATACGAAAAATCAACCGCCATCGACCGGCCAGCTCAGCCAACCAAACAGCTAAGAGCGCACACTTAACCCAAACACCAACGCTTACCAGCACAATGACGCATAAAGTAAACGTCAAAAGAAACGCCGCAATATAACCTTGCTTGGAAGATGATTTTAAAGGGATAACGAGTCGCTGCTGATTGCTCGCCATAAGTATCTAGGCCCTCCTTGGCCAGCGGATGAAAATGTTACTACTCTGGCTGGATACCTGTATTCTGTCGAATGATATTGACTATCGTAAGGATATCCGCTTCTTCTGGGTCGCTTTTACGCAAAAACCACTGGAACATGTCTTGATCTTCGCACTCCAGTAATTTTTCAAATAGTAATTGCTGCTGCTCAGTTAAGCTTGGGAAAATATTATCTAAAAACGGCAGCAAGATTAAATCTAACTCCAGCATGCCTCGACGTGTTGCCCATCGTAATCGGTTCTGATCCACTTTTTACCCCATCAGGTGTTTTCTGGCGCTATTCTAGCGCTTTTTGATCTATTGTGGTGACGTTATCCCAATTCAGATTCACAGATTACCTAACCCGAAAGCGTTGATTTTATGGCGCCCACGCAATCGATCAATGCGCCCCGCGCAAGGCTTGTGAGTTGAGCCTACGAAGCGCTAAGATGTGTGTCTCCTAAGCTAAATCGACCTATTCATGAGCAACACTCTATTTTCTCTCTCAACCTCAGCAGCGAGCATTACCAACCTAGACACAAGCCAATCAAAATTGCTTGTAATGCCGCTGCAGGACTACAAGCTTTTAGACATTGAAGGCCCTGACGCTGAAAAACTGCTACAAGGCCAGTGCACCTGTGACTTCCGTCGCTTGAATAGTGGCGACTGGTTGCGCGGCGCCCACTGCAACCCAAAAGGCCGAATCCTTTCCAGCTTTGTTGCCCAAGGACTAACGCCGCAGCACATCCGCCTAAGAGTCCATCACAGCATTCAACAAACGGCGCTTTCTGCCCTGCAAAAATACGCTGTATTTTCAAAGGTACAGCTATCTGCGGTAGAAAGCATACAGGTTGTTGGGCTTTACAGCCTACAGCTGGAGCAAATCCTAACGACCGCTAATCTGGAAATTCCCGCGATTGGCAAAGCGGCATGGTTAGAAAACAGCCAACTATCGTTGCTACGCATTGACGCCCACCGCTTAGAAATGTGGATAACTAAAGAGACCTCTCTAAGCTCCCAATGGACGGAAGTATTAGCGACCGCTGAAACCGCAACGGCAAACTGTTGGAAACAACTGAATATTCGCGCAGGTATCACCGAAATCGATATTGAGCTTCACGAACAGCTACTTCCCCACGAGCTTAACTATCAATTAATTGATGCCGTTTCGTTTCGAAAAGGGTGTTACACCGGACAGGAAATCATCTCTCGCACCCATTACAAGGCGACCCTGAAAAAGCACCTATACGCGCTAAGACTTACTCTGGCGTCGGCTTCTGGAAACACCGAGGGCAACCAAGGTTCAACACCACAAGCAATCACCTTTGGTTCAAAGCTACTGGATCAGAACGGCAGTAAAATTGGCGTTGTTATTCAAGCCGCCAAAGTGTCGCCATCAGACGCTGGCGAACAAACATGGGAGCTGCTTGCACTTATTCGAGATAGTGATTACGGCCACGAAAATGTGACCTTAGAGCCCTATTCCAATGCAAAAACCCAATGGCTAACCCTGCCCTATGCTATACCTAAAGAGCACCAACCGAACTAAGGGTTAAGTGTTGCGGCAATATTAACCGCTTTTTCAATCGTTCCATTAACCCTTAGCGTACAGCCAAACCTCGCTGCACAGGTGCCTCACCCTCTATTAGGATTATTACAAAGAGATTTGGCCTATGAATCCGCTTGCTCAGAAGATTGCGCAAGATATCAATACCGCAATTGATACTGACAAACTAGTACTACCTACCCTGCCCGAAATTGCGTTACGTGTACGCGAAGTTGCCGACGATCCCGATGCCAGCATCAAACAGCTCGGTACAGCTATAAGCTCAGACGCATCCTTGACAGCACGTATAATTAAAGTTGCCAACAGTCCCTTATTTCGCGCGCCGCGAGAAATAGAAGACTTAAACATGGCGCTCTCGCGTTTAGGGATGCAATACACATCAAACCTAGCAATAGGTTTGGCGATGGAACAAATGTTCCAAGCAACATCCGACCTTGTCGACAAACGCTTACGTGAAGTTTGGGCGCGGTCTAGCGAAGTTGCCGGTATGTGCCACGTACTTTGTAAGCACCGAACCAAACTCCGCCCCGATCAAGCGGCCCTAGCAGGGCTGGTTCATCAAATTGGCGTGCTCCCAATTCTTGCCTACGCCGAAGAAAACAATGCTCTTTTAAGAGACAGCCTCAGTCTCGATAGTGTTATCGATGAGGTATCGCCGCAGCTGGGCATTAAGATTTTAACCGCTTGGGAGTTTCCAACGGAGCTTCGTAATGTCCCTATCGACTGTTTGAAATTTGATCGAAAAATCGCTCACCCCGACTACGCCGATTTAGTTACTGTTGCGATGCTACAGAATTATGCAGGGTCAAATTCCCGCTTCGCTTCGTTAGATCTAAACTCGGTAACCGCATTTGCTCGCCTCGAGATTGAACCCAACATTGAATCTACTGAGGCCGAAGATTTAAGCGATGAAATGGAAGCGGCACTCGCGCTCTTACAAGGGTAAGGCGCGAAAGATGAAGGCCAACAGTGTTAGCTCGGTAGGTTTTGTTTTTTATATTGCCGCGGTGTAACGCCTTCCATTTTCTTAAAAATACTATTAAAAGTTGCTTTACTGTTAAATCCAGCCGCGGTCATTATCTCGACCATCGTTGCATCGCGGGTGGATTCAGCCACCATTAAGCGCTTCGCTTCTGCGATTCTATAGCGATTAATAAATTCAAAAAAATTGCACTCGTAGTGCGCCTTCAATACCGTCGACAAGGTTCGTGCGGAGACACCAATACGCCGCGCCAAGGCTTCGAGTGTAAGATTTGCCTCCAGATATACGCGGTCAGTCTCTACTAGCTGATCCAACTTCCGCACATACTCTGGATTAACACTCGGTTCGGCGACTTTTTGTTTGGCGCTCGACGAACGGCCATCGTCTCGAACGGCTTGATGAGGTTCGAAAGAATCTACAACAAATTTCTGGGGTAGACTAAACCCTTTAAATCCCGCGATTAGAACTGCGCTGAATAACATACAATTTATATAGTTTGCTGACAGCCCTAAAAACTCCACAGGAAAGCCAATTGCAAATTTCACATTTACGATCAAACCAAAACTAACAACGCACCCCAGCCCCCACAGCAGTAAAACACCCACCACTAAAATAGGCACAGCGCCAAAGTAAACTTGACCGCCGTCTAATTCTTTTTGATTCCTTCCAAAGACCACAGAGTCAATCGCCGGTGTGAAATCCGAACGCTTCTCCAACGCCGCCATCGAGTGCGCTTTACCGCCAAGACCTCGCAGATACACAAATAATTCTGTAGCCGCCATAACCGCGAAGTAAAGTCGCAACAGCTCTCGGCACAGCACAATAAAATATATTGTCATCAGATCGGCCCCATCCGGAGCCTCATCGGCACTTGCTGGCGTCGCTTCATGATAATTGTAATAGGCTAAAATCTGGTGCAACAAAAACAGCAGAAACGGTAGAAGATAAATTGCGTCGCGAGCACGCGGTCGATACTCCGCATCCAAAAAAGAACGTAGCATCCACAAAAATAGCGGCCCCTGCAGCCAATACCCCATTTCCAGTAAATATAGCGACTGAGGTAAAAACTCCACCGCCCAAGGGTGGAATTCTGCCCCAAAGCGAATCAGCTTATCGAGAGGGATTGCGCCACAGGATAAGAAAAATAACCCCGAAAAAATGGCCAGTCTAGGATTGCGGGCAGCCGCAAACACACTCGCTAGAAGCAGCAACCCACTCTGATAGAGTGTGATTAGCAAGACTGTATCGTGAAAATTAAACAGTACTAGGTTCACATGCGTGTACTCTTATTAAAACAAAAATTATTAAACCAAAGATTATTAAACCAAAGATCTAAAAAAATCCGTGTCGGAGTCGCACCAGCCAGAAAGCTAACGAGCCAATAATTACGCACCTGAACTGAATTAACTGAAGGTAGACTAGAGAATATCGTTATTATTATTGGGTCAATTAAGCCGCTGCCAATAGTAGCAACTTAATTGACCAAGGAAAGCTTAGCTCGATTAGTCGGCTCATTTCAACCTATAGATTACCATAACGCGGTAATCACTCGGTTGGAACATTTTCAGCAGTACCATACTCGTAGGCATAGTAGACAACCGGAATCACCAGCAACGTTAGAGCGGTGGACACCAGCAAACCAAAAATAAGCGAAACCGCAAGACCGCCAAAAATGGGATCATCTAGAATAAAAAAGCCACCCATCATCGCCGCGATAGCCGTGAGCGCTATAGGAACCGCGCGAACTGCGGCAGCCTCAATGGTCGCGGACTGCAAACTCTTACCCTCCCGCTGCTGTTGCTGAATAAAATCCACCAGCAAGATCGAATTGCGGACGATAATACCTGCGAGCGCAATCATGCCAATCATCGACGGCGCGGTGAACTGCTGCCCCAACAACGCATGCCCAGGCAGAATACCGATCACAGTCAACGGAATGGGGGCCATGATAATCAGCGGCACTGAATAGGAGCCAAACTGCGCTACCACCAAAAGGTAAATCATAATCAAGCCAACCGAGTAGGCTATACCCATATCGCGAAAAGTTTCGTAGGTTACCTGCCACTCGCCATCCCACTTCATACTCCAAGCATAAGGGTTCTCGGGCTGCTGTATATAAAATTGCTCAATCGGTGCTCCGTCTATTGGGTTCGCATCTAAGCTAGCGCTTATTTTCGCCAACCCGTAAAGCGGGCTGTCGGTTTCCCCTGCTGCATCACCCATCACATATACAACCGGTAATAGATCTTTATGATAAATGGTTTGATCACGCGTCTGCTTTTGAATAGTCGTTAGTTGAGACAACGCCACCAACGAGCCATTGTTCGCCCTCACCTTTAAACCTTGTAATACCTGTAGGTTATCCATATCGCTAGCGGGAAGCTGCAATCTCACTGCGATAGGGGTTTTCGCATGCACATCGTGCAAGTAGGAAGCGTCTTCACCGCCCAGTGCTGCTGCAATATCCGTCACAATCGTTTGCTGATTGACACCAAAGCGTGCGGCTCGGGCTCGATCGACTACCAATACCCACTTAGATTGCTCGGCTTCTACGGTGCTATCAACGTCCACAACGTCATCGGTAGCCAAAAAGAGTTCGGTTACACGCTCTGTAACCTGTTGCTGTCGGGCGTAATCCAAACCATAGATTTCCGCAACCAACGGCGCCATAACCGGCGGACCAGGCGGCATTTCCACCAATTTAACATTGGCGTGATATTGTTCTGCAGTTTGCTGTAATCGCTGGCGCGCATCGAGCGCTATTGCATGGCTTTTACGACTACGCAAACTTTTGTGCAATAGATTAACTTGAATATCACCTTGATGCGGTTCTCCTCGCAGGTAATATTGGCGAACCAGACCATTAAAATTTATCGGCGCAGAAGTCCCTGCATATAACTGATAGTGGGTAACTTCTGGAATTGTTTCCAACTGCACAGCCAAGGCCTGCAGGGCTTGATGAGTAACTTCGAGCGGAGTGCCTTCCGGCATATCGATAACAAGCTGAAACTCACTTTTATTGTCGAAGGGTAGCATCTTCATTATCACCGACTGACTCACAACCAATAACAACGACAAGACAATAAGAACAAGAATACCAACTAACAACCACACACGATTGCGACGCCCAGCCTTTTTATTGAGAAAGGGCGTCATGATTTTTTCGAAAAACACCTGTAAACGCGAAGCCTTTTTTTGCTCGCCATGAGAAGCTGTTTGATTACCTGCATGAGCGCTCGCCGCCTCGCGAGCAAACAGTCGAAAGTACAGCCAAGGCGTGACAATAAATGCAACCGCCAATGAAATTAACATTCCGGTCGAGGCGTTAATGGGTATTGGGCGCATATAGGGGCCCATTAAACCAGTTACAAACGCCATAGGCAGCAGCGCGGCAATGACTGTAAAAGTGGCCAGAATGGTCGGACCACCCACTTCATCTACCGCAATCGGAATTGCTTCTTTAAGGGATCGCCCGCCCAATACCATATGACGATGAATATTTTCGACGACGACAATGGCGTCATCAACCAAAATACCAATCGAAAAGATGAGTGCAAAAAGCGATACCCGATTTAACGTAAAGCCCCAAGCCCAGCTCGCAAACAAGGTGATTGCCAAGGTCACAACAACCGCCACACCAACCACAATCGCCTCACGTCGACCAAGAGCAAAAAACACCAAAACAATCACCGAGAGCGTGGCAAAGATCAGTTTCTTAATTAAGGTTTGTGCCTTTTCTTCCGCCGTAGCACCATAGTTGCGAGTTACGGTTGCCTCTACCCCATCGGGAAAATATATACCTTTGATCTGCTCGAAGCGCTGGATAACCGCATTCGCTACGTCGACGGCATTTTCGCCGGGCTTTTTCGATACCGACAAGGTAACAGCTGGAAATCGACCGGCGACCTGCTCACTATCAACCAAACCCAAAGCCGGCCCAGCGCCAAAATTTACGTAGCTATTCGGCGTTTCGCCTACTACCGTCACCGAAGCTACATCCCGCAGAAATATCGGTGCGGTTCCCTGAACACCAACCACCAACTCACTAACATCTTCCGGCGTAAGCAGAAAACTACCGGCCTGTATTTTTATCGTGCGATTTTCGCGCACAAGTTCACCGGCATCCGCAGATGCATTTGCCGATGCCAAAGCGTGCCGTAATTCCTGAAGCGACAAATCGTAAGCAGCGAGGCGTACTGGATCAAACTCGACCTGTACAACTCGATCTGGCCCGCCAATGATTTCGATATCCCGAGTGCCGGGAACGCGCTGTAACTCAGCCTCCATTGAATGGGCGATACGCAATAAATCGAGCGCACCAATGTCTGGGTTTTTACTCCAGAGCGTACCGGCAACGATCGGCACATCATCAATACCTTTGGGTTTTATTAATGGCTGGCCAACGCCGAGATTACGAGGAAAAATATCTTGATTAGAATAGAAGGCATTGTATAAACGTACGATTGCATCTGTGCGAGGCTCGCCAACTTTAAAGCGAACGGTTAAAACCGCCAGCCCCGGAGATGATGCGGAATAAACATGGCGGACACCTTCAATCTCAGACACAATTTGTTCGGCTGGTGTTGTAACGACACTTTCCACCTCCTCTGCACTCGCGCCAGGAAAGGGAATAAAAACATTCGCGAAGGTTACATTAATCTGCGGCTCTTCTTCACGTGGCGTCACCATCACTGCAAAAAAGCCCAGTAACAAACCGGTAAGTGCTAGTAGCGGTGTTATTTGTGATGTTAAAAATGCTTTGGCTATGCGCCCGGAAATACCCAAAGGAAGAGATTTTTGTCGATCCATTACGCTACCCTAACCCTAGTTGGCAATTTTGAATTGTTGTTTATAGGCGCTCGCTGCCAGCACTGGGTCTAAGGCAACGCGTTCACCGACATTCACGCCTGACAAGATCTGACGCTGGCCCTCAGCAGTTGCGCGGCCAATACGCAGGTAGCGAAACTCCACTCGCTCACGCTGATCTGCGCTATCTGCATTGTCTAGGTTATCGGATAACACATAAACGCCCGCCACCTCCCCTCGATAAGCGACAGCAGAGTCGGGAATTTGAGTCAGTGTTTCGCGGCCACTCACGACGGCAACTTTAACTAAAGTTCCTGGGAATACAGGCTCACTCAGTTCGATTGATGGTAACTGCAACAAAACCGTAAAACTGTGAGTATTGGCGTCGGCGCTGGGCGGCATGCGCATTTCGTCAACAGCGATCGACTCGCCACTAGGCAGTATCACGCGCGCCATTTTATGTTGGCGTAAATGGCCAATATACTGCTGCGGAATATTTACCTGCACGCGCAGATGCTCTAACGACAGGCCTTCCATCAATGGCGTGCCGGGCGCAACCGCGGCGCCCACTTCTGTTAAGCGCTTTACCACAATGCCATCGTAAGGGGCGATAACGCGGGTGTAAGCCAAGCGTTGCTCGGCGTCTTTTACCGCCGCCTCGGCAGAAGCGGCGCGCGCCTGAGCCGATAACTCAGCCGCCTTAGCTTGATCGTAACTCGCCTCCGCAACCATCCCTTTCGCGTACACATCGGTGATCCGCACAAACTGAGCCTTCGCTTCTGATAGCTTGGCTTGCGCTTCACTAAGCTGGGCTTTAGCCGCCTGTAATGAAGCTTGCTGCTCGGTATCCGTCATCACCGCAATAACATCCCCTTTGCGAACGTAATCGCCAACATCATAGGGTAACGAGACTACACGGCCGTTCGTCTGCGAGGAAACGCGGGCTTGGTTCACCGCCTCGATAACACCGTCGAAATTTATCTCTATCGCAACCTCCGACGCCGTCGCGTCGACGGTTGCAAGCGTCCCCTGCGGGATGCCCGGCGCAGTAACAACTGTTTCAATATCGTTCCCGCAGCCACTCAACAAGATCGTAGCAATCGCCGTTAGCAGCGCTGGGGCAAAAGAATTAAAGCGGACAAACGAGGGAATTGGACTGGCCACACCGGCCTCCTGTTATAAATCGGACAACGTAGAATAACTTAACCCACTAGATAGCAATGCCTCCAGCAGACAGTGCCGCTAAAACAATTACATCTCAACAGCAAACCACAACTAGAGATCGGAACCACAGCGAAACGCCACGCCGGGCTTTACCCCTAACTTGCTAAGAATAGTCGCTAGTGGGCAAAAGCCGGTAAATGATGCCTGTAATAAATTCACCCCAACGAAGGTGGTAAACCACAGCCAGTAGGGGTGATGGAAATGCGCTAACGCCAAACTGGCTAACACAAAAATGCCCGCGAAACGGAACACCAACTTATCAACATTAACCGTACTCGACATAATCAAACTCCTATACACACCATTCAATATTTCAATTACCTAAGGTGTCGGCAATTGTTTCTGTATTCAAAAACGCAAAATTAAGGCTACACTAATTTAGTCATTGCTAATATATAGCGATACAGTCTCTCGCGCAAGTGTTTTGTTTCTTCACACAAAATCGTTCCACTACCCCAAAGCGAACCAAAACAGTGCGGCAACAGCAAGAACGAGCAGAGCTATAAAAAATGTACCAACCATATGCTCAATTCAAATGCGTTTTCGTCCCATTTAAGTGCGCAAGATGCTACGCGATACCATCAAAACCAACAAAAAATAGCCAAAATAATGAAGCAATTTCCTTAATATCAATGACTTACATTAAAAAATGAGGAGTGGCCTGCAAATTGCTCTTAGTCTCATGCAACGCTTAGACGCAGTAACGAACACTCACTGCATCCAACAACTCCAGCATGAGAACTCACTATGTCTTATTTGGTCCCTTCAGAATTTGTCACAAAGATGGTAGACGCAGGTGAATCAAAGATTTTTATGTCCACTCGTGACACCTTGATTCGCGCTTTTATGGCCGGCGCCATTCTGGCCTTGGCCGCCGTATTCGCCATTACAATCATCACCCAAACTGGGTCGCCGCTAATCGGCTCGATCTTATTCCCCGTCGGCTTCTGCATGCTCTACCTGCTAGGCTTCGACCTGCTTACGGGTGTGTTCGTACTCTGCCCCCTAGCCTTAATTGACAAACGCCCCGGCGTCACTATCGGCGGCGTTTTACGCAACTGGGGCCTCGTCTTTACCGGGAACTTCGCAGGCGCTCTGACCGTTGCATTTTTAATGGCATTTGTCTTTACCTATGGTTTCTCAACAGACCCAGGTGCAGTCGGTAAAAAAATCGCGGGTATTGGCGAGTCTCGAACTGTAGGTTACGCAGCCTATGGTGCAGCGGGCTGGTTTACAATTTTCATTCGCGGCATGTTATGCAACTGGATGGTATCTACCGGCGTTGTTGGCGCGATGATATCTACCACCGTTAGCGGCAAGGTAATCGCCATGTGGATGCCGATTATGCTGTTCTTCTTTATGACCTTCGAGCACTCCGTTGTAAATATGTTTTTATTCCCCTCAGGTATAATTATGGGCGGCAGCTTTTCGATTATGGATTACCTCTTATGGAACGAAATTCCAACTGTTTTGGGCAACCTTGTTGGCGGCTTAGCATTTACCGGGTTAACGCTCTACAGCACACATATTAAAACGGGTGCAAAGCGCGCTATCTAATGGTTAGCGGCAATCTAAAGCCTGTAGTTAAACATCCTCGGTCGCGATTGCACTGAGGATGTTTAAATCAACAAAGAATCATAGGAGGTTTTATGGATAAGCAAGCAATGACAGACCTTATTGTCAGCACTAAAGTCGCCAAAGGTCTAACCTGGGAAAAAATGGGCAGCGATTTGTCTATGTCGAGCGTCTGGCTAGCATCTGCCTGCCTCGGCATGAACAGCGCACCAAAAGAAAAAGCCACGGCAATCGCCAGTTACCTTGGCCTCGATGCCAAAGTCGCTATCGCACTCGAGGCTTACCCGACGAAAATTTGGCAGCAAGCCGTCCCTACCGATCCACTCATATATCGCTTTCACGAAATCACCGGTGTATATGGCGCAACCTTGAAAGAAATTATTCAAGAAAAGTTTGGTGACGGGATTATGAGCGCGATCGATTTTTCCTTAGAAGTCGACAAAATCGAAGACCCTAAAGGTGATCGGGTTGTGATTACCATGAATGGTAAGTTCCTACGCTACAATAGCTGGTAGTAGATCTATTACATGGCGTTTTTCGGAACGCCATATGTGCCCCCTCCACAAGCCAAGCAATAGCGAAACTATGTCAAATCATTTACGTGTTGCCGTTGGCCAGTATTCGGATAAAGGCCGCAAGGAACTCAATCAGGACTTCCACGGTGTCTACATCCCAAAAGAACCACAGCTAAGCTCGAAAGGTGTCGCCATTGCGCTAGCCGACGGCATTAGCAGTAGTCAGGTTAGCCAAATTGCCAGCGAAGCCGCCGTCAGTAGTTTTCTCGAGGACTATTTCTGTACATCGGAAGCTTGGTCAGTAAAAAAATCGGCGCAGCAAGTCCTTATGGCGACCAACTCGTGGCTGTATTCGCAAACGCAGCAAAGCCAGTATCGCTACGACAAAGATCGCGGCTATGTTTGCACCCTCAGCGCGATCATTATTAAATCCTCTACCGCACACCTTTTTCATTTGGGCGATGCTCGAATCTATCGGGTTCACCACGGCTCGATGGAACAACTTACCAAGGACCATCGCCTCTGGGTATCGCAGCAGCAAAGCTATCTCAGCCGTGCATTGGGAATGGATTCTCATATTGAAATTGACTACGCCCGACTCAGTGTAGAAACCGGTGATATTTTTTTTCTTGCCACCGACGGTGTCTACGAATACACCAATGCAGAAGACGTTAATACTGCGATCTTAGCCCATAGCGATAACCTAGATCTCGCAGCCAAAGTATTGGTTTGCAAAGCTTACGAGAAAGGCAGTACCGACAACCTTACCGCGCAGATTATTCGCATAGATCAATTACCACTATTAGATGCCGACACTGTTCAGCAAAAACTGACCGAGCTTCCCTTTCCGCCGTTACTCGAAGCCCGCGAGATTTTTGATGGCTATAAAATTATTCGCAAACTGCACGGCAGCAGCCGCAGCCATGTTTACTTGGCAGAAGATATTGAAACGGGAAATGCCGTAGTCTTAAAAACCCCATCAATTGATTTACGTGACCAACCGGCCTATTTAGAAAAGTTTCTAATGGAAGAATGGGTCGCCAAACGTATTAGCAGCCCCTACGTCGTTAAGCCCTGCCCTCAAACCCGAAAGCGCAACTTTATTTACATCGCGCTGGAGTTTATCGAAGGGCAGCCGCTCAGCCAATGGATGCTAGACAACCCCAAGCCTGATTTAGAGTCGGTAAGGGAGATTGTTGAACAGATAGCAAAAGGGTTGCGGGCGTTTCACCGATTGGAAATGCTCCATCAAGATTTGCGCCCCGCCAACGTGATTATCGATAAATCCGGAACCGTTAGAATTATTGATTTCGGTTCAACCAAAGTTGCAGGCATAGATGAAATTGCTTCACCAATTAACCATCAACATATTTTGGGAACAGCACAGTATACTGCCCCGGAATATTTTTTAGGTGAGAATGGCGACGCCCGATCCGACCTGTTTTCGCTGGCGGTTATGACCTACCAAATGCTTTCAGGCAAACTGCCATACGGTGCAGAAGTCGCAAAGTGCCGCAGTCGATCAGCACAGTTAAAATTAAAGTATCGAACGGTACTCAGCGACGAAGGTGAAATTCCTGCTTGGGTTGACTACACCCTACAGAAGGCTTTGCGGACAAACCCAGAAAAACGCTACCAAGAAATCAGCGAGTTCCTATACGACTTACGCAAACCTAGCCAAGAATTCCTAAACAAAACACGCCCCCCCTTAATAGAGCGCAATCCAGTCATCTTTTGGCAGGCCGTTTCATTTGCGCTTGCTGTCACAAGCCTAATATTAGCCGCCAAGAACTGGTCAACTTAATCACCATCACACCCGCGAGGGTGCATTCGTTAATACTTCCCTGCCAAATAATGCTTACCAAGCCAGTGTGCCATTAGCCACTGCAGACCAAAAAATACGATCAGCGTAACCAAAAGCAGTGCCAGAGCGATCCATGCAAATAGTGTTGGTGCCATCATTAAAGTCGACATTAAGGATTCTTGATAATAAAAAAACCACTGATGCCCAGCGGGGAAAACCCAAATATGCAATTGGTTAAAAACCCGCTCGGCGCCAACCACAAACAGCACTGTAAACGACAACGATAGCAGCGCTCCAACACCCACTAACTGATGCTTAAGTTTCGGTAACCGGTGTCGACGCAGATATATAGTCGACAGCCCACCCCACAACACAACGATTAGCAACGCCGGCCAAAACAAGGTTTGCAATAGTTTGGCAACATCTTCTAGGTGCTGAATTTCAGGGGCTCGCAATAGTTGTTGCTCGCCAAAGCTAGAGCTTGTTTGATAGCGAATGTCCGCCAAGCCATCGCCGCCTTTGTGTACGCTGAGGTTAATTGCGGCAAACAATTGAATTCGCTGCGCGCGCGTGGTATCGCTAAACCCTGACTTAAACTTATTTTTAACACCAAAACGATCAATGCCTTCACCTATGCCACCGTGGTCGAGCCAAACGCTGTAACCAAAATTAAGCGGCGCAAGCAGTGCCCAACTAAACACGAGCGCCGCAAGTAACGACAGAATACCGTAGCCACCGGCACCTACTCCAGCCACTACGCTCCCAGTCCCTACTCTCGCGGAACGACTGATATTAGCCTCTGCAACTTCGCGCGGTTTAACCGAGCTTGATCGTCTATCCCTGCGCGCTTGTCTATCTACATTGCTCACTCCGCCTCCTGGTTAATATGTTAATTTTTTCTACTAGATTCAGCTATGAACCGCTAGCAATCTAGAGCGAACTACCGACATTCAACGAATCACACTCACATTTCTTATTGATACCGAAACAGACCAAAGCTAACAAGATAGCTTACCTATAAATGAAGCGAGTATCGCGGAGATATGCACCAAAATAAGGAGTTCGACACCTCAATTCATTCGCTAGAGCGTTAAACCATATTTATAGATCCGATTCGTTCAGATACATATTGGTGCACAAAATCACTACATTTAATCAAAAATCAATCCATCACCGCCTTAACCCCGACAAGACTGCACCATGCATAACAACCGCGGTTCACCAATGGTGCACAGAAAAGACCGCAGCGAAGCGTCAAAATAGATATTTCCCTTTATTTTCAAACACTTAAAAACATAAAAATGAAGTGGCCCCATTATTGCTAATTCAATACCACGCTACATCGCTTGCACCATGCAAGCATCGAAACCGATCAAACCTAGCCGAGACCTGTTATGAGTAGTACGAACCTTAACCTGTTTAAATTTTCAGAACCGAGCATTCGCACCCTGCACCTAACTTGGGTTGCGTTCTTCCTTACCTTTGTTATGTGGTTCGCTCACGCACCGATGAAGCCATTAATTATGGCCGCTTTTGATATGTCGATCGCGCAGTGGAAAGCGCTCTTAATACTTAACGTGGCACTCACGATTCCGGCGCGAATTGTTATTGGCATATTGGTCGATAAATTTGGCCCGCGCATAGTATACAGCTCGCTACTGGTCATATCTGGCTTCCTTTGTGTCGCCTTTGCAATGGCACAAAGCTTTGAACAGTTAGCTATTTTGCGTTTCGCCATGGGCTTTGCTGGTGCGGGCTTTGTAATTGGTATTCGCATGGTCGGCGAGTGGTTCCCAGCCCGCCAAGTTGGCTTGGCAGAAGGTGTTTACGGTGGCTGGGGTAACTTCGGTTCCGCCGCTGCAGCGTTCAGTTTACCTACGGTAGCCTTGCTCTTTGGTGGCGATGACGGCTGGCGTTATGCCATCGGTGTTACCGGTATTATGGCTTCCGTTTACGGTGTTTTCTTTTACTGGCGCGCACGCAACACACCTAAAGGCTCAACTTACTTTAAGCCAAAAAAATCGGGCGGCTTAGAAGTTACTAGCAAGCGTGACTTCTATTTTTATTTGGCTATGAACGTTCCCATGTATTTAATTCTCGCCGTACTGGCGTGGAAGCTTTCGCCAGCGGGCGTTAGTCTGCTAAGCGCTACGGCAACCAACTCAATGTATGTTTTACTAGTAGCGCTTGCGATTTTCCAATTCTCGCAGATCTACAAAGTTAACAAGGAAATGTTGCAAAATGGTGCCGCGGAACACGACAAGTACGAATTCAAGCAAGTCGCTATTTTAGATTGGGCCTATTTTGTAACCTTCGGTTCCGAACTCGCCGTTGTATCCATGTTGCCAGCATTCTTTTTAGAAACCTTTACCAGCTTGTCGCTTGTTCAAGCCGGAGCCTTAGGTGCAGCGTTCGCCTTTATGAATCTTGTTGCTCGCCCTGGTGGCGGTTACATCAGCGATCGCGTTGGCCGCCGTAAGTCGCTATCTATTTTTATCGCCGGCCTTGCCGTGGGTTACTTTATCCTGTCTCAGGTTTCCAGCGGTTGGCCAATCGCGTTCGCGGTAATGGCTGTAATGTTTTGCTCCTTCTTTGTTCAAGCAGGTGAAGGTGCAGTATTCGCAATGGTGCCACTGGTCAAGCGTCGTATGACTGGGCAAATAGCAGGTATGGCCGGTGCTTACGGTAATGTTGGCGCGGTGAGTTTTCTAACGATTTATAGTTTTGTAAACGCCAGCACCTTCTTTATGATTATCGGCGCCTCTGCGGCCGTGGTTTTCGGCATTGTCCAGTTCTTAAAAGAACCACAAGGTCATATGACCGAAGTTTTGGATGATGGTACAGTGCAGCGAATTGAATTAACCTAAGTTCAGTTGCACTCGCATTGAAATAAAGCAGCTTAAGGCTGCTTTATTTTTATCTGGTAATTATTCGCCAACATCCGGTCTAAAAATGATTTTAGTCGCAAGGTAAACACTAACAAGCCAAACGCGATTAAATTGCTTAAAAGCTACCCGAGAGAGACCCATGGAACACCTACATTCGGCGCTCACCATTAGCCTTGCGCAGTTCAGCGACAAAGGCCGCAAACCTGAAAACCAAGATACCATCGGCGCGCGTATTCCCTCGCAAGACCAGCTAGCCACACTTGCAACTAAAGGCATAGCTATCGCAATTGCCGACGGGGTTAGCAGTAGCCTTTCGGCCCGCCAAGCGAGTCAGACCGCCATCAGCGGCTTTTTAACCGACTACTATGCCACGCCCGAAACCTGGCGAACACAGCAGTCGGCGATGCGAGTAATCCACTCCCTCAATAATTATTTATGGGGTCAGAGCCAAAACAGCGTACGCGGCGAAGGTCAGCTGACGACTTTTTCGAGTCTGATCTTAAAAGGCGACAAGTGTTTTATATTTCACGTTGGCGACACACGCGTCTACCGCTTACGCGATGACAACTTAGATTTAATTACCCGCGATCACTGTCAGCGTATCGATAAAGACACAACCTATTTAAGCCGCGCACTAGGCGCAGATCCCGCACTGGAAGTTGATATTCACACCGATGAAATTAAAGCCGGTGACCTTTTTATTCTTACCTCCGATGGTGTCCATGATGCTATCCCTCAACAGCAGTTCAAACAGCTCGTACTCGAGTACCAAACCAATCTTGACGCACTTGTGGAGATGGCCGCAGAGCAATCGTTAGCACACAACTCACAAGACAATATTAGTATTCAAGCTGTTCGCGTGGAGACAACCGGCACATCCTCCCAAGACGACACCGTAACCGTCCTCTCGAAACTACCCTTCCCGCCGTTGCTGGAACCCGGCATGAGTATTGATGGTTTGCGCGTCGAAAAAATCATTCACGAATCAGAACGCAGCCAAGTGTATTTGGTCAAAACCGCAGATGGAACACCGTTGGTAATGAAGACTCCCTCGGTGAATTATGAAGACGACCCTGCCTATATCGAGCGTTTTGTACAAGAGTCTTGGATCGGCTCACGCATTACCAATATGCACGTTGCACGCGTGGTGCCGCCGCCGAGCAGCCGCAATACGCTCTACTATCTAACCGAATATATTCCGGGGCCAACCCTAGAAAAATTAATCCAAGAGCGAGCGCCGCTCGACATCAGCGATGCTATTGACCTATTAGAACAAACGCTCAAAGGCATTCGTGCTTTTCACCGCAAAGATACCCTCCACCAAGATCTCAAACCAGGCAATATCGTCGTCGGGGCTCAGGGCGCAACGATTATCGATTTCGGCAGTTGCTGGGTTGCAGGTGTACAGGAGGTTGGTTCGGTTATACCCCGCGAGGAGGCACTCGGCACACTTGACTATTCTGCTCCCGAATACCGCTGTGGCGGAACCATAGGACAAAGATCCGATCAGTTTTCACTGGCCGTGGTGCTCTACGAAATGCTCACCAAGAAACGTCCGTTTGGTGAGTCCTACAGCGCTGCTAGCTCGCTCAAAAGTTTTCAGTCTCTGCGTTACATGCCTGCGCGCAAACACAATCCAATGGTACCGGTTTGGCTCGACCGGGCGATTGAAAAAGCCTTAAGCATAGACCCAGCAGACCGCTATAACGCCATGTCCGAATGGCTGACCGACCTGAAACGCCCCAACCCTCAATGGCTATCTCCGCAGGAAATGCCGCTGTTAAAACGCAATCCAATCAGAGTCTGGCAGGCGCTTGCGGCACTGGGGTGGCTGCTACTGGCTGTCGAATTACTGATCGAGATACCCACAAAGTAGAATACCCTCGGCTACATTTTTGCTACACATAAAATCTAAATTTAGGGTAAGGTTGGCCCCACAACCCACCTAACCAATGAACAGTACTCCACCATGACTATCGCAAACACATCTCTAAAAATGGCGGCTAACCGCAAGCTGCAAGCCATCTTAAGCCTGTCAATTCTCGCCCTGTCACTTGTCGCAAGCCAAGTGCAGGCAACCATCGTTCAATTTCAAACCTCCAAAGGTAGCTTTGAAGTTAACCTTTATGACGAAGGTACACCGATTACAGTCGCCAACTTTCTCTACTATGTAAACGCTGGCCTCTACGCAGATACCATCGTACATCGACAAGTACCGAGCTTTGTCGTGCAAGGCGGTGGCTTTACGATTACCGACATCGAGACCGGTATTACAGCTATCGAAACTAAAGCTGCCATCAAAAACGAAGCTGTGTACTCAAACGTTACTGGTACAATTAGTATGGCCAAATCTAGCGGCAATATTAATAGTGCAACCAGCCAATGGTTTATTAACCTAAAGAATAATTCTGGCTCATTAGACGGCACCGAAGGTGGTTATACCGTATTTGGTGAGGTCATCGGCGACGGCATGACCGTGGTTAACGCGATTGCGGCTGAAGAAAGATTTAATCTCGGCGTCAGCCCCTTCACCGAAGTGCCATTGCAAGACTTCAGTAATGCCGATGCCGCAAATGATGTAGAAATCACCTTGGATAATTTTATCTACGTGAATGCAGTTGTAGTTCTCGATGCAACCACCGATACGCTCAACGATATCGTTCCCGTCCCCAACACCGCCGACAACTCAACTGACAGCGATAGCGGTGGCTCTTCCAGTGGCGGCGCTTTCTATTGGTTGTTATTGCTACTTTTACCACTACGTTTAATGAAGCGTTCGGCTCGATAAAACAATCACGCCAGCCCTTCAGACATAAAAAAGCCCTGTTAGCATCAAACGATTTAGACTGAATCGCTCGATGCTAACAGGGCTTTACCCGTGAACTTAACCGCGTAAAAAATTTAAATCTAAAAGCTTACGAGCTAAGCCTTGGGGTTCACCCAACTTCCAGTTTCTGCACTGGTAAACAATCCCTCAATAACCTTCATATTTGCCAGTGCATCGGATAAGGGTGTAGGTACAGGTTTATTGGTCGCAATCGCTCGCGCCAAGGCATCAACTTGAAGTGTGTAGTGATTGGTAGGCTCAAACTCAATCACCTCTTCTTCGCGATCATGATAAAACCGTAAGGTCGCGCCGCAGTCATCCGGTTGATAAAAAGGATATTCAATAAGTAAACCGCCGTGCTCGCCCGATACATAAACACGCTGTACCGGCTCGCTCTGAGTGGAGCAATAAATACTCGCCTGAGCATCACCGAAATCGAGCAACCCATGGGCGTGCTTGTCGACTTGAAAATCTTCATCAATGGCCAGCTTACCGACAACATTATTCGGCTCGCGGTCAAATAGATAGCGACACGCCGAAATACAGTAACAACCAATATCCAACAAACCGCCGCCACCTATACCTGGCATGTTGCGAACATTTTTTGGGTCGCGATTAAAATAGGTGAACACCGCTTCAATACTATTTATATGGCCGATTTTGCCATCTTCTAACATTTTTTTAGCGGTCGCCCATTGCGGATGAAAGCGATACATAAAGGCTTCCATTACCCGCAAGTGCGGGTACTTCTTCGCCGCAGCGATTAATTTTTCCGTATCCGCCACATCCAAACCGATAGGTTTTTCGCATAACACATGTTTACCCGCTTCGAGTGCGTGAATGGTCCATGGCACATGCAGGTGGTTGGGTAGTGGGTTGTAAACAATATCTATATCTGGGTCTGCCAGAAGTTGGTGATAATCGCCGTAGCTACGCGCAATGTTATTCGCACTGGCAAATGCCGCCGCCTGACTCGCATCTCTCGAGCTTACCGCTACCACTTCGCAATGCTCCGACTGCTGAATCGCCGGAATAAGTTTCTCGCGAGCGATCTTAGCCGTGCTAATAATTCCCCAACGTAATTTTTTTGTTTGCATAGGTTTTGCCTGTATAGCCCGTTCGCCAAATTTTATTGATGTAAGGCCATTATAGCGATCGCCCTTCAATTTTGGGCGAAATACCGAGAACCTACATCAAGCCATCGGGATATTCTGCTCTCTATGGTTGCCTATTTAGGGGTTGCTAATATAAGCTTGGCGCCTGACTGTTTATCAGGAGAGCCAAATGGCGACAACAATTGACCAGATCGCAGAGCACGCGGAAGATGCCGCCGGCCTGCTTAAGGAACTAGGCAACGAAAGTCGCTTGATGATTTGCTGCCTGCTGGGCGACAGCGAACTCTCGGTGGGAGAGCTAAACCAACGCCTTCCGCTAAGCCAGTCGGCATTGTCTCAACACCTAGCTCGCCTCCGCGATGCCGGGTTAGTGCGCACTCGCAAGCAAAGTCAAACCGTGTTTTATAGCCTAGTTGGCGAGAACGCGGTAAAAATTATTACCACCCTAAAAAGCATTTACTGCCCCAACGAGGAATAATCCATGTCCGTTCGTCATATGAGCGCCGCCGACTTTGTTGGCTTAACCCATTCAGCCTCAGAGCCCGCTGCGATCTTAGACATACGCACGCCAGGCGAAGTCACTCGCGAGCATATTCCCGACTGTATATTTCTCCCTTTACAAAAATTAACCCGCGATAGCCTTAACACAGCCCTTGAAGGCCACCAACAGAAAAATACCGTGTATTTGTTATGTCAAAGCGGCATGCGAGCGGAAGCCGCCGTGCGTCAATTGGGCAGTGTCGAAGGGGTTGAGCTGGTAATCCTACAAGGTGGTCTGAACGCCATTAAACAGTGCGGAGGTAAAACCGTTCGCGGCGAAGGAAAAGCGATTTCTCTCGAACGCCAAGTTCGTATAGCGGCGGGGCTTATGGTTCTAACCGGCGTTATCCTCGGCCTTAACCTTCACATTGGTTTCCTCGCGCTGTCTGGATTTGTCGGTGCTGGACTAATATTCGCCGGTATCACCGACCGCTGTGGTCTGGCGTTTTTACTCGCACGCATGCCGTGGAACCACTAACACGCTCAACAAATAAACAAGGCGTACAAACCTCAGTCAAAAGCAGGTAAAAACCCTACTTTCCCCTGAGATATACTGTGCACTTGGCTCAAGAAAGCGACGAGCCGTATAAACACTAAAGGAACACCAAAGGAGAGTGTCGAATGCTAATTTTGCTGGTAGAGGACAACCGCGATCTCGCGGCCAGTGTTTTGGACTACCTAGAACTGCAAGAATTCGACTGCGACTATGCAGAGCGCGGCGATCACGCGCTCCAACTGAGCAAGGAAAACACCTACGACGCAATGATTCTGGACATTATGATGCCGGGCATGGATGGCTTGTCGCTTTGTAAAACCTTGCGCGAACACGGTAATAATGCCCCGGTGATCATGCTAACTGCACGCGACACCCTCGATGACAAGCTCTCCGGCTTCGAAGCCGGCGCTGACGACTATTTGGTAAAACCGTTTGACCTGCCCGAACTAGCCGCGCGCTTACGCGCCATAACCAAACGCAAAATCACCAGCAGCTCCAAGCTACAAGTCGCCGATTTGGAAGTTAACCTCGATGACCACATAGTCACCCGCGCGGGAACAACCATCGATCTTTCACCCGCATGCTGGAAATTACTGGTTGCCTTAATTCAAGCCAGCCCAAAGGTGATGTCGCGATTCGAGCTGGAAAGCGTTCTCTGGAAAGACAGCCCACCCGATTCTGAGGCATTAAAATCGCACATGTATACACTGCGTAAACTGGTCGACAAACCCTTTGACCGCGCGCTTATCCATACCTTGCGCGGCGTCGGCATAGCGCTACGTGACGATAGCTAATGAATAAAGCCAATCTAGACGCTAGCCATTCAACCGAATACCAGAGTTCACCGGAAGGCCAACCCAGCGCAGAATGCACTAGCAGTAAATGTGATTCGATCACCATGAAGCCCGACTGTAACAAGTCGCTGCGCGCCCGTATTGGCAAAATTGTCGTTATTTTTTCTATTGTTCTGGTGTCGTTTTACACCACGATGCTGGCCACCATCTACGAATGGGGCTTAACCGACGCAACCCACGGCGTAGTTTGGCAAGAAGCGGAGATGTTTAAAAGCGCCTACCAGCTTGATAAAACCACCCCGCTACCTCACACCCAAACCCTGCAAGGCTATATTGGCGAGCAAAACCTACCCAACTCAATTATCGGCCTATTTCCACCTGAGCGCTGGGAAGCTTGGCCACACCACGAAGAGGGATTACTTTATCGGTTCCGTAAAAATGAAGGTTCTGAATCTCACTATCACCTACTAATTTCGCAGCTCCCCGATCAAGCAGAACGTTTATTTATTTTCTACGAGATCACCGTTACCGATGAGATCGCCAGTAAAATATGGCGAAAATTTAAAATTTTAGCGATCGTCGGCGGCCTTCTCGTTATTACCATGCTAGTTATTTTCAGGGCGACTATTCATCGCTCTATCACTCCCATTGGCAGTCTTTATAACTGGATTAACCAACTCGACCAAAGCAGCTCGCCTCCCAAGCTACCCGATGATATTCGCCCAGATGAAATTGGCGAGCTGGCCTACAGTCTTTACGACGCACTCGAACGTATTCACTCTCACAACGAACGCGAACGCCAGTTCTTGCGTAACGCTAGCCACGAATTACGCACGCCCATCGCCATTATTCGCAACGCCATGGATGTTTTGGAACACAAGCGCAAGGTTGGCAACGACGATATAGACGCAGTGCTACGTCGTATTCGTCGCGCTGGCGATACCATGAAATCGGTAACTGAAGCCATTCTTTGGTTGGCAATTGAAAACTATACCCCGCCGGTGAAGAAGCAAGTCAATATCAAAGATATGATCATTAGTATTATTGAGGAAAACAAAAACCTCAACAGCGGCTTGCCAATTTCGTTAAACGTGAATTTAGATGCAATTACCGATCAGGAAATTGAGGGGACACTACTTTATATTGCGCTAGACAATGTCATTCGCAACGCCTTCCAACATTGCTGTGATGGCGAAATATCTATCAGCGCGCGCGACAGCCACAGTGTCGAAATCATCAACACCAACCACAACTACAGCTACGCCAACCCAAAACAACAAGATGTTGCCGAAGCATTAACATCGGGAAGTTTTGGCCTAGGGCTAACCTTGGTTCAAAAAATATCCGAAAAACAAGGTTGGACATTCAGCTTTATTATCGATGAGCATCAAGCTAAGGCCAGCCTCGATTTTTAGGTATAAAAAAGGGCGACCGAAGTCGCCCAACTGGTGCAAAAGAAGCTCTACTACGCTAATTCATTTAGCTCGATTTCTATTTAAACTTTCCAAGCTTTCAATCTTGTAGCCTACTTAGCGGCAATTTAAGCCGCTATAGCTTCGGCAATGGCGAGTTCAATTTTCCCGTTGCTCTCACGTATCGGGTAGGTTTTGATTGAGACCGTTTCGTCTTCAAGACAACTGCCATCTTCAAGAACAAAATGTTGCTTATAAATTGGCGAGGCAACCACAACCTTGCCTTTCAAATCGCCAACAATACCGCGTGCAAGTACCGCCATTTTTGTAAAGGGGTCGATCGCGCTCACCGCATAAAGCTGACCTTTAATACGGAAGATCGCCACCTGCTCACCATTTAGGAGGGCGCGAACCCCGACCATTGACGGCACGTCGGCTGATTCACACACTGACGCCCAACTGTAATCATTTGTATTGCTCATAATTCGTCTCCGTTACGCCATTTCTGATTCTGTGGATTCAACAAAGCGCACTAACTCTTCGTCCGTTGCTGGACGTATTTGCGAACGCTCTTCAACAAAAACAACCGTGTTATCTTTTTCATCGCTGTTAACAAAGGTACGGAAGCGCTTTAGTTTCTCAGGGTCTTCAATTGTGGTTTTCCATTCACACTGATAAGTTCCAACCACCTGAGCCATTTCGGATTCTAATTCAGCACAAACATTTAATTTATCGTCGATCACCACCTGCTTGAGGTAATCCAAACCACCGTCGAGGTTATCCATCCATACCGAGGTGCGCTGTAAACGATCGCCAGTCCGCACGTAAAACATTAAGAAACGGTCGATATAAGTAATTAACGTTTCGTCATCCAAGCCCGTTGCAAATAAATCGGCGTGGCGCGGCTTCATACCACCATTACCACACAGGTATAGGCTCCAACCATGTTCGGTGGCTATCACGCCAACATCTTTACTTTGCGCTTCGGCACACTCGCGAGTACAACCCGAAACACCGAATTTAATTTTGTGCGGTGCGCGCAAACCCTTGTAGCGATCTTCAAGTCGAATTGCCATGCCCACACTATCGAGCACACCATATCGACACCACGTGCTACCAACACAAGATTTAACCGTACGGAGAGACTTGCCGTATGCATGGCCAGTCTCAAATCCCGCATCGATTAATTCTTTCCATATTAACGGCAGCTCGTGCTGCTGCGCACCGAACAGGTCAATACGCTGGCCACCGGTAATTTTGGTGTAGAGGTTGTAGGTTTTTGCCACCTGACCCAATGCAATTAATTTGTCTGGCGTAATTTCACCGCCGGCAACGCGCGGCACTACCGAGTAGGTGCCATTCTTTTGCATGTTCGCCATAAAGTGATCGTTGGTATCCTGCAGTCCCGCATGCTCATCTTTAAGAACATAATCATTCCAACAGCTTGCCAGTATCGATGCTGCGGCTGGTTTACAAATATCACAGCCCAAACCTTTACCGTGTTTTTCAATAAGATCGTCAAACGACTTAATTTTTTCTACCCGAACAATGTGATAAAGCTCCTGACGCGTGTGCGCAAAGTGTTCACACAAGTCGGTGTTCACTTCCACACCTAACTTGGTCAGTTCGCTATTCATCACTTGGGTAGCTAAAGCGACACAACCACCACAACCGGTACCCGCTTTAGTCGCCGATTTAATATCGCCAATCGTCATTGCGCCATCTTGTACTGCGCAACAAATTTGGCCTTTGCTAACATCGTGACAGCTACAAATACTCGCGGCATCTGGCAACGCATCAACACCCATTACGGCTCCGCCACCACCATCAACAGACGGCAAAATAAGTGCTTCGGGGGATTCGGGTAAATCCATACCCAGCACACACATCTGCTGAAGTGTGCCATACGCTTCTACGTCACCAACCAATACCGCACCCAACAGTTTTGTACGGTCTTCAGAAACAATAATGCGCTTGTAGACATCGGCAACGCCGTCTTGATAGACATAACTCAAACAGCCAGGCGTACGACCTTGTGCATCGCCAATACTGGCAACATCGACACCGAGTAGCTTAAGCTTGGTGCTCATATCAGCACCGGTAAACTCTTCGCTGCCACCGCTAATATGCGAAGCGGCTACTTTAGCCATGGTGTAACCCGGCGCAACCAGACCAAAAATACGGCCATTCCAGAGTGCGCACTCGCCTACCGCGTAAATATCTTTGACGGAGGTTTCACAAAAATTATTAACGACAATTCCGCCGCGCTCGCCGATTTCAATATTAAATTGACGTGCAAGTTCGTCTTGCGGGCGAATACCAGCCGAGAACAAAATCATATCGGTTTCAAGGAATGAACCGTCGGCAAAATTCATACGATAGCGACACTCTTCGCCATCAATAATTTCTTTAGTATTTTTCTCTGTGTGAATCTGTACACCCAGGCTCGATATTTTCTTACGAAGCAGATCACCGCCGCCTTCGTCTAGCTGTACAGCCATAAGACGGGGTGCAAACTCAACGACATGTACCTGTAACCCTAAATTTTGTAATGCGTTGGCCGCTTCCAAACCGAGCAAACCACCACCGACAACCACGCCTACCTTGCTCTGCTTTGCAGATGCGGTGATGTCTTCGAGATCTTCAATAGTGCGATACACCAAACAGTGTGGTTGATCCTTACCGGGAATTGGCGGAACAAACGGGAATGACCCAGTAGCCAACACTAATTTATCGTAGGCTTCTTCACGGCCACTGGCGGTAACCACTTTGTTTTCGTCACTTTTAATCTCAACGACTTTATCGTTCAGCACATAGGAAACGCCGCTTTCCTGATAGTAACCTTCAGAGGTCAGCATTAAATCGTCGGCTGTTGCACCAGCAAAATAGCTACTCAGTTGAACGCGATCGTATGCTAAACGTGGCTCTTCAGAAAATGTAATAACGTCATATTGATCCGCAGCTTCGTGCTGAATCATATTGTCGATAAACTTGTGACCTACCATGCCGTTGCCAACAACGACGATTTTTTGCTTGCTCATAAATACATCCTCAGACTGGATAACAGGCGCGCTTAGGCACAACTCTGTACTAGGTGATCGACACGGATTTGAGTATTCAATTGGGCGGCTAACTGCACCACTTCACCAACCACGATAAGGGCTGGTGACTGAACTTGTTGTTGGGTAATCAACTGGGTCAGCTCTGAAATAGTGCCGGTAATATCCCGCTGATTTGGTCTGCAACCATTTTCGATAATGGCAATAGGAGTTGAGGCATCCATACCTTCTGCAAGCAATTGCTGCTGTATCACACCGGCTTGATTAACGCCCATGTAAAACACTAGGGTGTGATCAATATGAGCCAATGCCGACCAATTTAAATCCAGCGTTTTTTCTGCATGGGCGGTAACAAATGTACAGCCCTGCGACATTCCGCGATGGGTAAGCGGAATACCGGCCGCCGTTGTACAGCCAGAGGCAGCTGTTATTCCCGGCACGACTTCCGCATCTACGCCAGCTTTTAATAGGGTTAGTAGCTCTTCGCCACCGCGTCCAAACACGAACGGATCACCGCCCTTAATTCGCACCACGTTTTTGCCTTGGCGCGCTTTTTTAACCAATAGCTGGTTCAGATCGGCCTGTGCAATACTATGATTTGAACGCTGTTTACCAACATAGAAAGCCGGTACGCTGTTTGGGAAAAGCGCACGAATTTCTTCGCTGACAAGATTATCAAATAGAATGAGGTCGGCATTCTGCAGACAACGCAAAGCTTTTAGCGTTAACAAATCAGGATCGCCGGGACCAGCACCCACCAGCCAAACTTTGCCGGTTAGCGCTGCCGTTGTTTTTGCGTTTTTTTGTATAGGCATTTTTACGCTCTGTAATAAATTGGATTGCACCAGATAACAACAAACTCGGAGGAAGGAAAATTTGCTGTTAAATCAGATAGAGCAAAACCAATGCCACACTAATAAAAACACAGGTAACTTTTCTGACAATTACTTTTTATTGTTATTTATCATAGACTTAAAAACACTTCACATAATTTAATCGACACCATTTTTGACCCTAGCGCACTGAACAAAACACTCTTTGCGCACAGATATAAAGCACAGGCGCACCACAAAACCACAGATGTAATAAATTAAGCTACAAAAAATCCAGTGGCTAATCTTTTTCAACCTCAAGAACGCACCAATTGCGACCACAAAGAATAGGCTCCTTTGTTTAAAAGCTAGCCACCATTGCCCACTGAGATATCCCACTATTTCAGGTATAGTTTGCGCTTTTCAACCGCGAAGCCAACCGGAGAGCGATATGACACCAACTGAGCAAACAGAAATCGAAGCGGCAGTATTCCGTAAACTTCTCGCTCACCTAGATGCGCACAAAGAAGTACAAAACATTGACCTGATGAATCTCGCGGGGTTTTGTCGTAACTGCCTTGCAAAATGGTATTCGGCCGAAGCCACGACCCGAGGGGTAGAACAGGATTACGACACGGCGCGCGAGCGAATCTATGGAATGCCTTACGAGGAATGGAAACAACGTTTTCAACAACCGGCCAGCAGCGAACAATTAGCCCAAATGGCGAACAAGAAGCCGTAGCGGAAGCACATTGGTGGGTACGACGGGCAAAGAGTATTGGCGAGCTACATTGGCAGCCTCAATTCGAAAGTATCATTCGAAAGCGTCGCGGAGAGGTTCATGGCTAGTTCCGCAGTTCTTGCTCCCTAACGATTAGCCGAACAAACAGAGGCGTGGCTTATTACTGATAACCCTTCATAAAGCTCACGCCCGGCTCAAGCACCATCCGCCACGCCAATGCGTATTCGTCATTAAAATGCGGATCTAGCTGCCGCAGGCTTTCGATAAGCGCGTCTAGCCAAAGGGTAAATAAGTCGGCGGGTACTCCCAGTTTGCTGTGATAGCGCGCCAGTTCGATCAAGTCTTCAGAGGCAACACGCGTGCTGGAATAGTCCATTAGAATCAATAGTGAATCCTCCAGCATCTCGTAGCGCTTTGTTTCCGAGGTTTGTGCAAACATCTTACTTACCACTGGTGACTTACTTTCAAAACAACGATAGAAAGCCGAGAAAAAGTGCTGATAATTGTCGGTTATGTTGCGTTCGAAACTGTCGTTAAACAATCCAACATCATTCATTTTCTCTTCCACTCTCCCTTAAACACCAGCTAAAATCCCCATCCTCGCTATATAAGCTATACGAGAAGGGTCAAATACCCTGCGCGACACCTGCCACCAGATATGACTGCAACAATAGTAACTGTAGTACAAAGCCTATTATCTAGTTGCTACGTACGCATATTTAGTTGCTAATTGACAGCTAGTCGCCGTACCGATATACCGCTATGGTTATCAACTACACAGCTAAACCCCTGTTGGGCCTCACCGATAACCCAGCCGCCAATGCCGTAACGAGCCATTTTCATATGATTCCAAAGCTGAAACTCCTTGCCGATCAAGCGCAAACGTACCTCGACTTTCTATCCGACTTAGAGCAACGAGGCTTCAATGGCGATATTCATGCTGACCAGAGTAGTCGTATCGCACTGGCAACCGACAACTCTATTTATCAGGTAATGCCCGAAGCCGTGGTGTGCCCTCGTAACCGCGACGACCTTGTCACCTTAACGCAGCTCGCGGCCGAGGCGCAGTATCAAGCGATTGTGCTCACTCCTCGCGGTGGCGGCACAGGAACCAACGGCCAATCCTTAACCGATGGCATAGTGGTTGACCTTTCCCGTCACATGAACAACATCATCGAAGTTAACGCCGAACAAGGCTGGGTGATCGTTGAAACCGGCGTCGTTAAAGATCAGCTGAATGCCGCCCTAAAGCCACACGGGCTGTTTTTTGCGCCAGACCTCTCCACCAGTAATCGCGCAACTATCGGCGGAATGATTAATACCGACGCCTCGGGACAAGGGTCTTGCCTGTACGGTAAAACCCGAGATCACGTACTCGAGCTGGAAACAGTCCTAATCGACGGCAGCATTATCGATACCCACGCCATCAGCGATGAGCAGCTCGGTGCTATAACACAGGGGGATGATCGCTGTAGTCGTATTTATCAGTTAGTCGACAGTATTCAACGCGAACACCAGCCTTTAATAGACGAAATTTTTCCACCGCTGAATCGCTGCCTTACCGGCTACGATCTCGCCCATATTCGCGACCAGCAAAACTGCATCAATCTGAACAATATACTCTGTGGCAGCGAAGGCACTTTAGGGTTTATCAGTCGTGCCAAATTAAACGTACTGCCCATTCCGAAATACTCGGCACTGGTATTGGTAAAGTATGCCGACTTTAACAGCTCGCTGCGCGATGCAACCGAACTGATGAAGTCTGGGCCGGCCTCAATCGAAACCGTCGATTCAAAAGTGCTCAACCTCGCCATGGAAGATTTTATTTGGCAGCAGGTAGAAGAGTTCTTCGAAGGCGACGACACTAAAGATATTAAAGGTATTAATCTGGTCGAATTTACCGGCAACGATGAAGCCGAGCTAAATAACCAAATAGAGCAACTCACCAGCCTGCTAGCGTCTTCCGTAGCCCATCAGGGTAATACTCCAGACTTTGAAACCGACACCTTTACACCAAGTGGCCGCATCGGTTATTCCGTCGCTTGGGGAGACAGCGCCGTAAAAAGTATTTGGGCTATGCGCAAACGCGCGGTTGGTTTACTTGGCAACGCACGCGGTGAAGCTCGCCCAATCCCGTTTGTGGAAGACACCGCCGTACCACCGGAAAACCTCGCCGATTTCATTTTAGAATTTCGCGAAATTTTAGATGGCTACCGTCTCGACTACGGTATGTTTGGTCATGTCGACGCCGGTGTGCTGCACGTAAGGCCCGCACTCGACATGAAAGACCCAGAGCAAGAAGATATGGCGTGGGAGATTTCAGACCGTGTGGCGGACCTGTGCCATGAATACGGCGGCCTTCTTTGGGGCGAACACGGTAAAGGTGTGCGCTCGTCTTATTCGCCACAGTTTTTTGGCGAACTATACCCACAATTGCAACGCATCAAAGCCGCCTTCGACCCCCACAACCAATTGAACCCGGGGAAAATCGCCACGCCTGACGACGGCGAGCAGCTATTAAAAATTGACGAGGTGCCCACGCGCGGCCAACAGGATCGCGAAATAAAAGTTGAAACTTGGCAAGCCTTCCCCGAAGCGGTGTACTGCAATGGCAACGGCGCCTGCTACAACTACAACCCTAACGAGGCTATGTGCCCAAGCTGGAAAGGCACACGTGATCGTATCCATTCACCTAAAGGCCGCGCCTCACTGTTTCGCACTTGGCTTAAATTACTGTCAGACCACAATGTTCATGCCGAGCAGGAACTGCAAAAAACCAGTGCCTTTAAACGCCTATTCAACTGGCCGCGCCGCGTCGTTAACAGCCTTACTCAAAACCGCGAAGCCGATTTTTCCCATCAGGTCTACGACGCTATGGCAACCTGTTTGGCCTGTAAGGCCTGCGCCAGTCAATGCCCGATAAAAGTCGATGTGCCCGAGTTTCGCAGTAAATTTATTTCTCTTTATCACACCCGCTACACTCGGCCACTAAAAGATTACTTGGTTGGCTCGCTCGAATACTTATTACCTTGGTGCGCAAAAGTACCGTTGGTTTACAACCTTGTGATGGATGCCTCGCCGGTAAAATGGATACTGCGTAAAGGCGTTGGCTTTGTCGATGGGCCACTGCTATCCCGCGGCGGATTGAATAAGCAAATGGCACCGGTGGCCAGTGTGAAAATGTTAAATAAGCTGAGCGAAGCCGACAAGCAGCGAACGGTAATCATCGTGCAGGATGCTTTTACCCGCTACTTCGAAACTCCACTTATCGACGATATTTTTACGCTGTTGCGAGAACTGGGCTTCAACCCTCTGCTCGCACCATTTAAAGCAAACGGTAAGCCGTTACATGTTCACGGGTTTTTAAGTAGCTTTACCAGGGCCGCGCGTAACAATGCAAAAATGCTCAATCGCTTTAGCGACGCCGGTGTCGCGCTGATTGGCGTCGACCCGTCGATGACCTACACCTACCGTGCAGAGTATAAAAAAGTACTAGAAAGCGAAGAGGGGTTATATCGCGCGCCGCAGGTAAAATTGATGCAGGAGTGGCTGGCGGAACAAACCGATGCTCTGCAACAGTTACAACAGCGCAATGTTGAAAAGGGTAAAAAATATACCTTAATGCCCCACTGTATCGAACAGACTCACGCGGCTCGAGAGCGCGATTTATGGCGCACCATCTTCGTTGCGTCAGGCTTTGAACTGGATATTTTGTCTTTGGGGTGCTGTGGTATGTCGGGCACCTACGGCCACGAAGCGCGCAATTTGGAAACCTCGAAAAAAATCTATCAGTTGAGTTGGGCCAAGCCCGTCGCCAATATTCATGCATCACAGTTGGTCGCAACAGGCTATTCCTGTCGCAGCCAAATTAAACGTGAAGACGGCAAAGTGGTGAAGCACCCTCTGCAGGTGCTGTTAATGGCGATTAACGAATCAGATCAGTCGGAATAGTCGCTAATTTATTAACGACTAAAAACAACGGTCTTCTGACCGTTGCGCAGCACACGCTGCTCAACATGCCAACGCACCGCGCGCTGTAGTACTACGGCTTCTATGTCGCGACCAATCTCTACCAGCTCTTCCGGTGAGTTCGCGTGGGTTACCCGCTCGACGGACTGCTCGATGATCGGCCCTTCATCCAAGTCGGCCGTTACGTAATGGGCGGTGGCACCAATTAACTTTACGCCGCGGTCATAGGCTTGGTGGTAAGGCTTAGCGCCTTTAAAGCCGGGCAAAAACGAGTGATGAATGTTAATCGCCCTACCGGCGAGTTTGGTACACAAGTCTTCCGATAGAATTTGCATGTAGCGAGCCAACACCAGCAACTCGGCATTGCCCTGCTCCATCACATCGAGAATTTGTTTTTCTTGCTGCGCTTTAGTCGCGGGGGTAACGGGCAAGTAGTGGTAATCCACACCGTACCATTCGCATAGGCCGCGCATATCTTCATGGTTGGAGATAACACCGACAATATCGACGGGCAGATAACCACGCTTCCACGAATTCAATAAAGTATTAAGGCAGTGCCCCCACTGTGATACAGCGATAACAATTTTTTGTTTCTCGCGGCCATCGGTAAGCTGCCAATCCATTTGATAACGTTCGGCAATAGAGCGAAATGCGGAGATCACACCCTCAATATTCTTCGGCCCCTCAACTGACTCCAACACGGTGCGCATAAAAAATCGGCGCATGGTGGAATCCTCAAATTGCGAAGACTCGCGAATATTAAAACCTTGCAGTGAAAATAGGCTGGCGACGTCGGCCACAATGCCGGGACGGTCGCTACAACTAAATTTAAGAATCAGCTCTTCTACCTGTGCCGACATTGAAATCCCCAACTTAAAAAAGCAAACGTAAGCAATAAATTAAAAAATTCTAACGGGCAGCAGGTTCGACAATTGTTCTTGTTTGAATTTAGCCGATAACCGCGTAACGCTAGCTCCCTAAAGCGCGGCGAATCATAACAACACCGATAGAGAATGTCATTTAGACGACGACTCGGGCATCAGTGCTGCCGCCATCATACCGCTTAACCCAGACGCGCCCCCCAAGGACCAGCCGCCATCGGCCGGTATTACTGCTCCAGTTACGTAACTCGCCAGACTCGATGCTAAAAAGAGTACCAGATGGCCGACATCTTCCGGCGTACCTAAGCGCTTTAGCGGTACTGACAGCCTTGCCATCTCTAGCATTTTAGGGTTCGGGGCTAACCTAGCCATGCCCTCAGTGCCCGCAATCGGGCCGGGGACAACACTATTCACCCGAATGCCGTCAGGCCCCCACTCCATCGCCAAGCTGCGAGTAAGCATATCGACCCCCGCTTTCGCGGCACAAACGTGGGACTGACCAATCATTGGCAAAAACGCCTGTGGTGCCGAAATATTAATCACACTTCCACCGGGTTTGCGTAAATGTGGGTACGCCGCCTGCAACACATGGAAACTACCTAACAGGTCAATATCCACCACCGACTTAAAGCCATTTGCCGACATGCCAGTCGCCAAGGCGGGGAAATTCCCGGCGGCACCACTGACCAATACATCTAAGCAACCGAATTCCGCTACCACCAGCTCTATACCCGCAACGATTGCCGCCTGATCCCGCACATCGGCAACAAAACCCAGCGCTTCTGCACCCAGCTGCTGCAATGATGCAACCGTATCATCCACCTTGTCCTGGCTACGGCTGGCAACGGCAACCCTAGCGCCCTGTTTGGCAAAACACTCAGCAATACCGCGGTTAATACCGCTGGTACCACCAACAACCAATACGGTTTTACCGGCTAAATCGAAAGTAATAGTCATCTTTTATCCTTATATAAACACCCGCGGTGGGAATGGAATGGCGACACTAATCAAACTGTGAATAATCCGGCGAGCGCTTGGCGAAGAATGCGCTAACGGCCTCTTTAAATTCAGGCCCCGCTAGCCCCTTGGCAAACTGTTGTAACTCGGCTTCCATCGCTTCGTCTACCGGCGACGCAATTCCCGCCTTTAACAACTTTTTCGCTTGGCGTACGGCTTCAGGTGGTTGCAGTGCCAGCTTGAGACATTGTTCTAGCGCCTTCTGTTCTGGCTTATCGACGATACTATTAATAAGCCCCCCCCTGAGTGCCTCTTCAGCATCGAAGGCTTCTCCTAACAATAGCCATTCCGCAGCACGCGCGTAACCCGCCAAACGAGGTAAAAGATAGGAGGAGGCATACTCGGGACACAAACCCAAATTGACAAACGGCATGGAAAAACGCGCATTTGCAGCGGCATAGACAAGGTCGCAATGCAGTAAAAGCGTTGTACCAATACCCACAGCAACGCCTTCAACCGCTACCACCACTGGCTTGGGGCAACTGGCTAGCGCCCGCATAAACCGCAAAGTGGGCATATTCGCGTCAAACGCCTCCAGAGCGCTAAAATCGGCCAGATCATTACCGGCAGTAAAACAGCCATCACTTCCCAATAAGCAAACCACTCTGACACTGGCATCACTACTAGCTTGCTCAATAGCATCGGCCAACCGGCTGTACATCGCCATATTCAATGCGTTTTTGCGCTCGGGACGACAAATTCGCAGGTACATCACGGCATCCTGAATGCTGATTTGAATAGGCTCTTGCATCTGACATCTCCAGCTTATGTTGGTCTCGGTTAAGTGTAGCAGCGCAACGCCAAGCATATTGGGAAGCACTCGCGTTTGCGGAATCCTTTACTTGCATCTACCTCCTAGGCCGTTACAATCGCGCTTCGCTAATCTGTCGTCGCCTTGCGACACCAATTTCAAGACCTCTCTACTTATGAATATTCGTACATTTCTCGCCGATCGTGTTCGCAGCGCCATGTCTGATGTGGGTATCCCAAACGACTACAGCCCACACCTCGCCGCCAGTAAAAAGGCCGGTTTTGGCGACTATCAGGCCAACGGCGCTATGGCCGCGGCCAAGGCGATGAAAACCAACCCGCGAGAATTAGCGCAATCCATCGCCAATAGTTTGGACCTGTCTGGCGTCGCCTCAAAGGTGGAGATTGCTGGGCCAGGCTTTATCAATATTCATTTAGATAAGCAATGGCTATCCAATAAGCTGGCTACTAGCTGCGAATCACCTCAACTAGATGTCAGCCAAAAACCCCAGCAGCAAACCGTGGTGATCGACTACTCATCACCGAACCTCGCAAAAGAAATGCATGTCGGCCACCTGCGCTCCACCATTATTGGCGATGCCGTAGCACGCGTACTGGAATTTACCGGCGATAAGGTGATTCGTCAAAACCATGTGGGCGACTGGGGTACACAGTTCGGAATGCTGATTGCCGAGCTTGAAACGCAACTTACCCACGGCGAGCAGGCCGAGCTGGCATTAAAAGACCTAGAGGGGTTCTACCAAAAGGCAAAAGCGCATTTTGACGAAGATGCCGCGTTTGCCAATCGCGCCCGCGATTACGTGGTAAAACTGCAATCTGGCGACGCGAATGTGCTTAAGCTGTGGCAGCAATTTAAAAATGTATCGCTATTGCACAGTGAAGAGATCTATAAAAAGCTAAACGTTACCCTTACCGCCGAAAGCGTCTATGGCGAAAGTGCCTACAATGACGACTTAGCACCAGTTGTTGCAGACCTGCGCGAAAAGTCTTTGGTAGTAGAAGACGAAGGCGCTCAGGTTGCATTCTTGCAAGAACTAGCCGATAAGAATGGCGAACCCAGTCCCGTTATTGTGCAGAAGAAAGACGGCGGCTTTCTCTATGCCACCACAGACTTAGCGGCCCTGCGCTATCGTGCAAACAGCTTAAATGCCGATCGCGTTTTGTATTTTATTGATGCCCGTCAGTCATTACATATGCAGCAGGTATTCACCCTTGCCCGCAAAGCAGAATTTGTAAGCGAGTGGATGAGCCTTGAACATCACCCGTTCGGCACCATGATGGGAGCCGATGGCAAACCCTTTAAAACACGCAGTGGCGGCACAGTAAAACTTGCCGATTTATTAGAAGAAGCCGTTGAGCGAGCGGCCGTTGTGGTAAGCCAAAAGAACCCAGACTTAACTGCAGAAGAAATGACGGAAGTCGCTCGCAAAGTCGGTATCGGCGCCGTTAAATATGCAGATCTCTCAAAAACTCGTACCAACGACTACATCTTTAACTGGGATACCATGCTCAGCTTTGAGGGCAACACAGGCCCGTATTTACAGTACGCCTATACCCGTATTAAAAGTATCTTCCGCAAAGCCAACCTAGAAATGGACAGTTTTAACGCAGAGCTTTTGATCAAAATGGATCAAGAAAAAGCGCTGGCACTAAAAACATTGCAGTTTTCGGAGGTGATCGAACAGGTTGCAGAAGAAGCCTTCCCGCACATTCTCTGTACCTATCTTTACGATTTGGCGAGCTTGTTTATGACCTTCTACGAGGCATGCCCAATTCTAAAGCCCGACGTAGAACCCGATACCCGTGAAAGCCGTTTAATGCTGAGCAAAGCGACGGCTCTAACCCTACAAACAGGGTTAGATCTGCTTGGTATCGAAGTGATGGAGCGGATGTAAACTTTAGATCTAAGGCCTATGATCGCAGCGCAGCCTAGCTAATGTTCCTAGCAGGCTGGCCGCGTACAGGCCAACTAACCTCTTAGCCGTCATGCAGGTGAGAGTAACCCCACCCACCTAGACAAAACCTAGCCGTCAGCACCTTAACTCGAGCGAGCGCCACTGCCCGCAGCTGCTTTCTGCCTTGGTATATCAACCACGTTTTTCTTTGCTTTAGGTTTAAGATTTTTAACGACAAACCCAGCCCCCGCCATAGAGACCAAATGTGCATAAGCATCTGCCAGTGGTCGCGAATCTGTTAAGTCGACATACTCGTGTAGCATCTGCATAAACTCAGGATGGGAGAGGGTCAGCTTTATATCTAGCTCATCCTTAACAATGTGAATACATTCCTTTGCGTAGCGAATAGCTTTTGGATTGAGCATCCATGAACGATCTTGCATAAACTTTACCCCTAACTTCCATACAACGACTGCACTACAGGCCATTACCCCATAGCATTCACCTATAAGCCTAGCAACAAACCTGAATATAAATTAAGCGATTGGGAACTATGTGCGAACGCGCACATAATTCGCCGCTAAAAAATCAGCGTTGGATTTTTTAAAAACTTAGAGGTATTAAAAACTTAAAAAAAAGCGATTATGGATATCAATATGACACCGGCACGTCCGACCTAGATTCATATCCGGCGTGGATTCGCGCATATTAATCTATTGTATCGAGCCGTCGGAAAAGCAGGGATTCTAGTTTTTCAATTATTTCACCGCCACAGTAAGCCGCGACACACAAATCAATTGGTCTCGCTGATCGGTAATTTTGATGTCCCAAACTTGCATGGATTTTCCGATGTGCAAGGGCTCGGCTACTGCGGTGACCAGCCCCTCTTTTACCGAGCGCATATGGTTTGCGTTAACCTCTACGCCAAAACAGATCTGGCCCTCTTCACAAGCCAAATGCCCCGCCATACTACCGAGCGTTTCCGCCAGAACTACAGATGCGCCACCATGAAGAAAGCCCAAAGGCTGTTGAGTAAACGAAGCTACCGGCATGGTAGCGGTAATAGAATTATCGTCAATTGCGGTGACTTTTATTTGTAAATGACCGACCAAACAATTCGCAGCAAACTGATTGAGCTGGTCGGGGGTTGCTGATTTTTTCCAGAGGCTCACACCTTTCTCCTTTCGGTAATTTCGGCTTTAACTTCGGTTAAGGGTATTTAGCTAGCGTTCAGACCATAGATATTTTGTGCCTGTCCCGCTAACAACTTGCGCTGTGGTTTCAACTTACTAACTGTGGGCAAAATGGCATAGTGTCTCGGCACGAGGTAGCCCGGCAACCGATTTTTCAATTCTATAACTGTATCCTTAATATAATCATCATCGAGTTGCAACCCTGCAGACAACTCTAAAAAAGCGAATGGAACCCAACCAAAATCGGGGTGGGGTACCGGCACCACAACGGCTCGAATAATCGAATCTAACAGTTGCAGCTTCGCCTCGATTTCTTCTGGCTGAATATTCTTGCCACCACTGACAAACTGGTTATCTAAGCGCCCGATCACTTTAACTTCTCCGCCAATATTAACCGCACGATCGCGAGTGTGATACCAACCTTCCTCATCACGACCAGAGTTGAAAGTATGGTCGTGAATATAACCCAGCATTAGCGTTTCCCCCTGCACCAGCAATTCGCCATCGTCTGTCAAGGTAATACATGTATCGCCAATAATTTTCTGATGGTTTTTACTAGCAGGTATTACACTTTCGCTAGCTTTCGACAAGCCGCCGGTCAATTGACTACTAGAAACCTCGGAATGAGGACAAGAATCAGGATTGTCATAGATATAAAAAGGCACGCGCTGAGTCAAAAGCTGTGAAGCGGTTTCCGTCATTCCGTAAGTGAGATACAGCGGTATACCCCGATCGGACGCTAGGGTTATTAGAGGTTCTCCCACTGGTCCACCACCCAACAAAACAGCCTTTAGGTATAAAGCTTGATCGAGACAAGTTAGCAGGCGCTGCAATTGTGTAGCCACCATTGAGGTATGGGTAATTTTAAATTTACTTAATACTGTCGCACTCTCAACACGCCCCGCAATAACCAACGTAGACTGAGCCAGCAGCGAGCGTAAAACCTGCGCAAAACCACCAATATGATAAAGGGGCAAACTCAGCAAAGTACGATCATCAGCCTGCAGCGGAATAAACTCATTCGCCGCTGAGGCATTCGCCAACAAACTTTTATGGCTATGTAAAACCAACTTCGGGGAGCCGCTGGAGCCGGAGGTAAAAATACCCAAGCGCGCCTCGCCACAGGGGCGCCATAAATCGTCGCAGCTAACTTCGGTCAGAACTTTTATGTCTTGCTGAGTCTTTAATTGACTGTAATCATCCGGCAGACTCTGACTCCAATACTCAATAAATTCGACACCAACACGGTAGTCAACGGCAAAAGTTCTTTGCAACTCTATGACTCTATTTTCAGGAAGGTGAGCGTCAATCGGAATAGCCGCACAACCAATACGCATTACCGCAAACAGCGCAGCAATACTTTGCCAAGTATTGCTTACCGAAACAAACACCGGAACCACTTCCTTCGATAGTAGCAACGCTGGCGTTAGCTGACGACGTAAAACTTTAACGAAGCTATTCACCTTAGCTTCAAAGTCACGAAAAGTCAGGCATTCACAATCGGTCTCAATAAAAATTCGATCACCTACAAACCCTTCATACGCTTGTGCTTGATCGAAGAAAAAACCATCTAAAGGCATATCGCCATTATTCATTACCACCGTTCCATTATTAAAAATTCACGCTGTTAACCTTTAACCTTCAATTCGCAACCAACAACAATCAAAGTTCCGCGACTTTTCGAAGTAGTGCCGTTGGAATAGAGTACTGAGCCTGTGTCTGAAAATATTTTTGCGTATCCAACCCGTGGTAATCCTGCGGGCCAAGCTGTTCAGCTAAACTCGATAACAATCCAAGACCAACAGAGGTTTCAAAACTACTGCTAACAATCGAACGGTAGCCGTGTAACATTGCCCAATTCGATAAAGCATACACCGACTCTAAGCCCAATAGCGTAGGCTTTAGAATTAACGCCGCCAAACCTGCCTGCGGTATCAAGCTATCGGCATTGGTAACGACATAAGGTTGATACAAACTTTCATCTAAGGCGTAGCCAATATCGCTAACACTTGTCCAACGCCGGTATTCACTCGGGTCGCTTAGCGGCTCTTCAAGCCATTCGATACGTGAAGCATCCACTTGTTCAGAGAGAATTTCGACCTGCGGTAACGACCAACTTCGGTTAGCGTCCAAACGTAGCTTTCCGCTAAAGTTAGGGTTTTGTAGTAGCGCATTAATTCGTTCTATATCTCTGCACAACGGTCCAATACCGACTTTGAGTTTTATACGCTCCGCAGGAATCGATATAGTAGCTAAATTTTTAGTGACGGCATCGCTCTCAGTTAACAACCAGCAGCGTCGGCAATATTGGTTCGAATCATGTAATTCACAACTGTATGGGGAAACTCTATTTAGCCTTACGCTTTCGATCAGGATTCTAACAGCGCCAAGCCCAAAGCCGACCGAAGGATAGAGTTTAGTCGACGTTTTTTTAATCGCTGCCATTAATGTACTGAGCTTACGCGGTGTGTTTGGCTCGCAAAAAATAGACTTAAAAAAGTGGTCTAACTGTTGCTGACATTCGCTTAACGTTTCACGACTAAACCCTGGTAATGGCGCAACCTCTGTCCAACCGACTATAACTCGATTATCCTCGCCACCACCAGTTTGCAAATGCCATTTCAGCAGCAGAACTGAGCGCACTGGCAGCTCTGCTAATGCCAAAATTAATGGGCGACTAAAAGGTAGTTCGAGATGAAACAGCTCCAACTTCTGAATAATGGTTATTTCATCAAATCGGTAATCGCCCATAAACTATGCTCTGGCCAAGGCTGAATTATGATTACATCAAACTCTATGGCTGCCGCTTAAACTTGGAAAAATCTGGCGAGCGTTTTTGCAAGTAGGCGTTGCGACCTTCCTGCCCTTCTTCCGTCATATAAAATAACATGGTGGCATTACCAGCCAACTCCTGAATCCCGGCCTGACCATCAAAGCCAGCGTTAAATGCCGACTTTAAAACACGTAAAGCAATCGGCGATTGTTTTAACATCTCTTGCGACCAAGCAACAGTTTCTCGCTCCAATTCCACAAGCGGTACAACACGATTAACTAAACCCATATCCAACGCCTCAGCGGCATCGTACTGGCGACAAAGAAACCAAATTTCTTTTGCTTTTTTAGGGCCGATTAAGCTCGCCATATAACTAGCGCCAAAGCCGCCATCAAACGATCCAACCTTCGGGCCGGTTTGACCAAAGCGCGCGTTATCGGCAGCAATCGTAATATCGCAAACTAGATGCAACACATGGCCGCCACCGATAGCATAGCCCGCAACCATTGCCACCACGGGCTTAGGAAGCGAACGAATTTCTTTTTGTAAATCGAGAACATTTAGGTGATGGGTTCCAGTACTGTCTTCGTAGCCAGAATTACCGCGAACACGCTGGTCACCGCCAGAACAAAAGGCCAAATCACCTTGGCCGGTAAAAACCACCACACCAATAGATTCGTCAAACCGCGCGTCAGACAAGGCTGCACGCATTTCCATAACCGTTTGCGGGCGAAACGCATTGCGCACTTCGGGGCGGTTAATGGTTATCTTCGCCACACCTTCCGCTTTATGATAGAGAATATCGGTAAATTCGAGATCGACCGACTGCCAATCAAGCGCCGGTATTATTGAGCTGTGTGCAGAATCTGTCATGATAGGTTTTACTCATTCAAATCAAAAAAGGTATTTATAATAGAGCCAAAGTCTTAACTATATTTTTATTTCAGCTAGCCATTATTTTTTAAAGAAATCGATCGACTCTAAAATCGACTCCGCCATCCACTGCGGGTTCTGGAAATGTATATTATGCCCTGCATCTAGTGCCAACAAATGGCATAGCCGTGCAGAAGATTTTTTTGTCCGTTCGACAAGCCTAGTCGCAATGGCGGTAAATTTAGCATCTAGCGCTCCCGATGTGTAGCTAACTGGCAGTCGGCCACTGACAATAAAATCGCTATAGTCCGCCTGCTGCGACAAACCAAAAGCGTACAATTGTGCGCTCAAGGCTAGCCTACCTGTATCGCCATAATGCGCTATTTTCATACTAATAAGTTGGCCTTTTTCGCCTTCGCTTAGGCTGCTAAATACCGCCTGCTGATACCAATCGGCCAACACTCTTGCCAAGGGTTCTGTTGCAAATCGCTGCGCCCAACGGTTGTCAGCTTGTCGCCGAATAGATTTTTGTTCTTCATCAGCTAAACCCGGATGCGCGCTCTCTAGAATCAAACCGCGTATTTGGCTCGGCCTTTGCTCATAAATTATTTTCGCCAAAGCCAGAGCAAGCCGCCCGCCCATAGAATAACCCAATAGATAAAAATGTTTCGGGAGCCTTGGTTGGATTTCTTGATACCAGTCGCGAATACGTCTTTCGAAAGCCCGATTTCCCAAAGTTAAAGTGTCTGTAGCATTAACCTCTGTAGTATTAGCCTTAGTAACCTCCAATCTTTTCGTCGGCGAGGCGGTAATGGATTCAGCTAAATCGCTACTGTTTGGCAAACCCAGATTGATCCACTCAAAACGCGGGCTTAGCAATCTAGCAATATGAATAAAATCTTCGTCGCTAGCCATAAAACCGGGGATAGCGACTAGTACTTCCCGCTCCTTCATGGCGACACCTTTATACAGAACACATCATACCGCCAACTTAAGTTCAGCAAGCAATGCTTTCAGCTGTGTTGTCCCCGTTCCTTGCGGGATTACACACTCTAAAATTGCCGCGCCGGGCTGAGCCATAATGTTCGGCAAAATTCTATTAAGCTGCTTGATTGAATCCGCGCGCTGATAAGCGATGCCAAACAGCCTTGCCGCGTCATTAAACTCGCGACCGTGAGGCATTAAAAAAAGTGTCTCAAAAGATTCTTCTTCGCTAGCGGGCAACAGACTAAAAATACCGCCACCGTCATTATTTAGAACAATAATTTTTAACGGAGCAGGCGACTTTGCAATCAACGCTAGACTATTAATATCATGAAGGAATGACGTATCTCCCACAAAGGCGACACAGCAATCATAGTCGCCGTAGCCAATAGCGGCAGCGCTCGCTAGCAAACCATCAATACCGCTAGCACCGCGGTTGCTAAATACGCTAATACGCGTGTCCACATTTGTGGGGGCGGAGAAACTATCCAGCATTCGAATAGCTAAACTATTACCGGCAAAAACCGCATTCCGGCCCACCAATTCGGTGGCCACGCGATAACATATCGACGCTTCATGCCAGCTAAGCTGTAACTGTATTTTAATCCATTGCTGCATTTCGCGGTTATTCGCCAACAGCGCGTTAACTTGATCATAAGAACAAGCAACGTCCCTTGTATCGATGCGATCTACCCAACGAGAATAATCAAGCGTATAACGATTAGCGCGGCCGGTTGGATCTAGATTTTGGTGAGCTTCCAAAACAATACAATAATCGCTACAAATTTCTGCCAGCCACTGACTTAATCGTTTACTAACCAGACGCCCGCCGAATTGCAATATAAGGTCAGGATGGAATGTTTCTCGATTAATACCCTTGGCCAGCAGCAAATCGGCGTAGTGGAGAATATTCGGCAAACCTTCAAAACGAAACTGGCTAGTTACATCGGCGATAACTAAGCCGCTTAATTCTGCGAGCCAAGGATACAGCTGTCTGTATTGCGCTGGCGTCAATCCACCGAGTACTACCAGACAGTTACTCGAATCGCGAAGTTTTTGCTGAAGCTCCGCTATACTCTTGTCGCTATCACCATCGGTATAACGATCACCATTTCTATAACTATCACTCGGAAATTTAGCCATCCCAATTAAATCGGGCGTTTGAGAAAATTCATTCAGTTCTGCCGCCGCAAAATCACACGGCGGCATTTCAGAGGGATAAAGTGGTTCGTCAAACTGGCAATTGATTTGCGCTGGGCCAATAGCGTCAACTTCAGAAAACAACTTCGCCATGGCATCTAGCTGTTTTGTTAAGCCGGCCGATGTGTCGGGTAAGGTGAAATTTAGATTCAACCGAACGTAATGGTTAAAGAGATTCTTTTGCGCAATGGCTTGATTGGCACCGCAGTTAAGCAAGCGATCTGGTCGATCGGCAGAGACAACTAGCAGCGGCACTCGTGTTTCATAGGCTTCAATAACGGCAGGATACAAATTGGCCACAGCCGTGCCGGAGGTTGTAACAACCACCACCGCTGCAGCGTTAACTTTAGCGAGGTTTAGAGCAAAAAAACCCAGCCCGCGCTCGTCAAAATGGGTGTGAATATATAAGTCGGAATGCTGTTTTTTTAGCCTGAACAGCGCCAAGCTAAGTGCGGCACTGCGACTACCCGGAGCGACGCAAAAATGGCGAACTCCCAAGCGATAGAATTGTGAAACAAGTGTAAATGACCAGAGGGAGTTGTTTATAAACAAAATAAAATCCGTGTAGCCTATTTGGTCTGGTATGTTTGATCTCGTAAGCAAACGCTCATCGGCTAGCTAAGTTGTGGTTCAGCAACTTCAAGCGCACTTAACATTGCGGTCAATTTTACTTCTAATTCCTGCCACTCCATAAGCGGCTCAGAGCCTTTCACAATTCCCACACCAGAATAAAGCCACAACTCTTTACCGCGACACAAACCAGAACGAATCGCTACCGCTAGCTCCGTGCGCTCCTCGCTAATCAAGCCAACTGTACCACTGTACCAGCCACGCTGGAAATGTTCAGTTTGCGCAATAAATCTCTGGGCTTGTAACCGCGGGTAACCACACACGGCAGGCGTAGGATGAAGATTTTTATAGACCTCAGCGTCGCCAATACTCGGCATTAATACCGCAGAAATAGCTTGAAAACGATGCTGTACGGAGCCGAGTTTTACAATATCTGGCTTTGCCCTAGTTGAAACATGCATCGCCAAGGGAGCAATACTTTTTCCAATAGCTTGAGCCACCAGCCGATGCTCTAAGATCAGCTTAGGATCGAACATTAAGGCTTGCGCTAAATTATTGTCCTGATCATTACTAAGGTTACTCGCACCAACGCCGCTGTTACACGCACGACCAACAGTACCTGCAAGAGCTTCTGTAGTTAGCCTCTGACCAATTTTCTGGTACAAACGTTCAGGCGAACAACCAAAGAAAATACTCTCGCCCTGCTCAAGGGCAAACACATATCCCTTTTGCGAGCTACCAGGATTGTTTACAGAATTATGGCTGCGATCAATTGCCTCAACGCTATTGGCAAGTGTAAAACGTCGTAATAACTGAAACACGTCTACATCGCGCTGCATTTCAAGCTTAACTTCGCGCGCAAGGACGACCTTATCTAATTCACCAACATCAATTTTTCCGATCACCTGATTTACGGTGTCCGCCCAATCCTGATAGCTCAAACTATTGTTACGCTCAACAACACTGTTAGTACCCTGATCGCGAGGATTCTCAACACGTAAGGCGCGACGCAACAGGCCTAAAAGCAGTAATTGAGATTGCCATGTAGCATAATTGTGAGCGTATAGGTTGAGCGACAACTGACAGCTATCGTGACGCTGACTCAGCTCCAATAGCGGCAACACATAGCGTGCAGCAGGAAAATCCTGCCAATGCCCATTACCTGATTGGCCGGTAAACGCGCTTCCACCAACCCAAACAGCATCGGTACCGGCGACAATCGCTTGCGCGCGGGCAAAAATATCGAGACTTGCTTCTGGGGTTGATGCACTGAGACTAACGGCGGTGCCGATTCCAGCGATGCTATGGACGTAATTACGATGGGAAAAATAACAGCGATCGACCGACATTGCGTCAAGTTTAGACAACATCAACAGACTATCCTGCGGCTCAATCTCTATAGTAACCCGCACCAGCTTGTCGGCCTTATAGCTTTGGGCCGCTAAGCGTTGCAGCAAAAACTGAAAGCCGTCGCTAAAGGCATAGGGCTTAAATGCAGAGAAGAGGTTATTCTGTTTGCGCATAGTTGTGGTCGTTCTCGATAGACGAACAAAGCTTAGCACTACCCGAGCGATAGAAAATGACCTCGGTCAAAAGCTGAGTAACTTGTATGAAAAATCAGCCACTAAGTGCTTGAGCGGGCTTAATTCTCCAGCAACCGCTGTTCAAAACGCGCTAACAGCATAATTAAACTCTCGCCATTCACCGCCCGTGCGCGAAAGAATTCTTCCGCCATAGGGACTATGTCGCACTTTTCCGGAGGCCGAACCCCAGCCTGCAGCATCTCTCGGAATCGCTCGAGAAAAACAAACTGTAGCCATTGATTGAAACTCAAAGTATCCACACAAAATGGAAGGCTGCTCTTAAGTGCCGAGTCCTCTGGACGCTGATCTTGCCAGAGCTGCAGCTGCCGCAATTGGAACTCGATCTCCATTAGCAACGCCTCCAACTCGACGGATCGGCTCAACGTATACCCCCACCAAAAGGCGGCAAGGAATTGAGTAACGCTCGACCATAGCGGCGGCTGAGAAGGCGGCGATCTAAGATAGAAACCTTGCCGCGGTCCGACTCCGTGCGCAATAAACGGCCACAGGCCTGTACCAAGCGCACCGCGGCATCGGGCACGGTAATTTCCATAAAGGCATTGCCGCCCTTCGCTTCGATCCATTCGGCTAAGGATGCTTCGACCGGATCATCCGGCACCGAAAAAGGGATTTTGGCAATAATGACGTGGCTGCAATAGTCGCCGGGTAAATCGACCCCTTCGGCAAAGCTTGCCAGACCAAATATTACACTGCCCTCGTCCTCGTCAATGCGTCGCTTGTGCTTCGCGACCAATTGCTGCTTACTTTCGCTGCCCTGCATTAAGATGGATTTACGCACCTCGCGCGGCAGACCTTCATACACTTCCTGCATTTGCTTGCGTGACGAAAACAATGCCAAGGTTCCGGCCTTAAGGTCGATAATATCCGGCAAATGGGTAATTAAGTTTTCGGTGTGTTCGACACCCGCGTTCGCATCAATAGTCCAGTCTGGGATATCGAGCGTTGCGTTTTCGGCAAAGTGAAATGGGCTTGGCACCACCGCATAGTTGGAGTCTTCGTAGGTACCTGCGCGATAACGAAATCGATCAAAACTGCTTAGCGCGGTGAGCGTAGCGGAGGTAACGACCGCACCGCAGCACTCCGACCACAAATCCTGCTGTAAAGCACGGGAAGCGAGTATTGGGCTACAAACAATTTCGAAATCGGTAACGTCGTTAAATTCCAACAGGGTAATCCAACGCGCATAGGGGAATTTTTCGTTGATCTCGGTATTGGCGTAGTTTGCCCAGAGTTCAACATTGGCTTCGGCGCGACTTAACCATGCGCCTAAAACTGGGTAGAGGTTTTCTAAATCAACTCGCGGCACGACTGGATAGTCATCTTCCAGCAAGGTACTCATTTCGCGATTCAATTTTTGCAGCAGCAAAACCAAATCGCCAAACACATCCTGCAATTGCGCCGCTAAGGTTTCTAATGCTTCCGGTGCAACGCCCTGCTCAAACCGCAAACGTGCCGTTTTGCCATTGCGCTCAACCCCGGCAATTAAACTTTGCAGCAATGGCAAATGTTCTTCCATTACTGAGCGCACGGCTTTTAATGATTGCTCCATTGGCAATGACAATTGCACGAAATAGGAAGCGTCCGACACCGGTTCAAGTAAACTCGGCCACTGCCCTTCGCCCTGCCCTAGCCAACGAATTGTGCTGCGATACCGAGTTTGATTGGCGAAGTGGTTTAGTGCTTTTTCTGGGAGATGGTGACCTTCGTCGAATATATAAATGGTGTCTTTCGGATGCGGTAAAATCGCGCCGCCACCGAGGGCGAGGTCAGCCAATACCAAGTCGTGGTTGGCAACAATGCAGTCGGCATCGTCGAGTTCTTCGCGAGCTTTAAAAAAACTACAACTGCGCACGAAACTGCACTTTCTTCCGGTGCACTGACGATGGTCTGTAGTCACTCGCTGCCAGCTAGACGGTTCAATTTCATCGTGCCAGTTATCGCGATCCCCATCCCATTTATTTTGTGCGAGGCGCTGAGTCATTTCACCGTAAAGCTGAATATCCTTCGCACTTAGTGCTAACACCTCTTCATCGAACACGGGAATAAGCTGGGTATCGTCGTCCTGTGCCAATAAACGATCAAGCTTGGCTAAACACAGGTAGCGGCCGCGCCCCTTGGCAATACGAAATTGTGCTTTTAATTCCGCGTAGCGCAACAAGTCTGGTAAGTCTTTTAAAACCACCTGCTCTTGTAAAGCCACGGTCGCCGTCGCCAACACTACTTTTTTATTCATCGCTCTAGCGATTGGCAAGGTCGCCAGTAGATAGGCAACCGTTTTACCAGTACCCGTGCCAGCTTCAATCACACAGATATGACCATCGCTCGTACGTCGCTCCTCATCATCCAGCTGAATATTGCCAAGCGTTTTGGCTATTTCGGCGATCATGAGTTTTTGCCCGTAGCGCGGCTTTAATTCTTTTGCGGCTAAGAACTTACGATAAGCCTGCTGGATTTCATCCTTGGTTTTAGTGTCTAACACAGGCGTTTATAGTTCTCCGAGTCGGCGATACACTGGGTTGGCATAACTGCGTAACAGTGTTTCCTTCCACTTGTCGTTACACAGTGCGATATGTTCTTTGAACTGACTTAATGACGCAGACCTGTCCCGACTGCTAAACAGCTGATTGTCTGCACCTATGTGTACATCCGGTACTCGCCCTTCCAGCATCTCAAAGGCAAAACAGTTGCTAGGATGGAGCACGTAATTAGCTTGAATTTGCAGATCTAGGGCCGCGGCAACTTCATCTGGCGAATCAAACTCTTGGTCTAATACTTCGCCCACAGCGACATGTACAGCGCCTTTAAAACCGCTGATACCACGCTCAATACTGCGCACATCTTCATGCTCTTCCTTAACGTAACTGCCCTCGGTCGCCTTTTCATAAAGCTCGCGCGCCTTTGCTTGGTCGCAAGGGTCGAGTTCGTAGGAGATACTCACAGGAACAATTCTCGCCTCGCGAATATAATCGGCAAGCGAGCGGGTTTTGTCGCGGCTCAGGGCAATCATATTAACAATTGCGGGATTGGTGGTGTCGATGCCATCTTTGGCGCGGCCTTCACGTTGGGCTATCCAAACATTTTCATGGTCATTTACCACCGAGTGATGAATATACTTCGATAATGTTTTTGCGGCTTTTAATCGCTCCCGCGGCGCCGCAATTGCACGCTTCACAATAAAACTTTTATTGAGACGCATAATATGAGACGCATAGGGTTTGGTTAGTAGATTATCGCCAATGGCGATTCGCAAAGTCGAAAACCCATGCTGATACAAACCCCAGTTGACCAGTGCTGGATCCATCGCGATGTCGCGGTGGTTGCTGATAAATAAATAGGACTGTGACGGATCTAAGTGCTCAAATCCCGAATAGGTGAGACTGGTGGTGGTGCGATTGAGAGCATCAACCAAATATTTTTCGAGCGACAGCTGAAATTCGTGCACGCTATTAATAGGCGCAATTTCTTTCTTCAGGCGCCTGCGCACTAGGGGCCTCAACAGGCCACCCGCAAGTTTACCTAAGGTTGGTGCCTTCACTTTTATAAGCGTGTCCAAAAACTCCGTATCCGCTAGTAAACGTTCCAGAATTGGGCGTACTTCTTCATCATTGTACGGACGGATATCGTCAAACTCCGACATAAAACCCTAAGCTCCTCTTTATGTACTGATCTACTTATATGCTTAATACGAACCATTGGCACGCCGCCTTTTGTAACTAGCAGTAACTAGCGCTTTTTTCGCGTCGTGCTTCACTGATTCAATCGCCCTTTCCGGGGGATACTGGCCACGCTATTACAGAGAGCCTTATAAATCTCGGCTGCAGTGAGACCGAAGCTGATAAAACCGAGCATTATACCGGTTTAGGGGCTCGAGCATAACGATGGATATGATGATTATCAGCTGTGCTAGACTTTAGCTAATCATAACAAGCACTAAACCAGTGCAATAATAAAACGACATCACTTCAACTCGAGCTTACCCAGCCTATATGAAAATACTGCTTGTCGAAGACAGTCCGACCTTGCGTTACGCCACCAGCGCCCTTATTCGCGCCGCAGGCCACGAACCCGTGATTGCAGAAAGCGGCGAACAAGCCTTGCAAGTCGTTGATAAAATGCCTGTAGATATGATCATAATGGACGTGGAAATGCCGGGCCTCGACGGTTTTGAAACTACCCGTTTGATTCGAGAATGGCTGGGAGAGCACTGGATTCCGATAATTTTCGTTACCGGTTTGAGCGAAGACGAAAACCTACGTGAGGGCATAGAGGCAGGCGGCGACGACTACTTAATCAAACCGGTAAGCCAAGTTATTCTCAACGCGAAAATTCGAGCCATGGAACGCATTTTGGCGATGCGCGACCAAATGAATAAGCTCAATCACGAACTTACCCTATTAAGCCAGCGCGATAGCCTCACAAAACTCTATAACCGCCGCACCTTCGATGAAAAAGCGGAAGAAGCCTGGCGAATCGCCACACGCAACAAAGCTCCAATCACACTGATCTTGTTAGATATTGATCACTTCAAGCAATACAACGACGAATACGGCCACAGTGCCGGCGACACCGTAATTCGCCATATCGCAACGGCTCTGAAACGTTGCCTACACCGGCCCAGCGATGTGGTAGCGCGCTACGGCGGAGAGGAGTTCATTGCGATATTGCCAGGCACACCAAAAGAAGGCGCTCACTTTGTGGCCGAACGCATACGCAAAACAATCGAGGCGCTAAATATTAAACATCGAGGCTCGTTAACCAGCGAGAAGGTTACCGCGAGCGTAGGTGTTTCGGTTACCAACTACACCACCGGCACCACCCTATTCGACCAAATAAACAAGGCCGACGAAGCGCTCTACAAAGCCAAAGAGAATGGCCGTAATACGGTTCAACTTATTAACAGCGAACCGGCAACTAAGATACTTGTAGTGGACGACGACACCGCAACCCTAAACCTAATCAGTAAAACCTTGATTGGACACAGCCAAATAGCAACTGCACAAACGGGCGAAAAATGTATCTCATTAGCCGGCGACCTGCAGCCCGATGTCATCCTGCTAGACCTTTACCTTCCCGGCGTTAATGGTTTTGAACTATGCCAATCATTGCGCACCAACCCCGCCACCGCAACGATTCCGATTATTGTCATGTCCGAATCAAAAAAAGATGAACTGCTGGATTTTGCCAAGCGCGTAAAAGCCAACGGCTGTCTGCAAAAGCCGCTAAACCTAGATCGCCTGCTTGCGAAAATAACCCCATTCCTGCACTAGTTAGAGGGCTAAAGGGCTAATGGCAGCACAGCCAAAGACTTCACTTGACTACACAAAGGTACGATTGTGACACCAGTTAACGGGTCGCGAGCAAGCGTCAACCTGATCGACAACATCCAAAACAAGTGCAAACAAGGCCATCCTCACCAACACCCCGTTATCAGCTTGGCGAAAAATTGCCAGATTTGGGTTTTGGTTTAGATCGTTATCCAGCTCATTAGCCTCGGCACGAGAATCCCGCGGGAGCGGATGCATGATGACGGTATTGGGCTGACAAAACTCGGTGTAAATCGCTTGATTTAAACGGAAACGCCCACGATACAAATCGGCCTCTTCTTTCGAAGCAAAACGCTCTTCCTGAATGCGAGTAGAGTAGACGATATCTACCTGCGTAATACTCTGGGTAAGCTCGTTTGAGACGCTTACCTTGTGACCTGCCGCGCGCAGGCTTTCTATATACTTCTCCGGCATAGCCAACTCTGTCGGCGACACCAAAACCACTTCAACATTACTGAACAACGCTAGTAATTTGCACAGGGAGTGAACGGTACGGCCATGTTTTAAGTCGCCGATCATTGCGATGCGCAGATGGTCCATGGAACCACCTTTTTCTTTCACTTCTTTTTGAATCGTGTAGAGGTCGAGCAATGCCTGGCTTGGGTGTTCGTTGGCACCGTCACCGCCATTGACCACCGGCACTCGACTCGCCGACGCAAATTCCGCAACCGAACCCGACTCTGGGTGACGCATACAGATGACATCGCTATAACCCGATAGCACCCGCGCTGTGTCGTAAAGCGATTCGCCCTTGGCGATGGCGGTACTCTTAAAGCCGGTGGTTTCACGAACCTCCCCGCCCAGTAGATTAAATGCACACCCGAAACTGACCCGAGTTCGGGTGCTGGGTTCGAAAAACATATTACCGAGAATAGCCCCCTCCAACACGCGTGTGACACGCTGGCGAAGCGCGTAGGGCTCCATGCTATCGGCTACCTGAAAGATTCGCTCAATATCAGCGCGGACAAATTGTTCAACAGAGAGAATATGGGAGCCGGCAAAAATCACAACAGAAGACCTCGATAGCAGAAGAGATTAGGGGATTCAGAATGGCCGCTATTCTACTGCCGCGAGCGCAAACACCCAAGGGGAATTATCTTCCGTTTATCCACCAAAACCACAGAACCTCGTAACGGGTAAATAACGCCGATAGCGAATAGAGCAGTATGCGAGGAAACCTAAATTCCCCCCTTTTCGTTACCCAGTCACGTCAATTAACGCAGATAAGAGGAGATGGCGGCCATCTTAGACTCGCCATAATCCGCCAAAGCATCGAGCAGGCGCAGTTTTTCCGTATTCTCAATCGCATCCGCACTGTAGCTATTTCGAAGTGCAGAAAGTTCCTGCTGATACTCATCGTAGGACAAACAGCCCTCGCCACCATCACGCAACCTAACGGCTACAAACTCTTGCCATTGCTTGCACTCGACCGAGCTCAAGGCGCCGGGAAAATTGCGCGCCTTGTAACGCAATGTCATTGCATTCAAACGAGTATCATCAAACACAAAATTCGTTTCGGCCAGCGCCGCCGGACTGGCCTCGCGAAGCTGGGCAGCTACCAATTTGTCACGATCAGAAATAAAGCCGTCGTATAATTTTTGCTCAGGGTCGAGTCGTTCGGCGAATTCGCTACTGCTATATAGCTGGTGCAGCTTCGCGGTTAAGTCGGCATTTGCCAACTGCTGCCAGTGCTGCTCGCACAGCGCTTTGTCAATATTTAACCGCTTTGCCGCCTTGTCATCCAAGAGTTTGGTAGTCGCCAATACGGGGCATTTATTGAGGTGTACCAACTTCAGCGGAATTCGCGCTTGCCCTTCTGGTAGATCGGAATTGGCTACAAACACCCGCGCCTTTATGGCCTCGGCATCCAATTGCAGTAACGGTGTAGGGTCAACAGAAAGGTCGTACACCACCACAGCATTTTTGTTGGTAGGATGCATCGTCAGAGGTACAACTAAAGCCGCGCAACCGTGATCTGCCGAAAAGCGCGAGGAAATATGCAGCAGCGGCTTACGATGTTTTAAGTCGATCATCGCGGCCACTTTTTGTTTGCTGCGATTAGATTCCACGTACTTATAGAGCTCTGGCTGCTTGGTTTTTATCAACTTGGCCAAGGCAATGGTCGCCGCCACATCAGAATAGGCATCGTGTGCCGCGGCGTGACTAATGCCATTCGCCTGCGTCAAATTTTCTAATTTAAAGCTAGGCTTGCCCTCAACCATTGGCCATTCGATACCGCTTGGTCTAAGCGCATAGGTGAGTCGCACCATATCAATAATGTCCCAACGGCCATTGCCGTTGCGCCACTCGCGCTCATAGGGGTCAAAGAAATTTCGGTATAGGGTGTAACGAGTGACTTCATCATCAAAACGAATTGAGTTATAACCCACTCCACTGGTTTGCGGCACTGCGAGTTCAGCGTGAATTCGAGCAATAAACTCTGCCTCTATCAAGCCTTCTGCCAAGGCTTTTTGCGGCGAAATCCCCGTAACCATACAGGCCATGGGCTGTGGCCAAATATCTTCTGGTGGCCGGCAATAGATCATCAAGGGCTCACCAAGAATATTGAGCTCTTCATCGGTTCGAACACCAGCAAACTGGCTCGGGCGATCGACAGATGGGGTGGCCCCCCAGGTTTCGTAATCGTGCCAATAAAATGTTTTCATGTTGCCGCCCTCTCCCTAAGTCCAACAGCGATAGCACGCTGACCTGCCCCCAACTGTTTCGATTTTGTTCAATTTGTAGGTTGGGTACGCACTAAAGTACGCATTTGCAACAATGCCTGCTATTTTATCTTTTGCCGCCAATTCGCATTGGGTATACTCGCCGGCAACGATTATTTGGAGGCACTATGAACGAATTAGACACGCTTTTCCAGAATAACGAGCAGTGGGCCAACGCTATTAAAGCTGAGGATCCTGCGTTTTTTGAAAAGCTAGCGAAACAACAAAACCCCGAATATTTGTGGATCGGCTGTGCCGATAGCCGCGTCCCTGCCAACGAAATTGTTGGTCTATTACCAGGCGAACTTTTTGTTCATCGCAATATCGCCAACTGTGTTGTCCACACAGATCTCAACTGCCTTTCGGTAATCTATTACGCCGTACAGGTTCTCAAAATCAAACACATTATTGTTTGCGGTCACTATGGCTGTGGCGGCGTAAATGCGGCTTTGAACAATTTTCAGCTGGGCCTCGCGGACCACTGGATTCGCAACATTCGCGATGTGTATTATACCAATCGTACCGAAGTTGACGGCGTGCTGGACTCTAAAGCTAAAGTGGATTTACTTTGCGAACTTAACGTTAAGCAACAGGTATCTAACGTTTGCCATATTCCCGTTGTGCAAAATGCCTGGGCCGCAGGACAACCGCTGGCCGTGCACGGCTGGATTTACGGCATTGGAGATGGGCGCTTAAAAAGCATCGTTGACAGTATCGATAGCCTAGATCAGATCCCAGAACAATATCGCGTCGCCGGTCTATAGTTCGCGCTACGGCTGCCACAAAGTAGTTGCTGCGAACCCTACTGTTCCGACGCTAACAAACACTCGACAACAAAACGCCTGCAGCTGAAGACCACATGGGAATTCCGCTGCAGGCGTTACGAGCACGCTAAATGGCTTTGCGCTATTTAGCGTTTTCTAGGTTAGGTGCCCTAGGTTTTTGGTAGGGTAACGCCAAGTTGCCCTTGATACTTACCGCCGCGATCCTTGTAGGAGGTATCGCACTCTTCGTCGCTTTCAAAAAACAACATCTGCGCAACGCCTTCGTTAGCATAAATTTTTGCCGGTAACGGCGTGGTGTTGGAGAACTCGAGAGTTACGTGCCCCTCCCACTCAGGCTCCAATGGCGTGACATTCACAATAATTCCACAGCGCGCATAGGTAGACTTACCTAGGCACACGGTTAACGTGGAACGTGGAATCCGGAAATACTCAACGGTGCGTGCCAACACGAATGAATTGGGCGGAATGATGCAGACATCACTCTTGATATCTACAAAGCTATCATCGGAAAAATTCTTTGGGTCGACGATAGCCGAGTGCACATTGGTAAAGATTTTAAACTCGTCGGCACAGCGCACATCGTAGCCGTAACTCGAAGTCCCGTAAGAAATTAGCCGCGATTTGTCTTCTCCGTAGCGCACTTGGCCCGGCTCGAAGGGTTCAATCATGCCTTGCTCGGCAGCCATGCGGCGAATCCATTTATCGGACTTAATACTCATCGAAAGGTTCTCACTGGTCAGAGGTTAAAATTTTTAAAGTGGGCAATATAATGATGTTCGCGATAATAGAGGTGTGAGCCAAGCGCTGCAAGGGGCGAGCCTCGGCGAACGCCAAGCATCCATCTATTCTCTTTATATTTACCGAAAACTTAGTCGTTACTGAACACGATCTCAGGCCCTGCATCGCCTTGCACAGCCTGCTGCCACAACAGCAGTGCCACCTTATGCGCAATGTTTCGATATTCAAGGCTTATGGCTGAATCAGGATCGGCAGCCACGGGCGGCTTACCGGCATCCGTTAAGGCGCGAATATCCATCGCTAGCGGCAGTTTACCCAATACCGGCACCTGATACTCGGCCGCCAAACGTGCTCCACCCTCATCGCCAAAAATAGCTTCGGTATGACCGCAGTTGCTACAGGTATGAGTAGACATATTTTCCACCACACCCATCACTGGGATGTCCACCTTGCGGAACATCTCTATACCCTTCTTCGCATCCAGCAAGGCGATATCTTGAGGTGTGGTTACAATCACTGAACCCGAAACCGGTACTGCCTGAGACAAAGTAAGCTGAATATCGCCAGTACCGGGCGGCATATCGATAACCAAGTAATCGAGATTGTCCCAATTAGTATTATTCAACAGCTGCTGCAAAGCGCCGCTAACCATCGGCCCACGCCATACCATCGGCGTGCTATCGGTAACCATGTTACCCATTGAGATCAACTGCAAGCCCAAGGCTGACACTGGAAGAATGCGCCCGCCACCCGCCAACTCGGGTCGCTGGCCACCAACACCGAGCATTTGCGGCTGGCTAGGGCCATAAATATCTGCGTCCAGCACACCGACACGCGCACCGGCATGTACGAGTGCCAAGGCAATATTAGCCGCGGTTGTAGATTTGCCAACGCCACCTTTACCAGATGCCACCGCAATAATGTTCTTCACACCGCTGATGGCATTCATTTTTTGTGACTGCAACGACTTAGCTGCAAGCACCTCACACTGCCAATGCAGTTCACATGTGGTTCCGCGCGCTTGCAAGAACTCGGTTATCGCCGCTTCCAGTGCGGTTTTAGTCGAGTCAAAATGCACGCCTAAACGAATATCGATTCGATAGCCTTGGGCTGCGAGCTTAACCTCGGCAATTTCGCCCAGAACCATACCATCAACACCGGGAACCGGCAGAGCCAATAGATCATTAATTAGACTGTCACTCATAACCAACCTCTGAATAAGTGCGTAAACCCTTAAATAAGCGGGTGAACCCCACGCGAACGTAAGTTTAGATGCGCGCGAAAGTACCACCGCAGCCATTTTGGATCAATGCCGTTACTCGCCACGTCTTAAACCCAACCTCTAACCCGAGCTAGAACAGCATCGCCAAGACGCTGATTTACCAGCTAAAATCTGCCAAAACACGAGATCAAACGGCGATTTAATGGTATAGTTCCGCGCCCAAAAATCATGTCAAAGCCAGCATTTAAAGGAGCCACGGCCCCGATACAGAATCGCTTCGCCTGACAACACATCTGCAATACGGTAAATACGACGACAATGACCGAACAACGCAAAATACTCGTGACTAGCGCTCTGCCATACGCCAATGGCTCCATCCACCTCGGCCACATGGTGGAAACCATCCAAACCGATATCTGGGTGCGCTATCAGAAAATGTGCGGCCACAATTGTATTTACGTATGTGCAGACGACGCCCACGGCACCGCAATTATGTTGCGCGCCGAACAAATGGGAATCTCCGCCGAACAACAAATTGCCAAGGTAAGTGCAGAGCATCAAGCCGATTTCAACGATTTTATGATCGACTTTGACAACTACCACTCAACCCATTCGCCCGAGAATCACGAATTATCCAGCTTGATTTACCAGCGACTAAAGGCCAATGGCCATATTGCGGTGCGCTCGGTAACCCAAGCCTTCGACCCAGAAAAGCAATTATTTCTCGCCGATCGTTATGTAAAAGGTACTTGCCCCAAGTGTAAAGCCGCCGATCAATATGGCGATAACTGCGAAGCCTGTGGTGCGACCTACTCGCCGATGGAGTTAATCAATCCAGTATCGGCACACTCTGGCGCAACCCCTGTCGCCAAAGATTCCGACCACTTCTTTTTTACTCTGCCCGCGTTTACCGACTTTTTAAAAGAGTGGACTCGCGCCGGCCACCTGCAGGATGAAGTCGCCAACAAATTATCAGAGTGGTTAGACAGCGGCCTGCAGGAGTGGGACATCTCGCGCGATGCACCCTACTTTGGTTTCGAAATCCCTGGTGAACCCGGCAAATATTTTTACGTTTGGCTGGACGCACCTATCGGCTATATGGCGAGCTTTAAAAACCTGTGCGACCGTACCGACGGGTTGGAATTCGACGACTACTGGAGCAAAAAATCCAGCGCCGAGCTGTACCACTTTATCGGCAAAGATATTATTAATTTTCACGCGCTGTTTTGGCCAGCCATGCTCAACGATGCCGACTTTAGAACACCAACCAAAGTTTGCGTGCACGGGTTCTTAACCGTCGACGGCAAAAAAATGTCTAAATCGCGCGGCACGTTTATTAATGCTCGAACTTATCTAGAACATTTAGACCCTGAGTATTTACGCTACTACTACGCAACCAAACTGACCAACAGCGTCGATGATCTTGACCTTAACTTGGAAGACTTTGTCACCAAGGTAAATTCTGATCTAGTTGGTAAAGTTGTCAACATCGCCAGCCGCACCGCCAAGTTTGTCGCCAACAGCGGTGGTGAACTTTCCAGCACTGTCGCCAACCCAGAGCTGTGGCAATTGTTCACAGAAAAAAATGCCGTCATCGCCGAACATTACGAAAACCGTGAGTTCAGCAAAGCCATGCGTGAAATCATGGGCCTAGCTGATGCTGCAAATGAATATATTGCTGAACAAGCGCCGTGGAAACTCGCCAAAGAAGAAGGTAAAGAGCAGCTAGTGCTCGACGTGTGCACAATGGGCGTTAATTGCTTTATGGCGCTGATGACCTATTTAAAGCCCGTATTGCCCGCAACCGCAGCGCGCGCAGAAGCCTTTCTTAACCTCACCTTAGATTGGAACACGCCGCGTAGCTTTTTGGGCAAGCATTCCCTCAATGCTTTTAAACCGCTGTTAACCCGTGTTGAAGGCAAACAGGTAGACGCCATGATTGAAGCCAGCAAAGATGAGATGCCAACTACAACAAGCGCCGCCGTAGAAGCTACAAAAGAAGCGAGTTCGGATAGCTGGTTGAGCAAAGAGCCGATTGCCGCAGAGATTAATTTCGACGACTTCGCCAAGGTCGATTTACGTATTGCACTTATCGCCAACGCCGAACATGTGGAAGGCGCAAACAAACTGCTACGCCTCACACTTGATCTCGGTGGCGAAACCCGCAATGTATTTGCCGGGATTAAAAGCGCTTATGCGCCGGAAGACCTAATCGGAAAGCTAACGGTGATGGTGGCAAACTTGCAGCCCCGCAAAATGAAATTTGGTATGTCCGAGGGCATGGTACTAGCCGCAGGCCCCGGCAAAAATGAACTCTATATTTTAGAACCCGGTGCCGGCGCGCAGCCAGGCATGCGCGTTATGTAATTAGGTTGGGTGTCATTTTCAACAACACCTAAAACAGCGTAAATTTTAACGACCACATTTAACAATCACAGCAAAGGCAGAAGCCAATATGACCGAATTTGCGGTTATTTTATTGAGTACAGTATTGGTGAACAATTTTGTTCTGGTCCAATTTTTGGGCCTCTGCCCATTTATGGGTGTATCGAACAAATTGGAAACCGCCATAGGTATGGGCACTGCCACCACCTTTGTGCTTACCCTCGCCTCGGTGTGCAGCTACATGGTGCACAGCTGGGTACTAGAACCGTTAAGCCTCACCTATTTAAAGACCATCTCTTTTATTTTGGTAATTGCCGCAGTCGTGCAGTTTGCAAAAATGTTTATCGAAAAAACCAGCCCGCTGTTGTATCGCGTGTTAGGTGTTTTTCTACCCTTGATTACCACTAACTGCGCCGTGTTGGGTGTTGCCCTGCAAAATACCAACAAGGCGCACACTCTGCTGCAATCCACCTTCTATGGATTTGGTGCCGCCGTAGGGTTTTCGTTGGTACTTATTTTATTTTCCGCAATGCGCGAACGTCTAGCCGTCGCCGATGTGCCAGCGCCTTTTAAAGGTGCCGCAATCGGTATGATCACGGCGGGTTTGATGTCACTTGCCTTTATGGGCTTTGCTGGTCTCGTATAACGATATGATCGAACTATTCACAGAACAACCCATTATCAGCGCGCTGATTGCCCTTGGCGGACTCGCCGCTGTTTTTGGTGCGGTGCTCGGCTTCGCCGCGATTAAATTTAAAGTTGAAGGCGACCCGTTGGTTGAGCAAATTGACGAACTGCTGCCGCAAACGCAATGTGGTCAATGTGGCTACCCCGGTTGCCGTCCCTACGCGCAGGCGATTGTAGACGGAGACCCAATCAATAAGTGTCCGCCCGGTGGCCACACAACTATTGCAGCGCTCGCCAATTTACTCGACGTAGAAGCGCCGGCACTGGATGAAGAGCACGGCGAAGAATCCGAAGTGAAAAAGGTTGCCTATATTCGTGAAGACGAATGTATCGGCTGCACCAAGTGTATTCAGGCCTGTCCCGTGGATGCGATCCTCGGCGCGGCAAAACAAATGCACACCGTTATTGTTTCCGAATGCACCGGCTGCGATCTATGTGTAGAGCCCTGCCCAGTGGACTGTATCGACATGCTGCCAATTGAGACCGGCATTGCCGGTTGGAAATGGGATATGCCAGCCCCAGCACACATTATCGCCAGCGATAAAATACCCCATAGCGCGGATGCGTCTACAACGAAGCAAGAGGACGCCGCATGAGAAAAGTATGGGATATACACGGCGGCGTTCATCCGCCCGAAAGCAAAACGCAATCTAACCATTGCGCGATTGCCAGTATCGAGCTTGCCGAAGAACTTGTACTACCGTTAAGCCAGCACATTGGTGCGCCGTCAACAGCTGTAGTTACCGTTGGTGATCGCGTCTTGAAAGGCCAATTAATTGCCGAAGCTCAGGGTTTAATCAGTGCGCCAATACACGCCTCTACATCCGGTACCGTAACCGCTATCGAACAACGCCCGATTGCTCACCCGTCGGGCATGACCGCTGACTGCATCGTGCTCAAGCCCGATGGCCTAGAAGAGTGGATAGAGATCGACGCTTGCAACGATTACAAAGCGCTCGAAAAAACTGAAATCTTAGCTAAAATTCGCGGTGCGGGAATCTCCGGAATGGGCGGCGCCGGCTTCCCTGCAGCAGTGAAGCTAAACCCTCGGCCAAACCAGAAAATTACCACGTTAATACTTAATGGCACCGAGTGTGAACCTTACATCACCGCCGACGATATGCTGATGCGCGAACACGCTAACGAAATTATCGCGGGGGCCCTATTGCTGGCCCACCTGCTCGACAACCCGAGCGAAATTCTCGTCGGCATCGAAGACAACAAACCTGAAGCCATAGCGACAATGCAAGCAGCGGCCGAAAATACCGCAGTGGAAATTGTTGTATTCCCAACCAAATATCCGTCGGGTGGCGAAAAACAATTAATTGAAATCGTCACGGGCAAACAAGTCCCAAGCGGAGCGCTTCCAGCCAGTATCGGCATCGTCGTACAAAATGTTGGCTCGGCCTTTGCTGCATGGCGAGCGGTACGTTTTGGCGAACCCTTAATTAGTCGTGTAACGACGGTTGTCGGTGAGTCCTTAGCGTTACAGCGCAACATAGAAGTACCATTAGGCACGCCTATTCAGCACATATTGCAGCAACACGGCTGGCAACAAGAAAATGCCGCAAGGTTAATTATTGGCGGCCCAATGATGGGTTACACCGTCGAGTCGCCTTTAGTACCAGTGGTAAAAACCACCAACTGCATTCTAGCTCCGTCGCGACAGGAAGTGCCCGAGCAACCACCAGCGCAACCCTGTATTCGCTGCGGCATGTGTGCCGAAGCCTGTCCCGCGAGCTTGTTGCCACAACAACTATTTTGGTTTGCGCAATCAGAAAATTATGAAAAGTTACGCGAACACGATCTTTTCGATTGTATCGAGTGCGGCGCCTGCTCTTATGTATGCCCAAGCAATATCCCACTGGTGCAATACTACCGAGCGTCTAAAAGTGAAATTCGGATTATCGATGCGGACAAGCAAAAGTCCGATCGCGCACGCGTTCGTTTCGAAGCGCGCAAAGCGCGAATAGAACAAGCCGAAGCCGAAAAAGAAGCCAAGCGCGTAGCGCGTAAAATCGCCGCAGAGCAAGCCAAGCGTTTAGCAGACGAAAAGAAAGCCTTGGCAGGGCCCCAAGGCACTGCAACAACTACGTCTTCTGAACTGGCCGATAAAGCCAGTACTGCTGCCAAGCCCACAGACGTCGACCCAGCTACCGAATTGGCGAAATTAGAACGCGCCCTCTCCAGTGCACAAAGCCGTCAGGAACGCGCTACAGCATCACTGACCGACATGCAGCGCGAAGACCCTGACAATACGGCACGCATCGAGTCTTTGCAGGCACGACTTAAGCAGGCGCAATTAAAAGTTAACGAAGCCGAGCAAAAGCTGGGCAGTTTTAAAGCGGCGCAAAATTCCGTTGTCGCCACCGAAACGATCATCAAACAAAAATTAACCAGCTCACCGCTAGAGCAACTGCAAAAATCTGTCGACACGATTGGCAAACGCTTAACAACCGCCCGGCAAAAATTAGCTGAAGCCGAGGCCGCTGGAACGCCAACCGTAGAGGCACTGCGACAGGGTGTTGCCAAATTGCAACAAAAGCTCGATACCAGTGAGCGAGAACTGGTCGAAGCTAAGGCTGCAACTTCAACGGCGAGCGAAGTTGCAACAGAAGTAAACTCTGACCACAACAAAACGTTATCCGCCGCTGATATTGCAATCGAAAAAGCCAAAGCAAAGGCAGCAGCACAAGCCAACATGAGCGATACGGAAAAGCGTGCAGCGCAATTGACATCACTACAATCACGACTGACCAAAGCGCGAGAACGCTTGGCAAAAGCCGAGGCAGAAAACAATGAAAATATTGATGCTTTCCGTATTGGCGTAGAAAAGCTCGAAGTAAAACTGGCCGAAGCCAAAGAAGACGTAAAGGAAAAAGCGTAGGTAATTACCGACTATTACCTTTAATAGCGGCGGTATTGAATAGCAAATATAGCTGCCGAATTAAATTGAATATAACTGTAACCCAGTGAGACATAGCCGCAATGGCATTTATAAAAATCACATCACCTCATGCGCATAAGCCAGGCAACACTGGCTCGGTTATGCAAACGGTACTTTTGGCAACACTGCCAGGCATCGCTGTACTTACCGCTTTTTTCGGCCCAGGCACACTGGTTAACATTCTACTTACATCGCTGTTTTGTCTAGCATTCGAGGCGGCATTTTTAGCCCTTCGAAAGAAGCGTATAGCCTTCTATTTAAAAGACTACAGCGCTCTAGTGACCGCTTTCCTGCTAGCGCTTGCACTACCGCCTTATGCGCCGTGGTGGTTAATCGCAACGGGCTCTCTATTTGCTATCGTCATTGCCAAACAACTATACGGCGGTTTGGGTTACAACCCATTTAACCCGGCGATGGTCGGTTATATTGTTTTATTAATCTCATTCCCACTGGAAATGAGTAGCTGGCCAGCGGCCTCGCCAACCTTATCCGATGGTGCTCAGTTACCCGGGATTATCGCCACCTTACAGCAGGTATTTTTAGGTGTACCTATCGACGGTTACACCGGCGCTACACCACTCGACCTTCTAAAACAAAACCAGAGCCAACTTATTAGCGATTTATACGCTAACACTAGCGCCTTTAATCAAGGTCGCTGGGCTGGTGCCGGTTGGGAGTGGGTCAATTTGGCTTTTCTCGGCGGCGGCATTTTTCTGCTGTATAAAAAGATTTTTACTTGGCACGCGCCGATAGCCATGCTCGCTAGCTTAGGCCTGTTAGCCGCATTATTTTACGATGGTGGCAGCTCCACCAGCTCCGGCTCGCCACTCTTTCACTGGCTATCCGGCGCAACGATGCTAGGTGCGTTCTTTATTGTTACCGACCCAGTTACCAGTGCCGTAAGTGTACGCGGTCGATTAATTTACGGGGCCCTTGTCGGCGCTCTAGTGTTTATCATTCGCGTATGGGGCAACTATCCCGACGCTATGGCATTCGCTGTATTGCTAATGAATTTCGCCGCGCCGTTTATTGACTACTACACCAAGCCGCGCACATACGGGCACAAATCTGGCCCAAAAAGCCAAGCGTAATTAACTGTAAAACTCCTATGGAAATATTCTGTGTTAGGTCAATCGATAACTAAAAACAGCTTAATTCTTACCCTGTTCGCCGTAGTTACCGCCGCTATTCTCGCGGTTACCTATAGCGCTACCGCTGAGCGTATTAGCGCGGCAGAACGGGCTGCGGCGCAAGCGGCGTTACTCGAGCTGGTACCGCGTTCGCGCCACAATAACGATATGCTGAGCGATACGCTGAATTTATCCAGCGAGATGCAAGCCGCGCTCGGTTTTCACGGCAAGCAAGCGGATACGCCGGTGGCCTATATCGCCCGTTTTGACGGCAAGCCCGTTGCCGTCATTTTGCCGACCGTAGCGCCCGACGGCTACAGCGGCGATATTAAATTAATAGTCGGTATTAATCTGGACGGAACCATTGCTGGAGTACGAGCATTAAGCCATAAAGAAACCCCCGGCTTAGGTGATAAAGTAGATTTGCGTAAAAGTAATTGGATTCTGAATTTTAACGGTCGCTCGCTACTACAGCCCAGTATTGAACAGTGGGCAGTTAAAAAAGACGGCGGCACCTTCGATCAATTTACCGGCGCAACAATTACACCGCGTGCGGTTGTGAAGAGTGTAAAAAAAGCACTGTTATTTTTCCAGCAACAGCGCGACGTCATCTTTCCTAGCAGTAGCGACGACGACATTTTATAACCGGCCAATTAACAATTGGTTGGCAGGCTAAATGGTCAATCTGTAGTAGTCACGCGAAAGCAGCAGCTCTCATTCAACCGAAAAAAGCGGCTGAGCTGAAACATAAAACTTAAATTTATATACAACGTCGGCAGATCTCGACGTGGCGAGACAAGTTATGAGTCAGTACAAAGAAATAGTGAGTAACGGTCTTTGGAAAAACAATCCTGCGCTAGTCCAGCTACTAGGTTTGTGCCCCCTGCTTGCCGTTACCGGTTCGGTTGTCAACGCACTCGGTTTAGGCTTGGCCACCATGCTGGTATTAGTTGGCTCTAACATTGCCGTCTCGTTAATTCGCAACGCGGTAAGCGATGCGGTGCGACTACCCGCTTTTGTCATGATCATTGCCGCATTTACCACCTGTACCGAGTTATTAATGCAGGCTTTCACCTTTGAGCTGTATCAGATTCTAGGAATTTTTATCCCACTTATTGTTACCAACTGCGCCATCCTCGGTCGCGCCGACGCGTTCGCCTCTAAGAACAGTATTTTACCTTCGGCAATCGATGGTTTGATGATGGGGATGGGCTTTCTCTGTGTGTTGGTCGCCATTGGCGCGATTCGCGAATCTATCGGTAGCGGAACACTGTTCAATAACATGCAGCTATTATTTGGCGAGTCGGCTCGCGGTTGGTCCATTCAATTATTTGGTGAAGGGTATCGCGGGTTTTTAGTCGCGGTATTACCACCCGGCGCTTTTTTGGTGGCCGGAATGTTAATTGCTCTAAAAAATAGTATTGATTCTCACCTACAAGCGCGCGCTGCGGCAAACAAGGTGAAGCTCGAAAAAGGTTCTAAACGCGTTAGAACAACGGGACAAGTAGCTTAAACCTTAATGCTTAATCGCTAGGGCCGAACAACGACCCTAGCGTAGCCTTACATATCGTAATTACAGATGTAATTAGCGCCTTAGAGTAAGGCGCTAAACTCTCACCTTTTTACGCCAAACATACAAAATCGAAAACAGCACAATCAACACCAGTGGAAATACCACAAGCTGCTCGAGGGTCGCCTGACCTGCGGCGACCTCTGCTGCATCGTCGGCTAAGCCTGACACGATCGCTTGCTCCTTAGCCGCATCAATCCAGCCACCGATAACCGGGTTCATTGCCCCAACAAATAACATACCAGCAGCACCAACTAGTGATAATCCCAGCGCCCCGGTCTTGGCCTGATACTCACTGACAAAGCCGATCATCGTTGGCCAAAAGTACATAACCCCAACTGAGAATAATAAAGCAGCCACATAAACCATCGCGCCGGAAACCTGACTCAGCATAAAGATTCCCAGTGCCGCAACCACGGCAGACGCAAGTAACACACCTGCGGGGTTAAGAGCATGTACAACTGGCCCAGCAAAGTAGCGGCCCACCGCCATCAAGCCAGTTACCATTGCCAAAATAAGCATTGGATGCGCACCGGACTCCGCCAACATAACGCTCACCCACTGCTGTGTACCCAATTCGGTTGTTGCCGTAAAGGCCATACACACCAGCATAAAAATAAACAGCGGTGACGCTAGGCTTCGAATATTGATACTGGTGGATGTTTCAGAATTCACCATTGCGGGGAAGTCCTGGCTAAAGACAATATAGCCGTAGGCCAAGGTTGGTAATAACATCACCGCAATTTGCATTTGCCAGCCAAGACTAAACGACGTCATAGCGGCTGAGATCAAAGCACCGATGACAATGCCGCCTGGGAACCACACATGAAAGCGATTCAGCATGGTGGTTTTATTGTTGTGATACATATCGGCAATAAGCGGGTTACAACCCGCTTCGACCGCGCCGTTTGCGAAGCCTATGCAGAAGGTGGAAATTAATAAGCCCCAAAAACCATCGGCAATAATGGTTAAAACTAAACCTAACAGGTGGCCAACAAATGCCACGTACATCAACAGCTTTGGCCCAACTTGGTTGTATAAAAGTCCGCCCACCATCATCGCCACAGGGAAGCCAAAGAAGGCCATGGAATTGATCCAACCGAGTTCAGTTTTGGTAAAACTAAAGCTATCGGCAAGCTCACCCAAAATTCCCGCGCGAATCGCAAAGGTCATTGCGGTAACAACAAGCGATAGGCAGCAGGCAAAAAACAGCAAGTCCTTTTTAGGCGCGATATTTTCAACACTAGTCATAATTGATTTCCGTTATGTTTTTATTGTTGTGTAATTTCTAGTTTTTTATTGCTCGCTAATCCAAGCCTAAAATACGTTTGTTCAAACTTTCATCTGGTGCTACTGCAGCAAAATCGTCGAATGCTCGTTCCACTTTGCGGATCATATGCTTTTGAATAAAAGGTGCACCTTCGCGAGCGCCATCTTCTGGATGCTTTAAACAACACTCCCACTCCAACACCGCCCAACCTTGATAATCGTATTTGGCGAAGCGGCTAAAAATGCCGCTGAAATCGATCTGGCCATCACCGAGTGAGCGAAAGCGGCCGGGGCGATCGACCCAACCTTGGTATCCGCCGTAAACACCGCTGCGCGCAGACATAATAAATTCCGCATCTTTAACATGGAAGGCCTTGATACGCTGATGATATAAGTCGATAAAGCCGAGGTAATCCAAATGCTGTAACACGAAGTGGCTGGGATCGTAGAGAATATTAGCGCGCGGGTGATGATCGACTTCTTCTAAGAATCGCTCAAAGGTTGCCCCGTCGTGCAGGTCTTCGCCCGGGTGAAGCTCGTAACACACATCAACACCAGCAGTATCGAAAGCATCGAGGATTGGCCGCCAACGCTTAGCTAATTCGGCAAAACCGGAATCGACTAAACCCGCTGGGCGCTGCGGCCAAGGGTAGACAGTGTGCCAAAGCAGAGCACCGGAAAATGTCGCGTGCGCGGTCAATCCAAGATTTTTACTGGCTTTCGCTGCGTACAGTAACTGCTGCACGGCCCATTCAGTACGACCTTTGCTGTTGCCGCGCAAATGTTCGGGCGCAAAGCCATCGAACATATCGTCATAGGCTGGGTGTACTGCCACCAACTGGCCCTGCAGGTGTGTAGAAAGCTCGGTAATTTCCAAGCCTTTTGCGGCAAAGGTCGCTTTTAATTCATCACAGTAGCTTTGGCTTTCGGCAGCTTGCTTTAAATCGATACAGCGTGCATCCCAAGTCGGAACCTGCACACCTTTATAGCCGAGTGACGCCGCCCAATCGAGGATACCGTCGAGCGTATTGAATGGCGCTTCGTCGCCAAGAAACTGCGCTAAAAATATTGCCGGACCTTTCATAGTCTATCTCCGATATTCGCTAGTTTAAGCTAGCGCCGTAATTTTAAAATTTTGGGACGCTCATGCCATTAACTAGCGGCTAACATCACAATTCAGTTGCGTCCACTGCCCACCAGCGGCACTGCTAGCGACAACCGCCTCGATAAACGCCATGCCTTTTACGGCCTCATCAATACCCGGTACGTTATTCATTGTGGAAGACTGGGGAGCTTCCGTGCCGCGAGCGTCGGCAATAGCCGTGGCAAAATTACTGTAAAGATTGGCAAAAGCTTCAATATAGCCTTCTGGGTGCCCCGGTGGAGTGCGACTATTGTTACTGGCATTAACGCCAAGATAGCCCTGCCCTGCACGGATCAGCTCCGCTGGGCGATCCGGCCACTTAAGCCAGAGCGAGTTGGGTTCCTGTTGTTGCCAGTCGAGTCCACCCTTAGTGCCATAAACACGAATGCGTAAATTGTTTTCTTCACCCACAGCAATTTGGCTAGCAAACAAAACCCCGCGCGCGCCCTGATCAAAACGCAGCAGTACAGAGCCATCATCATCTAGGCTTCGACCGGCTTCCAACGACTGTAAATCGGCTAACAAGGTCGCTATCGATTGGCCACTAACAAACTCGGCCAGGTTAGCCGCGTGCACGCCAATATCGCCCATACAACAGCTTGCACCCGCTTGCGCAGGGTCGAGTCGCCAAGCGGCTTGCTTACCATCTTCGCCCCCCATCACCGCCGCCAGCCAACCTTGGGTATACTCGGCAACCACCTTGGTTACCTTGCCAATATCGCCGCGCGCGACCCGCTCACGGGCTTCCATTACCAAGGGGTATCCCGTATAGGTATGGGTTAAACCAAACAATAAGCCCGTCTCGGTAACCTGCTGCTGCAATGCGCGCGCTTCGGCTAAATTCAGTGTCGCCGGCTTTTCGCAAAGAACGTGAAAACCCTGCGCTAGCGCGCTGCTGGCAATTGAGTAGTGAGTGCTATTGGGGGTAACAATGGCAACAAACTCCATCCGCTCAGCCGCAGGTAATTCGGCTTCGCGTTGCATCATGGTTTGATAATCAGGGTAACATCGCTGCTCGGGTAGGTAGAGTGCCTGGCCTGCGCTGCGGGATTTTTCGGGGTCGCGACTAAACGCACCGCACACTAGTTCTATGCGGCCATCCAAGCGCGCCGCCATACGATGGATATTGCCGATAAAGGCGTCGGGGCCTCCACCAACGATCCCCATGCGAATTTTTGCTGCAGGTTTTTTTGACACGAGTTCTTTAGACATTGTCGCACTCTGGCTTTTGGGGATTTAAATAATCACGCATTAAACGATTCACAAAGGTGACCGCTTTCCACTAATAACTAAACTGACTTGCTACAGGGCGAACAAGGCCTTTAGCAAGTCAACAATAGTAGTGCCGCATCTAAACCTTAAGCTTTCGACAAGGCGCTACGCGTGCGCTCTAGTAACTGCTTAGTTTTCATAATGCCGACTTCTTCCGCTAGGTCGTCGCCTTCATATTCAATGCCCACCCAATCGGAGTAACCGGCGTCTACCACCAGTTTCATAATGCGCAAATAATCGATGTCGGTTTCGTTACCATCTTTGTCGAAGGTAAACGTCTTAGCGCTAACGCCTTTTGCAAAGGGCATAAGCTCGGCAACACCTTTATAACGGTCATAACTTTCGCCGGTATCGCGATTAATAACGAAGTTGCCGAAATCTGGCAAGGTGCCCACACGCGGGTGGTTAGCCGTTTTCATAACGCCGCTCAACCATTTGCCATTAGACGAAAGACCGCCGTGATTCTCGACGATGACGTTCAAATTCAGCTTGCCGGCATACTCCGCAAGTTGATGCAGGCCGTCCGCGGCTAACTTCATCTGCTCATCCCAACTACCGCTACTTTGTGCATTCACACGAATAGACTGACAACCTAACTGATGCGCAGCATCGGCCCAACGATAGTGGTTTTTGACCGCTTGCTTGCGTGCCTTCGCGTCTGGATCTCCCAAGGCGCCTTCGTGATCGCACATAATCAGATTGCTGAACACACCGTGATCATCGGCGCGCTGGCGTAGCTCTCGGATTAATTTATCGGTAAGTGTTTTCGCATAAAACTGGTTTACATATTCGATCGCATCTATGTCAAATTTTTCACGCGCGATCTTTGCAAAATCCAACAAGTTGTAGGTTCCGTCAAAGAAACCTTTATGAAGTGACCATTGAGCAAGCGATATTTTAAATTTTTGCGGCATGGCTTGTTTGCCTTTTTCAGCAGCGGACGCGGCCATGAAAGGGGTCATTGCACTGGTTCCAGCCATAGCGGATAAAACCAATAGTTGGCGACGAGTCATATTCATGGCGATCCTCTCTTTTTATTATTGAAGTAACGAAGTCTATTGAATCTATTGTATAAAGCTCTCGATTGTGGGGCCGACTACCTCAATTTTAGGTCAAGATAGCAATAATTATCCCCCGGCTTTACCCTGATAGAAGTCGCGAAGCCGATACCACGCTTGTTTGCGCTCGCCACTTTCAGACACTAAACCCTTGCGATTCCAGTAGTCTTGTATCTCCGGCAAAGGCCGACGTGGCGAGCGAAAGTCCTTGAGAATCCATGGTGTCATACCTTTGACGAAAGGTATCTTATCTATCATTTCAAGATTGTAACGATAAACGTCGTCTTGATACTCTTCTGTCCAGCGCGCATTTTTGTCGCCATGGAGCCCAGCTAAAGCGCCAGCTCCAAACTCACTGATAATCACCGGTTTATTGTAGTCCGATTGCCAGCGCATTGCGGCACAGTCACTCGGTTTGTCGCTGTACCACCCACAATAGGTATTAATACCGATGACATCGACCAGCTCGGCAAACGGATCGTCAATTTTTTTCGCGCCACCGACGGTTTGTTGGGTATCGGAAGCGGCGGTAATTAATCGTGTAGCATCTAGCTGTCGGGCCTTGGCGACTAATTTCTTCAAAAATGTAAAGCGCAAGTTATGATTGGGGGTTTCATTCGCTACCGACCACAGAATAATCGCTGCACGGTTCTTATCACGCTGAATCATTTCAGTTAATTGTTGCTCAGCTTTTTGATAAACCGCCTCGCTTTCGAATTGCACCGTCCAATACACTGGAATCTCTGACCAGACTAAAAGCCCGAGTCGATCAGCCGCACGCAGCATATTTTCATTGTGAGGATAATGCGCCAAACGAACAAAGTTACACCCTAGCTCCTTCGCCATAGTCAGTATCTTTACCGCTTCGGCTTCACTCCAAGCGCGCCCTTCGCCACCGGGCTTTTCTTCGTGAATACTGATGCCGCGCAAGTAGATAGGCTCACCGTTTAAAACGATATCCTCGCCCTGTACACGAATATCGCGAAACCCTATCTCATCTTCAAGTGTCTCACTTCCATAGCGAAACACCACCTTGTACAACTTAGGATTTTGCGGAGCCCAGCGTTGTGGATTAGCCTCAAAACTAAAACTAGCTTTACCGCTGGAATCGACATCTAGCGCAGAATCAAGCCCTAGCTCTGGCAGCTGTAGGTGTATGTTCGTGTTGCCTTTCGGTGAATCGCCGGAGAGCTGAACCCAACCACTAATTCGGGACTTACCCAAAGCTCGTGCTTGCAAATCCAAACTTAGGGTGTAGTCGCTGATGTAGGTTCTATCCAATTCTAAAATTGTTACTGGCCGTGTAATACCGCCGTAATTCCACCAGTCAGTATTAACCGTTGGAATATTGTCGCGCTCGCGGCGGTTGTCGACTTTAACCACGACGAAATTATCACCGGCCTGCAGCTGCTTGGTAACGTCGAACTGAAAGGGGGTAAACCCTCCTTCATGGCGACCAACTTTCTCGCCATTCACATAAACCACAGCCTCGTAATTCACCGCATCGAAATATAAAACGTAGCGCTTATGCGAATTCTTGGTTAACGAAAAGCTCTTTTGATACCAAACAGTTCCCTCATAGAAAAACAACCTCTCCAATTGGGTATTCCAATCGCCAGGAACCTCTAACAGAGGCGATTTAGAGAAATCATATTCGACTAAATCTGAAGGCGATTTTGCGCTAGCATTTTTAAAATAACCATTGGGGTTTTCTAGGTAACGATGGTTATAAAAACCATTTTCGTAGGGGTCTACAATTGTGCGCCAAGGTCCATTCAAACTGATTGCAGTGCGCGCATGAGGATTTTGTAGTAATAGGCTTTGAGCTAAAGCCGCCGGAGCGTGCAGGGCTGGAGTTTGTATAGAAGAAGATTTTTCAGCCGCCATAGATTGCATAGCGATACAAGAAAGTAGTAATACAAGCTTAACCAATAGGACTTTTAGTGTTGTACCACATGTTTTGATAGTGAACATAATTCCCCTCAATGGCGATAACCAGAAACCAAAACATCAACGCGAATAACCCTAGCGGCAACTTATTAATTAGATTTTTGCTGCTTAAAAAGCTGTACTCGTTTGCAGACGCGTGGCTTACGATCAAAATAGAGGGGTTAGAATAGGCAATTATTGCGCGGGAAGGAACCGATTTCTACAACCATCCTTTTTGCCGGGCAATGCGCGCAGCATCGACACGATTGGTTGCATTCAATTTAGATATGGCTTCGGAAAGATAATTTCGCACCGTCCCTTCGGACAAAAATAATTCAGCGGCTATCTCTGCAGTTGACTTACCCGCGCTGGCGAGTTTAAGTGCTTTACGTTCTTTATCCGTTAGCGGATCGCGGTCATCCAGCGCTGCCATAGCCAATTCAGGATCGATAATTTTTTTACCCGACACAACTAAGCGTAACGCGTTACATAGCTGTTCCGATGGGGCGTCCTTTAACAAAAAACCACACACGCCGGCCGCTAGAGAACGTCTAATATAGCCCACCCGTCCGAAGGTTGTCGCTATCACGCATTTTAATTGCGGGTATCGCAGCGCAACCTCCTCCACCAACTCTATGCCACTACGTTCTGGCATTTCGATATCGGTAAGTACCACGTCGACTTCGTCAGTCCCCAAGCGCGCTAGATGTTCGAGTGCAATATTGCCGTTTTCGGCTTCGGCAACGACGCGAATATCCGTCTCAAGATTGAGCAACGCTTTGAGTGCACCGCGCACCATAGCCTGATCTTCTACTAGCAATACGCGAATCATAAACGAATCCATCTGCGACAAGATTAATAATCTATTGTGATAATGATGTGCATTCCCGAGTCCAGCTTTATCTCTAACCTACCATTAATTTCTTCTAGCCGCTCGCGAATGCCCTGCAAGCCATTCCCCTCTTTAATCACACTAGGAACATCGCCATTATCATAAATAACTAAAGTGCAGGAGTGAGCGCTATTTTCGGTGTGAAGGCTTACTTTTGTGGCGTTACTGTGCCGCAATATATTGGTAACCACCTCGGTTAAAATCAAACTCAACGCGGCTTCAGATTTTGCCCCCAACTTCTCGAAGTTGCAGTTTTGCTCAACCGCAAGCCCCTGAGCGCGTAAACGCTCGGAAAGATTCAACACTTGGCTGGCGATCGTCTTTGCTTTATAGCCACTGATAGCGGTACGAACCTCGCTTAAAGATTCACTGCAAATATCCGCTACCTGTTGCATTTCAGTTAACGCTAGATCCAAATCGCCGGCACGCCCTAGCTTAACCGCGAGTTGAGATTTTAGTGCAATAGACGTTAGGGTATGGCCGAGTACATCATGCAAATCTCGAGCGATTCGTTCGCGCTCCGCAACAACGGCTATTTGTTCCAGCTCTAGCTGTGACTTGGCTTCGCGATCCTGATGCTTGCGTTGCAAGCGACTAAACACACCAAAAATACTCATTCCCACAATAGGAATCGTGCCGGGCAAAATAAAGTACGCCTGAAACAAATCAAACAAATACGCCGCCACGAGTAAACAGACCACAACACCGAGCAAGCTCAGCAGCGCACCACGCGGTTCAAAACACAGCGCCAAATAAAATACAAAAAAACAGAAGAAGATGTTACTGCCAGAATTATAACCACAAGCGAGCGTTGTTAATAAAACACCAACTACGGCAATTTTTATTGCCAAAGAACGCGGCGAACGGAGACAAAGAAATAATACCCCCAACAAAACTAGATAAATAACCAGCGCCCCGATGAGATACAAAGGTGTCAGCGAGATATACCAGAGCGGGAAAAAATAAAACAGGGTATAAATCAACGGCACTAACAGCCAAATCCATTTAGTGCCATTTTGGTTTGGGAGAAATTCCCCAACAATCGAATCTTCCGCTAGAAATCTTCCAGAAAACATCATCTCTTTCCATAATTGTAAAGCCATTCGTCTAGGCCCTAGATATTCACGACGATGTACTTTATAGCAATATAATTTGATCGCCGCAGCTTATAAGCTATATCGTCACACAGGCTTTAAATGAACAATCCATCTAGCCACAGCCACCTAAGCTTAATAGATTCCATTATCAGCACTAAAAAGGGAAATACCTATGGATGATTGTCAGCCACTCAAATGACAAATGTCATCTTAAGTCAAAGCACAGTGACTCAACGTTATCCTTTAACTCGACGTTACCGAAAGTGCTTGCAACAGCGCCTGCGCTTTTACTTGCGTTTCCTGCCACTCACTTTCTGGATCACTCATATCAACGATTGCACCGCCAACACCCAGACTCGCTTCGCCATCTTCAACGACCAGCGTTCGAATAATAATATTAAAATCAGCGCTGCCATTTAGCGCCAAAAAGCCAAGTGCTCCCGAATAGATTCCACGGGCACCACCTTCGAGCTCATCCAAAATTTCTAAAGTACGACGTTTGGGGGCGCCTGTCATCGAACCACCGGGAAAACAAGCTCGCAAACAATCTAGTGCCGATACATCGCGGCGTAAGCGCCCGCGAATAGTACTTACTAACTGGTGTACAGAAGCATAACTCTCCACTGCAAATAACGCTGGAACCTGGACGCTACCCACTTCGCACACCTGTCCTAAATCATTGCGCAGTAAATCGACAATCATTAAATTTTCAGCGCGATCCTTTTCATTTGCCGCAAGTTCGTGCTGTATCGCCCTGTCCTCCACCGTATCAGTGCAACGCTTGCGCGTACCTTTAATAGGCTTGGATTCAACCGTGCCGCTTTTATCAATAGTAAGAAAACGCTCTGGGGAGGAACATAGAATATGTAACCCAGAAAATTTTAAATAGCTGGCATAGGGTGCAGGGTTTAAATGGCGTAGTGTTCGATAAAGCTGTAGAGGTTCGGCATTACTTTTTACCGACATACTATTGGTAAGGCACACCTCGTAGGTTTCACCTTGAAGAATCTTTTGTTTGGCCTGTTCGATTAAATCTAAATAAGACGCTTTAGTGTGCCTAAAATGAATCTCGCTGGTATCCCAAGACTCGTCACCCAAGGGGATTTGATTCGCGCCGGAAGGGATAGAATCGGCCAACACGGTGAGCTGAACTTCCATCGTTTGCAACCAATACTCGGCTCGCGCCGCTTGCTCGGGCTGCTCCAAACAAACCAAATAAACAACCTGTTCTTCATGATCAAAAACAATCATTCGGTCTGCAAAAATCCAGCTCGCATCAGGAGACTTAGAGCAGTATGGCGCTGCAAAACCAGCCGCCGCCTTCATTTCGTAGCCCATGTAGCCAACATAGCCCAAGGTGAAATCAAAAGGCAGTTCATCGGTACTAATTTTGGACGCGTCGAGCTGCCCTTGCAGATATTCAAACATGTCGGTTTGAATACGATGCTGTCCTGTGGTTGTTTGTATATCCAATGTTTTTGTTTCTTGCCGGTAACACAAAGTTTGCGCATGAGGCCCGGTAGCGTCCCCCATATAGGAAAATCGTGACGGGTGTAAGGCGGAGGCAGAGTCCAACCAAAAACTATTTTCGGATAATGCGAAAAAGTCGCTAAACACGGCTTCGGCATCAGTAAAAAATGGCAGGCGTCGGTAGGATAATTGCAGGTCTGCCGCAATACCCAGCGAACTTTCCTGACGTCGGGAACGCGCACCGTCTATTTCATTAGAAATTATTTTTGTAGCAGCGTTTAGCGGCGAGACATTCTGCGGTGAATTTATTGCAGCGCCCTGCTCTTTTAGCCAGTTTAAAGATAGATCGCGAAAGTTAGCCAACAGCTTGTGGCCATATTCGCTACAAACGGATTCAGGATGAAACTGTACGCCCCAGAGTGGCTTGCTTTCATGGCGTGCGGCCATCAGTACACCGTCGTCGGTATAGGCGAGACCCTTAAACATTGGCGGTAGCTCACTAACCCATAAAGAGTGGTAACGAACTACTGCAAAGGGGGAAGGAATATTCTTAAACAGGTCCTCACCGCGATGCTGTATTTTACTAAGCCTACCGTGCATAACCTTGGTAGCGTAATCAATACGACCGCCATACAGATGACACAAACCTTGGTGACCAAGACATACACCCAATATCGGCAGCGGCGCCTCGCGCAGCACGTCGCTACAAATACCGAAATCCGCTTCCCTATCGGGGCGGCCGGGGCCTGGAGAAATCACAATATTATCGAAGCCCTGTGCCAGCACCTCTCGCCAGTTGTGGCAGCGGTTATCAATAACCAGTGGCGGAACCCGATTAACCTCTGCGATTAACTGGTAAAGGTTATAGGTAAAAGAATCAAAATTGTCGATGAGTAACGTTTTCAATAGATGTTTAACCCGCCTAAAAACTCAAATTTACCTTAACCCAAAAACCCTGCCCCCAAGCCAACCCACTTACAACCAATTATGACTCAGACGTAACACAAGAGCGCAAGGATACTCCGCTTGTCATTTTGATGGTAGCTTCAGGCGCCGACCAAGCGCTCAAAAACCGCCAGCTCTGCACGACTTACACCGCTATTACACGTTTCACAGAAGCAAACATTGGCACTGGTAAAAGCGCTTCAACACTGGTTAAATATGCGCCAACAGTACGCGGGGTAAAAGCTAGTCTTAGCGCGAACACCAGAAAGCTTACACGTTAGCCAAGAACCCCCAACGCCAACAATAATAAGAAATTTACCCGAGAGATTTACGCATGTCCCGAGTGCTTATTGTCGATGACTCCAAAACGGCACAGTTTCGTTTAAAAAAGATGCTTGCGCGTTTTGACCTCGATGTCGACACCGCTCTCTCAGCAGAGGAAGCGCTCGGTTACTTAAGTTATCAAATGCCCTCGGTGATTTTTATGGATCACCACATGGAAGGCATGGATGGTTTAGAAGCGCTAAAAATTATTAAGGCCAACCCAAGCACGGCTATGATTCCCGTCATTATGTACACCGCCGAACAGGGCGACGTCTATACCGGCCAAGCACGCGCTCTCGGCGCACTCGACATTCTGTCCAAAGAAGTCATCAAACCCTCTAACTTAGAGCGCGTTTTATCCAGCTTGGGCATAAAGCCCTTAGGCCGTGAACCAATCGCCGACGTTGCCCCTCCAGAGCCTGAAGACACCTTCACAACGCCCCAGGTCGCCGCGCCAGCAGACTTTTCCAATGTTGACCGCGACCCACCGCTTTCACAAGTGCGAGCCCAGGTAGCGCGGCTGTTTGAAATGCACATCGCCGATGTACGTCAACAAATAAGTGAAAATTCGCGTTTTATTATTAGTCGCATTAGTCGTGAAATAGACGAAAAATCGCATCAAGAAGCCACAGTAGGTGACGTTCCTCTTTCCGTGTTGAACGCTGAAATAGAAGCCGATCAAAAGCGCTCAGCCACTATTTCGGGCGCGCTGTTAATACTTATTTTTATCGCTCTCGGTCTGATTGGCTACGAGCTTATGAATACCCGCTCAGATTTAAAAAATATGGGCGAAAATGTGATGCTACTTGCCGAAACCAATATTGAAAATCAAGCCTTAGTGGCCAGCCTTAGCGAAGCCCTGCTTCAAGAGCGAGGTGCTGCCAGCAGCAACATTTCAGAACAACTACTCGACATCCTAAGCTGGGCGCTAGACACAGACTTCCAGTTCAATTACGGCGAAGCACCGTTAAACGAAACCACTGTTGGTGAACTAAGCAATTTGATCTATCGCCTCGCCGAAGTTGGTTACAGCGGCACCGTGGAACTGAACATCCACTTCGGCAACAGCTGCCTACAACTTGACGACTCCGGCAACTGGCAACTGGCAGATGCCGAGCTAACTGCCGACGGCTGTACCATGCAATCGGAAATAAACGCCGACATTTCCAGCAACGATTACCTCAGCTTACCCTATTTGAATTTTGAACAAACCGCGACCCCCATTAAAACAGGCCAAATTGAACTACAAATTAGATCTAGCGGTTTTGGTTCACCGCGATACAACTACCCTCTTGTCACTCCCTCAGTTACCGCAGTTGAGTGGAACGAGATAGCAACCAAGAATAACCGCGTTACCATTAATCTTATTCACTAGTGGCTGCTCTCTAGTCGGCAACGCAAATGAACATCACTGCCCCTTGCCTCGGGGCAGTAAAGACATAAGACCGTCAGTAAGCTTTATAGATGGATATTCGGCTGTACTCGGCCAGCCCCAGCACCTCGAAATAGCGCAACATTTACACCGTAAAAGCACGAAAATAGGCCTCCAATACCTCATTAGTATCAAAGCAATGATTATTGCCATCCTTGTATACATTAACGCATAACATTTTTGCCGCCACAGCTTTGTCATTCGACGCCAATTCTCGAGAAAAAATGGCACAATTTTCGTTACGCGCCTGTAAACTCAGCTAAACTTGACCAGCAGCAGAAGCGTAATCCGTTTCTTTATTTAATTCATATCCGCCTGATGCGGATTCTTCAAAGTTGAGCAAATGAGCGAAATACTAGTAGTTTGCCCCAACCAGACTGAATGCGCGTCGATAGTCGCCGAGCTGGAAAAATGCAACCTCTACAATATTAGGGTTACCCATTCTGCAACTTCAGCCCTTGCCGCTATTCGAGAGCGGCCGCCATCACTACTGATCTGCACCCTAGAGCTTGACGATTTGGATGGCTGGCGGCTCGCTCGTATGGTGCGCTGTGGCGCACTAAACTGTAAAGACGACACACCTATTTTGATCTTCACAGAAAAATGGTGTCAGCATATTACCGAAATTACCGCACGCGAATACGGTGTCAATCGAGTTCTGCCCTCAAGTGAGATAGAAACCCTCGGCCACGAAGCGAAAAAATGCCTGAGCGGCGATTGGAAGATCTATGTAAAACCACGCCTACTTGTAATTGAAGACGGTGCCGATACCGCCGATTTAGTGTCGCGTGTGCTCGACCGACAATTTCAAATCGACATCGCCAAAGATGGTGAAACGGGAATTCAGCTGTGGCGCGAACGCAGCTATAGTCTGGTCCTTTTGGATTACATGTTGCCGAACATATCGGGCAAAGAGATTTTAAAAATAATTGTAGCCGACAAGCCAGAACAGCCGGTGGTTATGATGACAGCACACGCCTCTACAGAACTTGCCGAACAATTAATGCTATTGGGCGCTAGCGATTTTCTGGCCAAGCCCTTCCGTACCGAACAATTGCGAAAAGTGTGCGATCTCGCCACACGCCGTGAGGACTTCCGTTTAAGCAGCCACCAGTTCACCGAAAAAGTGAATTCATTAGAGGCAAGCGAACGCGAATACCGCCGCATCTCTATGGTCCACCAACAACTACTGCATAATTTACAAACAGTTGTAATGGAACTAGATGAAAACCTAAATCTCACTTTTTTAAATTATTCATGGCAAGTATTAACCGGCTACGACCTTGACGAGTCGCTCGGCCAGCCCCTGATGAAATTCTTAGCGGACGAATGCAAAGCCGACAAATCTGAAATCGAAGTTAAATTGCACGATGTGCTCAGCAAGCGCAAATCTGAATGTGAAATTGAACTCTGCTTGCTCGATAAAACCGGCCATAGAATTTGGGCGCAAATGAAAATCCGCCGCTCGGCACACCAAAATCAAACCACGCTAACCATCTGTCTAGATAATATTACCAAGCGGAAACAAGCCCAAGAACAGCTCGAATATCTTGCTATGCACGACTCGCTAACAGGCTTGTTTAATCGGCACTATTTTGAAGAATCGTTAAAACATACCTATGCCGACTCAGTGCGGACTGATCGCCAGCACGGATTAATTTATATAGATCTCGACTATTTCAAGGTGATTAACGATACTTTTGGCCACCACGAAGGCGATGAAGTATTACGCCAGATTTCCACCTTACTGAACTCTAGAGTTCGATCCTCAGACCTGCTCAGCCGACTCGGTGGCGATGAATATGCACTTCTGGTACATGATGTAAGTGAATCTGGCTTGAAAGAAATCGCCGTTGAGTTTCAAGGTTTAGTAAACGACTTTACCTATCAGATTAATGGTCAGCGCCTCAAACTAGGCTGCAGTATTGGCCTAAGTATGGTCGACGGCAAAGCATCAAATGCTGAAGACTATTTAATGCAAGCGGACATCGCTTTATATGTCGCCAAAGGCCGTGGGCGAAATTTGATTCATCGCTATAACCCAAACGACAGTGAAAGCGAAGATCTACGCACTCGGGTTAACTGGGCGCAGCGAGTTAGAGAGGCGGTGGCCGACGACCGTATTATTTTGCAATACCAGCCCATTTTTGACGTTGCCAAGAGCTCTATTGCCTACCACGAAGCTCTGGTACGTATGATTGGTGAAGATGGCGAGATGATTTATCCCAGTAGCTTTATTCCACCTATGGAAAGTACCGGCGAAATGCATTTTTTAGATCGCTGGATCGTCAAGCTCGCAATTCGCTCACTAAGTGAAATAGAGAATTTGGAGCATATCGCGATAAATTTATCGGCGCAGGCGTTTAACGATGAATCCCTCGTGCCAATAATCGTTGAGGCACTTAACGAATGGAAAGTTGACCCGGCCTGTATTACTTTCGAACTCACCGAAAGTGCTAGCCTACTAAACCTCAATGCCACCAAAAAAATTGTCGAGAACTTACATACCATTGGCTGTAGCTTTGCAATCGATGACTTTGGATCCGGTTTTAGTAGCTTTGCCTACCTAAAAGAACTGCCAGCAGATTACATCAAGCTAGACGGCTCGTTTATTCGTCATCTCCATGAAGATGAAGTCGATAAAGTCTTAGCTAAGTCGCTTATTCAAGTTGTTCAGGCTATGGGTAAAAAAGCAGTCGCCGAATTTGTAGAAAACGAAGCGATATTTAATATCTTGCAAGAGTTTGGTGTCGATTATGTACAGGGCTACCATATAGGTCGCCCTGTATCAGCCGGAGAAATAAAGCCTCGCCAACCTGGCTATGCAAAACGCCTTTAAATTCTAGCTTTGTGCTAAGCCGCTGGGAAAAGTGGGTGCCCTTGAATATGGTGCCCACCGTCGACATCTATTACCGCACCTGAAATTTTCGCCGCTTTTTCCGACCCCAAATACGCCACCATCTGAGCTACGTCTGCAGGCTGTGCAGTTCCTAACGGTTGAAACTGATTTAGATATTGATACAAACCAGCGACCTGCTCCGCAGATAAACCTAAGTCGGCAGCAGCAGAAGAAAAAGTAAACCCAGGGTTTACCGTATTTAAACGGATGCCATCAACAGCCCAGTCTGCCGCTAAGGCTTCCGTCAACTTTACTAGCGCCGCTTTGTACATCGCATATAAAGGCATACCGTTAACGTATCGCTTGGTAATAGACGATCCAATATTGACAATTGCACCACTGTTTTTTGCTAAATACGGATGAGCGTACTTACACAGCTTAATTACACTCGTTAAGTTCGCCAACACCGCAAAATCAATATCGGCATCATCACTTTGCAACAGAGGCGCATTAATACAATTCGCTAACGCATTGTTGACTAATATATCGATATCGCCAAACGTCGACACCGTCGCCGCAATTAAAGCTTCCGCGGCTTTGGGGTTGGTCATGTCATATGCTAATCCGATAATCTCCCCAGCTGTTTTTTCCTGTAACCCTGCAGCCGCTGCGTCCGCGTTGACTTGGGATCGACTCGTCACCACAACCTTAAAACCGTCCGTGGCAAGTTGCTCCGCAATACCATAGCCAATACCTTTACTTGCGCCGGTAACTACTGCAATTTTTTTACTGCTCATTTTTATATCCTAAAATAATTTTTCTGTATTCAATCAATGTAGATTGATCGACTTAGATTAAAATTTCAATTTTAAATAGTTAACGCTTTTCCGCTAAATTAATGTTCTAACTGACGGGCCGATATAGCTAATATCGTCGCACCTGAGCGGCAAAAAATCGTGCGCGGGGCGGTCGGCGTACTCAACATAGCAGGCGGTTACACCACTAAACACCATTACCGAGTAGATACGATAAACTTCCTCTGGTGTAAATCCTTGATCGGAAAGGAACGCGGACATATAGCCGTTTATATTCATGCTCTCGCCGTAATCGTGCACGAGTACTTGTTCAATCTCATAGGCGAGGCAAAGGTGCTCCCCTTTGTCGAACCCTAACTCTTGAGTAACACTTTCCATCGTGGTTAAGCGCTCGTCGCCTTTAGCAAGCGGACGAGCAAAGCCAACAATATCGACTTTACCGCGGTTAGCCTTAACCTCACGATCGATAATATCCCGCGCGCTGTCACCCGACCGTTGCAGTGCTCTCGCGGTTTGAATAAAGGTTAGCCCTGCGACTAATGTTTTTTGACCGTATGCGCGCGAATCTGCTGCCAAAGTTCCGGCAACCGTTGCCGCCGTAACCGACGTTTGCGCCTCGCCTGCTAATGCGCCAATATGGTTACACCATATCCGCGGGTCTGGCCAACTTAAACAGCCATAAATCGCTTCGATCCAATCCGCCAAGGGCTTAGAAACAAGTTTCCCCGTCGCATTTAACACCACGATTTGCATAAAGGTTTTTTTGCCTACTAGATCCTCTAGCATGGAAAAACCATGATTATAAACGCCTTTTCCGGGAATCCATCCGCCCTGTCGGCTGCGGATACGACCGCGTTTTTTTTCCAATCCTTCAATTGCGTCAGGATCACTTCGGGTTGTGTTATCAGTCTTCAATAACATAATCACTATCCTTTACAAATGGCATGGCGGTCATAGGTTTATTTGAATACTCCAAGCCGTGCGCCAATATTCCGGGCGCGCCCATAAGCTGATAAAAGCCTGCACCTACACGCGGTTGAAAACCTAAATCCGACAAAACTGCGGCAGCAACACCCGTGCGTAGAATACCCAAACCTTCGCCTTGCAAACCTTCTGACAAATCCAAACTCCAGCGTAGCGTCGGCAATTCTAGCTCGGTGCTTTCAAGTAGATTTTCGGCCAACTGCAACGCTTCGATATCAATCCCAAAGTAAGCTTGCCCGAACCCTGGAATAAGAGTTTTATCAACAGTTGACGGCTTATGGCCTAGACTAAATTCTTGTAAATAAGTGAGGGACGGACGTCGACAATGCTTGCGTACAAAGCGCATCGCAACTTCAACTTCTCCACCACCATAACGATCGCCCCCTAACAGGATTAAACCGATCGGTAAAATATGACTCGCGTCTGTTTTACCAACTCCGGCATTCATAGCGGCTCGAGTCGCGGGGTGGCGAGGACCTGGGTTAATAAATGCGATTAATAGCTTTTCTAATAGTGAGGATTCGTCTTTACTTGGTAGTTCACCTCGAAATAGCAAATACAGCACATCTGTAAAACTACGTTTTTGTATTAGCTCCGAAAGTTCATAACCGTGACACAGGTGCGACTGGGCGATGTAAGGGTTGTCGGTACTCGGCTGTTCGCGCCATATTTTTGTTGTTATGGTTTCCGCAAAAACTTCATCGCGCCGTTCTACAGTACGTGCCGTAGTTACATCTAAATTGATTACAGAGGTCATAACAACAACCCCTCGAATTCGCCCTCAATGCGGCCCTTAATGGGGCTGCTAAGACTACTGTCAACCGAGCCCAGAGTTTGCAACCTCGCGATCATTGGCGGCACCTCTTCACGATCAATTCGAACATCAAGTAAGGTTGGGCCAGCGCGATGGATAATCTTATCGATATCCAATTCATCGAATTGCTCTGGGCTTTGAATAATGTGACTTTCTACACCAAGTGAGTGGGCTAGTTCAGCAAAATTCACCTTGGGTAGATCAAATGCAATGGGCTCTGCTTTCGCTAAACGCTGCCCGTGCATCACCATGCCGTAGACGCTATCATTTAAAATTACATAGATAACCGATAAGCCTTCACGAGCAGCAACTGTAATTTCTTGTCCACTCATCAAATAAGAGCCATCACCAGTAATGCACACCACAGGGCACTTCGGATTTGCACGCGCAATACCAACCGCGGCGCCTATAGCCCACCCCATCGGCGCAAAGTTCATCGTTACCCGCAACCAATTGTCGACCTTTGAACGGCCGTCTTGGGAACTTCGTCCCTGCCGCGCCAAACAATTATCCAAGCGTCGTGAACAATTTCTTGTTAAATAATGGGGTGCCCACATCATGCTGTTACCCGCATCGACAACAAACCGCGTGGACCGAGGAAATTTTTCGGAGAGTTCTCGCATCAAACGTTGTGGTTTTATTGGCACTGAATCTGAGTAATATTTATCTATATCATCGAGCACTACATTTGGATTTAGACCGGTGTGAAGCTTGTCGGCACTGCCCTTAATGTTTTCGCACGAAGGTTTAATCCGCGCCAATATGCCTCGACAAATAAGTTTAATACTGCCAAAAACATGCAGCTTGGCCATCGGGGTTTGTAATATATTTTCGGGATTACTGTCGACGTGAATCAACTCGTTATTCATCAACGAATCACACCACCCCGCGCTTGTAAACTCACCAAAATCTGTTCCAAACGCAACGATGGTTGAGGTGTGATAGCGCAAGGTTAGCGCTGCGCTTACATGGCCGCCAAGACCAAATACGCCGCGATAACCGCTATGGCGTACATTCAACAAACCTTTTGCATCGGGCGTTGTTACAAACTTCGCGCCACACAAAGAGGCTACCTCAAGAATATCTTCAATTGCGTCGTTGCAGCCCTTGCCGATTAAAAATAATGGGCTGTGTTCAGTTGGTAATGCGGACTCAACTGACAAGGCTTGCGGCTTTAGGGCGTCCGCCAATTGTTCTATTGCGCGCTCGTCAGTTTGTTGTCCCAATGCCTCAATTTGCATTTTTAGGTTAGCGCCCAAACGTTTTGAGGCAACGACACTGCGAAGAATATCGACGGGTATCGAAAGGTGAACAGGCCCCTGAGGATGCTGATGCGCACGCAACAGCGCTTGAGTAAGTTTCGTTTCAAGTTGGTTAACATGGGAAACGAGCGTGTTATAACGCGTACAATGCCTAAACATGCCAATAATATTCACACCGGTGCAAGCGGATTCTTGTAAGGCGCCACGGCCGAACTGGGTGATTGCTGGCTGGCCGGTAATGACAAGCATGGGAATATTATTATCGTAGGCGCAGGCGACACCGGTAATTAGATTAGTCGCACCTGGCCCTGACGTTGCAATGCAAACGCCGATCTTTCCTGACTCGCGCTGATAGCCGTCGGCCATACTCGCAGCAGCGGACTCATGGCAAGCTGATACCGCCTGTAGCCCTCCACTTCTAGCACTTTTTGCCAGCGCATTGTATACAGGCTCTACCGCTCCTCCCGGCACACCAAAAATATACCCCACGCCTAACTGCTCCAAATACTCAATAATTAGTTCCGCGGCATCTCCTAACGGCGCCCGGCTTGCGGCTTGGTAAGTGTTAATCTTTGCAATCGTACTACTCACAGTTTACTCCCGATTTTAAAGCTATATTTACAGTTCACCTTCAGCGGCCAACGCCGAAACATCCTGTAATAAAATCCATGAGAGAAGTGTGTAACTACCTAAAAAGAGGTGTCGAATTTTTATACATCCGTTGAATTTGACGCCACTATTGCGGTCGATTTTTAGCATAAAAATCAGCCACTGCAAGTGTTCATTTTTCGGACTTACAAATTTAGATTCAAAACGCCTGCCAACAATGGCAACTAAGTCATTGTTATTGAAAGGTTTTCTCTTAATAAAATGATGTGTGACTCGGATCACAATTAAGCAACCCCTAAAGTAATTATTCGCGCCACCAAAATAATTAGCGCGCCGGACGGCGAGATGGCAGTTTTTTTGCGGAATAAATAATTTTCGATACTCGGCACAAATTTACGGCCCTAAACCTTAATCGGGTAAGATAAGTGTGCGAGATTTGCGCTGACAACCAACCAACGGACGAGGGTAGACTCGTGCACCGGAGAAAACAAAAATGTTCAGAAGATCAAAATGTAGCGTAATTTAACTCGAGCCAAACACTGCGTCCTTCGAGGGGATAGTCTTGAATAATACTATCTGTACTGGGCTCTCTGGCATCGCGGTCAAAGCTATTTTTAACTTTAATCGAAACGCCTAGACCAGGCAGAAGATTTTTTTTGCTGAGATTGAAGTCGAGTCGACTGTAATCGCTAATTGCAGAGCGTGTATCGGTAACAGCACGCTCACGATCCATTATTTTATTTAAGTGAGCGTTTAACGACCACTCGCTACGGAAGCGCCAATTGGCAATCAAGGTTAGCTGTTTTCCGGGAGCATCACTTATTGCCTCACGCGTCTCGGTATCTTTCGATTTCTGCCAAGCAGCATTCACCGCTAGGTTAAACCTCTTATGGGGTTGCCAAATTAATTCCCACTCCAAGCCATGCCCCTGTTGGTCGCGCGCATTTTCAGCTACGGCACCACCGGCTCCTGGAACAAACTCGATTAAATTTTGCGCTTTGTAATAGTAGAGGTTAAGCCGAGTTTTAACATTGTCTAGTGGTCTGTAATCAAACAAAAGTTCGCTGGTATCAATGGTCTCAGGCTGCAGTTCAGAATTACCGATGGCAGCAGGGTTATTAATAAAAGAGAGCTCGCCAAACGAAGGGGCGCGAAAGGCGCTACCGTACATAACTTTACTGGTAAGCCGGTCAGTCGTATTCCAAACCAAGGCCAAACGCGGATTAAGAGTCGACCCAAAGTCTGAATAATTATCTAAACGAACACCCGCCGTAACCATAATTTCCGCCGCTAGACTCCATTCATCCTGCAGCATTACGTGGTGAATATCACGCTCAGAATCCGCCAGAAAAACAAACTCCGTGTCGGAGATGTCAGTCAGTGTTCCACTAACTGTATCTTCACTACCATCAAGAATCCCAGGGCCAAAGTTTTTTAACTCCGTACTGGAAAAGCGCTGTTTTTTATAGCCAACCGCAATGCGAATGGAATGGTCTTTAAGTTGATCAAACTGCGCTTGCCACTCAATAGCTTGATCCCGACTTAACCCGCCTGGCTTACCTATTACCCCGTCGGTAAACACTGGCGTTGCTGTCGGATTAATAAAATCGATATTGCCATCGCTGCCAATTGGCACTCGGCTACCTGCGGGTAGTAGCGTCAAGTTTGACTCTACGTCGTTATAAAAATAATTAAACTTAAGCTGCTGAGACCAACCCAATACCACCGGCAGATCGTAACTTACGCCCAGCGACGAAATTTTAAATTGCTCTTTCGAACTAGGATCCAAGGCTTGTGCGCCGCCGACACCATTACCGGTGTCGTCTGAGCGCCAATGCCATAGATTAAAGTTCCAATTATCGTTGCGTGCACCTAAGTGGATATCGAACACCCTGTAATCAGACGCGAGGGCCGCAGGCGCCAAAGATGCCGATGTCGCAAAAATATCGTCAAGGGTTGTTTGTAAATCGGAATCGACAACCCTCGATGAGTCACCGTCACTTTCCATATAATTCAAGTTTGCACTCAACTGCCAAGCGGACAAAACTTTAGTCCCTGTAACCCAAAAATCTCTAGAACCAAACGAGCCGGTACGCATGCCTGCCTCAAAGCCAACCGCGGATTCTCCAGCCTTGGTAATAACATTGATAACGCCAGAGAATGCATCAGAGCCGTAGAGAGCCGAACCTGGCCCACGAATCACTTCAATTTTTGCGATAGCGCTCGTCGGCAAACGTAATTGATAAGGACGACCGCCCTGAGCGCTCCACTTAACCGGATTGCCGTCAAGCAGTAACTGTACGTGTGGATTAAAACCTGTGTGAATACCGCGCAGTGAATAAACGGCATCGAGGCGATTAAGCGATGACAAAGACACATGTAAGCCGGGAACGGTTTCTAGAACTTCGTCAAGGGTTCGTGCGCCAAGCATCGCTATGTCGGCCGCCGTTATCACCGACGCAACCGACGGCGCAGCTTGTAAGGTTTTAGGGGTTCCTGTGGCGAGGTCCAATTGAATATTGGCCAAATCTTCAAGAGATAACGAAAACAAACTCGGCTGTTCGGCAACTACGCGGCTAGAAACAAGGCCCGCAAGCATCGCCCCAGCGACCATACAGAATAGCTTTTTAGTTATCATAATCACTTCTCAGATGGTTTGTGTGTTGCTCCCTCTGCGGACATGATTTTTTCGACCGCTAACTTTAAGGTCGTTATTGCCACTGGCTTGGCTAAAAAGTCATCGGCACCGTATTCTTGACTGCGTACTCGATCATCGAGTACAGAGGCAATAATGATAGGTGTTTTAGACAAGGCAGTATTTTCCTTAATTTTTTTAAACAATTCCCATCCGTGCATATCGGGCAGAAGTAAATCTAGGGTTATTAGATCGGGGTTCTCAAGCAGAGCCAGGCGCATACCTTCATCTGCCGTCGCCGCTGTAAACACTTGATAATTTTCTTTGCGCAGTGTCCGCGCCATTATATTTAGAAATTCAAGATCATCATCAATTAAGAGTAATCGTGCGCTGCGTTCGTTGCCGACCCCCTCAAGCTCTACAAAATCGAGTGTGGCATCGTCAAGATCAGTGTAGTTGACGATGTCACTAATTTCCTCTTTAACCTGAATAATGGGTAAAGGGATAGAAATATAGAAACTAGAGCCACGTCCAAACTCACTTTTTACCGATATCGCTCCGCCCATCAACTCGGCAAACTGCTTGGCTATTGCTAGCCCCAAGCCAGTACCTTGGTATTTTCGTGTCGGAGAACTATCCGCCTGGGTAAAACGATTGAACACGTTACCAAGCTGCTCGGGCGGAATACCGACACCAGTATCTGTAACTTCAATGTATATTTGCGTCGGCTGATGCTCCGCAGTAACCGAAATGGTGCCCTGTTCGGTAAACTTACAAGCATTGGCTAACAAGTTTAAGAGTATATGTAGAAGCTTTTCGGGGTCGGCCTTTGGCAAGGCTTCACCATCAACGGTGGCAACCTTAAGCTTTAATTGTTTTTCGGAAATTTGCGGCCTCACACCACTTAAGGCCTCTTCAACGAGAAGGCTGAGCCTGACAGGTGTTAAATGTAATTCCATTCGGCCAGATTCAATTTTGGCCAAATCTAGAGAGCCATTGATAAGCTTTAGTAGGCGCTGGCTATTATTAATGACACGGCCAAGATCATGCGAATGATGCTCAAGACCTTCGAACTTCAAATCTTCCATTACAACATCGGTGTAACCGATAATCGCTTGCAATGGCGTACGTAGCTCGTGGCTCATAGTCGACAAAAATTCGCTTTTCGCGCGATTGGCATTTTCTGCACGAATTTTGGCAATTGCCAAGCGGTCACGCGCTAATTTCAACTCCTCGCCTCGCAGCGACAAATGTTCATTATCACGCTTTTTGTTGATATACGCCCAAACCGCTACAGAAACCAAAACCAATACCAGCAGTAGTAAAACAACAAGATTAATGAGTGCGAAGTTCTGGGTCGCGATGGTCTCGCCCATTTCGCTCATTCGCTGTTGCTGCAGAGACAAGGTTGAATTCAATTGGTCTAATTGATTTTCTCTATTTTGAATTTGCGCGGCTATCTCGTCGAGCTGTGTCTGGCGCAAATTCAATTCTTTAGTTTGTTGCTCACCGGCCTGTTGCAATAAAATCCGCTCTCTATTGGTGGCCTCTAAGCGTTCTTTTTGTTGGGCTATGGCGACTTGCTGGTCACTAATAAGTTTATTGCTGGCATCGATATTGTTCTGCAGGTTACGCAGGTTTTTAGCCAAATCGGTATTGTTTCGTTTGAGCTTATCGATATTTACTTCAAACGCTCGCAGACTTAATTCACGCTCCTGTAACTGTTTTTGCATGACGACAAGTGACGCTTGTCCATCACGAAATAATCTCGCCACATCGATTTCACTGCCGCCATTCAAGATAATTTCAGTGTTTATCGTTAAACCGTGGTTTAGCAGGTTGGCCTTGTTAATTTCAAATCGCATCCGGCTATCGCCAGTGGTGTATAAATTTATCATCACTAACTGCTTGTTTTTCTGCTCGGTAGAAACTAACAGTATAGGCCTAGCCCCAATCGCATCGTATATCGTAAAAATATCGGCATTATGCTCAGGCCCAAGCAGTAATAATTGATAGCGGCTAATATCGCGAGGATCGCTAAAAATATCGACTTGAATAGGTGAATTGTCTAGTTTGGCTCCGCCAAAGTGCGACGCTATTTTATTTGCCAGCTCGAGATCTTCTGGGTCGAAGATACCAATGGAAATGGCGCTAAACTGTTCCTGATCAGGCCAAGAAACATGTTTAATAAAATTATAGAGATAGGATGCAATTAGCTCGTCGTGACTGAGGGACTGAGCAGCGCCAGACGACTGAGCGATAACGGGTAATTGAGCTGGAGAGAGCGCGTGTACCGTAGAATAGGTAAAAAGCAACCCGAGGAAAGACAATATAATACATCGAGCAAGATTCATTGCTCTTCTAGACAGAGTTTTTGCAAACTGAACTCTTGCAAACTGAATGGCCATTTGGTGCAAAATAATTCGCATGGTTGCATACATTCTTGGCGCTAACGTGTGAGTGTATTTTTATTCTTGTCACAACGAACAGGTCGATTATGCACTACCCAAACCACACCAGCAAGAAACGACAAAAACCAGCCTCTTAGAGTATATTTATATGTATACCTAGTGGTGGTGCGGCGCCATTGCCGCGTCCATTTGGATTATACCCATCATAGCTAACAACTGTTGTAGAACAGGAAGAAGCGTGTAAATACCGTAAGCGATAAAGGCGAAAGCAAAGCTCCACTTAATAATCTTTTTTGCCAACCATCGGCGTACGCTTGTTGCGGCCACAGCGCCTAACAATACCGCCGGTATCGTACCTAAACCAAAAGCCAGCATCACTGTAGCGCCGTTGAATGGCGTTACCTGTGTTGCAGCATATACCAATACCGAATACACCAACCCGCACGGCAACCACCCCCAAATAGTGCCGAATAAAAATGCCGCTGGAATCGTTTTTACCGGCATTAACCGTTTGCCGAGGGGCGACAAGTATTGCCACAATTTACTACCAGCGCGCTCCAGCAAAAATATCCAACGAGTCCAGCCCGCCAGATAAAACCCCATAGCAATGAGCACTAACCCAGACAAAATACGCAAAATTGGCAGCGGGGTTAGATCTTGGACATGACCGCTGGCAAAAGCCGCTATTGCCCCCATAACGGCGTAACTTGTGATGCGGCCTATATTGTAGCTGAGTAAAATCACCATCCGCCGCGCGGAGGAATCTGAATCAATACCAAATGCGAGTGCCGCAGCAACGCCGCCACACATACCCAAGCAGTGACCCGCGCCCATTACCCCTAAAACGAATGCGGTAATAATAATATCTATCATGATTTCTGCGGCAACTTCGCGGACGGCGTATCGGCAACAGTATTTCCCATTTCAACTGTTGCTTTAGGATTACTCGAATCTGCTGTTGGTTCTAACTTTAAATTACTATCGGCAGCCTTTTGTGGGCCCTTTTGCGCACAGCGTTCTCGTCGAGCGACCTCTTGGGTTGGTCTCAGGGTCGGCTCATCATCAAATAATATTCGCTTTGCTTCCGTATCTAAGTCGTCAAACTGGCCAGATTTCACTGCCCAGAAAAATATCCGAATTGCGATGGCAACGAATACCAATGCAATTGGAATGAGTATAAAGAGACTTTCCATAGGGTTTTTGCCGTGCTAAAAATTGAAAAAAACTAGCGTTTAGACGTTGAAAGACGAATTATTTTAAAGTCGCATCGCATTCACTACCACAATAAGTGAACTAAATGACATGCCAACCGCTGCAAGATAAGGCGGTAACACACCGGTTACCGCAAGCGGCAGCGCTACACCGTTATAGATTAGCGCCCAAGCTAAATTTTGACGAATAACCTTTCTCACCCGCTGCGATAACGTCATTGCCGCGGGAATCACACCAAGATTCCCATTGAGGAGAATACAGTCGGCACTGGCTTGCGCTAGTTTTGTCGCCGCGCCCATAGCCATAGAAACATTAGCTCCACTCAAAACCGGCACATCATTAATACCATCGCCAACCATTAAAATATTATCGCCAGCTTGCTGGTGTTGTTGTAGCCACTGCAATTTATCTTGCGGGCGTTGCTCGCTGTAAATATTGGCTATCCCTAACTGACCAGCGATCACCTTAACCACGGTACGTCGATCACCACTAACAACAGATACCGTTTTGCCCATTGCTTGCAACTCGGTAACTGCTGCCGAAGCGCTGCTGCGTATCTCATCGGCAAACTCCACCCACAAAATCGGTTCGAATACCGCATCGCGCTTAATCGCAAGCAACTGCCACAAACCTTCAGCTGTTGGCGCCTCACCAGTTTTACTATCTAGTACATAAGCCATGCGACCAAAGCGATAGTCCGCATGATTGACGCGGCCACCAACCCCCTCGCCTTCAACGACCTCAACTTGTTTTGCACTGTAGCACTGTTCACGGCCGACAAATGCCGCCGCGATAGGGTGACGCGTGTGGGACTCAAGTGCAGCAATTATATCGAGCCAGTAATCAACTTGCTCTGCAGAGGCTTCAGTCGTACCGAACAACCGCCACCCCACAATTCTCAGCTCACCGCAGGTTAGCGTGCCCGTTTTATCGAAGGCGACATGCTGTACTTGATTGAGGTTTTCCAAACTATCGGCATTCGCGACTAACAAACCCAATCGTCGAGCACGACTCAAGCCCGCGGTTAAAGCCGTCGGCGTAGCCAACGAAAGCGCGCAGGGGCAAGTTACCACCAACACAGACAAAACCACCCACAGTGCACGAGCGGGCTCGAGCCACCACCATGCAGCGCCGGTTAACGATGCAATGATAAGAACAGCTGCAACGAAGTGACCGGCAATTCTGTCGGCTATCGCTTGTCGTCGCGGCTTCTGCAACGCGGCTTGTTCAACCAGCTGCTCCACCGCAGCAAGTTGTGTGGCATCACCTACCGCAACAACTCTAAATTCAATCGAAGTCGCACAATTAAGTGTGCCCGCAGCCAAAAAGTCACCGCTTTGTTTTTGCTGCTGAAGCGACTCGCCAGTCAATAGAGATTCATCTAGATACGCCAACTCTGAGATTAGTTCACCATCGGCGGGCACGACTTCACCGGCGGCCAAATAAATAACATCACCGGGCTTTACTGCCGACAGAGGAATACAGTGCGCAGTTCTTTTCGCGCTGTTTATATCAACGACATTTCCATCATCTAGGCTTTCTTCACTAGAAACTTCATCAAGCCGCTGAACACTAAGGGGCAATAGCTGGCGTAAGTTTTCGGAGGCAAAAATATTACTGTGGCGCGCGCGCATTTCGAGATAGCGCCCAAGTAATAGAAAAAACGTAAACATGGATACTGAATCGAAATAGACATCGCCGCTGCGACTAATGGTTGCCCACGCACTCACGCTGTAAGCTAAAGCGATAGCGATGGATACCGGCACATCCATATTAAGATGTTTGGCCTTTACCGCCCGCCAAGCTGATTTAAAAAAGGGCGAAGCGGAAAAAAATACAACCGGTGTTGCCACCAAAAAACTCACCCAGCGTAACAACACCAGCCAAGTATCACTCATCCCTTGTAGCGCCCCGGCGTAGAGTGCTACCGCAACCATTCCGACTTGCATCATGCCAATGCCGGCCACGCCCAAGCGTAGCAATGACTGCTGCGCTTCGGTTCGCCTTAATTGATTTTGTAGGTCTGGCCGCTCTGGTTGAGGGTCGTAACCGATGCGGGCTAGCGCCATAAATAGATGGCTTAGCAATTGCCGAGCGGGATCCCATTTAAGCAACACTTGACGAGTGGTTACGTTCACACGAACCGACATCACTCCGTCAACTGCCTCCAAGTGGTGTTCGATTAACCAAGCACAGGCCGCACAGCTAATTCCCTGCACCTGTAAACGCGCGGTACAAAACCCAGAATCATCGCTCGACACAAACTGTTGCTGAACTTCGTTGAGGTCGTAACTTTGAAATAGACTTAGGCGAGTGTTGGCAGGCTCGGCGGGACGGCTCGCGAGACTATCGCGATAACGATAATAACCTTCTAACCCACCAGCGCTAATAACCTCTGCAACCGCGAGACAGCCATAACAACAAAACGATTTGGTTGTGCCATCTAGCTCTAGAGTTAATTCCGTACTGACCGTAACCTTAAGCCCACAGTGGAAGCAATCTGTCATAAAGAGTAGTCAATCATTTGATACAGGCCGTCGTTGAGTCCAAGCACACGCATTTTCACGGTATCTCTGTTTTATTTTTCGCCAACAACATCGGTTTAACGCTATTTTAAAAATACAGTTAAGTCTTTCTCAAAATTTATTTCACCGGTTATTCTCCAATGCGGTTGCGGCATAGCAGTGTCGGCCGCTGCACTGGCGTGCGCTCGACTTTCTACTCGAATATAGCGCCGCCCAGTTAATAGCTGATCGAATTCCACTTGGTAAAGGTTAGGCTCCCGCAACCGCAACACCAGCGTTTGATCTAAGTCTGCCTCGGCAGGGTGCGACAATACCAACACTAACTCTGAACCAAGTTCCACATCGGATTGCATTGTAAGCTGCACACCACGACCGGTATTGTTCAATACTAACTGCCCGTTAATATTATTCGACTTTGCATAGGCTTCAGCCGCAAAACGATTATTTACCATTTTGCCTTCTTTGTAGTAGTCATCGCTCACAACGTCATCGCCACCATACACCGCGAGTGTAACCAAAACAGAACAGACTAACAGCACTGCAATAAGTGGCGATAAAACAAACCACGCCCAAGGCTCTCGATACCAAGGCGCTTTCCTAATTTGGGGGGACGACGCTTTATCTTCTCCACCCCGTGTCGGCGTATTGGAGTCTACTAAGGTTGAATTCATATAATTAACTCTTGGCTCTTTTTTACCGGTTGCATTCGTACTTTCTCTAGCTCTTTAGCAATTCGAATTCGATCACTTTCTGCGCGGTGTAGGCCCGATGAAATTTGAGTCTTCATCCGCAAGAATTGTGTCATCGTCCTTCGCTTGTACCACAAATTTAATAGCTGTCTTTTCAGTTTTTAGCTCGGACCTATCTAACGAGACGCGTAAGGGAATACTAAAAACTTCACCCGCTTCAATTTCTACTGAATTCCCACGTCGAAGCTTGAATGCATATTCACCTTCAACCTCCACGTTGTAATGGTGCGGTTTGTTATCCATATTATTGATTTTAAGTGTATAGACATTCTGCACCTGATCGCCACTAATACGATAGAGACGTGCACCACGGTCGCGAACAACATCAACAGTCAGAGGTGTTCGAGTCAGAACCGTATACATAAACGCCACCACCATTGCACTTACCGCAAATGCGTAACCAAATACCCGTGGACGGAAGAAGCGGGTAATCCCGGTTTTTAGCTGATCAATAGAGGTAAAGCGAATTAAACCGCGCGGATATTCCAGCTTGTCCATCACAGCATTACAGGCATCCACACACAAGCCGCAGTTAATACACTCGTATTGGATGCCATCGCGAATATCGATATCGACTGGACACACCTGCACACACCAAGAGCAGTCGATACAATCGCCCAAACCCTTCGCTTTATAATCTTCTCCACTTTTCCGTGGGCCGCGACCCTCACCGCGGGCAGTATCATAATGCACAGCGAGCGTATCTTGATCGTACATTACCGACTGAAAACGCGCATAGGGGCACATATATTTGCAGACCTGCTCACGCATCCAACCAGCGTTAACATAGGTGGTAATGGTAAAGAACGCCGTCCAAAACACTGCCGCTGGCGGCGTATTCAGAACAAACATTCCTGTACTTATATCTCGAGAAGGTACCAAGCCGAGCAATAATTCCCGTATCGGAAAGAAGTAACCAACAAATGTTACCCCGGTGATAAAAGCAACCAAAACCCAAAGCGAATGTTTACTGCCTTTGCGCACGACCTTTTCTAGTGACCAAGGTTTCTTATCCAGTTTTATTCGGGCATTGCGATCACCTTCGCAAAAGCTTTCGATGGATATAAACATCAAGGTCCAGACGGTTTGCGGGCAAGTAAAGCCACAGTAGACACGCCCTAACAATACCGTAACGGTAAACAACGAAAAAGCCGAAATGATCAGCAACCACGCCAACAACATAAAATCTTGTGGCCAAAACGTTAGCCAAAGAACATGAAATTGTCGTGCTGGCAAATCAAATAGAATTGCTGGACGCCCATCAATAATTAACCACGGCAACAGTAGAAACGCGGCAATTAAAGGTAAGCCGGTGTAACGTCGAACAGACTGATAGAAGCCAGAAATTTTACGCGTGTATATCTTATCTTCGGCTTCATACAAATTGCGGTAGCGAATAGCATCTGTATTTTTAGTCGACTTAGGTTCGGACACGTTACCCCCTCTATTACCTCAAAAAACCGGCCCATACGCATGGACTTAAATTCACCTGATGCACCCTAATAAAGTAACAAGTGCATTAGTGAACTGAAAAACTATATTAGAAAACCCTGATATTTAATATGAAAAAAAACGGAGCTATTTTAGCCTCCGTTTTTATCCCGTTATCTAATCTTCGTAGTCAAATGATAATGAATAAACGTAAGCCGCGAGAATATGGATTTTTTCTTCGCGTAATTTATCGTGCTGTGCCGGCATTTCGTTTGCTAAGCCCATACGTACAGAATGCTGTATACCGGCGCGCGAACCATCGTACAACCAAGTTGTGTCTGTTAAATTTGGTGCTCCAATTAAATGATTGCCAGTCGCATCAGCACCGTGGCAAGCAGCGCAATTTTGCGTGAACACCTTAGCACCATTAACCGCTAACGCTTTTTCGTGGGGCTGACCAGAAAGCTGCAAAACATATTCGGAGACACTGACAACACTTGGCTCACCAATAAGGCTGCCCCACGCCGGCATCTGCCCAGCACGGCCATCGGTAATCGATTGTTTAATGGCTTCTGCAGTCCCGCCATAAAGCCAATCTTTGTCTGTTAGGTTGGGGAAGCTGAAGTTACCGCCACCATCGGCGCCGTGGCAAACGGCACAGTTGTCGGCAAATAAGCGCACACCCATTTTTAGAGCACGACCATCATGAATTAATTCGTCTATCGGCATCTGCGAATAGGCTCCGAAAGTCTCACTGTAGTTCTCGAGGGCCTCTTGCTGATCCAACTGCAATTCTCCAACGGACGTCCACCCCAAAATACCTTTATAACTGCCGAGCCCTGGGTACAACGCCAAGTAACCTACACCAAAAATAATGGTGCCAACAAACATTAAGAACCACCAGCGCGGCAAAGGGTTGTCGTACTCTTCAATACCGTCATACACGTGGCCAGTAGTGCGGTTTTCTGGGTCGTCATCATCGCTTTGCGCAACTTTACGGTTTGCTAAAAGCACCCACAACACCAGTCCAGTACATACCACTGTTAGACCTATAATCCATAGGTTCCAAAACATACTCATATGCGTACCCTGCCCTTATTTTTTGTCAGCGCTATGAAGAGAAGAATCTTCAGCGGGAGTTTTTTTGACATCTGCGGCCTGCTCATCGGCAAACGGTAAGTTGGCGGCCTCGTTAAACTGCTGTTTACGACGCGGTGAAAACGTCCACCAACAAATCCCGATAAACGCCAGCATTACAAAAATGGTCGCTATGCCTCGCAGTGTGTTGATATCCATAAGCCTACCGCTTCTGAGTTAACAAGGTGCCTAACTGCTGTAAATACGCAATTAAAGCATCGATTTCTTTTGTCCCGGCAACGGCAGCGCTCGCACCTTCTATATCCGCATCGGTATAGGGAACACCCACCCTGCGTAGGGCAACCATTTTCTTAGGCGTAACCTTTGCGTCAATCTCGTTCTCAAACAACCAAGGAAAGGCTGGCATATTGGATTCAGGAACAACATTGCGCGGGTTGTAGAGATGCGCCTTATGCCAAGTATTACTATAACGTTTACCCACTCGAGCCAAATCCGGGCCGGTGCGCTTGGAGCCCCACAGGAAGGGGTGATCGTAAACCGACTCACCGGCAACGGAGTAGTGACCGTAACGCTCAACTTCTGCACGCAGTGGCCGTACCATTTGGGTATGACACACATGGCAACCTTCGCGAATATAGACGTCACGCCCTTCCAACTCCACGGCCGTCAGCGGCACGAGCCCATCGATAGGTTCAGCGGTCTCTTTCTGAAAGAACTGCGGCACGATTTGCACCAGCCCACCAAAACTAATGGCAACTACAACTAGCACCACCATCAAACCAATATTTTTTTCAACTATGTCATGATTCTTCACGGTAGCTCCTCTTAAGCCGTCTGGGGTGCAGCGACCGAATCGGCGCTTTCGCTAGAGTCATTTTGAGGCTCTTTTTCAGCTACGGTTCGGTAGACGTTGTAAGCCATCAAACACATTCCGATAAGGAAAAAAGCACCCCCGATAAATCGTACGAAATAACCGGGATAGCTCGCTTCAACCGACTCCACAAAACTGTAGGTCAAAGTGCCATCGGAATTAAAGGCTCGCCACATCAAACCCTGCAACAAACCGTTGACCCACAAGGATGCGATGTACAACACCGTACCAATTGTCGCCAGCCAAAAATGGGTATAGATCAAACGAACACTCCACATTTGCACGCGGTTATAGAGCACCGGCACCAGGTGATAAACAGCACCAATCGAAATCATCGCAACCCAACCTAAAGCGCCGGAGTGCACATGGCCAATGGTCCAGTCGGTATCGTGAGAAAGTGCATTAACGGTTTTAATCGACATCATCGGCCCCTCAAAAGTCGACATGCCGTAAAAGGAAAGAGAGACCACTAAAAAGCGTAGTGTTGGATCGGTACGCAACTTATCCCACGCGCCCGAGAGGGTCATAATCCCGTTGATCATTCCACCCCAAGACGGGGCTAGAAGGATAAGCGACATCACCATACCCAGTGACTGCGCCCAGTCCGGTAACGCTGAATAATGTAAGTGGTGTGGGCCAGCCCAAATGTAGATCGCGATAAGGGCCCAAAAGTGCACGATAGAAAGCTGGTAGGAATAAACGGGGCGCCCCGCCTGCTTCGGCACAAAGTAGTACATCATGCCCAAGAAACCTGCAGTTAAATAAAAGCCTACCGCATTGTGTCCATACCACCACTGAATCATGGCGTCCATTGCCCCAGAATAAGCCGAGTAAGATTTCATGGTAGACACCGGCACGGCCATACTGTTAACAATATGCAATATCGCGACGGTAATAATAAAAGCGCCAAAAAACCAATTGGCGACATAAATATGCGGCGTTTTTCGCTTCATCACAGTGCCAAAAAACACCAAAGCGTAAGCCACCCAGACAAGCGTAATGACGATATCAATGGGCCATTCCAATTCCGCGTACTCTTTTGCAGAGGTCAACCCCATCGGCAGCGTAATCGCAGCGGCAACAATTACCGCTTGCCAGCCCCAAAAAATAAACGGGATTAAAAATCCTCCCCATAACACAGCCTGACAAGTTCGCTGTACCACATAAAATGATGTTGCAAACAGTGCGCAACCACCAAAGGCGAAAATTACTGCATTGGTATGTAGGGGACGCAAACGCCCAAAATGTGAGTAGGGCTGGAAAAAATCGTTGAGTTCCGGCCACATAAGTTGGGCGGCCAAGAGAACCCCAACACCCATACCAACGATCCCCCATACAACAGTCATAATCGTAAACTGGCGTACGATTTTGTAGTTGTATGCTGGCGGCTCAATTGCCAAACCATTGCTCATAATAGTGTCCTATTAAGTGTGAAGTGCAAAAATTGAATGAAGATGGGTACAGCGAGAAACATGCCGCCCCCCACAGTACTAAACCGTAAAAACCACAATGTGAAGAATTATAGGTGTTGAATCAGGTGCTGGCCTTGATTCGAGTCAAAATAGCCGTGCAATACCGCTAAACCACCCGAGAATAGAGTCTTAATGTATTCCATAAAAAAAGGCGCGTTATCCGGCTAACGCGCCTTTTAAAAATTACTCAGCGCAAATAATCACAATTACAGAAGCTTACGCCCCTTCTGAGCAGCAATACGCATGCGCAAGGCATTAAGCTTAATAAAGCCCGCCGCATCTTTTTGGTCGTATGCACCGGCATCATCTTCAAACGTCGACATGCGCGCATCAAACAGACTATCGCTAGAACGACGACCAACAACACTTACAGAACCTTTATACAACTTTAAGCGCACATCACCATTAACCGAAATCTGGCTCTCGTCGATTGCAGTTTGCAACATGTGGCGCTCTGGGCTCCACCAATAACCGTTGTAGATAAGCTCGGCATACTTGGGCATAAGTGAATCTTTAAGGTGTGCCACTTCGCGGTCAAGCGTAATAGACTCTATAGCTCGGTGCGCGCGCAACAAAATTGTTCCGCCTGGTGTTTCATAACAGCCGCGAGCCTTCATACCCACATAGCGGTTTTCGACGATATCGACACGACCAACGCCGTGAGCGCCACCCAACTTGTTCAAGGTTTCGAGTACGGTTGCAGGCGACATGGCTTCGCCGTTAACGGCTACAACATCACCTTTTTCAAAGGTTACCTCGATATATTCCGGCTGATCTGGCGCCGCTTCTGGCGATACTGACCAACGCCACATATCTTCTTCGGCTTCTGTCCAAGGGTCTTCGAGCATATCGCCCTCATAGGAGATATGCAGCAAGTTTGCATCCATAGAATAAGGCGACTTCTTGCTTGCCTTGGCGTAATCGACAGGAATGTTGTGATCTTTACAGTACGCCATCAGCGTTTCACGACTGGTAAGATCCCACTCGCGCCAAGGCGCAATCACTTTAACGCCTGGTTTTAAAGCGTAGGCGCCGAGTTCAAAGCGCACCTGATCGTTACCTTTGCCGGTCGCACCGTGAGAAATTGCATCGGCGCCAGTCTCATTGGCAATTTCGATCAAACGCTTAGCAATAAGCGGCCGAGCTATAGACGTACCCAACAGGTACTCGCCTTCGTAAATCGCATTGGCGCGAAACATTGGGAACACAAAATCGCGTACAAATTCTTCACGTAAATCTTCGATATAAATTTCTTTAATTCCCATCGCCTTAGCTTTGGCGCGAGCAGGCTCGACTTCCTCACCCTGACCGATATCGGCCGTAAAGGTCACCACCTCACAGTCATAGGTTTCCTGCAGCCACTTAACGATAACGGAAGTATCGAGGCCACCAGAATAGGCAAGGACAACTTTATTGATGGATGATTTTTCAGACGACATGAGTGCTCCACAGCTGGAAACGCCAGCGTTTGCTAATTCGAGAGAGAATTGGCCGCAAGGGCCGGTGGCGGATTTTAAAGGTATGGGCTGCCAAGTTCCAGCGCTTTACGGCGATTCACTTTCGGCAAGGCTGTTTTTCGGGATTATTTTCCGAATAAAGGGGAATAACGGTACTTGCAAGGTGTTGAGGTGAAAACCTGTGCTTACTTGGGTGGATCCACCCCCGCCATACTATTTGCGGGTTTAGTGTTCGGCTGCGAGGCTTCTAACTTTTCTAGGCGTACGGTTACACGACGATTTTTCGAACGCCCATCCCAACTACCATTCGAACTAGCTGGGTAGCGCTCACCATGCCAACGTATTACCAACTGCTCGGCAGGAATGCCCTTGCTAATCAGATATTGACTAACAAGCTCTGCCCTAAGCTTACTGAGCTCCAAGTTATCGGCGCGATCACCAACCGTATCGGTATGGCCGTCGATGTAAAATTTTTGGATCTTCGGGTCGTGCTTAACCAGTGTCACTATCTTATCCAAGTGACTCCGAGCGGTTGCATTTAAATACTCGGCATCACCGTTGCGAAAATACACGGCTGTTCGTCTAAGCTGATCAAAATTGGCAGGTAACAGTCCGGCCAAACAGCTCAAGTAGTTACTATATTCGTGTCTAAAACCGATCGTCGTGACCGCCAGTCGAGCTTCGGGCGACTCTCGATACCAAGCTGGGTTGGAGATTTCGATTTCTCTACCATCGCTAAGGTGCGACAACATCAGCTCGGCCCGCTTTGAGCCCAGCCACAACGGACGAGTGCCCTGCTTCATGGCCACCGCACCTAAGTTGATACTTTCCTGTTTGGGCCTCCAAACCGGCGTTCGCGCCACCATAGCGGCATCGCCTGCAGCAAAACGTGCCGTCTTAGATCTAAGATACGCCCCAGACGCTTCACCTGCGCGGGTACGAAATACAATATCGCCAAATAAGGGCACGGGTTGCTCAAGGCGGCATTCAAATACCGAGGACACCGTTTTCCATTCGCCAGGGTTAATTCCGGTGGTGTAGGTTGTGGCTTGCAACAGCGGAGTCGATACCAATAGCACCACGCCGAGTAAAAACCGCACGGCGATGTTTTGATTCTGATTGCGTTTTTCAGTCACTTTTCCAATCACGTAGCGATCTCTAATTCTAGATGTAGGTTGGATTTTCTCGGTCTAAGCCTGCGAGACCTCTATCTTCATACTGTCGGCAAACTTGAATGAAACTTTAGATCTCTCTCGTACCACCCGCTCATCCCCCACTTTCAAGCAGGACAAGGTCGCTATTACCCATAGATTGTCTCTTAGTTGTGATCCAGCCATGCATCCGATGCCAAATTCCGGTAGCATTCACACCTATCCTGCCGCAAATCCACGCTTAGCCATTACTTCGCATTGGTTTCTGATCGGCCTTCACTCCCCAACCCCATTCGGACGACCGTAACCCGCCGCCATGACAACCGAGATACCGCAAAACCTAACCTTAATTAAGCCCGACGACTGGCACATACATCTTCGCGATGGCCAAGCTCTTAAGACCACAGTTCCCCACGCGGCAACACATTTTGCGCGAGCCATCGCCATGCCAAACTTGGTGCCGCCCGTTACCAATGCCGAACAAGCGCTTAGCTACAAAGCCAGAATTATTGCGGCTCGGCCACCCGGCTCCCAGTTTGAACCGCTGATGGTTCTGTACCTTACTGACCTCACCAGTAGCAAGGATATACGTGATGCCCATGCCGCAGGGGTTGTCGCCTGCAAACTTTACCCCGCCGGAGCCACCACCAACTCCGATTCAGGCGTCACCGATATTCGCAACATTTACCCCGCGCTAGAAACCATGCAAGAACTCGGAGTTAAGTTTTTGATTCACGGTGAGGTTACCGATAACAATATCGACATCTTTGATCGTGAAGCGGTTTTCCTAGAGCGCACACTCCAAACTATCGTCACCGACTTCCCAGCACTCAAGGTTGTGTTGGAACACATAACCACGGCAGATGCAGCAGCGTTTGTGCAAGAATCTGGCCCCAATGTCGCCGCAACGATTACGGCTCACCACTTGCTATTTAACCGCAACCATATGCTTGCCGGTGGGATTCGACCACACTACTACTGCCTGCCTATTCTAAAACGCAGCACTCATCAGGCTGCACTTATTGAAGCCGCGACCAGCGGTAGCCCTAAGTTTTTCCTTGGTACAGATTCCGCTCCTCACGCCCGCCAGAAAAAAGAGGCCGCGTGTGGCTGTGCTGGCGCCTATACCGCGTTTACCCCGCTGGAACTCTACGCAGAAGCATTCGAAGATGCGGGCGCGCTAGACAAGCTCGAAGGTTTCGCCAGTTTGTATGGCCCAGCTTTTTACGGCCTAGCGCCAAATACGACTAAGGTAACCCTGCACAGATTGAGCTGGCGCGTACCCGAAACACTCGCCTACTGCGATGAAACCTTAGTACCACTGCGTGCGGGCGAAACACTGCGCTGGAAATTGATCTAATAAAAAGAGCTTGATGTGACAGAAACAAATACTGAAGTCAGCAACACCGAAATAAAACCCGCCGCGGAAGCACCGGCGAAATCACCGCTCGCTCAGCGTTTTCGTGGTTTCTTACCGGTTATTATCGATGTTGAAACCGGCGGTTTTAACTGCGCGACCGATGCTCTATTAGAAGTGGCCGCAGTAACGCTGCGTATGGACGATGACGGACTGCTCCACCCCCACGAAACCTTCGATTTTCATGTAGAACCCTTTGAGGGCGCCAATATCGAGCAGGCGGCACTAGACTTTACCGGCATTGACTTGGAGTGTGAGAACCGCGCTGGCGTGCCGGAAGACTATGCCTTGGGCGAGATTTTTCAGGCGGTACGTAAAGCGGTTAAAGCTGAAGGCTGTAATCGAGCCGTACTGGTGGGACACAACGCACATTTTGATTTAGGCTTTATTAATGCGGCGTCTAGTCGCTGTGAGATGAAGCGCAACCCGTTTCATCCCTTCTCCTGCTTTGATACCGCGAGCCTTTCCGGTTTAGTGTTTGGTCAAACCGTATTGGCGAAAACCTGCATGGTAGCGGAAATTGAGTTTTCTAATCGCGAAGCCCACTCGGCCGCCTATGATGCCGAAAAAACGGCAGAACTCTTCTGTTTGATTGTTAACAAATGGAAACAGCTGGGTGGCTGGCCACTTTAGACTCGCTAGTCGTCTTCATCCAAAAACTGATCTGCCCGACCTCGTAACTTGCGCTTGTGGCGAATCGACTCAAACGGGTCGGTTTTTGCTGCGGCCGAAGGCACTTCGTTTGCTCGACGACTCTGAAATGTGTCTCTGCCAGCCATCTTCGCCCGCTTTTCCACCTCGACCTTAGAGCGCGTTCGCGCCACAACGAAATAAAATATCGCCGTTAAGGCAATCAGTAAAACCCACTTAACCACGTAGGACAACGCCAAATACCTATCCACACCCGAGTTTTTCACGTAGTCCAAATAGTCGCTATGTAATGTGGCAACCATAAAGTAGCTGGCAAACAGCAGCGCAACAGCGACTATCAGACGACTGTAGCGCTTCCAAATTAATGCGAGAAAAAATGTATTAGCGATAAATTTCACAAGGCTACACCCAAAAACTCAGACCAAGCGCAGCCAGTAGTGCGTAGATGCCTTTAGACTTAAGTTCACTGACCAGTTTATCTTCTTCATCCTTTACCACGGCCTCTAAGGCCACCTCTGATAAAGCTTCGGGCTCTTTACCGCTGGCATAAATTCGTGCGCGAGCGCGACTAATCGCTTTATCTCGCAGACGTACACGATATTTGTCAATTAAGGTTTCGTAGCGTTGTTTTATGGCGTTCATAGTTATCCAGTGGTTCCGCTGCCATTATTACAGCTTGACTTGTCATTTTAGGGCTAGATTCACAGCGAAGGAACCTCTAGATTGTAAATCGCCCTAGGAGCACGAACTCCCCGATACAAGTTCATAGCGCCTTAGATCAAAGCTTAGACCCAATTTCAGACGAAAAAAAACCGGCATAAGCCGGTTTTTGACAACGCTTTGAAACTTAAAGTTTATCGGCGTTTTCAGAAAGATAAGCTGCAACGCCCGTAGGGGAAGCATCCATACCTTTATCGCCGTCTTTCCAGCCAGCTGGACACACTTCACCGTGCTCCTGGTGGAAGGCCAATGCGTCAACCATACGCAACATTTCGTCAACGTTACGACCTAAAGGCAAATCGTTAACAACCTGATGACGAACCAAACCGTCTTCATCGATCAAGAACGAACCACGGTAAGCAACACCGCCTTCAGATTCTACATCGTAGGCCTTACAAATAGCGTGCGTCATATCGGCTACAAGGGTGTACTTAACTGGGCCAATACCGCCATCATTAACAGCGGTGTTGCGCCATGCGTTGTGTGAAAAGTGAGAATCGATGGAAACACCGATCACTTCTACACCGCGCTTTGCGAACTCGGCGATGCGATGATCGAAAGCCAATAATTCAGAAGGACATACAAAAGTGAAGTCCAACGGGTAGAAGAAAACAACCGCTTTCTTACCTTTCGTGGCTTCCCCAAAATTGAAACTGTCTACGATTTCACCGCTGCCCAATACAGCTGGTGCTGTAAAGTCTGGTGCAGATTTACCGACTAAAACGCCCATGGTTGTCTCCCTGGAAGTGAGTTGATGTTGTCGTGAGATGGATACCCGCGTTACGCGAAACTGTGACTGACCGCCCCGCTTTGTACAAAAACAATACAATCAAAGCAATGCAATTAATAGCGAGCGGTAATGATACACGCTGGCAGACCGCATTTTCATTAAATTTCTAAATAACTTCAATAAGATCACAAACGATAACGCCCTACTTATTCACATAACACCAATTTGGCACTCCTTTCCCTGAAAAACGGACTATGAATCTAATTGACAATCATTCTTGTTCGCAGTAAATTATCCATTATTCATAAAGGTAAGCGGTGCAGCTGGAACGTCATCACCTTATTGCGCCGTAACTAGTAGGTCACACACCACGAGTAACACACTATGTACGTATGTTTATGCAAAGGTATTACCGACACCCAAATTCGTGACGCCGTAGACAACGGTGCCGAAAGTTTGCGTGCCGTGCGTAAACAGCTTGGCGTCGCCAGCCAGTGCGGTAAATGTGCCTGTCTCGCCCGCGAAGTCATCACTGAAACACTCGCAGCAACAGAGAATAGCAGCCAAGGGTTATACTATTTAGCAGGTTAGTTTTTATTCAGTCATTCCCCGTAGTGCCCGCCAGTCAAAATACCGCTGTCACCCTAAACACCTACCGTTGGATCTGCCTCGTGACGTTTGACAAACTTCACGCCGGTGCGCACACTTCCCCCCATCCCCCACCCCTAAAACAAGGAGCGCTCCTATGAAAGGCGACGCCAAAGTTATTGAATTTCTGAACCTTTCCCTCAGCAATGAACTGGTTGCCATTAATCAGTATTTTCTCCATTCCCGCATGTACAAAGATTGGGGCCTAAAAGAGCTGGCCGAGCATGAATACGAAGAGTCCATCGATGAAATGAAACATGCGGACAAACTAATTGAACGTATTTTGTTTCTGGAAGGGCTGCCAAACTTGCAAGATCTAGGTAAGTTAATGATCGGCGAAAACACCCAAGAGATGCTCGCCTGTGATTTGAAGCTTGAGCTAAAAGCGATTCCAGATCTGCGGGACGCCATCGCTTACTGTGAAACTGTACGTGATTATGTATCACGCGATTTGTTTCAGGAGATACTCGATGACGAAGAAGAGCACGTCGACTGGCTAGAAACACAGCTCAGTCTTATCGAGAAAATTGGAATTGAGAATTACCTGCAGGCAAAAATGAGTAGCTAATCGCTATCAACACTATTTCTAACGAGTTGTTAGAGGTAAAGTTAACCGAAACTGGCTGCCCCCGCCTAAAACCGAGGTTGCAGCCAGTTCGCCTCCCATTACGGTTGCAAAAGCCGAGCAAAGCGACAGCCCCAAGCCAGATCCTGTGCCCGAAAGTCTACCGGTGGAGGTCTGCTTGAATGCTGAGAACAGCAAACTGACTTCGTCCCGCGCTATTCCTGGTCCAGAATCAGACACCTCAAACCTTAAGGTGTTTTGCTCAACCCACACACGCAGTTTGATTTGCCCCTTAAGCGTAAATTTTACGGCGTTTGATAACAGGTTTATCAAGGTTTGCTTAACTAAGCGAACATCGAGCTCACAGTGTTTAGGTAGATTATCCGCATACTCTGTCATTAGCGCCAAGTTCTTTTCTTCACAGGAATAAACGAACAAACTCACCACATCGTCTACCAGCTCACGAATTTCAGCCACTTCTAAATTGAGTTCAATTTCCCCCGACTCCAGCTGAGTGAAATCCAAAATATCGTTCAACAGCGACAGCTGGTGCCGTGTGGCGCTGGTAATGGTGTCTAATTTTTTATTTTGCGCGTCGCTAAATGTTTCTTTACGCCTCAGTAACTGTGTCACACCCAAAACGATATTCACGGAGTTCCGACATTCGTGACTGACTCGGCTTAGCATATGCGTCATAACATCGTTGGCATGCTCTAACGACAGCTGCTGCTCGTGAACTTGCTGCAATAATTTATGAGATTCAATTAACCGACGAGCGCGCGCCAATAGTTCGTCGATGGCGAGCGGCTTGGACACATAATCGCTCGCGCCGATACGAAAGGGTTCAACGCGCTGCGCCTGAGATTGATAGCTAGACATTACCAGAATCGGTGTACTGGCTTGAGCGCGTGACTGGGTGCGGATACGGCCGATAAGATCCAACCCTGTTAGCTCTCCTTCGAGGACCACATCGGTAATAATTAAGTCGAAATCTTCCGTCTCAAACAATGCTAAAGCCGAATGCGCGTCGGCGCAGATTTTTACTTGTAAACCAATTCTTGAGAGTACCGCTTCCACCATTCGCTGTTGTGATGGCGAATCCTCGACTAACAACACCCGTCCCTCTATCGGATGGCGGGCTCGAGAAAAGTTATGGATAAACGCTTGGAAATTAGGCAGCTGCTGCAAACTAAAGGTTTCGTTAAAGCCTGAAGCAAAGGCTTTTTCGATAAGCGCCGGCTGTGAACGCTCGGTAATCAGTAGAACCGGGCACTCTTGCCATTTAAGCTGGCCACGTATTTCGCGGCATAACTCAAAGGCAGAACCGTCGTCAAAGTACTGCGCAAGGCACACCAGATCAAACACCCCCGCATCCAAAAGCTTTCTTGCACCCACCAAGTCATTAGCATAATCATGATGGCAGTCATACTCACTGCACAAAGATTTTAGCTTCTCGATTACCTCACCGGCTGCACCGCCAAGAAACACCCTCACTATGTTTTCCTTATTTGGACTAGAGCTGGGCAGAAGCCAAGCTATGACTAAGCCAGAATCAACGAATACATAAAGAATAGCAAAGCGTCGCGCGAAAGCAGGTTTAATTGCTGAGCTAAGGCTCAAGTACAGAATTAAGGTTAAATTGCGGGGTACAGAACGGTGTGGAACTAGTTAGACGGTGGGGAACTGCTGAGCATCTCGGCAACCGCTTGAGATAATGAGTTTAGGCGAGCGTTACTCGGTAGATATTGAAGTGCCACATTGAGTTCGGCCTGGGCTTGCGCAGCGCCCTCGTGTCCCATTAGCTGCCAAATATGGCTGGCAAAAGCATCGACTAAACGCACCATACCCTCACGTGCAATGCGGTTGTCTTCATCTCGTTCCAATACATTAGTGTAATAATGGTAAGCGGCGTCACCAGCCGGAATAAAGTACGCCTCCTCATCCATTCGCGCCTGCGCTTTTTCTAGGTCTCGCGCAATGGCTCTACGTGTCCACTGAATCGCGGAGATCTTTTTGTTGAGCGCCAGTGCGTCGGAATGATTCGGAGCAACCTGCAACAGTTGCTGTAATTGCTGCTCTGCAGCCATCAACTGGTTGGCGCGATAACGCTCGCTGGCCTGCACAAACACCATCGCAAGTGCATTATCTACCCCTGCCAAAGCCTCGGCGTGTTGGGGCTCTATGGCTAGTACCGCTTGATATTGTTGAATCACATTTGGCGTTTTCGGGTAAATCAATGAGCCATCTTGCAGCAATGATTGCGCTTGACGCAGGTACTTATCAATCAGTACCCGTTCATCCACCCAACTCTCCAACGCCGCAAACTCAGAGCCAGACCATGAGGCAAACATCGGCTGCAACTGGCGTAAACGGGCCTTCGCAGCAGTAAGGTCCCCCGCCTCGGCAAGATCTCGCACCTTGCCAAACTCGTTAACTTTAATGAGGTCTAGAGCTTCTTGTGCTTTTAGCTCTTTCGGAAACTCGGCCAACAAGGCGCGATATGCCGCCACCAAATCCCCCAGATAAGTACCGTCTTGCGCGTATAAATTGTTGAGCGTATGGATTTTGGCGTAATAGTGCTCAGTTAAGGTGTTGATGTTCGCAGCTGCGGGGGCTGGAGAAGTGGCTTTGACTGAGGGTTTAGTCGCTGTGGGCTTAGGCTTAATAACCGCGCTCGCCTCTCCGTTATTGGTGCTTGTGCGATCTGTAACCTTGCTGGGGACTGGATTTTGCGCTTTCGGTTTTGGATTCACAGCAGATGAATCATTCGAAGCATCGCTATCCGGCTCGAATAGGTTACGCGTCCAACTCATCGCCGACCCGAAGGTATCCAGCACCAGGTGACCACTCTTTTCGATCCAAGGCTTTACCAATGCCGGTTGATACTGGTAACCCACCCAACCAAAGGTTGCCACGATAACGGTCAATAACAGCACGTAGGGAATAAAGCTGCGCCCAGTATTTAAACCGGCATCCTGATCGTCGTAAACAACGGTAATTTTCTCGCGGCCGCCACTATAGTTGAAGCTCTCATCTAGATCACTTCCCCCGCGCATTGGCTGTGTTATGGCGTTGCGGTCGTTCGCTGGACGAGCCGCCTCGGCTGCATTCGAATCAGCGTAAGCGATAGATTGCTCAAGTAAACGGACATCAAGCCGCTCGAGATCTGCAATTAATTGTGCCGCCACCTGATAGCGTGACTCGGGCTTTTTCGCCAGTAGACCGTCTAATATAGGCTGTAATGCACCCATTCCATCAGGTAACAACGGCACCGGTTCGGTAATGTGTTTAATGCCAATAGCGACCGCCGACTCAGCATCAAAAAGCACTCGGCCGGTGAGTAGCAAATAGAACACAACCCCAAGGCTGTAGAGATCGGAGCGGTGGTCCACCTGCTTGCCCTTCGCTTGCTCGGGGCTCATGTAATGAGGAGTACCGATAGCGGTACCCGTTTGGGTCATACTCTGGTCGCTTTCCGCCGCACGAGCAATACCAAAATCCATCAAGATGGCGCGCCCGTCCGAAGAGTTAAACATTATATTTTCGGGTTTAATATCGCGGTGCACGTACCCTTTACTACCGGCATAGTCGAGTGCCCGTGCGATATCGATAATGGTATTAATTTTTTGTTTTAGGGTAAGAAATTTGCGGGCTGTTTTTAGATCGTCGCCCTCAATGTATTCCATTGAGAGGTAGTAGATTCCCTCGTGTACCCCCACATCGTAAACGGTAACGATATTCGGGTGGGCCAATTGGCTAACAATACGGGCTTCGCGGAAAAAGCGCTGGCCAAAAGTATCATCTTCACCGAGCGCGCGTGACATTACCTTGAGCGCAACCTGCCGCTCAAATATTTCCTGCTCGGCTAGGTATACCGTGGCCATACCGCCTTTACCAAGCGTGCATGCCAACTTGTAGCCAGGGATGGTTACTGCCATTCAGTAATTCCGCGTATTTAGAGTCGGTTTAATCGCTGCCTCAAGATCGTACTACTTACTGGTGCGACTTTTTTTGCGACCTGCTTTGTACCATAAATATAAACCACTTACTGCCAAAACCATAAAAATGCCGGCGACCGCATCCATTAAAAAAGGGCCTAGGCGACCCAAAAATCGGCCTGCGTGTAAGTCTTGAACAAGTCGCGCCCATGTAATATTAGTCCCCAGGTAAGCGCTCGACATCAATTGTTTTAACTCCTGAGAAATAACCACAGGTTGTGGCCACTTTTCCGACGTTTTTGCCAAGTTACGCCAATCCAGGCTATCGAGGTTCGCCCAGTAAGACGCGTTTGCTGTTTTTATACACAGCCCGCGAGCATCAGACTCACTATTGAGTTCACTGGATAATTCAGCACTATCGGTTGTTGCCCCGCATGTCTGTGCGGCAATGATCGGTGTTGGCAGGCCCTGTAATCGCGATACCGATTCAACTAATTCATATTCAGCCGTATACAGCAGCAACTGCTCGGCACACACCACAGCAATAAGGTCTTGCAGCGACACAGCGCCCACTAACGCGGTGTCGCAGCGCCCAACAGGCTCGCCACCTCTGAAGATTTGCGTCCCCAGCTGGCTGATAACCACGTCAAGCCTATGTTCTGAAGCATGCTCTAGCTGGAAGCCGACAGCCTGCGGAATCGAGACGCCATACAACTTGAGTAATAGTGGTGAACGAACAAACTGTTTGGAAAGACTTAGCTGATCGCTATGATTTAACAGAACGCCCGTTACCGATAAAAACACGATACATAACGCGCTAACAATACCGACTCGTCGATGCCAGAGCGTAACTAGGCGTTTGTAGGAAGATTTTGTACTGCGAGAATCAGAAGAAGCAGCCATAGATTAATTAACACGTGAATCTTATCGGAAGAATACCACCAAACCGTAACAATGGGCCTGCGTAATTCTAGTTTGCTAGCGCCAAATCATGAAGATAAAGCGCTAAGGTTGCGATTTTCTTTACTGCGCGCACCGACAGTGTTGCACCGGTTATACCGTCGATGGATTTGTTCAAATCGAGATTTTTTTGGTCTTGGGTATTCTCTTCATTGCGACTAAGTGTTGCGGCAACAAATTGATCGGTAAAAAAGCCCTGTTGAACTTCTCCGCCACGGCTCTCTCGATAGGCCAAAATTTGCACCTGCTCAATAGCCCCGTTGTTTACGACAACACCAATGGTGATTGGCTGTTCTTTGCCGATTTCATCTAAAATCCAAGCGGTACGCTTAGTGTCTCGCCAATAGCGAATACGCAGCGTTTTTATTTGGTAATCCAACTGCGAATCGATTTCTGCTTTGCTGGCTTTGTTTAACCACAGTGTTTTCACCACTGGCGGAGTACTAAAAACGCTCGCAATAAAGTTATTGGCGGCGCTAGCCTCAGTTTGCGGCACCATATCGGCTTTCACTATAAGGCTCAGCGTCGCAAACAACAGACCTATGACTATAGCTCTCAACTTGACTGTGACTATCACGCGAAGCGCAAGATTCAGAGTATCTGAGCCGTTTAGATTGCAGCCTTTAGCGACTTCTGTTGTGATTGCCATTATTCTCTTCGTTGCACAGCCCTTGGGGCTAAAAAAGCCCTGAGGGCATTGTCGACGTTAGTATTGCCGTCTGATTTAAGGAGGGGATACTAATGCAAACGAGAATTAGTATCAAATAGATCTCGTCGATTTCAACTTCGCTCGATTGTCACTAGATTCACCTAGCCGGAAACTCGAGCCAACATAGTGTCGCATTCCCGAATCAGCATAGGTCGATTCGCTTCTCCGCCACTGGAGAAACGCTGTTCTAACGCCTCAATACCGCGGTCAATATTCTCTTGGAGATGGAGCGGGACCATACCTTCAAGCGTTCGACCACTAGCTACAAGGGTATCGACCGCTTCAATGGCCGCTTGTTGCTTCAGGTGAAAAGCATCTGTTCGAGCACGTAATTGTGGGCTGCGACCGTAGCCGATCTGATCGCATAAACGGCTGTAGGCAAGTGCCTGCTCGGCAATAACATAGGCGCTAACCGCCTGCTCGGTCGCTATCGATTGGGTTGCATCGCGTCGAGCCGCAACCAGGTCTGCGGCACTATCGATATCGTAATCCGCATCGTACAGCGCCAGCGCTTGTGTGGTTACAGCCAGTTGGGCCGCTTCGGCATCTAAATAGGCATCGACTTTTTGCGCTGCGCTCTGTTGCTGCTGCGCCATAATTTCGGCTAACTCCCCGGTAAGCAACTGGGCAACGTCTGAGCGCCCATTAAAGGCCGCGTAGGCCGCAGCAGACATGTCTTCAATACGAAAGTTTTGGTCCACTCCCGCGTCAACCAAAAAGGCGATGGTGTCGATATTGGCGTTGTTTTGCAGCGCAATCTTCAACAGATTATCGCCGTTGGCGGTGGTGGCCATTAATGAAAACCCCCGCTCGCGCATTTTTTCCAGCAGGGCTCGATCAAAATTGGTTGTCGCAAGTAATTCCAATAGGTTTTCCGGGCTTCCCAAGCCGCGTCCGGCCGATAAAATCGCCATAGCCGCCACAAGGTTGTCGGTTTGAAACGCTTTGGCAAGCGGGGTTAGCTGGTTTGCATCAGTTACATCTAACGCTGCGCCCGCTTTTATTGCTGCGCCTAACAAGGCCTGCTGGCGTGCGGCGATAACAAGATGTACCAAATAATCGCCACGCTCATCAGCAAGATTAATATCCGCGCCTCGGCGCTGAAGCACCTCGACCTTGTCTGGCATTAAGCGTTCAGCTTTATAGCTCGCCAATAGTGCGCCACTACCGTAGTGATAGGGTAAGACTTGAATCGCTAGATACGCCCCTGCCGCGAAGATGACCAAACCAATCACAAGCGACACCGCTAGTGCGCGCGTTTTTTGTTTACGCACGCCCCAATAAAGTTGCTCGTAGGGGTTAAGAAAGGAGTAAACAATCGTACCTATACCCACGACTGCCCCGCCCAAACCAATCGCTAAGCCTGGCCAAAACAGGGTGTTTAAAAGTCGATAGGCAATAAAGGCCGAAACCAGAATACCTAGTAGCGGCAGAATTAGGGCCACCAAAGGAACCCTGGTGCGCTGAGTTTTGGGGAGGCTACTAGGGAGTAGCTTTTCTAACAACTGGACACAGCTTGCGCGAGCGCGACTATCGTGAAATTCGATTAGCTGACGCCCGCCCTTCCCGTCTAGAAGTAAGTCGATACTGCGCCCGTCGTGCAGCCAATCGATGCATCTTAGCTGTGCAAAGGTAATGACCTTTACGGCGTGCTTGCCGAGAACTCGAACAGGATTGATACGTTTAGACAGTGCCAGCTGTAATTTATCGACCTGCTCCGGCGCACAACTGCCAATCAAAATTCCCGTTTTTGCCAGCACCACTAAGTTGTCGTGTTGCAACGTGGTATTTAGCCAATATTTCATCTTATAAAGCCCTGAAAACGTCGTTTATTATTTTTATAGAGTCATACCACGCTGCGGCTTAGTGTTTGCTAGCGCAAATTTTGATACTGGATAAAACAATAGAGGCAGGCAAACTCTTTTGGGTAAGCGCGAGCGCTGTTAGCCGCGCATTATTCCACACAAGCGGAGAATTTACTCAACTTGAGAATCAATCTGGTTAACGTTTTCGAGGGATACCACGCGGTGCTGTGCCGCGTGGCGAACTCTGTCACAAAGTGAATGGCCAAGCGATTGCTTGGCCAAGGGTTGCAAAATATTGCTAAAGATGGACTACCGTTACTGTGAATTACAGGTTGATGGCGCGATACAACTACGATTGTTTTCCCAGCCCCAACCGCTCTGCGTGGTTTCACACATAGGGTATGAGGTACCGTACCAATTACAGGTTCCACCGCCACCCGACGAGCTGCTTGACGAACTACTTGAGCTAGAACTCGACGAACTGCTACTCGACGAACTGCTAGAAGAACTGCTCGAGCTTGAAGAGCTGGAGGAACTCGATGAGCTGGTTGATCCGCCAGTTGAAACGACACCGTAGGGAGCAGGCTGACCGTTACAGGTAGAACGACCAATACAGCTTTGCGAGTTTTCCCAGCCCCAACCGCTTGAACTGTTATTACACAAGGGATAATTGCGTCCGTACCAATTACAAGCTTCAGAGCCTCCAGCCCCAGAGGAACTGCTACTTGAAGAACTGCTACTTGAAGAACTGCTGGACGAAGACGAGCTAGAACTGCTGCTGGACGAAGAACTAGATGAACTTGAACTACTACTAGAACTACCGCCAGATCCACCCTCTAAAAACGCGTCCATTATAGTGGTAGGCCGACGGGTATTTGGGTTCCAAGCCCCCATAGAATAACCTTTCCAATCATAGGATTGCGGCTCCCAATAAAACACCCCAATACCGCGACCATTGTTAACCTGACGCACCTTGCTAATAACATCGGCGACTATGGCTTTGCCCTCGCTGTGATCCCAAGGTACACCCACCTCGGCAACCATAACCTCAGTGTTATAACGCGACACCATATCGTTCAAATTACTTAAGCAGCGACTATTGGCGGTACGCCAATCCATATTTTCAGCGTGCGTAGGGTAACTTGAAGCGCCGACGACATCCCAACTGGCGCCATTATCTCGTAGGCCGTCGAATATCCAGCGAAACAAGCCGTTGTCGTGACAGTTGGAAATGTGCACAACCACTTTAGCGCTGGGGAACACCTCTTTCACGGCATCGTAACCACTATTCACCAACCAGGCGAAGTTACGCATATTGGTAGAAGCGCGGCCGTCTTCCCACAACATACCGTTGTTGGTCTCATTACCTACTTGTACCCACTCAGGTGTGATCCCAGCGTTTTTCAATGCGGTTAGAGTGTCGTGAGTATGTTGCCAAACAGCCGTCATCAGCTCATCAAACGAATAATTACGCCACGCGCTCGGCTTGTTTTGCTGGCCAGGGTCGGCCCAGCTGTCGCTGTAGTGGAAGTCGATCAAAATCCGCATACCGGCAGCTTGAGCACGACGTGCCTTGGCAATGGTATCGGCAGTATTGTTCCAACCGCCGTTCGGATTAACCCAAACGCGCAAACGAATCGAGTCCATACCGTGATCTTTAAGAATACTGAAAAGATTCTGCTCGTTCCCTTGGTCGTTGTTAAAGCGATAGTTCGAGGCCTCCATTTCCGTTAGCCAGCTGATATCGGCACCCTTGGTAAATGCTGCTGCACCCACCGAGCCGAGTGTTAACAAGCCAAGCGCCAAGCCGGCTGCTATCCACCGAACGCCGGAAGACCTTATTGATGTATTTTTTCGGTTCATGATGAACACCTTTCGTGTCTGTAGAGATAAATACAGGTGCTGCCATAGGTGGTAACCAAGCAATAAGCTCAACACTCGTCACCACCCGCGATCCTGCGCGTTATTGTTATGTTGGTAGCATCTAGCGCGGTTTATACAGCCTTTAAGCGGCAATAAAAAAACCGACGAAAAATTCACGAGTAGACGCTATTTAGCGAGGGTTTACTAAAACAAGGAAAACGTTTACCCTACGCATTAGTTGGATTATAAGCATAAAACTAGCGCCTGTTAAGGTAAACGTATAAGTCGTACTGTGAAGGCGTTCAAAGGATTGCGGTTAAGCTCGGTTTTAACCTATCTAACTAGATACCAAGCCTAACTAAACCGTGCGCCATATTAGCCTGCAGTTACCGACACGGCAGCAGCAATCAATAGCGCAAACACGCCAGCAGTGGCTTCACCGCTGACTACAATAAATAGAATGAGAGCACGAGGGGGACCCCATGCATAAGAATAAACACATGACTTTCGCCAACACCCACGCCAGCCGATGCGTTTTGGTCGCTACCTTAGGCCTCTGCGGCGCGGCATTAAATGTTCACGCTCAGCAGGCCGACGCGCCGCAAGATTCATCGCCAGCGGTGGAAGAAGTTATCATTCAAGGCACCTACCAAAAAAGCCTGCGCTCAGCGCTCGAACTAAAGCGCAATTCCGATAGCGTGATAGAAGCCATTTCTGCAGAAGACATAGGCCAGCTGCCTGACACCTCGATAACCGAAAGCTTAGCCCGCCTCCCTGGCGTCGCCCAGGATCGCGATCGCGGTAACGGCAGCCAAATTTCAATTCGCGGCATGGGCGGCCAGCTGGGCTTAACCACCCTAAACGGTCGCGAAGTGGCGACCGTAGAAGAAGACCGCAACGTTCGCTACGACCAGTTCCCCGCCGAGCTGATTAACGCCGCGCAAGTCTATAAGACACCGCAGGCGAAGATGATTGAAGGCGGGCTTTCCGGCACGGTAAATCTCGAAACCATCGCCCCTCTTGACTACGACGAGCGACTTATCGCGGTTAATGTGCGCGCCTCGCTTTACGAACAAGGGCAAGATATAGACGATGCCTATAACAGCGGCTTGGGCCATCGCTTCAGCCTCGCCTACATCGATAAATTCGCTGACGACACCCTAGGCGTGGCCGTGGGAATCGCGGGCCAAAGTCAAGCCATCGCAACCCAGCGCGCCGAACTATGGAACTATGGCGACACCTGGCACAACACACAGTGGAACGATACCGAAGGTAAAAACTTTAACGCCCCTTGGGGCGGTGCCGCTTTAGTGCGCGGTGGTAAAGACTCGCGGATCGGCGCTATGGGCGTGATCGAATGGGAACCCAATGTCAACTTCAACTTAAACTACGACCTGTTCTATTCAAAGCTAGACATAGACGAAGAGCAGCGCGGCTTTGACTTCAATATCGACTCAACCTACGAGCGCCAGTGGCTTATCCAGAATTCAACAGCGACCGGTTTCAGTAACTCCGATGCCGATGCCGAGGATGTATTGGCCGCAAATGTGGGATTGAGCTCCCTGCGCAGCCTTAACGAACAATTCATTCAAACCGATGAGCTACTTAGCCAAGGCTTGACACTTGCGTGGACACTGGACCAGTGGACACTCGGCGCGGATCTATCTCACTCACAAACCAACCGCGACCGCCGCTGGCACTCGCTGCGCACCAGCAATAGCTCCAGCGATATGCGCGGAACCTTTGCCGGAAACAGCGATGACCGCATGACCTTTGCACTCGATGCAGGTATCGATCTCACTGACCCCAGCCAAAACGCGGTTGAATCCTTAACGGTTCAACCCTTGGCATCAGGCAAGGACACCATTACAGCTATAGACCTGAGTGGCACGCGCGAGTTTGACGATGGCTTTTTCACTTCGTTGGTGGTCGGTGCACGCCTATCCGATCGCGAAAAATCCCTCGACGCGCAAATTTGGGACCAACCAATATCACAAAACGCGGGCGAGCCCATTCCTGCCAACCTTGTTATCGATTCAGGTTCATCGAGCTATTGGTCTGATTTGCCGAGCTACATGACCCTCGACCGCGAAGCGGCAATTGCCTACTACTTTGGTTCAATTGCCAACCCCGCAGTTGGCGACAACGATGACCAGCTTGCCAGTTGGCGCGTAACCGAAAAAATTAATGCCGCCTATGCGCAATTAAATTTTCGCAGCAACTGGGGTTCCGTTCCAGTTAGCGGTAACATCGGTTTACGCGCAGTCGAAACCAAAACAGGCGCACACGGTAGTCAAGTGCTATCGACAAGTGTGTGGGTAGAACAGCCCGAAGGTTCCGGCACTTGGGTAGAAGTACCCGCCTCCGCCGAAGCTGTCGACTTCTCCCATAGCTATACCGATATTTTACCCAGCTTAAACGTCAGCTTTGAGCTAACCGACGCAACGATGGTGCGCTTCGCTCTGGCAAAAACCATTGCTCGTGCGCCACTCGACTTCCTCAGCCCTGCGGTCGACATAGGTCAGGATCAATGGGCGCCGAACCCCGGCGAATCCGGTTCTGGCAACCCAAAACTCGAACCCTTTCGAGCCAATCAATTAGATTTAACCTATGAGTGGTATTTCGGCGAGAGTAATTCACTTGCCGCAACCCTCTACTACAAAGACATGGATACCTACATCGCGCGCCAAGCTGGTGCCGAAACCATCACCGTAGACGGCACAGACTACAGCTTATCAATGCCGGTTAACGGCGAAGGTGGCTATATTCGCGGCTACGAGTTGCTATATCAGCAATCGTTTGATTTTCTACCAGGGGAATTCCTAAAAGGCTTAGGCGTATACGCCAACTACGCCTATGCAGAATCGGATATTCGCCAAGGCACACCGCTTAACGCCGAACCTTTTGGCTTAACCGGTTTATCAAAGCATGTAGGTACCGCAACCTTGTGGCACTATATGAATGGGTTTGAAAGCCGGCTTTCGTATAATTACCGCAGCGATTTCCAGCGTGATATCAACCGCGTAATGGGTGAGGAAGGGGTAAACTCGGCCGAGGGCTATTTTGATCTTAGCCTCTCTTATGAGATCGACGAGTCCCTAAAAGTGATGCTGCAAGTTGGCAACTTAACCAACGAGCCCTATCGCGTTTACGGTCTTGAGTCGAACAATGCTTCGCACATTAACAAGTACGAAGAATTCGGCCAACGCTACAGCCTAGGCTTTAGCTGGAAGCTTTAATGCCGTTAACGAATTACTTAGTATGCTATTAACTTATTTCAGCAGGCTGTCGATTACATTAGCCATAACAGCAGCGATCACCTTATCGCTCTAGATTTTAGCTAAAGAAGTAATCGATTTATCGGCCGGGAAACCGGCCGATTTTTTTGATGACGCCAGACTCAAAAAGTTATCCCGACAGCAACTATAGTCAACCGCTGTTATGTCCAACTGCGTTGTGCTAAGACGATGTAAAACCAACATGAAACACGACTATGACTACTTACAACAAATGTAAACTCAACACAGTATTGTTAAATTTAACTAGGCCGTTAATCGTCGCTAGCGCCTTATCTATTTTACTGAGCGCTTGCGGTGCGGGCGGCACACGTCAGCAAGATGCTAACGCTAATAGCCCCAACACAAACGTTGAAAATACAAACACCAACAACGCCGGAACTGAAACAACACAAATTAGTATTCCAACAGACAAGCCCTTTTATCTAGGTGCAGATTTGTCTTATGTAAACGAAATGGAAGATTGTGGCGCGAGCTATCAATATCAAGGTGAAGCCATCGACCCCTACCTGCTGTTTGCACAAGCAGGCGCTAATATCGTTCGCGTAAGATTGTGGCATACACCGGCTTGGACAAATTACTCAACCTTGGCCGATGTTACTCGCACGATTCAACGTGCCCATGCCGCCGGCATGCAAGTTCTACTGGACATCCACTACTCCGACACTTGGGCAGACCCAGAGAAACAAATAATTCCAGCCGCGTGGGAACATTTATACAACGACACCGACGCACTTGCCGCAGAGGTGTACCAATACACCTACGACACCCTACAAAGCTTGCAAGCAAGTGACAGCCTGCCGCAAATGGTACAGGTAGGAAACGAAATCAATCGCGAAGTTATGCAGCTGCCCAACAATAACAGCAATGAAAATAATGACACTAGCGAGCCAATCAACTGGGCCCGTAACGCCACTTTAATAAACAGCGGCTTGCGCGCTGTAAGCGACTACAATCGCAACCACAATACAGTGCTTAACCGCGTGCTACATATTGCCCAGCCAGAAAATGCCTTATTATGGTTCGATGCCGCATTTGCCGCGGGCGTTACTGAATTCGACACCATCGGTTTAAGTTACTACGCCCAGTGGTCCAGCTATCCAATAGAACAAGTTTCCAATGCAATAGCCACACTGCGTTCAAAATTCAGCAAACCCGTAGTCGTTGTTGAAACCGCCTACCCTTGGACACTCAATAATTTTGACGACGCGAATAACGTGCTCGCCGAAAATGCATTAGTCGACGGCTATTCCGCCACGCCGGAACATCAAAAAAAATACCTGTTCGACCTACTCAGCGAAATTGTTGACGGTGACGGTAGCGGGTTAATTTATTGGGAACCCGCATGGGTTAGCACGCAGTGCAAAACTCAGTGGGGAACCGGTAGCCACTGGGAAAATGCCAGTTTCTTTGATGCCAATAACAACAATGAAGCACTGCCCGCGTTCGATATTTTTTCGATAATACGCAGCGCTCAACAATAAATTTTGACCTTAGCGAAAACTTTATAATATGACTATTTTTAAAACTGCTTACCGCCCGCTGTTCCCCCTACTAGCATTACCTTTGATTACGCTATCACTAACGCTATCCGGCTGTGGTCAGTCGGAGCACAGCGCAGGGAATACGAAAACCGACATTAGCATCAACAGTCAGAATAATGCGGCGAATATAGATGAAAGCAATTACATTGCTCGCCAGAATTTCAATAGCGGCTGGAACTTCTTTAAAAGTTCAAGTGCTGCCACACTAGAAGATGCACTCAACCAACAGGAATGGCAGCCCGTAAACCTTCCGCACAGTGCCAATATCGAACCGCGCATTGTTAACGATCAATGGCAAGGCGATGCCTGGTACAAAAAAACTATTAGTTTCAACCCGAACGCAGAAAACTGGAAAGGCAAGCGTATTATTCTCGACTTTGAAGGCGCAATGACCATTGCTGACGTTTGGCTAAACGGTAAGAAAATTACCCACCATAAAGGCGGATACCTACCCTTTTCGGTTGACCTTAGCGAGCACTTAACAAGCGGCGACAACACCCTGTATGTGCAGATCGACAATCGCGACAACCAAATTACCGGGCCTAAGCCACTAGCTCAGCTCGACTTTAATATGTACGGCGGCCTCTATCGCAATGTTTGGCTACGGCTCGAAAACCCTATTCACATTAGCGACCCAGTTGCCGCCCAAACAGTCGCCGGCGGCGGAATTTTTGTTCGCTACAACAAAGTAAGTAACGCACTCGCTGAACTAGACGTTCAAACACACCTTCGCCTGCACTCGGAAAACCAACAACTAACGACCGGGCAATCAATAACCGTTGAACAGCGCTTGACCTACAAAGGGTTAGAAATTACTGCGAATAAACAACAACTCAATATTAGCGCGGCAATGCTAGACAATGGCCAACTGACCCTAAGCCAAACGCTTACAGTAGAACAGCCACAACTTTGGTCCCCGTCTACGCCCAACTTGTATCAATTGCACACACGAGTGTTGGCCGGTCAAGACGTCAGTGATATCGAAACAACCGAAATTGGTATACGTGAATTTAAACTGGTTGATGGCAAACTTTACATCAATGGTAAACAGCAGTTTTTACGCGGCGTAAACCGTCACCAAGAATACCCTTACCTCGGCTACGCCATGTCCGACGCCGCACAATTTCGCGACGCCGAAAAAATAAAAGCGGCGGGTTTCGATTACGTTCGCCTATCTCACTACCCGCATTCAAAAGCCTTTATGCAAGCCGCAGACCGCCTCGGCTTGGTATTAATTGATGCGATTTTGGGCTGGCAATATGTCAATCCCGATCCAGCCTTTAGCGCACACGCGGTACAAACCTGTCGCGACTTAATTCGCCGCGATCGCAATCATGCCTCGGTTCTCGCCTGGGAGTGCTCACTGAACGAATCGGCAATGGATGCCGAACTCGTTGCACAATTACATAACGCGGTACACCAAGAACTCCCCGGCACACAAACGTTTTCCGCTGGCTGGCAAGAGCCAGGGTTTGATATCTATCTGCAAGCGCGACAACACCGTCTAGGCCACGAGCTAAAATCAACACTCCCCTACGTGGTTTCAGAATATGGCGACTGGGAATACTACGCAATGAATGCCGGCTTAAATCAAGACAGCTGGGGCGATTTGCTGCAGGAAGAACGCTCTAGCCGGCAGCTATTAGGTGCAGGCGATAAACGCCTGCAACAACAAGCCGCCAATATCAGCGAAGCCCACAACGACAATTTCAACACCCCCGCATTTGCCGATGGCTACTGGGTAATGTTCGACTACAATCGTGGCTACGCCGATGACTTAGAAGCCTCTGGCATTATGAGTATCGAACGACTGCCAAAATTTAGTTACTACTTTTTCCAGAGCCAACGTGACGGCAGCGATTTTAGCGGCCCTATCGGGCCCGGCTATATGGCATACATCGCCAGCCACTGGACGCCGCAATCGGCAACCCGTTTCAAGGTGTACAGCAATGCCGATAAGATTGAGCTCTATCTAAATGGCGAGCCGATAGCCACGGCAGAACCAGATCGCAAAAGCTATCCAAATCTAGCCCACGCTCCGTTTAGTTTTGATCTGGACGCCTTCACCCCAGGAACGTTAGAAGCACGTGCGCTGGTCAAGGGGGTCGAAGTCGCACGCCACAGCGTTTCTACCCCAAAGCCAGCGGTTGCCATTAAGGTGTATAGTGAACACAGCTCACTGGCAGCGCAGCCGAACGATACCCTTTTTGTGTATGCAGAACTGATCGACAAACAGGGCGAAAACAGCCACGAGAGCAATCGTAAAGTTGAGTTTAAACTAAGTGGCGATGCGGAATTAATATCTCCAGAGACAATAGCAAGCGAAGATGGTATTGCCACAGCATTAGTGCGACTCGGAAAAAACCTAGGCTCGATTAAAATCGAAGCCATCGATTTGGACTCCGGCGCCCGCGGCCAACTACAGTTCGATTAATGACGTGATACTTATATGGGCTTGAAAAAAAGCCTCAGGAAACTACGTCTCAAGAAACTAAGCCTCAAAAAACTAAGCCTCGGCAAATTTAAAAACCTATGTCGCCAATAAAAACAACTCGTGATCACCGGCGACACAGCAACAATCTGCCTAGAGTTGCACTAGGCCTAGGTTACTTTAGTGTATTTTTTGCGGGGCAAGGCATTCCCATTCTCGCCGTGCCCTACTACCAAATGACCCTCGGAGTTGATCCGTTTTGGTTGAGCGTCGCCATGGCGCTACCAATTCTTATTGGCGCTCTGTTTGCGCCTTTGGCGGGCTACCTATCTGACCACACCCATTCACGCTGGGGCCCTAGGCGCCCTTATATTTTTTGCGCCGCAGCTGCCTTAGGGCTTAGTTACAGCTCAATATGGATGGTGCCGGTCAACTGGAACGGTGTTGCACAACTGGCTTATTTTTCCGGCGGTGCCATGCTGTTTTATATCGCCAATGCATTTTACACAGTCCCTCTCACCGGCCTTACCTATGAGATGTCGGACAACTCAGATAAACGCACCGAGCTAATGGCGTTTACGGCTTATTTTCTAAAATTCGGCTCGCTGATTTATCAATGGGTTTTTCCGCTAGCGCAACTTAGTATTTTCACTAGCCTTACTCAGGGTGTGCGCTGGGTTGGCGGGCTGCTCGGCTTGGCTGTGTTTTTCTTAATCGGGATAATTCCGGCGCTGGTTGTACGTGTTCCCTTGATAACTAAGGCCCTAACACAAGAAGGATCCAGCGCGTACAAAACGTCGCAGGCCTTATACCACCAACCGCTCAAACACCGTCTGCAAGCGAGCTTAACTGCTGTAGCCCAACAACCGGCAATTAAACTATTGATTGCACTTATCATTTTACAAATGGGTGGCGCAGCTTACGCCGCTAGCATGGACTACTACCTGCTGGTCTATTTTGTATTCGATAGTAATCTAGCCGAGGCGGCCGCAGCCAAAGCCGTGCTCTCCACCGCCTATGCATTGATGAGCATAATTTACCTTCCAATCATCAGTTATGCCGCCAAAAAGTGGGGCAAGCTAACAACACTGAAAGCGGTATACCTGTTAACTATGTTAGGTGCGCTGGCAAAATGGTTTATATTTACCCCCGGCGCGGGTTACAGCATTGTCGTCGATGCTGTTTTTTGCAGTGCAATCTGGTCGGCTATGGTAGTGCTAGTACCGGCTATGATGGCTGATATCAGTGCGAAACATACCGCAACACATCAACAAAACCGCGCCGGCTTATTCGCATCAGTACACAATTGGACCCTCAGTATTAGCAGCCTAGCGGCGCTATTATTGGCAGGAATAAGTTTAAAGCTCATGGCATTCGATGCCTTGCTTACAGAACCGCAACCAGCAACAACATTGTTGCAAATGCGTATTATTTTAGTGGTAGGTACATTTGTATTTAGTGCGCTGCCTTGGCTTCTGTTAGTGTATTACCAACGCCACCGAGCAATGGTTACACAAATCTGGGAGCCTGGCTCAACAACCTGTGTTAACGCTAATTTTTAGCCCTACAGTGAAATTTTCTTAGTTATGGTAACAATTAAAGATGTCGCCCGCGTTGCTGGCGTCTCCACAGCAACAGTCTCCCGCGTTGTTCACGACGGCGGCCAAGTTGGTGACGCCTGCCGTGCGCGGGTTAAAAAAGTAATTACCGAACTCGGTTACCGCCCCAATAGCAATGCGCGCGCGCTGGTTAGCAAGAGTAGTGAAACCATCGGAGTTGTCACACCAAAGCTGTCGATGACATTTTTCGGCTGTTTAGCTGCCGGAGCCGAAACCACCGCGCGCGCAAAAAACTTTAAACTCCTAATGAGCAACTCCTTGTACGAAACGCAATCCGAACTGGACGCTATCTACTCGCTACGCGAGCACAGCTGCGATGCTATTGTTTTGCATAGCGAATATTCCGACGAAGAGACACTTATTAAATTAGCGAAAGATATTCCCGGCCTCGTTATTATCAACCGATTTATACCGCAATTGGCAAATCGTTGCGTGTGGCTGGACAACGAAGCCGGGGCACGGAAAATTACCGAATATCTACTCAGTCACGGCCATAAGGATATAGCCGTGGTCACCAGCATCTACGCCAACAACGACCCCGCCACACGCTTAAACGGCGTAACCAAAGCCTTAGCGGAAGCAGGTTTAGAGCTCGCCAAACACAATATCGAATCGGCCACCGCTAATATGCGCGGCGGCGAAGATGCCGTAAAAGCATTGCTGGAAAAGGGTTGTAAATTTACCGCTCTGATTGCCTATAACGATTTAATGGCAGTAGGAGCGATGAACGCCCTACAAGACGCTGGAATAGATGTGCCTGGAGAGGTATCTGTGGTTGGTTTCGATAATCTATATGTAAGTAAAGCCTGTCGTCCCAACTTAACAACAATGGAATACCCAATTGAAGAAATGGCAAGTTACGCAGCTAATCTAGCGATAGAATTAAGTCAAGGCGGAAACCAAACGGCAACCAAAACACACTTATTCGTACCCTCGCTTGTCGAACGACAATCCGTAGCACTAGCGCGATCCACTTAAATTAGGTATGGCGCTAACTGCGCCTGATCCATTTTCCAATAACGTTACAAAATCTTGGTGAGCCAACGGACGGCTAAATAAGTACCCCTGAAATAACATACAACCAGCTTGCACTAACGCCCGTTTTTCTTCTTCTGTCTCGACACCTTCGGCAACTATCGAAATACCCAAGCTTTGCCCTAGTGCAATAATGGTTTCCACTACCGCACGGTTACCTGCGTCACTATGTAAATCTCGTACGAACACTTGATCTATTTTTAACGAATCAACCGGAAAGCGGCTCAAATATGCCAGTGATGAATAACCGGTACCGAAATCATCAATAGAGATATGAATTCCCAAAGCTGACAGCCGTGCAATTTTAGTCACCATATCCTCGGTGTTTTTAATTAACGCACTCTCGGTTAATTCTATTCCCAGCAAGTTCGCCGACACCCCAGTGGCATTGATAATGCCAATCACCTCCTCGACAAAACGAGGCTGATTAAACTGTACGGCACTTACATTAACCGACAGTTTCTCAAAGTCATTATCAATAATTCCGCGCACTTCCATTTCACGCAAATGATTACAGGCTTCCGTTAAAATCCAGAAACCTAACTCTAAAATCAACCCGGTTTCTTCTGCAACGAGAATAAACACTGCTGGCGAACAGTCTGCGTGATACCAGCGAACCAGTACTTCGGCACCTACGCATGTACCCGCGTCTGTATATTGTGGTTGATAGACTAGATAAAACTGGTCACAACGCTTCACGTCAACCTGCAACTGCTTTTCTATCTCCAGGCGTCGTTCTAATTCTTCCGACATACTGCGATCATAAATAACAAATTGATTAGGGCCGCGAGATTTTGCAATATACATCGCCGCATCCGCATTGCGCAAAACGGCATCGGCATCCATAGCGACCTGAGGATAAAATTCAACACCGATGCTTGGAGTTATCTGCAAAAGGTGCTCATTTGCTTTGATAGGCAAAATAAAGACTTGCTGAACTTGCTGCAATATCTTCCGCAGGCACACTTTGGCGTCCGCATCGCTACAGCGCTCTGGCGTTAAAATAACGACAAATTCATCACCACTTAAACGCCCAACAAAATGCTTACGGCCAACCACAGACACCAGCGCGTTCGCTACTGCACATAAAAGTGCATCACCAACGGCATGACCAAGCGTATCGTTGACTGACTTAAAACGATCCAAATCGACAAAAAGTACCGCCCCCATCTTTTCAGTAGCCGCAGCATGGTCAATAGCCGTTTGCAGGTGTTTGAGCAGCAAACGGCGATTAGGCAACTGGGTGAGCTCATCGTGATTTAGTTGGAAACGTATTTGCTGTTCCGCTTTATCCCGCGCAGCTATAGCTTGAAGGAGTTGTTCGTGCTCAATTGAGGCCTGACAACTGACCGTTAATCGTTGAACGATGGGGACTAACAAATTCAAAATAGTCTGATCAAGCGGTTGCTGCATTCGATGTAATGAAAGTAAGCCAAAATCGCCTAAATTAAAAAAATACACGTACTCAGAATCAGTATTCGCTGAGGGGGTACGCTGGTGTACGCTATAACTGGAATTTGCAGCGCGCAACTTACTAAACGTATCGTTAATGATGCTTTGATCTAAACCGAACTCAGTAACAGGTAAATTTAAGAAAGATGTCAGCAGCTCATCATCGGCCTGTACCGACAAGTTTACCGTCTGACGTTCGCTGCTATAAAAGTACGCGTGTATTTCCGCTAAACCTAAACGCCGCATACACACTCTAGAAAAGTGTTTTAACATTGGCCGCAACAGCAAGTTCAACCCTATCGCCATACCTAATTCATGCTGAATAGAAATTAGCTGCAGAGTATTTTTCATGTTAAAACACCGCGATAACCGTAGATTTATTTAGAAGATGTATCGCGCCATTACGGCTCGTGCTTATCTCGCCAATCGTAAGCGCTCCAAACGCTATGCTTTCAGGATCTAGCTGCGCAATAATAGCTTCCAACTCCTCATGAAAACTCTCCCCCATAAACAAACAACGGCTAATACAATCAAAAATAACTGTCGTAACATTGGCCGAATCATTGCGATTGTCCTTGCGGCAAGAATTGATCGCATAGGCAGCCGCATCGGCAGCAGAATTAACCAGTCGCTGACGATCACTTTCGAGAATATAAACCGTCGTATTTTGAGGGATTTCACCAACGCAGATAAGATTGTTTCCTTCTGCTCGCAACGGGTCTCGCACCACAATATCGCCATCAGGCCCTAAAATACCCAACGGATAATTTTTAGCAATTTCAAAAAAATCCTGCTCCGCAAACCGTAATGTTGAATGGCGTTCAACTTCTGCGCGATAGACTTCATAGGCCGGCACGTAATTTAAGGTACTCAGGATGTTCGCAGTTGAACCTGTAACAAGGTAGGGGCCATCGAGGATTTCCCAGCCATGGCGAACGCCCGCTGAGTGCCGAATGTCAAAAGCGGCCAATACCGCAGCGTCAGCGATAAGACCTCTATTACTAAACAGTGCTGGCTGGCGCTCAAAACTTAGCGAGCCACACCCCCCACCAAACATCGCCGTTCCACGACCTAAATTGTCGTAGAGGCACTCGGTTAGCAATTCAATATTATTGGCTAAGCCGTCAATTAAGGTGATGATTGTTTTCGCGTTTGACAGTTCTGATTCCGCCGACAGCAAACATCTCTCAACCGTTGCGCTATTCAGAGTAGAAAGAGAATCGAGAATAACAACATCGCAGGAAAACGCCAAACCCAAAACTAGCGTACCTTGGGAACGGCACTCACCGGCAACGATTATTCTTGGGAAAATACCGCCGAACAGCGGAACTTTAACGGCTTGTAAAACTGGATCAACTCGGTCTTTATCCCAGCCGTCAGCATCTGTAGCGAGGATGAAAATACTTTGTGCAGATGCCGCTAAGCAATGTTGAATGGCGGCCTCCAAAGACACCGCCGTAGGTGTTTCGCATTCTTTAGACGCCAAGACCAGTTGCATGGGCACTCTCCCTGAGGCCGCTAAAAAATACAGCGGGGACCACGTCAGATTTACCTTGTTAGCCGAGAATCGAGCTGTCACACCGCTGGCAGAGGCTTTCCTGCCGCTGGGCCAAGCAGCCCTTCACGATCCCCGTTTTGGTGCAAGTATGGACTAGGTTTTAACCATTTGCACTGTCATCAATGGTGTCTACGAGCGTCTTCAACTCGCCTTTCTCGCTCATATCCATAATGATGTCGCAACCACCGACCAATTCGCCGTTAACCCAAAGCTGCGGGAATGTTGGCCAGTTAGCGTAAACAGGAAGGTTCTGACGAATTTCTGGGTTAGATAAAACATCAACGTAAGCAAAACGCTTTCCACAAGCCATCAACGCTTGTGACGCCTTCATGGAAAAACCACACTGCGGGGCACTGGGTGAGCCTTTCATAAAAAGGATGATCGCGTTCTGCTCGATTTGCTGCTTAATGGTGTCCATGATATCCACAGTGATAAAACCTCGTACTGTTGAGTGTTAAAAGTAAAATATTAAAAGCTACACATTATAAGTGCTGCGACTACTGTCCAATACTTAAGCTGCCTAGCTAAACCTGAGCTTATTAGTCAGGTATTGCCGGCCATTGTAACGATTTCCGATTCTACTGCCTACAACAACCTACCCAAGGCGCTGACCGCACCAGCAAAGGTAGAAATTTCGAACGGTTTTAGGCGTACAGATTAGCTACCCTAATTTTCACTCAGTAGTCCCCAAAATGGTGCGACTGCAAGCATTTTACAAACCAGATGTTTGTTTATAGAATGACCGCCTTGTACAGGCAGCTATCGCTGCCTGTTTTGTTTTTGGAGCACTGAATGACCGTGTCGGCACTTATGAATACTTATGGAGAAAGAACTACCACGCTTACAAAAGGCGACGGCGCCTATGTGTGGGACAGCGAAGGTAAGCGCTACCTCGACGCACTCTCGGGTATCGCCGTGTGCGGGTTAGGTTACAACCATCCTGCCGTAACTCGCGCTATTTGCGAGCAGGCCGAAAAGTTAATTCACTGCTCTAACCTTTACCTTATCGAGCCCCAACAGGCACTCGGCGCCCTGCTGGTAAAACTCTCGGGAATGGATAAAGTATTCTTCTCTAATTCCGGTGCAGAAGCCAACGAGGCCGCGCTAAAAATTGCGCGCAAGTACGGCCAGAGCAAAGGTATCAGCAATCCGGAAGTGATCACTACGGTGAGCAGCTTTCACGGTCGCACCATGGCAACCCTATCTGCCACGGGCAATGACAAGGTAAAAGCAGGTTTTGAGCCTTTAGTAGAAGGGTTTACTCACGTTACCTATAACGATCTTGAGGCTATTCGCAAAGCGAGTACCGCCAACACCGTCGCTGTTATGGTGGAACCAATACAGGGCGAAGGCGGAGTGAATGTGCCAGCCAGCGATTACCTCAACCAACTGCGCGCACTTTGCGACGAAAAGGGTTGGCTGCTAATTTTGGATGAAATCCAAACCGGGAACGGCCGTACTGGGAAATTTTTTGCCTACCAACACAACGGCATTTTGCCCGACGTGGTCACTACGGCGAAGGGGCTTGGCAATGGTGTACCTATCGGTGCCTGCCTCGCTCAGGGCCAAGCTGCCGAGGTATTACAGCCTGGCAATCACGGTTCAACCTACGGTGGCAATCCGCTAGTGTGTAACGCGGCCTTAGCGGCAACCCAAGCACTAATAGACGAGCAACTCATTGAGCGCGCTGCGAGTCTTGGCAACTCAATGCTCGAAGCTTTCAAAACAGCCCTAACCAATACAGCGATCGTCAAAGATATTCGCGGCAAAGGCCTGATGATTGGGATCGAGCTAAGTAAGCCCTGCGGCGAACTGGTAGCTGCAGCGAAAGAGAAAAACCTACTTATCAATGTCACCGCCGGCAATACGGTTCGATTGTTACCTCCGCTGATTATCAGCGATGCGCAGGCTAGCGAAATCGTCTCCACCGTAGTCGATTTAATTCTAGAATTGCAGTAATTCAACAACCGTAATTACAAGGGCTAGCGCAACTAAACGCGCCTAGCCCCACTACTGCTATTCCAACAAGCGAAGTAAAACCTATGGCACTACGACACTTTCTAACACTGCTAGACCTATCCCCGTCAGAGCTTAAAGATATTATTGACGACGCCATTAAACAAAAGGCGGCACTGACAACGCGCACGAGCTACGAACCATTTCGCAATCGCGTCTTAGGGATGATTTTCGAGAAATCGTCAACTCGAACACGAGTGTCATTTGAAGCAGGAATGTCGCAACTTGGCGGTAGTGCAATCTTTTTATCGCCCCGCGATACACAACTGGGACGCGGTGAACCGATTGAAGATTCCGCCCGCGTGCTATCGCGAATGGTCGATATGATTATGATCCGCACCTTTGAGCACGAAAAAATCGAGCGCTTTGCAGCCTACTCGAAAGTGCCGGTAATTAACGCGCTTACCGACAGCTATCACCCCTGCCAGCTACTCGCAGACATTCAAACCTATGTCGAACATCGCGGTAGCCCACAGGGGAAAACCGTCACCTGGATCGGTGACGGCAACAACATGTGTCACTCCTACATCAATGCGGCGCGCTTGTGTGATTTTGAACTTCGCATTGCCTGCCCAGAAGGCTTTGACCCAGATCCAGCACTTGTCGCCGCCAACAAAGACCGTATTCAGATCTTCCGCAGCCCAAAAGAGGCCGTCAAAGGCTCCGACTGGGTGGTTACAGACGTATGGGCCAGCATGGGCCAAGAAGACGAGCAGAGAGAGCGTGAGGCTCGCTTTAACGGCTATCAGGTGAATCATGAGCTGATGAGTAATGCGCACTCCGACGCCGTGTTTATGCACTGCTTACCTGCGCATCGAGGAGAAGAAGTCAGTCACGAGCTAATGGAAGATGAAAAAGTTGCCGTGGTCTGGGACGAAGCCGAAAACCGACTACATGCACAAAAAGCATTGATGGTATTTTTAGCCAATCAGTAACGGCTATTAGATCCACAAAAAAAGGGGCTTAGCCCCTTTTTTTGTTATAACCTGTTATCGGTTATTCAAACCAAACCTCTTGCCACTGATATTCACAGGTTTCGAAGTAGAGATCGCAAAGCTGCACCCCCACATACAGCTTTTCCGGCACGCGTAACATTAGGTCACTAATACTTACTACGCCCACCTCATCACCGCTGTCGCATAGCACCGTAAAGCCCGGCGTATATTGGCAAAAGAACACGCCGTCTTCATCACAAGCCAAGTCCAAGCCACAAAGCTGATCATCGACAAACAACGCCCCATCAAAACTGGGGCGATCATTAATATAAAGTTCAGCCCAGTAATCATCCCACGCCTCTGCACGCCAAAATAGCTCGAACAGACCATCATCGATGTAAGGGTCAATACTCAAATGCTGAATTGGCGTATCTGCAGAACTGTCACCGTAACTATCAATCAATTCTACGGATAACAACTCGGGGGCAAACGGATCATCCCAGCCATCGGCTGCATGGTAACTGCTATCAGTTTCGTAGTAACTGGTATCGTAATGGTCGTCGTGATATCCAGCCTGAATACCGACTTGCGCCTCGCCACAACCAGCCACAAATAAAGTGGTCATAGCGACTAATGCGAGCCGAGCGAGGGATAGGTTGTTGCGAAAAAATACAAATTGCTGATTCATTGTTCTGCCTCCGTTTTTTTAGCTTGAGGAGATAGTGCTCCACAACGCCTGAACAGCATCTGAATGGAAAATTGCAATCAGACCACGTCTCCAACAAAGGCTATAAAAGGTTACCAATTTAAGTTAAAAATATTATATCTATGTGAATTATTAGCCGCTTCCAGCGAGCCCCCATAAACACTCGCCCGAGCGGTAAGTGACCACTTATACACAGAATTATCCACATATTACACACAAGAAACGCGCAGGAACTCATTCTTGCATCGACAGCAAAATCGCATTATCTTGTATCCAAATTCTGACTTACCCCTATATATGGTGTTTTTCACGACCGACCTACATAAATTCGGCGCGTGGCGCAAGGCCAAAGTAAGGTTTATCCACTGTCAGTCTAGGCATATAGCCTAGTTCGTGTTATCGCGCTGTATTGCTGGCGTTAATACGTACCGCGGCTAGTTTGGCGATAGCACATTATCGGTCGCTTAAATACCGGTAATTGGCCCAAGCATCGTCAGCTACTTTCGTCTTCCAAGGCTTTAAAAAAAGCTAATAAAAAGGCCATCTTCTTACATTTTATGTACACCATTAGCACCTCATGAGCAGCACGCAATAGCTCAACAGATAAGAATTACAGACGAGAACCACAAGCAACAACTACGGACGACAGCGCTAATGTGAGCCACCCGATTGAGCCACAAGCGACTCTACTTCCGTTGCCAAATACGAGCGAAGGCGTCACATACCCCTAGGGTATTGCACACTCTTACAACTTTACATTTACATCGAATTTCCTGAAGGACTAGCGGGCTAATTTTTATGCAAACTACCGAAAACCCAGTATCTCAATCACCGGCGGCAGCGCCAGGACCACAAACCGATCCGCGCAAAACAGCCGTATCGGCAACCGCTCCGGGGCAGCTTCGCGTCATTAAGCGCAACGGCACTGTTGTTAGCTACACCGACGACAAAATTGCCGTTGCCATGACCAAGGCGTTCTTGGCAGTAGAGGGCGGCACAGCAGCCGCATCACGTCGTGTACACGAAATGGTTGAGACGCTTACGCAACAAATTTCCGCAACTTTTAAGCGTCGCATGCCTTCTGGTGGCACTATCCACATCGAAGAGATTCAAGACCAAGTCGAACTCACGCTTATGCGTACTGGTGAGCACAAGGTCGCCCGAGACTATGTAATCTATCGAGCAGAGCGCGCAAAGTTACGATCAGAAAAAGAAAAATTGAGCCGCGCAAACGTCGAGTTCCCCACCATCAACGTTACCCAGCTCGACGGCAGCATTGCGCCGCTAGATGTCAATCGCTTGCAGACTATCGTCTCCGAGGCCTGCGCAGGGCTAAAAGGTGTAGATGCAGAAACGATTTTAAAAGAGGCAACCCGCAACCTCTACGAAGGCGTTTCTTTCGACGACGTGAATACATCACTGGTTATTTCCGCTCGAACCCTAGTAGAAAAAGAGCCTAACTATTCGTTTGCCACTGCTCGTTTGCTGCTTGATAAGCTGCGTGCAGAGAGCTTGAACTTCTTAAATATCGCTCAGACGGCAACCTTAGCTGAAATGGGCAGCTACTACGCTCAGGCCCTACCCGCGTATGTTAAACGCGGTGTCGAACTTGAGCTCTTGTCGCCAGCCTTGCTGGAGTTTGATCTAGAGTTGCTTGGGCAGGCACTTATCGCCGAGCGCGATCAGCAGTTTACCTACCTCGGCTTGCAAACCCTTTACGACCGCTACTTTATCCACAGCGACGGCGTGCGCATTGAATTGCCGCAAATCTTTTTTATGCGCGTAGCCATGGGTTTGGCTGAGCGAGAAGACAACAAAAACGCTCGCGCTATTGAGTTCTACCGCCTGCTATCTTCATTCGATTACATGAGTTCAACACCAACCCTGTTTAACGCAGGAACCTTGCGTCCACAGCTTTCTTCTTGCTACCTGACAACCGTACCCGATGACCTCCATGGTATTTATGGCGCCGTTCAAGATAACGCCATGCTGTCAAAATGGGCGGGCGGTCTGGGCAACGACTGGACTCCAGTACGCGCACTAGGCTCTTACATCAAAGGCACTAACGGCCGTTCTCAGGGTGTAGTGCCGTTCCTTAAAGTCGCTAACGATACCGCTGTTGCGGTAAATCAGGGCGGCAAGCGTAAAGGTGCTGTTTGTGCGTACCTAGAAACTTGGCACCTCGATATCGAAGAATTTCTAGAGCTACGTAAAAACACCGGTGACGACCGTCGTCGTACCCACGATATGAATACCGCTAACTGGGTTCCAGACCTCTTTATGAAGCGTGTATTTGAAGAAAAAGATTGGACCTTGTTCACGCCTTGTACCGTGCCAGACCTACATGACTTAATCGGCAGTGCATTTGAAGAGCGCTACGAACATTACGAGCGTGAAGCCGCCGCGGGTAAGATCAAACCTTACAAAAAAGTGAAGGCATTAGATTTGTGGCGCAAGATGCTCGGCATGTTGTTCGAAACAGGCCACCCATGGATTACCTTTAAAGACCCTTGCAACCTGCGCAGCCCGCAGCAGCATGTAGGCGTGGTTCACTCATCTAACTTGTGTACCGAAATCACCCTTAACACCAAAGCAAATGAAGAAATTGCTGTTTGTAACCTTGGCTCAATCAATCTTGCTCAGCATATTGTCGATGGAGTACTAGACCAAACCAAACTGCAGCAATCCATAAACACTGCAGTACGCATGCTCGATAACGTTATCGATATCAACTACTACTCGGTGGAATCGGCCCGCACATCAAACATGCGTCACCGCCCTGTCGGTCTTGGTATTATGGGTTTTCAAGACGCTCTCTATAAAATGCGAATAGCCTACAGCAGCGATGCAGCGGTTGAATTTGCGGACCGCTCTATGGAAGCCGTTAGCTACTATGCCATCTCCGCCTCCAACCAATTGGCACAAGAGCGCGGTAGCTACAGCACCTTCCCAGGCTCTTTATGGAGCCAAGGTATATTGCCAATCGATTCCATTGAGTTGCTAGCGCAAAACCGCGGCACGAAGTTTATAGATCAAGATCGCTCACAAACTCTAGACTGGAACAGCTTGCGCGAAACCGTTAAAGCGACTGGAATGCGCAACTCAAATATTATGGCAATTGCGCCCACCGCAACTATTGCCAACATCACCGGCGTTTCACAATCGATCGAACCGACTTACCAAAACCTCTACGTTAAATCGAACCTTTCTGGTGAATTTACCGTAGTGAATCCCTACCTCGTTCACGACCTTAAAGATCGCGGCCTGTGGGATTCGGTAATGGTTAACGACCTCAAATACTACGAAGGTTCACTGCAGAAAATAGATCGAATTCCAGATGACTTAAAAGTGCTCTACTCTACAGCGTTTGAAGTAGAGCCGCGCTGGATAGTCGACGCCGCTAGTCGTCGCCAAAAGTGGATTGACCAGGCGCAAAGTTTGAACCTCTATATCGCTGGCGCCGACGGCAAAAAACTTGACCTGACCTATCGTATGGCGTGGTTCCGCGGTTTAAAAACCACCTACTACCTGCGCGCGCTTGCCGCAACTACAACCGAAAAGTCGACCATCGACACAGGTAAACTCAACGCGGTTTCCTCTGGCACAGCAGCTCCAACTACCGCAGCCGCACCCGCAGCAGTTCCACAAGCCTGCTCGCTAGACGACCCGGATTGCGAAGCCTGTCAGTAAACAAAGCACCACTTTTTGTGAGCTATTGTTGCGCAAACTTAAAGAATCCGTGGGGGAGATTGTCTGTTGCGCGAGGGGCTAATTGGCCCCTCGCCTCAGACTCTAAACTAATTTTCGAAAATTTTGGTGAGCACTTTTAGCGTGCCACCACCTAAAACTGGGAAACCATTATGTTAAGTTGGGACGACTATACAGACGACACAGCCAAGACCAAGACGGCGCCAGCACCTTCACCGAAGGATGATATTTCACGCGAAGATGTTCTCGCACAGTTGCAACAATCCGAGACCACTACAGAGACAGAAGCTAGTGCCCAAACAGCTACTCCAACGAGTGCTGTATCAGAATCTGCGGTCGCGAATTACCAAACAGAAGCAAGCAGCGCCACCTCAACTGACGAAGTAGTAGGAGACCTGGACGCAATTGCGCTAGCACGTCGGGCAATTGAAGAACTCGATCCAACGCCAGGCTTGGCCGACCTAGACATGGGCGCCGCGCGTATTGAAGTTGACGACAAGCGTATGATCAACTGTCGAGCCGACCTTAATCAACTGGTTCCATTTAAATACGAATGGGCTTGGCAGAAATACCTCGACGGCTGTGCCAACCACTGGATGCCACAAGAAGTCAATATGACCGCAGATGTCGCCACGTGGAAAAGTGAAGACGGCTTAACGGATGATGAGCGCACCATTATTATGCGTTCGCTAGGTTACTTTTCAACGGCTGACTCGCTCGTTGCCAACAACCTCGTTTTGGCTATTTATCGCCACATCACTAACCCCGAAGCTCGCCAATACCTGTTGCGCCAAGCTTTTGAAGAAGCGATTCACACGCACGCCTACCAGTACTGTATTGAATCTCTAGGTATGGATGAAGGCGAAGTCTTTAACATGTACCGCGAAGTCCCATCTGTAGCCAAAAAAGCCGCATGGAGCATCGCCCACACCTCCGGCTTGAACAGCCCAGACTATAAAACTGGAACCCCTGAAACCGATCAAGAACTACTGCGAAACCTAGTCGGCTTTTACGTAATCACCGAAGGTATTTTCTTTTACTGTGGGTTCACCCAAATTTTGTCGATGGGACGCCGCAATAAAATGACCGGTGTAGCGGAGCAATTCCAATATATTTTGCGTGACGAATCCATGCACTTAAATTTTGGTATCGACGTTATTAACCAGATCAAGCTCGAAAACCCGCACCTTTGGTCAGACGCGTTCCAAAACGAAGTTAAGCAAATGGTCTTAGAAGGAACCGAGCTGGAAATTGCCTACGCACGCGACACCATGCCGCGCGGCGTATTGGGTATGAACGCGGCAATGATGGAACAGTACTTACACTTCATTGCAAATCGTCGCCTCGCCCAACTAGGGCTGAGCGAAGCATACCCCGGCGCCGAAAACCCATTCCCTTGGATGAGCGAAATTATGGACCTTCGCAAAGAAAAGAACTTCTTTGAAACACGGGTAATTGAATACCAAACAGGCGGCGCTTTAAGCTGGTAGCTATAAGACCAGACGAGGGCCGCCACAAAAAGCGGTGGCCCTTAAAAGCGGATTTTAGTCACGACTATCTATAAAAGCCGTGCGCGAAAAAAGGCTCCAGATTAACCGTCACCTTTATCAAGGTCTCATCTTCTGGGCTGTTGTGACAGAAAACTAGATGCCAGAAAGCCCTATCCAGTAACAAGAAAGCCTTGAAAAGGCACATAAAGTAGAGAGACACGCAGATGAGTAACAACAAAATCAGCGCAGATATCACCACGCTGACTGACACAGATACACTCGATGCACAAGCCGAAGCGGCCGAAATACTGATCGCTATGCGTGATTTAAACAAAACTGTCAGCATACTCAACAAGGCCATTGTAAAGCTGCAACATAAGGTGGAACATCAACAACGCTTCTTCGATACTCAAGATACTATTCACGTTGCGAAGATTTTGCACTAAGCTTGGCGCGTAAAGCGCGGTTGCACCGCAATCCATCAGGATGCCCCCATGACACCTACAGAGCGATTTATCCCGCGCGATCTAGCGGGAAATGGAACCGATTACAGGGTTCGGAAAACACTTACCGCCCCAGGCTCTCGGCACCGAATTCGGCTCTTTTCAAAATTGCTCCGTAGCTTGCGTGACAATGTCAGTAGCCTGCACCCACACGCAGCACTGCCCAGTAGCTGGATGATCCGCTGCTTAGTACAAAGTATTGTCACCAGGTCGCCCCTACAGGTTGAGACTCCGTCGCTAAGCGGTTGGGACGAACCTTTAGCAGAATTACTTCGTTCCCTATGCAATCAAATCAAATCCGGCGAGACCGCAGACCTGTATGAGCTAGACGGAACCACCCCCCTCTTCCCAAACAATGAATCGTTCACGCCACTACAGGCCTACCAATTTGCGACTCTTGCATTAAAGCAATTACATGCCCCGAACTAGTAACAATCACAAATGCGTCTCACGCCAGCCAGTCATACCTGATTAACCGCTCATAAAGCCAGCATCACTCGAAGAGTTTCAACAGGAAAAACGCCAGTATTACTCCTATACTCGAAGGGACGATCACCGAAGCGCCCAGATTAATCAAAGACAGTAATTCGTATGACCAAAGTTCTCGTAGTAGATGATGTTGAAGACAACATTATTTTACTCACCCTAGAGTTGGAAGACGGCGGATTCCAGGTGATTCCAGCGCGCTCTGGCTATGAATGTATAGAGGAGTGCGACAAAGACGCACCCGATATCATTTTACTCGACAACCATATGCCCGGCATGAGTGGCATTGAGGCACTCGAAAAACTAAAAGCCAACCCCGTTACCGCAGAGATTCCCGTGCTTATGGTTTCTGCAGACTTCTCCCATCAGCAAGTGGTAAAAGCGCTAGACCTTGGTGCTCATGACTTTGTTAGCAAACCCATTGACTACCCCGTACTAGCCGCTCGCATGCGTTCAGCCTTGCGCTTAGTCAATGCGCGTGAAGCTCTCATTAAAGCCAATGCCGAACTTGAGCACCTCGCCACCCGCGACTCGTTAACTGGCGCTTACAACCGACGCCAATTTTTTGTCCTTGCAGATGTTGAAATGTCCAAGGCAAGGCGTCAAGCGCGCGACCTTTCGGTACTTATGATCGATATTGATTACTTTAAAGTTATTAACGATCAGCATGGCCACGCTGCGGGCGATCATGCGTTGCTTGAAATCACCGAGCGTATTAACGCCGCTGGACGCGCATCGGACATAGTCGCACGACTTGGCGGTGAGGAATTCGCCGTCTGCTGTCCCGACACTGACTTGGTTGGAGCTAAAACCATAGCCGAACGGATTAGAGAACGCTGTAAAGACGAACCGATTATATGTTTTGGGAAAGAACTTTGTATTACCGTGAGTATCGGCCTCTCTCAATTAGATCCCTTAGATGCGGGGTTTGATGCCCTGCTCCAGCGGGCCGATAAGATGTTATACAAAGCTAAAGAAAGTGGACGCGATCGTTCCGTCGCAGGCTAGCATCACAGTACCGCTCTCTTAATTACCCTTAATTCCAGCCGCCAAGCTCCCTCAACAAAATTGACTAGACCAAAATTGCTCGCGCGCCATATGGACAATGTCCTACAAGCTTCCCAGCATCCTCGACTATTTTCTCCAGCGGTTTTTAGCGAGAATACTCATCAACAAGGACGTACTGCAGGATGCACTGGTGGCCAAGGTTCGGTCAAAGGATGCGCAACAACCGTGCTAACACGGATGTAGTCATGGATGTACAAGTGGCCAGGACGGTCAACGGATGCGCTTTATAAGGGATATGAGGAAAGGATAATCCTCAAGCAACGGAAATTGCACTCCACCGGGGCGGTGGCATAACAAAGTTTAAACAGGGCGTAACACACAAAATGGCAACTAGCTGACTATTCGGCTAGTTGCTTTTTTTATGCGTCTTCCCTAGTAATTGAAACATCAGCAATTGAAACGTCAGTAACTGAAACACCAACACGCTGCTCCAAAGCCAGCCGCAGCAATCCCGCAACCGACATAGAATCGGTGATCTCGCCAGCTAACACCATCTCCACCGCTTCAGCCAGCGGTAGCTTGCGTAACGTAATATCCTCAGTTTCCTCCAACTGCTGAGTACCTTCAGACAATCCACTAGCAACAAACACCACACCAATCTCGTCACTAACACTATTTGAATGATGAATGGTGGTGAGTTCACGCCAGTGGTCGGCGATCAGGCCAGTTTCTTCCTCTAACTCGCGCTGCGCCGCCACCAACAAGTCCTCATTTAGCGGCGCTCCCCCTTCAGGGATTTCCCAGGTGAACTCATCCAACGCATACCGGCTCTGCCGCACCAACCAAGTATTACCATCGCTATCAATTGGAATAACACCCACAGCGCGATTTTTAAAGTGAACTAAACCGTAAATACCGTCGGTTCCAGCCGGCGTTATTACCTCTTGGTGACTGACTTTTATCCACGCATTCTCGTAAACATCCTTAGAATGACGAAGCTTCCAGCCACCTACTTTTTGTATTGTCATAATCTGCCCAATTTACCGCTATTTCCGGTTAAAATACTTTGCCCACAGGGGGCGGGGTTGCTACTATTGCCGCCCCGTCAAAACTGGCCAAATAACAGGCAGTTTTGCCTTTCGGTGACGCCCCCTTCAAGCAGCCGTCACCCCAATATTCAGCTCGGAAATCAATGTATGCCAAATTCGAAGTCTTTGGAAGAACTAGTCGACGCCAGCGAATTTACTCGACGTCACATAGGCCCGAATGCGCAGCAAACCAAGGCTATGCTCGAAACCCTCGGCATCGACTCCTTGCAGCACTTGATTTCAGCTACCCTTCCCGCTGCGATACGAACCGAAAGTACTAAGGTTCTACAAGAACCCTGTAGCGAACACAGCGCGCTTGCAGAGTTAAAAGCCATCGCCGCCAAAAACAAATTGTTTAAAAGCTATATAGGGCAAGGCTACCACCCAACCTATGTGCCGAACGTTATTTTGCGCAATGTTTTGGAAAACCCCGGCTGGTACACCGCCTACACCCCCTACCAACCGGAAATTGCCCAAGGTCGCCTAGAAGGCTTGCTCAACTATCAACAAATGATTATTGAGCTAACCGGAATGGATATGGCAAATGCCTCCATGCTAGATGAGGCAACCGCCGCAGCCGAAGCTATGGCAATGGCTAAACGTGTCGGGCGTAAAAACCGATCCAACCACTTTTTCGTCGACAAAGACTGCCATCCACAAACCATCGCCGTGGTTGCCACTCGCGCAGAGCACTTTGGTTTTGAATTAATTATTGGCGACGCCGCAACAGATCTTCACCAGCAAGAATTCTTTGGTGCGCTACTGCAATACCCCGGCTCGCAAGGGGAAGTTAAACACCTGCAACCGCTTATCGACACAATTCACGGCAAAGACGCACTTGCCATTGTTGCCGCCGATATTATGGCCCTAGCATTGTTGCAGTCGCCAGGCTCTCAAGGAGCCGACATTGTTGTTGGCAGTAATCAACGCTTCGGCGTGCCCATGGGTTTTGGTGGCCCACATGCGGCGTTTTTCGCATTTCGTGAGGCTTACAAGCGTTCTACCCCCGGTCGCATTATTGGCGTTTCTGTCGATGCTCGCGGTAAAACGGCGTTGCGTATGGCCATGCAAACTCGTGAACAACATATTCGCCGCGAAAAAGCCAACTCCAACATTTGTACCTCGCAGGTTTTACTCGCGGTAATGAGCGTGTTTTACGCCATGTATCACGGCGGTTCCGGCATCAATAATATTGCGCAACGCATTCACTTGCTCACCAAGATTCTAGCCCAAGGCATAGTCTCGCTTAACTACAAGCTACGCTATCAACACTATTTCGACACCCTCTGTATTGAAGTTGGAGACCAACAGCAGGCACTGTTTCAGCGCGCTCAAAATGCCGAAATCAATCTGCGTTGTGTCGGTAAAAATGCTCTGGCCATTAGCCTCAATGAATGTACCGACAGCGCCGATGTACAAGCGCTTTTAGCGATTTTCGCTGCGGGCGATTCACCACTAGACTTCGCCAGCCTCGAAGCTAAAGCGCAGCAGCACACCGCTATTGCCAGCGAACTGTTGCGCAACGAAAACGCGCTGCAGCACGATATATTTGAGCAATATCATTCTGAAACCGAAATGCTACGCTATTTAAAGCGTTTGGAATCACGTGATATTGCCCTAAATCACGCCATGATTCCGCTCGGCTCCTGCACCATGAAACTTAATGCTACCGCCGAAATGATTCCGGTAACCTGGCCGGAGTTTGGCAACCTCCACCCCTTCGCACCTATTGAACAAGCACAGGGCTACGCCGAACTATTTGAGCAACTGCAAACAATGCTTAAAGCCTGTACCGGCTACGACGCGATTAGTCTGCAGCCTAACTCAGGCTCGCAAGGTGAGTATGCAGGGCTCGTTGCAATCAAAAAATATTTTGAAAGTCGCGGCGAAAACCAACGCAATATTTGTTTGATTCCTCAATCTGCACACGGCACCAACCCCGCCTCAGCACAAATGGTTTCCATGAAGGTCGTTGTCGTGAACTGTGATGAACAGGGCAACGTCGACCTAATCGATTTGCAAGCCAAGGTAAACCTACACGGTGAAAATATTGCCGCAATTATGGTCACCTACCCGTCCACTCACGGGGTTTTTGAAGAAAACATTAAAGACATTTGCCAGCTAATTCACAGCATTGGTGGTCAGGTTTATATCGACGGCGCCAACATGAATGCACTGGTTGGCCTCGCTGCACCCGGAGAATTTGGCGGCGACGTGTCTCACTTAAACTTACACAAAACATTTTGTATTCCACACGGCGGAGGCGGCCCTGGCATGGGCCCTATCGGTGTCAAATCTCACCTAGCACCGTTCTTGGCGAGCCATCCACTGCAAGACGTTGCCGGTACAAAACCCGAAAGCGGCACCGTTTCGGCAGCGCCGTGGGGTTCAGCTAGCATCTTGCCCATTAGTTGGATGTATATTCGAATGATGGGTAATAGTGGCGTAAAACTGGCGACTGAATACGCCATTTTAAATGCAAACTATATTGCTCAACGTTTGCAAAACCACTTTCCAATTCTGTATTCAGGCAAAAATGGCTATGTTGCACACGAGTGCTTGTTAGATTTACGCCCTATGAAAGAAACCAGCGGCGTAACCGAAGAAGACATAGCCAAGCGCTTGATGGACTTTGGCTTTCACGCCCCGACGATGAGTTTCCCCGTTGCGGGCACTCTCATGATTGAGCCAACGGAATCCGAAAGTCAGGCCGAGTTAGATCGCTTTTGTGATGCGATGATTTGTATTCGCAAAGAAATCGAGCGCATCGAACAAGGCGACCTACCAAGCGACGACAACCCACTGTGTAACGCGCCGCACACACTCGACGACATAATGGGTGACTGGCAACACAGTTACAGCCGCGAAGAAGCCGCTCGCCCTCTGCCCTATTTGAAAGCACACAAAGTTTGGCCAACGGTTAACCGTATTGATAATGTGTATGGAGATAGGAACTTGGTGTGTTCTTGCGTAGGAATGGAAGCTTATCGGGAATAAAGTAGCCTATAAATAACCCAGAGCACACTAAGTTGTGGGCTCTGGGTACTTGCTATTTATACGCTCTATTTTTCAGCTCTTATATCGAAGAACCTATTTAACAACCTTTTCAACCGTTGCACTTACCTCCGCTTCTACGCGGCGGTTTTGTGCCCTGCCTTCTGCTGTTTCGTTAGTCGCAATAGGCTGGTCTTCGCCGTAACCCGTTGCGGATACACGGCTTGCATCAATACCAAATTGCTCAATAAGAATACCGGCAATGGCATTCGCACGGCGCTGTGAAAGGCTCTTGTTGTAACCCGCATCGCCACGGCTATCGGTGAAGCCTTTTAGCTCTACGTTTGCCACTGGGTACTCACGCATAAAGTTGGCAACTTTGGCAACGTCGTCTAGAGAGTTACTAACCACCACATCGGAATTGTTAGCAAACTTAACTTCTAAGGCTACGCTGACACTTTCTTTTAATAGACGGTAGCAACCGCGTGCATCTACCTTAGCTCCGGCTTCGGTGTCTGGACATGCATCCATAGCATCGGCAACACCGTCGTTATCCATATCGCTATTCATGTCCACAACAATAGTACAGCCAGCGGTATCAACGCTGTCGCCCGCAGGAGTACCAGGACAGGCATCGGTGCGATCCAAAACGCCGTCGCCATCGCTATCGGTTTCAACTGCAGCTTTTTTCATTTCACCACCAGAGCCACTGCCGCCACCAAAGTAGTAGCTTAAGCCGATATTAAGTGCGCCCTGCGTTTTTTCCATATCGAGCAGGCGAATAGCGCGAATGTCTGAGCGTAAAGCCCAGTTATCACCTATGGCTTGTTTAAAGCCCGCACCAAGATTAACCATACCCTCGGAATTATCTAAAGCACTGTTGTCGTAGGAAAAATCGGCATTGCCGCCGCCCAACAACAGGAACGGACGAAATCCATCGTCACCATTAAAATGATATAAAACATCGAGCCGCGCCTGGCTAATGGCTGCGTCGTCATCTGACCCAGTAAGGTCGGCATCGGCTATCAAGTAGGCTAGCTCAGCGCCCCAACCCGATTTAAATTCGTAGCCTGCAGCCAAAGTAGCGGACACTGCCTCGGTTAAACCTGAACCGGCTGGTCGCGATAGCGCTCCAATCATGGGAGAAATATTAAACCCAGACTGCTCTTCTGCGGTGGCAGCCACACTTGAAGCTAGCGTTGCTCCCGCAACAATATTAAGAACGGTTAAATTGATGAGCTTTTTGGCAAAACTTCTGCGTGAATTCATGGATCATACCCCCGAGGTACAAATTAAAAGACGGATTCAGATGAATGGTGGAAATGTATAAATACGTGGAGAATACTGGAACATTTAAAGCGAGCGGTGCAGTGACTAGCAATCCACCGATTAGCGAAGTATACGCCAATGAAAATATCGAAAGATGAAATAGACGAAACAATTAACAAACAGTTAATTTGTTCCGCCTTTTTTTCACCCTTACATCGCGTAGAACGATTTTAAATGCTGACTTAAGGTTCGCGGCATTGTTGTACGCTTAGTTGTTGTAATTCACTCGCTCGCTAACGACCTATAGCTAGGTGATTTAACTATTCGCTCAGCTAACTTACGCGCGGCCAAATAATTACCTTGTGCACTTAGATGTCCGGCGCCGATAAAGAGATGTTCGGGTTTCAGATTAACCATTTTCGACTCGCCGTAGAGTTCAATAATATCTACCCCACGGTCCGATAAGCTAGACAACACTTTGACATAATCCGAGCTTAAGTGACTCTCTTGAACATCCTTTTCGAGTGGTTTTGAAATGAGCATAAAACGGCCGCCATTCGCTTCCACCGTTTCTTTAATCAACATAACAATATCAACGGTTAATTGAATTTTTTCTTCCCACGTTTCTAGCGGTGGCCCGGCTGGCTTCTCTAGACAACCAAGCTGTCTCTCAATGGCTTGTTTCGGGTTACTGTCGTCATCGCCCCAAGCTGAGAAAAGTGCGGTGTTTAAACTGCGATTTTTGAAATAGCGCGCCACATTGGATTCGGCCAGATCGAAGGTTGAACCAAACAGCTGCAGCTTTGGCAGCTCCCAGTTAAATTTATTTTTTACGATAAAGCCTATGTTGTCGGCTGGCCACCCAGATGCTTTGGGCGGTGGCACATTAGAAACGCAAAAATTGCCATCCTTTTTGTACATATAGGGCTTTTGCACTCCCCAAGCTTCTGACGACGCCGTCTCCCAAATATCGTTATCCGAAAAATAGGTGAGCACAACAATATCGGGCTGATAACGCAAGCCCTCGCTGATAAGACGAAGGTATGATTGGTCGACGCCATAACCGGTTGCGCCAAAATTCAGAACCTCCACCTGGCCAGCCTGCAGCTCAGTGTTAATGACCTTGGCGGTAAACTCTGGGATTGTTTCATGATCTGAAACTGCCCAGCCCCAGGTTTGCGAGTCGCCGATAAAGGCTATGCGGCGCACACCTTTAGGCTTGGTATAACCCAGTGCGGCCCCTCTCAAGCCCTTGCTGTTATGGGTGATAGTCTTGCCCATAAATGTTTTCTCTACGGCCGGAATACCGGCATAGCCATAGACGGAGTGATATTGGAAAAAGTCTAATCGCTCTTGGTTGGGCACACTCTCAACCGACTCAATGGTTGGAACCTCGATCGGAAAGAACTTGTTCATTCCGTAAAATACCAACTCTACAAAAGCGGCCATTACCACGATGGTGACACTAAAAAGTAAGGCATTTGCAGACATACTTAAAAGCGAATGTTTAATCTTAGCTACTGCGCTTGCGGGTCTGGTTTGTTGTGAATCCTGATACTGTTTCGAGTCCTGAGGCTCTTGTTGTTGATGTGTCATCACGTCCCTCTTTTATTATAATTTTTACATCGCTGTTTTTATCTGGCAGCTATGACGCCATAGCCTATGTAGATATCGTCTGTTACTAGGTTAAACACTCCACTTCGCACAAAATAAACGAAAATGATAATCCGCAACCCGGATATAAAACATGACGCACGTCACAAACAAAACCACGCTTTATTTGGTTTGAAATAACATTGCCCGCCTTCATTCCATTTGCGTTTCAGCGCGTGCAAAAGCACCAGCAGATGCAATTCATCCCTGCTGTCGCTAGTGACGCAATACGTTAATGGGCGTATTTATTTACCCCTATGACGTATTCCAAACCATCTCGCCGCTAAAGATAATAACGGCCAATAAGCCACTTAAAATTAAATTCACTTGGCTGCCGACAGCGCTCACACAAGTATCTGGCAGCATCACTTTTTTTGGAGACAAGTTATGAGGCACGGCGATATTTCTTCAAGCCCCGACACCGTCGGCGTTGCGGTCGTGAACTACAAGATGCCACGGCTCCACACCCATGAACAAGTTCTTGAAAACGCAAAGAATATTGCCGAAATGCTGAAGGGAATGAAACGTGGTTTGCCCGGCATGGACTTGGTGATTTTCCCTGAATACAGCACCATGGGCATTATGTACGACAATGATGAAATGATGGCCACGGCAGCGACTATTCCCGGCGCAGAGACCGACATCTTCAGCGCGGCTTGCAAAGAGGCCAATACTTGGGGGGTATTTTCGCTTACCGGTGAGCGCCACGAAGATCACCCCAATAAAGCGCCGTACAACACCCTGGTGCTGATTAACAACAAGGGCGAGATAGTACAGAAATACCGCAAATGTATTCCTTGGTGCCCAATTGAAGGCTGGTATCCAGGCGATCAAACCTATGTGAGCGAAGGCCCCAAGGGTATGAAGATTAGCCTGATTATTTGTGATGACGGCAACTACCCAGAGATCTGGCGAGACTGCGCAATGAAGGGTGCCGAACTTATTATTCGCTGCCAAGGTTATATGTACCCCGCCAAAGAACAACAAATCATGATGTCTAAAACCATGGCGTGGGCGAACAACAGTTATGTTGCTGTTGCCAACGCCACGGGGTTTGACGGCGTCTATTCCTACTTCGGTCACTCGGCGTTGATCGGTTTTGACGGTCGCACCTTGGGCGAATGTGGAGAAGAAGATATGGGCGTACAGTATGCGCAACTTTCGGTAAGCCAAATACGCGATGCCCGCGCCAACGATCAGTCGCAAAATCATTTATTTAAATTGCTACACCGTGGCTATACCGGCATTCACAACTCCGGCGACGGCGACCGCGGGGTAGCAGAATGCCCGTTCGACTTTTATCGCAGCTGGGTAATGGACGCAGAGAAAACGCGAGATAATGTCGAGGCAATGACGCGCAGCACGATTGGCGTAGCAGACTGCCCCGTCGGTAACCTACCTGTTACCCCCAAAGAGCGAAGCGCAGAATCCTGAATGAGGAGCTAAGATCGAGAGCTTAGCTCAATGACTGTGACGGGCACTCAATTCGGCCATTTTATCGGAAACCGAACCGAAGACTGAGATAACACAACAAGCCAACACTTGGGCCGATAATAGCCAATGCCATTTATCAATGAACGTTTGAAAGAAAATCAGGAATTGAGCGCGCGCGAACAATACCTTAAAGCGGCGGCACGGGGTTCCCGATTTAAGTTTGACCCTGCTCGGGTAGCGGCAAAGTTACGCGCGAAAATTGTCGGCCAAGACGCAGTAATGAGCGCGATGGAAGATATGCTCTTCCAAATAAAAGCCGACTTCACCCCCGCCAAACGACCGCTGTCGGTTAACTTTTTTCTCGGCCCAACAGGTGTAGGTAAAACGGAAACGGTACGCGTACTGGCGGAAAGTATTCTGGGGGATGCCGAAAAGTGGTGCCGAATCGATATGAACACACTCGCGCTGGAACACTATGCAGCAGCCTTAACCGGCTCTCCGCCAGGCTATGTAGGCAGTAAAGAAGGCACAACACTGTTCGATGAGGAGGCCATAAAAGGAAGCTTTAGTATTCCTGGCATTGTCTTGTTCGACGAAATCGAGAAGGCCAGTAACGAAGTTATTCGCGCACTGCTCAATGTCTTAGACACCGGAAAACTGATCCTCTCGGCCGGTAATAAAACAATCGACTTCAGTAACTGCATTATCTTTATGACGAGCAATATTGGCGCCCAAGAACTGCAGCAACACCACCAAAAAGCGGGGCGTAACTGGCTAAAACGGCTAGGTTTTAAACTCAATGAAAGCGAAACAAGAAGTGAACACAAGATTCTGCAGCGCGCAATGCAAAAAAAGTTTGACCCAGAGTTTATAAACCGACTGGACCGTATTATTGCCTATAACTATTTGGCGACCGACAGCCTAGAACTTATCTTGGATATTGAACTCACCAAGTTAAACAAACGGCTAGAACGTAAAAATGCGGTATTGATATTAAACCAAGCGGCGCGCAATCAACTTTATAGCTATTACAATCAAGACTATGGGGCTCGTAATCTAGCACAACAAATGCGCATCAAGCTGGAGCCGCAAGTCGCTAGAGCAATTTTAGAGCATGATACCAAGGAGCGATTTACGGCGGGATTCTGCGGCAACGCGTTTGTAGTAGAACCTACTGACGAGCGCAAGTGAAAATCATTTCAGCAGTTAGGTTAATGGGCTTCGTTTAACTATCATCTACGGGTGTAGCGGTGATTAAATTTCACCGCATGTAATCGCTTCGCCGACAAAAACATCCCCCAGCATAACATCGCCTTCGTTGCCATCGGGGATATAAAAAGATGCGTAATCGCTCTTATCCGCCTTTCCGTCAAAGGATTCACCATCCTTTAAATTTCCGATGAGTAAAATGCGTGCAGTCTCTTGCCGCAACACTTTACCATCACGATAGATGGTATATGTCTCTCCATTTTGGATACAACCTTGAGAGACAGCACCTGAAAGTGCCAGCCCTTTTAATATTAAACCCTTTAGCACTTCAACTTTATCAACTGTCATTTCGAACTTGCGCTCGCTCTCCCCGCAAGCGGAACACAATAAAACTATAATTACACTGAGCACTAGGTTTTTCATTTGCGTTTTTCTATATAGTTGATTCGCTACTTTATTCTGCAAAAATACTCTTTAAACTGCCACACCGTAACTAAAATACTGTAGCAATCATTTTCAAACTTGAGTTCTCGCACAACGTCACCGCGCTGTTGATGGAAATATTTTATGCGGATGGTGTTTTCAGCGATTACGCTTATGTCCGCATTAATAAAATTTGGGGATTCTGGCTTTTTATTGGAAAAGTAAGTCGTAAAAGCGTCGTAGCGAAATTCGTTTACCAATTCTCCAAAAAAGTTATCTCGATAGTTTTTTCTTTCTGCTTCTGGAATGACCGTCATGGCCTCCATACTTTTCAACGTCATTTCTTCATTGGATTGAAATGCGCCGATATAAAAATCCTGCTGCTGAGCTATTGCTATAGGGGCTATAAAAACAAACAGTAAAACGTATATATATTTCATACAAGTATAAAAATTTAGGTAAGTTGGCCCTGATGGCATGATGTTTAAAACCATACCATCAGGGAGTGTTTTTTAGTTACAACTTCCAACAGTTGTCCACGAAGCATCGCTGCCAGGAACAGTGGATGTGTACCAATTGGCTTGATAAAGGACATTTTGATAAACCAACTGATCACCAGAGTTTGCGTGATTGTTAGTACCACCAGACCAGTCTTTCGCCGTCCAATTTGGGTATTCGTTCACGCCGCTACAATTAGCGCTGCCGCCACCTGACGAGCTTGAACTTGAAGAGCTGGAACTAGATGAGCTCGAAGAACTTGAACTGGAAGAGCTGCTTGAACTTGAAGAGCTAGAACTTGAAGAACTGCTTGAGCTAGAAGAGCTAGAACTTGAAGAGCTACTGCTACCACAAGAGCTAATCACGCCGCCGCTACCGCTCTGGCTTTCACAAGTAGAGCGACCGATACAGCTTTGGCCATTCTCGTAACCCCAACCACTCGTTTGGTTTTGACATAGTGGACGTGGATCGTCTTGATACCATTTACACTGGTCGGTACAAGTACCACCAGAAGTACTAGAAGACGAACTTGAGGATGAGCTAGAAGACGAACTTGAAGATGAGCTTGAAGAACTGCTGGAGCTGCTAGTACTAGAACCAGAACCAGATTCACTAACAGTAACATCCGAGCTACCGCCGCTTTGATAGCCTTCTGTAGCCATTACCATGTAATAGAACTCAGTGCCCATATTTAGACCCGCGGCCTCCCACGCATCAAAGTGAGCACCAATATCGATGGTACCGCTAGTACGCTTGTTCTCACGAACACTCCAGTACTGATAAAAAGTAGCTGTACCGTCAATAGAAGGCTGATTTACCCGCTGGCTGCGACCAAGCTGATAGGTACTGCCATCAACGGTTACTGAGCCGTAGCTATCGGCGCCAGAACTTGGGTTGTAATTCACCCAATTTTCAACAATGTAATATTCGACGAGGGGGTTTCGGGTCCAACCATAAAGTGCCAAATAGCTAGTGTTGTTTGCACTGTAGCTACCCGAATAGGTAATGGTCTTCCGGCTACCAGGGTTCCAACCATAGCCACCCACCCAGTTATTGGTCGAGTTGGTCCAGCTAGATGTATAGCGGCCACCAGAAAATAGCGTCATGGAAGCATCGCCGGAATCTTTCCAAAAGGTATAGAAATAGCCGTCGTTGTCACCTTCTTCGTTTTCAGAGATGGTTACTTGTGCGTTTGAGCTAACAGAAAACAGGGCTGCCGCCACCGATAGAAGAGTAATGGGTAGCAATTTAGCTAACCCCAAATACCCGGACTTTGTGCCAGTTACTTTCATTATTCGATCCTCTTACTAGAATTATTATTTTACCACCAGCCTCATCTAAGACATTGAAAGCAATAGCCAAAAGGTGATTAAAAGGTGGGGATTAGAGCCTTGTCAAAAATGATTTACTGCCCTGATTAAAAAGGGAGCGGCGAAAAGATTTAGGCTTGTAAATTTATTTCGCTTGACTCACCCGCCCTTCAACTTCCACTAAGCAGCTTGGTTATTATCGTTTACTGCCGCAATCCGGGGAACCAGTAACGGTTATTATTGTGCACCAAGTATCATATTGTCAATTTAACTATAAGGTATAAGATTAAACACGAATATAAATATTCTTTACGCGAGGAGAAATAAACGGCAGAGAAGTACGCCGAAATATGATCAGGAGAAAGGCTCGCGATTTTGGGAGACCCAATAACTATGTGCGCCGTCTAGCATAGCCAACAAGACGTCGCTCGATAGATTGGGGAAGGAGCAAAAAAGGCAGCCCCAACCACCTTCCGCTAGCAAACCTTAGGCTAGATTCGCTTTAGCAATTCTTGCTTCTTCGAATTAAACTCATCGTCCGTTAATGCGCCGGCTTCACGCAAATGTGAAAGCTTTTCGATTAGGCTTAAAATTTCTTCCGTTGAAGCAGAACCCTTTGCAGGTGAGCCGTTAGTAGAACCTTGGTTCGAGGTTGGTGTGTTATTTTGGTTGCTCTGCGAAGACTGGTTTTGATTGCTGTTTTGATTGTTAGATGACTGGTTCTGGGGCGCTGCAAAATTATTTTGGGCAACGGGAGGAAGGCCGGCACCGGAAACAATCGGCAGATTGTTAACTGAAACCGTACCGTATTGACTGCTAAAAGTTAACGACGTATCGCCACCTTGCTGCTGGCTAACACCACCAATTTGATGATCCAGCGTATCGTAAACCGTTACATTGCCAAAACGCTCAACAGCTAAACGATTAGGGAATACCGCATAACGAATATCGTTCTGACCACCGCTGCTAAACGGTGCACCAAGATCTTGCGGCCACCACTGATTGCTGCCCGGCGTGCCAGCAGGAATAACAGGGAAGACTTGCGTATTCGCAATCGCATTGGACAATTCACTACAAAGATTATCGACGGTGTTTTTTAAACCATTGTTAAACATATCCCCTACCATGGTCATGCCGCCCCGCATCCACTGCCCCCCACCGCCCAATTCCGGGCAATTGAATTGCGCCATGGTGCCTCCGCCATTGTTCACAGCAACTAACATATGGATGACAGCCGCTTCACTCAAGTTATAGCGCTGCGCAATATTGGTAACTAAATTCTGACCTTGGGGTGTTAATTTTTGCATGATGCATCCTCCGTGGATGAAAGCGGCCGACTACAGAGCCATGGCCCACTTATACAGTATATTGGGGGCAATTGCTGGGTTTCCATATGGAAGAATTAAAATTGAAGAACCTAACTATAAAAACACTAAATTGGGGCATTATTTAACAGGTTTTAACCGCCCGAACCCAACATTTACCCTTGCACCCTGCACTCTAGCCAAGAACACAACCTAACCGACTAAAACTCCAGTCCGCGATCATTGATCAACCAATATAGTTAAAAAGGCACAGAGATATAGTATTTTTGACCATATACTTATGGTTTTTACGACAATATGCTTATGGTTCAATTGACAATATCCTGCTAACCCCCTATAAATATAGGCCTTCGAGGCGTCTGCAGTTTAAAAATAACAGTATTGCAAAATGACGTTCGATTACATTTCCTGCTGACAAAAAAAGCAGGTTAAGCCTTCCAACAACCCCTCCTCCCCTATTGGTGGTATTGGTTGAGCGGTTATTTACGGAGAATAATAATGAACTTTAAGAAGATACGAGGCCTTTACCTAAAGGCGAGTTTAACTGCACTGGCAATGGCGGCCTTCTGTGCCCCCACGGCCAACGCACAAACACTTACCTCCAACCAAACGGGCACCATAGACGGATTTTATTATTCGTTTTGGAAAGACTCCGGGGACGCAACCTTCGGACTCCGCGGCAATGGTCGTTACACTTCTCAGTGGAGCAACAGCACCAACAACTGGGTGGGTGGTTTAGGTTGGAATCCAGGCGGTCGCAAAGTTGTTAGCTACTCCGGCAGCTACAATGTCAGCAACTCACAAAACTCTTACCTCGCCCTATACGGTTGGACTAAGAACCCGCTAATTGAATACTACGTAATAGAAAGCTATGGCTCATACAACCCCTCAAGCTGTAGCGGCGGCACGGACTACGGTAGCTTTCAAAGTGATGGCGCCACCTACAATGTGCGCCGTTGTCAGCGCGTTCAGCAACCGTCTATCGAAGGTACCCAAACCTTCTACCAATACTTTAGTGTGCGTTCACCCAAGAAAGGCTTTGGGAATATTAGCGGCACTATCACCGTTGGTAACCACTTTGATTTTTGGGCGAGTAAAGGCCTAAACCTAGGCAGCCACGACTACATGGTGCTGGCTACCGAGGGTTATCAAAGTACCGGTAGCTCCGATATCACCGTATCGGAAGGCACGGGTTCTGGCTCTACATCTAGCACCTCTAGCAGCAGTTCTAGCAGTTCTAGCTCTTCTAGCAGCAGCTCTAGTTCTAGTGGCGGCAACAGTGGTAGTGGCGTTACCGTTCGCGCCCGCGGCGTTGTTGGTGGCGAGCACATCAACTTGATTATCGGCGGCAGTACAGTCGCCAGCTGGAACCTCACCACAAGCAACGCCGATTACAATTACACCGGCAACGCTTCTGGCGATATTGAAGTTGAATTCGACAACGACGGCGGCGATCGCGATGTGATTCTCGATTACATCTATGTGAACGGAGAAACGCGTCAAGCTGAAGATATGGAGTACAACACTTCAACCTACGACGGTTCATGTGGCGGCGGCTCTTACTCCGACACTATGCACTGCAACGGCGTGATCGGCTTTGGTTTCACCTACGATTGCTTTAGCGGAAATTGCAACAGTGGTAGCTCGTCTTCAAGCAGCTCTTCTAGTAGTTCGTCTAGCAGTAGCAGCTCTACCGGTGGCAATAGCTCGTGTAGTGGTTATGTCGGTATCACCTTCGATGATGGTCCAGGTTCTAACACCAGTACTCTTATCAATTTGCTAAACCAGAACAACCTTACACCGGTAACCTGGTTTAACACCGGGCAAAACATTTCCAGCAACCCTAACCAGTTCTCACAACAGCTAAGTGTTGGCGAAGTTCACAACCACAGCTACTCACACTCGCACATGCTTAACTGGGGCTACCAGCAAGTACGCGACGAACTGAGCCAAACCAACCAAGCCATTCAAAATGCTGGCGGTGCGACTCCGACCCTGTTCAGACCGCCCTACGGCGAGACAAACTCCACCATTAACCAAGCGGCTCAATCACTAGGCTTGCGTGTTATTACATGGGATGTGGACTCTCGTGACTGGGATGGCGCTAGCGCTTCAGCAATTGCCAGTGCGGCCGCTCAGTTACAAAATGGTCAGGTAATCTTGATGCACGATGCCAGCTACAACAACACCAACAATGCGATTGCTCAGATTGCCTCGGGCTTACGTTCACGTGGTCTGTGTGCTGGTCGAATCGATGCATCGACTGGTCGCGCAGTTGCGCCGTCTGGCTCGAACAGTTCTTCTTCAAGTAGCTCTTCAAGCAGCTCGTCTAGCTCTTCATCAAGTAGTTCTTCTTCGAGTAGTTCTTCTAGCTCAAGCGGCGGAAACGGCGCCTGCCAATGCAACTGGTATGGCAGCCTATATCCAACTTGCCAGAACCAAACTAGCGGCTGGGGCTGGGAGAACTCGCAGAGCTGTATTGGCAACAACACCTGTAACAGCCAAAATTCCGGTAACGGCGGCGTAGTGTGTAACTAAGATTAAGTAAGAAGCTGAGGTTAAGTGTAAAACTATGCCATACGTATAGCTAAAGTGGGTTTAACATTACAGCGTTAAGCTACACCCAAACTTAAAGACTCGGCATATAAAAAAGGGGCGGATTTTCCGCCCCTTTTTTTTCGCTCTTTATACCTTTCCCCCTGTTCATTTTCACGACATTTCCATACCAGCCCAACTAATCGACTAAAGTATTTCAGAAACTAGTTAAGAGAAAAAAACTATCGAAAAATACCGTTTTCATCAAGCTTATCGCCATATGTAAGAGCACAGTACAGGCTATTTACTTATATGCTTATAGTTCGATTGACAATATGGTCACGCACCTATATACACTCACCTTCGACGTCGCCAAGCCGTTTAAATAATAACAGCACAGCTTTATGGCGCTCGATCAATATCCCCTGTTTGCAACGAACAGGATCAGCCTTCCAACAGCCCTCCTCCTCTATTGGCGGTATTGGTTTAGAGGCTATTTCTGGAGAACAATAATGAAACTTTCGAAGTGTTTTAAAAAACTTAACAAGGTTGTAACCGGTACCAAAACTGTCGTCACTGTACTCGCTTGCGCCGCCGCTTTATGTGTGTCTGGCGTCAGCGCCCAAACCTATACTTCTAGCCAAACGGGCACCCACGACGGCTACTACTACTCGTTCTGGACTGACGGCGGTGGCTCGGTATCCTTCACGCTTAATAGCGGCGGCGGCTACAGCTCCAGCTGGAGCAATGTTGGCAACTGGGTTGGTGGTAAGGGCTGGCGCACAGGCTCACGCAAAACCGTAAACTACTCAGGTAGCTATAGCGCGAGTGGTACAAGCTATCTAGCGCTCTACGGCTGGACAAAAAATCCACTAGTTGAATACTACGTGGTAGACAATTGGGTGAACTACAACCCAAGTAGCGGCGCAACTAAACTCGGTACGATTAATAGCGATGGCGGCACCTACGACATTTACCGCACACAGCGTGTTAACCAGCCATCGATTGAAGGTACTGCAACGTTTTATCAATACTGGAGTATTCGTCAACAAAAGCGTAGCAGCGGTACTATCACTACCGGTAACCACTTCGATGCTTGGACAGCGGCCGGTTTACAGCTAGGTAGTCACGACTACATGATTATGGCGACCGAGGGTTACCAAAGTAGCGGTAACTCAAGCATTACCGTAAGCGAAGCTGGCAGTGGTAGCTCTAGCTCATCATCTAGCTCAAGTTCGTCGAGCAGCTCTAGCAGTAGCTCAAGTTCGTCGTCTAGCAGTGGTGGCCAGTGCACCGAGCAGTGTAAGTGGTACCAAGATGACCCACGTCCTATATGTCAAAATCAAGCTAGCGGTTGGGGCTGGGAAAACTCACAGAGCTGTATCGGTCGCTCGACTTGCGAAAGCCAAAGCGGAAGCGGTGGTGTAATCAGCAGCTGTGGCGGTAGCTCGTCTAGTAGCTCCAGCTCATCGAGCAGTTCTAGTTCGTCATCTAGCTCTAGCTCATCGAGCAGTTCAAGCTCATCGTCTAGTTCGTCTGGCGGTGGACAGTGTCAATGCAACTGGTATGGCACTCTTTACCCGAGCTGTCAGAGCCAAAATAATGGCTGGGGTTGGGAAAACTCGCAGAGCTGTATTGGCAATAGCACCTGCAACAGCCAAAATTCCGGTAACGGCGGCGTAGTGTGTAACTAAGATTGATTGCTGCTCCTGTGTAACTTTAGTGGGAGCAACTAAAACAAAACGGGCGAATCATTATTCGCCCGTTTTTTATGGCGGGAAGAAATAGCGAGTGTAAGGGAAGAGTTGAGGGAGATAACGCGTTAGCGGACAAGCCAACCCATTAAGACTGCTTTAAAAGGCTAGCTTTAATTTAGTAGGTATCGTTTTCGGTACGAACATTTATAGTCGGATTTCCATCAAACTCCGACGTAAGATCTGCCGTAATATCAAAGATAATTGGCCGGCAACAAACTTGGCAATCTTCAATATACTCCTGACACTCCTCTAGCACCTCGACTACTACGTTGATTTGTTCTCCGCAGTAGGGGCAACTAATACGTGTATCTATAAGTTCGCTCAATTTTTACTCCAAGGTAATTGATGCTGCGTTAAGGCCTGATCCGGCTACTGGTCAAACAAAAAGCACGGCAACCAAACTAAAGCCTAGTAACGCCACAACAAAATTTACGTACATCCCCCACTTTGCACCATAGCCCTGCGGGAACTCGGCTGAATTAAGGGTTTTCAGTAACGCTGAAAATTGTCTAGATGAGTAAATAGCTGAAAAGGACCCGAGACAAATAAACGACAAACCCACCCAGAATGCAAAGCTAATCGATAGGCCATTCTTACCTTCCGAGTCAAGAAAGCGTATCAATAGTCCCGAGCGCTCAATTAAAAAACCAAATGCGATTAACGCTAAACTCGTTCTATTCCACGCTAATAGTGTTCGCTCTGCAGCAAACAAAACTCTTGGGTCACTCAAATTTGACATAAGATTTACACTTCAAAATGTAAGTACACCGTTAAACTAAGTAGCAACTAGCGTTACGGTGTAGGTTTACGGGAAATACTCAGCCCTTAGAAACCCTCGAGCACTATCTTACCGCGCGCGGAACCACTTTCAATACGAGCGTGCACATTACGAAGATTCTCTGCGTTTATTTTTCCGGCAGTTTCGGTAACGGTAGAACGGATTTTACCGCCATCTACCAAGGTAGCAACCTCGTTCAAGATCTTACCTTGTGTCGCCACATCTGGCGTATCAAACAGTGAGCGGGTAAACATCAATTCCCAGTGCAATGAAATCGCCTTCATTTTTAACGGCATAATACTGAGGTCGCCCGGATCATCGATTAATCCAAACCGCCCTTGAGGAGCAATGAGTTCCACTATATCACCGTAGTGCTTATCGGTTTGAGTAGTAGAAAATACAAACCCCGGCGCACCAAGACCAAGCGCCTCAATTTGCGGCGCAAGCGGCTCGTGATGGTCGATCACATGGTGTGCGCCACAATCTTTTACCCACGCCTTTGTTTCTGCGCGCGAAGCTGTCGCAATTACCGTCAAGTCTGTTAGCGCACGCAATAATTGAATGGTAATCGAACCAACACCGCCGGCACCACCAATAACCAATATAGTCTTGCCCCCTTGCACCGTCGGACGCATAACGTCAAGCCGGTCAAACAGTATTTCCCAAGCGGTAATCGCGGTTAGCGGTAAAGCGGCAGCTTCCGTATCACTTATGCTGGTAGGCTTGTTACCAACAATACGTTCGTCTACCAAGTGATATTCACTGTTCGTTCCTGGGCGGTTGAGTGCCCCAGCGTAAAACACCTCGTCGCCGGCTTTAAAGCTTTTAACTTCGGGGCCAACGGCTTCAACCACACCTGCCGCGTCGTAACCCAGAACTTCCCAGGCGTCAGGCGCCGGCTCTCGGCCTTGACGCAATTTTGCATCAACAGGGTTTACCGACACGGCGCGGATCTTAACTAATAGATCTCGCCCCTCGGCCTTCGGCTTATCAAGGGTAATATCGACGAGGGCATCGTCTCGATCAACAGATCCCGCTTTGTTGTAGGCTACGGCTTTCATCATTGTCTCCAATTAAATTTTTGTCATTTCATTAAGATTAAACGCCACCACCGCACCATCGGTTGCTTTCATATACTCCGCAAGATGGCTGTTGCTCATATGCTGCTGCCAAAGCTCTCGACTTTGCCAAACTTCATAGAACAAAAACACGGCGGAATTCTCGTTGTCCTGATGCAGGTCATACTGAATACAACCACGCTCTTTTCGGGTGGGCTCGATTAGCTTTAGTAACTCAGACCTAACCAGCTCTACCTGGTCAGGGTTGGCCTCAATTCGTGCCACAATGGTTAAACCCTTGTTCATCATACTTCTCCGCCTGTGGTGGTTTAGGTTGCACTGATTGTCGTTGTGCTGATTGCACTCAACGTGCAGTGAGAATAGACTATATAATCATATAAGGTAAGTACGTACATTTTTGTTATATAGTATCCTTTTGTATACCATTAGTTTGCATAATGCACAGGAGATCGTTGATGACACACGCTCGATATGACTGCAACGAAGGCTGTCCAGTAGAAGCCGCACTAGAAGTGATAGGAGGAAAATGGAAAGGCATTGTGCTCTACCATTTGCTAAGCGAGACGATTCGCTTTAATGAGTTGCGCCGTTTAATTCCTGAAGTAACCCAGCGAATGCTAACCAAACAATTGCGAGAGCTAGAAGCCGACAAATTAATCCTGCGCAAAGTCTACCCAGAAGTACCGCCAAAAGTGGAGTATTCCATGTCTGAATACGGAAAAACCCTCGCGCCGGTGATTCACGCTTTAAAAGACTGGGGCACTAAACATAAACAAAAACAAAAAGCTTAAACCCTATATACCCTGTTGCACACTTTTCTGTAGCACCAGAATATACCAACGCACAAAACTGCGATTACCAAAGCCGTTACCGCAATGTCTGCGAGGGAGTGGTATTGCTGATAAAGCATTAAAATGACATAGGATATAAACGAGCCGATAAGAGGAATTTTATAGCTGCGATGTGCATCCACCAAAAAAACTATCAACACTAACGCTAGCGCTGTGTGGGTACTGTAATCCAAGCCGTCCATTTTAGGCCAAAGCAAAAAAACCTTATCCACAAACATAACTAAATACACAATAAAAATGAGTGACAGCAATAAAATAAATCGAGCTGCGCCCGCGCCAACAGATCGCCACAAAATCCTAACGGGAAATAGAATCGAGCCTAGCGACAACAACGCTAATATTGGAATATACAAATCTGCGATGTAATCAAGTTGTTGGTAGGACATAGTCACGCCTCTTTCCCCATGGATTAAACTGGCTCAGCTAGCGCTGGCCGCTCACGATTATTCCTTTGCGTATTAAGCGACCAACACTTCCGATACGCTGAATATTTTCCGTTCCCCCTGCATCCCGCCCGTACCCGATCAATGCTTGCCCTTGTCAATTTAGAACGCATAAAGTTAAATAGTGCCCTTAATCGGTGGAATCCCCACTTAAATAGGCAAGTTACACAGAATAATAAACAGCGTAACAACAGCAAGGATTAGCGAGTATGAGATATTATTTAATTCTATTAACCCTGTTTTGGCTTAGCGCCGCACAATTGCAGGCCGCTCCACTACCCGTAGAACACTTCGCCAACCTGCCCGACGTAAGCCGCCTTGCGCTGTCCCCTAGTGGTACTAAGCTTTGTGCGATTGTTCGGATTGACGTTGGCGAAACCAACGGCACAGGGATTCAGGTTACGGACTTATCCACGTCGAAAAAAGACTTTGTTTTGTTTAGCGATAATAGTAAATACTTTATTGGCAACGCCCGCTGGAAAGACGACACCACGCTGTTAGTGGAAACGTGGTATCCCTCAAAACGAGACACGTGGACCGGCCTAAGTCAAGCACGCTACGAAACCCGTGAGCTTCGTCTGCTAATAATAAACACACAAACGGGTGAAGTAAGCAGCCCGTTCAAGAAATCTTACCTAAAAAAATACAAAGTTCTACCCAATGTTCTCAGCCGAGTAGTAGACACTCTGCCAAACGACCCCGACCACATTCTTATGTCTATACCAGGCCTTTACCGCAACTATGCATGGTATCCGGTGGTGACTAAGGTCAACATCAAAAATCAAATGAATAAAACCTTAAAAAAATCCGAAGAAAGAGTTTTTGGCTGGGGCACTGACCAACAAGGGCGCATCCGCTCATCTTATTCACGCGTTGACGAAATTATCACGAGTCGCGTAAAGGATATTAAAACCGGCGAGTGGCGTGAACTTTGGCCTTACGCAATATTTTCTGACGATGAGGTCGAGATACTCGGCTTTGATAAAGACCCCAATATTGTTTACATCAGCGCCTATCAAAATAACTTTAAAGCTATATTTAAGGTTGACCTTCGCGATAAAGACCTGAACCGAGAATTAGTTTACTCGGAGCCAAACTATGATGTAAGCGGCTATCTTGTTCACTCGTTAAAAGATGATCGTGTACTCGGTATTGGCAGCGCTCAAGAAACCGGCACAAAATTTATCGACCCAGAATTTAAAGCCCTGCAGGAAAGTATCGACAGAGCCTTAACGGCAAGTCGAAACTTTATTTACTCTATAACAAAAGATGAAAATAAATATTTAGTGTACTCAACAGGGCCAAAAGAATCTGGCAGCTACTACCTTGGAACTCGTTCCCCTGCCAGCTTGAAAGCGGTCGCCTATCGCTACAACAAACTTGTACCGGATGTTCTGAGCGATGTCGAACGTATCGAATACCAAAGCCGCGACGGACAAACTATTGAAGGCTATTTGACCGTACCAAGAGGCGCAAAACCCGAAAACCTACCCACTCTAATGTTCCCGCACGGTGGGCCAATGGCTCGTGACTCCAATAGCTTCGACGCTATGGCGCAATTTTTTGCCAACCGTGGCTATGCGGTGTTACAAATGAATTTTCGCGGGTCTGCAGGCCAAGGCATAGAATTTAGAAATTCAGGGCTGAAGAAATGGGGCAAAGAAATGCAGGACGATATTGAAGACGGCGCCCTTGCACTTATCAAACGCGGTATTACCGACCCAGAAAGAATCTGTATTGTCGGTGCGAGTTATGGCGGTTACGCTGCCCTTATGGGCGTTGTTAAAACGCCAGACAGATACCAATGTTCGATAAGCATCAACGGCGTTAGCAACGTGTTCGACCTAGTTAAAGACAATCGCTCCTTTAGAAGTGACTATAACGTAGTAGACGAGCAAATAGGCAATGACAACAAAACCTTACGAGAAATATCTCCGGTGAACTTTCCTGAAAAAGTCAAAGTTCCAGTATTGCTTATCCACGGTGTTCTAGATCGACAGGTTGACGTTAAACACAGCCAGCAAATGCATGAAGCCCTGAAAGCGGCCGGTAAAAACGTCACCTATATCGAGCAGGACGGAGAAGATCACTACCTGTCAAATGAGGTGACGCGAGTACAGGCATACCAAGCGATGGCGGATTTCCTAGGCCAGTATTTACCTGTAGACAACTAGTTTCAAAAGTCCTTTTGGAACTTAATAGTGGCGCTACCCCAGCACTGGGATAGCGCCACTACCCGGTCACGCAAAAAGTCTTTACAGCTACTTAGACTTAGATGCCCACACCGCTAACCGATGACGCATAGTTTGTTGCGAAAGCTGGTCATTTGGTAAGGGCTGAATGATTTTGTCATGCACCAATAGCCGATATATAAACTCAATTTTTTCAGTCGCAGAATCGGTAGGTTCAAACTCCACCACCCCTCTGGCCTCGCCGTACTTTACCCCGTCGGCAATCGCTTTTTTAACAAGCTCTTTCTCGTTTTTAAGTTTTTTCATTTTTGGATTCGCTCACTTTCTATTCTGTAGTCAACTAACTCGTGTGTAGAATTTTTTGTACACACTGCATCGGTGCACCGAAAATCATTTGCAAGCCGAATAAAAATAAAATAATACCGCCACCGAGCTGAAAAGAAACAAGGCGGATGCCCATCGCACTTAAAATAAATTGCCCAATCACAATCGAACCGATTAATACGGCTCCCGCGTAAACAACTGCTTTAATCGCCGTACGGCGACGATCTGCGGGCGTCAACGAACTCGTCAGCGCGGCAAATACTGCCATTGTGCCAATGGGATCTATCGTAGCCCATATGATTATGGCGTCTTGAATAAGCTTGTCTATCATCAACGCTACCCTGTTAAAGCTCTACATCACCGCCATTATAGGGGCGAAAGCGCACTTCTTGGGCCCGTCAGTAGGCGCCCGAGTGATAAGAAAATAATATATGTTTGTTATCCGTTATTGTCTTGGCTCTTGGGTTCGCCTGCTTTAGCTTCCTCCGGCTTAGGGTCTTCGGCTTTTTTAACCCGTATTTTGTTTTTGCCGACCATTTTATTATTGAGGCTTTTCATAGCGCCTTTAGCCTCACCAGGCTTTGGCATCTCCACAAAGCCAAAGCCTTTTGATATACCCTTGGCCTTATCAAGGACTATATTGCAAGATTGGACACTGCCAAACGGTTGGAATAAGGCGTTCAATTCTGCTTCTGTGGTAGAACGATCTAAGTTACGTATTAATAATTTCATATATATTCCAAAAAGGGCTGTGCATTAGTGGTGAGCCTTAGTTCGCATAACACGGCTAAACTGAGCCACCCCGTGATTATAGAGCGTCAGACATGCACATAGAATAGCTAATACCTTCATTTACTTTGGTTTCGACCCCTAATTCCACGCTGGATGGTACCCACAACCCGTGCAAATCATTGTTTCCTATGCGAGCGCCGGAGTTGCCCTAGGGAGCCAACTATACACCCTCCTGCAAAATCACCTTAGTTAAGGTACAACAGCGATATAGCCCGAACATCACTCAGAAATACGACTTAGTTTATCTTTAGCCGTCTTATACAGCTCCTTAGTTACGCTTTCCGCTTCACTGGCAACCTCACCTAAATCTGCAGCGATTTGTTGAGACTTATCTAGCGAAACATCTAAGTAATTCTTGAATTCGGCGTTTTCTGGCTTGTTTACAAACTTAGATACTTGCTCGCTAAAGTAAGTTTCGCCAATGCCAAATACAACCTTAATATCCTTTGTGTATATTATAAATATAAACAGTGATGTGGTTATTGGTAGAGCGAAATCAAAGAGAAATCGGTAATTACCTATAAATATCAACCATAGATCCACTAATTTAGGCCCACGTAAAAATTCGTTATTGTCCGTGATTTTTGACTCATTCCGCGACCGTAGATAATCAAATAAAAGGTTGTGAGCGTACTCAACAAAAGAATAAAGGGCGAAAAATGCCAGTATTCCTTTGGCGGCCTCATTTATTTGATCGTTACTGGCTTTAAACATTGCCGCAACGTCCAAATTAAAATTTTCGATAAGGAAAACAAGAAAAAATGCGAAAAATAGATTTCTTCGATGCGCCATGCTTTGGCTAGAAAGTGATATTAAGCCGATACGCCTAAATAAAAGTAATACATACAGTATAAAAACAATGAATGCCACCGCGTAATAATACCGAGGGTCAAGATTAGAAAGGTATACATAGCCAGCTTTGCCTACACCAACGACAATTAAAATTACTACAGCGGGGATACCGATAAAAACAGCCACCACAATACTTAAAACTATACCAACCCCTAACAACCCCAACATCAAGAAGCCAGCATGCTCAAGCCAACTTCTCCAATCTACTCTTCGAAACCACGCTTTTAATGATTCAACATCCATTTGCTTTAATTCCCTTTTTTAAAACATGTTAGCCATGATCGAAACTTTTCAAACTACAACATCAAAATCAGAGAATGCCATCGGTATAACGGATAGCGCGAGCAGCAATGCCATCAATATATTGAAATAGTGGATACGCTTGCCCGAACCTAAGAACCGCTGTAGACCTTGACCTAAGATCAACCAAACGGCCATGCATATAAAGCCCATTAAAAAATAGACCGCAATAATTACCGCTACACTTAATTTGACGTTATCGGGGATTGTGAACGCGGCGAGCGCACCAACGGCAATGACCCAGGCTTTTGGATTTAACCATTGAAAGGCCGCCGCTTGTAAAAACGTAAAGGGTTCTCTTATTTTTTTGGCGGCGCTCGGGTTTCCCGCATTGCCTATCTTCCATGAGAGATAGAGCAAATAGGTGATACCGAGAACTTTCAGATACAGATAGGCACTTGGATACTCCGCAAATAAAGCACCGATTCCAAAACCTACCACAGCGACCATAACAGGGAAGCCAATGCAGATACCAAAATAGTGAGGCAAAGACCTTCGTATTCCATGATTTAAACCCGACGCCAGCAACATCATATTGTTGGGGCCGGGCGTAATTCCCGCCACAAAGGTGAATGTTATTAGCGACAAGTAGTATTCCATACAAGGGCTTCACTCTTTGGCTATCGGCAAAACGCCACTCTAATCTACTGGTAGGCTAGCACGCGCGAAACTAACATGCCAAGCCCCCTCTCTAGACAGCCAGACAAACTCCCAACATGAGCGCTACCTAATATCGACAATAATTCTATCCACTATCGTTAACGCCGTTGTCATATTTTCAACGTTGGTGTCAATTAATCCATCTTGACCAGAGTGATGGCCATGACCAACTATGCTCATGGGATACAGTGTTGTAGGTGAGCTAAAGTCGATTTGGGTACGATAAATTACCGAAGGTTGCGCGCTAAAACCGTCACCGGAATAGACTTCATCATCCGGAAACCTATCACTAGAATAATATTCGTTAAAATCAAACGACTGATTTATTTCGAAAAACACATTGTATTTATCTGTGCTCTGATCCTCTATCTTTTGTGACATCAGGTAGTTGTCTAGTACCGTAGCACCGGTGTACGCATCCAAACCAACACCTTCACCGCCACTACTATCACCACCGTTCAAACCGTGGCGATTTATCTTATGTAAGAAAACCGGTAATGACTCCGGCCTAAACTTATTGTTATTGGCGCTTTCATCGTATTGCTCTGAGAATAGGCTCTCAAACTTAAACCCTATATTATCAAATGGATTAGATTTCAATATCGTCGATTTGTCGGCCAACCAAACCTTATTATTGAACGAATTTGTAGCTACGCTGCCAGTTACAAATAGAGGCTGAACAAATGATCCGTCCAATTTTTCAACCCAAATAGCATATTGTGGCCAATGAAATGAACTACCCACTTTAAAATCAATTTTTATATCTCGACCAAATGAATCCCCGCCTACATCCAACAACTTATAATGGAAACTAGACACACCCTTAATTGCGCTATCGTCCGTCAGTCGTAATTTTGTACCCCATTGATGAAACGCTTTAAACGGTTCAAACTCGATTATTGCCAGCACCAAGAGACCAGTCGAAAATACAATAGCGACCAAAGAAGATAAGGCATACTTTGAACGGAGGACAAATAAACTTCTTGGGGAGAGATACTTCTTAAGTGGACCATAGTTGTTAACAGCATGCCAAATAGCAAAACTTAGAAAAATAAAGCCTACAACAGTATGAACAGTAGCTACTTTATTACTATAACGACTTATGAACATTAGAATAGACGTTGTCAAAATGACAAGCGAGGTTAAGAATACAACTACGGTAATTACAGTTCGACGACTTATAGAGACACCCATCACTTTCATTCCCTGAATAAAATAATCTCATTGGAGGTCGAAAATGATAATTAAGTTCAACTTTTTATAGGTGTTCGATTAAATGTATTTAAAAATCCACAGAGTTAAACTCATATCAACAGATGAAATCCCGTAACATTAAAGCAATTAATGCGTTTAATAATTGAATCCTAATATATTTATGCAATGTATGATGTATATAAATTGCGCGACATATGACCTCGCGACCTACAATATATTAAGCGGGGAACTCCCCGCTTAGACTATCGATAGCCCACCTATTTAGAGCAAAATCCTTCAGTTCTTTACTCGTAAAATCCAACGGTAGTGATAAGTGCATCGCTAAACTTGAAAATATCGTCTATCTCTTCAATAGGATAGCGCGTCTCTTGTTTATCTACATTAAATATACCGATGTACTTTTGTTTTGCATTAAAGTGAAGACGACAAATAGGCTTTCGATTGTTGTCGTCGAGTAAAACACCGAAGTAGCTCTGAGTGTCCCTAGCGATAATCCGATCCACGCTAACACCCTGCCTTACAATCGCTTTGACCACGTTGAAGGCGTCTTTCTCATCATCGGTTGTTACTACTTTTGATTCTTCCTCTCCAGAATATTCGATAGCCTCTGACTCGCCTGCATCTTGCTTCATTTCTGCAAGCGCAGATTTAACATCTGGTCCCATCGCAGACTTTAAACGCTCATTGATACTGTCGTTTAGGAATTGCTTCAATGCTTTCACTGTTATTTCATGAAACTGTGCTCGGACCTTAGCCGTAAGAGGGCCCTCATAAACTCTCGAGGCAAAAAACTTAACGAAGTCCTCTTCAGGCTCATCGAACTGCTGATGCAGTAATCTCTTAATCTGGCTTAGATACTTAAGCTCGCCAGCAGCATCTACTATAGAGTCCACATCAAAAGACGACTTAGTTAACTTTTTAACCTCAGGAACAATATGGTCATCTATATCCTCTAGGTCTAGAACTAAAAATGGCTTTTCATCCATTTTATTCGGTGCATCAAGATCGGTATAAAACTGATATACCGTCCCGTTAGTCAAAATTGCAATCCTTGCATTCGTAACCGAAAAATATCGAAATAGTTGACTAGCATGCTTAGATGCCAGCTTTTCCCCATACTTTTTACACTCAATAAGTATCTGTACTTCTCCATCCTTAATTAAGGCGTAATCAACTTTTTCGCCTTTTTTTGTTCCCGTGTCTGCCGTAAATTCGGGGATGACCTCACTAGGATCAAAAACATCGTAACCTAATACGGAATGTAGAAACGGCATAACTAAAGCGTTCTTAGTTGCCTCTTCGGTTACTAAACTCCCTGCAACCTGTGTAGCTTTTTTAGATAGTCCCTGTAACCTTTCTATAAAGTCCATTATCCCTCCAAATTATCTTTGATTGTCACTTAATTGAATTAGTCCTACCTTGCCTAAAGATAAGATTCATCTACCCCTGCGGCTACGGACCTATACCCAACACAATTAACCTACCCCTAAAGCATCGCGTAATAACATCGCCCAACCACTTCGGTGTATCCATTATTCTCATTCGCAATTAAACGTCCCTAGCGCTATTTTTAGCTGCGCCACAAGCTTTTGTAACAGTCCAACAGCGTTGATTCAAGTTTTTTTTCTTACATAAAAAAGCCAAGTTCTCGGCTCGGCGATTTACGGCGTGTTCGATAGTTAGGTGGCCAACGCAAAAAGGGCCCAAATGGGCCCTTTATTATTACTGCGCTTTCACACGCGTTGACGCATAACCTACTGAGCTGGTTCGGTTACTGCATTTTGGTCGAGCGTTACCGCTGTCTGCGATAGTAATCGGCCATTAACGGTTGAGCGCGTATTTACCGTAATACCTTTTTCAGCAAGGATTACACCTTCGAAATGTGCGTCTGTACCTATAGCTACACCGGTACCACCGCTAACTTGCCAGAAGATATTTTTAGCGAGCGCACCACCAGCGAGAAGGATACTGCTGTTGTCGGCTTGGGTTATATCACCTGCAATTTGAAATATCCAAACGTCGTTCGGCCCACCAGACAACGTTACGTCGGTAGAAATCAATACACCTGTGCCCCACTTATAAAGACCGGGTAGCAATGTCTCACCACTAATATCACCCTCATGCAGCTCGGTAAAATCGGGGGTTGTTCTGCCAGCTGCCTCGTTGTAGGCGGTGCCCATGTCGAGAACGGCATTCGCTACTAGAGTGTTGTCGGGTGATGTACCTTTATAACAAGGGATAACGCCACTACCGGTATAGCCTGCATCAGAGCCGTAGATCGCTCCCACAATTTCTGTACAGAAAACATTATCCATTGCCGCGCCTGTGATTGGGCTTGCACCAATGTCTCCGGTAATTGCCGATGTTGGAACGTTGGTAATACCTGTTTTACTCAGGATGACGAAGTCGCCCGCGGTACGAAGATTAACGGCGGCTGGGCCAACAGCTACTGAACTACCGGTGGTAAAACTCCATACAACATTGGCCGCAAGTGCATTGCCAGATAGATCAGTAATGCCTGTTGTAAGCGTTGCCGTATAAGTGGTGCTAGCAGTCAAGTTACTGTCGGGCGTAAAGGTCGCTACCTGATTGTCATAGCTCACTGTACCAGCAATTTGTATGTTGCTTTCACTTAGCATAAAGGTCGATTCATCTACAGTAGTGGGATCTAGCGCCTCACTAAAGTTGGCGCTAACACTGCCATTAAGTTCAAAACCCGTAACTGCATCCGCAGGGTTTTTAGAACTTTCGGTCGGCGGGGTGACGTCTACTGCAACTCCGCTGGTAAAGCTCCATACATAGTCTTCTGCAAGTGCAGTGCCTACAGAATTTGTAACCTCCATAGTCAATGTTACTGTGTATAGAGTGCTAGGCGTTAACGCGCTGCCAGGGGTAAAGATTGCAATATTCGATGCGGTATCAAAAGTCACGACTCCCGTTAATGCGGCTTCGTTTGCGCCCATGACGGTAAAGCTTTGAGCGTTAATCGTTGTGGCATCCATCGCCTCGCTGAAAGTGGCGGTCACTATGCTGTTCAGTGCTAATTCTAGCTCGGCATTAAGTGGAGTGGTTGCAGTAACCGTGGCAGAAACAGGTTCTGGCTCAGGCGTGGGTACGGGCGCATTGTCATTATCGCCACCGCATGCCGTCATAAGCATAGGAAGTAGGAATGCAGACACCCATAAATTTCGACTGAAATATTTTTTCCAGGTATTCATTTTTTTCTCCGAAGGGAAGTGTTTTATTGCAGACGTAAAGTCATAGCAATACCTGACTTGATAAAGTCATTATTCTCTGCGAAAGATTGTCTTTAAGCAGTACGAGACGACTCAATGTTCTCTACATTGTTTCGCGCTGTTAAATGATTGTGTGTGAGAGTTAAAGAGAGATATTGTCCACCTAGCACTCGGGCCTCAGGCGGGAGGGGGTAACCATCATGCGCCTTTATTGCGACAATAGGTGAATTATTTTAGCATAGCTTTAATTAATAGATTATCTACGACGTATTCTTCTGCTAAATGTTTTTTGTTTTTAAAAAAACATAACGTCTGCCGCTATAATCGACTAAGAGGCGAGAATTAGGGTCAAAAGCGAGCGAGGGCTATAGTAAGCGAGGGGGCGTTGGCGCAAAAGCACAGGGCTGCGCCGCCATTTTTACGGGGGATTTTTCTGAGCTAAATTCGATTTAACGCTTTCAACATACAGCGTCTTATTAGCAACATATCATTCTAGCGTTTCAAGCAGGCCATTTATTTCCACTTTCAGCTCATTGTCTTCAATTTTGTTAGCACTAACTTTAGCCGCCTGAAGGTTCTTTAGAGCAGCATCATTCAAACCCAGCTCCAATTGTAATCTCGCCATCGAGAATCTTATCGACGATATGTGGTCTTTCGAATTAATAGCAATAGATTTCTCAAGCGCTTTTTCGTATATCGCTAAGGACTCTTCTAACTCTTCGGTAAAGTCAGCGAGTGTTTCCCACTGCACGGGATGATCCTTATCGCTATTTTCGTTATCGGTACAAATCGCTTTTAATTCAGTATAGTGCGAATCGAATTTCTCTCTATTATTTTTATTGGCGGCCGCCATTAGCTTTTCTGCCAAACCGTGAACTGACTTATATATTTTGGTGTTCATAATCTCGAATTACCTTGCGCAATAGTATTTTTCATACATTAACCTTGTACTTCAAGTCACTCACTTCATCACCAGTGATACCTCGAAAGCCCCACTGATAAGGCGCTTGTTCTTTAATGACAATCTCCACATCCATCGGCGCTATAGCCAACTTCACTTCTATTTCTTGAAATAGAGATTTGATAAGTTTTTTTTGGGTTTCAACTTTCCGGCCAGCCATCATATTTATTTCAATGACAGTATATGAATCTGTTCTGCCTCCAGGGTAATAAAAATCATCAGCATCCATAGGTATAAAGCGATGTGCTCGCTTATCTTCGGGCATTCCCAAAACTGATTGCATACATCCATGAATCACATCGGACAGCAAGCCTTTAATTGGATTAAGTCGTTCCTTGATACCATATATTACAATCATCTGGATTTCCTGAAAAAAATAAAACCTCAAGCTGAGGTGTTTTTGAATACAACCGCCGCAGAGAGATATCTCGAATAAAGTAAAATATCAGCGTAACGGTTAGATTAACGACAAAAATTGGCCTTTTTACAGCGCGCAACTCAACTACACCAACACCTGTCGTGTCGTCGCTATATAGTGATGAATCTGCTCTTCAATCTTGGTTTCAATCATACGCTCTGGACGGCAGCCATTTGGGCACGGCATCTTTGGGGTTGTACCAAACAACCGGCAAATCAATGGCCGCTCGCCGTATACCTCGCAACCATTCGGCCCCAAGTGTACGCATGTAAGAGCTTCTAATGCTGCATCGTGTTCAGCGTCAGACTTGACCGGTAAACGCGACATTTCCTCCGAAGAAGTCGTAACCGGCCCACAACAATCGTGACAACCCGGTGTACACTCAAACGTGGGAATACGTTCGCGCAATCGTGCGATGATCTCTGGATTATTACTCACTTACACTCACTTTCATATAGCTCACTACCAGTATGATTCGATGTGTTTTTGACCCAATTAAATGCCATTTGTGTAGCGGTTCGTTCTGCAAGCGACAGGCTAGACAGCCTTGAGACTAAATGTAGACTCATATCGATGCCAGCCGAAGTTAATCGCTCACCAAGCAGATTTTTTTACTGGCCTTAGTTTTTATTATTTAACTCATCAAACTTAGCCGCCATAGTGGGGTTTCGTCGGGTTAGTTTTTTTATCGTTACATCCTGCGCTTTGTTATTAGCGAGACGAAGGTTCCGATCCGTACCTAACAGTGCATCCTTGGTTTTCTGCAGATGGTCAATTGACTTGTCAATCTCGTCAATTGCGGTTTGAAACTTCTTAGAGGCTAGGTCATAGTTCTTTGCAAATGCAGTCTTGAACTCATCTAGGTCATTTTCAAAGTGTGTTATATCGACACTCTGCGCTTTAACAAGCGCAAGTTCCCTCTTGTATTCAAGCGACTTCATCGCCGCGTTTCGAAGTAGTGTAATGATTGGCAGAAAGAACTGTGGCCGAACGATGTACATTCTCGGGTAGCGATGAAATACATCGACTATCCCAGAGTTGTAGAGTTCACTGTCGGGTTCAAGAAGGCTTACTAGTACCGCATACTCGCATCCCTTCTCTGTACGGTCCTTGTCGAGCTCCTTTAGAAAGTCCTCGTTCTTTTTCTTCGTTGCAGTAGTATCATTTTCATTCTTCATTTCGAACATAATGGAAATAATTTCCGTACCGGCCTCATCCGAGTCACGAAAAATGTAGTCACCTTTACTACCTGTGCGTGCGTCATTATCTTTTTCGAAATAGGCTCGGGGAAACGCCGTCGCTCGAATTCTATTGAACTCTGTATCACAGTGCTGCTCTAAGGTTTCGCCAACCATTTTGGTCGACAGTCGAGCCTTCATATCGCGGAGACGCTCAATCGCATCGTCGCGATCCTTAATCTGCGTCTCATATTTGTCTTTGAGTGACTTCTCGGAGAGTTGTTTTTCAAGCTCTGTTTGCTTAAGGCCGTTCTTTAATTCATCGCGTTCCTTCTCGATTGCACTTACTGCGCCGGTAATCGCGAGCGTCTGCTCGACCTGGGTCGCGTCGAGCTTAGCTTTTAAATTTTGAATTTCTTTGTCTTTAGCCGCGGCAGTCTCTTGCAGCTCCCTGGCGAACTTTGCATCAGCAAGTTCAGCAGCGGCTTGTCTATCACGTTTAAGTTGCTCTAGCTCGTTCGCAAGCGCATCCCTCTTTCTTTCAATCTCGCTGAGGGCCTCGCTAACAGCAAGTTTTTTACTCACTTCACCTGCATCTAATTTGGCTTTTAACGCCTGAATCTCTGTATCCTTCGCTGCCGCAGATTTCTGCATTTCACTACCGACTTCGCTCTTAGCAAGCTCTACCGCGCTGCGCTTGTCCTGTTCGGCCAACTCAAGTCGCTCGTGTAATTGTTGCTCGAATGCGCTATCGCGAACTTGCTTTAGGATGTCGGCATAACCGGCTTCGTCTATCTTGAAAGCTTTATCACAGTGAGGGCAGATGATTTCATGCATGTCTTAGTATCTCAAAATGCCAACACAAAAGGCTCGGCGTACATTATCAATTAAAATAGTGCCGATGATCTGGAGCGCTATGCTCTTATAGTATCCGGTTGTATTTTTCTTCTTTGCCAATACTCAGTACAGCTCAGCTAGCAACCGTTCAAAAGCGCCTTTCCGATCTACAGGCGTATAAGAAAGCATTCCGTATTCTTGCAAAATGGATAATAACTTTCTCGGTACAATATTTTCATTACCAACAATTTCCACATGCCCAGAATCGATACGAACACTCGTTATAGTGCTACAACTATCCATTTTAGGATGATGAATTTCAATCAAGCTAAAAAACATACGCCTAATATTTTTACAGCCTAAGGCCAGATTATAGTTATTTGGAACATTCGAGTAAAAATTGTTGCACCTAGCGCTTGGCGCAACGAATTATACTCCCTACACCATTATTCTTTATTACTGGGTCCATTCCAATTCAATAATCCCTACTTCCCCGTTTTTTTCATTCTTTGGCGAACTTTGTTCGAATGCCAAACAGCCGGAACAATAACAAGTACAGCAATTGCAGCTAAAACCCATAGATAGCTTTGGCCAAAGGTAGTCAAGTTGGCTATTTCGGCGGCTTGTTCGTTATTAATTTGTTTCGCGAAAGCAATAGGAGCAAGCGCGCCCTCTCGCGCAATGGAAAAACCCGCACTAACGGCGCTGTCCCAACCAAGAGACGAAAGCGAAGAATAAGCTTTGTAGCCAATTGCAGAAGCACCAAAGGCAATAACGCCAATGCCAACAGTACCGATACCGAACAAACCAAAGCCTACCGCACCAACACTAATTACACCAACTGAGATAATCCCAACGCTAATAGGTGCAATAGCAACTCCGCCCCACGCAAAAAGTAATCCGTAGGCTCGCTCCCCACCTGACACCCAGCCGAACACCGGTTTGTCGTTGCTTTCCGGCATGCCGAAGCGAAAATGGAGTAAGGGTATACCCAAGAGACAAACTCGGCTCTTGTATTCACGCTGCTTAGAGTCGATTTTATCATCTGGGCCTTGGAAGGCGTGGGGATGAAATAGTCGTTCTTGCGCCCTTAGGTTACGCGTTCGAGCCAACATACTAATGGTAAGAATGCTATAACCGGCAACGAACACAAAAACCAACAGTTGCGACGCACCGGCATAAATAGCGGCGCGGCCATAATCGCTCATCGCAACGTACTTCAGAGCGAACATACCCAACACATACACTATGGCGATTAACAAAAAGACCGCGCTAATCATGATGACATTGTGGCGCTCTCGCTGAGTTCGCGACTGATCAAGGCTTGCCCTCAAACCGAAGAACGAACTGACAATGCCAGATACCGAAGCTAGCACAACCAACATACTGGCCCACTTGAATAAAGAACCCGTTTTCAGCGCGCCCGAACCTAATACGGCGGCTTTTGCCGGAGGCGAAATACTGTTGATGGCTGCCATTACGACTAGAGTAAATGCGGTACCTTGCTTACTTTTCGCCAAGGTATCTTCTACAAATGTCACCATGGCTGCCTGAAGTAGCTTACGACCGCGGGATAAGCGTTGTTTCACTGCGTCATCGGAGAGGTCTAACTGGACCGCAACGTACTCGACAGAGCGGTGCTCTCGGTAAAACAAAATCAAAGGTTCGCGATAGGTTTCGGGCATTTTCTCTAAGGCTTGCCAGAGCAGCGCCTGCTCTTGAGCACTTATCGCCTCATCTTCAATTTTCGCATGCTCCGACGGCTCTCCCAGCTCATCCAATTCGTCCGCGTCCTTCACCGGCTGCTTTGCTTCTTTGCGACGAAAGTGGCTCACCTTAAAGCGCAGAATTCCGCACAACCAAGCCTTTAGCTTCTCGGGGTCACGCAGGGTATCGAGCTTATTCCAGGCTTCTACAAAGGCCTCTTGAGCGATATCTTCGCTGTGTTTGAAGTCGCCAATGGCTGAATACGCCAAGGAGCACAGCAAGCTCTGGTAGCGCGTGACAATTTCACAAAAGGCATCGCGATCACCTCCTACTGACGCCAATACTAGTGCGGAGTCTTGCAAATCGACTATCTGGGTTCGTTTTTTAAAAATGCTCATAGTTATTAATCACTTCTCCAAAAAACTATAAGTGCCCAACTTTTCGCAAAAGGTGACAGGATTATTTAAAAAAAAGCATTTAACACAGAATTTCTATCAAAAATGCCTAAATTTCAATTTTTTTGTCACCTTCTCGCCAATATTGGGTACTTACTTACTGTAACGGTCAACTGCACCGCAAGTGGCAGGCAAGACTGTCAACGGACTATAGATGGCCACCAGAATATAAATTTTACTTGGAGATTATTTGATGAAAACTCGCAACACAACAACTCACGTACTTAACGACAACCTTTCCCTAACCGCACTTCTCGCCTTTTCCCTAGCGAGCTTTTTTTGTGTGTTCTATTCATGCGCCAGTTTTGCTGGCAGCCTTAACGCGGCTATCGACGACTTTAGCGATATAAAAGATAACAGTTTAGGCATTCCGCGTCAGTTCATAAACGACAGCATCGCAGGTGGAAGTACAACAACAGAACAGCTAGTGTCGAAGGGTGTTATATACCTAACGGGCGAACTTATCCCTGCCCGCGGTCAACCGGGTTGGGCTAGTACGGTATTGCCCCTAGATGCCCAGAGCCTGCCTCAGGATGCCAGTGCATTCGAAGGTATTCGCATAGTCATTAAGGTCAACTCAGGCAGCATTTCTATTTCCGCCAACAGTACAGAAGTTACCAATTTTGACTACCACGCCGCGCTAGTACCGGTAGCCAACGATGGAGAATTCCACGAAGTGAAGATTCCCTTCAATTCAATGAAACGTGCGTGGTCGGAACAAGCTCCGCTCAACACTAAAACCATCAACAGCCTAAGTATCGTTGCCTTTAGCCTGCAAAAAAGCGCTTTTAATTTTGAGCTCGACGAGGTTAGCTTCTACTAGTTGAACAAAAGCTAATAAGTAATTTGGGCTTCCCTTCAAAGCCCAACAACCAACACCTATTACTCTATTAAACCAACCAAAATAACGACGCTATGAATATATCATCACAACAAAAAGATCGGCTCGACTATTTAGACGCAGCCCGAGCCTTCGCGCTCATCTTGGGCATTATCTTTCACGCTAGCATATCCTTTATGCCGATGTTTATCGGATGGGCGGTTATGGATATATCCACTAGCGCCATCGTGCCCCTGTTTATGTTGATCAGCCACTCGTTCCGCCTAGCATTATTTTTTTTAATTGCAGGCTTTTTTAGTCACATGACATTCCATGTCAAAGGTGTTCACACCTTTATAAAGTCGCGCCTAGTACGTATTGCCACGCCGTTTATCATCGGTTGGTTTCTACTACGGCCCCTGCTTGTGTCCGGCTGGATAATGGGGGCAGAAAGCATGCGAGGCGAGGCTAATATACTAAACGCCCTTATAACGGGCTTCGCCACCCTTAGCGACCTGCCAAAAGATCTACTTATTGGCACACACCTATGGTTCTTGTACTACCTGTTATTCATCAGCGTAGGTGTTGTGCTGTTGCATTATTTGGTTAGCCTGCACAAACCAATACAACAGAAATTAACTCAACTTGCCGACGCTACTACGCGCTGGATATGTAACTCACCCATTGCTATTTTTGCAGTCGCTATTCCCACGGCCGCTAGCCTTTGGTTTATGGATCACTGGGGAATGGATACGCCAGACAAAGCGCTTGTGCCACACGTTCCTGCGTCGCTAATCTACGGTGGCTTTTTTATTTTCGGTTGGCTGCTTCATCGTCAACTACCGTTAATAGAGAACTTTACACGCCTAACATGGTACAAGTTCACACTCTGCCTAGTATCCATAGTGGCCGCCTACTTGCTATCCGGTTTTGAAATGAAACTGGGTCAGTCAGGATACACTCTACTTAAATTTGGCTTTGTTATCAGTTATGCAATTATGATGTGGTCGCTCGTTTCGCTAACGCTCGGGTTGTTTAAACGCTACTTCGATCGCCAAAGTAAAACCGTTCGTTATGTGGCCGACGCTTCCTATTGGCTTTACCTTATTCACCTACCAATCGTTATTTGGCTACAAATCGCCTTTGCGGAGCTTCCGTTAAACTGGTCGATTAAGTTGATAAGCATTACCGCAATAACTATCGCAATTTCAATTGCGCTTTACGATACGCTGGTTCGTCCAACTTACATTGGTGTTATTTTGAATGGCAAGCGAAAAGCACGGATACTATTTAATCGCAAAAAGAGCATATAAAGTGAAGAGCTTGAAAGCTGGAAAAATCGAAAGCTGTAAAGTCGCACAGAAACTGCCAGCGTGACTGGCGACTTTTTTTGGCCGATGAGTTTTTATGAGTTCTCTGTGGGCCATTGTTTGATATACAAATCTTGCTTGGCGTAGGGGATTTCCACTCCATATTCATTAAACAATTTGTAAATGGTCATATGCAATTCATGAGCGATCCGGCCGCGATCTTCCGGTTTTGTGATCCAACACATTAAATTGAAGTCCAAACTTGATGCGCCAAAACCACGGAGCCTAACTCTAGGCTCTGGTGATTCGCACACTTCGCTATGCTCTGTTCCCGCTTTTAATAATAATTCGACTACTTGATCAGCATCGGAACCGTAAGCCGCGCCCACCACAATTCGAATCCTGAGATTTTGTGGACCACCACTTTCATTAATAATTTTAGCGTTGGCTATAACGCCATTGGGAATCGTAATTTCTACATCATCGCGAGTCAGCAGACGCGTACTGCGTAAGCCAATGGCACAGACTTTACCCCGCTCACCAGAATCCAGATTAATATAATCGCCGATCTTGTAAGGCGCATCGGCAACAATAAAAAAACCGGAAAACAAATTGGCCAGCGTATCTTTAGCTGCAAACCCTACGGCTAAACCTGCGATACCAGCAGAAGCTAGCCATCCTACCGGGTTGATACCCCAAATCATCAGCAGTACATAGCTGCCTATCATAATAGTGAACAGCTTACTGGTTAAATCGAACAATGGCACTGTGCGTGCATCAACCAATTGAAACCGGTTTTCACCACTCAAAGCGTGCAGCACCAGCGTTGATATTTTAATGGCTGCAATCATCCAGCTGGCAGTAATTATGGATAGGAATACTTTGATCAGCGCTATCCCGCCAGCAGGAAGGTTAGCCACAATAACGGCGAGCGATAAGCCTAGGAAAAAGACGGTGTTAAAAATAGGCTTACGTAAATCGGCCAATACGGCATCGTCGATTGCAGAATCTGTTAAACCCGTGACACGCCCCACCAGATTGACCAGCAAAGACCGAATAGAAACGGCTATAAGATAGGCGATAAGTGCAATTAATAGAGCGCCTAAGATGGGATACTGCAAAATGAGTTGCCAGCTAGACTGAGCCGATTCAGGCAACAACTGGCTGATACCCTGCATAGCATCACTTAAAAAGCTATCTAATTGTGGTGTTTCGTCAACAGTATTTATAGTTGTATTTGTATCAACCGGCATATGAGGCTCTCTTCATGGCAATGCTATTATTTGAAATTCTACAGCACAGCGGCTATTTCAGTCGATTTAGTTGATTGATTTTATAGTTATTAGCAATAAGTCATGTCGATGGGATCGAACATGCATGCAACGAGAATATTCTACCCCACCGCGATTGTATTCTCCGCATTCGATCAAGTTTACAACAGATACTTATATACTTTTTACTGAGACAGCAAACCCATTTAGCCCGCAAAAATCATCTGCTGTAAATAGACCCTAGAAAATAGATAACGTAATAAGAGTATTATAGAAGACGTTCCGGCTATAAAATTTTTACACCCAAGGCTGAAGCTTGACTCTATGCCTACCATCGTTAATCGCCTACCCCGCCACCTAAACACATCGCTAAATACTTAATTACGTAGCGAAAAAAAACAGCTGGCTTAAAAACTATCGTCTTACGCATAGACGGAAATTATATAAAAATAGTGAGTTTCGCCATAGTATTTTTTTACCTAAACGTGGTTACAATATAATTAATTTACTCGTTGACAATAGAATAGCGCCGCGCATTACAAAAATCGTAATTCACTTTGTAGAGCACTAACTTTTATCGCGCGCTTAAGCGACTGAACCTGACTATCATCTAATCTGATAGTTTTTCCTGTTTCCTTTAAAATTAACTTTTCAATACTTTCTTCCGTAACAGCACCGTCAATATAGACAACATTTATCTCCTCAGTGTCAAGTGCTGCAGAGCGTCCTGGCAAATATATCGTGCCATTATTAAAATCGACAGCGAATGCTATGACGCCCGGCACCAAGAAAAGAAATAGACCAATGGCATTTAGTACAACAATACTAGCATCAAGCTGACCGTGCATCTGTCCCTTTCGTTCTGGATGGATGATGGTCCCACACGCGGTCAATTGAAACACCATCGCACCAACCAACGATAAAACCATAGACTTTCGAATTTTAGAATTCATCATATATCTCCCAGATTATTAACAATAATAGTCGTAATAATTACATCCGCCACAACAGTGTTTAACCATTACATTGTTTCTTAATTACATCCTAATGCATTAATCAATCCGCGCCGCCCCCAGCCGCTGAACCACCTCGAAAATTCTATACTTGCAATGTAGGTAGAGTGACCGAACACATCATATTATCAAGTTCATAGAATGACCAAAAACATTTTTCTGCTTGATTACCGCCATTCAGCAACATACTCCTCTGGATCGCCCGCAGCAATACAATTCTTGTTCCGAAAGTAACACTGCATCATCAAAGTTTAAATCCGCCATATAGCAATGATGCGAAAGACACGTCAGCAATGGTTCCACCCGGAGGGCCCCACGAAAGAGTAAACAGAGAACACCCGCAAAAAAACATTCAGATTCGTTACCCCCCAAAATTGACATTGGAGACGCGATAAAGATCGCTATAAGGTCAACCCACTTCGCTCTTGAATTATTCTCCTCGCAATTTTTGAAATAGGTGAATTCAAGGCTTTTGTTGCTATAACCTCAGACCACGATTTGCTATGCCACTCAACAAATATTTCATTGATGGTTGCGTAGTCCTCGTCAGTTGGTTGCCATACAATGTCATCACCCGCCTTCACCTCACCTGGCACCAGCACTCTTGCATAAGCCCCAGGGCGTTGCGCAGCTACGAATTTTTTCGCGAAAAGGTTATCACCCATCTTTGTCGTAAACTGAACGCAGGGAACTCTTGGTGCGGTAACTTCTAAAAGCACTTGACCATTTATCAGCAGGCGGTCACCGACTCTCAATATGCCGCCATGAAAATCGGTTACGGTAAGGTTCTCGCCATAGGTTCCCGGCACAATATCCTTAGCTAACTGCGCTGCCCACCAAGCGTAATCCGCTGCACTATACAAATAGATTGCTTGGTCTTCACCACCGTGCACCTTCTTATTGACAATTGTGTCCCCTTCAAGCCCAAGCTCACCAAGCAACACAGCGCCCTCTCTAGGGTTTTTGAATATCCCCGTGGTAACCGCTTTTCCTCCCACCTGAAGTATTTGTGGGCTAGCGGTATTGACCGATAAAACTTTCATATGCACTCCCCAAAGCTACGATTTCTCTAAACTATCGAATACGGTTCCGTATTTGCTATTTTTTTATATTGACCACATTTTACCCGTAGTTTATTAGCACCAATTTATCAAGTGAGTTTTCCTATTAAACTCGGCATAAATTGACACTTTATCGTCGCGCCAATTCACATAGATTAATTCTAACTTATATATTGTTTTTTAATATCGCGCCACATGACAGGTGTGCCGTACCCCTCACCGTTTTCGTAAAATAATCACATAGCATGTGTGAAATATTGGCTATTTTGACGTATTTACTAAGGCTACCTTATGCAAGCTCACATTTTATTGCCTTTACCGAGATAGTACAGTGTGCAGCCCATACAATTAACGGAGCCAAGAATATGGATAATAAAAAATATTTACGAATGAAAAATGCGGCTACTATAAGCATTATGAGTATCGCACTTGCAGGCGTTGCAAATTTTAGCTTTGCTCAAAAAGACGATGTTGAAACGATAAAGTTTGAGGCTACACAGGTAAAACGACCTGAAATCACCCAGCAGCTCTTACCCGACGTAAAGAACATACGTGTATTCGAGCTTGAAAAGCCCACCGAAAATGGCTTTAACGCTGTAACTATGATTGAATTTGACACAAAGAAAAAACACGAAATCATAGAACAGGGTAGCTTTCTATCAATAGTGGACGGCGAAAAAATCGAGTTTAATGACCGCGGTACGCTAGCCGATATACGCGAGCGCGATGGCATATTTTCAGGGCTTTCTCGCATCGATTTTAAACGAATTGAACAAGATGAGTCTCGTCTCAAAGAAAATTTAGCGAAGCAAGATACGTTTGTTGTAAAGTCATTCAGCGGTAGAGTTGTTAAGTCCACTAGAAAAACTAGCCTGAACCAACTTCAGTTTGAATTAGAAGAACAACTTACGCAAGATAGTCTGCTAAATGCCTCCGAACTTCGCTTGGCTAACGGCATTATTGCCAGAAACAGACCTAGCCTTTCTGTTTTATTGCCATCTATCCCTTTTACCGCCGACGAGAATAAGGTTCTAGGTATAAATTCACCGTCGGTAGTTGCACACCCCGACTTCACCTATGACCCATGTGATACCGATAGCACTGGTAACGATCTCGATCCAAATGCCCCTTGGTCCTTCAAATCTTTAATGGCGAAACTAAATCAAGGAACAGGTTTAAGCGATCAGGAATTTATCCACGAGTGGTTGATGAACTGGCGTGCTAATGGCTCGGTTAATGGTTTCACGATTAATGCCCGCCCCAATATTACCGACTACTTCACCGGCTGGGATGGTGCAAATGCATCCACATTAGATATCGATAATCTGCCGTTCCGTTTATTGGCAGTTATGAATAGACTCGATCTCGCAAAAGTAAGTTACTTAAGTACAACACAGGGCGAAACACGTTTTGTATTTGGTCTGCTAAACCCCAACACCTGTACACCTGCAGGCGTATTTGATGAAATGACCGTAATCTTCGAATACGGTGATACCGCCAATAGCTGTAGCGCCATTAAAGATCGCGCTCAACAGTGGCTCGACCTTGATAGCCTAACCCCAGGCACACTGCCGTACATGACCGCCTTAAAGACGATCACCGATGACGTAACCGAACCACCCAACGCGCCAGCTACACTCAACCAGTTGCGCACCAACGATTTCGCATTCGATGGCCTGGGTGCGTTTACCTTACAATGGGAGTTGCGAGAATTTATTATTGATGGTGGTACTGGATTACTAGTACCCGATACAATTAAGCAAACGCCCGATGTAAGCTTCAGAACCGGCAACGCAACTACGGCATTGTTTATGGAAAATGAAGCCGACGATATTCTTTGCGAAACCCACGTTGTTACTAACAGCTACAACAGCTCAAACTTTTTGGGCGCTAGCATTGAATACCTAGGGTCGAGTTTTTGGAGTGGTCCAGTGAACCCCGCTGACTTACCCCCGTCCTATCCTGGCTGTTATCAATCGACGATCTCGGGTGTAGCTGGTGGGCTCCCCCTTTCTGCAGAGATTCACAGCGAAGTTCGCCACAAACTCTCTGTTAACACCTGCGATGATTGCCACGCACGCGAAACCAATACCGGTTTTACCCATGTCGATCCCGCTACTCGTAATTTCTCGGGCTTTATGACGGGTATTACCGTGAATGACCCCTTATTGGGAGGTGTCGGAAGCGGTGGTATCGCGCGGGACTTTGACGACCTTCAGCGCCGAGGCCAAATTGTGCAAGATTTTGCGACTAAGCAGTGCTCGGGTGGTTTGATATTTAATTCCAGTATTATCAGCGCTTCGCTGCCGACAATCTCTACTCACTAAGTTAATAAAGGCGCAGCAGTGCTGCGCCTCTTTCTACCATAACTATTTCGGTTTTGTCCCACGATCATTCCAGGACTACCGATTTAGTTAAAACAATCAGGCAACAGCCCTACACCCGACAATCTAGTCAATCAACCTAAAGCGTGTTGTATATATAATGATTAGTATGTGCCTTCACAGAATAGAAATATTGGAAAACCTACTCGTTAACGTTGAGAGTCCGGAATTAAATGCGTACCAATCTTACTGTTATTTAACGGATCAAATGGTGGCGCCCACTTTAGTATCAAACTAAACATACACACCAAGTAAGAGAATGACCGCTTACCCTGAGTAAGGTCATAATATTTTTTTGCGAAGAACAAAAAAATAGCCATAAAAAACACACAAATAAATATAATCACGCCTGTATAGTTCAACAAACCGAATCTATGCCCTTCCGTTTCCGTAAAAGCGACAAAACTCATTAAAAATACCGAAGCCAGTATAATTCCGCACAACATACCCACCGACAATATATTAAACATATTTGCAGGCCCAGCACTTATATAAGCCTTACCGTTATTTTTGGGTATGCGGCTTTCGTGTAGCGGCGAATTCGGTTCTGCGCCATATTTCGCTATATGATTATAGTTCTCGAATGCATCGTACCAACCACGATAGCACTGGGGCAACGCCCCCATCGCAAGATGCCGCTGAAGAATTAGAGTGAACGCCGTTGCTCGCCGTATGGACTCAATCTTCTGGGTATACACCAAGAGAAAGAAAACACTTAACACAATTGCAGCTGGCGGAATGATTTGATATAGAATGTTTATATCGCTCCCAGCCTCTGAAACGATTACGCCAACATACGATGAGACAAGACCAAACAAGATTGGAATTGAAAGCATTACAAGATGGAACTGACGGTCTTTTAAACCCTGAATGGTGCTCTGTAAGACATTGATATCATTCTCCGCAAGGGTTTTCTGTCGCTCAAATCGCTCGTGATTAGAGTCCTTACAGGACAGTGGGCGGGAAAGATTACGGTTCAGCCAACCTAGTTTTTCCGGTCGCTGAGAATTGCAAAACTTAAAATGGTATATATATTTATTTTCTCTATTTTTACTTATTTTCTGGCATATCGATCTAATCTTAATCTCTTTAAATTTACCGCTAGGTCGCTTAAATTCAAGATCAATCGCCCCATCGAAAACCTTGGAGCTATCCGCCACTTGCGACTCAACCGAGCAGCCATCTAAGCTCATCTCTAAAACTTTGTACTCAATACTATTAATTTTAACGACTTGCTCAATGCATTCGTGCCTGATCGATATACGTCGAAGCTGCAGTACGTTATTACCTCGCCATGTTCCATCTGTTTGTTCTATATCTTCAGTGATATTCATATCGCTCATCTTCCATATATGATTTTAATGATCAACATTGGAGCTAAATGATGGGACAACTAATCGCCACCAACTAGAAAATCCGCTAGCTTCTACCTAAGTACATTCCCATTAATGATTATTGTTCTCTCTACCGTTAAAATGTTTCACAAAATAACGTAAAGTTCAACAAATAATACAACCCACCCGCAACGTAATTCCAATTCATTCCGAAAACGTTCGCACATATAGCTAACACTTAAAACCTAACAACCTGCCGAACGATAAAAAAGGCCGCAACCATAGGAATAACACATCGATAAAGACGCGCCATATTTTAAGCTCCGCAACATATTTTTGACGCATCAATTAATCTGATTTATAAATAGCCGGTATTGTCCTCCTCTATATTTACGAAGTAAATTCATTTAGCAGGGATTCGAACATGAAACTTGCGACGCCAACTAGACCTGTTATAGCTTGATAAATTAGTGTATTTAAAATTATCGATATCTATGGACATCGCGTTAGTGTCTGCTCTATTTTATAAATGAGTGTGTGCGGGAGGGGAATCGATGGTAGGGAAATCACTTTTAGATCCTACATGAACTTACTAGGCCTAGCTGAACAAGGTTCTATACACCCTTTTTTTCGTCGAACAAGTTAAAAACCAGACCCAGGCTTTAATAGAAACGCTTTCTCCGCTGGCGTTGATTTTCGCCCAAGCACTTCGTTTCTATGGGGATAGCGACCAAACTTATCAATTATCGCTTTGTGCCTAAGCTCAAAATCCAGATTAGATTTTATCCCAAGTTTAGTAAATAGTGTGACGGCCTCTACGTGAACAATTGGAGACTCGCTATGCATAAATGGCATATACAAAAAGCTTCTTTGCTCCGCACTTAATTCAGAGTCAAAACCGTTTGATATTGAAAATTGCGATAACGCCAAAGCAAGCGGATCAAAAAGAAACGATTCAGGCTTACCTCTATACATATTTCGGGAAAACTGATCTAACACTATAATCTCGGCAAGACTACCCAGCGCGCCTGAACGCCATGTCCATAGTTCGCCGCGAGCGGCTTTTACATGAATTTCAGAAAACCTTGAACGAATGTCTTGATCAAATATTTCATCCTTCGCGAACCATTTACTCTTATCAATTTCGGAAAACCAAAATTCGATTATATCGTTGGAGGTCATACTTACTCCTAAGAATTTAACAGTCGCTACAACCGAGGCGGGAAGCTGTATTACTTGTAGAACTATTCGTAATACCCTCTTGCTCTAAGTACACTCAGCCTACGTTGTTTAGGTGTGTAGCGATTACAACAATACCTAACCGCTGTTCTTTTTCAACGCGTTGATGCGCTTCCACTACTTGCTCCATCGAGTAGATTTTATCTAAAGCGGGTTTTATTTTTTCCGCGTTAATCATGTCTTTTAGAGCGAGCAACTCTTCCTCTTTTTCACCTGCGAAGGCAAAAAATACAGACCTATCGGAAAACTTCGATGTTAGAAAAGACCTTAACATATCGGATATACGCGGGTTCCCCATCAAATATCGCCCAGTGGGGCTAAGCACTTTCATGAATCGGGAGTAGGAACTTTTGGCGACCATGTTAAAAATTACATCGTAGCTTTCGCCGCTATAGGTAATATCTCGCTTCGTGTAATCGATGAAATGGTCGGCACCGATACTGCGAAGCATATCTTCTTTAATAGGGCTATCAACTGCCGTCACCTCTGCGCCCATTAACTTCGCAATTTGAACCGCAAAGGTTCCAATGCTGCCTCCAGCACCATTGATTAAAACCTTTTCTCCTGAACGAACATTCGCTTTTCTCATAAAATGAAGGGCATTTAACCCGCCTAGCGGTACCGCCGCAGCCTCTTCAAAGCTTATATTGCGTGGCTTTTCTACAATAGTGTAGTGCGCGGGCAAACAGATATATTCAGCATAAGCACCCATCTTAAGTTGCGCCGCACCAAACACTTGGTCTCCCGCCTTAAACCTAGAAACGTCTTTGCCAATAGCTTCAACTTCACCCGAAAAATAACCGCCCAATATTGGTCGCCTTGGCGCTCGTACTCCCATCGCCAGCCGCAAGGGCAACCAAAACCACTTTACCGCGTAGTTAAAACTACGCATTTCACAGTCGCCCTTGGTTACCTCAGCCGCACGTACTCTTATTAAGACTTCGTCATCACCGGGGCACGGCTTTTGCACTTCTTCAACTTGGAGAACCTCAGGAGGCCCGTATTTTTTATATACCACTGCTTTCATAGATATCCTTGTTGGCTGCCCTTAATGACTAATAAACACGCGCTGAAAAGCGAGACCTGCTGCAATTAGTATTGTTAATTATCACAATTCAGCTGATGATGAGCGAAGCTTCTGTTCCCGTCTTAGTTGTAATAATTTATTAGAATACAAAAACCGCTAAAAATTTACTCTGTTGATAAAGCGGCTGAGGATTCCTCGATTGATTTAGCGCTTAGCATAACTCTTAAAACACCATTGTCGACATCTAAATCGGGATTATTCCCCACGGCCATATCCGTATATGTATTCAAATTAAACTCAATTATTGCACTGTCTATAGCTGTAGATTCCAACCACTTAACATCGGTTATCTCGCCTACATCGGTTAAGCGATATATATTGAACTCAGGGTATTCATCGAAAGTCGACACACTTAAATAGTATTGGTACTGGCAAACAGCGTGCGCTTCTACAAAGCAGCTTTCATTATATATCGGCGAACTGAACAGGCGTACTAGCAATTGCTTGTCGACGCTCTTCGAATACTCGTTAAGCTCAATAATTTCGCCATACGATATTGCTGCTTTAAGGTCGTTATCTAAAGTTGAGCACGACGCTAATAGGGCGACAATTAAAACTACAATGCCTTTCATTCGAGAGATATTATTTAATGGCATAGTATAATTCCGCGGCAGTTCTAGCCGTGCTGACCGAAAAAAATATTTGTTACGCGCGACACTTAAAAATGATCAGAAAAATTCTCCGAATAAAATGTCAGCTTACTCTTCGCAAGTCGGATCTGACTCATAACCAAGATAGTAATAGCCATCCCATATCTTAAACCGATTTTTTTCAACAGAAAAATAGATGCCTTCGGTGGTAGTGCAATATTCAAATGTTAAAGCGGCGGGATTGCCAATATCCACAAAGCCTATAGCCACACCAATCGAGCGCGAGCTTTTAACCGTATAGAAAGAGTACCCCGCTAAAGTATTGACATTTATTCGGTCATCTAAAAGCGCGTAACAATCCTCACCAGACTGCGCTACGCTTATTACACTCGCGGGTACCAATTGATTTTCCATCTCGAAATCAAATACAGTTATTTTTGTATTGCTCGCGAGGTTATCATTTTTTATTGCAAGACAGTTCCCGTGTAGCCACCCAATATTAAGGTCGATGTCAACTTTAGGATTTTTTGTCGGAATAGAACACGAAAACAAAATAGAAATTAACGTAAGTAAGACTAATAGCTTCATGTTACCGTCCATTGTACGACCAGTGTGGTGCGTCTGTTTTTAACTTTTTAACTCCGTAATATTTTCCAATAGAGTGTAATGCAGAGTTCGCGTTAACATTTTGGGTGTAAGCAACCGGAATCTCGCTCCCATCCTTCTTTTTAATCTTAATTACGCCCGCCCACCTAATAGTCATATCAATTGCCTTTCCTGCAATATGATTACTAGATAAAGACGGCGGATTTATACTTCTTGGGGGAACAGCCAAACCGAAGCCAATCACCATTTCCAGAGCCCCAGCCTTACTCTTAGCTAGATCACCGTAATCCCATTTGATATCCACCCCAACCATTTTATTGGCATCGGACGGATTACATTTTGACTGGGATATTTTCCAGCTCCAATGAAATAAGTACGCTCTTTTGTCGCTTCTTTTTGTCGTTGAAACATCAACCGTAGCACCTGCGTCGTTAAGAGCTTTTATGAACGCCTTAATACTGGCCTTAAAAACAGGATCAAGATCGTCTATTTTATTGCTATTTTTGGCGTGCGTATTTGCCCACGTCACCCAATACTTCCCGCTATTATTCGGCATAATTCATCCTTTAAATGTAAAAGCTTATATCTGTATTAGTTGAGCTGCGATGTACTCGTGTGTAGGTAATCTGATAAGAACGCCATTACTTCGTAATTTCGCATAGAAAAAGACTACTCGCAGCGCAAAAACTCACACTTTATGTCATCCATAACATAGGAAATAACTATCTCTACCGCAATAGATTTCAATTAATACTAGCTCATTTGTTTTTATTCTTATTCATCTCCGCGTTTGATCAGTCTCCGCCACAACTACTACCGCAACCAGCGCTACAACCATGACCTCCCCTGCCGCCAGGACCGTCGCTTGATGAGAGCCACTTTATTACTTTGTAAACCACGTAAACACCTACACCCCACTTTATCGCCATCATTATTTTCCCGTCAGACGAAAAGCTGCAGGCGGTTAGAAAAGTAGTTGTAAATAGCGCGAACATGCCATACCTTGCAAGATCTAATCGACTTTTTTTAGATGTTGGCCAATAACGTTCATTCGGTTTCCCGCCAAACTCCCGCTCATACATTAGCAAAGTGTTTTCATACTGTATTTTGTCGGCTTGCTTACTAGCGCTGGTCTGCGATGATGGGATGTGGTGAAAATCGAAACCAAGTACCTCTCGGCAGAAGTCGAGCCAGTAGGATTTAGTGAAAGTCATGTGTAAATGCCATACTTTATCAACTACTGTAGATGGAACAACTCTCGACGGACTAACACTAGCCAACCACACAAATTTTTTGTATTCCGAAAAAGCCTCTTTCGCGTACAACAAAGACCATGAATTTTCCGAAGTCAGTTTATTCCAAAAAATTTCAAAGTCACCATTGCTTTGCACTTCAAACTTTAATAGCTTTTCATCCATAATCGACTCCCTCTTCAATAAACTCTGCACTATCGTCTAAAGAGCATAAACACTTTAGCTCTTCGTAAGCCATTCCCCTACAATCTGAAAAGCCATTATCAACGCATTTGATCATTTCAACCAACCAATCCAAGGCCTTGATATAAGAAGCGGCCTTACCACTACCGTCTTTGTTAGTGGTAAATATATAGTTACTGAAGCTTGATTTGTGCATAGGCTTTCTCGTGAAATGTAATATCTCTCGAGACAAAGAGGACTACCGGAGAATTAAACTTAACACACCAAAGCCCCGACGCTCAACGCATTACAAACCATCACAGAGCACACACATCGATTCAATCAAGAGACTTAGGCCCAGAGACATGTTATTTATTTTTTAAGCTTTCACTGTATTCTATCGTTTCTTGAACGTACACAATATTCCGAACAAACAACCATTGATGGCATGCCGCCTCGCAAACCGTATAGTCTTTAGCTCTAAGATTCTGATCAGCCACGTAATGTATGGCATGAGGCAAGGCAAATAACAAAAAGACACTTCCAATAGCCACGCGAGAGAATATAGACGTTACTCGCTTACTCAACGGCTTCGTTAGCCATTGCTCCCAAATGATGGTAAACGCGAGATCAAGCATACCTATGCCAACACCAAGCATATAGTAAGAGCCTTTATCTACTATCACTAGGCCGCTGCCATTACCTCTAGCAGCAAATTAATACTATAAATAAACCACACAGTTGCACACGCGCCCCCAATAAAAAAACTATTGGGGTAAGAATTCGATTTAATAACGACGGTCTTACTCGATCTTCCATTTATCTAATTCTCGGTATAGGAGATAAGCAATCTTTGATATTATTTTGCACTCAACGTATGGCTAAGGTTCTTGCGGATGACACAGCGTAATCAATAACCTCACTTATAACTTTACTCGTAGTATTTAACGCTTTCTTTTTCTGCTCTTCGAGGTAGCGCTCAGCGTTATCACCCAGCTTATCTAGCCCCGCGACTACACGATCAGTAATACCAAAGCTGTTATCCGAGTACTCTATAGTTCGGCCTTAGATTACGGGACATTATGCAAACAATTACGACCGGAAACCCGGGAAATATATTGCAGGTGTTTTCTTGTCTCTAACCATTGCAAACATAACCTTTGCAAAATCCTTTGGATTACGCTCAAGGAGCGACAAACGATCGATATACTCGCTCAACATATTCTCAACCAGAAAATAGACCATATTGGCACCATTCAATTTGAAGCGCAGAATATTCCATAGTCTTGGGCTGGCAATCTGCAAGCGTCTGCTAGCTTGCGCCGCATTATTGAGGTGCCCCTGAGACCCTAGTAATGTAAGTAAAGATGCTCCCAAACCGCCTTTTAATGGTTTTGTTACCTTGCGAACCTTCACAAGGTCTCGTTTAATTCCAGGTATCTCTGCACTTTGCGCCATCAGCTTCTTTGTGACCACAGATGCAATGGCATAACTGAGTGCTAAGGCCATTCTTTTACCCAACTGTTTGCCAGTAAATCGTTGGCCCGGGTCATTAAGTAAGTTTACTGCCTTGGTTAAATCCTCTTGAGAGGTATGCTCTATAATCCCCATCGACAAAGCCTTAATAACCCATAAAGTGTCCATTTTATCAGGGAATTTTAGTGCCTTTTCTTTCAAGGTATCTTCTATCAACCACTCTGGAAGAACGCTGACATACTCGGAAACCACCGCCATTGCAATCTGCGATATGGGGTTATCCAATAAATTAATTTCAAAGGATACTAACTTCTCCAACACCACACTGGCGAAAGAATATGCAGCATAATTTTCATCACCAACTTTCGCAAAACTCTTTGCACCGGTTGCATGCAAGCCTTCAGCGGTGCGTTGAATACCGCCAGCAAGCCGTTCTACTTGGCCTATAGTCTGGTGTTGAGCGCCGTCGACTAAGCCAGCGAGCGCGGGCGAAATATTATCCAGCGGCTGCAGTAATTCACTTTTTGTGGAATGTCGTTTTAAGGAGCGATAACTGGGCCCATGACACCCGAAGCTGCACTCCTTCCAGACCTTAGCTAATTCTGACCCGCGAATAAAAAAATCTATATTGGAAAAACCTTGTGCTTTTACACCTTTCAAATATCGCTTAACGCCTAGCTCGCTAATTAAGGCACCATCGTAACCAGAGCTTTTCTCGCTCATAAGTTTACTCCTTGTGGATCGAATGAAATTCCATGTAAGAACGGAACAAGATTAGTTGTCGCTTGATACTCAATATCGGCATCGAATAGATGAAACTGAACGAACACTGGGTATGGCTTCGCCTGAAGCTGCAGAATAGTCGCTTCGTTTTTTGTCTCCCCCAAGCCAAGCTTTGTCCAGGTAAGTTTTATGCCCTTATAACCTGCAACACCTACTACCTCTCTCTGAAATTTTTTTACATCCTTACTGCTTCGTAAACGAAGTTGTTGCTCTAGATTATTCGCTAAATCTGGATAAGTACGCTCTTGGCTTTTATAGAAAAACAGTGTAATCCGCGACGCATCTTTTGTTTCAAATGCCACGGTACGGTCTGCGATAACACCAGCCTCATCATGAAGCACAGACCATTCGGCTGGGTAGATTATTTCCAAACCTTTATTATTATAGCGCTCGACAGCTACTGAATAAGCATGAAGGGGAACTTGTACTTTTTCTGGCACCCTTTCCTCACAGGAAGTTAGGCCTGCGAAGCCAGTCAAACATACCGCAAGGAGTATTAAGCGCCGAGCGCTATGTTTCATCGTGAACTCGTTATTCATGGTCGCATTTAAACCTCCGTATTATTTCCATTCGCAGCTCGTCCGACAGTAAGACAGCGGGCTGTTTTACAAACTAATTCTGCTACTTTTTTTTGGGGGGGGGGGCAGTAAAGGAAATGGAGTGGCGGTCCCTTTTGTTGACGAACTGAATAGCCTTATGTACACGTTCTAACATTTTCACTCCCTGTTTCGATTTTACTTATTGCCTAGAGAAATACGCCATCAGATCTAAGTGCATGTTCGAAAGTAGGAATCATACCCCTAGAAACACCGAAGTGAATTCGGCAACAACACCATATCCTGTTTGTCAAGCCCGAACGCAATAGTCGACGACGATATAAATTCACCCGACGAACTGGTTTCGTTAACTACCAACATACAGTCCCAAATATCGATTACTTCATCATTTCGAGACTGATGCTTTGAATCACTACAGCTAGTAGTAACAGTTGTTACATTTTCACTTTCATATGAAGTAGCCAACACACTAGCTAAATGATCTTTTAACTGGATATCTTTCTTATTTAAAGATACTGATACCATATCGCACAGCGGCTCGGTAGAAAGTACAACACTAGCCCCATCAAATAATGAAGCCAATACGCGCTCGCCGGAGGGCTTCTCACTTGTTTGCGCATTGCTTGTACAGCCCAACAAGCATAGTGACGCTATCAAAATATATTTCATATAAAGGTTCCATAGTAGCATTCCACGGTAGTCCCTGCCGTATTGTAAGCACGCGTACACTTTGCAATGTGCGACTACTAAAAACCACATTCGGTGCTGTTTTATTATTTACAATCTATTCCGGTCTTGACAGTTCCTCACTCCGAAAAAAGAGCTACGGAATTTAATAAAGTGAGCACCGCTCCAGGCAAATCCGAAACCATCATTAACCAGCAAAATGGTTCGCCGATAGAACGATCTAGTTTCGCTGTGTTTCCAAGTAATACCATTGTATTTACATACATAAATAAAGGCGGCTGTTCTTGCGCTTATTACTCCTAGAGCGAGGGAAGGCTAATGCCTGCACCACGTTAACAATATCCCAGCCACTCACATACTCAAGCCCTAGCGAATCCTTAGTCTTTTTGTTTTTTCTGAGATTTCGCACCATAACCTGTCCAAAAATCACATTGGGAATGCAGGCTAGTAACATTAATATAAAAACGAAAGCTAAAAGGCTTGAGAAAGTAATCATTTAACGCCTAGCGACTTATATCCCACGTTCACATCAATTTCCCAGCGACCTTCTCACATCACCATAACTGCCGTTATTAATTTTACACTCGGGTCTAGGGTTTCCATATAGTTTAAAGTATTGAAAAAATATATTCCTCTATGTACACCACGCGGCGAGGAGATAAATGGAAGGGAAAAACCCGCTTATCCAACACATCTATTCACCACTCACTACCGTCTATAAAATTAAATGTCATTTTATTAAGCTCTTGCACCTTATATTTTGTGGAAGTACCCGTAAAACACACACCACCGATTGTCGCTGCGTCAATGATATTTAAACTTTTGTCAAGCAGCTGTATATGGAGTATATCTTCGTCGGGTACATCATCGGCCATAAAGACAAGATACTTTCACCTACTCTAAGTCAAAGCTCTAGATAGGCCCCCTTAATCAATTGATCCGTATGCTTTTCAGCTCGTGATATAAGGCTTGTCCCCGAAGGCGTCGAACTGGTGCTGAATTCGTGATCAGTTAATATTTTCATTTATATCACCAAATCATACTTGCGCTAAAGGCTGCTAAAGCGCAACCTATAAAATCGCCTACGGTCAAAAAAGAACCTTAAGCCCAATTTTCGCCAGATAGTTGTAAGTCTCATCATAATATCTTCTAGGCCTAGTTTGGTCCTTATCATTTCCCTCTGGTACAACCACAATCATGCCCTGCCTCGCTCGGGTGAGTAGAACACGATACGCATTTTTCTGGTACATCTGGCGCTCTTCTTTTTTTATCCGTTGCCATTTGTTACCTCTAAAATAAAAATTGCTCCAACCTTATGGTGTGTATCTAAAATCCGCGTCCCAAACCAAGCATGCCCAATCTAACTCTAAGCCCTGAACATGAAATTCGGTCGCCACATCCTCCAAGTAATAAGACGAACGCACATGGTCTTTGCCATCCAAAAACCAATTAACGGGATTAACGGGTGCTTTAACGTGTATACCCAATGGCCGCAGCCGTTCCGCTTGAGAAGAAACAACAATGCCATATCGCTCGGAACCCCTTGCCTGCTCACGTAGCCACTCGCGCCCACGATCTAGATTACGGGTTAATACTATTGGGTAGTTTTCTGATAATTCTTTGAATGTGTCTTGCGCCTGCGACAACTCAAGGTCGAGCAGTTGCTTTACAAAAAGTGAAACGTTCTCGCTACGAAATGAGCGCATTGATGTTTTTAAATGCAATTGAGGAATCACAATTGATCCTTCGATAGAACAGTTGTCGCCGCTTGTATCGCCACCATATTCGCTATCGGTTAACTGGTCCGACGCGTAAATCTTCCAGCGAGGAAAAGACTCTTTAACTGCTTGCAACCAACCAAAGATTCCAGCTTCGCCCTTATTAATCTCCTGACCGCCACCCACCAAACAAACCACAACGGCCCAGTCTTTATGTCTATCCATGCAGGAGATTAAAAATTCAGGCTCGGATTGATCGAAATTTGGCTGCCCCTTTTTCATCTTCATAAAGTCTACGGTTTGGGATTTATCCCAAGCACGTTGCGCCTCATCGAAAAGCGCCACGTGCTCTACCGGTGCTTTTTCAAAATTGGCCAAGCCATCATCACGGAAGTGATGAACGTTTTGAATAAAAGCCTTTACTTCGCTTCGCGCAGCACCAACTTTTATTTTCTCGCCCTTTTCTTTAGCGCGCGCAACCTTATCTCGGGCCAACGCCTCTTGAAGGATTGAAACCAGAGGGCCATTACCTGACAAAAATACACTATACAACTCATCATCTTTGTCGATGTGCGCGGTAGCTATATTCAACCCGACCAAGGTTTTACCGGCGCCGGGCACCCCCGTGACAAAAACAATTGCTTTCTCGTTATTTGCCCTTGAAGAATTAATAATTTCTGCAACCGAGGCAGATGTTTTACTTAAGTTAATCGCGCCAGCATCACTACGGGATATATCGACCACAGAATGCCCATTGTAAAGTGCGAGCGTTGCCTCGATAATCGTTGGCGTGGGTTTGTAACCGCTAGCCTCCCAGTACGTAACGTTAAGAGTGGTGCCCGTAGCTAGTGCTAGAACACGAGAAATAACCTGCTCTAACTGAGCGCCATTACAACAAATCGGCGAAAATAGTTTATCGTTCGGTTGCGAGATTTTAACGCCTGTTTCACCTTTAAACTCCGTCGAAACTAATACCGGCGCCACATATGCATCATGACTGCCTTCATGAAAATTTCGTAAATCGAGTGCATAGTCCGTGACTTGATCACGGTCCGCTCCTAAAAATGAAGATGCTCCCACCTTAAATTCAACCACGAAGATAACAGCACCAATAATGAATAAGACATCAATACGCTTCCCCATTCTTGGGATTGAGTATTCAAAATAGATTTGACCAGTAGAGTTTTTGAGGATCGACTGCAGTAATTCTATCTGCCCTACCCAAGCATCGCGCTGAGTATTTAACAGTGTAAAGTTATGCTCTGCTACCATCTCACCGATAATACGGCTTGGTTGATCAGCACAGAACCTAGCAATAGTCTCTTTGTAATAAGCTCGATTCATTGGTTCAATTCACGATACAAATCATCTAACTCATCACTATTGAATAAGTCTATGCATTTTTTTACATTAAACGTTCCGGGTATAGAGCCCTGATATGTCCGACCAACAAACTCTTGTATAAGCGGTTCAGAACTAATAAACATTTCCACTGGCAAATTTGAGATCTCTAGATATGCACTTGCAGTATTTAATGCATCTTGCTTATCTTGCTCATTTTTCAATGTATAAGTTAAACACCGACTTAAGACCCAACTTTTATAAGTTGATATCTGATCATCCACATTAACCTCATCCTGTTTTGCACCTACACAAGATGCAAGAAGAATGACTAAAGATATCACCGCCAACCTCATATCAAGCTCCAAAGATAACCCTTGTCTGGTACAAACGGTCCATTCTCCGGAGAAGACATATAATGGCACGCATCAGAACAAGTCACGCCATTCCAGAGCGCCACATGTCCTCTTGCATTCGACCACCCACTACCAGAAAATACAATTATTCCCTTTTTACCGTAGAAGTCCGAATATTTCGGTGTCTGTATCGTCATGTCGGGCTTCCCGAATATTTCTTCAAGGTATCGGATCATATCGTTGACTCGATATTTATTTGAACGTGCCCTCCAATTTTTCTCCCTACCTCTCTCACTCCCACATTGACTTCAGAAAATAGAGCCCACGCTCTGATAAAATTTGGTCTTATTACTGCCATAACGAATCTTCCCTAATTTAATATTTTCATAAAAACTCTGATAAAGCGCTCCGGTTTTATACACTTTTTAACAGTGGTTTCCCTTGGGTACAAGGTTTTTATTCACGCCATAAAAAAGCCGAGCTTTCGCTCGGCCTTTTTAACTTGCTAACTTAGTTATTATTTTAAGGTTCGTAAACACTAGTCGCAGCTGGGGCGTTGTTGCCGGGTGTGCCTAGTGCAAAGCTGTTGTCGCTATTGCTTAGTAGCACTGCGGTTGGTTGTACGTATATGCCGTAGTTCCAGCCACCTATTCCTGCGGTTGCGCCTTGGCCGTTACCGGCGTTGCCGGTGGTTAGGGTGTTGTTGCTTAGGTCTGCGGAGGTGTCGCCAAGTAATACGATTGCTGCTGTTGGGCCGCCAGAGCCGCCGCCGCCTATGCCGCCATTTCCACCTGGGCCACCGGTGCCGCCGTTTCCACCTTTGCGGCCGCCGCTGTCGTAGCCGGTGCCACCGCCACCGCCGTCGCCGCCGGTTCCGCCAGAACCACCTAAGCCGCCACGGCCACCGGCTGCACTATTAAGTGTGGAGTCGGTAATGGTTAAGTAGTTTACGTCTATTACGCTTACCGCAAACGAGCCACCTGCACCACGTGCGCCTTTGCCGCCAGTACCACCGGCGCCACCTTCGCCGCCACCGCCACCACCGCCACCGTTGTTGGTGTCTATGCCGTTGCCGCTACCACCGCCGCCACCGCCAGCGCCGCCGCTTCCTGTGCCGCCGGTGCCGCCGTGTAGTGGAATGATTGCGCCGTTGCTATCAAAGCTGTCGGCCATGTCGGCATTGCTGCCGCCGCTGCCGCTTGCTGCGCGGGTATACACGGTGCCGCCGCTGCCGGCGGAAGTCCATTTACAGGTTAGCCAGTCTAGGCTTGCGGAACCAGCCGAGCCTGCGCTGCCGCCGCTTACGCTGCCACTTGCACCACCGGTGCCGCCTTTGGCTCCACCGGTACAAGCAACTAGGCCTGAGGTTGCTTTACCACCAGCACCACCGGTTTTGCCGTTGCCATTGCCGGTGCCGCCGCTACCGCCGTTTATGCCGCTGCCATTGCTACCTTTTTTGCCAGTTGCGCCTTTGCTGCCAGGTGTACCTTTAGCGCCATCGGCCCCTTTACCGGCGGTTAGTGTGCTGGAGCGAATATCTAGCTCTATTAGGTTGTTGGCTCTTACCGCGAAGCTGCTGCCGGCAATGTAGCTATCGCTTCCACTGCTGAGTAGGTCTGGGTTTATGGTGAGATCGGACCCGGTTAGGTAGACGCGGTCTAGCACGACTTCTGCGCTGTTGAATAGGTCTAACGCGGCGGACGATTTACTGCCGTCTACAGGTGCAACGCTGGTTACGCTTACGCCGCTATACCACACTTGGCCAACCGAGTCGGCTTGGCTTATGGCGATGGGTTGTTGCACAACGATGGGGGTTACTTGGGTTACGGCATCGCGTCGCCAGTTGTTGTCGAAGCCACCAAATAAGCTGGTGTCTGCGGGTAGCACTAGTGTGGTTAGGCTGCTGTAAACGCCGCCGTTGTCAGGTGTGTTGAGGTAAATATCACCGCCGTCTGCGGTTACAATTTCTATCGCTTTAGCGAGGGTTTTAAGGGGCGAGTCGGGCGTGCCGATGTTGTTAAAGTCGTGTCCTGTGTCTGGGTCTACAAACCAGGCGCTATCGGCATTTTTGGCGACTACAACGGTTACGGTATCGCTTGCGACGAGGTTTTGTGTGGTGTCGGTTACGTCTACTTCAAACTCTAAGGTTGTAACTTGGCTGGGTGTGGCGAAGGTTACCGCAGGGCTATTAGGTAAGGAGCCAACTGACACGCCGTGGGTTTGTGTCCACCGGTAGGTTAGTGCGCTGGCACTGGAGTAGTTTTCGGCTTCTACTCGCATGGTGATATTGGTGGCCATGCTTTCGAGGCGGTTATCGCCGGCATCTACAATTAACTCGCCCATTGGGTTGGTGCAGGCGTCGTATTCGGCGCTGTCGCTTAGGCCGTCGTCGTCGCTATCACTTAGTAATGGGTTTGCGCGCACGTAAACTAGGTTGTCGCCTTCATCACAGGGGCTTGCGGTTAGGTTGGTGCGCCAGCCGTAAAGCTCAAAGGCATCGTCTAGGCCGTCGTCGTCGCTGTCGGCTTTGTTGATGTCGGTTCCGTTTAAGTATTCCATGCGGTCGCTTAGGCCGTCCAGGTCGGTATCGGTTATGTACACCAAGTGCAGTACGTCACCTTTGCGGATAACAATGTCGCTGGCGTTGTAGCTGTCGCTAAGTATGTTGTACAAAACCGAATCGGTTGTGCCGGATGGTGAACCTACGGGGGTAAAGGTGTGGGCAACCATCCAATAGCTGTTGGTGTTGCTGTTGGCGGCAATGTTGCGTACCGATGTTAGGCCGGTGTGCTGGCTTTGGCCGCTAAAGGTAAAGTCGTTAAAACCGTATTGAATGTTTAGGTGGTTTTCCATTAGCTGACTAAACGAGAGGCTGTCGGTGTTACCTGTGTCTATGGCTACGTGGTAGGTTTCGTTGTTTAGGTTGCCGTAGTCGCCGTAATCGATTATGACTTCTGCGGTGCGCGTGCGAATATTTTGTGCGGCGTGGTTTAAATCTAAATCGGTACGTTTGCCGGTAATCGAAATATTTACCGGTTTTAGAACCAGCTGATTAGAGCCTTCTAAAATTCGACTAATTTCGTCTGGGTTATCTACGGCTGTGTATTCAAAATTAAACGGGGTGAGTTTGTCGTTGCTTAGGTTTTGTTGTGGCCCCAGTGGTGTTGGGGTAAAGCTAAGCTCGCCATCGTGGCGTAAGGTTCCTACCGAAATTAAATCGCCGGGCTTTTTGGGGTTAACCATGTAGGCGGCAATTTCCATATTGTTTAGGGTGTAACTGATGTCGCCGTCGTTGGCTAAACCCAGCAGCACTTTAATTTCACCACCTTTGCTGGTTACGGTTTCGGTGTTGATGGTTTCGTAGTACTGGCTGCTTTCTTGGCGATTTGTGGCTACGGTGGTTTCGTCCCAGTAGCTGGTGTCGGTAGTGGTGTCGTTATGTTGGTATTCATAACTAGCCTCTACTTTACCGGTGGTAATCGGGCCGCTTTTTTTCACTTCGCCGTTTACACCTACGGTGTGTTGCTCTTCTACGCGATGTGTATTGGTGCGGCCGCGCGAGGTGGTTACTTCCACTTCGGCGCTGTCGGCGTTGCTCATACCGCGAGAAACAGTGCCCGACTCGGTTGTAGTCGCCAACAGCTGAATAACCGGCGTGCCCATTTGCTGCATAAAGATGCGCGGCACATCGGCGACTAAGGGGTTAAAGCGTAAGTGGTTGCCGCCAAAGCGGTCCCAGTTGTCGACTTCTTCTTTATCGATAAAACCGTCGCCGTCAGTGTCTTGTACTAGTGGGTTGGTGCCGTATTGTGCTTCTAGCACATCAGAAAGGCCATCTGCATCCGAGTCGTCGGCAGTGGGTGTTGCACAGCTTACGTTTACGTTGGTAACTGCCGCTGTTGCTGTGCCATTGGCTGAAGCCACGCTACAAATTTGGTTGGGGCCAAGTGGCTGGGTTTTGATGGTTACGTTGTAGCTTGCGCCTTCGGTAATTTCGCTGGCGAATACAAAGGCGTTGTTGCCGGTAATGGTTAAATCGCTGCCGCCATTTAATTGCAATACCAAGCCTGCCCCCTGCAAACCCGAAGTTGCGCCGCCAATGGTGTAGCTGTTGGTGCCGCCACTCGTGCTTGAACTAGAACTGCTTGAACTAGAACTGCTTGAACTGGAACTACTAGAACTTGAGCTAGAACTGCCGCCACCGTCGCTAGTTCCACCCCCGCCGCCACCGCAGCCGGTTATGATCCCTGAAAGCAGCAAGGCTGCTGTGAGTGTTTTAATATCCATTTTCGCTCTCCATGTAATATCGCGCTGTGCAAAACGCGTTGCTATAAAGCCATTGATTAAGTGCGTTAATAACTTAACGTGTAGGTGAATTGGTTCGATGGCGATTTTATGGAGAGACTGTTTGGCGGGGAAATTATCAGATTTGATTCATACTATCAGCTGCGGTAATTGATTTTTTTGTTATTGTTTTTCAATTGCTTACGCCATCCTTGGCGCGAATTACAACAGTATTATTTGTTGTTATTTAAGCTATCACGTTAACTAATAGGTTCTGCAATGCCGTAGTCGCAGCCTTCTGGAAATTGCCATTGGCTATTTAGGCAGAAGCTGCAGTCGCCTTGAGCACGATCTAAATGCGGGGCACTAGGGTTACTGATGAGCGGGCTGCGCTGGTGTTCGTCTACTAAAGCCTGCTCAATAAGTTGATAGGGGTTTATATAGTAGGTCATTAAGCCGTGCCAAAACTCAGGCGAAAGTTGTGCTTGTAGCTCGGTATTTTCCGCCGAAAAGAATACACAGGTGGTCGATCTGCCAGGTTTAATTTCGACTTTGTTTTGCTGCAGGGTTTCTATATCCACCTTAAATTGCTGAGCGAAGTCGGCCCATACGGCTTTGGGGATTTGGCTTTGGGTATCAAAGTTGTCGCCATACGAAAAGTGCGGCGTAACAATGATGCGCGATTCTACCCGCTCGCCAGAGCCATCGCCTTTCGGCCAAGAAATAGTGTGGCGGTTATTACTGGTTTCTTTTAACAGTTCAAACACATCGCCCTGTTCTGGGCTTATATCAATTTCACCACCAATGCTTTTAAAGCCTTCGCTAAACATGGTTAGCGAGCTGGTGCTAACAATTAATACAACACGCGGCTGGCTTTGTATCAGTTGGTCCAGCATGTAGCGGTTACTGTTCACGCATTTGTGGCTAATCCATTCGGTAGGAATATTGTAGCGCGCGCCCCAACCGGGCGATGCGCAGCCAACCATGTCGTGCATGCTGACATCCTCCCCCATTGTAAGCTTGCAGTCGCTAAACCCTTGGCTGGCAAAATAGCTGTTTAGGTTGTGTAAAACCGGTTGCAGGCGTTCGTAGTAGCCGGTGGGGTTGGCGTAAACCGAAAGGCTTTTGCCTGGCTCGGATTTAACTTTTGCGGCAATCAAATCGCCTTTATTTAAGCTGTAATAAGGCACGGGGCGAGCGAGGTTTTCTACCGATTGTGACGTTTCAGTTATTTGGCTAGTGGCAATCAATTCGGGGGTATTAAGCTCGGCGGCATAAAATTCGGCGGTTTGAACTTCGCCGGCTTCACTGGGGGTTAATTTTGTTACGGCAGGAATTTCCCCAGTTGTTAAATCGTCCGAAGGGGCAACTAAGCCCAAAAAGTTGTCGTCTTTATTGGCGAAGATCATTAGGCGTTCTTCTGGCATCCAAGCGTATTCTTCTTGGCCAAGTAGTTCGCCGGTATTAAGGTCGCGAAAGATTAAACTCAGCCAGCGATGGGTGTCGCTGCGCGCGATTTCTACGCTGCAATCAAACTCGGCACGAATTTCCGAACCGGGAATAATCTGTTGTTCCATTACATTTAGGTCAAAGCTTTCTTGGTAAATGGTCGCGTGACGATAATAGTAGGCGTAGGTTGCCGGGTCGGAAAAGTGTGGGTAAGCCCAGGTAGTGGATTTTGCGCTGGCGAAAAAGGCTGTCATGTTTGGGTTTATACCAATGGTCATAATGGGAGCTTTTCTACACCCCCGCAGCACAGCGGGCTCGACACGCTTGTCGGGGTTTTGGCTTACATCGGTCCACAGTACCGGCGCATTAGAACCTTCAACAGCCGCGCTTGGGCCATCTTTTATCGCTTTCGGGTATTTTTCTACCCAGTCGAACGAGGGGTATGGGCCGTAGGGTGGTACAGCGCCCCAAAACCAACTGCAGTCGGTACAGCTTTTTACTTTTGCTATTAGCTCTACTTCTATTGAGTTATCGCTTTGAGTCGCCACGGTTTTCTCCCTTTTAGGCTTTTTATAAGGCTTTTAACTGGCTCTTTTGAAAATTCTTATTGTTGTGTTTTTACCATCTACTTTTTAATTGCTACTTATTTATAGTGGCTTATTTATAGTGACCCGTAAAAAACCATCTGTTTTTTTATTCGCCTAACAAGGCTGGCGTAGGGAAAACTCGCGAAAAACAATTTCGTTTGACGGTGCAGGTTTTACCTTTGCCCAATGCTTAGCGGCTAAGCGTAGGAAGCAATCTTCCGGCATGCTCGATACCAACATACTGCCAGAACATACCCATTCTTGATTGTGGCCATCGCGGTAGTAGCTGTTAAAAACAGTACCGCTACGCACTAAGCGTAAATAACCTGTGGCGTAGACATCCGGCAGTACGGCTTTGCTGCCATCGCCAACGCCTCGGCCGTATTTGTTATACATATTTACCGACGATGCCTCCCAGGCTTTATCGGGGTTTGGCTTTACATCTGGATCGTCGGTTTTTTGGTCAACACCAATTTTGGTAAGGTTGTAGCTGTTGTTCCAACCGCAACGAAAGGCATCGTTTTGATCGCGCTCGCTACTGGCGTAGGGCGGCGCGCCGTGAACATCAAAGGTGAGGTTTACGTTGCGGGTATTGAGTTTACTGTTGTTCATGTTGTGGTAGCCGGGGTCGATAGCGATAGCGGCTAGCTCAAAAGTTGTAGCTTGGTGGGGGTTGAGCACGGCAAAGGCCACGCTTGCATCGAAGTCGCCATTCAGTGGCAGAGTTAACATGGCGGCACCACCGGAATACTGTTTGCCTTCGGCAATACGAATAATAAAACCGTCGTGTACGCTAAGTTCAGTTTCTTGATTAATATGGGAGTAACCCGCTCGCCAGTAATTTAAATTTAACTCGCGGCCGGCAAAGTCTTCGCTAAAGGTTTCGGCCCGCGGGCGCAAGCGTTCCACAGTTGGCAGAACCCCCATAGTTAAGTAGCCCATTATTATTAAGCTGTAACGTGCCAAGGCCTTAACCGCTGCGGGGCTGGGAGCATAGGGCATTGTTGTGCTTTGAATATACCAATGTAGGTTAGCCTTTTCGGCTACGGCGCTTAAGGTTGCTAAATCTGTTCGGTTAAGTTGCATTAACTGTTCGATATTAACCAACAGCGCCTTGGCACCAACTTCCACAAGAACCTTAACAATTGCCGCAGTCACTTTTAACTCACCGGCGTTAATAATAATCGCGCTTTCCGGCAGGGTTTGTTTCGCTGCGGGGTTTGAACTTGCACCCAGCAAATACCGACACTGTTTTTCGCTGGCAATAACTTTACAGCGATGTACTAAGCCAAATTGGCCTAGTTGCGCCACCAGGTTTTGCGCAAGCTGTTCTATTTCGGGGTAGTCGTCATTTGGCAGCTGCAATAATAATTCGGCCCTGCGACCAAACATTGTTAGGGCATCTTCTAACAATAAAAAACGCAGTGCGGCTCTATCTTTAAGTTTGGTACTTTTCTTTACTTCTTCGGGTAGACGCAGGGCTCGCCACGGGGTGTCGTCGCCGCGAACACCTGTTGCTTGGCCGCGCTCGTCTAACTGCGTTGAACGAAAGCTGTAACCCGCATCGAGTTGTTGTAGCTCTCTCAATTGAAGCTGGCTCACACAGACGTCGTCGCCGCAATAATCCTGTAATTGGTTTGCCGGGGCGCAAACGAGTTCGCCAGTTTTGGTGGCGAAGATTTTAAGGTGCAGCCCATCAGCTCCAGCACCAAGTGCCGACCAGCAGGATTCAACGGTGCTTGCGGCGTGTGCCCAGCAGTCTCCGTTAGAGCCGTAAATTTTTAGTTGAGCTAGAGGGCTAGCATCAGTAGAGCCAAACACTGAGTGATGACGCATAGGTGGTCCTTTATAGGAGAAAATTTACGGCTGTAGTTTTAATGATCGGTATTTTGCATATCCATAAACCACTGCACCACGGTAGAAACGCGAGTTGGCAGTTCTGGGCTGTTACGGGAAACAATGTGAATGCGATTTAGCAGTGCGCCTTTTTGCTCATCTTGGTAAACGTGAAGTTTGCCATCATCAACAAGGTGTTGTACGCAATGCCGTGGGAATACGGCTATGCCCAAACCACCGGCTACCATATGGATAGCGCCTTCGATGCTGTTAATTTCACCGGCGTGATGCAGCGAGCGGTTGCTAATGTGTTTGGATTCCGGCATAAAAAAGTTTACCCAGTAATTAAAGTAAACACCCATGCCGGGGTAATTAATATAGCTGCGCTGCAAAAGGTTGTCTGAGCTTAGGTCTTCCACATCGGCGGCAGTCGCGCTAACCAGAATATATTCTTCGTCGCAAAAATCGCGATAGCTTAATAGTGGGTGCTCAACCTTTTCGGTTACAAAACCAAAATCAATTTTGCCATCGATTACCAAGGGTAGAATTTCATCGTTGGGCAGCAGCTGTACATTCAGTTCAAGTGATGGGTACTGCAAACGGCGCTCTAACAGCATTGGGAAGTGCGGCGACAACAAACAACTCGGCGGCATGGCGTAACCGACAATGCCCTCAACTAGCTTGCGTTCTTTATGCATGCTATCCATAAGCTTGGCTATGGAGTCGTTATAGGTTCGAATATAAGCCAGCAGGGTTTTGCCTTCGATGGTGAGCATTGTCGCTTTGCTGCTGCGCATAAATAGCGCTACACCTAGCTGCTCTTCCAGTTTGGAGATGTGTTGGCTGATGCCACTTTGCGTCATTGCCGCTTCGGTAGCGGCGAGGGAAAAGTTTTCGTATTCTGCAGCGGCTACGAATGCTTTGAAATATCTAGGGTCGAGTTTAAGAAAGTCTAGATTTGCGAGGTTCATAAGCCAGCTCCAATTTAGTTGTCGCGTTCTTCAACGCGACCTAGGATACCGCCAAGACTTCCCGAACCTCAAGACCAAGTTGCAGAGTTTCTGCCCATCGGGGCCGATAAGTGGGTATTTAATCTCAATATTCGTGATTTGCCGATAAACGCGAGACCGCCGCAAGGGCGTGGGCGCCAACAAGGTCTTCAACGCTGAAACATACATCGAGGCGATTAAAGCTGGTGAGAGAGATTTCCAGGGTATCTAGGCTGTTTAACCACACATCCATCTCGTCGCCACGTTTGTGTACAGCACCGCAAAAGGATTGCTCTGGCACTAACGGAATCGGATTTACGCGTAATCCAATGAGTACATTGTTTCGAAGATTTCCGAATTCGACGGCGCGAGTTTCTCCCGCTTGTATCTCGGCGTTAACGGAACCGTAGATACGTGAAACATCATTTCCGGCTTGAATATATAACGTTATCAACAGCGGCATTGCTGTTTGATTACTAATAAAACGGGTATTGATCAAACCGCCCTCCTACTGCTCGTATATCCTAGGTTTAAAAACCTTAGGTGGGTGAAACGTCCTTGTTCTGTCAACGTCCCTGTTGCGAAAACGTCCATGCCCTGCAAACGTCCTTGCTCTGAAACACTCCTGTGTTCACGGAGGTGAATATAAAGCTCTGACGGGAAGAAGCCTAATTATCAATTGAGATACCCTCCATCAAAATTGATAATTGCACTCTATTAATAAGGAAGGTATTAATTAACGAGACGAGTTGAATTGCCGTAATAAAATTTTGCAGAATACGTCGAACAGCCAACGGCACCAGTGCCGCAACCTAACCGGACCTAAATGTGAACAGAGCTGACTTCAGTGGTATACGCGTATGGCGGGGCTTTCGAGCGATGTCGCTATTAAATAAACGTGATGAGTTCGATATAAAAATTACAGAGATCTTTATATCGCAGACGGTGCAGCAAATGACACCGTTAGGTTTGCAGGCCTATTTTCCACTGCTTGTGCCGGCCGAATCAAATCCCCCGCCCACGAAAAAGCCTTTGCCGGACGAAATTGCCTTGGTGGTATACCCATCGAAAACGCAATACGACAAGGCGACCAAGACATCGGTCGCCGGTAAAGCCTATGGTTTGCTACATGCAACCGTCTTTAATTTTGATAAAAGTGCGGCGTTACCTGCAAGTCAAAGCGATGCGCCCTTGGCATGGCAAAGCCACGCAAAAACCTGGCAGTGGGATCAATCCTACCAATTACTTAATAAGCCTGTGGACTGGCATAAAGGCGAAACCTGGGTGTATTTGGCACGCCATGACGGGAGCCTTCGTCAGCAATTAAGAGCAACGATAGCGCGCTGGAGGCGTAAGCATGGCCGCTATATCAATGCTGCAATAGTCGCGGTGAGCAAAGACTATGTTATCTACTGGGAAAACCGGCCAAGCGGAAGCAACCAACATAGCTTTGTAGCCCAACTCGAAAACCTGACGACACAGACTGCGGTTCATTCTCAAGCGAAAATAATGATTGCCGACCCACTGTTCACTATGCCGGCAACTACGCCAAGTATAACGTCAGGTAAGCTTTTCGATTTGCGTTTGTAGCGCTAGAAAGGGATTAAATTGTTTTCTTGGGGGCCGCTAAACTGCGTCGCAGATAGTCGGTTGCATCACCGGGGGAAAGCGGGTGGGCAATAAAAAAGCCTTGCCCATAATCGCAATTGTAGGAACACAAAGCATCCATTTGTGCTTGGGTTTCGATTCCTTCTGCCACAACTTTAACCTTGAGGTTATGGGCCAGGGATATGGTCGCGCGAACAATTTCTTGTGCGCCACCAGCGTCATCGTCTTGATCAATAAGCGCGTCGACAAAACGTCTGTCAATTTTCAATACTTGTACCGGCAATTGATCCAAATAGCTCAGCGACGAGTAACCAGTACCAAAGTCATCGATCGCCAATTCAATTTGACGTTCGCGTAAAGCGCCAAGTAATTGGTTGACGTTGTCGGTGTTTTCCATCAAAGCCGACTCGGTAATTTCAAGCTTTAGCTCATCCCCGGAAACACCAAACTCTTCTAGAACACTATCAAAACGGTCGATTAAGTCTGGCTGACGTAATTGCAGTGGCGATAGGTTTACCGAGATGCTCGGCATTCTCGACGCGGGAAACTCCGCTCGCCACACATTTAGCTGCCGACAGGCTTGCTGCAATACCCAAAGGCCAATATCAAAAATTAGCCCTAAATCTTCGGCAACGGGTATGAATTTATCCGGCGGGATCATGCCTTTCTCGGGATGATGCCAACGTATTAGAACTTCGTAGCCATTTAGCTCACCACTTGCCAATTCTATTATCGGCTGAAACACCACGCTAAACTGATCCATCGCTAAAGCCATGTAGAGATCAGCCTCCATTTCCGCCAAGGCTAGGGTCTGCTCACGCATATGGGAGTCGAATAGCTGAAATAAACCGCGGCCGCGCGCCTTGGCTCGATACATGGCGATATCGGCATCGCGTAGGAGTTGGTCGGGTTTAGTATATTGCGGCTCGCTGATAACCATACCAATACTCACACGGAAAAACATTTGCGTTTGGTCCAGCACAAACGGTTCATCGAAGGTGGCCACAATCTCGGTAGCCAGTGCAATTACCTGCGCCTCAGACTCAATTTCATCGATAACGATTGTGAATTCATCGCCACCTAAGCGAGCCGCATGAATGCCATCTTTCATTAAAGTATTTAGGCGTTGTGATGCGGTAACCAAAAGTCGGTCGCCAAACACATGACCATGGGTATCATTCACCTGTTTAAAGCGATCGCCGTCCATAAAAAATACAGCAAAACGCGAGCCGGTCTCTTCGGACTCCCGTAAGAGTTGTTCGATGTGTTGCAACAACCAGGATCTGTTAGGTAAGCCGGTAAGCGCGTCGTGAAATGCCATATGGAATAATTTGGCTTCTGCTAAGCGCCGCTCTTCAACTTCAACAGACAGCTCTTTTGTTCGCTTCTCAACGCGATGCTCCAGCTCATAGTTAAGTTGGTTTACATGATTATTAGCATTTTCAAGTTCAGCTGTTTTCTCATTAACCAGGCGCTGCAGCTCCCGCTCGCGTATACGGTTTAGCCGAAAGCGCCAAAAGCTAAACAGATAAATACAGAGGACAGCCGCGATGACGAACAACAACCGCGCCCACCAAGTTTGCCACCAAGGCGGTAAAATAGTCAGTTGTAGTTTCTTCGACTCAGCCCCCCACACATAATCATTATTGGAACCTAACACCTCAAAGGTGTAGTTCCCTGGCGCTAGGTTGGTATAGCGTATTCGGCGGCGACTACTGTCCACTTCGATCCAATCGTCTTCAAGACCTTGCAAGCGATATCGATAGCGGTTTTTAATTGGCGAAACATAGTTAAGTGCGGTGAACTCGAAGGTTATATCGCGCTGGCTGTGTGGCAGCTTTAACTGCTTGGCATAGTCAATATTTCGATCTAAGTAAGGCGATGTACGCGCTTGCACTGGGGTTTGAAACAATTCAAAGTCCGTAAGATGGACTTGTGGCGCTACAGTATTTTTAGGCAGATGCGACGGACTGAAGTAACTCAATCCATCCGCGCCACCAAAGAACATATCGCCATCGCGGGTTCGTAGATGACTAAAGCGATTAAATTTAGAGCTCGCTAAGCCATCACGCTCGCCATAGGTATCAAAAACTAAGGTGTTGGGGTTAAAACGATTCAAACCCGCACGAGTCCCCAACCATAAATTGCCATCATTATCGGGTTCGACCGAAGTAACGAAATTATCCGCTAAACCATCAGCAACGGTAAAAAACCGTTTTTCGCCGGTATCGACACGGTAACGAATCAAACCTTTGGATGTCGCAATCCACAGAGTCTGCTCCGCGTCTTCGAACATATTAAAAATACCCTCAACATGAGGCAGGTCAATTTCGGTAAAGGTCTTGGCCTTGAGGTCAAACAGCTCTAACCCGCTATGCCCTCCAACCCAATACCGGTTGTCTCCGGCAGGCAGGATTTCATTAATAGAAAAGTTAGCTATACCCGACTCGTTGCCGGTATCTCCCGGAAAGTAGGCTTCGAACGTCTTGCTGACAGGGTCGTAAATTTGCAAGCCTTTACGCCACATACTCAACATCAAAGTACCCTTATCGGTTACAACAACACGGAATATATTGTTATTGGCGAGGGTTTTTGAATGCGGCAGTGTGGGGTCGCGAACGATATGTTCAAAAATACCCGTCTGGGGATCGAGTCGATTTAACCCACCAACCCACGTCCCCACCCAAATGTAGCCATCTTTATCTTCCGCCAGCGACAAAACTGAGTTCGAGCTAATACTTTGCGGGTTGTTGGGGTCGTGTCGATAATGGGTAAACTTGCCGGTAGTAGGATCTAACTTATCCAAACCTCCGCCGTCGGTAGCTATCCATATATTGCCGAGTCGATCCTCAAGTAAATCCAGAAGGTTATCAAAACCCAAACTATCCGCTTCTTTTTCACTGTGTTTGAAAGATATAAACTTTTCAAGATGTTCACTAATGCGACGGATACCGAAGTGTGCGACCGCAAACCAAACGGTTCCCTCTTCATCCTCATAAATATCGTTAACTGAGCCTGGGGGGAAAGAAAACTCATCGGCTACCGAGGGCGCAATATGGAGAAAGTCGTCAGTTTCAGGCCGGTAACGATGAACCCCCATTTTATCTGTACCGGCCCACATGCGCCCCTTAGAGTCTTCAAATACGCTCCAGAGAAAATTGGTAGCTAAAGACCCGGGGTTGCCATCGGCTCGATAATGCTTAACCTTTTGCGTTTCAGCATCCATAACGAGAATACCGAAGTCGGTCGCCATCCACAGATCGCCTTCGCTACTTTCACGCATATCGCGAATACTATCCCACCCAACAAATTCTATTGGCAGGGAAAATTCTTGCAGTTCGCTGGTTTCGGTATCGAACAAAAACAGCCCCGCATTACTGGCAACCCAGATTGCAGAGGAATTTTTGTGGGGCGCTATCGCGGAGATAAAGTGAGCGCGATCGTGAGGGAACTTGGGAATAATGAGCTTTTCGGTGGCAACATCGAAACCGCGCAAACCGAAGCCTTCACCACCAAACCAGATAACCCCATCGTCCCCCAAAGTGAGCCCCCAAATGGTGGCGCCATCGGTAAGATTGTACGACGTAAAGGTTTCTGTTTCGGGGTGATACTGACTGAGTGACTTGCCGGCAGCCCAGAGATTGTCATTTTTATCAATTAGCAGAGCAATTACGACATTCGCACCAATTGATGTGTCATCGTTTGGGTCGCTGGTAAAACTCTTCAAGTTGTAACCATCGTAGCGCTTCAAACCATTATCGGTGGCAATCCACAGGTAACCGCTCGCGTCACGGATCACGCCGTAAGAAAAGTCACTACCTAAATCGGCTTCGATGTAGAGCGGGTGCGCGTTTATTTTACCTCGGCTCAAAGCATAGGCTTGGCAAGCGAGCCCCAAACCTATTAAGAGCGTGAATACTGTGACCAGTCTTCCCACATTTTTCTTATTAAAATCAATGAGATTAAGCATTACTTGAGTGTAGCTTGGAACGCTGGCACGTGCCACGACAAATAAAGGTGAAAGGACATAAAAAAAGCCGCAAGAATGCGGCTTTTTAGGTTGTTACTAGACCTGATTGTTAGCGACTTTTTCTAGGCACCAACGAAACGTTGTAGATCTTAGCTTCGCGCGCGGCATCGGCTATGGCTACATAGACTTGAGCGGTTGACAACTCGTCCGCCATAACCACAACGCCACCCTCTGGGTTTTCGGCGCTCTTCTGGGCGATCAGGGAGCGTACAGAGCGGATATCGACACGACGCTGATCAATGAAGATCTCATCGTTTGAGTTCACCTGAATCAGAATACTCTTGCTTTCTGCATCTGGTGGTGGCGGCTGGTCATTGTCTTCAGGAACATTCAATCCGAGCGACTTTTCCTTGATGAAGGAGGCCGTTACGATAAAGAAGATAAGCATGATGAACACCACGTCAAGCATTGGCGTCAAATCAATCTCGGCCTTATCTTCCGCTTTTACTTTCTTTTTTCTACGACTCACGATTTATTCTCCGAACTAGTTTTGTGATCGCTGCAAATGAGGAAGCCGGCAAGGGCCATGCTTCGCTGTACAGCTAGACCACCTCTCCCCACTACTGAAAATGGCAGCTAGTAGGTTGTAATCTGTACGTTCACTATACTCTCAAGCACCCAAATACAGTCATAACTATAGCGGTTAGGCTAGTCTAATACCGCCAACTTAGCCACCGTGCTGAGACTCAGGGAGGCATTCTACATGAACTTTTGGCGCCCTGCTCGAAATTAATAGGCGAAACAACGAAGTCCTCTTTAGCGCTTTTACCTCTGAATTCTACACCAACGGTATTCCCCCCCCGTCGAAAGGCAGATGCAGCTGCCGCCCACCAACTTTAACCTGCTGAAGGCGCACACCGACGCCAATCAGCCTTACCGGCAAAGTCCCCTTGGCCCGCAAGCCTTCGAGAAGCTGAATAAATTCACCGTGGGAGAGGCCTTGCGACTCTCGCTTTGCACCAACATCTACCCGCAACTCGGCTGATGACTGACTGAAGTCATTAAATTTTAGCTTTATAAACTTACCGCTCACTCGGTAATCAGGCATTAGCGGTTGCAGGCGCACTTCTAGTGTCGCCAATAAATTCAAAAGCTCGGTGTGTAATTGCTGAGCGCCATCCAAATCCTGCGAGTACGTTTGTTCAACGCTCAATGATTTACGCCCTTGCCTTGGTAGAACGCTGGATTCATCTTCTCCGCGAGACATCGAAACCAACCTTTGCGCAAACGCTCCAAAAGGCTTTAGCCGTTCCAACTCACAGTTCTGTACATCCTCGCAGGTATAAAGACCCACTTTTTCCAACTTAACTAAGGTCGCAGGACCTACTCCAGGCAATTTTTTTAACTGTAGTGCGGCAACAAAATTGGAAACAGCATCTGGAGCGATGGTAAACAAGCCATCGGGCTTACGCCAATCACTCGCAATCTTGGCAAGAAATTTTACCGGTGCCACACCAGCAGAAACAGATATGCCTACCTCCTGCAAAACCCTGCGTTTGATTTCGCCAGCCAACAACGTTGCGCTCCCGGCAAACTCACCGCTACCGCTAACGTCTAAAAAAGCTTCATCGAGGGACAGAGGTTCGACTAAATCAGTAAAATCCTGAAAAATTTTAAACATTTGCAGAGACGCCTCTCGATAAAGAGGGAAATTGGGCTTAATGATCTGCAATTCAGGGCAAAGTTTCTTTGCGTGGGCCGACGCCATAGCCGAATGTACTCCGTAACGTCGCGCCACATAGTTACAGGTAGCAATTACACCCCGGCGAGATGCATCCCCGCCAACGGCAACAGGAACACCCGCAAGTTTATTGTTTTCCCTAATTTCAACGGCAGCATAAAAACAGTCCGCATCGACATGAATAATCTTTTTCACACAACTTGACCAAAATAATAATTAAAAAGACACCGTAAGCTGTATTAATATACAGGAAACATCATTTTCTAGGCACGCTTTTTTATCCTAATCTGCCGATGCTAATTGCCCCCCAATAAATATAACGCGGAACATTTTCCCGCCAAGCTAAAGCCCACTCAATTCACACCGACAAAAACCCTATTTGGAATTACTTTCGAGATCCTCACGGCCTTTTTTTATTAAAATAATTGGGCTTTTTTTTCTTTTTTAGGGCAGGAAATATTTTTTCAGGCCTTCAAAAAAAAGAGGGTCCTAAATCCGTAAAAAACATCGCCGACCTGCCTTTTTTTTTAATTTGTTTACAAAAATCTCTTTTTTGATTAAAAAAACCTAAAAATCGATTACAAATCAATGAAAAAACTTGAATTTTTCTTGTTATTTCGTAATGTAGTGCTACAACTTTCATGAACTACTTCAAAAAGGTAAAAGGTACTGACTATGGCCGCTAAGAAAGCAAAAGTTGTAGACTCTGTTGCGTCTATCGAGAAAGAACTGGTAGCGCTTAAATCCAAGCTTGCAGCAGCTCGCTCTGCTCAAGTTAAATCTGTTGAAAAAGACGCTAAAGCAGCAGCCGCTACTGCCGCCGCAGCAGCTAAAAAAGCCGCCGCCGCTAAAGCAAAAGTTGCCGCAATAGCTAAGAAGAAGAAAAGCGCCGCGCAAGCCAAGCAATTGGCAGCCGCTCGCGCCGCTGCGAAGACTGCAACCTCCGCAGCGACAGCCTCTAAAAAGGTATCTACTGACGCAAAAGCGGCTCTGTCTAGCGTGAAGTCAGAAGCATCTAAAGCTGCATCTCTTGAAGCGTTTGTTGCTAAAGAGCAGGCGTCTTACCTTAAGAAGGTAGTTGCTGCAGAGAAGAAAGCTGCTGCCAAGGCTGCTATTAAAGCTAAAGCCGCCGCTAAAAAAGCTGCAACCGCAGCAAAGGCCAAAGCCAAGAAAGCTGCTGCAGCTGAAAAGGCTCGTGCAAAGAAGGCCGCTACCAAGGCTAAGGCCGCAGCTAAGAAAGCCGCGACCGCAGCTAAAGCTAAAGCTAAAAAAGCAGCTCTGGCCGCTAAAGTTAAAGCAAAAAAAGCAGCAGCCAAGGCTAAAGCTAAGCCTGCCGCTAAGAAAGCCCCAAAAGCAGCTGCTAAAAAAGCTCCAAAAGCAGCAACAAAAAGACGCGGTCGCCCAGCAAAAAAAGCAGCCGCAAAGAAAGCTCCTGCTAAGAAGACCGCAGCGAAAAAGGCTCCAGCCAAATCTGGCGCCCCTAAGCGTCGCGGCCGTCCACCAAAAAAAGCTTAATATCTAAAGCTGATCTTCTAGCAATTGACTAATCTCCTCTGCTAGATACTAAAAAGGCGCAACTTAACGGTTGCGCCTTTTTTTATTCCACCTTCTGCCCCTAACTATCCCCCCCCCCCGCTTTTAAAGTTTCCTCATAGATACAAGTATCATCTGATGAAGCTAGCGCCTACGCGCTACAGGCGTTGGTAGGCAACGATATGTTCACGACAGGTCAAGTAAGCCTCAAGATGGCATATCTAGTACAACCAATGCCAAACACAGCGCCGCTTAACTCAACTATTTCCTTCGCACAATCTCCACAGCTACTTCACCATGTTGATTTACAGAACAAATAGCCGAGAAGTGAAGCGGCTGTCTCTGCATTGACTCCGCATCGAAGTTGTAGGAATAGGATGCGACTTCGCCATCATACATATCGGGTTCAGGATTCGGAGGAGTCAAGCGTTGAAGCTTATTCATCGTGCGAGTGGCATGCTTAAATTCTTCCTCGCATAATTTTGTGTATTTCTTTTTCCGGAGGAGCTTCTCTAATCGTAATTTTTCTAGCTCCTCCTCGGATAGTTCACCAGAGCTGCGCTTAACGTTGGTAAGAGTTTCGAAAGTGACGCCGTCGACCATCTCGTTATAGCTAACACCATCATCTCTCCGGCAAAGAATTCTATAGATAGGGTGGTCAACACTACTCTGCTCACGGTCAAGCGTTCCTCGAAGCACTGTCACGCAAACATCCAACTCCTCAGCAGATTCTGCCGCGGCTTTCAAATCTAGATAATACTTCTGCTGGCTTACCGGTAGCCAGAGACGACTTTCGTCAATCGCGTAGGCTTCAATCGGCATTATTAGAAACATGTGGCAAACAGATAAAGAAAATACCGAACAGACTGAAAACCGTCTGCCGCGCAGTTTTAAACGTTGTTCGGGGGAGGTAAGTTTAGAATGCATCACTATATTCCAGAATCTATGTCCGCAGGGTTAGGGGGCTAGCAAGTGTAGCCAAAGCTTTATTAAGCTTAGCTGAACAGATCGGAACTGGCAGACAGAAGAATGGGGAAGCGCGGTTTCTTACAGGAGGGTGCTATTCAAGACACATCTATTTATAGGCTATCTCAGGGTTACAGACGGCTTCATAGACGACGCGCGCTTTCACACGCGCGACTCTAACGCTTGACAGGCTAAAGCCGTTCAATTATCCCTGGAGGGCGACAAGCGAGTTGTAATCAATCTTTTCTCTTGGAGAAATAGATAATCGATCAAATTCTAGATTCCAATTTACCAGCAGACGTGCCAGAGCCCTCGCCTGCTCATCCAAACTCACGAGTTCATCCATTGTGTCTTTCGGGCCGGTGTATAGCTTTACTTTACGATGATTCGACGCAAAAGATTGGTCTGGGTAGGTCATACGATATACCTCCAGTTTCCAACGCAGGTTATGTACCATGTTGCGGTAATATTCAAGCTTGGTTGCTAACGAGATTTTCTCGACACTCATCAACTCACCGAACACTTGAAAATCCGTCCCAAAGACCATCACTGATTTACAATTCTGGTCTGCGACAACGGTAGCAGTACGCTGATGATCTATGAGTACCGCCAGATCGCCAAACACCTCTCCAGGGGTTATGTAGTTGACCACCTTGCGATCCTGCTTACCACCACCGACAACAACGGCGAGTTGCCCTTTGAGCAAAAAATACAACCACTGATCTTTTTGGCCTTGCTCCATCAATACTTCGCCGGGGCGGTATTCAATGACACGGGAATAACGCATCAGCAAATCGTACTGATATTGATCACGTTGTTTGATCGCTTTATAGAAAGGAATTGAAGAGAGCAGAGTATCGAGAGAGTCTTGACGGTACTTGTTGAGGGGGTGTACGTCCATTAATTTACAGCCTTTATAAACGTGTTGAACAATATTGCAGGAACTTGGCTGCAATTGTTCTAAAAATCCGACTATTTATCCGTGAATATTTGCCATTTAGAGAAATTTCTACCTCTATACTAGGTGCTAGATACCAAAACTGCTGCCTAAATCACGAAAAATGATACGAACTCAAAAGAAATTCCTCCCTTGTAAGGCTCTAGGCAAGGTAAGAGTGTTTGAGTTACCGATAAATTCATGTAAAGTAGTACTTTAGTTTTAATGCAAGCTAGGCTCTATACCTCCTCGAATACCGAGTCGCTAAATGGCCAGCGAGCCGTTGCTTAGATCTCTTGGCGGCCATAGAATCTAGTTAGTCAGCAAGTGGCTTCTAGCCGCTGTTGTAGCTCACGCTTAGTCTTGACAATAATTCAAATCGGCTTTGCCACCCGTTAAAGTACGAGAATAATATGCGTAATATTAGATTAAATACCGCCAAACTTATCATTGTTGCATGCGCCAGCGTTCTAGCCGGCTTCGCAAACATCGCAGTTGCGATCCCCGCCCTAAATGGTTTATCTGTTCACTCCGAACTCGGGAAAGAACAATTCATCGCCGCACTGTCAGTGGCAACACCCTCTGAAAGTGCACGAGATATTTTACTCGCCGATGAAGATAAGCTAATCGAAGTACGTATATTAGCCGACCGACTTTCGGCCCGTACTTTTAAGCGAATATGGATTGAAGGCATGGCGATCAATTCAAGTTCCAGTGAGCTAAAGCAGAATGCTCAAAACATGGCGAGCTTCTCTAACCTCATTCGTCTAAAACTAATTCAAGGCGATATCTTCGCCATAGATCGCTCCGATGGTGAAGTTAGAATACTTCTTAACGGCAGTGTTCTCGGCACGATTGCCGACCCCCAATTTTTTGACCTATTGCTTCGTACTTGGATTGGTCCAGTTCCGCTATCATCCGACTTCCGCAGCGGCCTACTTGTCGGCGGCAATGTCGACTCTAATTTACTCGCGCAGTTTCGCGCTCTCACGCCAAGTAATGACCGCATAGAAATCGTCAAGAATGCTGTTGCCTCACTGGCAACCACATCGACAGCTGCTGTCGCCGCGGCAGTAGTAGGCGCTGCGCCCAACCCCATAAAACCAGAAATTGTGCTGAACAAACCGGTAATTGGGGCTCCAGATATGGCTGTAACAACGCCCAATACGCCGGAAGTTAGTAGCGCTACAGCTACACCCACCCCCGTACCCGCGGCTACTACTCCTACCCCTGCGGTAACCACTGCGGCTCAAACTGTGGCCGACACTACCAAACCAAAGGTTGAAGCTCCGAAGTTAGCCGCTCCGACACCAAAACCGGCAAAAAGTCAGACAACTACGGCGCTACTTGACGCAGATCTTTTGGATGAAGACGAAGAGTTAGACTTTACCGCCGAAAGTCTGTTGAGCCAGCAGCTCTACATTGCAGAGTTGAAAAAGTGGTCGCACCGATATCTGGAGTATCCACCGCGAGCATTATCAAAACTGTGGCAGGGCAATGTGCGTATGAGTGTAACTATCGACCGCAGCGGAAACGTGATCGAGTCGATTGTAGCCGAAGAAGCTAAATTCGAAACCCTTACTCGCGCCGCACGCCGTGCCGTTAAGAAGGCTAGTCCATTCCCAGCCATGCCTGACGATATCGCTGGCAAGAGTTTTACCTTCTCACTACCTATCGTGTTTAAGCTAAAAAACTAATTCAAACACCATTTGATTGAACATAAAAAAACGCCGTAATACGGCGTTTTTTTATTTCCGAGAGGAAAGGTTCTTTAACCGTTTAAGCACTACACGCCCGATATCGCTGACCTCCAAAGGTGAAAGCCTAGGCAGATAGGCTAGGTTGAGCATGTGTAAATGCAGGCACGGAGTTTCCGCATCAAGCTCACGTAAGTCACCCTTAACTAACACGGGTAAAAACGGCTTATCTTTAGGTCTCTTTTGCTGAATCAGGTTCAGTCCGATTTCTAGCGGAACCGCCCGCTTAGATTCAGCCCCCGTTTTCAGCGGTAAGATGATATTCAACCGCTTGGACGCGCCAGTCGAGTCTGCCGGAACTAAAAAAAGCCCCGTGGGCTTTACCGCGTCTTCGGTTATACCGTAGAAGGTATCATGGTGAGCATAGGGGTTCGGCAAAATTACCAGCTTGCGATTTTCTTCTTTCGGGAAAAAAATATTGTAATTGGTGTAGAGTTGCTCAACAGAACCTGAGTAAACACACAGCTGGTTTTCGAAACCCATGACAAAGTCTTGGGCGCGCTGCCGCTTTTGGAACGAGTCTAAATCCCAAACGAGATCATTGTTATCCATGGTGTCTCGACATTAACATGTGAATTTCGCGGGTTTTGATTACCGCAGGTAGATAACCGTTAAATGATATACCAAGGCTAATTGTGTGTTTTCCACAAAATTCGGGGCTCTAAATAACCTTTCAGGATATCGCGATCAATATATGTTTCAGTTTAGCAATAGTTTTCATACTTTAGGGAAGAGTTTTTACACCTTTGTCACACCTCGACCATTAGTAAACCCCAAAATGGTCGCGGTTAACGCTTTTTGTGCGCGTTATCTTGGCATAGCTAATTCCACCATGGAGTCACAATCATCTCTGTCAGTACTTAGCGGGAAAATAATAGCGGAAGGCTCCATGCCTTTGGCTATGGTGTACGCAGGCCACCAATTCGGCGGCTTTTCCCCTGAACTTGGAGACGGGCGAGGCCTACTGTTGGGTGAGATTGAATCCTCTAACGTCCTCTACGATATTCACTTAAAGGGCGCGGGGCAAACACCCTATTCTCGATTTGGCGATGGCTACGCCGTATTGCGCTCCTGCATACGCGAATTTCTCGCCAGTGTCGCAATGCGAGGCCTAAACATTCCCACTAGCGATGCTCTTTGTATTACAACCGGCGACAACCCAGTACAGCGGGAAACACTGGAACCCGCGGCAATGCTTACCCGTGTAGCCAAAAGCCATGTTCGCTTTGGCTCATTCGAATATTTTTTCTATAGCAATCAGCACGAGCAACTTAAAGTCTTAGCGGACTATGTGATAAATCGCCACTACTCGCATTTAAATACGCTGGCGACTACAGAAAAGTATACGCAAATGCTGCAAGAAATCTCCGATGCTACCGCGCTGATGATCGGCTTGTGGCAAGCGGAGGGGTTTGCTCACGGCGTAATGAATACAGATAACATGAGCATAATCGGCGAGACGCTCGATTACGGCCCCTATGGTTTTATCGAAACCTACCAGCCCGGATTTATTTGTAACCATTCCGACCATCAGGGTCGTTATGCGTTCGACCAACAGCCGAATATTGGTTTGTGGAACCTAAGCGCTCTCGCTCATGCACTTAGCCCACTAGTACCCAAAGAAAAAGCACGCGCGGTGCTAATGAGTTACGAAGAGAAGCTCACACTAAGTTTTCAAACACGAATGGCAAAGAAATTAGGCTTGCAAACACTTGAGCGCGATAAATTACCACACTTAGGCGAGTTGTTTATTTTACTGGAGAAAGGAGGCGTTGATTACAGTCGCTTTATGCGAGCACTTTGCTATATAACGTCGGATCGCTGGGCGGATGAAATAGTTAAACTCACTACATCCGAGACTCAGCCAGAGCTAGCCCAATGGCTGCACCGTCACCTGCAGATCATTAAAGACACCAGTAAGGATCTGCACGCGGCAGAACAACAAATGCTACAAAACAACCCCAAGTTTATTCTCCGTAATTATCTAGCGCAAAATGCGATCGACGCAGCATATCGTGGCGATTATTCGGAAATTGCTGTTTTGCAGAACATTTTGAGAACTCCCTATGATGAACATAATGAGCATGCCCACCTAGCCAAAGCCCCGCCAGCATGGGCATCCAGCCTAACGGTTAGCTGCTCATCGTAGGAATAACGTAAGTAGACTATCTACAGGGGGACTAAAACAATTCAGCTAGGTCATCGCCGGTAGACTTTGCCGGTTTCGGCCGAGTCGACTTGCGAGAGTGCTCCTCAACCATGGCGAGGCTATTTTCAATCGCACTTTCGAGTTTAGCGAAAGTCTCATTGACCACCAGACCTTCATTGAATACCCGATTGGTAGCAGAAATAGCATTATTGGTGGTGTTTTCTAGAAAAAGTTCGTCTTCAAGTGTCAGCGCCAAATTAGGTACGCGCCCCTGAATCAACTCCGCAGTATTCTCCACTTCGGTAACAATATCGCACATGACTTTTTGGTACGCGCCCTTAAGGCTATTCATTACAACACCAACATCGTGAGTCAGTTTTCGCAGTGATTCTCGTTCCTGCATTAAGGTGTATTGATCCTCTAATGCAATAATCCGCGCATTTACGCCCTGTAGCAAACAAAACGTATTATCTTTAATACTGCCATATTTATCGGGATTTCCTACGGGCATATTTTTAATTAACAGCGATACCCTGTCGTAATTTACGATGGTGCGATTGCCAAAATCGATGTAACGATTGGAATCGGCCAGCTGAGTAAGCAGTTGCGACTCAAGATCCTTAGCCATGCCGTGCGCTTCCATATTCTTTACGCCGACTAAACTACGCATTTGCAAACTACACTGCAGCCCGTAGCGCTGAATAGTCCGAAACAACTGTTGCCCCAACTCATCGAGATTGTCGCAATCGTGGGCAGAGAGTAGGAACTGGATATTGGCTCCCAAATCGCTATTGTCGGCCATCGCCGTAAACGCTGTTTGATTGGCAAGATCAAGCCGTTGAGAAAGTTGGTCCTGAGCAATTTGATTAAACACACTTTTTGTCACACGAGCGCAGGCTTCATCTTGGGTAATGGACGTATCGATAAAATCGTCACAACCAATTTCAAACGCTTTCAGTTTTTCTGGTAATGAGTAAGTTTCGGACAGTACCACTAAGGGGATTTTCGACATTTTTTCATGGCGTAGAAGCTCACTACAAACCTCAAGGTCTAGGGCTCCAGAAGTAATTGAATCAAAAACGATCACGCGATAGTCATTTGCCTCCAAGGCGATAATGGCGGCTTCTAATGAATAGACCGCCTCCGCCTCGAAAAACTCGCTGATGAAGGCGCCAAGTTCCGATAGATCGTTCAAACAAAAAAACAAAACCTTGTGTTTAGACATGCAAAAAACCACCCTCAAGTCATACCGCATCGAGCTTCGGTTCCGCTAGCCAACATCGGTAAAAACACGACTTCATAAGCCTCTAGTCATATTGCTTCCGCCGCGACCAGATACAGACTAAAGCGCTACCCTAGTTACAAATTTAGCTCATATTTAAACCTATACCAGAAAAAGGTATTCATTGACTTATACGCTGGCACGCAATCCATTCTAAGATGAATAGAAAAAAAGCCTGCGCAACCGCCCCTAGCTGCTAAATTTAATACAACAACTTGATTTAGCTGAGCACAGCCCCGTATGGCGCAGCATACATCCATAAACACCTGTGTTGAATTTGCTTTATCACCCTTTCAGACAGCGCCTCGATCCCGCCTCTGACACGACTTAATTCTGAAAAACGGTACCAATATGAATTCAGCAGCAACCATCACCCCCGCTTACCAAACAGTCGACAGCAAGCTAAGCGAAATGATCACCAGTAACCATATAGATGTACCAATGCTACCGGAGGTCGCAGGCAAGGTCGTGCGCTTAACTCAAGACCCGGAATCAGATGCTTCAGACCTAGCTAAGTTAATCCAAAGTGACCAAACCCTCGCCGGCCATGTGATGCGGGTTGCTAACTCCGCCGCCTACACTCCCAACAGCAGTATGGTTTCACTACAGCAAGCCATTACTCGACTGGGAATGAAACTGATATCCGAAATCGCACTCGCGGCATCAGTAAACTCCAGTTTGTTTAACACGCCAGGCTACGACGCTCACATTCAATACATACTTCGCTTCTCTCTGGCGAGTAGTTTGTGGGCAAAAGAAATTGCACGAAGTTGTCGAAAAAATGTGGAGGCCGCGTTCTTAACGGGTCTCCTGCATGATATAGGTCGCCCAGTAGCCGTACAAAACAGCCTCGAAATTGCACAGCAATTAGGTCTAGAGCTCTCCAAAAAAGAAGTCTTTGCATTAGAACAAAAACATCAACGAGCGATAGGAATAAAAGTCATCCAGCAGTGGGAAATGCCCGCCGTGGTGACGGCCGTAGTAGAGCACTTTGACAACTACGAAGAACCGCACGACCACCAAGATCAAACCATGATTACCGTCGCTGGCGCTGAATTTGCTGAACACATGATGTGTGAAGAAGGTGAAACAGTATGCACCAGCGACGAAGAATTAATGGCGATGCCCGTACTCGCCGATCTCAACCTTTATCAAGATGAAGTGGTCGCACTACTCGATAAAACCGAGCGAGTTAAAAGTGCGATGGAGGCCATGGTTTCGTGAATATCGAAAAATATGATTTAGTCGTTATTGGCAGCGGTCCCGCCGGACAAAAAGCTGCTGTCCAAGCTGCAAAAGCGGGGCAAAAAGTTGCGCTTATCGAAAAAACGCGTGAACTCGGGGGCTCCTGTGTTCACCGCGGTACCATCCCATCAAAAACATTACGTGAAAATGCTCTGCGTGTAAGAAACATGCGAATGAGTGCCGCGCTGGCCAACTATGAGCTAGCCGAAGACATTGAACTTGTTACCCTGATTGATCGGCTAGGCGAAGTGTTGGACGCCCACGATCACTATATGCGTAAACAAATGGAGCGCTCAAACATCGAGTTGATTCACGCCCGAGCACGCTTTATTTCGAACACGCAACTTGAGTTAACACGGGTTCGCGGAGAGAAAACCCTGTTTGAAGCCACCAACTTTGTTATTGCGACCGGATCACTTCCTCGCCAACCCGACAATATCGCCATCGACCACGAGCACCTGCTCGACAGCGACTCTATTCTATCGATGCTTTATTTGCCCAAGTCACTCGTAGTGTTGGGCGGGGGCGTTATTGCCAGTGAGTATGCCTCGATATTCCAAGCACTCGGCGTAAAGGTCACCATGATCGATAAATACCCCAGCCCACTCGGCTTTCTCGATGATGACTTAACCAAAACATTCACCGAAGGGTTTAACAACCTCGGCGGTACATGGATGGGAAATACCGTCGTTACCAGCGCCGACTGGAATGGTTTTGATGCGGTGATTACCCGCTGCGACGACGGCCGAGAAGTTCGCTCAGAAAAATTACTCTGCGCTGCCGGTCGTATCGCCAACGTGAACGACCTGCACATTGAAAATGCCGGGCTCAGCCTAAACGAGCGCGGCCTTATTACGGTAAATGAAAACCTGCAAACGACTGTTTCCAATATCTATGCGGCTGGTGATGTTATTGGTCCGCCGTCGCTAGCATCAGCATCTATGGAGCAAGGTCGGCGCGCAGCGTGCAACGCGCTGGGTATGGAAACGGGAAAAATGCATAACATTATTCCGGCAGGAATCTACTCTATTCCAGAGCTATCATCCGTTGGCCTAAGTGAAACCCAAGCACGGCAACAGCATGGCGATATCTTAGTCGGAATTGCCAAATTCGATGAAATTGCACGCGGCCAAATTTCTGGAATACAAGACGGCATGCTAAAAATAGTCTGTGCGCCGGACGGCTGTAAACTATTGGGCGTAATGATCGTTGGAGAAGGCGCGACCGAGCTTATTCATATAGGCCAAATGGCGCTGCTCAGCGAGCAGGATGTTGATATTTTTGTAGACACCATTTTCAACTTCCCGACACTCGCCGAAGCCTATCGCGTAGCCGCGCTCGACATTATCAATCAACGTAAATATAAGTTTATCTAAGATACGACAAGTTAATACAGCGCCAGCTAAGCATCGAAACATGACGAAAACGTAAACCCAATTGTTTCTTTATTAGTCTTTGCTCGGCGCTAGATTTGTCAGCATCACCGGCGGAATCAGGTTTTTACCCGACCCGAGAATAACACCTAGCCAGCGCGTTTCTTCAAAACTTTCTAATGCGATTTTCACCGTCATTGTTAACGGAATCGACAACAACATTCCGATCGGGCCGAGTACCCAGCCCCAAAAAACCAAGGATAAAAAAACCACTAGCGCCGATAGATCTAAACCCTTGCCCATTACTTTTGGTTCTATAATATTGCCAACACCGAAATTCACCGCTAAAAATCCTACCCCAACCAACACCGCATCACCCACACCAAGCTGCACTAGTGCCAGTAAAACCGCAGGTACTGCTGCAATAATTGATCCTAGGGTTGGCACAAAGTTTAATAAAAACGCCAGCAAGCCCCACAGCACAAAGTAATCGACCTTTAACAGCCAAAGCCAAATTAAAATTACACCACCAGTCAAAAGACTCATCAAAGCCTTTATCGCCATATACTGATTTACACCGGCACTAAATTGCGCGATTGCCGATTGTGTTTTAACTGAGCCTTTGGATGAGAGTTTCAATTTTTCCGAAAAGCCCACCTCTTCCGCTAAAATAAATACAACAGTTAGTAGTATCAAAACCGCATTGGTCATCATATTACCTAATGAAGCCAAGGTGGTTCCCGCTAACGATAACGCCGCAGAGGGGTTAACGCTCTCACGAATTTGTTGTACGTCTACAGCAAAGCCATAGCCGGCCAGCCGATTAAAAACACTACTGGTCAACTCTGTAAGACGCTGTTGATACAGTGGCAAATCTTGGCGGAAATCTGCAATTGAAGCTCCAACAACAACCCCGACAATCACACCGCAAACAACAACACTCGCCACCACAATAAGCATCGCCAACCAACCAGGCACACCGCGAGCCTTTAGCCAGAGCAGTGGCGGAGAACAGATCACTGCAATAAATAGCGAGAGTAAAAATGGTACGAGTAACGATTCTGCAGCGCGCATTCCCGCAACCACAACCACAAAGCTGGCAAGCCCTAACATAAAATAGGTAATCGGAGCGCGGCCTTCCATAACGAGTGTTCCTTTACTTGTATTGGTTGAATTAGAAAAGATGCTGTTAGTGTTAGCGAGTATAAATGTTCGATTTAATATGTCCGCTATTAAGTACGCGTTTTCTTACACTGACAACACTTGAAATGCTACTGATTCTCAGGGTGACGACCGGTGTAACGGGAGCAAAGATAATCGCGAATGCCTTCTGCATCTTTTACATGATCGCCACTTCGCGGCCACTTTTTCCCTATATGGATGGTTTTCGTAGGGTAATCCCAAGCGACCAAATAAACAGGGACATCCGCGCGTTCGGCTAAACGCAGAAACCCCGTTTTCCAACGTTCAACTTTACCGCGAGTTCCCTCTGGGGTAATGACCACCCACACTTTATCGTGCTCGCTATACCACTGCGCGATTTGATCGACGGTATCGTCTGCCGCCTTACGATTTAACGGGATTCCGCCGAGGGCCATAAATAACTTACCAAACGGCCAGACAAAAGCCTCTTTCTTCATCAAGTAAGAGATGCGAATTCCGGTTGCCATAACAAATAACATTGCCAGAATAAAATCCCAATTCGACGTATGTGGTGCGGCAGCGAGTACCAGCTTTTTCTCATCGGGTATCTCGCCAACCATTCGCCAGCCAGTCACCCGCACCAACCATATCCCCATACGGCGCAACCAATAGCCACCAAACACTGGTACGTTTTCACTTGAAACGGGAAACAACGGCAAACCCTTTGCGTCTTTTGGCTGCGATCTAAGATCCATAATTAATGTTCGCGTGTTGATCGAAATTCGATATCAGGATAACGCTCTTGAGAAAGTGACAAATTTACTCGTGTAGGCGCCAAATAGGTTAAGTGTCCGCCGCCATCAATGGAGAGATTGTCGGAGCACTTACGTTTGAATTCTTCCAATTTTTTATTATCAGTTGCATCTACCCAGCGTGCCGTAGATACATTTACAGGCTCATAGATAGCCTCTACTTTATATTCATCCTTCAAGCGGTAAGCGACCACCTCAAACTGTAGAACACCTACAGCACCAACAACAATATCGTTGTTGTTGAGCGGGAAAAACACCTGTGTAGAGCCCTCTTCAGAAAGCTGTTGCAAGCCCTTTTGTAGCTGTTTGGTTTTTAACGGGTCTTTTAAACGAATACGCCGAAATAATTCAGGTGCAAAGTGGGGAATACCGGTATATTTGAGCGCTTCACCTTCGGTAAACGTATCGCCAATTTGAATCGTGCCGTGGTTGTGTAGACCAATAATATCGCCAGACATTGCCTCTTCTACCTGACTGCGATCGCCAGCTAGAAAAGTAACCGCGTCAGCGATTTTCACATCTTTACCTAAACGTACATGGCGCATTTTCATACCGCGCAAATACGAACCGGAGCAAACTCGCATAAACGCAATACGGTCGCGGTGCTTAGGATCCATGTTCGCTTGGATTTTAAAAATGAAACCGGAGAAGGCCTGCTCGCCAGGTTCGACATGACGCACATCAGTGTCTCGGCCGAGCGGCGATGGCGCCCACTCGACAAAACCGTCTAACATTTCACGTACGCCAAAATTTCCCAGCGCCGTTCCGAAAAAGACGGGCGTTAATTCGCCAGCTAAATACGCGTCTAGATCAAATAGGTTAGTGGCACCGCGTACAAGCTCAATCTCCTCACGGATATCTTCAGCGTAAGCACCAAGCAATGCAGTAGCTTCGGCGCTATCAAGCCCTTGGATTTTTATATCGTCGGGGATACGACTACCCTGCCCCTGCTTGTACACATGAATGGTATCTGTGTAGAGGTTGTAAACCCCTTTAAATTCTTTCCCCATCCCCAGCGGCCAATTAATTGGTGCAGCGGAAATATTTAGAACGGCTTCAATTTCGTCCAACACCTCAATAGGGTCACGCATATCGCGATCCATTTTATTGATGAAGGTTAAGATTGGCGTATCGCGTAAACGACACACTTCCATCAATTTGATGGTGCGATCTTCCACACCTTTCGCACCATCGATCACCATAAGAACGGAATCGACAGCCGTTAAGGTACGGTAGGTATCTTCGGAGAAATCTTCGTGGCCCGGAGTGTCTAGTAGGTTCACCGTGCGATCTTTGTAAGGGAACTGCATGACCGATGAGGTAACCGAAATACCGCGTTCTTGCTCCATCGACATCCAATCGGATTTCGCATGCGGGCCTTTTTTACCTTTTACCGAACCGGCTAACTGAATTGCGTTTCCAAACAATAGCAGTTTTTCCGTAACCGTCGTTTTACCCGCATCAGGGTGAGAAATAATCGCAAATGTACGCCTACGACGAACTGCTTCAGCTTTTGGACCAGATAACATAAAATCAAAACCTATTAGATAGAATTAAATCGTATAAAGATTCAACCAACAAATAAAACAACTTATACATTATAACCCTTCGCACACAAACGGTGCTGCGACGGAAATATTATCGAATAAACACAACCAAATGGTGCATCGCCACCATAGCACTTGGTATCACGGACCAAATACTTGATACTCGTCTAATTACGTTATAAAAGATGTGGTATACAAACGTGACGGCATTATAGCGCTTTCGAGCCAAAATTTAGATTCTGTTTATTTAGGTATATAAACAGGGACTTCCCTTTTTTATCGGTATAGAAATTGACTGGAAATCGAACAGCAGAAACTATAAATTAGCGACACCTAATTTTATACGACTTATTTTAGTGTTTCTGGCTATTCCCCGCGCATATTTCCACTTTAGATACCTTTTATTGGGATCTTACCTACACTTATCCCATTAAGCCGTTAGCCACACGAACGCTATTTGCATTTAAAACCTTCAGAGGAAATCGTAAATGATAGAAAGATGTAAGATCAAAACTAGGAAAAAGGCCTTAGCTCTCGCCATTAGTTCCGCACTGCTCAGCTCAATCACCTTGGCTCAAGAAACGCTCGAAGATGAAACCTTAGATTCTGAAGACGGATTCTTCGTCGAAGAAGTTGTCGTCTGGGGTGTACGAGCAGCACAAGCACGCGCTATTGATATTAAGCGGGATAACGCCAACATTGTCGACTCAATCGTTGCTGAAGATATCGGTAAAATGCCGGATACAACGATCACTGACTCCTTGCAACGTATCACCGGTGTTCAAATTAGTCGTGAAGCAAACGAAGGTACCTCGCTAAACGTACGTGGTATGCCTCAAGTATTAACGACCTTGAATGGTGAACAATTCCTAAGCCCGTGGACCATTACAAGTGTTGGAGCCAACTACTCCGACGTACCCGCCGGAATGATCGCCGGTGCCGACGTCTATAAGTCGCAATCTGCATCGGCAATTTCTGGAGGAATCTCCGGCTTGGTCGACCTAAAAACCTATGCTCCGTCTGATCTCGAAAGCGGTTTAACGGTGAAGGGAAAGGTCGAATTATCGCAAGGAAGTCGGTCAAAAAATGTAACCGATACACAAGGCAACCAGTCAACCAGCGACCCAGATCACAACGCCAGTCTTTTCTTTGGCTACAACATGGACGACAAGTTTAGCGTTATTGTCAGTGGCTTTGACTCCTCTAGTTACGCCGCCAACTATGCCATGTACGACGATCAGCGTCTGGCCTTCTTGCAGGGCCGAAACGGTAGCCCGCACGACCCATTGGATCTAAACAACAATGGCGACACCGCAAACGACTGGATCTTAGTACCCAGTGAGTTTGGTGCCCGTAGTAGCTTTATGGAACGCGACCGCACCGGTGCCACATTCAGTTTTGAGGCCGATATCGGCGAAAACTTTTCTACTCGCGCAGATATTTTCTACACCAAAATGGAACAGTACGATCGCGGTGTAAAAGCAGGATTCAGTGGTGCAAACCGTGCCGAGGCCTATGAGGTGAACGGCGTTTTGCCGATGAACCGCGCCGGTGCCGACACCGATCCAAACCAATATCGTGAAGAAGAGCAATACGACGTTCTTACCAGCGGTACATTGCTCGGCGAAGGCGGTCAATTTACCTATACCGATATCGACGGCAACTCGCAAACACGCAATATTGCTACCCTGCTAGTCGCCAATGTTGCTTCGCCCTCTTTCCAGTCGGTATCAACCAATGACATTAACCGCACAGCGGCGCTGAACACGAATTTCGAATTAAACTACACCAACCTCGACAACTTCGATGCGAGCCTGCGCTTCATTCATGCTGAAGCGGAAAAATCCTTCCGTAAAGTATCGTTTGAACAGGGCACCCCCGGTTGGTTGTGGCGCGATGAAGATGGCGTTAGCGGTAAAGATGAAATCATCCCCTTTGAAGTATCGGTCGATTATCGCGGAGAGTTCCCCGCTTTTTCTTTTGCCGACGACCTTACCGACACATCCCTACTGAGCTTGTATCGAGGCTACGGTGAAGGTGCCGAAACTTCGGCGGGGCTAGATGCCTTGCGTACCGACATGACCTACAACTTTGACGAAGGCGGTCTGTTTCAGTCGATTGATTTCGGCTTGCGCTACGGAGTACGCGACGCAGAAAACATGAAGTTTTACTACGTGACCAACACCAGCCGCTATTCTACCTACGCCGATGCGCGGGTACCGGAAGAGCAGCAATTTAAACTGCGGGAAGGCAACAACGTTTGGCAGAAATATCCCGAGTGGCTGCGCTTTGATTACGCTCTAGAAGAGGCCTCCCTGCGCGATCCAGCCATCGGCAACCTACAAAATAACGGTTTTGATTCTAGTGACACCGTCGCCTTTAGCGATTTCGGACCGATCAAAGGTTTTGAGAGTGGTGTTTCGGCCGTACATCCGAGCAGCTGGGATAATCCATTGGCATTTCTCGATCGCTTGTACTCCGATGTACGTACCGTCGCCGATCCAGGTTTTACCTATAGCGTAGAAGAGGCCTCCACTTCGGCTTACTCCCAGGTCAACTTTGGTCGTGAATATGATGGCGATCGAATGGGCTATAGCGGTAACTTCGGTTTACGTATTGTTAAAACCGACCGAACCGTTATCAAAAGCGTGATCCCAGAAGTTCTCGATAGCACCAACTCCGTGGGCTACGAAGACTGGAACAAAATCGCTTTCGTTGCCGATAAAGAAGAAATCACTCACTCCTACACCGACGTGCTGCCATCCTTTAACGTGAGCTTATTCCCGACCGAAGATTTGGTTGTACGATTTGGTATCTCACAAACCATGGCCCGTAACGATTTAACCAACATTGGCTCCGGCCTTACCCTTTGGTATCAACGTTGCGCCAAAACCGATGAAAACGGCGAGCCAATCCAGGTGCTGGATTCAAACGGCAATAGCGTTACCGAAACCGTAAGCTGTGTGGGCGGTGGTGATGACCGAGGTAATCCAGAAATGAAACCTTGGCGTGCAACCGTATATAACACCTCGGTGGAATGGTACTTTGATGACAACGCCATTCTCGGTGCCGGCCTGTTCTTAATTAGTGTTGGCGATTCGGTTGAAGAATTCCAAGAGCAACGCTTCTTCCTTGACGGTGACGGTATTGATCGCCAACACCCTGCCAACGTTTGGACAACAGCTAACGCCGACGCATCCGACTTGTATGGTTTTGAATTGGGCTACAAGCACCCATTCCAATTCCTGCCAGGCTTACTCAGTTCAACCGGTATGGAATTTAACTATACCTACAGCAACAGTGAATCGGCTGAAGAAGATTTGGCTGGCGACAAGTTTCCATTAGTCTCCAACTCAACCCATCAAACCAACTTAATTCTGTGGTATGACCGTGAACCCTTCAGTGCTCGTTTGGCTTACAACTGGCGTAGTAAGGAATATCGTGGCCGTGTTGGTCTTAACACCAACGAAACGCCAGTTAGTCTCGGTAATTGGCTAGAGCCGACCGGATACCTCGACTTTTCGATGAACTACGCCGTTGCCGACTTTATGACAATCAACTTTTTCGGAACCAACATTACCGCGCAGAGCCGAAAAACTTACTCACAATATGAGGATCAATTTAACTCGCTTTGGGTACAGGAGCGTCGTTTCTCACTCGGCGTAACCTTCACACTTTAATGGTGGCAGCGGCTGGAGCTCTATAGACAGAAGCTAAATCCAGCCCCAACCGAACGAACTGAATTGATTAGAATTTACTGGAGTTAACCTATGAATTTACGACTTGGCTATTTGGCCCTACTGATGGGCTCATTGCTTATTCAGGGATGTGGTGGCGATCTGCTTGACGACAATGCAGAAACCCGCCCGCTCAACCCCGAACCTTCGGAAGTAGTAGACGAAACAAAACTACGTCCGCCCGAAAATGCCGCCGTTATTACCACAGAAGATAAACAAATCTTGGATGTGTCAGGCAAACCGATATTGCTGCGCGGTATTAACCTTCAATTTGGCGATTCACCGATTGAGCGTTTAACCGCAATCGATCCAATTGCCGCTACCGGCTCCAACGTTGTTCGACTACAACTGCGTGAAAACACCACGGCAGACGCATTGGAAGCAGCACTTAACAAAATCATCGAAAACGATATGATTGCGATGGTTATGTTCTGGGAAGAAGAAGGCAAAATTACCTGTACAGCCGAAGACACCTACATTAAAACAGCTGTCCCCGATCTCTGGCTTGATCGTTGGTTGCCGGTATTGGCTCAGGCAAAATACCAGCCTTACCTCATGATCAATATCGCCAACGAGTGGGGCCCATTAAATATTTGGAATGCCAGCAGTCTCGGTTACCAAGCGTACATCGACACCTACAAAACCTTTATTCGCAAATTCCGCGATGCAGGGTTTAAGGTGCCGCTCGTTATTGACGCGCCTCACTGTGGCCAAGATTACAACGCGTTTTTAGGCGGTCGCGGTCGTGAGCTGCAAGCGGCAGATGTGGAAGACAATATTATCCTTTCTGTTCACGCCTACCATTCGGCGTGGAACTCAAGCGCGAAAATAAACAAAGCCACCAGCTCACTTGAGCAGGAAAACATGCCGTTTATTTTGGGTGAATTTGGCGGTTCTGGTGCAAATGGCGAATTTTCTATCGACCATATGGATTTGATTGCTAAAGGCGCTGGCGACAACGCGATGATTTTCTCCATGCCTTGGAGTACCGTTGAAGACAAAGCCGCGTATAGCTACAACCTGCCAACCAGCATCAATATGGTCGGCTCTGAAGTCAGCTTCGATGTTTACATGCCTAAAAGTTACGTAGAAGACGGCAACCTCGGCATTCAAATGTACGTTAAAGACGGCAGCTGGGCCTACGGTGCAATCGACTTCGAATCGGCATCTTCAATGACCGCTAATGGCTGGACTCATATTACTTACAACCTAAACTCGGTTGATGATTTCCTTGGCTACAAAGCCGACGGCTTTGACCCAAGCACAGTTCAAGCGATTGGTTTTGAAATTGTTGCCAACGGTAAAACGTCTGATATTCAAGGCGATATTAAAATCGACAACCTGCGAGTATTAACCGGTGTTGGCGGCGCAGCCCCTGAGCTCGTCTTCGAAGCCACTTTCGATAGCGACCTTGCCGGCTTTGAACGCAGCTGGGGTGCAGGCCTTGGTGATGGCGAAACGCCTCTTACTGTGGTCGATGGAGAACTAAACATCTTGCCAGTTTGGGGAGACGCTGCCGATGACGGTGGTAATGGTGCAACTCAAGAAATTGAAGTCGCCAACTACACCAGTGTCGACATTGACTTAGCCGCCCCTTTCACTATGTCGTTTGATATTTTTGTACCCGACGAGTACAGCTCGGAAAGTATGGAGATTAAACTGGTATTGAAAGACGCTAACTGGGTCTTTGGCCAAGTACTTTATGTTGGTAACGACAGCATCACGCGCGGTAGTGTGCAAACCATTAGCGCGTCGATTACCGACTTTGCCTCCGAAAGCAGTTACCTAGGCGATGGTTTTGTTGCTTCAGGCAAACCAAATTCCTTCGGCATCTCGATTGCGGGTGTTACTACTGAAAAAACCGAAGCCATTCGCGTAGATAACTTTAAGGTTTACAAGGTTCCTACCGGTAGTAGCAACGACCTTTACACGGCCAGTTTTGACGCTGGTGTGAACGACTTTAGTCGCAGCTGGGGTGCGGGTGCTGGCGATGGCGAAACACCGCTTACCCAAGCCGACGGCGAACTGTTAGTTCTGCCTATTTGGGGCGATGCAGCCAATGATGGCGACGGTGGCGGTGGCGCGACAACTCAAATTGAAGTCGCCAACTATTCCGTGGTGGAAATGGATATTGCGCAACCGTTTACGATTTCTGTCGACATCTTCGTTCCCGCTGAATACGACACCGAATCCATGGATTTAAAACTGTTTGTGAAGGATGCTGGCTGGCAATACGGACAAGTACTCTATGTGAATAACAGTGATATTGTCCGCGGCACTATGCAAACCTTCTCCTTCACCATGAGCGATTGGGCAACCGAGTCGAGCTATATGGCTGACGGTTTTGACCCCAATGGTGCTCCTGCGGCGTTTGGTTTTGCCATCAGTGGCATCACAACGGAAAAAGCCGAAGCGATTCGAATCGACAACTTCACCATCTCCATTCCCGCTGAAGAATCATCGGAAGAAGAAGCTGCACCACCGGTGCTGGATCTGAACTTCGAAGCCGATGCCGATGTAGAAGCGTTTGCTTTTGATTTTGCCAGCGGCGCCTTTAGCGATTCCGTACTTGGCGATGCCAAAACCCGTGGACTCGGTTCTAACCCATTTGGTTGGATTGCTTGGTCTTGGTTCGGTAATGGCGAAGCAACGAAAATGCTCGATATGTCGAATAGCGTTGATGGCGTGAGCGACCTAACTGAGCGCGGTATGGAGCTTATCGATGATCCGGATTACGGCATCATGGTAACGTCTGAACTTGCCGAGTTTGAATAAGGCTAGCGCGCAGTAGCAGCTAAGTTAGCAAAAGGTTATGCCGCCATAAGGCATAACCCAAGCGACTAAAAAGCCAAAAAAAACCACCCTTCTGGGTGGTTTTTTTTGGCTTTAATAAAGTACCCAAACTCGAAAAGTAAACAGTTAAACTCAGTCCACAGCGCAGTTATTACGAATAAAATCTGCGTGGCTGGGCAAGCCCTGAACAGCTCGCTGAATACTGTTTGCAATGGTATCTAGCTCCTGCTGAACATTAGCTTCGGCAAAATTATCCACCGCGGGATGATAGCGTTCAGACTGAATCCCAAACCCAGCAAACATTGCCAGCCAACTGTTGGTGCGGAAAAAATCTAAATCGTCCTGCAGTACTTGGCCTGTATGACGAAAAGACTCGATTTTTTCTTGCAGGCTATCGGGTATAGACATGGTGCGTACCGCATCCCAAAATGGTTCGCCATGACGCTTGTTGGCGTAGTAATGAAAAATAATGAAATCTCGCAAGCGCTGCTGGCGTGTTTTCATTACGTCATTAAATTTATCGGTTAGGTAGCTGTCGAAATTCCGATTGGGAAAATGGTTAATAAGCGCGTCAATTGCAGACTGCACCATATAAATACTGGTAGATTCCAACGGCTCCAAAAACCCGCTAGATAAGCCCAGCGCTACGACATTTTTGTTCCAAGTTTTTTTACGCATTCCCGTTACAAATTTAATTACCTTGGGCTCAGCCAGGGAATCGCCTTCTAAATTTGCAGTTAAAAGCTCAATCGCGCGCTCATCACTAGAAAACTGGCTGGAATACACGTAACCATTACCAACCCGATGCTGTAAGGGGATACGCCACTGCCAACCGGCCTCAACGGCTAAGGAGCGCGTGCTAGACGCCGGCGACTGAGTGCTCGCGCAAGGCATGGCTACAGCTCTATCACAAGGTAGCCAATGGCTCCAATCTTCATAGCCAGTTTGTAGCGTTTCTTCAATTAACAACCCCTTGAAACCGGAGCAATCTATAAACAGTTCGCCTGCGATCTCAGTGCCTTCGTCTAGTTCAACCGCTTCGACAAAACCGCTATCCGCATGCTGTTTAACATGGGTAATCGTGCCTTCAATTCGCTTTACCCCCAACTTTTCGCCAATGGTTTTTAAATACTTAGCAAATAGCGCAGCATCAAAATGAAATGCGTAGTTAAAGGTTGATAGCTCAACTTCGTTATTGGGCTTTGGTAGCGCGAATTTTTTGTGGTGGGCTATTTGCGATGATAAACAATAGGCATCTAACGGCTTAGCGGTACCCTTTTGGTTTAGCTTCATCCAATAATGGTGAAATGGAATACGCGCAATGCGCGCTCCGTACCCGGCAAACGGGTGATAAAACGAAACCCCCTGTTTTTGCCAGCCGTCAAATTCAATCGCCAGCTTATAGGTAGCATTAGTGTTTTTTATAAAATCGACTTCGTCGATTTTTAAGTCTTGTAGAAATTCTTTAATGTAGGGAACTGTCGCCTCACCGACGCCAATAGTACCGATATCGGCCGATTCAATTAAGGTAATCTCGGTGTAGTTATTCTGAAAGCGATTCGCTAAAGCGCATGCCGCCATCCAACCAGATGTGCCGCCCCCTACTACCACGATTTTTTTTATGCGATTTTCTACCATCGGTATTACGCCCTGTTACTTAAATTACGCTAGCAATTAAAACACAGTTAACCGCTAGATAAGAACCCGCTCAATTTGAGCGGGTAATAAAAAGGCGCGAGGGTTAACTCGCGCCTTAGTAAGCGAAACAAAACAATAGTGACTGAACCAAACCGTAGTGGCCTAGTGAACGGCTTCCCGTTAACTAGGCTTTCACATTTAACTATTGCTCTGCTTGTAAGCCTTGATTAGAACTTAACATTAACGCCAAGCGTCATACGACGCTCGAACAAGTCGTAATCATGAACATAATCGCTCCACTGGGTGTAAGCAATATTGTCTTCTTCCGTTAGGTTGTTAACAGAAAGCGTCATTTGTACTTCATCAGTGATGTAGTACGAACCGCTCAAGTCAACAAACATGGTTGAGTTCAAATATTGCGGCATACCATCGGCGTCGTTAGCTGGTGACCACATCCAACCAGAGGTATCACCGGTGTACTGTTCGCCAAGGTAGTTTGCGGCTAAACGCAATTCTAGCTTGTCGTCTTGGTACCAAAGGATCAAGTTAGCTTGGTCTTCTGCAGTACTGTTAAACGGCGCGATATCACCATTCGGCAAAGTTTTATCAGAAGGGCTTTCGCTAGGCGAGTAGGTATAGTTAAACGTCATACCAGTGTTGCCTAAGATACTTGGAAGTGTATCGAAGCTCTGCTGATAGGAGAATTCCCAACCCTGCACGCTACCGCCTTCGCCGTTGGCAATAGTACGTTCTTCTGCACCGCGTCGAACGACACCGTCACTGTCAGCCAGCGCTGGGTTTTGTTCAACTTTGTCATAGGTAAAGCTCTGAATGTCGATATCAAAATAACCGATAGCAACGATTGTGCTGTCGTTTGGATACCATTCAAACGCGATGTTTTGAGTGGTCGCTTCCCAAGGACGCAAGTAAGGGTTGCCGTTATTCTGACGTGAACTTACACGCTGCCATGCTTCTTTATCACCGTTTGGAAGCGTCTCTTCGGTTGAGTAATAAGTGATAGAACCATCACCCAACTTGCTCAAGTTTTGCAACGAGATACGTTCATCGTAAGCAAGACGCAACTTGTAGTTCTCACCAAAATCAAAAGCCAAGTTCAGCGTTGGCAAGAAATGGTTGTAAGAAACATTGGTAACTTTGTCGCCCAAGTCGGTATAGGTTGTGTGGTTGGGATCAACACCAGCCAAAATACGTGGGTTTAGGCTGTTAGGGTCTGTGATGTTCTGAGTAACTTTAAGATCGGTACGCACGTGACGAACACCGCCGTTACCGGTAAGCATTACAGAATCGCTTAGCTCTTTCTCAAAATTGGCTTGAACAAAGAAGCTGGTTTTAGAATCGGTAACGCTGTAAGAACGATCAGGGTTAACGATGGCTTCACCTTCGCCGTACAGCTCATCCAAGAATGCAATTGGGTCGCTGATAGCGTTGGTGTCAACCATTGGCACTGTGCCGTTAAAACCTTGCAGCACTTCACCGAAGCTGGTTACGTTAGTGACGTAGCCGTTAAGCGCGCTATCTTCTAACTGGATAACCGGGAGCGGATCGTAAGTTACACCTTCGGCGGTACCGGTGGTGCCAGCTTGACCAACGGCGTAACCGGCTTCGTGATATTTGTTCAGCAACTCATTGCCGTCGTCGTCAAATAAGCCAGACGGAGAGAAGAATGAAACATTGTCGAAGTTTACGTCGCGGTTAGAGAAGCGAACGCCGAAATCGATAGAGGTAATACCTTCATCGGCTAATGCGAACGAACCATCTGCGCGGAAGATATCGTGGTCAGCACCGGAATAAGCGCCCTCGACCCAACCAGAGTGAATGTACCAAGACTCTTGGTTAGCCATTTTCGCGACCATTGCCTCGTCAATGTTTACCAACACACTGTCAGACTGCAATTTAACGCTCATTGGGTAAATCAAACCGTCGTCAATAGCTCCAGGGTTGATATTTTCTGCAGTGCCGCCTTCAGAGCGCACAACATCGCGAGCGTTACTGATTTGCGACAAGGTTAGATCGTTGCTGGTAGAACTGGCGTGGCCAGAAACCCAGCGTACGCTACCAGTGAACGCGCCACCATTGTCGTACTTTAATTCGATGTTACTGTTCGTTGCGCTGGTATCGCGGTAAATACCTTTAACACCGGCAACAAAGCCAGAAACCATCATGTTCATGTCAGTCGCGTAGTAAGGCTGCCCCCCAAGAGTGCCGTCACCAGGATTGTTAATCGCGTTGTTACCGGTTACCTTTACGTACTCATGAAAACCTGCACGACCGCCAATTTGGTTACCCAAATACAAGAACTGACCCGCAGAACGCTCTTCCATCGAGTTGTAGAAAACATCAGCGTTTAACTCAAGTGCGTCACTTACCGCAAGATTAAAGTTGTAAACCAAACCTAAGCGCTCGCGCTCAATCTGGCGAGACGAAAATTCTGGGCTCTGCCAGTTCATCGGGTTGATAAAATCACCGCCCATGTCGCCGTTGCCGTCTAGATCGTAACACTCATCACCGGCAGCGCCAGTACAACCCCAGCTTTCTGCAACACGGTCTGAACGCATACGACCTTGGTTGTTGGCTAAAGTCGAGTCGCCGTAAGAAATCGCCAAAGACGTGGCTAACTTATCATCCAAATTCCAACCGACAAGAGCGCTTAACTCTGGATCAGTTTCGCTAGTGATAGAACCTGTGCCCAACTGCAAACGAGCTGAACCGGAAAAGCCTTCGTCCATGTTCAACGAACGCGCGGTTAACAAATCGATGTTACCGCCGATACCACCATCTAGAGACGAGGCACTTTGAGATTTGCTAACGGTTAAGCCAGAAACCAAGCTTGATGGAATATCGGTAAAATCAGCGCCGTTAGTGGTCATACTTGCAGGTAACAGAAAGTATTCACCGTTAACGGTACTCAATACTTCAGACATACCGCGTACGCTAACCAAACTACCCTGACCACCGCTACGCTTGATTTGAACACCGGTAATACGCTGCAGCGAATCGGCAATAGTTACATCCGGCAATTTACCAATATCTTCTGCAGATACTGAATCTACAATATTTGTGGCGTTGCGTTTGATGTCGATAGCACGCTCTTGCGCTGCCCGAACACCCGTCACAATCACCTCTTCTTCTACTACATTCTGTGCGAATGCAGAAGCGCCCATGCCCGCCAGCACAATCGATGCTATCTGGCTAGCCAGAACCTTTTTACGAAAGTTCCCCATTTTCTTCATAATCCTGCTTCCTCAAATTTCAGCCTAGGAATCGCCCTGCGCACCCATCAAAACACTGAGTAGAACCAGCAGTTAATCGGGTAAGATCGGGCTCATCAATTTCTGTTTTTATGTTAAGGAGTGCGAACTGCAAGGTGCACACTCCTTGGTGTGTCAAGATAGATGAAATCGGTTACATGAGCAACGGGATATAACGCGTTTTTTAGACTTTTATCGTTTATTTGAACTTTTTCTATATCGCTGTTTAACGGCTGGTCGTAAATTAAGCTAGGGTAGCCGCAGACGCGGAAAATCAACGCTCAGCAGCACCCAGGTGTTAGGTCTTTAACCGAGTATTTGTGAAGAGTATTTATCAATATTATGACCGACCAAACTACTACCCGTTAGCTCTATACGAGCAGAGGTTTCGGGCGATTAGAACTAGCGGAGAAATGGGAGCGCTTAGCATGACGCTAAGCGTGCTGCGGTTGGTACAGTAGGTGGCGCAGTTTCGAGCAATACTTCCCGAAACTGCGCACTGAGTTAGGACTGTAGTCGACGACGCGCCAACGTTAAAAAGCCAAGCATCATTAGCATTACAAATCCAAAACTACCACCGGACGAATCACTGCCACCCGATGAGCTCGAAGACGAACTGCTAGAGCTTGATGAACTGCTCGACGAACTGCTTGAAGAGCTACTAGACGAACTACTGCTAGATGAGCTCGAACTACCAGAATCGATGGTTGCCCACACAAAGGTATCGTCAAGAACACTTTTAACTGAGGGATACCAAGAAGTACCCAGTTTTTCGTGACCAGCCGTAGTCGGGTGAACGCCATCGCTGGTATCAGCAGAAACATCGAAATCCGTCCAAACATCAACAAGACCAATAGGAGATGCCTGCGTACTCAAACCCGCAGCCCAATCGGGTAGCGCGGCGTTAAGTGCAACCACAGCAGCAGGACAGCTAGAACAAGGGTATTCAGTTGGGTCCATAGGGATAATTTGCGCGACCAAGATCTTCATGCTCGAATTGTTAGCACGCATATCAGCAACCAAAGACGTGTAAGACGCCAAAATATTGGTAGTGGAAATACCGTTCCAAACGTCGTTAGTACCCAAATGCATCAATACAATTTCTGGGTTTGTCTCATCCAGCCAACCGCTAAGCAAATCGTCTGCAGCAATGTCTCTCGCCAAGAATCCACCGTGACCTTCGTTATCTGCATCATGGGTAAAACCGCAATGAGGCGCGGAAAGCGTACCGACGAAGTCCACATCGGTGTAGCCTGCGTCATTAAGCTGCTGCCATAGGTAGGCGCGCCAACACCCAGGGCTACCCGTAATGGAATCACCCAACGGCATTATCCGCGTGGCGTTAGATTGCATAGCTGCGGTAGCAAGTAACACGCAAACCAGAGCTGAACAAATACGACGAAACTTCATAGTAAATACTCCAAGATTTAGTTCAAAAGCGACCACAACAGCCAATACAAAAGTAATTTTAGCGCCAAACTATAGCAACAATTCCAGAAGAGAACAGCGTTTTTAACAAGTGCCCAATACAGATATGGGCAAGCCTGAGCACCCGAGAGAAGAGATCGGTATTGACCAAAGATAGAAGAGTTGTCGCCTAAGAGCAATGAAATCAAGGGTTCTAGGAGAGGAAATTAGACTGCCGCATTTTCTGGATAGCACTCAGCATCCAAATAAGCGCCCATACACCAACGCACACATTAGCGATGCTCATGGCGCTTAAAATACCTGTTAAACCCCACCAGTAATTCCCCAAAAACATCAACGGGAAAAAAATAACAATGACCCGGGCGCTCGAAAGTAACACCCCAGGCATCGGCTTACCCAGCCCATTAAATGCCGCATTCACCACCATCACCACGCCGTAGGCAAAATAACTGATTGGCACTAGGTATAAATAAAGTTTAACCACCGCAACAACATCTTCATTTTCACCAAAGGCTCGCCCTATCCACTCGGCCGAAAATCCCAACACCAGCGCGACAGCCAAACCCGCAACAAGACAAAAGCGAGCACAGACCCAAACCGCCTGCTGCAGGCGATCAAAATATCCGGCGCCTAAGTTTTGCCCACAGAAGGGGCCAATCACTGCGGACAAGGCATAAAAGGCGATAAGCGCCATAGATTCAACCCTTGCCGCCACCCCAAAACCGGCGACAGCATCTTGGCCGTGGGTCGCTATAGTCGCGATGACCACAGCCCCTGCAGCGGGGATAATCATATTGGTCGACATTGCCGGCAAACCGATATGCAGAATTTTTCGCCACGACTGCCGCGCCCTAGCAAGGTCAAACGGATTGACGAGTAACTGCCGCGCATACAGATGCTGAAACACTAAAACAGCCGATGCGATACGCACTAGCAAGGTCGCCAGCGCCGCACCCTCAATCCCCAGACTTGGAAATATCCACCAACCAAAAATCAATATTGGGTCGAGCAGTGCATTGGCCACGGCCATACCAATCATCACCCGCGCCTGAAATTGGGTGTCACCCAAGGCCCGTAAGGAGGCCAAAGCCACCATTGGTACCGCCATAAAAATCGTGCTGCAATACCATAACACCATGTATTCTCGAATTAGTGGCAATACGGTTTCCGAAGCGCCTAGCAGGCGAAAGGTCGGGTTTAAGGTGAGCAGACCAAGTAGAGACAACAACCCCGTTAACAACAAGGTGAGGCTAATGCCATCGGTGACCAGCACTTTTACTTGATTAGGATCGTCGCCACCGGCGGCCCTAGCAACCACGGAAGAAGAACCCGCACCAAGGCCAATCGCTAGCGACAAGCACAGCATAACCACCGGAAAGGTAAAGCTCAGCGCTGCGAGTGCATCGCCGCCAAGCCCAGAGACAAACCAAGTGTCGACAAAATTAAATGACATGGTCGCGACAAGGCCAAGCGCCATAGGCACGGCCATGCGCGCAAGTGATTGCGGGATCGGATCCCGGGTAAGATGAATTTTTGGCTTAGCCAATTCTCAAAGTTTTCCCGTAAATATGGGCGTCTTCACGACCATTTTTAGCCGGATAGTAACTCGGACGAACGCCGAGCTGATTGAACCCTGCTCGATTGTACAGCTCGATTGCACGGTCGTTTGATGCCCGTACCTCAAGGAAGAGTTCGGCAGCATAGTCTTCGAGCTGCTCTGCCATTAGTTGTAATAACTGAGTAGCAAGACCCTTGCCCTGCCATGCTGGGTCCACCGATATAATCAGCAGCTCGGCATCGCCAGAGGCTATAGAGAACACCGCTATTGCACACCAGTCGCCAGCAACCTTAACGCCGACACAAATGTGGCTGTTGCTCACCGAATCGATAAAGTTTTGACGCGACCAAGGATAGGGATTGGCGCGAACCTCTAGTGCATGTACGTTATCGAGATCCCCACCATCAAAATTTTGCAGCTCACAACGACTACCGTCGTCGAGTGTAAATTGTCGTTTAATAGACACTACATCTGAAATCATATCGGTATTAGCCTTTTATCTTCCACCCCATGTCGACTGTAACCTGCGGAGTGTGGTCCTTGGTTGCTAATTTATTATTCTCGTAAGTGCGTCCCTGTGATTCCTCTCACCGGTTAAACTTACAACTCATTGTGCAATGCTTGCCACAGCTTTCGCTTTAACTGTGGATTGCGCAATACCTCAGTTAAGCTCGGCAATACCACCGCATCTGTGGCAAAAGCATCTATAGGTACTTTTTGGTAGAGCGACTGCCGGTACCCTGTATCCGTCGCTAAATCCGCACCTACAAGCGCTCGAAAAGCCGAAACACCCAGTATCAGTACCTGAGTAACTGGCTGTGTAAGCAACTGCCCTTCGAGAAACGATGCCACTAGCTCTCGCCCTGCCACCCAATCTCTAGGTTTACCGGGCAAGTCTACCAACGGGTAATTTTGAATCTTGGCTTCTGGCAATCGCTGCGGCGCCGGCTGACAAGTGGACCGCAGAATATTCAACAATAACGCCTCTGTTGGCAATGCCGCGCCAACTTCTCGGCTATCAACCACTAACAAATCTTGGCTGACTCGCCAAAATGCTAGCGAAAAACGCGCGACTTCGGTTCCCGTATCAGCGCGCTCCGCCAAACTTACAGCGCCAACTTCGACCCCAGTGTGAGCGCTCGGTTCCAAACCAATATGAGTATCATTAGTGTTAGCCGAAGTCGGATCCGACGCACTGAGCTTCGCATCTCCCAGAGGTGAGACCGGTTTTTCTATAATTTCAGAGGGGTTCGACAAAGGAGCCGGCGTTACGCTATGGGCTGGCAAAGTTGATTGGACGGCTGCCTCAGCTGGTTTACCATCCCCGCCCTGCAACAGGCTGGTCACAGAAGCGAAGGATCTGCGGCGCGGCTTTTCGGCTGTCACACCCGCTAAGGGGGCTACAGCATTTGCAAAGCTCGCAGAGGATGAAGAGCCTTCTGCATGTAACGAACCTTCAGCCAGTAAAGGACCGTGAGTTGACGAGGAGTCGTCGGCTCTTGCTAATGCAGAGCCACTACTAGCATTCGCCGCCACAGGCAGCTCGCAAAGCTCTGAAACCAAAGCATTGGCAAGCTGCAAGCGAGGGACAAAGCTATCGATTCCCAACGCATCTAGGTACTGCATTCGCTGACGTTCATTCATGGCGGCAAGTTTACTCTGTTCTAGTAGCCCACGGCCAATGATTCGACCGCGAGGCTATACACTTAATAAGTCTAAGCACTCGGTCTAAACTGCCAACTTTAACACTAGACTTAAACGCCATCCCGCTGTGGGTGAGAGCGTGACTTGGGTGACTCAAGTATGTTCAGTGCATGAAGATAAGCTTTCACAGACGCCGCCACAATATCGGTATCCGAGCCGATGCCATTCACAATATGGCCATTGCGCTCCAGTCTCACGGTAACTTCACCCTGAGAGTCGGTTCCCTGCGTAATCGCATTAACGGAATACAGAAGTAGATCCGCACGGCTATTTACAACGCTTTCTATCGCCTTGTAAGCCGCATCAACAGGGCCACTACCGTCCGCTTTGGCGGTAACGTCCTCGCCCTTTACCTGAAGCGTCAGCTCGGCCACAGGCTTCACGCCCGTTTTTGAGCAAACTTCCATATCAACAAGTAGGTACACTTCCTCAAAGCTCTCACTGCCCTTGCTAGAAACAAGTGCGTGCAGGTCTTCATCAAAAATCTCGTGTTTCTTATCGGCAAGGTCTTTAAACCGAGCAAAGGCTTGATTCAGTGCATCTTGAGTATCGAAGCTAATGCCAAGGGCCTCAAACCGGGCTTTCACTGCAGCGCGGCCCGAATGCTTGCCCAGTACAATTTTATTGGTATTCCAGCCGACATCTTCCGCACGCATGATTTCGTAGGTCTCGCGATGCTTAAGTACGCCGTCTTGGTGAATGCCGGACTCGTGTGCAAACGCATTGGCGCCGACAATTGCCTTATTGGGCTGAACCGGAAACCCTGTGATAGATGACACCAGCCGCGAAGTCGGCACAATGTGTTCGCTAACAATACCGGTTTCCACAGGGAAGATGTCCTTGCGAGTGCGTACCGCCATGACAACCTCTTCCAGCGACGCGTTACCTGCGCGCTCACCGAGGCCGTTAATAGTACATTCGATTTGGCGCACACCATTCATCACCGCGCTAAGCGAGTTGGCAACCGCAAGCCCAAGGTCGTTGTGACAATGGGTTGAGAAAACAGCTTTATCTGAATTTGGAACGGCTTCCATAAGACGTCGAAACATAGCGCCGTACTCGGCCGGCTCACCGTAACCAACGGTATCGGGAACATTGATGGTGGTTGCGCCAGCGGCAATCGCGGCTTCAGTGATACGACACATGAAGTCGAACTCTGAACGGCTGCCGTCTTCAAGTGAAAATTCTACGTTATCTGTATAGTTGCGGGCGCGCTTAACGGCGCGAACGGCCTGCTCCAGCACTTTATCTGGCTGCATCTTCAGCTTGTATTGCATATGAATCGGCGAAGTCGCGATAAAGGTGTGAATACGCGAGGAATTAGCGCCTTTTAGTGCTTCGGCGGCGCGATCAATATCGGTATCGACCGCTCGCGCGAGGCTACAAATAGTGGAATCTTTAACTGCATTGGCAACCGCCCGAACAGCTTCAAAGTCGCCGACACTGGCGATCGCGAAACCGGCCTCAATCACATCTACGCGCATTTTCTCAAGCATCTTAGCGATACGCACTTTTTCTTCACGGGTCATAGACGCGCCGGGGCTTTGCTCGCCGTCGCGTAGCGTTGTATCAAAAATGATTAGTTTATCTTTACTCATGGTCTGCTCCATTGCTGCAAGAATCCACTCGCAGTTTCATTTCAATTTTTGGTTTTAAGATCTAGTTTTAGATCTAGCTGAAGATTGAAGTTAAGTATTGGCTTTCAGGGTTCGCTATGACTAAAAAGTCATTACCTTCGAAAAGATTGATAGAACCGAAAGCGGAATATTTTCGCGGTAGCCGCGCAGGGAAAGGATTATTAGCCGCGCGGCGGCAACAAATAATAGATACCCAGCAGGTTCAAGCCGAAGGCTTCTGCAGAGGTAGATGTGAACGGAGTTTGTATTGACTTATACACAGTCTAAATTTCCCCTTGGGCTTTACGTAGCTTGACCATCCAATAAAGATCGGCCTTAAACGATCATTAGTTTAAGGCCGAAGAGCCACCACATCAACTTTCATCCTACAGATAATAGAATATTGGGATAAAATAACAATCAAAGCGCGAAAAAACAAACAACAGAGAAATGCCCATCCTAAAAAGTAGAGGATATCGAATTGTTGCGCCCAAGAGTTTTCGACGTTTATTCGTCTTTTACTGCCCCTTTTTAAAATCTAGCATCCGCTGAAGTGGAATCATTGCTTTAACCGCTAGCTCCGGCTCTACAATAACCTCGCACGCACGGCCTCTTTCACCGTCAATGTCGCGCAACACCGCCTCTAAATTCTCCAGCTCGTTCATCGCCATCCACGGGCAATTGGCACAACTGCGACAGGTCGCACCGCTACCGCCGGTTGGGGCAATAAGCAGCTGCTTGCCCGGGCTCGCCTGCTGCATTTTGTAAAAAATTCCCTGATCAGTGGCCACAATAAATGTCGGGTTTGGCAACTGACGAGTCGCCTCAATCAACTGACTTGTAGAACCTACCGCATCGGCAAGTGCTACTACAGGCTCTGGGGATTCGGGGTGAACCAGCACCGCGGCCTCCGGATGCAGGGCCTTTAAATCTAGAATACCGCGCGCCTTGAACTCCTCGTGGACAATACAAGAACCGTCCCACAGCAAAACATCCGCCCCCGTTTTGCTGGCCACATAACTTCCGAGATACTTATCCGGCGCCCAAAGAATCTTCTTCCCCTGACGATCTAGGTAGTCGACAACATCCAACGCAATACTGGAGGTTACCACCCAGTCGGCCCGCGCCTTCACAGCGGCAGAGGTATTGGCGTAAACCACAACGGTACGATCGGGGTGAGCGTCACAGAAAGCGGCAAATTCATCCGCGGGGCATCCCAAATCTAGCGAGCAAGTTGCCTCCAAGGTCGGCATTACCACGCGTTTTTCCGGCGAGAGAATTTTTGAGGTCTCCCCCATAAACTTCACACCAGCTACCACGAGGGTTTGAGCCGGATGATCTTTACCAAACCGAGCCATCTCCAAAGAATCCGATACACATCCGCCCGTCTCTTCCGCTAGCGCCTGAATTTCCGGAGAAGTGTAGTAATGCGCCGCAAGCACAGCGTTATGCTTACGCAATAGCGTTTTAATGCTTTCAATTAAACTATCCGTATTGGCCGGCACCTGATGAGGTGTTGCGAGGGCAACATCCAAATATTCATTTACGACTTGTTGCGGTGTTTTCTTAATGGAGGAGGTCATACGGCACTTACTCGTTCTACTTATTCATTAAAATTTAGAAAGCTTTTGCGCTGAAGCTATTCGCGTAAAAGTATCTTCGTCCATAAAGGCTGCTAGCCAGGGGATTATTAAACTGCAGTATATCGCGTGCGCGCTGGGACGGGGAGTTATTGATAGGCACAAAAAAAGGAGGCATTTTATGCCTCCTTTTTTTGTTTTATATGGTGGGTCGTGCGCGATTCGAACGCGCGACCAATTGGTTAAAAGCCAACTGCTCTACCGACTGAGCTAACGACCCATATAATCTTGCGTATTGCTGAATAACTACCGCTAGGCGGCCATCACTCTCAAACAATTGTTCAGTAAAATCAAACAACTAGCATCTACTGAACCTACGGCTTTGCCCTTTCGGTGTGCCCCGAAAGAGGCGCATATACTAATGATTTAGCAGCAAAACTCAAGCGATTTTTTTATCTAATTACAGTTTTTTTACGCGCCAGCTCGATACAGGGTCGGATCGCTCACATTTGCCTCGTTAAAACCCTGTCGACGTAACCGACAACTATCGCATTTACCGCAAGCTTCACCAGCATCTGTCGCCTGATAACAGCTCACCGTTAAACTATAGTCCACTCCCAATGCCATACCCTGTTTAATAATGTCGGCTTTGCTCAACTCCATTAGCGGCGTAACAACCTGCAACGGCTTACCCTCTACTCCAGAACGGGTCGCTAAATTGGCCATTTGCTGAAAGGCTTGAATATATTCTGGACGGCAATCTGGGTAACCGGAATAATCCACGGCATTCACACCGATAAATATCGCCTCAGCATTCAACACTTCCGCCCAGCCCAACGCAATAGACAAAAACACGGTATTGCGCGCGGGGACATAGGTTACTGGGATACCACTGGTTTCGACTTCGGGCACAAGAATACTGTCATCGGTTAATGCGGAACCACCAATACTGCGTAAATCTAACTTGACGAGTTTGTGGTCGGTGACGCCTATAGACCTAGACGCTCGCTCTGCAGCCAATAATTCAGCCCGATGGCGCTGACCATAATCAAAGCTCAGGGTGGAACATTGGTAGCCTTGGGACATGGCCATAGCGAGAACGGTTGTTGAGTCAAGCCCGCCAGAGACGAGTACAACGGCACGTTTTAGGGTCACTCTCTACTCACTTACTCAGGCACTGGCGATGAAAAGAACGACGCCCAGCCCTAAAGAACATTAAAAAACACTATTAAATAAACAGTTGTCGCTAATCGAAAACCGACTAAACGCCTGGAATCTCTCCCCAAAGCTGCTTGTGTAACTGCAGCTGAAACCGCACGCGCAACCGATCGGCGATAATCCACTCAGCTAGTAGGCGTGGAGCGAGCTGTTCATAGCTGGGAGAAAAAAGTACTTCACCTGCCTTATCTCTAAGACTATATTCGTCCGCTTTAAAAACAGCCCAATCATAATCTTCGCGACTGCAAAGCACGAATTTTACCTGATCTTTATTTTTTAGAAGGGGGATATTACTGTAAAGATTGCGACTGACCTCGCCAGAACCTGGGGTTTTCAGATCCATAACCACGCTAACGCGATCATCAACGCCAGCAATATCCATAGCACCACTAGTTTCCAGCGAAACCTTATAGCCTTGATCGCAAAGTAAGGTAAGCAACGGGAAACAGCTAGGCTGGGCAAGTGGCTCTCCGCCAGTCACACAAACATATTCGGGCTGATATTCCGCAACTTTTGCCAAAATATCAGCGAAGGTAAAACGCTCACCGCCAAAAAAAGCATACTCAGAATCGCAATACCCGCAACGTAAAGGGCATCCCGTTAAGCGAACAAACACAGTCGGCTTACCTACAGTTTGAGATTCACCCTGTAGAGAATAAAATATTTCGGTAATCCGAAGACTCTCGTCAATCATGATATCCAGGACACTTGCTCATTAGTAAATCGACCATCAAACTCTCATCACCGAGCTTGGCACGATCAAACGCTTCCCGACATAACTATTTTGGTTACGATTATTTAACGACTAGACGTCGCAAAAATGGGACAAATGTTGAGTATTCGGCTATAAACTGCGGGCCGCTCAAAAATTAGACGCGCATTCTACAGCCTTATAACGACAAGATCGAGCAAAGGAACAGCTCTGATAGGCAGAGCGACAATTGAAGATGTTTAAATGCGGGCCAGTATAAAAGCCTCGACTAGTCAAGCTGACCGCAAGTTGAACCTAAGAATCAACAAAAACGGATACTAATTAGCCGAATAATAACGCTTTAGGTAACTTGCCGCTAGGCGTGCCGCGTTTGAATTGCCTTGAGCCACAGCCTCTAGAAGTGGGCGAGCCTTTGCCTTGTCCCCAGCCAAATCGTAAGCCTTGGCTAATTTAAACTTGGCGTCATCGGCCTTGGAGTGGTTCGGGAACTCCGCAAGTAATCGCTCAAACCACTGCTGTGCTTCACTATTCATTTGTTTAATCAAATAAATTTCGCCCAACCAATAATAGGCGTTGGCGGCATAGCGTCCCGCAGGGAATTGAGTAAGGTAGCTTTGTAGAGACGTAAGTGCTTGCTCGTAATCTTTTTCTTTTAGTAAGAGATTAACGGCATCTCGGTAGAGCTTCGCTTCATCAGCCGTAGCTACTACCTGACCAGCCGCACTACCAGAGTGAGTTGATGCGCTAGTATTTGTAGAGCCAGAATACGACGGGGCGCCTGTCGAACTAGTCGATACAGTCCCACTCAACTGGCTAACTCGGCGATCTAAATCGATGTAATCATCAAGGCGCTGCTGCTTCAAACGCTTAAGCTCGTGAGCCTGCTCTTCGACCAAGCCTCGCAATGTTTGTACTTCCTGTTGAAGTAACTGCATTTGATAATAAATTTCAGCAGTATTCACCCCAGTTTCCACCGGAGGCGGTGCCGTTCCCGTACCTGTAGATGTGCTATTTGCAGCACGCGGCACTGGAGACCTATCGATAACTTGCACCTGAGCGCAAACGGAAAAAGCCCCCC
>NZ_MRUH01000166.1 GCF_001922985.1 Teredinibacter waterburyi
CAATTCAACGCGACGGTTTTTTGACCAAGCTGAATCATAACCACCAACTTCGGCAGGACGTTCTTCACCATAGCTCACGGTTTCGATTAAAGATGAGCTAACACCTTGTAGAATCAAGAAATCGCGAACGGCGTTAGCACGACGCTCACCAAGAGCCATGTTGTATTCACGGCTACCGCGCTCATCGGCGTGACCTTCTAAACGAATAGACTTAGGAGAGTCTTTTAGCACTTCAGCGTGAATCATCAGCGCTGCGCGCGAATCAGCTTTTAGAATTGCCTGATCAAAGTCGAAGTAGAAAACGTGATCAACACCGGCAAGTGGATCTACATCAACTTCGGTAGTTGATACCGCTTGATCCATAGAAGTGTCAGTCATTGTATCGCTAGTATCCATGGACGTGTCTTCTTCAACAGAGTTGCTGCTACAACCTGCCAAGAAACCCACCACAGCTACCAAGGTAATCATTGTTTTTAATGTGTTGCTCATTGTTATCACTCCCAAGTGTTAATTAAGCGTAAAAAAACTTTGTATCTATGGACCGAAGCCGCCAAAACGGTGGCCCCTAAATATTTATATAAAAAGTAAACTACTTTGCTTTGAATGGAGACCAAGCCGGTTCCCGTACATCACCTTGTTTCGAGGGCAATCTAAATTTAACGCCAGCGTCCATAGAAACTGCAGCTAGAACGCCTTTGTTATTGTGTTGCGTCGCATACAATAACATGGCGCCATTAGGCGCGATACTGGGGGATTCGTCAAGCCATGTTTCTGTCAAAATGCGCATATCTCCAGAGGCAATATCTTGCCATGCGATATGGAACACACCATCGTAGCGATGCACCACAACCATGCTCTTGCCATCCGGCGATAGTCGTGGTCTGGCGTTATAATCACCTTCAAAGGTTAAGCGCTCTACACGCCCAGTTTCAAGCCCCACTTGATATATTTGTGGGTTACCGCCGCGATTTGACGTGAATATCAGCCCTTTGCCATCGGCGGTCCAATTGGGTTCAGTATCGATAGCAAAATGCCGGGTCACACGAGTCAGTTTCTTGGTCGCAACCTCTAAAACATAAAGCTCTGGGTTTCCATCTTTCGATAAAACCAACGCTAGTTTTTGATCATCCGGCGACCACGCAGGGGCGCCATTTAAACCTTGGAAATTCGTTAGCTGCTCGCGAGCACCGGTTAATAAATTCTGACGGAAGATTGCCGGCCGACTCGTTTCGAATGAAACATAAGCTACCTGCGTTAAGTCGTTCGACCAAGCAGGAGAGAGGAGCGGTTCACGTGATGCGAAAATAACCTTGTCACGCGCGCCATCGGCATCGGCCTTCACTAGCCGATAACGACCACTACCTGGACGGTTTAGATCTTCTATATAGAGAATCTTGGTGGAGAAAGCTCCACGAATACCGGTAATAGACTCATAAATTGAATCGCTCACCGCGTGAGCTATATCGCGTAACCCTTCGGAGCTGGCGCGCACTTTTTGGGTAAGCACGCGCTTCTGACCAATAACATCGTAGAGCTCAAAGCTCAATTCGTACTCCGCTGTGGCCGCTGGTGTGGCCGCAGGAATTTTCTCCATCGCACCAACTACCATGTACTCGGCACCTAAGATTCGCCAATCGCGAAAAAAGATGTCTTGCTGGCGCTGCGGGAATGCCAACATATCCGCAGGAGGGATCGGCCGAAACAATCCGCTGCGCTGCAAATCAGCGGCGACAATTTCACCAATATTTTCAGCTAAGCTCAGCGTGCCACCGAACGGGACTACCGCGATGGGAGTTGGGTTGTCGACGCCTTGGGTGATTTCGATCATTAACTCTGCTCGCGTTTGCATGGCTAATAGCGTTAGCAGTACGAACAGGGCATTGCGGATACTCATTGTCTTAAATCCTCTGGTTGAAACCCGAGACTAAACTTTCGAAAGTGTCGCTCGAATACTTCGATTGGAATATCCTTCACTTCAGGAAAGGTTTCCACTTTTTTCACCGCCGCAATTGCAGAGCGATCAAATGCAGGATTACCGCTACTGCGAGCCAAGACAACATCAACAACACGACCATTCGGCACCATACTGATCGTCAGTTCACAGCGCATGCCGTTACGTGCAGAAGGCGGGCGGCTCCAATTGTTGACAACACGTTGCTGAATTAGTGCAGCGTAACTCTGTGCCGTGGTGGCATACTGCTCTTCAAGCAGCATACCCTCTTCTTCTTGTAAGGCTTGCTCAAACTCCCGCTCTAGCTGCCGACGTTTTTGTTCTTCCGCTTCGCGCTGCGCTTTTTGCTTCTCGGCCTGCTCACGCAATTGTTTGTCTTTTATTTCTTGCTCTTTGCGCTTTTTTGCATCAGCGACCTTTTTAGCTTCCGCTTCACGACGCTGCGCATCACTTTTACGCTTCTGTTCCGCCAACTGCTTTTGTTTTTCTAGTTCACGTTTTTTTGCGGTTAGGTCAACGATATTAGGCTTTTTTTCAACACTCGACGGCTTTGCCGTTTTAGGCTTTAACTCGACCAGTTTAGCCTCTATAAATTGTGGCCGGCTAATTTTTCGCGGTTCAGGGGTGGAATCCCAACCCGAGGCCAAAAATGCAACCAAACCCGCATGACAAACCACGCTGGCTAAAATTGGCAACACATATTGACGTTGAATTATCATGATCTTATTAGTCTGTCGCAGGTTCAGTAACCAGCCCGACCGACGTTGCGCCAGCCGACTGTAGCTGTGTCATTAGCGACACGACCACACCGTAGTTGACCTTTGCGTCGCCCCAGACTAACACCTGACGATTGGGTTTCTGGCGTAATATTTTGGCTACCGTATCGGCAATATCCGCGAGAGCTCGCTGCTGTTCTGTGTCGCCGCCTAGGTTAATGTAATAACTGCCATCGACTTTTACAGAAACAATAATAGGCTCTTCATCTGTTTGATCGATGGGGGCCGAAGGCGCTTGGGGTAACTGCACCTTTACCCCCTGCATTAGCAATGGCGCCGTGACCATAAAGATTACCAACAGCACCAACATCACATCAATGTAAGGAACAACATTGATCTCAGCCATAGGTTTACGCTTATTGGAGTTTGCCATAACGAACGTCTCGGGAGTGCGCGGTTGTTATTTGTTTGAGTGAACTTGACGATGCAATATCGACGAGAACTCTTCAGAAAACGTTTGGTAGCGTGTCATTAGGCGATCGGCATTTGCGGAAAATCGGTTGTAGGCTAATACGGCTGGAATTGCGGCAAACAAGCCGATGGCGGTGGCAACCAGCGCCTCGGAAATACCGGGGGCGACCGTCGCCAAGGTCGCTTGATGATCATTAGCCAAACCGCGGAATGAGTTCATAATCCCCCACACAGTTCCGAACAAACCAATATAGGGACTAACCGATGCGACACTTGCCAAAAACGGCAGATGATTTTCAAGTTTTTCTTCTTCGCGAGTAAGTGCTACTCGCATTGATCGCTGAGCGCCTTCCATAATCGCGTCAGGGTCGGTACTGCCTTGCTGTCGCAAGCGACTGAACTCCTTAAAGCCCGCTCTAAATATTTTTTCGACACCCTCGATACTGTTGCGATTTGCATCTGCATTGCTTTGACGATAAAGCTGCGTAAGATCAATACCTGACCAAAAATGACTTTCGAACGCTTTTAACGCTAAGCTCGCTTTACGGTGATAGATAACACGCTGAAAAATCATAACCCACGATGTTATAGAGGCAAGAATGAGTATCCCCATTACCATCTGTACCGGCAAGCTAGCACCGGCAATTAAATGTAATATCGACAAGCTTTCAGAATTCATCGGTGGCCCCCCAAGGCGTCAAGCGCGCGATGTTATCACGAATATATTCGCTTACGTGCGGACTATTGTGGCATGTTGTTTTATTGGAATAGAAGTTTAACCTATCGAGCGATAATTGCCGGTCAAGTTGGCAGTTCGCTATTTTATTACTCCGGCTGCTGCGCGGCAGCGGCCACAGCATTTGCGATAGTTTCAGGAATAGCCAGTCCAAAATGGGTATAGGCATTCTGAGTTGCCATCCGCCCCCTCGGAGTTCGCATCATAAACCCCTGCTGAATTAAGAACGGCTCAAGTACGTCTTCTATTGTGTCTCGCTCCTCACTTATCGCCGCAGCAAGACTGTCGACGCCAACAGGGCCACCGCCAAACTTTTCGATCATCGCGAGTATCAAGCGACGATCCATATGATCAAAACCGTTGCTATCAATATTCAACATATTAAGCGCGAGATCGGCAATCCTCTCGGTAACGATTCCGTCGCTTTTCATCTCGGCATAATCGCGTACACGACGTAGAAGGCGGTTTGCTATACGCGGCGTGCCTCTAGCTCGGCGAGCGACTTCGTAAGCACCCTGTGGCTCCAACCTAACGCCGAGCAACTTAGCGCTTCGCGAAACAATATGCGTAAGGTCTTTTACATTGTAAAACTCCAAACGCTGAACAATACCAAAGCGATCGCGTAAAGGAGATGTTAACAAACCCGCACGCGTGGTCGCGCCAACTAAGGTAAATTGCGGCAATTCGACTTTTATGGAACGTGCTGCAGGTCCTTCGCCAATCATAATATCGAGTTGAAAATCCTCCATTGCCGGATACAACACCTCCTCCACAACAGGACTCAAGCGATGAATTTCATCGATAAATAACACATCACCGGGTTCTAGATTGGTTAGTAGCGCTGCGAGATCACCGGCCTTATCAAGCACTGGGCCAGACGTGGTCTTTAAAGCGACGCCCATTTCAGCTGCGATAATATTCGCTAAGGTAGTCTTACCTAAACCCGGAGGCCCAAATACCAAAGTGTGATCGAGCGCTTCACCCCGCGCCTTTGCGGCACCCATGAAAATTTCCATTTGTTCACGCACAACTGGCTGCCCAATATAATCGCTCAATTTCTTCGGGCGAACGGCTCTATCTAGCTGTTCTTCACGCGGCTGCACACCGCTACCGATGATCCGATCCTGCTCTATCATTTAATTTGTTGCCTGTTCAAATAGCTATTACTAACTATCTCGTTTCAAATAGTTAGTACTTTGCTGCCGCTCAATTCAGTCACTTAACAACTTTTGCACTTAACGAATGCGGCTAAACCTGCACGACTCGGCACTAGAGCCCCATTACGGCTTTAAGCCCCCGTGCTGATTCAAACTCAGATGAAAACTTAGCTCGGCAGCATACTACGCAGCGCCAAACGAATCATTTCTTCACTACGTACTATATCTGGAGTAGCCACACGCGATACCGCTTTTGCAGCTTCGGTGGGTTTGTAACCCAAGGCAATTAATGCGCTCTCCGCTTCTGCAATAAGATGACTATTCGACGTAGATGAAACACTTAACACATCGCTATTCAGGCCGAGCTCAGCTGGCGACGATGCGCCCCAAGAACCCAGCTTGTCACGGGTTTCAATAATCAACCGCTCGGCCGTCTTTTTACCAACGCCTGGGACCTTGACCAACGCAGTTACATTATCGTCCATAATATGACGGACAATGTCGGCCGTCTCTATCGACATAATGCCAACGGCCATCTTTGGGCCTACACCACTCACTTTAATCAAGACACGAAAAAATTCTCGGTCATGTCGACTAATAAATCCATAGAGTTGTTGCGAGGTTTCGCTCACAGCGAAATGAGTATGTAGCACAACCGATTGGTCTAGCTCTGGAAGACGGTAAAAAGTGGTCATAGGCGCGAGCAAGTCATAGCCTACACCTTGTATATCAACCATCAAATTAGGGGCTTGCTTCTCGATTAAAGTTCCGTTCAGTCGGCCGATCATAGAGGTAATTTTCCAAACAAATTAACACGTCTAGCCGTTAAACTGACGTCGGTAGTTATACAATAATGAGTATCAAAAAACTGTGCGGCCTCGCCGAAACCCTTTAGCGCCAGCCATACGAATGAGGTTTTGCTGGGTGTTTGCATGACATATGGCGACTGCAAGCGCATCGGCAGCATCTTCTTGCGGGCTGCGAGAGAGCTTTAGTAGGGTTTTCACCATGTGCTGAACCTGTAACTTATCCGCCGCTCCCGTACCAACGACAGCCTGCTTGATTGCTCGCGCTGCGTATTCCGCAACCGGTAAATCTTGATTTACTGCAGCAACTATCGCCGCACCACGCGCCTGCCCCAACTTTAAAGCTGAGCCGGCACTCTTCGCCATAAACACCTGTTCAATAGCAAACTCTTGCGGCTGGTACTGAAGGATAATCTCAGTAAGTGCGTCAAAAATAACTTTTAGACGTTGGGGGAACGCGTCAGCGGTTAATAGTGACTGCGGGATACGAATTACGCCACTGGCAACGTATTCCAAACGAGAAAATTGAGAATTGATCAGCCCGTAACCAGCCTTGCGAGACCCGGGATCAACACCTAATATTAGAGGCATATCTGTTTATATATTCAGTAGTTTGTGAAACGCAGTGTTTCAGTTGCCGGCGTAGCAGTCAAGTAGGAATCTATAGGCCCAAAACCCGCACCAGCAACAAAAACTGACGCCAAACTCTTCTAGGTGGAACAATACCCCTCCCACCTATACCGACTAAAGTCGGTATAGGTGTACTTAAGGCCAGTATTCAGCAGGCTAATACAACCGCAAGATATGGGATCGGCCAGATCTTTATAGCAACCCAATAGAGAGAGTTTTTTGAAAGATACAGTTATTTCAGATACAACGTTAGAGCCCTTCGACCGACAGGGCAATAATGCCGTTCTATTTGAACAAATTGCGCTGCTTTATCGGCAAACTTGGTCGATGTTAATCGTAAATTTAGTCGTCGCTTCAGCATTGACCTATGCAATGATCCCGCACGCGCCCGCCGCAACCGTATGGGGTTGGTTCGGCTATCTTGTTTTCGTTTTTCTTATCCGCATCGCCATCTATTATTTCTATCTTAAGTACATTAACGAGTCACAGCTGCGTTGGTTCGCCCGATTATTTTTAGTCGGCTGTTTTTTGTCTGCCTCCGCCTGGGGGGCCGCAAGTATTGTGTTCTTCCAAAGCGACAACCTACAAACCCAAGCTCTATTATTTTTTATCATTGCTGGAATGGGGGCTGGCTCGGTTACCTCGATGTACTCTTATCAACCTGCATTCTTGGTCTACTTCGTTACCTCATCATTGCCAATATCGATACGTTTGCTGATCGAACAAGACCGAACAGCAACCATTCTCGGGGCGCTCTTTATATTCTTTATCGTAGCGCTCAGCTTCTTTGCTGCGCGGATCAATAAGACGTTCATTGAGGCCCTACGAACACGCTTCTTAAATACAGAATTGGTCGATAAATTAAGATTTCAAAAAGAAGAGGCTGAACGCGCAAACCAATCAAAGTCTAAGTTTCTAGCCGCTGCCAGCCACGATCTTCGGCAGCCACTGCACGCACTTACACTCTATGCATCAGTTTTGTCGGACAACCTAAAAGCAAAAGAAAACAAAAAGCTAATTTCACAGATATGCTCATCAATCGAAGCCTTACAAACCTTATTTAATGCATTGCTAGATATTTCGCGACTTGAAGCTGGCACATTAATTCCAGATGTAAAAAGCTTTTACCTGCACCCTATGCTGCAAAGAATCGTTGCGGACTATCAGGGTGACGCCGTCAGCAAGGGGATTTCACTCTCGTTAGTCGGCCAAGATGTAGTCTGTAAAACCGATCCAACCCTGCTGGAACAGGTTATTCGTAACTACCTTTCAAACGCCATGCGCTACACAAAGGCAGGCGAGATCCGCATACAAGTGGTAACAACAGCTGAATCCATCGAAATCACCGTCGCGGACACTGGAATAGGGATTCCTCAAGATCAACTGGAATCGATCTTCGCAGAGTTCTACCAATTGAAAAATCCGGAGCGGGATCGCTCTAAAGGGTTGGGGCTTGGTTTAGCTATCGTCAAACGTATATCTAGCTTACTAGACATGCCAATTCTGGTGCAGTCAGAACTCAACAAAGGATCGAGTTTTTCAGTTTCTGTTCCTGTTGGAGATGATATAGAACATATGGAACCAGTAAACCAGTTGAGCAATTGGTCCCTTCCCGATCATGCATCGCGCCCCAACATCGTTATTATTGACGACGACCTCGATGTAAGAAATAGTACCGAAGCAGTATTTAGTAGTTGGGGATGTCGAGTATTTAGTGGCAGTACGCCGCAGGAAACAATTGAACAACTTAAAAAAGCGGGTGAATTACCAAGCGCAATTGTCGCAGACTATCGACTAAGGAATGGTCGCACCGGAATTGGTGCTATAGATTTAATCAAAGCGCAATTTGATAGCGATCTACCTGCATTGATCATGACCGGCGATACCTCCCCTGACCACCTCAGACTAATTCAAAATAGCGGCATCCCAATTGCTAACAAACCGGTCGCACCGTCAAAACTACGTGCATTTTTACTCAATGTACAAAAGCAAAAAGCCGCGTATTAATGCGGCTTTTTACTTTTATAAATAATTTGATTACACGAGCGTGGATTATTCGTTAATAGTCACTAAGCCTAGCTTTTCTGCCTTTACCACCGCCTGAGTTCTGTTAGACACCTCAAGTGCCCGCATGATATGAGTTACATGCATCTTAACCGTTGTCTCCGCTAGATTAAGTGCTCTGGCGATATCTTTATTTGAATGTCCCGACGCAATCAACTGCATAACATCTAGCTGTCGACCAGTAAGCACTCCACTAGTCGTCCCTTCATTAATCTGAGAATCCATTTGATTCAGCAAAAGTGCGGGAGGAACGTAGATATTCCCTGTTAACACAAGTCGGATCGCGTTAATCACAGCAGAACTTGAAGAGTCCTTGGGAATAAACCCCATTGCCCCTAAATCCAAGCACTTGCGTATATCCCGACCCTCCTGTGATGCGGAAAGTATAACTACGGGTAAAATCGGGAAGGTTTGGGTGATTTTGATAAGAACATCGAGACCAGATGCATCGGGCAGAGACAAGTCTAGCAACACCAAATCGAGCTGTGGATTTAAAGATGCGCACTGCAGCGCAGTAGCGCCGTCGGTCGCTTCGTAAATAGACAATACCTCATTGCCTGCGAGATCTTCCTTTAGTCCCGCCTCAAGTACATAGCGCATCCCTTCTCTAAAAAGTTTGTGATCATCAACAATCAAGAGATTCATAACGGCCTATTTTCTTATAGTTTTGAATATTTAGAAATGATTCTACGCTTTTTATAATATCCATGCAGTAACTCACACAGCAAGGGGCCAGGAAAGACTCGGCTGGTAAATTAAAAAAAGGGACGGGTTAGCTCAATCTCAATCCCTAGACGGCATCCGCAAATAGCCAAGGCCGAGCTGCCGCCAAATTCCAGACAAAGAAAAACCCCAG
>NZ_MRUH01000167.1 GCF_001922985.1 Teredinibacter waterburyi
AGAGCTGTTGCCGCTCATTCGGCGCGATTATCGAAAGCTCGCTCAACAACTGATCGGGATTAGCCGCAATGCTGCTCAGCAATTCGATATAGTTGGCCGCCATACGCTCCATGCTACTGCGCTCAAATAGATCTGTAGCATATTCTAGCGTACCGCTAATTTTATCGTCGTCTTCCAACACCGATAGCGTTATATCAAATTTTGAACCGCCCTGATGCATTGCTAGCGGCGTTACCGCCAAATCACCAAGCTTCCATGCCGACTTTGTCGCGTTTCGATGAATAAAAAAATGCTGAAAAAAGGGTGATACGCCTTGTATGCGGTCCGGATTGATTTCACTCACTATTTTTTCGAAGGGTAACTCGTCGTGGCTAAATGCCTCAATAGTCGTGGCGCGTACCTGCGCTAAATACTCACGAAAGGTCAAGGCGGGGTTACACTGACTACGCACGACCAAGTTATTAATGAACAGGCCAATCATTCCCTCGGTTTCGGTACGATAGCGACGCCCAGTCGGCGTGCCCACTAAAATATCCTGTTGGCCACTATAGCGGTAGAGCAAGCACTGCCAAGCGGCGATTAACACCATAAAATGGGTAGCAGATTCAAGCTTAGATAGATGTGACAAGCCTAACCGAACCGATTCGGGCAAGGTGAGCTGCACCTGCGCACCGCGCAAGCTTGCTCTACTCGGGCGGTGGAAATCCGTTGGTAAAAGAGACGGGCCCGGTGGATTAGCTAATTGGCTTTGCCAGTAACTAATGTGCTGCTGAGCGGCAGCATCTACTCGGCACTGTTCCCATACCGCGTAATCAACGAATTGAAACTCGGGTTCAGGCAAGAACTCTTCCGGCTGGTTATTAAGATAATGCCGATACCAACCGTTTAGCTCGTTGAAAAATACGCCGGATGACCAGATATTGTCGTAAATAATATGATTGAACACAAAACAAAGAATAAATTCTGAGGTATCTAATTTTATCAGTTTTGCATCAAACAACGGGCCGATTGCGAGATTGTGAGGGCTCTGAACCATATCTTGCACGGCGCGCATAGCTTCCCATTCACGCCCTGATTTATCATTCGACGTTAAATCTAACAGCGGCAGGTTGAACGATTTAAATTTTTGTATCTGCTGCCAAGGGCCATTAACATCAGATGGAAAGATCGTCCTTAGCGTTTCGTGACGTTCAACGATTTTATTCACCGCTAAAGTTAACGCCGCAATATCAACCACACCGTTCACTTTAATCGTATTAGAGATATTATAGGTTGAACTAGCGTCATGCAGTTGATCAACTAGCCACATCCGCTTTTGTGCAAAACTTAACGGTATCCGGTCGCCGCGCTTCGCCTTTTGCAATTTACCCTGCTCTGGAGTCTGAATTGATTCAGTCGTCTCATCTAAAACAGCCGCTAGGGATTTAAAATCGGTTGCGGAGAATATATCCCGCATAAATATCGTTTTATTGAGTTGATTGTTAAGTCGCGAGACGAGCTGCGTCGCGGTCAAGGAATCACCACCAATCTCAAAGAAGTTCTGGTTTATACCTATGTCGTCGCGCTGTAGTAAGACTGAGCAGATCTCGACAACCAGTTTTTCTGTCGCCGTGCTGGGCGCTATCGGCGCCTCGCTTACAAGCTCATTCGCTGCACTAGGTTGCGGTAGCGCTTTTCGATCTACTTTGCGATTAGGCGTTTTTGGAAGTTCATCGAGTTCGACGAACATGGTAGGGATCATGTAGTAGGGTAAAATGCCATTTAAAAATTCACGCAAACTGCGCACACTTACGCCCTTGTGGCATAGCGCTTTCGTTAACACAATATAGGCGGCCAGCTGAGTGCCCGCGCCTACATCTACAGCAGTAACAACTACCTCATCAATTGACGGGTGCTGCTGAAGCGCGGACTCGACTTCCCCCGTCTCGACCCGAAAGCCGCGAATTTTAACTTGAAAATCTTTACGGCCGCGGTGGACTAATAAGCCATCAGAATTCTCTACTGCCAGGTCACCCATACGATAAATTCGGACTGCAGAATCATTTTCATCCACAGAAAACACGCTGTTAGTTGCTTCTGGATTATTCCAATAGCCCAAGGCGATATAGCGGCTCTTAACAGCGATTTCACCTATGTCACCCGTTTCGACTACCGCGCCATTCTCATCGAGCAGCAAAATTTCAACGCCTTCGATAGGGTAGCCGATAGGAACAACATCTGATGTGATTTCGGTTTCGGCTGTGATAGGAAAATAACGAATGGTTCCAGTTTCTGTAGAGCCAAGTCCGGTGTAGAAACTTACCTTAGACGAAAAAACTTTTTTCGCTGCGTCGACATCACTGGTCAATACTTTTTCACCACCAAAAATTACCAGCCGTACCGAAAACTTTTGTGATGACTGCGAATAGGACGCCGAAAACTGCCGAAATACGGAAGCAACAGAATGGTAGATAGAGATATTATTGCTGACTAACCAGTCAGCCAATTCATCTAATCCATCTTCGCGGATGTTATAAGGGTAGAGTCCGGCACCATTTAAGAGTGCACCGAAAATACAATACACAGAACCCATAACACTGCACGAATAAAACAGGCTCATACGATCATCGGGGGTAACGCACTGCAAATTCGTACGGCGCATACAACCGTGTAAAAGGTTGCGGTTATTTTGCATTACACCTTTGGGGCGGCCAGTTGAGCCTGAGGTATAAATAACGTAAGCGAGCGCGTCGGCGGACACATCAAGGTCACAGTTTTCGACTATGCCAACCGATTCGAGCTGATCAACATCAATAATGGGTACAGCGTTCGACGTAAGCTTGGCAATATAATCTTTGTGGCTGTGTTGGCCAATAATCGCGCCGGCATCACTATCGCTAAGAATAAACGCGTTTCTGTCATCCGGGAATTCCGGATCGACGGGAACATAGGCATGACCGCACTTAAGTACGGCTAATATAGCAGCGATATTTTCGATACCTTTGTCCATAAATACGGCGATGCGTGTAGGCACTGCCGCTGGGCATACCGCTAATAAGGCATGAGCATAATGATTGGCTAAACTATTGAGCTTTGCGTAGCTAAATTGTTGCCCTGCATAATCGATTGCAATCCTCTCAGGGTAACGCTGCACTTGCAGTTCAAACCTTCTCGCGACAGACCCCTCAACATCGATATCACAGAAAGACTTTGGCGCCTTCATAGCCACTCCGTTGGGCTATAGATTGTTCCAAATTTTCGCACCCACTCGCGGGATTTAGTTGAAAAGGGACCGCGCCCCCAATATTGGTTTGCCCAACCCGCACCGCGATTGACACGTGCGTCGTTATGTATTTCTTCTACGAGATAGTTAAGCGGGAAGAGCTTTAGTTTTTTGGTGTACTTAATTCTCATATCGGTATCCATACCATTTATAAACAGTACGCTACTAGGCGACAATAAATTACACAAATTTGAGAACGCATTCACCGCGAGATCAGCGGGTAAATGGAATAATACATTCTGCGCAAACACTAAATCACAATTTCCGATAGACGACATTGATTCTGCATCCAGCATATCACCTACATCAAAACTTACCGGCGCTCGATAGCATTGCTTTACTTCAAGACCACCATCAACCCGATCGAATACACTTTCGATGAACTCATTATTAATAAAATCTCCCTCATCAACTTCTTCTTGCGTATAACGACCTGTTTTTGCCTGCTCAACAACTTCTTTGACAATATCGTAAGCTTGAATATTAAATTCTAGCTTAGGGAAATGGCTGCGCAAGGTATAGGCGAGCGAAAAAGGTTCAGCGCCGGTACAACAGGCAAATACGGCGATTCTTAAAGGCCCGCGCGTACTCAAGCCGTCGGCATCAATAAATCGAGGAATAACTTTTTCGATAAGTGCTTGGTACTGATGCGGAAAGCGATTGAACTGTGTATACACCTTGTTTTGCCGCGGCTGAGTTTTTAGCGTGTACCAAAACTTGATCGGTCGCACGAGCTCTCGAATAGCATTTTTAAAACTTGTGATTGGCGTCGACGCCATAGATGTATTCATAATTATTATTACCTGCTTGTTTTATCTACTTGTTACACGCTTTGTTTTTGGAGCTCACCTGAAATTTGGCTTCGAAGTGTGAATGCCGGCGGTGAAAACTCCACGATCAACTAGAAAATAAACACACCAAAACGCGCCAATAATTTTTCTGCGATTTGATCGATCGGCATATACAAAAAGTGTAACGACAGAGCCACTATCAAGAACGCAATAGCAGCGGCAACGAACGACATTCTCATTCGACGCTTACTACCGCTGTTTTCCGCTTCGGTGATAACGAATGGAATTTCTATCATGTGATAGTTTTTGGCCACCTTCTTGATAGAGCTTAAACTCCTAAAGGTACGATCAAAGTGACCAAGTAGTAAAGCAATGCCAAACGGAAAACCCAAAGACAGTACCGAGCCGGCAATCATTAACTTCAACCGATTTGGCGCCGCCGGCACTCGTGGTAAAATCGGCGGCTCAAGTATGGAGAACTTCTCGGCTTGCATGCCCTGCTCCAAACTTTCCGCCATGGATGCTTCCATAATTTTTCCGGTTAACGAATTATATTGGCCCAGCTTCGCTTGGTAGTCTCGATTGAGATCAATTAAACCACGCTCCACCAGCGGTATATTCAAAATCCTACGCTCCAAATCGGAGATATTTTCTTCAGTATCTACTCGATCTTGATTGTAGGTGTCGATCTCGGACTCAATAAGTTTTATCTTACTTCGGACAGCCATCTCGGAGGCACTGCCAGAATTCGCTCCGGCAACATTGTTAAGCAGATTCTCTTCAAGCAGGGTTATTTGCTCTTTAAGAATAATAAGGTCGGGGTAATCCGGCTTATACATAAGCGAAAGTTCGCGGTAGCGCGCACGCATAGCCTCTAAATTTTCTGGGTCTGACTTTGCAGATAAGACTAACTGCGATCGCAACAATTCTATTTGTTCTTGGGCAGAGCGTATATTGCGGTTGATTTGATCGAGCCTATCCCGCGCTCGCTCGCGCATATCGCTATACAACTCTAGGTGCTCAGGTAACGCGTCTTTATTTTGCTGCTTGAAGTTGGCTACGCCTTCTTCGGTTTTATCGAGATCCGCCTTCACTTTGGCGGCTTCCGCTCGGAAAAAAGCGGTCGTTTCAGACGCACGCTCGGTTCTAACCTTGATGTTTTCACTCATGAATAAGGTGACAAGGTCGCTCGCCATGGCGTGCGCTATAGCGGGGTTACGCGAACTGAAGCCCACATTAAAGGCGATGATCGATATTTCTCGACCAACTCGCGACTGCTTCACATCGATATTGATTGAACGGCGTACACTCGAAACAACTTGGCCGACCTGAATTGGCGAGCTTTCATCTAAATTGAAATATTTGTATTTACGAATGACAGAAAGCAACTGATCGCGGGTCATTACCCTCTGCTTAATAATGTCAATTTGCTCATTGACTGCGGTGGTTACGGTAGTTTGTACGAGTTGTTCGGGGATTTTTTGCGTCTCAACCATAACCGTTCCTTCAGACAGGAACACGGGGGGGAGTGAGGCAACTATGATGACCGAGACTATAAGTAACGGCAGCCCAGTAACTAGGATGTACCACTTATAGCGCAAAATCGCGTGAAGATAATTGGGTGCAATACTTGCCCCTGCTTGCTGGTCTTCGGTATACACAGAAAATCCTTAAGTTAGAATTTAATCACTAAAGTTTAGTGATTACAGACAGTTGTAGATATGTAGAACCGAAAGAGTACAACAAAAAAAGGGGCTCTACGCCCCTTTTTACTTCTTTACAGGCTATCTTTTCTACATAGCTGCAATCCGTCCTTTAACGGTCTCTTAATTTTGTTTCGGTTTACGGTAGCCGAAGATAATAAGAGCAGTACCAAATGCTACTGCCATAACCGGAAGAGGGATTCCCAAGCTTCCCTGCTCGCCCGTGCTGGCCACGTCACCAAAGATGACGGCGTAGGCACTTACTGAAAGCGCAACACAGACTGCAGCAATCAATAGTTGCTTAATATACTTCACGATAGATCTCCCAAATAACTTTTAATGGCTGGTTTAAAAAGCTCAAACACAGCTGGCTGCTAGTTACTATCCAATAAGCATGCCAAGTATCTGGGATAGGGTTCTTACAGGTACTATTGCACCACAAACAAGGCTAATCGCGCCATCCATCTGTAAATTTACGCCAACTGTCCGATTGGGAAATTACGGCCAATTTAGCCAAAGCTATAAATGTAAAAAAAACCGACTGAGTTGCCGCCTCTCGACATAGCCCTTAAAGCGTATCCAACAGCGCTTTGGCGTCGGGTAACCAGCGCTCATCACCACTCGCATTTTTTAGCGCTGCCGTTAATTCGATGCTCGCACTCACCTTGTCACCCTTTAGTACGTAAGCGTGGCCGAGGTGGTACCGCACCTCACCAACGCTAGGTAAGCCCGCTGCCGCGCGCTTTAACAAATAGATCGCCTCGTCAAGCTTGCCCTGTAATGTATATATTCTGCCAAGGGTATCTTGGAACTGTGGCATTTGCGATTGCCTGAAACGATCCGCTACGGTTTCTGCACGAGCTAGCGACTCTGCGGAACCGTCCTGCAATAGCAGTGAAGCTAAGTTATTTGCGGCTACATCGTGACCGGGTGCACTTACCAATATTTGGCTATAGATTTGCTTTGCTGCCTCTAGGTTTTTATTCCGCTGCTGAATATTCGCCGCGTACATTAGCAGAACACTATTCTTCGGAAAGGTCTGCAAGGCACGATTCACAGCAGCTTCCGCATCTTCATTACGTTCGGACCTTAGTAATAATTGAATCAATGAAGTATGGGCTTCAAGCATCTTAGGATTTAATGCAAGCACAGCCTCAAAACTTCGCTCCGCGTTTTCGTATTCGCTAACGTAGATATATAAGTTCGCGAGTAACAAGTGGCCAAAATAGTGTTTCTCATCCTTGGCAATTATGCGTCGAATCAACGCCTCGGCCTCGCCTCTACGCCCCGCTTCTAAATACGCGTTCACCAACATGCCAGTGGCCTGCACTGAATCTGGCGCTAAGGTTTGTAAGTGCTCAAGCTGTTTAATCGCCGCTGCTACGTCATTTTTTCCAAAAAATATACGGCTGCGCAACTGTGCGATCATCGGAGAATCTCCAGCTAATGACCGCAAAGCCTCGGTCGCCTCTTCCGCAGCAGGCCAATCTTCTTGGGCAACATTCAGCTTTGCGTAAAGGGTTACCACTTCTTCATTGTTAGAATTATTCCGGTACAGCGGGCTAATTAATTCCTCCGCCTGCTGGTACTGTTTTCTCTCTAGTAGGTAGTTTGCGTAAACTAATTTATATTGAGGATTGCCATCTGAGGCCTTCACTGCTCGAGCGTAGTTTTCATTCGCTAGCTCCCACTGCTGTTCACTTTCGTGAGCCTTTGCCAGCGTCATCAACAACTCTGTTGATTTTGGGGCATTGCGTAAATAGGTACGCAACTCTCGAATTGCAGATTCAGCTTTACCCTGAGAAATCCAAATATACGACCGTATTGAGATAGCGCTGATATTTTGCGGGTCGCGTTCGATAACCTCATCCACCATGGTCAGCGCTTCATCATGATTGCTGGTAATCATCTCTAAACGAGCCAATCTATTCATAGCTTCCAATGCTACGTTTTCATTCTCACTCGCGGAAATCACCTTTCGTATTTCGGCTTTCGCGTCATTGACGTTGCGTTTTTTAATATAGATATCCGCCAGCGCAAAATGTAGCTTCGTCATAGTCGGGTACTTTACGAGATAGCTGCGTACAGCTTGCTCGGCAGCATCAACACCCTGAACCGCATTCACAAGCTCGATGGCTCGAAATAAATAGTCGACATTTTTGCGGCTTGCGGCGATCCCCTCAAACAATTCTACCGCGCTGTCGAACTGGCCCATTTTTAAATAGCCACGCGCAAGCGCATCAGGCAGCGCCGTATTGTTCGGGTGTAGTGTCATTAGCTGCTGGTAGACAGGGATAGACCCAGAAAAATTATTAGTTAGGGCGTAGGCTCTCAGCTTTAAATAAAGCAGCACACTGTTAGTTGGATGCTGATCCAGTGCTGGCGCAAGCGCAGCCAATGCCGATTCGGCATCACCCCGGCCGACATGTTGGCTAGCAGTCAAAGCTGCAGCGTCAATATTGGCAGGGTCCGTTGCTAGAACTTCGTCAATAATATCTGCAGCCTTTGCGTAATTACCTACTTTAAATAATGCCGCTGCGCGCACTATCTTCACATCCACTTGCTCTGGTGCGAGCTTCATCAAATAAGCACTATTTTCTACCGCCAGGTTAGTCCTGCCACTTCCTATGTACAGGTTAGTTAAACTTATTCTTGCCTGAATATGGTCTGGGTCTAGCTCTAAAAGTTTGTTCAGGTTTTGTTCCATCGACTCCCAGTTTTTTTCTATCTCTAAAACGCGGGATAAACCATACAGCGAGGGTATATGGGAGTCGTTTGTACGTAATGCATTGGTATACTCGATCTTTGCAGCATCAAATTTTTGTTGCGCAAAATAATCCTGGCCACTTTGATAGAATTTTGTGGTCTTTTGTTCTGCGCTATCACAACCGCCCAGCAACACAAGTATCGCCAAAATTAACACTCTAAAATCAATCACTGTTTTTCACCTCTAGCTACCAACAAGCAATCTGCCGCGGTAGATCATATTTATTCTGGGATGTACTTCGGCAAGACCGGCGCCACCTGTCTAACGAACGCTTGCAATTCGGCTTCAGCCTTAATCATGTCACTCTCGGTATCGCCAACGGGAATAAATAATCTCACCAAACTACCCTCGGTGCGGCCGTAAAGAATCGCTCGCTTTAATAATGAGTAGTAAAGATCTGACTCTTTGGCGTAGCTAATACCCTGCTGTGCGACCCAATAGTAAACTAAAAGTTTTTGATCGCCCTTAGAGATAACGACACGATTTGCATCCCCCGCCAAACCTAAACTCTGCAGCTGGATAATTTCAGTCGATTCAATCTCCCAACCGCCTGCAGGCAAACAATCTTTCGGAGAATGTATCAAACTTCCCTCTCTCTGACTGCCGTAGTAAGCCATATAGAGATTAATAGGCGGCCGTACATTGTCATAAAAATCGCCGATAAAATAATCGTCAGTTTTTAAAATACCTAAGATGCGCTCACTTAGCACGTCGGGGTACAGATCGCGACCATCTAACACAAGCGGGAAGCTGGAAAAACTATCTCGCTTTGGCTGAACATCCGCGCGCGATGCCGTAATTAAATGAATGAGTAGGGTCGAAAGCACGAGCACCACAACCACAAGTGCTGCCGGCTTCAGGCTACTGACCCAGCTGACCGGCCCAATAACACCATCTTTACCGGCGTCGATATTTGCGGCGAATGACAAGGTCCCCCGCAGCGCTAAGGCAACAATAGCCAGAACACCGGCCAAGAGTCCGCACGCAGCCAGGAAAACAAACCAGCCTTCGAAATCGTGAAGAAACCCTTCAGCCGCTGAGGCGCCGTAATATTTTATTAACCAGCCTGTAACTGCAATTCGCAAGCTGTTCATCATTACGGTAATGGGTACCGACGACAAAAAAATAAAACTTCGCACCAAAAGGTTTGCTTTAAAGTAATAGGCTGCAAGCAAACTGATACCGGTCAGCGGCAGCAGGTAACGAAGCCCTGAACAGGCCTCCTCGACTAACATAATAAAACTACCCATATTTATTATGTTGCCATCCTGTAACACTGGCATCCCCATAGCGCGAATAAACCACACGCCTATGTCGGATGATATGAGCTGTAACTCGCGAGTAAGATGCTGGTTCAGAACCGGATGTAAAGGTACAGAAAAGAGAATTAAAATAATGGGAAAGCGAAACGGCCGAAATAGTTTGGTTCCACCCAAGGCAAGCGGAATAGACGCAAATATAAAAGTTACAGCGTAAAACTTACCGGCGCGTACATCTCCCAATGACGACACTAAAAATAGCGCCAATGCAAAAAGCAGTAATAGCAAACCGAAAGGAGATGGGGTTGCAGGAATGCTCGCAATTGCTTTGCGTCGCTGCCACACGAGGTAGCCAGCAATTCCGGCGATTAGAATTCCGTGACCATATTCCGGGGTTTGCAGCCAGTAGATAACAAGCTCTGCCAAAGTCTGCACAAAAAGCAACGCAGCAATTGCAAAAATTGCCATCAACAGCAAATACACGTCGCGAGCCTTAGTTGCTATCCACACAAAAATCTTTCCATTTTATTCGAGCCTCTGGGTGTCTTCGCCATTAATTTTCTAACACGAAATGTTAACCGCGACCGCAGATCAATAAGCGTTCTTTGACACCAACGATAGCGGCGTTTTCAGTAGAATCTTTAAATCTAAAGAGAGCGACCAGTTCTTGATATATTCAAGATCCATCAACACCCTCGCTTCCATAGCCTCCAGAGTATCGGTTTCACCGCGCAAACCGTTAATTTGCGCTAGACCGGTCATCCCCGGCTTAATTCTATGTCGAGCCAGATATTCTTTTACTCGGCTTGAATAAAACTGATTGTGAGATACCGCATGAGGACGCGGCCCAACTAACGACATACTGCCCTCCAGCACGTTAAAAAGTTGCGGTAACTCATCGATACTGGTTCGCCGAATAAATGCGCCTATTGGCGTTATCCGGCTATCACCTTTGGTTGCCTGCTTTACAACCTCATCGTCGTCATGCATATACATACTTCGAAACTTGTAAACGTAGAACTGCTTACCGTCCCAACCGTCGCGAATCTGCTTGAAAATAATCGGCCCCTTCGAAGTCGATTTTATTATCAAGGCAATTACCGCTAATAGCGGAGCCAACATAACCAAAGCCAACACAGACACAATTTTGTCTAGAGTGTATTTCAAAAAAGCTGGGCCACCGGCCAATAGTGGCGTTTCGTTTAAGTTGATCAACGGCACGCCGGCCATTTCTCGCACACTGTGGTTAAGTAAATTCAGCGAAAAGATATCGGGCGCCCAGATCAGGTCCACATGCATACCTTTTAGATGCTCCTGGATATCCTTTAGCTTTTCCGTGTTGTGAAACGCTAAGGCAACATATACACGGCGGATACCCAAGCGCTTTACAACGTCAGCGATCTGATCAATATTGCCAAGTAATTTGTATTTATCGGTTTCCCATTCGATTGGTACCGCATTGCGGGTAAGCACCCCTACCACTTCATCCGGCAGCCAAATATTACTGTTTAAGCGCTCGGCCAAATGTTTAGCCATCGCACCAGCACCTACCACCAGTGTTGGGATACGTTTCTGTACCCTGCGGCTATACCAAACGTGTATTTTGTAGGTAACGAAATAGATAGATATTTGGAAAACAATAGAGAGTACACCCCACTCCACTATCACATTTTTGAGAAAAATATCGGACACGCCGGTAATAAGCGAGAGCGCGCCCAACAGAATTAACACGACCCCCCAGGCGCGGCACAACAACCTAATGCCGCCATCTAAATTATCAAAACGACGATAGACACCCATCGATTTATACACCATAACCATTAAGAGTATGGTGAACGCGATAAGCGAACGGTAGGGAACCGTAAATTCTCCCACCTCGGAATAGGTCAATAATATTAACGTCGCACATACACAGGTAATATTGAGTATGTGTTGAACCCATTGATTAAACGTGTCGTGATTTCTCAGCAAGCGTTTAGGTCGAATTTCTATAGCGCCAATATTGCTCATAGTCGAGCCGAGCTCCATTTGGTGGATTGGGTATCGTTAGCTTTTAGCATTTCTATCCAGATATGTTTTGTCTAATATCTCAGCCCACCAAGTTTCATTGTCTAAATACCAAGTAATGGTTTTTTCGATACCAGAGTTAAACGACTCCGCCGGCTTATAACCGAGCTCGGCATTGGCTTTTGCCGGATCAATCGCATAGCGGCGATCGTGGCCAAGGCGATCTGTTACGTAGGTAATTAACGACTTACAATCGCCCGCCTGTGCCGCCAATGCCAAGGGATACTTCTGTTTTAACTCAGGCTGCGATGCGAACTTCGCGTCGATTAACTTACAAATTAACGTGACGATATCGATATTAGCCCACTCATTAATTCCGCCAATATTGTAACACTCGCCAACTACACCCTTTTTCAAAATTAAATCGATGCCGCGCGCATGATCTTCGACGTAGAGCCAATCTCTAATTTGCTGACCATCACCGTAAATAGGCAGTGATTTATTGTGAAGAATATTGGTGATAACCAAGGGAATAAGTTTTTCGGGAAAGTGGTAAGGGCCATAGTTATTCGAGCAGTTTGAGGTAGTCACCTGCAAACCATAGGTATGGAGGTAGGACCGCACCAAGTGATCTGACGCGGCCTTGCTCGCCGAATAAGGAGAGTTGGGCGCGTAACTTGTAGTTTCGGAAAACGCCGGATCATCAGGCCCTAATGTGCCGTAAACTTCATCTGTAGAAATATGATGGAAGCGGTGATCCTGCGGAAACATCCCCTCATCGATCCACACTTTTTTGGCTGCTTTTAACAAGCTGTGGGTGCCGACAATATTCGTCTCAATAAATGCATCTGGGCCGGTAATCGAACGGTCGACATGAGATTCCGCGGCGAAGTGCACTAGCGTGTTAACACTCTCTTCTCGCAGCAGGCCCTCCACCAGCCCTTGATCAAGAATATTGCCATGTACAAAGCGGAAGTTTTTAGAATTTATCACCGGCGCTAAACTGGCGAAATTGCCAGCGTAAGTTAACGCGTCAAGCGCAATCACTCGATCGTCAGGGTAGTTTTTCATCCAGTAATGTACAAAGTTCACACCGATAAAACCGGCACCCCCAGTTACCAATATCACTTGTCCCATCGTTTATGCCTTACTTTCAAGTTGTTTGAGTTCGTCTAACATTTTCGCTAAGGCACTGCGCCAGTGCTCATGCTGAAGCTCCGGCAGCGCCTGCTGTAAACTTTGATTATTTAATACGCTGTACGACGGCCGCTGCGCAGGAGTTGGGTAGGCCTCGGTGGGGATAGGCGCTACCGGAACCGCGGTCGCCAACATACCCCGAGCTATAGCTAGCTCTTGAATCGCTACCGCAAAATCGTACCAGCTCGCTACACCGTCGCCGGTGCAGTGGTGAATTCCCTGAAGCTTTTTATCGACCGCAGCCCAACAGGCCACAGCCAAATATTTAGCCCAGGTGGGGCTGCCAATTTGATCGGCGATCACACCGAGGGAAGGTTTTTCACGCATAAGTCGCAGCATGGTTTTTACAAAATTATTGCCGTGTGCAGAATAGACCCATGCGGTACGCAAAATCGCCCAATCGTTCGGCATAATGGCGGCAAGCTTTTGTTCGCCCTGTAGTTTCGACAAACCGTAAACGCCCAACGGATCGGCCGCAATCGCGTCCGGTTTATACGGCCGGTTAGCACTGCCATCAAAAACAAAATCGGTCGATACGTGAAGTAAATAACACTGCTGTTTTACGCAGGCCGTCGCTAGGTTTTCGACGCCTATCGAGTTGACGGCAATCGCCTGCTCGCGATTGGATTCTGCGGCATCGACATTGGTATAAGCCGCCGCATTGATAACGGCATCGGGTTGGTGTTCTGCGATTGCTGCAGAGACAGCAGCTTGATCGGCAATGTTGAGCTGCTCGCGTCCGAGCAATACTAGGGTTTTATCGGTACTCGCCGTCTGGGCAAGCTCCCAAGCTAACTGCCCGCCGGCACCGGTAATTAAAATTTTCAAGGTTGGTCTCACTCAAAGTAGTCTGCATCAGCCCAGCTGCTACCTGCGGCATCTTTTGCGGATAGTGACGGCGCTTCGCCATTCACTAGCGGCCAGTCGACCGCGACTGTCGGGTCGTCCCAGCGCAACGAACGTTCGCTGGAGGGGTTGTAGTAATCGGTACACTTGTATACAAACTCTGCCATTTCGCTAAGCACGTAAAAGCCGTGAGCAAAGCCTTCGGGAACCCATAGCTGGCGTTTATTTTCGGCGGAGAGCTCAACCCCCACCCACTGACCAAAGGTTGGCGATGCGCGGCGAACGTCAACCGCCACATCAAACACAGCACCGCGCACAACGCGAACAAGTTTGCCCTGCGGCTGCACTAACTGATAATGAAGACCGCGCAAAATACCTTGACGAGACGAGCTATGGTTATCCTGTACAAAGGGTTTAGGCGTACATTTTTCGGCAAACTCATCGGCGCGAAACGATTCAAAAAAGAATCCACGCTCATCACCAAAGACCTTCGGCTCAAGAATTTTTACAGCTGGAATAGAGGTTTCGATAAATTTCACTAGAACACCTTAGTTTGCAGTAAGCCCAAGAGGTATTCGCCGTAGCCACTCTTGATTAGGGGCTGAGCGAGTTTTTCGAGCTGTGCAGCATCGATAAAGCCGTTGCGGAAGGCCACTTCTTCTGGGCAATTCACCTTCAAACCCTGGCGCTTTTCTAGGGTAGAAATAAAGGTAGCGGCCTCGAGCAAGCTATCGTGGGTGCCGGTATCTAACCACGCCGTACCGCGACCCATAATCTCTACCTGTAGTTCGCCACGGTTGAGGTAATGCTCAATCACATCGGTAATTTCCAACTCACCACGCGGCGACGGTTTTACAGATGCGGCCACATCCGATACACGCTCATCGAAAAAATAGAGGCCAGGGACAGCGTAATTGGATTTTGGCGCAACGGGCTTTTCCTCAATTGATAAGGCTTTTCCGCTCTCGTCGAAATCTATTACACCGTAGGCTTTCGGATTGGCAACGTGATAGCCAAAAACCGTAGACATTTTGCGTTCATTTGCCGCTTTTAAGCTGTCGACCAACTGGTGGCCGTAGAATAAGTTATCACCAAGGACCAGTGCCGCGGGCGCGCCATCTAAAAATGAACGACCAATAATGAAGGCTTGCGCCAAACCTTCGGGCTCAGGCTGAACCTCGTAACTTAGTGAGATTCCCCACTGGCTTCCGTCACCCAATAGCTGTTCAAATCGCGGCAGCTCCATCGGGGTGCTGATGATGAGTATCTCGCGAATACCCGCCTGCATTAAGGTTGCAAGCGGATAGTAGATCATCGGCTTATCGTAAACCGGCATAAGCTGCTTACTTACAACTTTTGTTAAGGGGTACAAACGTGTACCGCTGCCCCCTGCTAGTACAATACCTTTTCGCACGATTCCCAACTCCCCATACTTTTGACCGATTATTTAACGCCAGCAATGATACCCGATTTAATCTTATTTATTCATCTAGTTCACTCATAACCGTGTGTCAGTATTATTTACAGGACGACAACGCAAATCCCACACGAACACACTTATCTTCTTGTTTTCATTGGATTTTAAAATATTGGCCCCACAATTGCTTATATGTGACCAAGTTCAAAGTTTTGGTAGCGTGAGGCAAATGGCACTTGCGCAGTAGAATATTAAAAAGCTCGAAAATGCGGAGGCATTGAAAACTATGTATAAAACATTATTAGCAGCGGGTACCGCGCTAGGTATTACTGCTCTAGCAAACCCAGCAAACGCTATATCAGTTGATTTGGATCTGGGCGAACCCGATAGCCGCGATGGCGCGCTAGTAGAGGTTGTCACACGTACTACCTGTTCTGGCTACTGGATCTGGCGTACCTGTACTACCCGCGAAACAAGCACTGAAAGCAATATTTACGCGACAGACTACACCTACAACATCGGTGGCGATACACCTCTTAATATGACCGCGACTGGCTGGTCTTACGACAGCAATAGCGAAATTGTTAATGACTATATCGGGAACTGGTCGGAGCTTGGCCCAGATTATGGCCTAGGCGTAGAAGTAGCGGATAGCCCAGATCACGCAATCGACAACAGAAACGGCGATTACGATATGATCCTTTTATCGTTCGACCAAGCTGTTTCACTTGAGTCTATCTCTTCTGGCTGGCGCGGAAACGGCAACTGGTTAAACCCAGGCACCGCCACTAACAGCGAAGCAAGCCTTATGGCCTTCACCGGCGATTTAAGCGACCTTTCCAGCTTTGAAGGCAAGCAGTGGCAAGATTTACTTAGCGAAGGCTGGGAATCTGCAGGTAATACTCGCATCGACAACCTGAACCAAGACACTAGCGCTAACAGCGGCGGCTTAACTTCTCGCTATTGGCTAATTGGTGCCTACAACGCCAATATCAGCTCAACTAGTGGCTTCACTGATGGCAATGACTTCTTCAAGCTAAACGGTGTATCTGTGAATGTTAACCCCGTTCCTTTACCCGGTTCGCTGTTACTTTTCGGTACTGGCTTGTTGGCTTTCGGCTCTCTGCGCAAGCGTCGCAAGACGGCCTAAGTTCACTCGGTTAGAAGCAATAACAAAAAAGGCGAGCTATATAGCTCGCCTTTTTTTATGTTTGATAAAACCTATCTACTGTTCTTTAATTTATCTATTCAAGCACACGCTTATATTGGCTATCTACGCCAAAGAAATATCAACTGAATACATCTAGAAAAATTTGTAATCAAATCGACAACCAAACGTCTCGGCATCTATGTCGCCTTCATCACGCTTGAACTCACTTATTTCAACCCTGCAAGTTGTTCGCAAGTCACGAATCAATTCCGCACTGTAGGCTAGCTCGTAGCTTAGTTCCGTACCACTGCGACCGAGCGTGCCGCTATCACTGCCGATAACGTTGCGGTCACTAGAATTTACGCGCAGCGATAGCAGCCCAAACCGAAGTGTCGCCGCTAGTGTTGCTGCAGCGTTTTCGATATCCACAGCCCCACCCGAAAGACGATCCTCTTCACTTGCTTGACTCAACTCTAGGTCAAGGTTCAATCGATTCGCTATCAGGTCGGCGTTGTAGCCAAGCACTGTGCGCTCTAATATCTCAATCTGAAATTGATCGCTACCAGCGGATAATGCCTGTGTCGAATTTACAGCGCCCAAGCCCGTAGTTGCAACCTCACGACTGAACGCGAGATTAAAACTACCAATATCAAAACGCTTAACTAATGCCGCGTCGTATTCGAGCTCACTTGAAAGTTGTTCAAACTCGAAACTAGCAGACGTTTTTGTGGTTGAAGCACCTATCGAGAAAGACACACTGCCATCGTTTATACGTCGGTTAACATGCGCTGTTACCCGCTGCTGCTTTACCTGCTCGACCAACCCTTGTTGCGGTGAAATTTCCGAATGACTCAGCCTCAAGGCAAAAAAACCCTTTGCACTTGTTGCTCGCGACCAGTTAGCCGACACCGAATCCGCCGTACTATCAGCGGTGGCATTTTCGGTTTTAACCCAAGTCCGTGCGACAGTCATATCGACGGTATCGCGCGAATCAAGTTGCAACCGCGCTCTGGGGGCGACACTGCTAGTTGTGACGCGCTGTAGGTTACTTGGCAGGCTATCGCCAGCCAGCACATCGAGCGCAGAGTCTCGAACACGATTATCGACAAGTAACGCAAACGCGTTATTCGCCGTTTTTAACTCAAGGTGGCCAACACCCAGCACTTGACTACGACTGGGCATAACTTCGTCTTGGTAGTCGGTTTTTATATAGCTGTAGCTTAAATCTATTAACGAATAATCGTTAGACTCTTCAACACTAAGCTCACCGCCGTAAACTAAAACATCATCGCTTAGCGGGTCGACTACCGATAGATTCGCATTACTGAGACTGCTCCAACCCAACTGCCCCACAAGATCAACTTCCGCAATCGCGGTAGAGGCTTGCATAATCAACAAGGGAAGGAGTGCGTGCTTAAATTTCATAAATTCGGCACCATTTGAAGTTGCAGAGAAGTGAACAACTGCCCCGCAACGGGTCTAACGCATACGCCACAATGTTTACCAAGCTGTAGCTTCACAGCTTTATTCATGCGACTAATTAGAATATGGACTCGGGAACGGTAATAACATCTGAAGGACGTAAGTCGTAATTCGAACGCAAATCACCCTTACGCATAATATCGTTTAAATACACGGGGTAGACTTTCATACCTTTCGGCCCTTTACGATACAACTTGGTGCTATTTGGGCTCGAAAATTCGCTCACGCCTCCCGCCTGTAATACCAAATCGAGAACCGTCATACCTTCGCTGTAAGGAACAGAGATTGGCGAATTAACGGCACCGGTGACGCGAACACGATGCAAATATTCGGCGTTAGTTGCGGCGGTAACAATTACAGTGACTTTTGGCGAACGCACATAGCTGTCTAAGGCCTTTTCAATTTCTAGGGCCAACTGCGGTACATTTTTGCCTGCAGCGATAATATCGCCAATTAAGGGAATAGATATTTTGCCATCGGGACGAACAGGAACATTTACCGATAATTCCTCATTTCGCCAAACAACGATACTAAGGCTGTCGGCAACGCCAATTTTATAGGGCGCAATACTCGCATAATCAATACCGCTATCATCAAGACGAGCAATTGGCTGACTACCACAGCCCGCCACCAATAGAATAACCGCTGCCAAAAGTAGATAAATCAAGCGCACTTTATTCATATTATTTCTCCGTGCTTACAATAATATTGCTAGCGTTATTGGTGCGAACAGAAAGCGTCCGCCTATATAGCGCTGCCACTAAAAAAACTGATCCAATTGTCTTAGATTCAACGTAACAATGCAAAGCTATTAGGCTTGGCTAAATTAATGCTTGCGACTATCGACGACTCTATTTGTTTCATTCAATAGCAACGATTGTCCGCCAGCGGTCGACTCACGCCTGCTGGCCTCTTATACTTTCGGCCTAATTCAATCTTGGCGCCCTGCGAGGCACAAGCTACACACGTAGAACGAAATAGGCACATATACACCAAGCACGTTCACAACCCTGTTGTTCGCGCTGTTATAAAACGTTTTATCCTATTTTTAACACTTTCCAGCTGCAGAGGTTTTTAGGTGCAATTTAACGGTCAGTCATACAGCCACAACCAGCAAGCCAAAGTAGGCGTGTTAATTTGTAATCTTGGCACCCCCGCGGCGCCAACCAAGCAAGCATTGCGGCCTTATTTAAAACAATTTTTGTCGGACCCCAGAGTGGTGGAAATTCCACGCCTGATTTGGTGGTTTATTCTCAACGTTATCATTTTGAATATACGTCCAGCGAAGTCCGCAAAAGCCTACCAGCAGGTTTGGACTGAGCGCGGTTCGCCGCTCGCATTTCACACCGCAGATCAAGCGAAGAAGCTTGGCGAACACTTACAGGCGGCCTACGGCGATCGAGTTCAGGTTGATTGGGCAATGCGCTACGGCCAACCCAGTATCGAATCAAGAATTCAGCAATTCTTAGACGCCGGAGTTGAGAAGCTACTGGTGCTGCCCCTTTACCCACAATACTCCGCCTCCACCACAGCTTCGACCTTTGATGCACTAGCCGCCGACTTTAAACAGCGGCGCTGGCTGCCACAATTGCGCTTTGTAACCCAATATCACGATCATCCAGCCTATATTCAGGCTGTCGCCGACAGTGTTCGCGCCTATCGCGAAGTGCATGGCAGTGCAGATAAGCTAATCTTCTCCTACCACGGTGTTCCGCTGCGCTATCTACACAAGGGCGACCCCTATCATTGCCAATGCTTGAAAACCTCCCGCTTAGTTGCCGAGAACCTCGGCTTGAATGACAGCGACGTTATCACCAGCTTTCAATCCCGATTTGGTCGTGCACAGTGGTTGCAGCCTTATACAGACGCTACACTCAAATCGCTACCAGCATCAGGGGTAGAATCGGTTCAGGTTATTTGCCCAGGGTTTTCATCCGACTGCCTCGAAACTATCGAAGAAATTGGCGACGAAAATCGCGGCTATTTCCTCGAGGCTGGCGGTCAATCATTCGCCTATATTCCAGCGCTGAACGCCAGCGAAAGCCATATTCAATTTTTGGCGCGGTTAGTCGGTGAACAAACCCAAGGCTGGCTCGACCAACCGGAAGAGACGCTAGAACAAAGGAACATGCGCGCAAAACGTGCACAAGGCTGTCCCCACAACCAGCCCTCAAAGCCGCTTTGAGTTAATCGCGCCCAGCCTCGCAACTGTTAATCCTCACTCCTATTGCGAATTGGTCGGGCGCTACTCAACGCTGATTTTTAGTTCACTCACCCTAAAGTAATTTTCTCGTTATATTTAAGGATACAAGCCATGAAAACTCGCGCAGCGGTAGCCTTTGGCGCCGGAAAGCCTTTAGAAGTTGTCGAAGTAGATCTTGAAGGCCCCAAGGCCGGAGAAGTTCTGGTGGAAATCGTGGCCACCGGTGTCTGTCACACCGACGCTTTCACTCTGTCTGGGGACGATCCCGAAGGCGCCTTCCCCGCCATTCTCGGTCACGAAGGTGCGGGCATTGTTCGTGAAGTTGGAGCAGGCGTAAAAGGACTAAAACCCGGCGACCATGTTATTCCGCTCTATACACCTGAATGCCGAGAATGTAATTTTTGCCTCAACCCGAAGACGAACTTGTGTCAATCAATTCGAACCACTCAAGGCCAGGGCTTGATGCCCGACGGCACCAGCCGCTTCTCCTTCGAAGGTAAGCCACTGTTGCACTATATGGGCTGCTCGACATTTTCTAACTACACCGTGCTGCCTGAAATTGCCCTGGCGAAAATTCGCGAAGATGCCCCCTTTGATAAGGTCTGCTATATCGGCTGTGGCGTTACCACTGGCATCGGCGCCGTGGTTTTCACCATGAATGTCGAGGCCGGTAGTACTGTGGCCGTATTTGGTTTGGGAGGTATTGGCCTGAATGTTATTCAGGGCGCCCGCATGGTAGGTGCTTCGCGCATTATCGGCGTCGATACCAACCCTGCTAAAGAAGCCCTTGGCCGTAAGTTTGGCATGACGGATTTTGTAAACCCCAAAGAAGTAGGCAATGTTACTGAAGCCATTATTGATTTAACCAATGGCGGTGTTGATTACAGCTTTGAATGTATTGGCAACGTCAATGTTATGCGTCAAGCCTTAGAATGCAGCCATAAAGGTTGGGGGCAGAGCTGTATTATCGGCGTGGCTGGCGCAGGCCAAGAAATTTCCACTCGACCCTTTCAGTTGGTAACCGGGCGTTCGTGGCGCGGTAGCGCCTTTGGTGGCGCTCGCGGCCGTACCGACGTACCTAAGATTGTCGACTGGTATATGGACGGCCGAATTAATATCGACGACCTTATCACCCACACCATGCCACTTGATGACATCAATAAAGCCTTCGACTTAATGCACAGCGGCGAGAGTATCCGCTCCGTGGTGGTTTATTAATTCCAGCGACTAAGTCTGCGAAAGCTCAGCTCCCCTAGCCGGTCACTTACGCCGCTAGGGGCAAGCCTCACTAATATTCAGGGTTACCTAAATGCTCGAAATCGCTCATCAAAAATGCTTTGGCGGCACTCAATTACGCTACCAGCATCAAAGCAGCACTCTCAACTGCAGTATGCGTTTTTCTATTTATCTGCCAGAAAATGCTTCGCCAGAAAAGCCTGTACCCGTGCTGTATTGGCTGTCTGGGCTTACCTGCAACGACGAAAACTTCGTCCAAAAAGCAGGTGCACAACGCTATGCCGCTGAATATGGCATTGCAATTGTGGCCGCCGACACAAGCCCAAGAGGTGAAGACGTTGCCGACGATGAAACCGCCACCGACTTCGGTAAAGGCGCCGGTTTTTATTTAGATGCAACACAAACGCCGTGGGCGTCTCACTATAAAATGGAAACTTATATCACCACAGAGTTAAAGCAATTAGTGGAGAGCAATTTCCCCGTAGACGGCCAGCGTAGCGGTATTTTCGGGCATTCAATGGGGGGGCACGGCGCCATTACGTTAGGCTTGAAGAACCCTCAACTATATCGTTCAATCTCTGCGTTTGCGCCAATCTGCTCGCCAATTAATTGCCCCTGGGGGCACAAGGCGCTGCAGGGTTATCTCGGTAGCGATAAGCGCCTATGGGAAACTTACGACAGCTGTTCACTGGTTGGTAAAAGTGAGTGTAAAACACCACTGTTTATCGATCAGGGGGAAGATGATGGCTTTTTGCAGGAGCAATTGAAGCCCGAGTTATTGCAACAGGCGTGCGAGGCTAACCAGCATCCGCTTACGCTTCGCTTTCAGCCCGGCTACGACCACAGTTACTTTTTTATCGCGAGTTTTATCGCCGACCATATCGCCTACCATGCGAAAGCTTTGTCGAGCTAATTCAGTTTAGATCAGCGACGCTACACGATGCTTTATCAGACTCGACGCTGTTGAATGTTGGGTTTGATAAAGCGAATCAGCTAAAGGCTAAAATGCGCCATCAACTCAATATGCTGCGTTTGCGGAAACATGTCGAGCGGCTGCACAGAATTCAGCTTGTAGCCCTTTTCAATTAACACGCCCGCATCACGAGTGAAGGTGGGCAAGTCACAGGAGACATAAAAAATATGTTTAAACTTGGGCTTACCCGGCATTAATATCGGCAAGGTTTTTAAGCCGTCACGGGGCGGGTCTAACACCAAGACATCGTGTTTTTTAAACGCAACGCGCACCGGGCCCAGTTTGTACTCGTTATAAATATCGCAGGCCAATACTTCAACACCAGCCAAATCTTGCTCTCGCAACTGTTCCAGCGCGGTATCGATCACCTCAACCGCGGTTATCTTGGTAAAGCCCGCAGCCGCGATTATTTTAGTTAAGTTGCCAGACCCACAAAACAGCTCCAACACTTTTAAAGATGTTGGAAAAGTCTCAAGCATTCCAGCCAACCAATCTTGCATTACTTTGTTTTGCTGGTCATTGCCCTGCTGAAACGGCAAGCGCGCATTAACACTGGCATTACTCGCCGTAACGCTTTCATCGATATCCAAGGTGACCCACTGCTGCTTAGACTTTGGCCGCCAAGCGTTATTGGGCAACTCTACACGGAGATCTTTTAGCGTCGTGTTGTTGTGGGGTGTTAACACTGGGCACTCGGCAACATCAACAAGATTATTACTAGCCAAGGCAACATATCCCAACTTTGGACCATTGGATTTGAATTGCGCACGATTGCGATAGCCTAAGGTTTTCGCAGAGCCAATAATCGGCTGTACGCTGGCCACGGCGTCCAGCCTTTGCATCGCCTGCGCTACGCGTTGTTGTTTGGCGTTTAACTGCTCTTCATAGTCCATAAACATCCAAGGGCAGCCGCCACAACTGGCGTCGTCGATACCGTGATACTGGCACGCTGGCGTTACCCGTTTTGAGTTAGCGCTAGCCATATCAAGGGTTAACAACTTTGCGAAACCTACCCGGCCCTTTAAACCGGTAACGCGAAACTCGCCCTTCTCCCCCGGCCAAACGCCTGCAGCAAAAAACGTTTTACCGTCCGGGTTCACTACCACGCCACGGCCATCGCTAGCTAAATCTCTAACGGTTCCGGTAAACACTTGACCTACTTTCACGGCAACTACTCTTTTTATCAATTTGAAACGGTGGCTAGTATAGCGGCTGCTCCCGCAATTCATACGGGCAAAAAAAAAGCAGAGCCCTAAGGCCCTGCTTTTTTCTCATCATTCAAAAAACGAATGGTGACTAGCTCATATAATTACTGAGAATTACAAGTGCTAGGAGCGATACAGCTCGCATTGTTTTCCCATCCCCAACCACTGCTAGTGTTGGTACATAGTGGATAGCTAGAGCCGTACCAGTTACAGGTACCGCCAGTGCCGCCACTTGATGAGCTGCTAGAACTTGAAGAGCTTGAGCTCGAAGATGAAGACGACGAGCTAGAAGACGAAGAACTAGAAGATGAAGAAGACGAGCTAGAAGAACCGCCAACTACACCGCCGTTACCACCTTGTGATTCACAAGTAGTACGACCGATACAGCTCTGGTTGCTTTCGTATCCCCAACCGCTATCTTGGTTAGCACACAACGCGTAGTTAGTACCGTACCAGTTACACTGCTGGCCACCGTTACCGCCGGTAGAAGAACTACTTGAGCTAGATGAACTAGAGCTAGACGATGAGCTGCTAGAGCTTGAAGAACTGCTTGAAGACGAGCTGCTTGAAGAACTTGAGCTGCTAGAACTTGAAGAAGAGCTTGAAGAGCTGCTAGAGCTTGAAGATGAGCTGCCACAAGAGCTTATAACGCCACCGTTGCCGCCTTGTGATTCACAAGTGGTACGACCGATACAGCTCTGACCATTTTCGTAGCCCCAACCGCTAGTTTGGTTAGCACACAAAGGACGTGGGTCATCTTGATACCACTTACACTGTTCGGTACAAGCACCACCAGTCGAAGAGCTAGAAGAAGACGAGCTTGAAGAGCTGCTAGAACTTGAAGAGCTTGAGCTAGAAGATGAAGACGAGCTAGAAGAGCTTGAAGAAGAACTAGAACCGTTGCTACCGCCAAAAACGGTAGCTTTACGTGAGGTAGATGCAATGCCGTTAGCGCCATTGATCAAACGGTCACCCCAAGAGCTCAAGCTATTTGCATTAAAGCTGTTGGCGATATCCAAGGCTTCACAGCAGCTGCCGTTACCGGACCAAGACCAACCGATGTAGCCAATATTGTACTGCTCGGCAACAGCCATAATGCTGTCGGCGTCAACTGGCTCACCTTGGTGATCAGCACCAAACTCACCAACGATCAAAGGTAGGTTATGGTTGCTTAGGAAGTCAGATACATAGTTTTCTACACGGCTACGAGTCTGGTAAACCTCATACATGTGAACACTGAACATGGTGTTGCTGCGAGTATCCGCAGAAGCAACATCAGAAGCATTGTTCAGCATAACGTTGTCCCAATCCTGACCCCAGTTAGGCGCATCTACAACCAACATATGGGTCAAACCAGCATTACGGATAGTGCGAATGGCAGCTTTGTGCTCATCGATCCACTTTGCATCAGATTGGTTGTTACCGATAGGCTCGTTGGCGATGTTAATGATTACGTAGTCTTCTTCGCCCTGCAAAGTGCTAGCGATATCAACCCAGTAGTTAGCCGCACCAGAGATAGTGCCGGCTGCGCTTTCTTCACCGCCACCAGTGGCGTCGTGAACTTCAAGCATACAAATGATTTGCGCGGCTTTACACAAAGAGATGATGTTGGCCACGTCTGAGGCGCTGTTGCGGGTCCACTGCTCGCCGTTGCTCAATACAACACGAACAACGTTAGAACCGGTCGCTGCAATGTCAGCGATAGATTGAGTTTCACCGGTGTACCAAGCGTGTGCATGGTTAATACCGCGCATTACGAAAGCGTTACCGTTTCCGTCTAAAACCTGAGTGCCAGACACGGTAAAACCGGCCCATGCGTTTATTGTCAGCGTCATCGCTGCGGTTACAACAGCACCGGCTTTAGCCAGCTTAGTTGCACATTGTTTGAATAATGTTTTGTTCATTATTATTAGCTCCAAAACTTTTGAGAGAGTAAATAAACTCGACGCCCATACCGGCATAAAATCCGGACGACAGACAGGCTTCGGTATTTGTAGTTAGTTTTCTGGGTAATATTGATTACTGAGTAATCTAGGTTCGCGTTAATTATTGTTTTTATAGCGCTATTTTTACCACCGGTACCCCGCTGCAAAGACAGCAACAAGGCATCAAATTAAGCGGCAATAGCCTTACAAGGAAGGGGGCCTTTACGACACATCCCTTACAGTGTCGTTTAAATTACAATGTAACCGTTTGCAGGGCAACCGCACAAAAGTATGAATTTTTGTACTATGTGTCGCCTTTATCACTCTTAGCGGCCCTGCGGACTCGAATCATTCCGTAATAACGATTAGGCGTATGGCAGAAAGCTGCAATCGAGCGTCGTTTAGCAGAGCGTTAACTACACCCTCTTGGCGTAATTTTAGCTGGGCGACCTCATCAGGATTAATCAGGCTGTTGCGTTTCGCAAGGTTATCCAAACGGGCAATCTCGCCAGAAAAGTAATGCTGTGCTTGTTCCGCCGCGGTTTTTAACAGTACTTCCTTATCTTGTTCAGCAAATGCTTCTGCATTTTTGTACCAAGCTGATATTTCAGTTTTACGAGACTTCACGACATCCCGGGCCAAATACTTTTTAACCGGCTCAACGGTATTTTGCAGGGACTCTTCAGACAGCAGTCCAGCCAGGTTTTTAGCGCTGACATCTAACACCAAGGCGCGCACCGAATGACTGGTTAAGAATGGTAAGCAAGCGGTCGAATAGGGCGACTGAATAACCACGTCAAAACAGACCTCCAACAAACAGTGGCCAGCCGGCAACTGCGGGTTCGGTAGGGTTGCAACGGATGCTGCCCCGAGATCAGAATGATGTAATAGCTCCCACAAACCGCTGATAAAGGGCGAGTCCCAGCTCATAAACTGTACATCTTCGCGACGACCGGCGATCTCGCGCGAAAATGTTACCTCTACACCTTCCGGGGGAATTCCTGGCAGTGCACCGATTAACATCTTGTCCGATGGAACTAAGCTGTAACAGCCATCTTGGGTGGCCTCGAAATGAAATTGCAGCAGGTCACTGGACATTTCCACCAAGGCTAACGGCGACTCTTGCTCAAACAGTGCGATTCGGTCGCTCAATTCATCGGCAAATGGTTGGCGACAGCTGTTCATTTCTAACAGGGCGTCACGGCCATCTTGAATCGAACGCTGCTGCTCCGCCACATCGCGCCGCGCGCGTTCGGTAAGGTCGTGGTTTAAACCTTCCAGCGTATAGAATTCTTCGGCTGTGGTTTCAGCCAACAGCGCCTCGTGCACCATGCCGGCGGCAGGGTTTTGCTGTTCGACACAGTTTAGGATCTCATGCATCCAATAAAATCGGTAACCATCGAGTGTGCCTTCGCAGAAAGGTATGTGAATATTCACTTCGCGGGTTTGACCGATGCGATCTAGACGGCCAATACGCTGCTCTAACAAGTCTGGATGGTCAGGTAAATCAAGGCAAACCAGATGACAACTGAACTGGAAGTTTCGGCCTTCGCTACCAATTTCGGAACATAAAAGCAGTTGGCTGCCACTGTCTTGATCCGCGAAGTAAGCGGCGGCCTTATCGCGCTCAATTAAACTTTGATGCTCGTGGAATAAAGCGGCATCGATACCGTGTTTTTTCCAGAGGTAACTTTCGCAGGCCCGCACATCGTCGTAGTCGTGGGTGATAACCAAGATTTTTTCTTCGGGGTAGCTCTTCACAAATTGCGCTAGCCACTCAAACTTGTCGTCCCAGCTATCGCCTTCCAGCAATTCAGGGCGAGCCACGCGATCGCAAAAACCTCGAATCGCCGAGCGTACATTGCGAAACATTACGCGGCCAATACCGTGGCAATCGAGTAATTGGTCAACCACCTCTTCATCACTCAGGTCAGCGGAGAGCTCGTAACGCGCTAACAAGTCGGCGCGGCTGCCGGGCAAGTCGCGAATCTGCTGGTTAAGCTCTTGGTAGTTTTGCTCTTGCTGCTGCAGTTCTGCAAGGGAGGTAAACTTGGCGGGGTCGAGTAGTTTCAAGCGCGCAAAGTGGCTATCTACGCCGAGCTGTTCCGGTGTTGCTGTCAGCAATACCAAGTGATCACTGCTATAGGAAAGCGCTTCCAAACAATCAAACGCTACGCTGCCGGGCGCAATATGGTGAGCTTCATCGACAATGGTAATATCAAAGTCGGCATTCAGCAGTTCGTCGCTCAGGTACTCGACTGCACCGTGAGGGACGATATGAATCTGACCCGACTCGAAGTCGTGGCCCTCAGGGCTGTATAGGCTTGGGATCAGGTTGAACTTGCGCACCATCTCGACCAACCACTGAACCTGTAGGGAGTCGGGAACCAAAATTAACGCCCGCTGCACTCGTTCGAACTTCAACAAGCGAGTCAAGATCATGCCCGCTTCGATGGTTTTACCTAAACCAACTTCGTCTGCCAACAGTACCCTGACCTTCTCGCGCTCACAGGCCATCCAGGCAACATAGAGTTGATGAGGAATAAGATTCGCACGCGCGCCCAGCAAACCGGCTAAACGCGATCGCCACAGGCGCCCCATAGATTCGTCGAGCTGACGGCGAAAATAGAACCATTTGGGGGCATCTAGTTGCCCTGTTAACAAACGCACCAACGGTTGATTCAAGCTCACTTGTGCGGCGAGTTTAGTTTCGACTACCAGCTCTTCACCAATATCGTAAATCATCAAACCGTCATGCTCGTGAGCGGCAACAACGGTTGCAGACTCTCCGGAGGCGAGATCAATTTCATCATCGATGGTAAATTGAATGCGTGTTAGTGGCGCTTCGCGGCGCGCATATTGACGCTCGCAATCGCCCAGGGGGAAGAAAATCGACACAGTGCGCGGCGCGACTTGAGTAACAATACCGAGACCAAGCTCCGGTTCAGAATCGACCACCCAACGTTGGCCTTGTACAAATTCAATCATGATTTTATGTCTTACATCTGTGGTTGCAGCAGAGGCGTGCGAAACAGGCGACAGCCTCAATTCACAAAGGGCCGCAATTGTACGTTTTTTAGCTTCGCTGTTCAGCTATTAATGCATTCTTTTGTAGGCGGGAGAGTTTTTTAAGCTCCGCCTCTCGTTTGCAGGCGCTACTTCGCGACTCACTCACTTCACTGTAAACCAAGCTCACTGGCTGTCTCGCTCGTGTATAACGTGCCGCTTTTGTAGCGCTGTTGTGTTCTTGTTCGCGCCGCTGTGGATCAGTCGTAACACCCGTGTAGAGGGTATCGTCGGCGCATAACATCATGTACACAAACCACTCGCGGCTTAATTCTGTTTTTTTCGTCAACCTTTTACCCTGCTAGCCCTATACTGTGTTGCGAAATCCAATCGTCGTTTTGCACTTTGTTCAACCCCCATTTCCCAGAGCATTCAGCCGTGACTTCAACTTCATCAAGCCTAGCCGAAGACCGCCGCGGATTATTCTACGCCCTCGCCGCCTATGGCATTTGGGGATTTCTACCAATTTATATTAAAGCGCTGGATCACATCTCGGCCGCCGAAATTTTTGTCCACCGTATTATTTGGTCGCTGCTGTTCACCGGCATAGCGCTACTCATTAGTCAGCGCCATAAACTTATCTGGGTGCACCTAAGTAATCCGCGCACGCTGCTAGTGTTGTTTGGCTCGACACTATTTATTGCCATTAACTGGCTGGTGTTTATTTGGGCTGCCAACAGTGGCCGCTTGCTGGAAACTAGCCTGGGCTACTATATTAACCCGCTGGTTAATATTCTTTGTGGTCTGCTGTTTTTGGGTGAAAAATTGCGACGCTTGCAATGGCTGGCCGTCGCACTTGCCAGTGCCGGTGTTGCGCTACAGGCAATTACGCTCGGCAGCCTGCCCTATGTTGCGCTTATCTTGGCGTTTGCGTTTGGCCTCTATGGGCTTTTACGCAAAATCATAAAGGTTGGCGCATTGGAAGGTTTATTTATTGAGACGCTAATCCTCACACCGCCATCACTGGTGTACTTATTCTATTTTTCCGCTGGTGATTCACTTACGCAAATGGCCGACAGCTTTAGCTTCTCGCTATTTTTAATCTGCGCCGGACCACTTACCAGCGTTCCGCTGATGTTATTTGCCGCCGCGGTATCACGCTTAAACTACTCCACCATGGGGTTTATTCAGTACATTGCACCCAGCACTGTACTGTTAACCGCCGTATTCTGGTTTGGCGAAGTATTAGTGTGGCAAAAAACGCTTACCTTTGTGTTTATCTGGTCGGCACTGGCGCTCTATTCTTGGGATAGCTGGCGCAAGCTAAAACGCTACCAATTTTAAACTAGAAAAATTAGTTCGAGCTGCTACCGCGAAAACCCAATATCACTTCATTACCAGCAGCTGGGGCCTGAGGGATATTAAAACTTAACACCAGTGAGCACACCGCAAACACCACACCTACCAGAAAAACTGCGCTTTGCGAATAGATCCAAACCATACCCAATAGCGCCGGAATAACCACCGCGGCAATATGATTAATAGTGAAACTCACGCTCGCCGTACCGGCCATATCTTTTGGATCGGCGATTTTTTGGAAGTAGGTGGAAATCGCAATAGCGAACGCAAAAAACAAGTGATCGATAACATACAGACCGGCCGCAATATGCGAATTGCTAACAAACGCATAGCTGGTAAACACTAGAATGAGCGCAATGTATTCAATAATAAGCGCACGCCGCTCGCCGATAAAACCAATGAATTTACCAATGCGTGAAGCGAACATAAAATTAAACACATAGTTAATAATAAACAACGCGCTAATTTCGCCGACGCTGTAGCCAAACTTTTCGACCATCATAAAACCGGCAAACACCGTGAAAATCTGCCGCCTCGCGCCACTTAAAAAGACTAACCCGTAATAGAGCCAATAGCGTTTGCGTAAAAATAGCGTTTTATTTTGTTCAACCTGATGACCAAAATCGCGAAATCGCAACGCCAGAATCGCCACCAGAATCAAACCGCCAGCACCTGCCAACAGATACATCCACTTGTAGTCGACACCAAACATATCCATTGCGATAAAAATAAGCGCATAGGCCGATAGCGATGCAATGGCCTTTATCGCCAAGGCGCGACCCATAAAGTGCGGGGTTTTACTTTTAGGTAACCACTGTAGGGTCAAAGACTTATTAATCGTCTCAAAATAGTGAAAGCCAATCGACATAACCACGGTGGTTAGATAGAGGCCTATCGCAAATGGGAAGAAGCCCGTTGCGGCAACGCCCAAAGCCATAAGCGCGATGGCCAGCAAGGCAAAATATTGCTCGCGCAGAATCAGCAATACAAATACGGCGGTAAAAGCCAAAAAACCTGGAACCTCGCGCAAGCTTTGCAAAATGCCAATTTCGACACCGGTGAACTGGGCTCGCTCAACAACAAAATTGTTTAGCAACACCTGCCATGTCGCAAACAAAAACGACATGATAAAGGTCATCGACAGTAAAAGGTTTTCCGGCTTTTGCCAAAAGCTCGAGCTATTAAGTACATTAGTATCGGTATTGGCAAGATCGGGAGATGCGGATTCAGCAACGGACGACGACTCAGACATAGTGATGATCGCTAGATGAAGGTAATTCGGGTGCTGATTCTAACAAACTCTAGGTAAAAGTCGCACCTACACCGCCCAAGTGAGTGGATAGCTCTGGGGTAAATGCCCGCCTTGATAGTCGATTGGGCCCTGCTGCTGGAGACCGTCTTGCAACAAAATTTGACGTACCATTTCAGGAATCATCTCCGCACCTATGTAGCGACCAAGGCACGCATGCTCACCATAGCCAAAATGAAACTGGTGATACCAATTACGCCCAGGTTTGAATTCATCTGGGTCGGCAAAAGCACGCTCATCAAACATTGCCGACTGCGTAGCGGCCAACACATAGCCGCCAGCGGGAACCGTAACTTCACGTTCAGTGCCGCGAGCGATTACCACCTCGGACGCAGCTTGTCGGAACAAGTAGGGTGAAATCGGCACATAGCGCAATGCCTCCCAAACATAATTGTCGAATTTGGTGGTATCGTCACTGGCAGCGGCGATTTTAGCCTCGGCTAAAATATCGGGGTGATTCAGCAGATACTCCACCGCCTGTGCAACCGCTTGCGACGTTGTTTCGATTGCGCCAATTAGCAGCCCGCCAGCATTAATACCGACACGCTTAATATTAAACTCCACCTCTTCAGCGAAGCTGCTGCGAATCATCCGGCAGACAATATCGTCTGTGGTGGTGGTATTTTTGTCGCCCATCAAGTGGCTTATTAACTTTCGTAACCCGTACCAAACCACCAATAAAATATTTTTCGCCTGTTCCGCTTTTACGGCAATAATTTTTCGGGCCATAAGCTTTACCACATAGGCGGCCAATTTTTCTCCGGCGGCGTTATGCTGCGCAACAATCTCATCGCGCTCGGCCTGGGTGTGATCATCGAAGGGTTGGTTGTAGAAAGTATCGGCCTGGTTCCAGTAAGACCACTCGATCAATTCGGATTTGTCGACGCCATCTAAGCCGAAATAGTCTTGCACCAAAGTTGCCGGCACCATTCGACAATAATCGCCCACAAAGTCGATTCGACCATTCGCCTTGGCCAAGATATTCGCGCTAACCTGTTTGACCAAGGCGCGGACGCGCGGCAGATCGTTGCGATTAAGAAAGCCCTGCATAATCGATTTTTCACGGGTGTGAAAGGCATCGTCATCATGAGACATTAAAAAATCGGACATTTTTGGTTCATACAATTTAACGGTAAAAACCTTAGGTTGATTCAACACCTCTACGCAATCGTCTAAGCGTGTTATTAGTGTTGCCATATCCGTTTGCAAAATAGGCCGTTGCTGGCGCAATACTTTAAAAAACGCCAACGGCTCACTGGCTATCCAAGCGCGAACCAAATTGAATTTTTGGTCATCTTCTGCTGCGTCAAGTTGTGCTAGATAATCCGTCATGAGCCTCTCCGTACTTAGGTTAATTGTTGCAGAGTTTAAGCGTTCTAGGTTAAAGGATTAAGTCATTAAAGGGTTTTTAAATATTCAACCAACTGCCAACGCTGGTCGTCATTCAATGCGGGTAGTACTTCGCCATTTAACTGTGGTGAATGCCCAGACGCATATTCGTGACCACCATTGCCGTTGCCATAAATATCCGTTCTAAACAAAAAGCCGTCATAACCTTGCCACTTCAAGCCTACATATTCCGGGTCGAACTCACGCGAGCCAACAATAAATTCATCTGGTCGATAGAGGCCATCATCTGGGTCTCCTGGGCGCTTTTTGGGCAACAACAAATGATAGAGGCTTGGCACCGAACCATTATGTAAATAAGGGGCTGTAGCCCAAATTCCATTCAGCGATCGGCCCTTATATGAGAGCAAAGACTGCAATGGTTTTACGGTAGAGTCGGGATCGTAATTACCTTCTTTTATCGACGCTTTTACTTCATTATCAAAAAAGGTAATGGCAAAATCGAATACCCGCTCTGCCCAGCGTTGAATAAAAATTTTGTCTGGGTCTGGCGTAGTCACCACGTTTGTTGTGGCGATGGTAAGCAAACTCGCCGCGGGGGCTTTGCGTTCTAACAACATCTTACCTACGCCGGCATCAGCATACTTTCCTTTGACTATGCCGCTATAACCGTTCCAGTCGACACTGTTCTCGGCCATTTTCGCATCGGTTTTCATCGTTTTTAGGCTTGTCATTCTCGCCACTACGCGCCGATCGGGGCTGGTTCTATTAATGTTCTCGTGGCAGCCTTCGCAGTAGCCGCGAAATAGCACTTTACCTTTATCCGCCTTAACTTGATCGATCGCTGGCAATACCGGCTTGCCCTCCGGCCAATCGGGGAGATTTTCTAATTCGCCTGGCCATTGTGGTGAATATAGGTCGCGCAGTTGATTCTCAACACGACGAACATTTCGAATATTAACCGACGAGTCAAACTCAATATGCCGATTATCAAAGCCCTGGCCGCCTAGAATAGACGAAAGGGTTACACCTTTTTTCTGCTGCCAGTCGAGCGTACCAAACACGCCAATAACCTGACCGGCATTGCGCCCTATCGGGCCGATACCGGCATTACCGACAACACCATTCCACTGCACATAATCGTGTTGTGGAATATCCCAAAGGAACGGATAGCTCACCGGCGCATCGGCAGGATTAAAAATTTCATCGCGAAGTTTAACCAACCGCTTCAAGCTGGGCTGATCATCGCCACTTAAACTGGGCACACTGCGAATCCGCTCGATTAAATGATCGTGCTCATCACCGTTAAGTATCGGTTCAACTTCCGCGAAAACCATTGCATATTCTGCCGGCGTAAACGCACGCGACATTGCATCTAAGAGTGTTTCTGGGTTTACCAAATGTTCGAGTACACGGTTATAAATTCGGCCAAAGGCATCCAGCCGCGCATAGCCATAGGTCGTTAAGGGCCGCGTAGCTGTTCGCGGGTTGTTAATAATCGTGTAGGACTCAACACGCAACGCGAATTTTTGTAGATCGGCCAATATTTCTTCGCGATCAGAGTAGTCGCCAAACTCGGTTACAGCGTCGACAAAGCGATCTAGTTTAGCTTGGTTCTCCAAAGTATCTTCCATTGCCGCAGCTAGATCGACCATAAAGTTTTCCATGTCGGCCATTGCTGGGCCACCATCGATGCGCATGCCAACGCCCTGGTAATTTATTTGGGTAGTGTGGCAGGCCGCACAGGTATAGCCCATGTAGCGTTTACCTTTATAGGTATCTAACGCCATTCCTAAGGGTAGACCGTCGGGATTAGTCGCTGTAGGCTTTTGCGGCAGATAGCGATAACGCAAAATATTCTGATTTTGGCGAAACAGTTCGCGAGATTCTTTTTGTTCAAGTACTAGGAAAAAATCGTAGGGGATAAGGTTGGAGCCTTGGCTAACATTATAGAACCAGAGGCTATCGGCTGGCTGCCAGCCCTGATCCAAGTAGGTAATCTCATCCACTTGATCGCCGAGTGGGTCTTTACTTACAACCAGCGCGCCACGGGCCGGATCTTTATCACGAAACTCCCAGGCGCGTGAAATTGCGCCAATCGTCGCCCAAACGATTACTAATAGAATAAAAGCAAACATTACCGCTATGGTTTTTTCGATAAAATTTCGTGTTTTAAAATTACGGATAGGTTGATAAAAGAGTACTGCGAGAAGCTTATTAGCAAAAGAAATAACAGCTGTCTTAAATCCCATTGTTGCGATCCTTTTTCGAATTAACTCATCAATGAATTACACATATCCTTCCGATAAATAATGGGAGTAAATAGAAGGATTGGCTCGCAGCCCAACATCGGAGAAAAAGCGTTTGTCTACCAAGGCCGATTTCACTACAGCATAGTCACTGTGCGGCGCAAATTCCATTATTGTGACGGCTGTTGGTACTATCTCACTCGATTGTTTGGTAATTATTTACAAGGTAAAGTAGCTAACGCTTAATATCACTAGATATCTATGGAGAAAATACTATGGAGTGGATCGCAATAGGCCTCGTGGCCCTCGTTGCCATTGAACATCTATACTTCCTTTATCTCGAAATGTTTCTCTGGACTAAACCCGCAGGGCTCAAAACGTTTGGCATGAGCCTAGAAAAGGCTCGGGAGTCGAAAACACTTGCCGCTAATCAGGGATTATATAATGGTTTTCTCGCCGTTGGTCTATTTTGGGGGCTAGTTCACCCCAATAACCTTGTGGGATTCCAAATTCAAATCTATTTTTTAGTGTGTGTTTTGGTTGCCGGTGTGTATGGCGGTTATAAGGTTAATAAGTCTCTGCTTATCTTTCAGGGGCTGCCCGCGCTTATCGCCCTAGTCGCTGTGTTTTTGTTTGACCAATAGCAGCCGTGACGTTGTGAACTATATTCAATAGACAATGGCCAACCGGCAGCAATGGAAAGCTGACCTACATGGGTTCTGATTTATCGGCTCGAACGCCTTAACTTAGCCGCATTATTAAGCTACGGGCACACTCACAAGGGCGAATAAATATGACTGGTTGCAACAGCAGGAGTAACCATCGCACCTTCAGCTATCGGTTACGACCTTTATTCGCACCTGTGCTTGCACTTATATTTACACTTGCTCTCGCCGCCTGTAACGGCGGCAGTCAAAATGGTGCAGGCTCTGTTACTCCAACAATTACACCTACCGGTATTCCTACATCATCCCCAAGCGGAACACCAACATCTGAATTATCCGCACGCCTAACCAATGAAATAAACCGCTATATCGCTGAACATGAAACACCTGCCAATGCCGGCGTTAGCCTGCTGGTTGTTAAAGATGGTGAAGTGGCATACCACAACAACATCGGCTTCGCTGACAACGCCGCCAGTATTAGCGTCAACCGCCACACCGGGTTTCGGTTGGCATCCGTGAGTAAACCCTTTACCGCAATCGCCATAATGCAATTGGTTGAGCAAGGTGAAATACATCTAAACGATTCTATATTGATTTACTTGCCTGAGTTAGATGACAGTTGGCAGCCCATCACCTTAAAGATGCTGTTGATTCATACCTCTGGTATATACGATTTATTAAACGACATATGGTCTAGGTCGCGCTTAGAAGATTTAACTAATGCTGGGGCTTTGGAATATTTTATCAGCAACCCGGCATTAAAATTTACACCGGGAAGCCAAACCAGCTACAGCAATAGCGGTTATAATTTTTTAGCCTTAATCATCGAGCGGGTAACCGGCTACAGCTTTAGCGATTACATGCGACTATATCTTTTTCAGCCCGCTGGCATGGGCGACAGCTACATTACCGAAAAACACCAACCAATGCGCCTAGGCGATGCCCTAAACTTCGCAACCAGTAGCAGTCAGTATGGCATCAATACCTACCTGACCGGCAACATGGCGCAGGTAAGCTCAAGCGATGACTTTATTCATTTTTTTAGAGCCCTGCGCGAAAACCTACTTATTTCTAATATTACACTCGCTAACATGACCTACCCGCGCACCGAGCTATTTGGTGGCGGCTACGGTTACGGCTTTATGCTGACCGAAACGAGCTATGGCCACGCAGGCTTATGGGATGGTTATCGAACCGAGATGACGATAGTACCGGACAAGAATTTGGAATTTGTTGTGCTTACAAGCGGCGGCAGTGCTACTCAGCATTTTACCAACGGCATAAAAGCTATTGTTAATAGGCTCTATTAATCATTGCGCTAAAAATTTGTTGCGTTTTATTGTGAGAAAACATTATTCCTTGCAACTAAAAAATTCGCAGGATTTAATTTAGATATGAACACCACCGTCAGATTACCCCTCTTATAAACACGGCAATGCACTAGCTTTATCCATTCGCGACAATCTAAGGAATTTGAATGATCACAATAGTCGATGCCCAAGCCGATATGCGCCGTGCCTACTACGATGGATTTCCAGGCGTTTTCTCTTCTGGATTGATATGGATTGCAGCTGGTCTAGCGGCGATGCTTGTCAGTTCAACGGCCGGAATGTTAACGCTCATTTTTGCCGGAACCTTAATATTCCCGCTGTCTGTTTTATTGTGTAAGGCGTTTGGTAGAACGGGGAAACACCAAGCCGACAACCCTCTTGCGTCACTTGCCATTGAGGGAACAATATGGATGCTGCTGTCTATTCCCATCGCAGTGCTCGCATCGTTCTACAAGATCGAGTTATTTTTCCCTGCTATGCTGCTGGTAATTGCGGGTCGGTATCTTACCTTTAATACACTATACGGCATGCGGATATTCTGGTTGCTAAGTGCGCTCTTAGTTGCATCTGCGCTAGGCTTGGTCTTCCTTAGTGCTCCGGTTATTTCGGGTGCATTTTGTGGTGGTATTATTGAAATGTGTTTTGCGCTTCTATTGTTTAGTCGTTCGAAAACGCGCAATGCCTTGGACGAAAACACAAGTAGGGTTTAAGTCCAATAGTACCGACTTAGCTAATTCTCGACTTGATTATTTTCGACTTAACCAAGGTAACCTCCTTATGCAAACAAACCCCACGAAAGTCGCTAGCTTTAGTGTTGCAGCTATGGATTACTTCCCGCAGCAAGATCAATATTTTGCTGGTGGGAACGCGTTAAACCAAGCGATTCGATTTGCCCAGCTAAACACACATAGCGCTTTCATTGGCGCACTCGGCGATGATGCTCACGGCGTTCAACTTCGCGAGCTTTTATCCCGTAATAACGTCGACTTAAGCCAGCTGGCGATATGTGGCGGACAATCCGCGTCTAATCGTTTGATAAATGACGCAGAAGGCGAAAGGTACGGCGAAGACGGCGCTTGGGATGGCGGTGTGTATGAAGGTTATTCTATTCCTGAAAGTAGTTGGCGCTATATTCGCGATTTTCACATTTGGTCTAGCCATGCCAGTTGCCCAAACTTTTTCGAAACCTTAAAACGTAAACACGAGAATTTTCTTTGCGTTGATTACCTGCACCTACCGGATATAGCTGTATTGGCGCAAACCCTAAGTAGGGTCGACATAGCTTATGTTGGTGGCGATTCGTCTATGATTGAAAGCCTGTCGCAGCTTTCCTTGGCAGTCGATAGCCTGCTCGTATTAACCCTTGGGGCAAATGGCAGCGTGGCGTTTTTTCATGGCAAAGCGTTTTACCAAGATGCCATTGCCACGAAAAAAGTTATTGATACCACCGGCTGTGGGGATGCATTTCAAGCCGCATTTAGCTTAAGTTACTTTCAACACCGCAATATTGAATTGGCACTCGAGCATGGCGCAAAGGCTGGACTTACGGCCACAACACACTTCGGCGGTGTTCCTTGGTGAAATTATCCCGCCTTTCCGCTTCTTTCCCGCTAGTTTTTTTACTGTCTAGACAAGTTATCCCTCACTTCACGCGCATCGTAGCTCTCGACATTTTCGGGGCGCACACCTTTTCCCAAACGTATTTCTAGACTGGCTATCGCTTTAGTCGCTCGATCTCCAGTGTCGGTATGCAAGCCCATGCCATAGCTACTGGCAGGGTAAGGTTCGGTAGTACAACCCAATAGGCCACAGCGCTTCGTTGCACTTTCTCGCTCGCTCATTTTGGACATGCTGGTTTGTATCGTGTTGTTAGATTGCTCTAGCTGTAAATCGCGATCTACCACAACAAACCAATCGTAACCTTTTTCCAAGGTCAGCTCAGCCGCTCGGCGCAGTGCATAATGTCTGACCGTGCTGTTGGTCTTATTGCGTGCTTTGTAATCCACACGATAGCGGTTGTCACTTATCACCGTTTCGGAATATCCATACCCATAGCCGGCAGCTTTTTGGTAACCGCTGTTACTGGCACAACCAGTTAAGGTCAGAAAAGAAAACGTCAGCAACGAAAAAGTTAGTAATGCAGGGGGCTTTATCCATATGCGTTTCATTGTTTACCTCGTTGTCTGTTTGGGTTGCCGAATCTAGATCTGTAGGTGTACAGGTCCTTATTTCTGCCAGTTGTTTTCAATCGCCTGCGCTTCTTGTTCTGCATTTAAGAACGGGCCTTTCGCCAGCTGGTCGACTAAATCGTTAATCGGGTTATTCACCGTGGCAGGCTGGTAATTGCCCGCACCAGTTGCCGCAGTGGTAAAGGCCGCGAGCTTTTGCCACTTGCCATTGTTGATACACGCCAATGCTTGAGTCGTTTCTGAATCCGTGCGCGTAGTGAACTGACGGCACAAGTCCCCCTCGGCGTCGGTAAAGGATACGCGCGGCGTTAGCTCGCCAAACCCCACTAAATTCACAGCTTTGCCGCTGGGAGTATCGTTTAACGCTTGTACCACTTGCACCCAACTATCAGCCGTAGGGCTATCAGTTTTCGGGCTATCAGTTTTCGGGCTATGAGAAAAGTGACTTATCGCAAAGCCAAGTGCAAAGGTAATACTGGCTGCTACCGCGAGATTTTTTTGTGTCGAGCTGCGCAGGCGCTGCCAAACAGAAAGCTGCACAACATTGTCAGCGGGAGCCTTCTCGCTCAACAGATCTGTGATGCTGTTAGGTAGCGGCTGTTGGTCTATCGCGCTGTAGGTGGCGCGCACCAAGGCGTCGTTCTCGGCAAGTTCCGCAAGCCGGTTTGCCAAGCGCTCGTCGCTAGCGATACGGTCACGCACTTGGTCCATCTCTCGGTCAGTGAGTTGTGCATCAAGAAAAGCGGACAAGGTTTCATCGGTAATCTTCATAGCGGCGTCCTCGCGGGGTTGAGGTTTTGGGGTTTGAGGCTTTCTGCCAATGCGATACGGGCCCGAGCGAGACGACTCATAACAGTACCCGTTGGAATTTCTAACACTTCGGCCACAGCTTTGTACGATAGGCCCTGTAAACACACCAGCGCGAGAATCGAGCGATGATCGTCGGGCAACTTGTCCATCGCTTGGTTTACCTGCTCTAGCGCGACTTTTTGCTCCATAGCGCGAGTGCCATCTACAATTTGATAGTCGGTGAGTTCCGGCGATTGCGCAGCGCTAAGGCGTACCTTGCGCGCGCGGTAATCGTCGATCCACAGGTTGCGACATACACGAAATGCCCAAGCAGCTAGTGGCACGTCGGCGGGTACAGGCTTACTGAGTAGTTTTTCTACCGTGCTCTGCAGCAGGTCGTCGGCGTCTGCCATTTGACCGGTAAGCGAGTATGCAAAGCGTCGCAGCGACGGCAGTAGCTCGGTGAGCGCTTCTTTCATCGGCTCGATTCTCCTGTTAAGTTTCGGCTGTTATCCCTTTAACGGCTCAGCTTGGGTTTTATTCCCCATCCATGGAATTTTTATGGTTGCGACACGTTTTAGCTATGTAGCTCTTGTATTGATTTACGAGCTAACCTCAAATACCCCGCATATTAGCGCGACACCATTGCGCGCAAAGGATAGCTATCATGAAACATAAACGCACGGGGCACTGGGCGTTACTCGCCAGCAGCTTAGTGTTCGCGGGCAGTGCCCAAGCTCAGCTGGTGAATAGCCCCAACCTACTCGATCCAATTACAGAAATGGCTCGCGAAATTGACGACATCGGCCGCGATCTAGGCGAGTTGAGTGGCGCAACCCAAGACGCGCTGGATATTGCCAAAGCTAAAGCGATTGCGGCAGCCAAGTTAGCAGCCACAGACCCTATCGCCAACGCCCTTGGCAACCCGCTAGCCAAACTTCCCCAAGTGTTAAACATTGTAGACAGCTTTGGGAACACACAGCTTGTCGAGGTCGAAGTGGAAGACGGCTGGCGGGCGATAGCCCAGGAATGGCTGATAACACTGAGCGACACACAACTGATTACCTTGCGGCAAACCCTAGCGCAAACCGCGGTGGAAATTCTCAGCCAGCAGAGATTTGCGGGGTTAGGTTTGCAAGTAGTCCGTATTCGGGTGCCCCAATCATTGGATAACCGCACAGCGCTTAGTGCTTTGTTGCCGCCAACACTGGGCGACCAATTTGATCGCAACCATAGCTACGGCAGTCAGTCCGCGAATACCGAAGCCTTGCCGCTACATCCAATCAAAGCTCAATTACTCGACGCTGGGTCGAGCTGCTTACTACCGGTCAAAGTCGGCATGGTCGATACCGCTTTGCAGGCCTCACACCCCGCGTTTAGCAATGCGCACATCGTTACAAAATCCTTTCTTCCCGCGGACTTAAGCGCACCTATGTCTCACGGTACGGCGGTGGCTGGTTTGCTAGTTGGCCAACTCGATAACGCGCCATCAAACGGAATAACCGCGCTGTTACCGAAAGCGCAGTTATTTGCGGCCTCGGCATTTTACGCCCGCTCGGATTACGCTCAGGGCGCAACGGCCTTGAGTTTAATAAAGGCTTTGGACTGGCTCGCAGCTGAGCGGGTACAGGTTATTAACTTGTCGCTGGCGGGGCCGCCAAATTCGCTCCTGGCGCAAGCGGTGGGTAGAGTTCACGCGCTTGGTATTGGCATGGTTTCCGCCGTCGGTAACGAGGGGCCAGCGTCTCCACCTTTATACCCTGCAGCATATAATGAGGTTATTGGGGTAACGGCGGTCGACAGCAATGGTGCTATTTATCGTTGGGCCAATCAGGGTAAGTATGTGGATTTTTCTGCGCTTGGCGTTTCGGTGGTAACTGCACGGGTGCAAACAAACCAAAACACCTCATTGCAGGGTCGCCAGTCCGGCACTTCGATAGCGGCGCCTGTGGTTACGGCACGTTTAGCGTGTGAGCTATTCGGCAAGCAACAAAACCTAGTGGGCGGATGGCAAGCACTTAACGCCAGCGCAGAAGATTTGGGAGAAGTAGGGCCAGACACGGTTTTTGGTGCTGGCCTACTGCGGCGGCAGATTAAAACTCCGCTTTGATTTGTAAGGAGCTTAGGGTTTCACGGTAGTCTGCTGCGGCTAAATTGGATTGGTAATCGCTGGCGCTTAATTTGGTCGCCACACTTATATAGCGGTTTAACTTCACGCTCCACTGTAATTCAATATGCTGTTGAGTATCAGCACGATTGGCTATTCGCGCCGCCTGCCCATCGGAGTTCGCATCTCCATATTCATCCTGCAAGCCATCAAGCTGTTCCACGCCGCTTTGTTGAGATTCGCCCTGTGGGTCACTTCCAACAGAAACGTTAGCGGCAGAATAGTTGCGCTTGAGATACCGCCAACCCAGCTGTACTTGGCTAGACTTGTTCCACAGCTTGAAATCATTTGACCAGCGCGCGCGTAGGTTAACACCATCAAAGCTGTAGGCTTGGTCGCGAGCACTTTCCTGTTCTAGCGAAAAGCCCACAGTAATAAAACGCTGGCCGCTATTCATAAACCGATAGAAGTCGCCGCTCCACTCCCATGTGTCGGCATTGCGTTGGCTTTGCTCCGCGAAGGTTTTGTGTTTTTGTGTCGCCGCTGCGCGCAGGTAAAATTTTTGCGTGAAAAGCTTAGAGGCAAATACACTGGTTTGCGATAAAGCGAGAAAATCCTGCCGATCAAGATACGCCGCCGCATAGTTGTAGCTGGCACCAGCGGTTAACCACGAAAACCTATAGCTGGATTCGAGATTACCGCGCGCTACGGCGAGATCAAAACTTTCATATTGCTGGTATTTTTTCCCGTCGTAAAAAACGCCGCCACGCAGGGTTAATTTTTCTTTTGGCTGCCACTCTGCGGTCAGCCCTAAATTCGTTTTTGTCGCCCAGTCGCCCTGCTGGGTATTTCGATCTAACTCCACTAGGCTCACATTGCTATCGTATTCTGTGCCCACACCTACCTGCGCTGAAACTGCAGCGGTATCAGCGTATAAAGGCAAGCTAAACCCCAAGCCTAGCGTAAGCATTACTACCTGCGCTCGCTTGCTTATCGCATTTGTTGCGGTGGCTTTTACGCAATCCGTTAAACTGTATATTGGTCGAATGGCCATGATGAGAACCTCAACATTTTTTGAAATTAACTGAACCGTGTTTTTCGTTGCTGCGCTTTAAATACGCGTGCTGAAGCGGGCAGCTGGCGGGACTATGAGTAAGTCTCGCCAGCTGCGGCCGTCACTACAAAAAACAAAGATTACTGAAGATTAAAGTTATTCAAGACAGTGGATACGAGTATTGAACACTTTATGGTGATCACTTAAAGGTGACGCCAGATTTTATAGGCTACCAGAAAGAGATTGCGCAATAGAGCCCTCAACCGCCGCCGACACCGCACTGTTAACTTGCTCATTTACCGTAGCGCTAACTTGATCATTAACAGCAGCCTGAGTGGCTTGTTGCACTTGGCCGGAAATCGACGCGTCCACTGCGCCACTGATACTTTGGGTTAGCGCAGCATCGATAGCATTGGTCATCTCGGTGGTTTGTATTTGTGTTGCGACTAGCTCATTTGCTAGGGCGGTAGCCGTTTGTTCCGCCATTGCGTTTACCGTCACCGCCGTCTGCATGCCTGCATTCGCGGTTTGATTTAGATTTGCGGTGATCGAGGCTGTGGCGTTAGTCGCTTTTGCGGTTAGCTCGGCAGTAGCCGCCGTCGTGTCGCTAGCGAGCGATTCACCGCTCTGGCGGAAGCTCGAGCTAGCATTGGAACTAGCGTTAGAGCTTGCCTCGGAGTTCAGGTTTGAACTAAGACTTGAGCTACTCGCCGTATCACTTGGCGCGCTCGTTGCCGACTCAGTTTCAGTGCGGTTGTCGTCATACACCGCTACAGAAGGCGCATCCGCTGCAGCAGAAGCGTTCGTCTTTGCATCGCCGTCTAACTCCGCTGATGTCGCTTGACTTTCAGGCTCAATTTGCGCGCTACCCCGTACGTCGGCACTGGAATTGACACCGATACGGGCTTGACTGAAATCATCAGCCGAAACAGCAATAGAGAGTAGGCTACAAGCGGTTAATGCGGTAAAAAGTAAAGTTGGTTTATTCATGGTTGTTTCCTCGTTTTTGGTTGGTTCAATAACTTAACGAGGCAGAACGGAATTTATTCCATACAAATGTGATATTACATTTTTCTCCATAAATAGAAGGAACGAACACCCCATGTATGCGGTCATTTTTACAGCTACACTCAAACACCTCGACGAAGAATATTCCGCTACCGTAGCCAAGATGCGTGATTTGGCCTTTAACCACTACGGTTGCCTCGCCTTAGACAGTGTTTGCGACGGCAGTAAAGAAATTACCATTTCCAATTGGCCAAGTTTGGAGCATATTAGTGCTTGGCACGCAGACCCAATGCATCAAGCGGCGCAAGCTCTCGGTAAAGCCAAGTGGTACACAGAATTTTCGGTACAGGTCACCTATGTTGAACGCAACTATCGTATGAACTTAGCAACTGACCAAACCAACTGAATATCACCGATAACGATACAGGCCTAAGTGTTGCGTTAATCAACAACACTCTACTTACTAAAGTGCATGACAAATACCCAAGGGAGATTTCCAATGAAATACGCCATTACCGGCTTAACGGTTGCACTGCTTTTCGGCTGTGCCTCCCAAGAACCCCGTCTTAAGGACATTGAACCTTCGGTTTCCGAAACCCAGCAGCGTCAGGCACAGGCGCAACTACTTGAATCACAAGCCACACAGACCCTAGCACTTAAACGAAAAATAGCCGTTGGTCGACTTTCAAACGAAACCAGCTATGGTAAAAGTTTACTCGGCTCTAGTGGCAGCGATGTGTTGGGCGAAAAAGTATCCGACATGTTTGTGCAATCCCTTGCCAATAGCGGCAACTACTTAATCTTCGAACGCCCCGATTTAGATTTGCTGAACAATGAAGCCAAGCTCAGCGGTCAAAGCGTGAACCTTATTGGCGTAGATACCCTAGTTATTGGCTCGCTTACACAGTTTGGTCGCAACACCACTGGCGAGTCGGGCTTTTTATCCTCCTCTAAAAAACAAGAAGCCACTGCAACCGTAGACTTACGTTTAGTTGAAACCAAAACCGGACGGGTATTTTCTTCGGTAACAGGCAGCGGTTCATCATCTACCGAAACCGCTCGTACCATGGGTTTTGGTTCGGTTGCTGGCTACGACGGCAGCATTAATGACCGTGCCATCGGGGCCGCCGTAAATGCTGCGGTAGAAAAACTCAATAAAATTATGCTGGAAAAAACCTGGGCCGCCGATGTGTTAGCCGTACAAGACGGCAAAGTGTTTATTAGCGGCGGCAGCCACCAAGGCATTAAAACCGGTATGACCTTTGATGTGTTCACCAAAGGTAAAGCGGTTAAATCGACAACGACTGGCGGCATTATTACCCTGCCGGGCAAGAAAGTCGCTGCCATTAACATTGAGGGATTATTTGGCGATAACGAATTGGAAGAAGGTTCATTCGGTTCGGTGGTACAAGGTTCTATCGCCGGTATTGACGTCAGCACCTTGGAAGTTAGGGAGACTAAATAATGAAATTTTCAATTCGAGTAGCGTTATTATCCATCGCCGTATTACTTGTTACCGCCTGTGTGAATAAGCCGACGCAAAACACCACAGTGGTAGACGATAGACCACGCGTGACCTTCGCCGCAGATTTAGGCTCGTCGCCAAAAAACTATAGTGTTCATATCGATGGTATAGCTTACGGAAGCTTAGCTAATTTTATGTCCGACAAAAATGCACTACGTATTATTTCCGGTCGCCATAAAATCGACATCATCCATAATGATACGGTAGTTAAAACCTACGACGTAACCTTGGGTGCGAATGAAACACGTGTCCTTAAGGTAACCCATGGCAAATAATCGCATTGTATTTTTAATTATTGGCTTACTCTTGCTGAGCGGTTGCGGCGCAACCACTCAGTACAAGTGGGGTAATTACGAAAAAAATATGTTTGATTATTACCACCAACCCAGCCGCAAAGATAAAGTCATTTCAGACCATTTGAATATGGTAGCCAACCCTCCGATCAATGGTCAAAAATTGGCTCCCGGTATGTTCGCAGAAGCCGGCACTTTTTATTTGGAACAAGGCGACTTAGCAAAAGCCATCGAAATGTACCAACTAGAACGCGCCGCCTGGCCTGAAAGCACGAAGCTGATGGATGCCTTGATTGAGAATTTGCAAAAGAAAGTAGGCTCTAAATGATCGCAATACTTAGTTCTAGAATTTTTCTGCGCTGTTTCATTTTCAGTATGACGGTATTTTTTTATGGCTGTGAAACAACTCAGCAGCCACGCAGCATGTCCGAATTTGAACAATTGCGTCCCGCCTCTATATTAGTCGTACCCGTAGTCAATAAATCTGTCGATGTAGAAGCCCCTACCTATTTACTTACTACCCTGCCAATGGTGCTCGGTAACAAAGGCTACTATGTATTCCCAATAAATACGGTCAAAACGATTTTAGATCATGAGGGCTTTTACGAGCCTGCTGAAATTCACGCACAGCCACCAGAGAGTTTAGCGGCGATGTTTGGTGCAGATTGCATTTTATACGTGACCATTAACGAATGGACCTCACAATATATTTTACTTTCCACCACCACGATTGTGGATTTCAGTTATAGAATTGTAAGTAAAGACGGCCACGAGTTTTGGCGCGCGAGAAAACAATTAACCTACAGCCCACAAAATTCCGACACAGGTAATGGCCTCGGCAATCTCATTAGTGCAGCAATTTCAGCTGCAATGGAACGCGCCAAACCAAATTACCTACCACTCACACGGCAAGCCAACAGCGAAGTATTTTTACTCAATCGTACCGCCATACCGCCCGGCCCCTACGCCACCAACTATCAAGAATATTATTCTCAATTTGAGATAACGCCTGCCACAAAAACTGTCACGCCTGCGCCCAGCAGCGATAAAGTTGCACCTTAATCAGGCGCCAAATGAATGTTGGGTCGAAATTTTTTACAAACTTTTCGCCCAGCTTTAGTGCGCCTGTCACGTTATTCATTAAACTAGTTAGCGACTGAATTTTCTTTTGCTTTCGACGTCCAGCTATTGTATACATCTTAACCGTAGAGCTTAGTTGATACTTTAAATCCCTTGCTGCATTACTTAGTGAGCAAGGGGGAAACGTACTTCCTTAAAACCCTGTTAATGGAACTTGGGGTTCGGAAGCACGTAGTTTTCAACTTTGATCAGATACTGATTTCAACAGGGGGCGTTGAATCTTATGGGAAACATCTACAGTCTAGTGGCGTCACGCACACACAAAAAACCTTGGCTCATCTTGATACTTTTATGGACCTTGTCCTTTATTATTATTTGGCCTTACGGCGAGTTCCCAGTTAATGATGACTTTGGTTTTTCTACGCCGGTAAAATGGCTTTCTGAAAACGACGAATTACGATTAACCTACTGGCAATCTATGACACTAATTTTCCAGGTGTTTCTGGGGTATTTGTGGAGTGAGTTATTCGGGTTTAGTTATTTCGGTTTGCGTATTTTAACTGCAATTCTTGGCGGTATATTTATCTATACTTGCTATAAAATTTGTATTGCTAGCGGTATTGATAAAAAAGTCGCCTTCGTAATAGCGAGCGGCTTTCTCTCTTTTCCGGTCTGGATAATGTCGTCTTCGACGTTTATGACTGACACACCTTTTTTGGCCTTCTCAACGCTCGCGACTTGCTGCCTAGCGACGACGGTCTATAGTCGTAACCCATCCGTATTGCCCTACCTTTTTGGCTTTTCTTTTCTGATAATGGCAATTTTAATTCGTCAAATTGGTATTGCCATCGCACTTGGTTTTTTACTTGCTGATATTTACAACAACGGTATCAAACCCAAAGTTTTGTTGCGTTCAGGAATACTATTTGGGTGCTGCCTTTACCTCGTTGCTGAATTTCCTGCGCTAATGGAGCATATCGCTCCGTTATCGTCCGACTACAGCGTTCGCACCTCAGGCCTACACGAGAGACTTGCTGATTTACTCGCGTTAAAACTCGGTGTTTTTAAGCCTATGATTTACGCGATAGTAGAATTTGTACTGCATTTTGGTTTGCTATTGCTTCCCATAGCGGCAATTAGATTTGCTCAAGTAATTATCAATTCACGGCATAATGTCGCTACGCTTTTCGCCTATATAGCTTGCACCGCCCTGCTGTTTGGCTACAGCGTAGCCATTCACCAGCCTGTCCCTGCTGGAAATGTAATGAGCCCCCATGGCTTAGGACCAAAGCTTATCGATCCGTTCACTGCGTATGGCACTCCGGGAATGTTACGCTGGCTGCTAACCCTGCTCGCGGCTATCGCTGGCTCTACCTTGATGGTGGATCTAGTTAAAGGAATATGGAACCGAGTTCTATTAATTTCCGCCGGGACAAAAAATAAGATAAACGGTGTTTTTGTTTTTATTTTTTTAAGTGCCGTAATTTCTTATGCGCCCTTTGGTATTTTCTACGGCCCGTGGTTTGTACGCTACGTGGTTTTCCCATCGTTACTTTTTATCGTGCTGATTACCGCTCTTAACCCGAGCTATCAAGTTTTAATCAATAGATATACGAAAACAATTCTTTCCTATTTTATGTGTTCGCTGATCTTAAGTGTATGCTTGGCACACGACTTCTACAGCTGGTCTCGGGTTAGATACGAACTGATTGACAGTGCGCGCGAGGAATTCAACATAGCGGCCTATCAACTTGACGGCGGCCTAGAGTATAACAACCTGGAACAGTTACTACTCAATCCAACACAAAGCTTAACCATGTTAGCATTCAAACAGCCCTTAGCACGGCCCTATAAAGTTGCTAAGATACCCATGCCCGGTTACGAGGTACTACGTGTAGAAAACGTTCGCCAGATATTTCCCATAGAAAGAAATAGGAAAATTTACCTGCTTCAATCGACGGTGCAACTCAGCGGTATTCCCTAGCTTAAAGTGAATTACACATCTCGTAAGTACACTAAGCTGCCAAACATTGATTGGCGGCTTTTTTTTAAACTCGGATTAGTTTCAGGTCGGTGTGATAAACGGCCGAGATAAGACTAAAATTAATAACAGGTGTCATTATGATTTACCCAATGTTTGCCATGATCTTACTTACAACTATCGTTGCTGTTATAGCGGTTAGCTGTAGATTTAACAGTGTAAAATCTGGATCGGTGCCAATCAAATACTATCGACTTATGCAGGGCGACAAGATTCCAGAAGTTATCACCAAAACCACGCGTTGTGTGAATAACATGTTTGAAGTGCCCATGTTATTTTACGTGGTTTCCACTCTGTATATCGCACTTCATATAGAAAGTCTGTTGGCGATTATTCTCAGCTCGATCTTTGTTGGTCTTAGGTGTGTGCAGGCCTACATCCATTTAACCTACAACAATGTTGTGCATCGCATGCTAGCATTTTGGTTTGGACTTATATGTGTACTATTATTGTGGGTTAATCTTTTAGTGTTGCAAATGTAATCTAATCTTTTGTCTTCTTGCCAACTGCATTACCTAGCGGTAATTTCAGCTTCATTCGTATTTTGATTTACACACTTAACCCTGCACAGTAGCCGCTCGCCCATGCCCACTGAAAGTTAAAGCCGCCAAGCCAACCGGTAACGTCTAGCACTTCGCCGACAAAGTATAGGCCGGGTACTTTTTTGGCTTCGAAGGTTTTGGAACTTACTTCATCGGTATGAATTCCGCCCAGTGTAACTTCCGCGGTGCGGTAGCCTTCTGTTCCGGAGGGAATTATTTTCCAGTGATGAAAGTCTTGTTCTAGCTTGGTGATATCCGCAACGCTAAGCTGCTGTACGGGCTTGGTCATTATTTCTTCGCTCAACCAAATACTGACAAAACGTTTTGGTAGCTTTTGCGCTAGTAGGTTTTTAAGCTCTTGTTTATTGCCTTGCTCGCGCCACTCGTTAATTAGCGCCGTGATATTGTCGCTAGGCAAGAAATCGAATTCGACAGGCTGACCCAACTGCCAGTAATTAGATATTTGTAAAACCGCTGGGCCACTTAAGCCGCGATGGGTGAATAGCATGGCTTCGTTAAAGGCGATTTTCCGGCCGGCCGAATCACAACTTAACGTGCAATCTATAGCTACCCCCGCCAGCGGCTGTAGTTTTTCGAGCCACTTCCCCGAAAGCGTAAAAGGCACTAATGATGCCCGCCTCGGCAATAGTTTTAAACCGAACTGTTCCGCTATTTGATAGCCAAAGCCACTCGCACCCATGGTTGGAATAGATAGGCCGCCACTGGCAATTACCAGTGATGCGCAGGAAAATTTTCCACAGCTTGTCTCTAGATTAAATCTATTTTCATCAGCGTCAGTGCCATTTTTATTGCCAGCGTCCACCTGATTTCGATCGCTTTCATCCCGCCGCGCTACGCTGGAAATTGTGCAATCTGTAATTCTTTTAACCTTGCCCTTGTCACATTCGGCAAACAACATCTGCAAAATATCGTTGGCTTTGTTGTCGCAAAAGAGTTGCCCTAAGGTTTTTTCGTGATAATTGATTTGATAGCGATTGACCAACTCGATAAAATCCCATTCCGTGTAGCGACTTAACGCCGACTTACAAAAATGCGGATTGCTACAAAGGTAGTTGCTAGGCTCTAAATACATATTGGTAAAATTGCAGCGCCCACCACCAGACATCAGAATTTTTTTACCCATTTTATTGGCATGATCGAGCAGTGCCACGCGTTTACCCTGCTGACCAGCGGTAGCCGCACACATTAAACCCGCGGCACCGCCGCCGATAACAATGACATCAAAGTGCATTTTAGATCCTCAAAGATCGGTATTTGATTACAACAGAACGGTTTCTAAAATATTACTAGGCTAGAAGTGGCCTGTGGGTTCAACTCACCTTTTATACCTTGGCGATTGTAGAAGCTGTAGCTTTTCGCCCGAGATCACGTTACCACCAGGCTAAAATAAGCCGGTTAGCTTAACACGAACTCAGCGCTTCCCCTGGCAGTTAGGTAGCTCGCCATTTAACCTTATAGCGATAGGCAACAAGGTATAGTAGACCATTAACTTAATTCGTTTTGCTCGGAAGCTAATCATTGTGTTAACGCCCAGTCGTACTGCCCTAGCCATTATTTCCGTCACTATACTCACAAGCCCGCTAATAACTTCGGTCGTTTTCGCGTCGGCAGATGAATCGATACAAACGCCTAGGTCGCAATCCGAAGCCTTAGAAACGGTGATTGTGACCGCTGACAGAGCGCCAAGCAAACGGCTTGCGCTTACCACCAGCGTTAGCCTAATTGATGCTGAGCAAATTGAAAGTGTTAACGCTGAACATTTGCAACAACTGCTGCAATGGAGCCCCGGCACTTGGGTCAGCCGTGGTGATGGCCAAGAACACCTCACGGCCATTCGCTCGCCGGTGTTTACCGGTGCTGGCGCCTGCGGCGCGTTTGCGATGAGCGAAGATGGTATCGCGCTGCGCGCCGCTGGGTTTTGCAACGTCAACCAGCTGTTCGATAGCCATTTTGAAGCAGCGCAGCGGCTGGAGGTTTTTCGCGGCCCAAATTCAGCGGTGAGCGGCAGCAATGCCGTCTACGGTTCTATTGATATTCAACTACCAGATCCTCTTACCGCCGAACAGGGTAAGGCGAAGCTAGACTTAGGCCCTAATGAATTTACGCGCTTGACCGTGAGCTCTCCTTTTTCGAACTCTACTGACGGAGCGCGCAATTGGGCGCAACTCACGCTTACCCACAGTGATAGCGCTCGCGCCGCCAGCGGTTACGATCAAGTAAAGTTCAGTCTCAAGAATAATGTCCAGCTCGGCGACGCCAGCGTCACTAATGGGATTAGTGTTAGCGCTTTAGACCAGCAAACAGCAGGCTACATCATGGGCGCGGATGCCTATAAAGACGATTCCTTACGCGCCGGCAACGTCAACCCAGAGGCTTGGCGCAAGGCTAGTGCGATGCGCGTCTACAGCCGCTGGCAATGGCGCAACGACGATTCCGTCACGGAGCTTACGCCCTACCTGCGCGCCAACCGGATGTCTTTTTTGATGCACTTCGTACCCTGGCAACCCGAGGAAGATAATGCTCATCAATCCCTTGGCTTACAGTTTTCGCACCGAGTACAACTAACCGAGACGGTTAAGGTTTCGCTAGGCACAGAGCTGGAAAAAACCCACGCAACACTTTCCGAGGTTCAAACAGAGGAGGCCCCTTTCTCGCCGGCGACCTTCCCCGTCGGCCGTCACTACGATTACAGCGTTAACGCCAACAACGCAGCGCTTAGCAGCGGCCTAGATTGGCAAGCGTCACCACGACTTAGTACGCAACTGCGATTGCGTTGGGATTACATGGCCTATGATCACAGTGATCACATCACCAGCTCGATTTGCGCGCCGGACGTTACAAACTGTCGCTTTTATCGCTTAGGCGATAGCCGTGATAGCTTTCAGAACGCCAGCTACAGGTTGGGCACCCAGTATTCACTTACCGCCAAACACAGTTGGTTTAACTCGCTGTCCCGCGGGTTTCGTGCTCCCCAAGCAAGCGAGCTTTATCGTCTGCAGCAGGCGCCAAGGGCTCAGCTTGAATCGGTTCAATTAGACGCAATAGAAACCGGCCTGCGGGGTGGCGGTTCGCGCTATTTTTATGAAATCAGCTTGTATGCAATGGTCGCCAACAATGGCATTTTTCAGAATAGCGAACGGGTCACCCTCAGTGGCGCGAAAACTTCCCACCAAGGCGTTGAGTGGGAATTTGGTTTATCGCTCGGCCCAGCGCTCAGTGTTCGGCTAAATGGCAGCTATGCACGCCACAAGTATCGTAATGCTCCCGACCTTCTGGGTTTAGGTGATAACAGCAACATTGAAGGTAACGACATCGACACTGCACCCAAGCTAATGGGCGCAGCGGTTATCGCGTGGCAACCTAATACAGGCTTGAAAGGTGAACTCGAATACACCAACGTCAGCCGTTACTTTCTCGACCCGGAAAACAGCTTTAGCTACCCCGGCCACCAGTTGTGGAATGTGAATTTACAGTGGTTGGAAATGGGCCCTGTACAGCTACAACTGCGGGTGAATAATTTGCTCGATACACGCTATGCAGAACGCGCCGATGTGAACTTTGGTGAGGAGCGTTATTTCCCTGGGGCGCGCCGCGAATTGAATATCGGCTTAAGCTATGCGTGGTAGCGCCTTATTGTGCCTATATACTCCGGCTAAATACGGCGGCTAATCTTCAGTTACATCTCAGACAAAGAAAAGGCGGCCTAAGCCGCCTTACAACACCATAATGGGTTCATATTCGAAAACTCCCTTTTCGTCGGCGTGATCCGTACGCCAAGTGCTACGTCCTTTTACGTTCCTTGTTACTCATAGTTGTGCCGCGCAATATCATCCTTGAGCTAATCACACCGCTAACCAATACGATGCTCGCACCTTCCTAGTGCTATGGGTTGGGGTTTCCATCCCTCCATCCCGGTGATGAGATAATGCGCTTGTGGGCCGTTGATAACAATTAGACCAAAGTCGGGTGTACCGACTTTGGTCTGTAGGACATTCACCAATAGCTAAGGCGAAAATGCTTAGGTTGCATTTTTAAACGCGATAACAACCGGTAGTCGCGCGGCCCTTAAGGCTGGAAAGAATCCGCCTATAAAACCAACGATTAAGGCTAGCTTCAAGCCACTGATAAAGCTGTCCGCGGAGAGTTTAAAATCGAACACCACCTGCGTGAAATTACCACTTAGGGTCGAAGTGGTAAGCCCATCAAAAAATAAATACGCGGCCAGTGAACCCAACACACCACCAATTGCCGCCAAGGCCAGTGACTCCACTAGCGTACCGATAAAGGCAGAAACGCCACTAAAGCCAATCGCCCGCAATGTTGCTATTTCCATAGATCGTTGTGCCACTGAGTTATACATAGTGTTTAAGGCTCCTGCCAATGCACCCAGGGCCATGGCAATTGCCAATGGCCAACCCAAATAAAAGATAACGTTAGTAATACCTTTAGATTGCTCTGCGTAGTACGCCACCTCGGTTTTTACATCCAAATTTAACTGCGGCTCGTTTTCGATATAGGCTTGAATCTCACTTACATCGCCAGGTGTTGCCAATTTCGCACGCAGTAGCTGTGCACTACTGCCGCGATTAAATTGGCTCTGTACGGTTTTTAGATCGCCCCAAAGCTCGCTGCCAAATACCGATCCACCAGCACTAAATACTCCCACAACGGTCCACTCACTTTGCCCTAATCGAACTTTTTTATTGAGTTCGAAGCCGCTAAATTCAGTTTGTACCGCCTCGCCAACCACCAGCTCGTTTCTACCCGGCTCAAACATACGACCTTCTACAATCGAGAAATTTTCGCGGAGTTCAACACCGCTCAGCTCTAAACCGCGCAAGGGTAAATTAACCGGCGTGTTTGTACTGCGTTTAGTACCATCGACAATCACGTAAAGTTCCGCCGATACCACAGGGCCATTCGCATCGCGACTAATACCAGGTGCGAGTTCCATAATATTTAACTGGTCACGCAGTAACACCGAACTCATTTCGCCCTGCGAACCGGCTCGCAGCATTACCGCGATCTTGTCACTCCCAGAAGTGTTTAGGGTTTTTTCGAAGCCGTTTGATAACGCCAAGAATGCGAGCAATACCGCCACCACAATTCCAACCGCAACTAAGGTGGCAATCGACATCCATATTCTTTGCGGTAAGCTGCGAATATTCATTGCAACCACCGCGACTATTTGAGCCATTAAAGATCCCACGGGCCTATCTCCTATTCAGTGCGTCAATGGTATTTAATTTCATTGCTCGCCATGCGGGCAAAATACCGGTAACCAAACCCAACACCAACATTAAACCCAGCGCTTTGAAAGCCACCATATCGGTGAGAACTAAATTCGGCAGCATAGATCGCAACTGCGGTGCCTGTGCCGCGCCGTTAACCAGCACATTAGCGACAAACAAACCTAAACAGCCGCCCAATAGTGCCAGCAAAATCGACTCACTCAATACCATTTTAAAAATGCGTGGCGCTTGAAAGCCGATGGTTTTTAACACCGCTATTTCGTTGGTTCGCTCGCGTACCGACAGTGCCATGGAGTTGCCCACAATAAATAGAATCGTAAAAAATGCGGCACCCACAATTGAGGTAATCATTAAACCTATATTGCCAAACTGTTCGACAAACGCTTTACTAAACTGTTTTTCGGAGGTGGTTTTGGTTTCCGCTGGGGAATTTGCGAACTGTGCGTCAATGGTTTTAGACACCTCATCATTCAAGGCCGGGTCTGTTGTTTTTATGGTTATCCAACCAATCCAGTCACCACCAAACGATTGCGTCTCAATAAAATATTTGTAATGGAGTAAAAAGTAATTGGTATCAAACTGTTCATCGTTACCTGTAAATATACCCATCACTTCCATTTCCCAAACGCTGGAACCATCTTTCTGGGTAAAAATACTTGACGAAACCGGCAGTCTATCGCCCACTTTCCAGCCAAGTGTTCTCGCCATTTGATCGCCTACAACAATACCAATGCGATTATTGAACCAAGCTTCGCGTTGCTCTGGCGCTAGCACAAACTCTTCATACACCTCTAAATAGCTTTCCGCATCCACGGCAAAACCTACCAACGGTTTTTGCGGATCTTGATAGTAGGCGCCAAACCAATTGGCATGGGTAACTGAAGCAACACCTTCAACCGCACGAACTTTGTTTACGTAGGCCAGCGGCATAGGCTGAGTAAAATTAATTTTATTGGTGACTATCATGCGCTGTTCTGAAGACAGCTCTACACCGGCATCAAAAGCCGCCTGTAGTGAGGCAAGTACACCAAACAATAGGAACGCAATAAAGATGGCAAAGCTATTAAGGCTTAACCTTAGTTTATTGCGGGTGAGGTTTTTTCGAATTAAATAGAAGTCACTCATGCCACTAGTTCCTTCTCGACAAATTCGCCTTTATCTAGATGCACACAGCGCTTGGCGTATTTCGCGGCGGCCGGATCGTGGGTCACCATCACAATAGTTTTACCAAAATCTTTATTCAGTAGCTGTAGTGTTTCTAAAATTTCTGTTGCGGTGGCGCGGTCTAAATCACCGGTCGGCTCGTCACACAACAGCAGGTCTGGGTCTGACACAATTGCACGCGCGATTGCCACACGCTGCTGCTGACCGCCAGAAAGTTCATCTGGTTTGTGTTTAGCGCGATCGGCCAAGCCAACCAACTCCAGTGCTGCGGCAACACTTTTTTTACGCTGCGAACTGCTCATTTTTTTCAGCAGTAATGGCAATTCAACATTTTTGGCGGCGGTTAGCATCGGCATTAAATTATAAAACTGAAAAATAAAACCAATGTGAGCTGCACGCCAATTGGCGAGCTGGCCCTCGCTGTATTTTTCGATGCCCTTACCAGCGTATAGAATTTCGCCTTTGGTGGGTTTATCCACACCACCCAACATATTTAGCAAGGTGGTTTTACCAGACCCCGACGGCCCCATAATGGCAACAAAGTCGCCCTTGTCTATCACCATGTTCAAGCCTTCGAAAATGGCGATGCTCTCTTTCCCTTTACTAAAACTTTTGCTAATGCTTTTCAGGTCAAATAGTCGTTCTGCGGTCATAGCGTTGTTCCTTATTCCTTGTAATGGGTGATGACTCTCAATTGTTTCTCGGGTTAGTAGAGCGCAACTTTTACGCCCATGTCCGGCAAAATTCGCGCGTCTTTGGTATCGATGAAAACGCGCACACGTACAGTGGCTTTAGCGCGATCTGCAGTTGGAATAATGGCGATGACGCTCGCGGGTATGTCCCAATTTGGATAGGCGTCGAGATTCGCAACCACTTTTTGTTGTTCACTTACACGGCCGATGTAGGCTTCATTCACATCGACTTCGATTTCGAGCGAATCCATATCAACAATGGTGCAAATGCCCGGGCTGTTGTAACCCCCAGGCGATACTATTTCACCCGGCTGTGCGTTCTTAAAGGTGACAACACCCCCAAACGGCGCGCGAATAATATGGTTATCTAACAGCTCTACCTGCCGTTCCACATTTAAGCTGGTGACCTTAAGTTCGGCCTTGGCACTAGCTAACGCCGCTTTGAGTTTGTCGGCATCCGCCTGTGCGCGACTGCGCTGTGCTTCGCTGGAATACTGGTCTATACCGAGCTGTTCTAGCCTCTTCAATACGCGTGCCGCTTCGCGCAGATCGGTTTCGATACTTACCACACGCTGTAGCTGTGATTGGTGCTGAGCCTTTGCTAACTGCCAATTCACTTTAGCGAGGGTTTGATCGAGCGTTGCAAGAACTTGTCCTTCGCTCACCAGCATTCCCTCTTCCACTTCAATCGTCGTAATCCGACCGGCAATTTCGGCGGCAACGGTAGAGATTCTTCGCGCGGTGATATAACCAGAGGCATTTAGAACCGGCTGCCCATCCGGCTCAGACGACACGCTCGCGGTGGAATCTATTCTCGGTTTTTCGACGTTATATTTGGTGCCAGAGATCGGCTTCGTGGCCGTTGCTGCAGGGTCGCTAGGGGCCTGGCTATTAGCACCTCGATTCAGTACTAAAAACCACATCATCAAGGCGACACTTATGGCAGTTAATACGACAGTGATTAACACAACAACTATTTGAGAAATGCCCGTCGACTCGGCGCTCGTGCTTTTGTCGATGGTTAATTGCTGCAAAAGATCGGATTTTGTTTTTGTGGTCACTCGAAGTCCTCTCTAGCTGGGAAGGTGTTTCCATTCTATTACTTTCAACCCTAGGCCGATGCTCTTAATCAACAGGTTTAGTGTGTAGGTTTTTGATCTAGGGCAACAGGGTGTATTGTCATCGGTTTGAATGACATTTGTCAGTAACGCGTACTGGTTATACTCGCTAAAAATGGAGTTACGCTAGGCTTCAGAAGTGGTCTATGCTTATTGTGCCACCCGCGCCAAATACGTCTAAAACAACCATGGAAAGCAACTAGCAATGACCAGTGACAACAGCGAAATCTCAGTATTGATCGTTGAAGATAACCCGGACAATCAGCAGCTCGCCACGTGGATACTTGAAGACGAAGGTTTCCGTGTTACCTGCGCCGATACGGCTGAGTCGGGTTTGGAATTGCTGGAACGAGAGGCGTTCAATATCGTGTTGATGGATATTTCGCTACCCGGTATGGACGGCAAAGAGGCGACCCGCGTTATCCGTAGTAATCCTCGTTTCGCAAACCTTCCAATACTCGCACTCACAGCTCATGCCGTGCAGGGTGAGCGCGAGTCTATAGAAGCCTGCGGCGTATCCGGGCTAGTGACCAAACCTGTTGATGAAGATGAATTACTCACGCGAATCCGCGAGCTTCTCTAATACTAAAGGCCTTACCTGACCGGGGCTGAGCCAATGATACGCCTTCAGTTCAAACGGCGTTGCGCGCGTATTTGGCAAGGTAATACTGATGATTTCGGTTGCCGACCCCTTAGCAATAACCGTTGGATCTTCCGCCGTTAACGCTACTCTGTCGCGCGACGTTCCATTCAACACTGCCGTGAAAGATTGAAAAATTTGCTGCGGCGCCTGCTCAACGCCAATCTTCCACGGTTGCTGCGACCGATCTAACTCTAACTCCAAACTCTTGCTTACCCGCATAATACTGCTATCGCAGTACTTCACTTGGCTTTCCACTAGGGTCCAGAGCAGAGTAAACACCCGTGCTTTTTCGCTATCACCGATCACTGCATTCACCTGCGCTGCCGTTACCTCGCCGAAATAGGCATTCGGATCGGCCCAAGGCGGCGTTAAGCTGGTGCGACGGCGATTGATCTCCTCAATATCCATACCGACATTTACCGGCGCGAACACCACACCAAGGGCACTGTTACAGTGAGAAATACTAAAATGTAGCTCGGGCAAGTCGGGGCAATAGGGCTTGCCATTATCGCTGTAAGCTAGGCTCACTTGACGGGGCGCAATACCGAGGCGTCGACCAAGTTCGGTCTTTACCATCCAGCGCGTGTATAAAAACTTAACGGCAACCGAGTCCCGGCATCGCTTTAAACGTGCCAGCTCTTGAGTATCGAGAATGCCTTCGGCCAAGACTAAGTCAGGCGCTTCCGGTAACAGCGATATGGGGCAAAACAACAGGCTTACGATGGTGCTGGGCATGGGCAGACAACTAAATACATGAGTCTCTATTATGCACGCGGATGGCTGTTATCGGCTACCACGCAACAATTACGGCCATTATCCTTGGCCTGATAGAGCGCTCGATCGGCGCGCGCAAAGGCCGATTCAACCGTGTCTTCCGGCACAAACGCGGCAATGCCAAAGGAAATCGTAATCTGTACGGGGTTTTCGTGAAACCTGAATGACGCCTCAGCAATGGCCTTGCGGATTTTTTCCAACACGATCAATGCTTGCTGGGCATCGGTTTCCGGCATCAAAATCACGAACTCTTCACCGCCGTAACGCGCTACAAAGTCGACCGTACGCAGGCGTGTAGAAATCAGCTTGGCAATAAGCTTCAAAACCTTATCGCCGGCTTGATGACCGTAGTTGTCGTTTATCTTTTTAAAGTGATCAATATCGCACACCGCCAGTGCAAGCGGCCGGCTATAGCGCTGAAAGCGACTCAATTCTTGGAAAGCGCGCTCGTTGTAGGCTTCGCGATTGGCGAGCGTGGTTAGGGTATCGTGGGTTGCTCTGTGGCGCTCTGCTTCTAACAGCGCTTTGGTTTTTGTAGATTCTTGTTCAATGCTTTTAATCCGCCCCACTAACCCTTTCAGCTGTATCGCTAAAGACTGCTCGGCATGCTTTTGTTGGGCCTGCTGAAAATCGAGTAGCGCATCCTGAATCACACTAAGGTGATTGGTAACGGCCTGCTTGAGGTTATCCAAAGAGTTCGACTTGGCCATCGAAGATTGGATGCTCTTAACATGATCAGTTACGGCATTGGTAAAGTCACTCGCCGCTGTCTGTTGGTCGCTCTCGCGCTCTAATGCGATACCCAAAACTTCACCAATGGCATGAAGCTCTTCGTTCACCTGCTGGAGATAGTTACTAAATTCTCGATCGACCTCAAGGTAACGCTGCATCAGGATATCTCGAATATCCTCCAAGGTTACCGCCAAAACATACCAATCCATGCCGCGCTCGATACGCAGGCGAACAATATCGACCTTGTGCTTTACCACCTCATTCGGCTCTATTTTTTCGATCAGATTGCGTAGCGTTAATTCAATCCGTGCAGCAACCTGCTGGTAGCTATCTTCGTCGAGCAAGCTACCGTGTTCGACGCCTTCAGCAAGCTGGCGCAAGCGAGTACTACTGAGGTTTACAAGCCCCTCGTCTGTGCCTTCGTCGAGCAGCTCGCCAGTTAGCGCTTGGCCACCCTTTGCACTGACAACGCCCGCTTTTGAATCCGATACAGCGCTCTGGCCTGAATGTAGTGAGGGGTTCGCCCCCGAGCTGGACTTGCTCAGCAGTTGATCGCCACCGCGTAGGCGTTGCCACAAGGATTGTGGTGGTGCCGTTGCCGCGCGAAGCGCGCTGCGCTGCAATTGCACCAACTCTTCAATTAACTCTGGGTAAACACGATAGCCGGTTAGTTTCTTATTTATATCTTTGCTGAACTGGCGGAGCGACTTCTCCACTCGGCCCGGCATGCGCAACACCAAAAACTGGTCGATAGCGCTGCGCAACTTAGCGGCAGCCGCAGCCGATTCGGCCGAACGGTTGCGCTCAAACTCGACCACAGCCTTTTGTACCAACTCCATTTGCGAAACAACCTCGGCGCCACTGGCACCGCGCATCTTATCTTTGAGCACTGTCAGCGCGGCATCGAGATGGCTATCGAGACCGGCCGCGGCGGCACTTACGTGAATCAAGGTTTTGCGCATCAAATCGAGCTGAAAAGCATGCTGCTTTTCCAAGCGTTCTTGCTGATCTAACGCGTTCAGGTACTTCTCTTTGTAACCAGCTGTGATATTGCCCGAGGTTTCAGCCATACCAGCCCTCTGTAAGTATTCTAATTAGCCTAATCTTACACTTTAGTTCATTTACTCAGCTGGCGCTGTTAAGACAAAAAAAAGGCCGCATCTAAATGCGGCCTTTTCGAGATTATTTACCCTGTTCTTTTTTGATCTTGTCGATCAAGTAATTGGTAACCTCAAACATCTGCTGGTGGCCGCCAGTCATACCGGAGGTCACTCGGTAGCGCCCGTCGACTACTAGCTCTGGCGTGCCGGCAATTTTAAAGCTGCGAGCGCGGGCATCCGCTTGTTGAATTTGGCTGTTAACGCCGAACGACTTAAAAGTTTTATCAAAATCTTCGCGCTCAACCCCAAGATTCACCACAAACATAGCCGCAATTTCCTTTTCGTTGAGCAAACGCTGGTGGCCAACATGAATAGAGGTAAACACCAATTCGTGTGCTTTATCCAATACTCCTAATGCTTTAGCTGTGTAATAAATACGCGCATAGTTCTCCCAGCTTTTATTGAATACCGCTGGGTTCTGCACAAATTCAACACCGGCTGGCATATTCGCCTTCCAAGCTTTAACCACAGGCTCGAAATGGAAACAGTGGATACAGCCGTAAGAGAAAACCTCAGTCACTTCAATTTTGCCAGGGGTAATAGTTTTCACCGGGGTTTCGAGCTCGATGTAGTCCTTACCGGCGACAAAGGTTTTTTGTGTAGTCACGGCGCTCTTGGCTTTAGCAACGGCCGATTCGGCTTTGCTAACAACACTAGTGGCCATATCCTGAGCGGCGTTTGTGGCATCAGCTTTAGCTTCTACTGCTGCGTCTTTCATAGAGTCCATCGAGGCGCTCGCCTTGTTGGCCATATCAGACGCTGTTTCGGTAGCAGTTTCTACCGCGTCAGTTGCCGCATCAGATGCAGCTTCAGCGGTTTCTTTCGCAACGGCTTTAGCCTTTTCGGAAACAGTGGCAACCGCTTGTTGGGTTTCTTGTTTTAGCTCTGCCATGGCAGTGCTGCTTTCTTGATCGGAACCTTTATCGGAACAACCAGCTAGCACCAGCGCCAATGCTAGTGTTGCGGTAGCTAGAATTCGCATGTTTAACTCCTGAAACCCTGTTGGGTTTTCGTAGATTTTATTATGGTTAGGACGAAACGGGAGCCATTATAACGCAGCCCAGATGATACGCCAGCGAACGGCTTGGTATTCGACGCGGAAGGCGTGCGGAGGTTCAACTATTTGTCGACTTACTATCGGTTGAGGGGCTTGGCTTATTGGGAGACGACTTTAGTGGATGACGAAGAAAGACACAAAAAAGGCAGCCGAAGCTGCCTTTTGTTTGATACCACTGAGGCCTACTGACTAAAACGTCTGGCCAGTGGCTCTAAGTGAATCGCGATCTTAGTTCAAACCAGAGATAAAGTTGGCTACCGCGTCTATTTCGGCATCACTCATATGCTGAGCAACGCCACGCATTGGCATGGCCTCACCATCGCTGGTGCGGTTGCCGGCACGGAAGTCTTTTAGCTGCTTAACAATGTAGTCTGCATGTTGCCCGCCCAAACGTGGGTAGCCAGCTGGGGCGTTGCCCAGGCCGCGCGGAGAGTGACAACCGCTGCAAGCTGGCACGCCAGATTCAGCGTTACCGGCGCGATATACCTTAGCACCCAACGCCAAGCCATCCACTTTTAAGCCGCTGTTAAGCTGTACAGTCTGCTTATTGGAGCCGCTTAACTGCATGGTTTTGCCCGCATAGTAGGTCGCGATATCGGCCAGATCTTCATCGTCTAACGCATCTAACTGACCCGTCATTTCTGGAACGCTACGTGCGCCAGACTTGATAGCCTTCAATTGCTGAAGAAGGTACTTTTCGCCCAAACCGGCAAGCTTAGGGAAGTTGGCCATTGCACTGTTGCCATCAGCCCCGTGACACGCAGCACAAGCTGCAGTGTAAGTTTCGCCATGGGCCGCATCACCAGCATTAGACAGGCCGCTGAAAGTGCCAGCCGCAGCAAACAGGCTTAGTGAAATCAAAGTGTTACGAATTCGGTTAGTCATTGGCATTTCCGTTATTAACTTCGTGTTCTGAAAAAGATGAGGCTAGTGCTTTCACGCAGAGGCGTTGCTACTGCTTAAATTCCTGTAGAATGGCCCACAAATCGCATTTTGGCCGTCGCAATTAGCCCTTCTGAAAAGTAGGCGCATTATATACACACTGCGCCGCCATCACATCATTATAAGAGTAGATACAGCCTTATGACGGCAATAAATTTCAGGTCCGCACAATTTTTAACCAGCGCACCAACAATCAAGGAGTGCCCAGAGGAAACTGGCGCAGAAGTGGCTTTTGCCGGTCGTTCCAATGCAGGTAAGTCTAGCGCGATCAACCGCCTAACCCAAAATCACAAGCTTGCCCGCACCAGTAAAACCCCAGGCCGCACCCAGCTCATCAACTATTTTAACCTCGATGAAGATGCTCAACAGCGCTTGGTAGACCTACCAGGTTACGGTTACGCCAAGGTGCCGCTAAAAACGAAAATCCTTTGGCAAAAACACCTTTCTGAATACTTACATGAACGCCAATCCCTAAAATGCTTAGTATTGTTGATGGATATTCGCCACCCAATGCAGGAATTCGACACCATGATGCTTAACTGGGCCGTCGATGCCGAAATGCCTGTTCATATTTTACTGACTAAAGCCGACAAACTAACTCGTGGCGCCGCTAAAAATGCACTATTTGCGGTGATAAAGACACTAAAAGAAGCGAACATAACCGATCTTGTTACAGCGCAGACCTTTTCGTCACTGAAGGGCGATGGCGTTCCCGAATTAGAGAAGGTACTAAAATATTGGCTGAAGCTGGACACTGTCGATACTAGTCACACAGGCCAAATGCCTATAGATGCCATCGATACCGACAACCACGATTCACAGGATATCGATCCTGACAACAACCCCTAGCCTAGCCAGTCGCAAATTATGCCGGCTAGCTCTCCTTAATTCTTAAACGCACATTAAAGCTTCGGCATTAATGGCACCTCGATCTCGCCGAGCGCTGCTCGGCGTGCTGACCGCTTCTATTAACGTCGCTCGCCTCCGGTACACCTACAGCCCGCAAATAAACCACTTACTAGCCTGAGCCTAACTACACGCCCCCAAACAGCCAGAATGGCGTCTCAAATAACATACTAAGCACATCAACGCAATAAAAACTACGACTTTAGTACCTATCAAAATGATCTAAAAATACAGCTGTAATAGCCTAATATATATACTATACGGCGCTTAATTCATCTATACTCGAAATTAAGTGTGATATATATCACACATATCTGATTTTCGACAGAGGCTTTATCACGTAGGCTCTAGAGTGTTTTTCATGCTTTAGTGCCAATATTGTAACGCGTGTATTTTGGCCGATAAAACTACAATAACGAGAGGAAACCTAGGTGAATTTAACTAAATCTTTGGCGCTAACAAGCGCCCTACTATTCTCATCAGCGGCCTTCGCCGCCGTACCCCCATTAACCGTTGAAGGCAATAAAATACTCAGCGGAGGCGCAGCCAAAAGTTTCGCCGGTAACAGCTATTTTTGGAGCAATAATGGCTGGGGCGCCGAAAAGTTTTATAACGCCGATGTTGTAAGCTGGCTTAAACAAGACTGGAATTCGTCTCTTATCCGCGCCGCCATGGGCGTAGAGGATAATGGCGGCTATTTGGATGACCCCACGGGTAACTTAAACCGCGTAACGAAGGTTGTCGACGCAGCGATTGCCAACGACATGTATGTGATTATCGATTGGCACTCGCATCACGCAGAGGATCACAAATCAGAAGCCATCAGCTTCTTCGAACAGATGGCCAGCCTTTACGGCGACTACGATAATGTCATTTACGAAATCTACAACGAGCCTTTACAGGTATCCTGGAGTAACACCATCAAGCCTTATGCAGTTGATGTAGTTAAGGCTATTCGCGCCATAGATCCAGACAACCTTATTATTGTCGGCACTCCAGTGTGGTCTCAGGATGTGGACGTCGCCTCTGCAGACCCTATTACAGGTTACGCCAACATCGCTTACACCATTCACTTTTATGCCGGTACACATGGCGAAAGCTTGCGCAGTAAAGTACGTACCGCACTGAACAATGGTGTTGCGGTATTCGCGACAGAATGGGGTTCGGTGAATGCCGACGGCGACGGCGGTGTTGCTGAAGCTGAAACCAATGCCTGGATGGACTTCTTCAAGCAAAACAATATCAGTCACGCCAACTGGTCGATTACAGATAAAGCGGAAGGTGCATCGATTCTCAACCCTGGTGCGAGCACCACCGGCGGCTGGTCAAGTTCGGAACTGACCACGTCGGGCAAGTTTGTGCGCAACTTGATATCTGGCTGGGGTACGACTGCTGGGGCTGGCTCGTCTAGTTCAAGTTCCTCTAGTTCGTCAAGTTCTAGCTCTTCCGGCTCAGCTTCTAGTGGCGTACAGCAGTGTAATTGGTATGGAACCCTTACACCCGTTTGTAGCAATACCAGTAGTGGTTGGGGATACGAAAATGGCGCCAGTTGTGTTGCCAGTAGCACCTGTTCTGCTCAGGGTGGTGGCTACGGTTTAGTCGACGCTGCGACTGGCTCAAGTAGTTCATCGAGCTCTAGTAGCTCCTCTAGCTCCTCTAGCTCAAGTAGCTCAAGTAGCTCTTCAAGTTCTAGCAGCTCAAGCTCTTCCAGTTCCAGCAGTAGTTCAAGCTCTTCCAGTTCATCTGGCGGCAATACGTCCGGCGGTGTGTGTGACTGGTATGGCTCGAATGTACCACTATGCGAAGTCGCTAGCACCGGTTGGGGCTGGGAGAATCAAGTAAGCTGTATTTCGGTTAGCGCTTGTAACAACCGCTAATCTATTAGTTAAGCAACAATGCTAAAAGCCGGCGTAAGCCGGTTTTTTTCGTCTGTATCCACACTTTACATCGCCGCTCTCGCACATCCTTGTGCTTCACGGCATACGTACATCCACGCCGTACATCGCCGCTCTCGCACATCCCTGTGCTTCACGGCATACGTACATCCACGCCGTACATCGCCGCTCTCGCACATCCCTGTGCTTCACGGCATACGTACATCCATACCGTACATCGCCGCTCTCGCACATCCCTGTGCTTCACGGCATACGTACATCCTGTACATAAAAAAGCCCCGCCAGAGGGGGCGGGGCTAAGAGTCACTTTGGGAAGCTAGATCAATAAATCTGGAGAAAACTTCATGTACCTACTAGGTACACTTAATATGACCCAAGGCTTTATCAATAAGTTCAAAAAAGTTTCGCAAGACCGAAAAAATCTAAATCAGCTCCCAGCGAACCGGTTCGTCGGGGCGGTTTTGAACGATGTTTTCGATACGCTCGTTCACTTCGGCGGTAATTTTCTCAATAGCTTCAAGCGCTTTAACGTTATCGACTAGTTGTGCGGTGCGGGAAGCACCCAGAATAACGGTACTCACATTGGGGTTTTTAAGGCACCAAGCTAAAGCTAGGTGGTGTACCGGTACACCTATGTCCTGCGCCACTTCACTGAGGGCTCGGGTTTTTTCGATTTTCGACTGACCTTCTTCAGACTCATACATTTCTTTCAGCCATTCGTAACCGGGCAGGTTAAGGCGACCATCACTACCAATACCCTGATTGTACTTGCCGGTTAATACACCGCTTGCCAATGGCGACCAAACAGTTGTACCCAAGCCAACGCCGGTATAAAGATCACGATATTCATCTTCCACGCGGTTTCGCTCAAACAGGTTGTACTGTGGTTGTTCCATGGTAGGCGGCGTTAGGTTGTCGCGACGAGCTACATGGTGCGCTTCCATAATCTGCTGAGCGCTCCACTCGGATGTTCCCCAATAGATCACTTTGCCCTGCAAGACCAAGTTGTGCATGGCACGCACGGTTTCTTCAACGGGTGTATCCAAGTCTGGACGGTGGCAAAAGTAGAGATCGAGGTAATCCACCTGTAGACGTGTCAATGCGGCATTGCAGGCATCGGTAACATGTTTGGCGCTTAAACCTAATTGAGTAGGTTTTTTACCACCCCAAAAGACCTTGCTGGAAACACAGAATTCATCTCGTGGCAGGCCCAAGTCTTTGATCGCGTTACCCATTACGATTTCAGACTCACCCGCTTCGTAGCCCTCGGCATTGTCAAAAAAATTAATACCCAAATCGAACGCCGTTTTGATCATATCTTTCGCCAAGCCTACATCGACTTGCTTGCCAAAGGTTACCCATGAACCCAGAGATAGTGCGCTGACTTTAAGGCCGGACTTGCCGAGTTTACGATATTGCATAAGGTGGTCTCACTTGGGAAAAAAGAATCGATTTTACAGGGCTAGGCGTAAAGGTAGGGTTAGCTCCACAGTTCAACGGCCCGTTACGCGTTTAAGTCGTATCAGCAGGTGTGAACCATTTACTTCGGGCTCGCTAAGCTATGTACCTATATCCGCTCGAGGTCTAATCCTAGACGGAGGCGACGCCCCCACCGGTTTTATTTTTCTTGCCAGAGACCAATATAAGTCGGCTGACCAAGGTCCCATTTGCGGCCGCTAAAGCTCAACAAGCCATCACTGTTAACATCCAGTAAAACCAGCGAGTTACTTTCTTCGTTTACAACGAACAGTACCTTGGCGTCATCCAATAATAAAAATCCGCGCGGCCATTTCCCTTGGGTCGAAAAGGTTTGGCTTAAGCTCAGCCCGCCGTCAACTGCCACTTGGAAAACTGCAATGGAGTTGTGACCGCGATTGCTCACGTAAAGATGTGCGCCATCTGCCGATAATTGAATGTGGGCCGATTGCGAGTGCTCACTAAAGTCGCGGGGCAAACTCGATAAATTTTGCTGCTCCACAAATTCACCCGACGCCGTAACCCTTACCACGCTAACGGTATTAGCGAGCTCGTTGACAATGTAAGCGTGACTACCGGCTTTATCAAAAACCATGTGCCTAGGGCCAGCACCTGCGGCGGCTTTAAACGCAACAAAGCCCTCGCCAAGCTCGCCGTTCACAGCGTTGAATCGATAACCCATTACGGTGTCGATACCTAAATCGACTGCATACAAAATATCGCCCGTATTATTCCAGCCTACCCAGTGTGCGTGGGGGGCTTCTTGTCGATTTTTGTTGGGGCCGTTACCGCGATGTTGACGCAGTTGTGGTTCCGACGCCGGAACGCCGGTTTCTGTATCCACCTTAAAAACAGCAAGATTGCCGCCCATGTAATTACCGACCGCAAGGTATTGCATATCTGGGCTGAGTGCGGCGTGGCAGGGAGATGCACCGCCGCTGGCTTTGCTATCAATTAAACTCGCTCGTGGTTTTTCACTAAACCATCGAAAACTATTGAGTTCACCTGGGTCTTTTTCGTCTACGGCGTAGACGGTTTGATTACTAGGGCTAAGACTCAACCAAGATGGATTATGGGTCTTTGCAATCAATACCGGTTCACCCAAATTTTTTGTGCTTGCATCAAAACCAACCGCGTAGATTCCTTCGCTAAGCGGTAAGGGCTTACCATCAGCGTCTAGGCTTGGCGCTGCGGGAGTGTATGAACCGATCAACAAGGTATGAGTGATATCTAATTTTTCCATAGCATGTGGACTTGATGGATCGCTGACCGTGGCAGCGGGCTTCTGTTGGCAGCCAGAAACTACAGCCGCTATTAATAGCGTCGGTAATAAAACGCGACGTACTTTCAAACAAAAATCAATCATTAGGCAACCATTCCCCGCGCTATCCCCAATTCCAAGCCGCGCAATTCGGCCAAGCCTTTAAGTCGACCGATGGCGGAATAGCCTGGATTCGTTTTCTTTTTAAGATCATCCAATATTTGGTGGCCGTGATCGGGGCGCATCGGTATCGATACGTTACGCGCTCGCGACACCTGTAAAATCGCTTTAATCACCTCGTACATATCAATACTGCCATCGAGATGCTGGGCCTCGTAAAAGCTACCGTAATCTTCTCGTTGAGTATTACGCAGGTGAATAAACTCAATGCGTTCGCCAAAGGTTTTAATCATCTCGACCAAATTGTTATCGGCTCGAATACTAAAAGACCCCGCGCAAAAACACAGGCCGTTAGATTTGTTTGGCACTGCGCTAAAAATATCGGTGAGGTCCTGCGCAGTACTCACAACACGTGGCAATCCGTAAATGGCAAAGGGCGGATCATCGGGATGCACCACTAACTTAACCCCAACTTCGTCGGCAACGGGGCACACTTGTTTTAGAAAATAGATAAGATTTTGTTTGTATTTTTCCGGGCCAATATCGTGATACGCCATAATCGCCTGCAAAAACATTTCGGTAGAGAAGGTCACTTCACTGCCCGGCAAACCCGCGACTATGGTTTGCTCTAGGGCAATCTTATCTGCGTCGTTCAACTGCTGATATTTTTGCAACGCTAGGGTTTGCACCTCGGCGCTGTAATCGGCGGCGGCGTTTGGCCGCTGCAAAATATGAATATCGTAAGCGGCCACTTCAATCATATCGAACCGCAGTGCTTTACCGCCGTCGGGCATGGCAAAGTTAAGGTCGGTGCGCGTCCAATCCAACAGCGGCATAAAGTTGTAGGTAATCACTCCGACGCCACAGGCCGCCAGGTTGCGTAGGCTTGTTTTATAATTTTCAATATAGGTTTCGAAGCCGGCCGCTTGCGATTTAATATCTTCGTGTACCGGTAAACTTTCCACCACACTCCAGCGCATACCCGCCGCTTCGATTTCAGTTTTACGCGCCTGAATCTCTGCCACTTCCCACACCACACCATTCGCAATTTGGTGTAACGCACTCACCACGCCGCTACAACCCGCTTGGCGTAAATCACTTAACGTCACTGGGTCTTTGGGGCCAAACCAGCGCATGGTCTGTTCCATTAAATTAGCTTTAAACTGAACGTTCATGGTGGAACCTCGAAAAAAATTGTCAGTAAACTACGCGAGTGATTTTTGTTCGCGTAGATATTCGTTTTTAAGCGCTACATAGTTTTGTGCTGAATAACTAAAAAAGGCTTTTTCTGAATCTTTAAGTGGCCGCGCCTGTTTTACCGGGCTGCCAACGTAGAGATAACCCGACTCCAGTCGCTTGCCTGGGGGCACCAAACTGCCGGCGCCAATCATCACTTCATCTTCAACTACCGCACCATCTAATACTGTCGCACCTATGCCAATTAGGACTCGGCTGCCAATGCGGCAGCCATGCAAGCAAGCGCCGTGGCCGATGGTGACATCATCGCCGATAACCAGCGGATAACCTGCGGGATTATAGTCGCTCGCATGGGTAATATGCAGTACCGCATTATCTTGCACGCTGGTGCGCGCGCCGATCTGAATAGAATGCATATCGCCGCGAATGACCGCGCAAGGCCACACCGACACATCGTCCCCCAACGTGGCATCGCCGATAACCACGGCGCTGGGGTCAACAAAAACCTCAACCCCTAAGCTGGGCGACACGCCGCGAAATGGGCGAATATTATCGATGCTGCTCATGCTTAAACTCTCCAAATACGTCGGCTAAAGCCCAACAGGGCGACTAGCCTAATCAATAAGTAGGGAATACTAACACCTCCAGAACTGGAGCCGCTATCGTCATTAGAGTAGTCAGCGGGTACTAGAGCGTCATCGCAGGAACCGATCACTAGGGGTATTAGAGTATTGGTGCGTCGAAAAGTACACTGGGGTTTGTACAGCGGCTCGCGGCAAATAGAGCGGAACGAGAAGTTTAGGTGGGTTTTATTCCGAACGGAATACGGAACTTGTTATCGGCTACTAACTAATAGGTGATCCCAAATTCCAACGGTAACCTAAGTGCGCTTATCAATGCACCTTCACACATCTGCGCCGGCTGCACCTTTGCGATATTTCGAACAATATTCAGCGCTAGGGTGATACGGCCGTAGTGAGAATCGCTTTTAGTGCGAACAATTTCTGAGACATTACGCTTTAGGGTTTGATCTTTAAAAGCCGCTAACACACTGGCGGTAATGTCGTTAGCTTCTGGCTCTGAGATGGTTGCCGATAGGTAACTGCCCGCCTCAAAAGTTGCAATAAACGCGTGGATAATTTCGGTGTCGTAGCGGGGCTCTAAATCGCCTTGCCCCAAAACGAAGCCACAGGTCACTGCAAAAGCAATCCCTGCGCTGTAGTGTTCTAGTAATCCTAGATAAAGATCGCATAACCCCGAGATTTGCGCGATTTGCGGCATCTCATCTGCAAGTACTTTACATACCAGCGGGTGGCGCATTCTTGCGAGTGGGCCGGAACCGTCCTTAAACTCGTGATGTACCAACACGGCATTGAGCAGTTTTTGGGTAAGTATTGTCTGCGCAGAGCTCGTACTTTTCGCTTCGGTCAGCATTTCATAGCCAACTAAGGGGTGCATTATATCGAAGTCTGCAACCTCATCGTTCAGGCGCGCGTAGCCTAAATCTTTTAACAGGCCCAGACTCACCAACTGTTTTAACTCCTGCTCGTTCCAATTTAGTGATCGTGCCATCGCGACCATAAACAAAATTGCACCGTGATTAATCATTAACTTGTCCGCCCACTTTGACTCGCTAAGAATATCAAGATAGCTAACAATTACGTCGTCGAACTCTATTTGGTCAATGATATAAGTCACTGTTGCGATCAGCGAGTCGACGTCTAACTCTTCCAGTACTGGATATCGCTTCATCAATTTCGCAATCTGCGCTTCTAGGTTTCGCCAGTCCGAGACTGGTGTCTCCTCTTCCAGTTCAGGCTGAGCAATAGTGGCGAACGACACCACCTTCTCGCACTCCTGTTGAACAAACTCATCCAATTTGCCATCAATACTGCCGCTAAAAAAGAAATGGCAGTTGTTATGTTTATAGAGATCAATCTCTAACAAGGTTTCAATTACTTTTGGCACGAAACTTACGTTGCTTTGAATATAGGGCGAGCCCTGCAGCTGCTTTAGTAATTCATTTGGGGTTTTTATATGACCACCAATTCGATGAATTGGTACGATGCTGGAACAGCCGGAGGAAAATATTTGTTCGCGATAATAGCGCTCGGTGGATTCAATTGCGCCTTTTACCGAGCGATCTAACGCAGCAATATTACTGCGCTCAATGCTGGAATGGGTTCCGCTAGCTTGGCTGGATTTTAACCTTCCGGTTTTTAACTGACCGGATTCGGATTGCTGAGCACTTAAAGTCTTGTTTGTCACTATGTCGCCTTAGGTACCTGTCATTAACTAACATCGCATTTATAAAATGCCTCGGTACGGCTGAGGTTATTTTAGTGTAGTAGGTTAAATAGTATATATATCATCCAGCTTAGTTGTGTTTGTTATAGGCGTCCAAATTTCCTTGGCTTTTGTTTCTAACAAGTTAACCAAGGGTCTGTTAAGTTGATTAATTGGTGCTGCATAAGCCGATTTAACACTGTGATTAATTTATACTATCTGACTGATAAGGCCACTCGCCGTATGCATACTTTAATTAATGCGCAGTTTACACTTGTTTTTTTCCCTATTCGGCGCAACATTGCTAGTTAACTTACCTAAAAGAGTTATCTTTCATCCATGGCCAATCCCCTTCTGCAATCCCATCGTTTACCGCCCTTTAGTTCTATTTCTGCAGCTCAAGTTGTACCGGCTGTTGAGCAACTGATTAACGAAGCCGAAACTGAACTCAGCGAGCAGTTAGCCAATATCACATCGCCAAGCTGGGATTCACTTGCGCTGCCAATCGAAGAACGGCAAGACCGCTTAAGTAAAGCATGGGGGCCAGTTGGGCACTTAAACTCCGTCTGTAACAGCGACGAATTGCGCAAGGCCTATGAAGAGGGTCGACAGTTATTTACCGCCTATTACACAGGGATCGGTCAAAATGTTGCGCTTTATCAAGCCTACGAAGCGGTCAAAGACCGTCCCGATTTCACTCAGCTGAGTCAACCCCAACAGCAAACCATTAATAACGCGATACGGGATTTCAAACTTTCCGGCGTTGCGCTCGCGGCAAAAGACAAGCAGCGCTATGCCGAAATCCAAGCTAAGTTATCTCAACTGACTTCGAGTTTTTCCAACAATGTCCTCGATGCGACCCACGGTTGGTTCTTAGAAGTTAACAATGAATCAGAACTTAGCGGTCTGCCGGAATTCGCTGTTGCCGCCGCCAAACAAGCGGCAACCGACCGTGAACTCGACGGCTGGGTTTTTACCCTTGATGGCCCAGTGTATTCGACTGTCATAACCCAGGCCGACGACGCGTCACTGCGCGAAGCACTCTATCGAGGCTATAACACTCGCGCGTCTGAACAGGGCCCAACTGCAGGCCAGTGGGATAACAGCGATCTTATTGAAGAGATTATGTCACTTAGGCAAGAGCTAGCCGGTCTGCTCGGTTTTAACAACTACGCCGAACTTTCTATCGCCCCTAAGATGGCCGAGTCTACCGATCAGGTGATCGACTTTTTGCAAGACCTCGCCGAACGCTGCAAACCTTTTGCGACGCGCGAACTGCAAGAGCTGCGTGAGTTTGCTGCAGAAACGTTTGGTGTTACCGAGCTAAATGCTTGGGATATTCCTTACTATTCCGAAAAACTTAAGCAAGCGCGCTATAGTATTTCACAAGAAGAGTTGCGCCCCTACTTTCCCGTTGATCATGTTGTTACCGGCCTATTCCGTGTAGCCCACAGCTTGTTCGGACTCGAATTTGTAGATCAAACACCTTCTATAGAAACCTGGCACAAAGACGTTAAGTATTTCGAAATTCGCCGGGACGGCGAAGCCGTCGCGGGATTCTATTTCGATTTATTCGCACGCTCCGGTAAGCGCGGTGGTGCATGGATGGACGAATGCCGCGTGCGACGGAAAGTTGGTAACGAGATTCAGCTTCCGGTGGCCTATTTAGTTTGTAATTTTAATCCGCCCCTAAACGATACCCCGTCGTTATTAACACACAACGACGTGACCACGCTGTTCCATGAATTTGGTCACGGCATTCATCACATGCTTACAAAAATAGATGTCGCTGCGGTTAGCGGTATTAATGGCGTCGCTTGGGATGCGGTAGAACTACCCAGCCAGTTTATGGAGAATTTTTGCTGGGAGCGCGAGGTGTTGGAATTTTTATCTTCGCACTATAAAACCGGTGAACCCTTACCGGTCGACAAGCTCGACAATATGCTCGCCGCTAAGAATTTTCAGTCGGCGTTATTTATGATTCGTCAGCTAGAGTTTTCACTGTTCGACTTCAAACTTCATATGCTCTACGGCACTGACGCCTTCGTTGGCACGCAAGCCTTATTGGATGAAATTCGGCAACAGGTCGCGGTATTCTCGCCGCCATCATTCAATCGTTTCCAAAACAGTTTTAGCCATATTTTTGCAGGTGGTTACGCCGCTGGCTATTACAGCTATAAGTGGGCCGAAGTGCTTTCCGCAGACGCTTATTCCGCATTTGAAGAGGCGGGTATTTTTGATAGCGCCACCGGGCAACGTTACTTGAGCGAGATATTGGAAAAAGGCGGTTCCGACGAAGCCATGAATTTATTTAAGAATTTCCGTGGCCGCGAACCAAAAGTAGACGCTTTATTAAGACATTCGGGATTGAGCGCGTGAGCCAAGAGAAAATAAAGAAACGCTTTATCGCGGGCGCGGTTTGCCCGCGTTGCGGTGAAATGGATAAGATTGTTAACTACCACGATAGCGACAAGAATTATCGAGAATGTGTGGCCTGCGGTTTCAAAGATGAAATTCGCCTGCAATCTTCGCCGCAAGATTTAGAAACCCGAGTAAACAAAACTGAAGAACAAAAAGCAGCTGAGGTTCAGGTGGTGAAGTTAATGGATTAAAACCCACATTTAGATCTAGCCGCCGCTAAGCAAAAATTATCAGCAGCGGCTAGCAACCTGTTCCATACAACGAATCTTTAATACCTACCCTAGCCCTAAACCTCGCACAACCATATCAGTCAAACGTGGTGACGATTGACTGATAGGTGGTAGTTAATCGCGCAAGCTCAAATGGTGGCTTGAAGAAGCCGTTGTAGTGGCCATAGGGATTAATAAGCGCGATATTACCCGTATGATCAACTGTGTAATCGTTCTCCAGCATAACCTTCCTAAAGGCGATATTTAGGTTTTGGGTAAGGCCCATAATCTGCCGAAACTCGCCGGTAACACCGATAAAATCTTGATTAAAAAACGGCACATATTCAGCGAGCTTCTCCGGTGTATCTCGGGCGGGATCAACACTCACCATAATCACCTGCGTTTGATCACGGATATCGCTATTTAAATTTTTATATACTTGGCCAAGCTTTGCCATGGTAACGGGGCAAATATCGGGGCAGTGGCTAAAGCCAAAAAACACTAAGGTCCATTTACCTTTTAAATTCTCTAGATCAAAGGCTTCGCCGTTGTGATCGATTAGGCTAAAGTCTTCAATAATTCGCGGGTTATCAAACATTATTGCGCCGTTGGCGCGTAGCTCGATCGGCGACATTATTCGCGGGCTGAGTATCTTGTGTAAAAACATACTCATAAATAACGTCACAATTCCAGCAATACACAAAATTGTAATGGTTATTCCGCGTTTTTGCTTTGCAGTCTTTACTGACACAACACCCTGTGCCTCGCTATTTTCGTTCATATTTTGGCTTCTTAAGCTGGCATTAGTGGCTGTATTGGGAAGTAATAGTGGTCGATTAACATCACTACAAACAACGCCATTAAATAGACAATTGAATACTTGAAAGTATCCATACCGATAGACGGACGCTTACTTACCATCATCATCACGGCGTAGTATAAAAACCCTAATCCAAGCACTACGGCGCCCAATAAATAGAAGGTATTCAGCATACGCGTCACAAAGGGCAGCATGGTTACGATAAACATTATGATCGTATAAAGCAGAATATGTAGTTTGGTGTATTGCTCACCGTGAGTTACCGGTAGCATTGGAATTTCGGCGTTCGCATACTCGGCTTTTTTGTGTACCGCCAATGCCCAAAAGTGCGGCGGCGTCCAAGCAAAAATAATCAGCACCAACAACAATGCGTGACCGTGCACTTCGCCAGTAACCGCGGTCCAACCCAACAGCGGCGGTGCCGCACCTGCCAAGCCACCAATTACGATATTTTGTGGCGTTGTGCGTTTTAAAAATAATGTGTAAACAAACGCGTAGCCAACTAGCGATGCAAGCGTTAGCCAGGCGGTAATGGCATTCACCCAGACCAATAAAATAGTTAAGCCTGCAGCGCCAAGTACAGTAGAAAATAAGATCGCGTTTACGGGCGCAACACGGCCCATGGCAACAGGTCGATTAAAGGTACGCGCCATTTTCAAATCGATATGGCGATCGACCAGATGATTTACCGTAGCAGCTGAACCTGCACAAAGCGCAATCCCTAGGTTACCCAAAAGTAGTATGTCGATTGGCACCATACCGGGCGTCGCCAACAGCATTCCTATCACTGATGTTAACAGCATCAGCATTACAACCGTTGGCTTTGTTAGTTCGTAGTAGTCCCGCCAATGGTTGCGCAGTGCTTCCTGCACGATTTCTTCACGTGTTTCTGACATTTTAATTTCCAAGGTAGTACTTACAAAATGGGTTTAATACTGCGCAGACGATGATTGATCGCGACCATCACCAGTAACAATAATGCACCTACGGCGTTGTGTATTACCGCTACTGTAAGCGGCAGGCTAAAAATTACATTACTTATGCCGAGACTTACTTGTATACAGAGTACGGCGACTAAAATAATTGCCCAGCGGCGCGCGAAGCAATTGGAGCTTAGCCACAATTTATACGCTAAAAATAACACTGCTAGGCTCGTCACTATCGCGCCTATTCGATGTGTTAAGTGGATTGCAACACGCCCATAGTTATCCAATAGGCCGCCGAGATAATTGGGGCCCACATGCTGGAATATATTAAAACCATGGGCGAAATCAGTTTTCGGCCAAATGCTGTTCTGGCATAACGGAAAGTCAGGGCATGCCAAGGCCGCATAGTTCGAGCTGGTCCAGCCACCCAACATTATTTGTACTATTACGATCAGCATTGCTACAAGGGCAATTTTTTTCAATGTTGAAACAGGTACTGAGAAGTCACCCCGCCATTGCAGCCCCGAAACTTTTTGTAACAATAACCAAATCAGACTAATCGTGGCAAAGCCACCCATTAAATGGCCAGTAACAACTTGCGGCCACAGCTTAAGCGTTACCGTCCACATTCCAAATAGCCCTTGCACTATGACTAACCCTGCAAGTAGCGCCGGTAAAAGAAACGGTTTCGTTTCGTCACTTTGTAGTAACGACTGTTGATATTGATTTGAATACCGTAGGCGAATTAAATTTCCAAAGTATAGGGTCACCAACACTAGGAGTATTGGATCGAGACTATCGCCGATTACAATTCTCGCAACAGTTCCACTTATGAGCACGAGCAATAAGGCAACGATACTTTTCCAGGGCGCTGCTGGGGCTCGCATCGCCAATGCGAAACCGAATATCACTAGAATAACTAAACCCAGTTGGCTCGCAAAAATGCGATGGATTTGCTCGGGCCAGGTTTTATCCGTCTCAACCGGTGTGTCGACAAAGCTTTGGTTCGCGGCATGAATTTCATGGGCTTCGTTTGGCACCCAAAGATGTCCATAGCACGTGGGCCAATCAGGACAACCCAAACCGGCATCGGCCAAGCGGGTAAACGCACCAAGCACAACAACCACCGAGGCCATGGCTAAAGCGAGGCTAATTATCGCAATCCAAATTTTTTGTTTATTCATATCGTAATTCTAAAAATCTAAATTAGGGTGACGGATATTCAATAGAGTATTTTAAAGCGCGCTTCAAATCCTTGAGCAAGTCATTGCCATGGATAGTGGTGTCGTACTCCATCATCGCGAAGCCTTCTTGATCGACCAGTAAATAGTAGTGTCGATCCATCATGTCTTGATTGAACTCGGCTTTAGCCATCCACTGCTGCCACTGTTGTTCGGTCACGGTAACGCGCTTTAACAATGGGTGATCGGCAGCAATCGAGTCCAAATAAGTACTTCCATCTTGGCCTGCAAGATTTACTGCTACGCGCTCAACCCGCACACTTTTCTCGCCTAAACGTATATGAACTTGACGGGTTGTGTAGAGATTTTGCTGACACTGGTCGTTGCATAATTTCGGTACGGGAATCAGTAACCGCCAGCGTTTTTCTGTATCAAAACGTGCCAGTTCTGCGGCCTGATCCGGTAGTAGTATCGCTTTAACATTCACCGGCTTGGGTAAAAATACGCCGCTATTTACAGTGTGCTCGGGCACACCAATACCGGTGAAAAACATAAAATAAGCCGCTGCAATCGGTACTATAGTTACGCCAAATAATGCGTAGAGAGTTAATTTGTTTTTTTTCGTGCTCATAGGGTTTCTGTTCAAGTTTTAGGTGTACGAATATTTTTTAGCCAAGTAGCGATATTGGTGCTTGTAACAAACCAAATAATGAATAGCGCCGCCGCCATGCTAAACCACTGTACGGCGTAGCCACGATGCATTTGCGGCGACATGTTTATCGGTTGCCAATTTATGTTCAAGGCGCCAGCGCTGTCAGCGTCGAGCTGCATTATCATGTCGATTAGCGGCTGCTCTAGTTGTCTAGCCATCAACGCCGAATCCACTTCCAATAATCGGTAGGGCCAGGTGATTTTTGCGATGTCTTGTTGATCAATAAAACGTGAATTCGAAGGCTTTAACCAAGTGCCCGTAATTACGCGCTCGCCATCTGGCGTTGTGAATTCTGGATCGTCCATGCGGTAAGCGCTACCGGGTACCCAACCGCGATTAACTAAAACCGTTTCTCCTGAAAGTAGAAGAAACGGCATCACTATTTGATAGCCCAGATTACCGTCAAAGAATTTATTCTCGACTAACCAGTAGCGATCAGTACGAAATTCACCAATCATTTTAACGCGGCGGTAGCGCTGCGTGAGCTCATGCGGATCGGCTTTGTCGGCTGTTGCCTGTTCACTCGCAGCCGTGTCCCGCATGCTCGAGCCTTTATCACCTAGGTAATCGATCGGTGGCAGCGCTTGCTGCTGCAGCCAGCTTTGCTGTATTGTTTTCTTCTGCTCGCCACGATCAAGTTGCCAGACTCCCAAACTTATCAATAGCGGCAGCAACAGTGCGCTAAACAAGGTAATGCGCCAATTGATGTGGAGTTCGAACTTGCTGGCCATTAAGCTTGCCTTGATTTAATTTCGCTTTACGTTAGATTCACTTCACGTGCAATTTGTAAATCTAATTTTAAAAATACGGCTGATTTACCGGCCCTATTCTTAGAGTTCGCCCTGACCCACCCCGTTAACACTTTCTGGAGGATGCCAATGAGCGCAGCCCTGTTAAAATTTATCATCGTCGTACTTTTTATCGCGATGCTCGTCAGCTTAACTAGCGGCTTAGTATTTTTACTAAAAGATATGAGCAGCTCTGAATCAAAAAGAGCGTTGTATGCGCTAGGTGTGCGGGTCACACTGGCAATCTTGTTAATGTCGACAATCGGTTACGGTATTTATACTGGTAAACTTGGTAATACCGCCCCTTGGGCAAACCATGCTCAACAAACACAAAGCCCTGTAGAATAATCACGGCCTAACGCTTGCCACAGCAGAATTAAAATTACACTTCGCTTAATTAAAAAAGGAGTTGTTGAAATCCAATTCAACAACTCCTTTTGATTATCAATGGCTGCTGCGCCTTATCCCATAATGTAGACAAAGATAAACAACGCCACCCAGACCACGTCAACAAAGTGCCAATACCAGCTAGACGCCTCAAAACCGAAGCAATCGTGATGGCTAAAGTGGCCCTTAGTAACAGAGCGTAACCACTGAACCAACAACATGAAGGTACCCATGGTAACGTGCAAACCGTGGAAGCCGGTCAACATGAAGAAGGTTGTACCATATACGCCAGTTTCTAAAGTAAGGCCCATATGCTGGTACGCATGCAAATATTCTTCGACTTGTAATATCAAGAAGATAATACCCAGCACAACAGTTAAACCCAACCAAGCGTTAAAGCCAAACAGACCGCCTTTTTTGTTGTTCTTCAATGCTGTATGCGCGAAGTGCACGGTAAAGCTGGAAGTAATCAGTACTAGAGTGTTCCAAAATGGTAACCAACCAGTCCAGTTGCCGACACCTGGGTTACTCATATTTTTTTCCGGACCAAAAACGCCGGCACCTTCACCGTTGGCCGCCATATCGGGGGTAACCATTAAAGGCCAGTCAGCTTGGAAACCACCCCACAACAATTCGCTGGTCGGGCCGGTACCCAAATGCGGTAAAGACATGTTACGCAAGTACCAAAGCGCGCCAAAGAATGCCGAAAAGAACATAACTTCACTGAAGATGAACCAACCCATGCCCCACACAAAGGAGCGCTTAAGCTGGGCGCTATTTAGACCGCGCATGTTTTCATCTACAACGATACTAAACCATTTGAACAGAACAAATGCCAACAGCGCAAAACCCACCAAAAATATGGTAAAGCCGCTGCCGTCTTTGTCGGCCGATAGTTCGTTTAAATAATTGCCTAAGCCGAATACCGTCAAAAATAGCGCTATCGATGCAAAGATCGGTAACTTACTTTGTTCCGGTACATAATAGGTTTCGTGTTGGTGTTCCATCAAAAATACCCCGCTTGTTCTTCTAGCGTGCGGTTAAGGTTTGTGAGTCGGCAGTCGCCGGTTGCTCAGTGGATATTCGTTTTTGTACGAGTTCTTTCTGTTTTTGCTCTACTGCTTCTTTTGCACTTTCCGTAACATCGAACAACGTATAGGAAAGCGTTATCGTATTCACTGCCTTCGGCAGCTCTTGATCAACGATAAACTGCAAGCCAAGTTCAGCTGTTTCACCCGGCGCAAGTGTCTGCTGGTTAAAACAAAAACATTCTGTTTTGTGAAAATAGTCGGTCGCGTTGTGTGGAATTAAACTCGGTATCGCCTGCGCCACCATGATTTTCTCGGTGGGGTTGTGAGCGATAAAGTTGGTAACCACAGCCTCACCAGGATGCACCTGTATAGAAAAGTCCTGGGGCGAAAACCCCCAGGGCATGCCTTCATTATTGGTGCTAACAAACTGCACCTTTACGGTACGGCTGGTATCCACTTTAGCTTCGACCGCGGTGTACTGACCTTTAGTTTTACCATTGAGGCCAGTCACCTCACAAAACAAATCGTAGAGCGGCGGCATTACCCACATAGCAAACACAAACATCGCGCCCGCTAAACTGAGTAGTTTGAGTACGGTGGTACGAAGTTGTTTACGATCCGACTCGGTTGCCATGCTCTACATCTAACCCGCTTTAATCTATTTGTATTACTTCACTTCTGGTGGCGTGGTGAAGGTGTGATAAGGAGCTGGTGACGCTACGGTCCACTCCAAACCATGTGATCCTTCCCAAACTTCAGCCGTTGCCTTTTTGCCACCACGAATCGTTTTGACTACGTTGTACAACAAAAGGAGCTGCGCTGCGCCAAACATGAATGCACCAACAGAGGAGATCATGTTCCAGTCCGCCCAGAGCGGGTTGTAATCGGGGATACGACGCGGCATACCCGCCAAACCCGAGAAGTGCATTGGGAAAAAGGTAATGTTCAAACCAATAAAGGCCGTCCAGAACTGTACTTTACCCATAGTCTCGTCGTACATGTGACCGGTCCACTTAGGTAACCAGTAGTAAACCGCAGCGGTGATCGAGAAGATCGCACCCGGTACTAGTACATAGTGAAAGTGAGCAACAACGAAGTAGGTATCGTGGTACTGGAAGTCAGCCGGCGCCATTGCCAACATCAAGCCAGAGAAACCACCAATCGTAAACAGCACCACGAAGGCAATAGAGAACAACATGGGGGTTTCGAAGGTCATAGACCCGCGCCACATAGTGGTGACCCAGTTGAATACCTTAACGCCTGTGGGTACCGCAATCAGCATAGTCGCGTACATGAAAGCAACTTCGCCCAACAGCGGCATACCAACGGTAAACATGTGGTGCGCCCAAACGATAAAGCTCAAGAACGCGATCGACGCGGTGGCATAAACCATTGAGGAGTAACCAAACAACGGCTTGCGCGCGAAGGTTGGAATAATCGCACTTACCACACCAAATGCTGGCAAAATCATGATGTAAACTTCTGGGTGACCAAAGAACCAGAACACGTGCTGGAACAATACTGGGTCGCCACCACCGGCCGCATCAAAGAAGCTGGTGCCAAAGTGAATATCCATCAACATCATGGTTACAACACCTGCAAGTACCGGCATTACGGCAATCAACAAGTAAGCTGTAATCAGCCAAGTCCAAACGAACAAAGGCATTTTCATCAGGGTCATACCTGGTGCACGCATGTTCAAAATGGTGGCGATAATATTGATCGACCCCATAATTGAGCTCGCACCCATGATGTGTACCGCAAAGATAAAGAAGGTTACGGACGCAGGAGCATAGGTGGTAGATAGAGGAGCGTAGAATGTCCAACCAAAGTTTGGCGCACCACCTTCCATAAAGAGGGTAGAAGCCAGCATTGCGAAGGCAAACGGAAGAATCCAGAAGCTCCAGTTATTCATGCGCGGTAAGGCCATATCTGGAGCACCGACCATCATCGGGATCATCCAGTTTGCCAAGCCAACGAATGCTGGCATCACCGCACCAAATACCATCACCAAACCGTGCATGGTGGTCATTTGGTTGAAAAAACCTGGTTCAACTATCTGTAAACCCGGCTGGAATAATTCTGCGCGGATAACGAGCGCAAAAATACCGCCGAGGAAAAACATCGCGAAGCTGAACCAAAGGTACATGCTACCAATGTCTTTGTGGTTGGTTGTGTAGAACCAACGGGACAAGCCTTTCGCAGGACCATGTGCCATGGTTACGACCTCCTTATTGGCCTTGCTTAAAATTCACAACGTCGATTGGCTGGACAGATTCGCCCATATTGTTGCCAAACGCGTTACGCTGGAAGGTAATCACTGCTGCAGATTGAACTGGAGTCAGCTGTTCGCCAAACGGAGGCATACCTTGACCGCCGTTGATTACTCGATCTAAGTGCAACTTGATATCGCCAGTAGCAATAGTGCTGTCCTTAATCGCCGGGAACATTCCGGGAATACCTTCACCACCGGCTTGGTGACAAGCGGCGCAATAGGTTTCGTACACACTTTCACCTTCGGCATAAAGCTGGTCGAAAGTAAGCGTTTGCTTCGCGGCTTCAGCTACTGCCGCAGCTGCTGCACGTTTTTCTGCCATCCAAGCGTCATACTCTCCCTGCTCTACGGCTTTAACCACAATCGGCATAAAGCCGTGGTCTTTACCGCACAACTCAGCACACTGGCCGCGGAACAAACCGGGCTCTTCGACATAAGTCCATGCTTCGTTGATATAGCCGGGAATCGCATCGCGCTTAACAGCTAGATCGGGAACCCACCAACTGTGGATAACGTCATTAGCCGTTACCAAAAAGCGTACTTTCTTTTTGGTAGGAATTAACAATACCTGATCAACTTCGAGTAGGTAGTTTTCCGATTTGGCGTCTTTGGTGTAGATCTCCTCGCGTGAGGAATCGCTCAGGTTTGCAAAGAAGCTGACATCTTCACCCAGATATTCGTATTTCCACTTCCACTGATAACCCGTGATCAAGATATCAACGTCCGCATCAGCGGTATCGTAAATCTTGATCAAGGTGGAAGTTGCTGGGAATGCCATAGCAATCAAAATTGCAAATGGGATTACGGTCCAGACAATTTCCAGCTTAGTGCTGTGGTGAAATTGAGCCGCTTCCGCTCCACGTGATTTGCGGTGAGCGAACATGGAGTAAAACATCACCCCAAACACCACTGCACCAATGCCGACGCACCACCAGAAAATCGTCATGTGCAAGCTATACACTTCACGACTTACTTCCGTTACGCCTTCGGTCATATTTAGCTGCCACTCGCCTGCAGCAGCCAACGAAGGCAACACCACAATGGAAAATGCGAATAGCAGAGCGAGCGACCGCTTGGAAATACTTAACATCGCCCTATCTCCGTATTGAACTAGGAAAAATTATTTGTGTTGACCCTTATGGGAGGCGGGATATGCCATTATAAGGGCTGCAGTTAAGGCCGACCGGTTGTATCGAGGAACACCCCGAAAACCGCTCTTACTGCGTTTACCAATACCGTCCCAGCATCACTACAACACGATAAAACGTCTGTAATGATGACACATGGCACTAAATCGTAAACGACAGGCGCAAGAGGGCTGCGGCATCTTGTCGCAGCGGGCGATTATAGCGGGAGCGGGAAGCATAAGTAAGGGCTAAGAGCCCCACATCTGCGGATTTCTCACAATTACATACTTTTGGTACGGTTAAAGAACAGGTGATTTGTGCAAATATCGGCCAAAGGCCTTAGGAATAGCTTTTTTCTATTGCCTCACCGCCAGGCGTGGCAGTTGGCTTGGCCAATGACGTTAAGCAATATTTCCAACCCCCTCATGGGCATGGCTGATACAGCGATGCTTGGCCACCTCCCCGACGGCATTTACCTTGGTGCGGTCGCAATAGGGGCTAATATTATGGCCCTGCTGTTCTGGATGTTGGCATTCCTGCGGATGGGTACCACCAGCTTTGTCGGTCGCCACTACGGCAGCGGCGATGATGATGCGCTACTTAAGCACCTCGGCCGGAGTATCGGTGTAGCGCTGACCATGGGGCTTAGCCTAATCGCGCTACAGTGGGTACTGATCAACCTCGCCGTGCTATTAATAGCCCCGAATGCCGAACTTTCGCAACTCGCACACCAGTACTGCACCATCCGAATCTACGGCGCACCCGCCGTATTACTCACCTACATTGCCATAGGTACGCTTATCGGGCTGCAAAACACACGTCTGCCACTTTTGATTGCTGTGGCAAGTAACGCCCTTAATATTGGCCTCGACTACCTTTTTATTGTGCGCTTTAACTGGCTTAGTGCCGGCGCCGCCTACGCAACACTCATCGCCGAATACAGCGCCTGCGCCCTTGCCATATACCTCTGTATCAGGCTGCTACGGCGCAAACTGCAACAGCTGTCGTGGCAACAACTCACTAATGGGCTTGTCGACTGGCCTCAGTGGCGCAAGCTTTTAAGCCTAAACAGTGACTTATTTATACGTACCGGTGCACTGCTATTCGTGTTTAATTTTTTTACCGCTCAAAGCGGCCGCCTCGGTGAAGAGGTGTTAGCGGCGAATGCGATCCTCATGCAATTTGTACTTTTTATAGCCTTCGGTCTCGACGGTTACGCCCATGCGGTAGAAGCGATGGGCGCGCGTAGCCTTGGGCAGGGGAATATGGCGGCTTTCCTACGTGCCTGCGGCGCGGCGTGCAGCGCGGCATTAGCCGTCGCACTAACATTAACACTGGTCCTGGCATTTGGTCAGAGTAGCTTTATATCGATATTCACCGATAACACTGATTTGCGTTTAGGGGTGGCAGAATATTTTGGATGGATTATCATGCTGCCCCTTGTGAGTGTTTGGACCTACCTTCTCGACGGCATTTTCATTGGCGCCGGCCAAACTCGGCTGATGCGTAATTGGATGCTCTTTTCAGTTCTCTGTTGTTTTCTCCCGCTTTGGTGGCTGACTGACGACTGGCAAAATCACGGTCTCTGGGCCAGCTTTACACTCTTTAACCTTGTTCGCGGGGCAAGCCTAGCCAGAGCCTTCTATACTCTGACGAAGCAACGCTATTGGTTTTGATGTGGCGCAATTTCCCGCTTGCTACTATTGTTAAAGTAACCTCTAGGTTCAGAGCAAAAACACATAAAGCGCTTAAGGTATGCGACTTGCTTTGTAGTTCGCAACCTCTACACGCTTGCGCCTTGAAACGCCAGCCTGCGCCGACGGTTTTTGCCTCTAGCCTACATTAGCGTCCTTGTGATTTATGACAGAGTCTAGAATTTTGCTTATCCGTAAGTCTATTGCCGAAGCACAACGCATCGAATCCGAACAGCATGGCCTCGACGCGTACCTACAAGCCCGCCTGCCGGGGTTGCACCATAGTATTGCTTTACCGCGCGACAACGCTGTCCCTGCACTTCGGCTTTTTGTGACACGCTATATCGAGCAGGTTCCCGATTTTATCGAAGCGCTAACCGACCTCACGGAATCGGCCGGCGTGTACAACTATGCGAAACGATTTTTAACCATAGCGGAAGATTATTTTTTTCAACCGCCAGAACTGGTTGAAGCAAATGAAGGTATGCGGGCATTAATCGACGAAGCTTATTTGGCTCACCGGTTAATCGAGGAATTAAACGATCGCGTTATTATGACTTGCGGCGTACCCCTGTCACCTATGGATATGACGCTCGCCAATATTATTGTTCACGACATTATTGGCGAAGAGTTTGCCAATCAGCTAGATTTGGCCGTGCACTATTCAATTGAGGCGCTCTTTGAAACTGAGAATTTTTGTAAGGCCGCGGATTTTGAACGCTACTTAAAGCAGCATCACAAAAATGGCTGGAAGTTTGCCATCGATAAATGGCCGTGCTTAGCCCGCGATTTAAAAATTACACTTGATCTCGACGACAATGCACCGCCGCCAAACGTTCACTAACTAGATACCGCCAAACATTTCTAGCCGCCGACTTGCGGCGGGGTGGTACGCGCAACCCATTCCCACCATTGCTGTTCGCCGTCGGCGGTTGTATCTTTGGTTTGGTGAACATCCCAAGTCACTAAATAATCTGGGTCCTGCACTTTCACACCATCTTGACTGGTGTGGAACTCCCCCTTCGGGGCACTAAACCAACAACTAAGATTGGCCGGCAAAATAAAATCGGCGGCACTGCCATCGGCCTTCTGTTGCAGCTGCAACGTAATTCCCATTTCGGCGTCTACCGCTGTTACGCTGCCAGTAATTAAATTTTGCTTAAGCAATTCGCCCTGAAGGTTGAAGTAACTTAAACCAACCAAACAGGTTTTATTGACCACATCAGCTAAGGTCAACCCTGTCACGTCCTGTATCGGTATGCTTTTGCTTTCATAAGTATTCACTTGCACTAACTCTTTCCTTTAGCTCTCAACGACGAGCGACAATTATTCGCTATTCTTTTATCGCGCCTCCACCATTAACAAGATAGGCACACCACCTGCAGCCTAGTGATGCAGCGGAGCAACGCCGGTAGCTGGGTTATTCGCCAAACCGATATCCCGCGCATGATCTTCAAAGCCTTTGTTCTTCCAAAAGAACGCGCCGGGCATAGTTGTTGGAATAACCAAAATATAGAAGAGTGCCCGACCAATAGCCGCAGTGAAAATATTCACCAACGCAAGTGCAATCCAAGCCGCTAGAATCCAGAACGTACTGAACCCTTCACTCGCCAAAGTCAACAAACCGAGGCTGGCTATTAAATTAAGGCCAAGTAGCCAGTTGCGCATTACATAGGTTTTTCCGAACGTCGTACACTGCACATAATGTGAGGCGGCACCTTCGTGTTCAGCCCTATTCATATCATGATTGTGTCCGATCAAGCCTATTGCTTCGATTGCCAAACCAATACTAAAGCAAGACAGCAACACGACCAATGCCTGAGTAACGTCTGCGCCTTGTACAAGTATGGTCGACACAATAATTGCGCCGGCAAAGGTCGCGCCCAGCGATAGGCTGTTACCGACAAACGAGGTTCCAGTTTGCCAGTGATCCCAAAAAGGTCGAGCCTTAATACGATAGCAACGGCACATATAGTAGATACCACCAATCCCGGAGATTAACGCAAACAAGCCCGCGCCCAAGATATAGTTTTGTAGATTAAGGCTACTGCTAAGCACTGTTAAATCAAAATCAAACCAATCGCTCAACCATTGATTAATAGTCTGATTTAACGGCAGTGCGAACAGCGCCGTTAAACCGCCGCCAGCTGCGAGCATCGACAAGCCGAAACCTTCTCGCGCCATAGGCGAGTGCCGCAAGTTGTTAAAACCTCGATAAAAGCGCATCGGTTTACCTAGGTGGGTAACGCTCATCAACAAACCGAATGCGGTGAAAACCACACTTACAACGCAGAGCACAAAAAACATATCGCTCGACATAAATTCAACAAAAGGCGCAATGCCAAATAGCGCCGCTACAAATGGAATTGAAAACAAGCCAAATGCAGCTTGAGCAAACAACGTAAACAGCACTAGTGGATTTTCTCGGCTGTTTAATCGTGACAAATTCCAAAAACGTGCCTTACCCTGCTTCTGATCGACAACAGGTTTGTAACTACCTTTCTCATCGCGATGATATTTAATCGGCATTGAATCGGTGCGACTCATTTCCATTGGCATGGTTTTAGTTTGCTGGAAGCGAATATTGGGGTGAGTAATCTCTGGGTCGGGAAATCCGGGTATAGAGGTTTTACACTGCTCGCGATTTTCCGGTGTGTTTTCGATTACGCCGAAATCTAAGGCATTACCAATACAAGCCGATACACAGCTTGGCTTTAAGCCAACTTCTAAACGATCGACACACATATTGCACTTGCTAACTTGGCCTTTAATGGGGTCTAGCTGCGGTGCATTGTAGGGGCATACCCAAGTACAGTAGCCGCAACCAAAACAGGTTTCGGGGTCTTGTAGAACCGCGCCGTATTCGGCGTGTTTTGTATAGGCGCGTGTCGGACAGCCTTTTAGGCACACCGGATCATCACAGTGGTTACACGCCATGGAAATATTCATGCGCTTGTAGTCAGGATAAGATCCGCCCTCTACATAGCCGACACTTCTAAAGGCAATGTGCGCAGGGTTTTCATTTTTTTCTGAACAAGCCGCTTCGCACGCGTGGCAGCCAATGCAGTTATCGGCGGTAAAGAAAAAACCATGCTGCTTATTTCGATTCGGATTGCTGCCGACTTCTGGGTTGTCATTAATAAACATCGGTCGATTTGCATCGAGCCCAGTAAGCTCAACCAAATCGATTAACTGGCCGTAGCGGTTTTGATCTTTAATTGGTTGCTCGGGCAAAAAAGCATAGGGCTGCTCTTGGGTTCTAACTTCCCAATGGTTGGAGCGCCCTTTTTGCTCTTCACCAAGCTTGGCGGTTGCGGGATCGAAACTTTGCACCGGGTCTTTAATTTCGCTCATTTGCGTTTTCCAAAATAATGCTTGTTTGCCAAATTTTGATGGAGCTAGCTGCGCAAGCTCAGGCGTTTACTTTTTAATAGGTCGACTTAATAGGTACGACTTAATAGGTACGACTTAATAGGTACGACTTTCAACGTTAGTACGTGCCGCTTCTTCCTGATCGACCTGTTCAATCCGCACCGAACACTGCTTGAATGCCGGCTGTCGCGAATAGGGGTCAAGTAAGCCGAGGGTTAAGCGGTTTACACAATCGTGAAAGTGGAACGGAATAAACACCATATTGCGCGGCACTCGCTGGGTAAGCTGTACCATCACCACCGCATCACCGCGGCGACTAGTGAGGCGCACATAGCTTTGGTGAGCAATACCAAGATCATTGGCCGCGTCTGGGTTCATTTCCATATAGGGTGTTGGGCTGAACTTGTTGCAGTTGCCGATTTTTCCGGTGCGCGTTCGCGTGTGAAAATGTTCCACTACACGGCCACTGTTTAGCCAAAAAGGATATTCCTTACAGGGCTGTTCGTTGTTATTGAAAAACTTAACCGGAATTAAATTCGCCTTGCCATTTGGGGTTTGAAATTTCCCATCGCCGTATAAACGCGCCTCGCCTTTCAAGCCTTCGTCGCCTTCACGGTACGGCCACTGTATGCCGCGCGCGGCGATAATTTTTTCGTAACTCATGCCGGAAATGTCCAAGGTACGGCCCGCACCTTTGGAAAGGTGTTTCATTTCATTAAACGCTTCTTCCGGCTGCTCTGGGAATTTTATTTTTTTGCCGTTTTCGAAACGCTTAGCCATCTCGTTAAAAATCCAAAAATCAGGCTTTGAGTTGGCGTAAGGCGGAATCACATTACTAATTAAATTAACACGGCGTTCGGTATTGGTATGGCAACCTTCTTTTTCGGCCCAGACGGAAGCGGGAAAGTAGACATGTGAATATTTATTTGTTTCGACATCTTCGTAAACGTCTTGTACCACCAGAAATTCAAGGTTTTCAAACGCTTTACGAATACGCGCTTGATTCGGCATAGAGGTTAACGGGTTGGTAGCAACCAACCAAAGGCCTTTGATTAGCCCCGCTTCAATGGCAGGAAATATATCGGTTTGAGTTAGGCCGCGCTTCTCAGGAAAAAACTCAGAATCAATCCCCCAAAAATTGGCGATTTCCTCACGGTGCTCCGGCTTTTCTAAAGCGCGGTAGCCAGGCAAGCCTGAGCAGGATGACCACTCACGCGTGCCCATAGCGTTACATTGGCCCGTAATAGACAAACTGGTGCCGCCGGGTTTACCGATATTGCCGGTTATTAGGTTGAGGTTGTTGATGTTGCACACTCCATCAGAGCCGTGCGTGCTCTGATTAATACCCATGGTCCAAATACTCATCGCCGACGGCGCATTGGCGTAGATGCGAGCAACGTTGCGAATGGTGTCTTCGTCGATACCACACACATGTTGGGCCGACTTTGGATCGTAATCTTGGACTAGCGCTTTAATTTCATCGAAGCCCTGGGTGTTGGCATCGATATAGTCTTGATCTTGCAAGCCTTCATTGATAATCACATGCATCATTGCGTTGATAAGAACGCAGTCGGTACCCGGTGTGATCGGCAGGTGTATATCGGCAAACTGCGCCAGCATTGTGACTCTGGGGTCGACCACAATCAGCGGGAATTTTCGCTTTTCCAAGGCTTCTTTTAAGCGCCAATAAATGACTGGGTGTTGCTCGGGCAAGTTGGAACCAAAGGCCATAAAACAGTGGGTGTGCTCAAAATCGTCATAGCAGCCGGGCGGGCCATCTGAACCAAACGAACGCTTGTAGCCACTCACCGCCGACGCCATACAGAGGGTTGTGTTGCCATCGTAATTATTGGTGCCGATACAACCGCGTACCAGCTTACCGAGGGTGTAAAACTCTTCGGTTAACAACTGACCGGTCGATACCACGGCAAAAGCATCGCGGCCGTATTTGGCTTGAATCTCTTTGATCTTCTCCGCAGAGGTATCTAAAGCTGTATCCCAGGTCGTCTTTTCGAAGGCTTCATAGTGTTTTTTTCTAATTAAGGGCTCGGTGCCGCGTCCGGGGCTGTTAAACAAATCGTGCTCGAGCAAGCCCTTGATACAAAGCTTGCCTCGATTTACGTCTGCGCCAGCGTGACCACGACTAGTGACGATTTTTTTATCTTCATCCACGCCGATCTCAATCACACAGCCAGTGGAGCAATAGTTACAGGTGGTGTATTTCCACTCTTTAACTTGCTTGGCGGGGATCACAATGGGTTTTCGATTCTTTCGTCCGAACAGCATAGGTAGAGACCCTAGTAATACGAATATTCTGAAAGCTATGTTTAGCAGGTTCTATGCCAGCTAAAATAGCTATAAATATCAAGTAGTTAACAATTAGGGCTCAGGCTCGCGTGTTCACTTTCAGTGCTTTGCGCACCTATATATGGCAATTCGCTTTAGCTGATTTTAGCTTTGACTCTCGCAAGCCCGCTGTTGCAGTGCATTCATGCACACATTCTGTGCGCCATGCGGTTTGGTGGTTTGTCGAAATAGAACGAATCCCTGCTGGTGCACTAGTACGCCTTTAGGGCAACATTGCCTAAGGCAACCTTGTCATCAGGTTATGAAAACTATTCTTTAAGCAGGTACCGATATGCAAATGCAGTTAACCGCGCTAGAAACCCGCGTACTCGGCGTATTGATGGAAAAAGCTACCACCACTCCCGATCAATACCCCCTGTCCCTCAATGGCCTAACCACCGGCTGTAATCAAAAAACGAATCGTGACCCCGTCCTCGAGCTATCAGAAACCGAAGTGCAAGCCACACTCGACAGCCTGATCAAAAAGCTACTGGTATCGGAAGTACGATTTGGCTCCCGAATTGCTAAATACCAGCATCGCTTTGCCAATTCGGAGTTCAGTGAATATAAGTTTAGCCCGCAAGAACAAGCGCTGATCTGTGTGCTCTTTCTGCGCGGCGCGCAAACCCCAGGGGAATTGCGTACGCGTACCAACCGATTGTGTAGTTTTGACGATGTTGAGCAAACCGAAGCTGTATTAAAAGGCTTAGTAGCCAAAGGCGGTGGCCCCTACGTGGCCTGCTTACCGCGGCAACCCGGACGTCGCGAATCACGTTATGTACATCTGTTTAGCGGCGAGCCCGACCTGGCGGCACTCGCCGACAACGACACTTCGGCACAGGTAACCAGTGCCGCAACACCCGCAGCTGCTGAACCCTCACAAGAACTGTTGGATCGAATCGAATTACTAGAAGCTATGGTGGAAGAGCTGCAAGCTAGAATAACGGCGCTAGAGTCATAGGCCGAGTCGCGGTTGTGACGCTAGCTTTAGCTGAGCGCGCTGTTGGCCAAGTTTAAAGTGGTTTTTGCCAGAACAGCGCCTTACCTGTGGTGGCGTCTAGCTGGTATCCCTCAAAGCCCGCCTGTATATAAGCTGCTTGGGCAATGTTATTCCCCTCTAACACTTCTAGAGTGAGCTTACAGCAGCCCAACTCGCGCGCTAAGGTTTCCACTTCGGCGAGCAACTGTTTACCTATGCCAAGGCGACGCGCGCTGGCGATGACAGCGAGGTCGTGAATATTAAGCAACGGCGCCGCCTTAAAGGTAGAAAAACCCAAAATACAATTCATCAGGCCTACCGGCTCATCGCCGCGGTAGGCTAAAAAGCTATACGCACCCCCGAAATCAGCCAATGCCTGACCCAGTTTCGCCTTTACATCACTCGGCAAGACCGCGCCCCCGCCCATAATGTCGCAGGCATAATCGTCCAGCATCGCCACGAGATCTTCTCGATGCGCCTGATTATTGTAATCCACGCGAACAATCGTAATCTCTGGCAGTTGCGGTGTTTTACTCGGGCTGGATTTGCTGGCGGCGGTCATTATATTTAAGTTCCTATAGTTAGCTAGCTGTATTGCTGCCAAAGTGTCTCGAACATCGTTGAAAATGCAGCTAAAGCCTTCGGATGGGAGCTGATCATTATATTTTCTTGGTTGCGGTCGGTGGCGCTGCGGGTCCAATTAAAACTGCCGTTAATCAATTGCTTTGCATCGATCAGGGCAAACTTGTGATGCATATGGCTTGGGCTCGAATCCATGCACACTGGAACACCCTGCTCAGCCAACCAATCCACATCTGAGCCAGTGTCTTCAGATTTGTCATTGTCGGTGATTATTCTTACTTTTACGCCACGCTGATGAGCCTTGACGATGGCTTTAGAGATACGATCGTCGGAAATAGTAAACACACAAATGTCGATAGTTGCTCGCGCCGCCAACACAGCATCCAAAATAGCGCGCCGGCATGACTCACCGGGACTGAAATATACGCGCGGATCCGTGCAATCAATCGAGCCATTGAGTGCCTTTTGAGTTTGTTCCAGCCAGCGCAATAAGCTAAAGCTTAGCTCTATTGGTGTTGCCGATCCGGTCCCGCGCAGCTCTGCGCGAATCAAATCGAAGGCGCGATTATTCATAAAGCGACGCTGCTCGGCGTTTAGGTCGATTGTTAAGGCCTTGAACTGGGTCTTTTCCTCTCGCGACAGCTTATGGTCTGCGAGGCTCTCCCTCAACATTTGTTCTAGTTCTGGTAATTCGTGCGGCATGGCTAATCCTTGTCTGTTTGTCTATCAGGGCTTGTACTTAGCTACATTAGGTATTAGATTTCCGACCGCGGACGCCCCAGCCCGTTCAGTCCGTAACAAACATGGCAGGTTATTATGAATAACCCGTCGATAATAGGCATGAAACCCATTAGCCTTCGGAAACGGTTGGCTTTGACCTAGGAAAGCCCATTTATCCTGCCTTGCCCATCTGGCGTAGCCTAGTGCCGCGATTGCTCTATTAGATCCCACTTCAACTCAATCTTTTGGTTTATCATTGCAAATGTCACAAATAGCTTCTTTAATTAATCTTACCGACTGTACTTATTTGGTGCACCTCCAGCCTCCAATACAGTCCTAGTCAGATGCTGTTTAGGTCTGCGATAAAAGGACTCTCCGCACGACCAACGATTTGTTGAGATATTTTGTTAACGTTAAGGATGAACAGTTGCTACATTCGGTAGATGTATTTAACACTCGCGACAATTCGCGCCTGTTAAAGCTTAGTTGGCTAGGGGCGCTGTTAGCGCTGGTATTCTTTATTCCCACATTTGTAGGCGCTGCGGATGCGCGCAGCCACTTCCCACCACAAGTAAAATTCAAAGCGCTCCCCTTCCCCGACCTCGAGAAGCTCGGTTACATCAATGACATTGCCCAAGATAAAGACGGCTATATTTGGTTCGGCGCCATCAAGGGCTTGGCCCGCTACGATGGCTACCAGATTAAAACCTTCCTCCACGACCCCAAAAACCCCGTTGGTATTAGCCATAACTGGGTTAAATCGTTATTGGTATCGTCCAAAGGCGAGCTCTGGGCCACGACCCATGAAGGTCTCTGCCGATATGTACCGAATGCAGAGAACTTTGACTGCGTAACCTTTGAAGCTGAGGACGGCGGCGCTTATCGCCTTGGGGCGTTCTACTCTTTGATGGAAGACTCTAAGGGGCGCTTCTGGACCAGCACTTCGAAGGGTTTACAAATACTCGACCCCGCTACCGGTAGGCTAATTCCCGGGCCAAAGGCACTAACCAATACCATGCCGCCACTCTCCGGCTCCGAGGACAACACAGTATTTGCTGCCGCAGAAGACGCCAGCGGCAACCTCTGGTTCGGCCTAGATGCAAGCGGTCTGGTACGTTTTCATCCGGACAGCCTCGACATCACCCATTTTCGCGCCAACCCAGATGTAGCTGACGCCTTGCCCTCGAATAAGATACGTGATCTATTCCTAGACAGTAAAAACCAGCTTTGGGTGGCCACCATGGGTGGCGGCCTCAGCCTGTTTGAAGAAGATACGCTCAGCTTTAAACATATCACCCACAGCAGCGACGAAAAGGCCGATACGGTCTGGTCGGTAACCGAAGATAATAATGGGCTGCTGTGGATTGGTGACGGTAACGGTGTCCACCTCTACGACTCCGCCAGCGGTGAGTCTGATCGGTACTCTTATGCTGAGGGTAAAACCGGCGGACCGGCTAATTTTGTGGTTCGTAAAATCTTTATCGACCGCACCGATGGTATATGGACGGGCTACTTCCCCAGCGGAATTGACGTTATCGATTTACAAGCGTCGCAATTTCGCAACTTTAGCCATAACCCAAATGATCCGCAAACGCTAGCCGATGGCGGCGTGCTCGCAACCTTGGCCGATGCCAATGGCGATATCTGGGTCGGCTGTGGTTTCGGTCTTAGCTTATTGCATCGCGACACAGGGTTGTTCGAGCGTTTTGTAAACATAAAGGACGACCCAAACAGTATTAGCGGTAGCACCGTATTGGATATCGCCGCTGACAACGACGGCTCACTCTGGGTAGGCGCATGGGACAGAGGCCTTAACCGCCTGCTACCCGATCGCAGTAAATTCATACGCTATCAGCACGACCCCAACGAGCCCCGCTCACTTCTGGGTCGTGAACCTTGGAGTGTTATGATCGATAAACGCGGCGACCTCTGGGTTGGCACGGAACGCGGTGTTAATCGATTTAACCCTAACACCAATGATTTCGATCATATCCTGCCGTTTGACCGCAACGGCGTTAAGCTCAACGGGCTCTACACACGGCATATTATTGAAGATTCTAAAGGCCGTATTTGGGTTGGATCGTTTAATGGCTTGTACCAAATCGACCCAGCCACCGACAGCTACGTTCGCCACTACTTTAATGACGCCAGCAAGCCAAGCTCGCTGGCGTCCAACCAGATCCTCGCATTGTTCGAGGATTCTTCCGGCTTTATTTGGATTGGAACCAACGGCAACGGCCTCGATCGCTTCGACCCTGGCTCAGAATATTTCAAACATTACGGTGCCGAACAAGGCCTGACAGATTTGGCCATAACCGGGATGATTGAAGACACCGATGGCAACCTCTGGGTTTCTACCTATCAAGGCTTGGCGCGACTCGACCACCAACGCGGTCAATTTGAAATGTTTGACGAACGCGATGGCCCCCTCGGAAACCTCTATAACCGCCGTTCGCCGTCACTATTACCATCAGGGGAGCTGGTGTTCGGCAGTACTCGCGGTTTAACCATCTTTGACCCGCGCAAGCTGCGCTCTAATCAACACCCACCCCATGTGGTGTTTACCCAACTCTCGATCTTTAATAAGCTCGTATCACCCAGCGAAGACGGGCCGCTTACCGCGTCTATCAACCATACTGACGTTCTGTCCCTAAACCATACCGATTCTGTTTTTTCGCTGGAGTACGCCGGTTTAGACTACCGCTCACCAGAAGAGAATCGCTACGCGTATAGATTGCTTGGCTTCGAGTCTGAATGGAATTATGTTGGCAATAGGCGCAGTGCAACCTATACCAACCTAGATCCCGGCGATTACACGTTTCAGGTTAAAGCGGCGAACGACAGCGGCGTTTGGAACGAAAATATTCGCGAACTTAAAATTATCGTGCGCCCACCTTTTTGGGCAACGCCTCTCGCCTACTTCTTCTATGTGCTGACCGCGTGCTTACTGGTGTTACGTATGGCCCAAGTACAGCGCAATAAACTCTATTACGAGCGCGATAAGCTCGCCCAAGAACGCGCTATTGTTAAGCAACTAAAAGACATTCACCAAATGAAAGACGAGCTAAACCGCGAACTCGACCGCAAAGTCGCCGAGCGCACCGAAGCCCTGCACCAAGAGCAACAGCGCCTACTCGCCGCTCAGCAAGAATTGCAAACGCTCAACCATAAACTTGAAGACGTAAGCCTTACCGACCCGCTAACCGGGCTGCGCAATCGACGCTTTCTCTATCAGTCGATCGAAGATGATGTGGCCATGATTAATCGCCAATACCTGCAACAGCCAACGGCATGGCAATCCAGCGCCGCATCGCAAAATATGAATGACCTTACCTTTATTGTTGTCGACGTTGACCATTTCAAACAGGTAAATGACCGTTACAGCCACAAGATCGGTGATGTTGTGCTGGTGCAATTTAGTGAGATTCTCAAACGCGTACTGCGTGAGTCCGACTACGTGATTCGCTGGGGGGGGGAAGAGTTTGTGATTGTGGTGCGCCACCTGCCACGCAGCAAAGTAACTACGGTTGTCGAGCGTTTACTCAAATCGGTGGAAAACTATAACTTTGATTGCGGCGGCGATTTGCGTGTTCACCAAACCTGCTCTATTGGTGTTGCAGCCTATCCCTTTGTTCCAAGTAAGCCGCACGGCGTTAGCTGGGAGCAGGTCATTAATATCGCCGATCACGCGCTTTACTCCGCCAAGGCGTCCGGGCGTAATTGCTGGGTGTGGTTACACGCCAACGAAACATTGCTAAAGCCGGAAATTGTATGCCATGCGCTCGAGACTGCAGAACTTGCCACGCTTGTCCGTAGCGGCGAATTAGAACCGCAAAGCTCTATAGCGGTTAACAAACTCGTTTGGCCAAACTAAGCCAGAGTAAAACCCAGCCCCCTAAAATAAAGGCGCTGGGTTAACAGCTTCAAAATAGCCCTACATTAATTAATTGCCGCTCGTGACTGGCCCCCTACTGAGGGCCAGTTGCAGTTTCTGGCGTCTGCCAAAGGCTCGACCACACTTCTGGGCCGTGGATATAAAACAATGCCTCATCGTGTATTACGCTGCGATCATAGCCATAGAAGCTTGGGTGCTGCTTGGTTGAATTAGACTCTGCGGTAACGCTACCAACATGGGTTAATTCGGCATCATTTCCAGCTAAGCCATTGATCTCAAACAGCTCTAATCCGGTTTTCAACCATTCATAATACCAATCAGTTTGGCTGTCTTGGCTATGCAACGTCATCGGAACGGCTATCCGTAATTGATCATCACCGCTAGCGAGAAAGGTCAGCGCGCGATGATCATACTGAGCCTCGCTGTAACTGTGGCGCCCACCAAAAGTCAGCTCGTTTACCACAGCTGGCTCAGCTGGGTTGCCAACATCGAACAAGCTAACCTTTAGACCACTGGCACGTCCGGCTTCATCGGCATCCTGACCAAAGCCAAACATATAATTGTCACCTATAGGGTGCAGGTAGGTTGAAAATCCGGGCAGCTCCAATGCACCTGCGATACGCGGGTCTGCTGGGTCAGCTAGATCCAACACATACAGGGGATCTGTGCGCTGAAAAGTTACGATATAGCCGCGATCACCTTGAAAACGTACCGAATAGATATCCTCTCCCGGCTTACCGATTGGGTCTGGGCGCGCGTCACTCGGCAATTGCCCAACAACATCTAGCTGGCCGCTGGCATCACTATCACGCAATACAAACAACCGGTGTTCCGGTTGCCATTGATCATCTACAGCACTGGTGACAATTCGTAGATCATCTTGATATTCATCCATACGGAAACTCGGCGCGGACCACCCCAAGCTCCCAGGTACACTTCCGGTAGCTTGATAGTCAGCACTGCCATCGGTCAGTGATATTTTGTGTAGTACCGTATAGCTATCACCCCAGTGCCGCTCGCCGTAACGCGTGCCGCCGAGGTAGAGGTTTTCCAGCGAGCTGTAAAGACCATACACCTGAGTGTTAAGACACAGTGTATCGACCACTTGCTGAGCCGCCAAATCCACCACTGTTACCGTATGGAGCTGCATGTAACCTTCCGCTTCTGTGTTATCCGCACTGATCAAACAGCCCTCTGGCGGCACTAATGACTGCGGCTCACCATCGTTAATTCGATAATTTGGCGTCAGCTCTGCAATCGTCATAGCGGCGACCTCGGCTTCCTTTTCAAGCTTTTGCTTTGCGGCGGCTGCGGCCAAGCTTGGGAAAGGCAGGTGCGGATAGTAGTTCGAAATTAAATAAAGTGTATTGCCAATTTTTCGGCTGCCAAGCAGGTTGCCATCGACCACAAGCTGCCAGGCTTTGTTCGGGTTCGCCGGATCTGTGACATCATAAATACTGACTTCAACACCGCGCTCCATGGCCACTGGGCCATTCCATATCGCAGTAGACGCTTGCGCGGCTTCATCACCCATCTCGGAGTTCACGCTAGGCATATCGAAGTACATTAACTCCACGGCTGAGCGAACCGTTGCTAACCCCGAGGCGGCTTCGGCTTGCTCGGACTGTACTAAATACATCTCGGAAAGGCCGCCCCACCCTTGTTGTACCACTGGGATAGTGGCAACCTCGGTCGCTGTCGCTGCAATTGGGTCAGTCGCTAAAATACGGATTTCCGCTTCGCTCTGCCAGTAGTCGCCACGCGACTGAGGCCATGTCGACACAAATAAATGCTTGCCGTCATATTTGATATGGTCGGCCTCATCAACACCGTTTACCTGAACGTTGGTAGTCGAGTAATTTGAGGTCGCATCACTGGCGGTTGCCGGCTGAGCATTTTCAACGCCTGAGGATTCAAGCATCACACCGTCATCGACGCCTCGGCCGAGCCCATACAGAAAAGCAGCACCATGCCAGGACTGACGCAATGATAGGCGTATGCCATTCTTCAAAAGCGTTTCTAACTCCGCCTCGGTGGCGTATTTTAACGGGCTGTCACTAAGATCAGCCGGTGTGAGCTTGTTGTAACGTGCCTCCAAATCGGTTGCATTAAGGTCGGTTCGGTCAGTGGTTGTATCATCTGACGAACCACCGCACGCAACTAACAGACACGACATCGCCGCGAAAGCCATATATTTCATAGTTCTTCCTTAACATGCTTGAGCAAAGAGATATTCTGAAATAAAGCGACATCAGCAAATGGCTGCCAATGCGCTGTGGATGCTCGCTATCCTAGGACGCTCATAGGTGAAAATCTGTGAGCTAAGTGTTCGCTTATGTTAAAAATTGTGAATTTGTTACCAGGCTTCGATATTTCGCCGCAGCATCAAACCCCGCCGTGCCGCTTGGCTCCAATCATTATGCTCGCAACAAAACAGGCCGTTGCCATAATCACAATCGAGGGGCCTGCTGGGGTGTCGTATATAAGTGACATTAACAAGCCCAAGGTGACCGCAATTGCGCCAATAATAGAGGCTACAAATGCCATTGCTTCCGGCGATACCGTTACCCGCCGCGCCGCCGCTGCGGGAATGATTAACAGCGCAGTAATCAACAACACCCCGACCACTTTCATCGCCAGCGCGATAGTGGCGGCCATAAGAATCATCAGTAGCAACCGCAACCGCTCTACCGGCAAGCCTTCTACACGCGCAAGATCAGCGTCTACCGACAACATCAGTAGCGGGCGCCAATAACGTAACAATAGGAGTAAACAGAGGCTGCAGCTGATCGCCATAATGATTAGATCCTGCCAACCAACGGCCAGTAGATCGCCAAATAGAAAGCCAAATAAATTAACTCGGCTCCCCGCCATTAAACTCACCGCAACTAGCCCCAAGGCCAGTGAGCTGTGCGATATTATGCCCAGCAAACTATCAGTAGCGATCTGGGTTTGGCGCTGCATCAACCACAGCAGCACACTGACAACAATACCTGCAGCGACCATAGCAAGGCTGAGATTAAGATTCAGCATTACACCAAAAGCCACACCTAAAAGTGCCGAATGAGCAAGAGTATCGCCGAAATAGGCCATTCGTCGCCAAACCACAAACGACCCAAGCGGCCCTGCCACAGTCGCGATGCACAGCCCTGCTAACAGCGGCAATAACAACAATTCCGAGGTCAACATCGGCAACCATTCAAGTAAGCTAAGCGCTTGATTATTATTCATGTCGACACCCTTGATGATCGCCTGTGTGGTGGTGATTCTCGCTATCGACTACATCACCATGTAAATCGTGATCATGGTCGTGATGATGAGTATATACAGCGATGTCGTCGGCCACTTGGCGTCCGAACAAGCGTAAATATTCCGGGTGACGGCTAACACTTTCTGGTTTGCCGTGACAGCACACGTGTTGATTTAGGCAAATTACCGAGTCGGTTTGCGCCATCACTAAATGGAGGTCGTGGGATACCATGACAATTGCGCAGCCGAGCTCTTCTCGTAGGCTTGCGATTAACCGGTAAAGCTGGGCTTGGCCGGTCACATCAACACCCTGCAAAGGTTCGTCTAGCACCAATAGATTTGGCTTGCGCAAAATTGCCCGCGCGAGCAACACGCGCTGAGTTTCGCCGCCCGATAGATTGTGCATTTGGCTGTTGCGTAAATGGCCGAGATTCAGGCGTTCAAATACCGCCTCGCGATTGCGGCGCTGGGGGTCGGCAAGGCTCAGAAAGCGGCTGACCTTCATTGGCATGGTTGCATCCATTCGTAACTGCTGCGGCATATAGCCTACTCGTAAATTAGGTTGCCGCAGCACCTGTCCCGAGGTGGGTGCAAGCAGGCCGGTAATGACTTTCACCAAGGTGCTCTTACCTGCCCCGTTTGGGCCAATAATGGTGGCTATCTCACCGGCTTGAATATCGACATTGATCGACTGAAGTATGTCGCGATTGCCAAATGTCACCGCAACATTTTGTAAGCTAACGAGGTTCATTAAAGGAGTTCCTCCTGGCTAGCACCGCTCTTCTGTTTGGCGCGACAAGCCGCACATCGACCGATAATCTCCATAAACTGATCTTCCACTTCAAAACGTTGCTGGGATGCACTGAGATTTATCGCCTGCTGGATGGGCTTGCTAGCCACCTCCTCGGTGAAGCCGCACTCGCGGCAAATAAACAGCGCATCGCCGTGCGGTTGTCGCGGTCGCGTACAACCAATAAACGCGTTGAGCGAGTGCACTTTATGAATGAGTTTCTGTTCGATTAGAAAATCCAGTGCACGATATACGGTAGGCGGAGCCACGCGTTTTCGATCCGACGCCTGCTCGAGCATCTCCATTAGCCTATAAGCACCCAATGGTGCATGACTCTGCCAGATTAACTCCAGAACTTTACGGCGCAGTTCCGTCAATCTCACGTCGGCGTTAGCACAAAGAAGATCAGCTTCCTTTAACGCGCGCTCTATGCAAGCGGTGTGGTCATGTGCACTGGCCATCGGTGACACCGACTCAGCCCTGCCGACCGATACCGAGCGTGAAAAGCGCGGGTTATTAGCCGAATCAGATTCATTCATTTTCGAAATCCATAGAAATGCCTGTATAACGCGCGCTTAGTGCAGCTCAGCGGCATAGCCGAGAAAAACACTAGCCTATATTCCGGGATGGTTATGTTATCATATAACACTTTAAGGCGGCATCTTCGTGGTTTTTAGCGGGTATGCGCACGAACGATCCCCCCTTTACCGAATTTGACTAATGTTGCGGCCTCGCCGTTGGACCCTTTCCCAGCTATGTTTAACACGCTTCAATTTATCCGGGTGATTACCCGCATCAACTCTCTTAAATCACTAGCTCTGGGTTTATTGATCACCAGCAGCGGGGTGGTTTTTAGCTTTGCGGCCAACGCTGACAGCTCACAACCCGAGCGGGTGCTAACCTCAATACGCCCACTTACACTCCTGCTTCAAGACCTAGTAACGCAAGCGCAATTAAACGATCAGTTTCAAATCCACACACTTTTGCAATCCAGCCAATCACCCCATCACTTTAGCTTGCGGCTTAGCGACAAACGACAACTGCAAGATGCTGACCTGGTGGTTTGGGTAGGAGAATCTCTCGAACACTTTCTGAGTGCGAGCTTAGAACAACGCGACAGTAAAAATACACTCGAACTTAGCGCGCTCGAAACCGTGATATGGCCGCCGAGCAAAAACGATACTGCTCACAACCACTCCGCGCATAACGATGATCATCACAACCATAACGGCCACGACCCCCACCTTTGGCTCAACCCCGCTAATGCGGGCATTATTGCCAGTGCCTTTACCCGTCGCTACGCCATTCAGTATCCACAGCTTGTGGCAGCGAATAAGTTACTGCAGAAGCAACTTACGGAGCTAACGCTGCAACTGCGGAAGCTGATGCCTGCTCGCAACGCTAACCCCCTTGTGTTCCACGACAGTCTTGGTCACTTCACCAGCGCTATGATGATTACCCCATTCCCCGCACTTACTGAAGTACCCGAACAGCAAATTGGCCTGCGTCATTTGTTAGAGCTAAACAATGGCAAACCGTTTAGCTGCCTACTCGCAGACAGCAGCGAAATCGCACAAGCAAAGGGTTACGCAAAACGACTGAAACTACCGCTGGTAAGTTTTGACTTATTAGCTGGAAATATGGAAATAGCGACTTATCGCGACTATTTAGCGTCAATTGCTGCTGATATCGAGAAATGTGGTGCTTGATGCGCCGGGCTTAAATCGATTCGTTACGTCCAGCATTTGATGATCTTTGTTGGTATGGTTTTAATCTCACCAACAGCGCTCCTGCGCATCCATGCGCCCGCGCTGTACCGTGCATCCTGCACATAAAAAAGCCCCGGGGCTTTCGCCGCGGGGCAAGTAGGTTGAGGCTATCAAACCTAAGAGAGAGGGGTGTGTATCCTTACACGGGTGCCACTAAAAACGCAGGGATTCCAACGTGCGCTGTTCAATCAAATCATCAAGCGTACTGCTAACTTGAGTGTTAATTTGGGATAGATGCTTGTTCAATTTGGCCATATCGCGTCGACCAATTGTTCGGTTGGGTACGACTTGGAACTCGTCCTGACGTGTCTCCCAGCTACCGCTAGCACCTATCTCCGCCAACGCTACATCGATACTTGATGTAGTGCTGTCAATTCGGGGATCGAAGGCACCAACCTCGCCAGACTCCACATTGCCGACCACGAGCGCCAGCAAGAATATGCCGAAAGCTAATGTTTTCATTGCAATGACTCCTAAATGGGATGGTTGATACCGAATGTCAGAACCATTCTGACCTTCGTGCAGGGCGTTTGTTACCCCACGAAACGAATTGTAACCACAGGTAACACTTTACGCAAACTTTTTTTACATCTATATATTTATGAGAACAATTACCAACAACTGCAACAGCCCGTATATAGACTAATACTATTCAAAAATCACTATATATGGTGTTTTAAGGCCAAAAAATGGGTTTTTAGATAGATAAAATTTATTTTTTGATAAGGCGATTAGTTCTCCTTTTAAGTGTTACCCCGTCACATTAATTGGCATTTGATTGATCCACGAGTCTTTAGGTAACACTTCTCCCATGACACCTGAGGTTCCACCTGCGCCTCAACTTTGCTGTATCCTTTGCGCCTAGCAGCCGAATCGTCATCGAATAAGAAATATCGAAACAAGAGAATCCCCTATGAGCAACACCACTCCACTCGTCCTAGTCGATGGTTCTTCCTACCTCTATCGCGCCTTTCACGCTCTGCCTCCGCTGGTAAGCTCTAAAGGGCAGCCAACTGGTGCGGTAAAAGGTGTGGTAAGCATGCTGCGTCGACTAAGTAAAGACTACCCAACGAGCCAGCTGGTGGTCGTGTTCGACGCCAAGGGGAAAACTTTTCGCGACGACCTATATGGCGAATACAAGGCAAATCGCCCGCCTATGCCAGATGACCTACGCTCACAGATAGAGCCGTTACATAAGATTATCGAGGCCATGGGGCTGCCACTGATCATTATCGACATGGTAGAGGCCGACGATGTTATCGGTACGCTCGCGCAAGCGGCGGGAACAGATGGCGTACCGGTTGTTATCTCTACCGGCGACAAAGACATGGCCCAGCTTGTAACGGACAAGGTAACCCTGATCAACACCATGAGTAACACGGTGATGGATCCAGAGGGAGTATGTGAAAAATTTGGTATAGGGCCTGAGCTAATCATCGATTACCTCGCTCTCATGGGTGACAAGGTCGATAATATTCCGGGCGTGCCGGGCGTTGGCGAAAAGACGGCGCTGGCGTTATTGCAAGGCTTGGGCGGACTCGATTCTATCTATAGCAAGCTCGACGCTGTCGCCGAGCTGACCTTTCGCGGCAGTAAAACTATGGCGAAAAAGCTGGAAGACAATAAAGATAAGGCCTATTTGTCCTACACGCTCGCCACTATTAAAACCGACGTTGCGCTGGAACAGCGTTACACCGATCTTAAGCAAGCTGAACCCGACAACACCACGCTGCGTAATTTATTTGTCGAGCTCGAGTTCAAGAATTGGGTCGCCGAACTGGACAGTGGCGACAATGGCGTTGGCGCCAGCGCCAAACCCAGTGCTAATGCAGTTGCGCCAACAAACCGCGATGCTAGCGCGAGCCCAGCAAGCGAGCCGGTTGAAACCGAATACGAAACCCTGTTCGATGTCACCAGCCTATCGCGCTGGCTAGATAAACTTAAATCCGCTGAGCTTTTCGCCTTTGATACCGAAACCACTAGTCTTAACTATATGGACGCCGAAATCGTCGGCGTTTCATTTGCTGTCGAGGCAGGCAAGGCCGCCTACGTACCCTGCGGACACGATTACCCCGGCGCACCAGACCAACTTGGTCGCGATGAGCTGCTCGCCGCTCTCAAACCGATTCTAGAAGACCCCAAGTTCAAAAAAGTGGGGCAGCATTTAAAATACGACGCCAATGTGTTGGCAAACTACGATATCAACTTGCAGGGTATTGCCTTCGATACCATGCTCGAATCTTATGTGCTTAATAGCACCGCGAACCGCCACGATATGGACACGCTCGCGCTCGCGCATTTGGGGCACTCGACGATTCACTTTGAAGACGTTGCTGGCAAAGGCGCTAAGCAACTTACTTTTAATCAGATCCCCTTGGAGACCGCCGCGCCCTACGCCGCCGAAGATGCGGACATCACCCTGCGCTTACACCAGAAAATGTGGCCACAACTCGAGCATCAGCCCAGCCTCTGTAAAGTGTTTAACGATATCGAACTGCCGCTAGTACCAGTATTATCAAAAATAGAACGTAACGGGGCACTGATTGATGTGATGGCACTTGCTCAACAAAGTACTGAACATGCACAGACAATGGACCGACTAGAAACGGAAGCCTACGAATTAGCCGGAGAAAAATTTAATTTAAATTCGCCCAAGCAACTCGGCGCGATTTTTTTTGAAAAGCTCAATTTGCCCGTTCTGAAAAAAACCCCTAAGGGCGCACCGTCAACGGCTGAAGAAGTATTGCAAGAACTCGCGCTCGATTATCCGCTGCCAAAATTGATTATGGAACACCGCAGCATTAGCAAACTCAAGTCGACCTATACCGACAAACTACCGCTGATGGTCAACCGCCGTACCGGTCGAGTGCATACCTCCTACCATCAAGCCATTACGGCAACCGGGCGACTTTCTTCTACCGATCCAAATCTACAAAACATCCCTATTCGCACCGCCGAAGGTCGTCGGATTCGCCAAGCCTTTATCGCCGCAACAGGTAACAAAATTCTTGCCGCCGACTACTCGCAAATTGAATTGCGTATTATGGCGCACTTGTCCGAGGATGAAGGTTTACAAGAAGCGTTTAGTAAGGGCTTAGATGTCCACAAAGCGACGGCAGCAGAAGTCTTTGATACGCCGCTGGATGCGGTGACCACAGAACAGCGACGCAGCGCTAAGGCGATTAACTTCGGTTTGATTTATGGCATGTCGGCATTTGGTTTGGCAAAACAACTCCACATCGGTCGTCACGATGCGCAGCGCTATATCGATACCTATTTCGCTCGCTACCCTGGCGTTGCCCGCTACATGGATAACATTCGCAGCAATGCCGCTGAACTCGGTTACGTTGAAACGCTGTTAGGCCGGAGACTTTATTTGCCGGAAATAAATTCCCCCAACGGCATGCGTCGCCAAGCGGCCGAACGAACCGCCATTAACGCGCCGATGCAAGGCACCGCCGCGGATATTATCAAGCGCGCCATGATTGATGTGGACGCGTGGCTTAGCGCTAGCAAGTACGACGCAAAAATGATTATGCAGGTTCACGATGAGTTGGTTTTAGAAGTCGCCGAAACACAAGTCGACGACGTTTCGACAAAACTCTGTGAGATCATGTCGAACGCCGTCGAATTGTCGGTACCGCTTCTAGTCGAAGCGGGTATTGGCGATAACTGGGATGAAGCGCACTAAGCTTTCTGCCAGTCCATCGCGCCAAGGAAGTCAGCCTTGCCCAAATCAACGCCTACAGATCGCAAAATAGAATAGGCGGTTGTAAGGTGAAAGTAGAAATTGGGCAGCGCGTATTGCTGTAGATAAATATCGCCGGAAAGCTTCGAACCTGGGTTCCAATAAAAAGTGATTTCCCGTGATTCATAGCCTGCAAAATCTTCCGCTTTAACGGTTTCCAAGAACGCGATCGTTTGATCGATCCGATCGATAAACTCCTCAAGACTGGCCTCGCTGTCATCAAACGATGGCGGGGTTAGATCCGTCAATCGTGAAATACAAAACTTAGCGGTATCACAGGTGATTTGAATCTGCTTGTTCAGGGCAAATTGGTCGGGCACCAGGCGAGTGCTGAACAGCACCGTCGCATCAACTTTTTTCAACTCAGCGTGTGTCGCTGCTTTATGCAATACGGTTTTTAAACCCCCTAAATTGCGGATAAATTGGTGCGCCGTGATGGATACAACGTCGATTTTCATGAAAGCCTCCTAAAGGCGAGCTAAGCTGTAAATACTACAGCGAGGTTACGTTACAGTAGATAGTCATATTGCAGATAGTGGTAATACAGCCGAGTCAATCACAGTGGTGTCTAATTCAATAGTATTCAATAAGGGAACACAGGTTATGCGTATAGACTACAAAGATTCTGTCGAGGAAGCTGGACAGATCGCGCGTAGCGCAATTCCCTTTGCCGCTAAACTCGGGCTGCCAATAAACCCCTACATCTATACCCTCTGCTATCAACACACCGCTAAAACCAACGACAAGTTAAGCAATGCCCTTATCGCACTTCTAGCGAGTAGCCCTACACCGACTAAAAGCGAGGTAGAAGAGCTCTACCACCAATTTGTAGTAGACGATGATTCAAAAGCAGTACAGATGCTAAAAACCGCTGTCGACAACGTAATGTCTAAGGCTCAGGTTGCGCTGCTTGATGCTCAAAACTCATCGACCGTCTACGAACAACAGCTAGGTACGGCTGGCGCCCAACTCGATGATAGTGGCGACCAAACAGAAATTATCGAAGCTATCGTTAAAAACCTTATCGCCGAAACTACGCAAATGAGCAACGTAAGTACGGAACTGCGTGAAAAGTTAACCGCCGCGCAAACCGAAATCGCCCATATGCACGAGGAGTTTACCCGGGTACGGCAAGAGTCTCTCACCGACCCACTAACCGGGCTTAAAAACCGCCGCGCCTTTGACGACGCATTTAAAACCTTGAGCGAACAGGCCCTAGAGCTCAATACACCAATGTCGCTATTGGTTATCGATATCGACCACTTTAAGCGTGTCAACGACACCCACGGCCATATCGTTGGCGATGCGGTACTGAAATGCATCGGCAATCAAATCAAGAACGTCGTTCGCGGCAATGACGTGTCAGCGCGCTTTGGTGGTGAAGAGTTCGTTTTGCTGCTGCCAGACACACCTTTAGTGGGGGCTGAGCGTGTGGCTGAGAATATTCGCGAGAGTATTGCAAAACAGACGTTGCGCCACGGTGACCATAAGATTGGTCAAGTAACCGTGTCAGTTGGCTACGCGTGTTTTAATTATGAAGAGACCATCGAAGATCTATTTGAACGCACTGATGCCGCACTTTACGAAGCGAAAATTGGCGGTCGCAACCAAGTCTGCGGTGCCTCGGATTAGTCATCGCCTCTCACCCGACCACGCGCGGCTTTTATTTTTCCTCGCTGAACCTTACCTTCTACACGGCGCTTTTTAGCGGCCTTGCTCGGTTTAGTCGCTATGCGCGGCGCTCGCGGTGCAGTCGCTTGCCGAATCAGCACCAACAACCGCTCAATCGCATCGCTGCGGTTTTTTTCCTGAGTACGAAAGTTTTGCGCCTTGATCACCAGTACACCCTCACTGGAAATACGGCTATCAGATAGCGCCAGCAGGATGCGCTTATAGTGATCTGGCAAACTGGAATTTGGGATATCGAAACGCAAGTGAATCGCGCTCGAGACCTTGTTTACATTCTGCCCGCCGGCACCTTGTGCACGCATCGCACTGCATTGAAATTCCGCTGGGTTTAGGTAAATACCGGCGCGAATATTGTAATTCTGCTCACTGCTATTCATAGCGGGTCATTCTCGGGAAACGCGGGTTATCTGTAAACCTAGCCACTGATGTTAACGTCACCAGCGCGGCTCACACCGCGACAAAATGGTGTTCACCATTGTAAGGCATACCACGAAGGAAAACAGATGTAGGGTTTGGGCCGAGCCACATGGGGTATAGATTAACGAGTATTGAGAAGAAGCTGAGCGTTATCTTGATCCAACTTGAACTGAAATTGACGCAATATATTCATTCCCAACAAGCCCTCTACTTCACCGCCTAATTCCACGGGTTTGACGGAGATCTCAACATTTTGCAACTGATAGTCGCCAAACTGAACGTTTTCAAAACGATAGACGTCGCCGCGTACACGTCCGTTGGCCGTATTAAATATACGCGTACCCAAAAAAGTTGATTGCTGCGCAGATAGGCGCTCAAACGCTCGGCGGGTAATCATGGTAACCGAAGCTCCAGTATCGAACAGCAGCTTCACAAATTCATTTTCTAACCCTAGGTTTATTAAAAAGTGATCGCCAATTCGCTGCAGCGGAATCGCCGAGGCGTAGCCCTCCCCCGCCTCGCGGCTTAGCTCCTTGGCAGTGCCATTCGAATACGACTGCAGTAATGTCGTTACCCGCTGCTGCCAACCGGGCTGCTGCCCTAACGCCTCTAAAAGTTGTTGCGCTTGCGCATCTTGTCCAGCCGCTAACAACAGCTCTGCATAGCGATAGTGATTGGCCGGCGCCGCCATATCCATCTCTAAAAGCTGGGCATAGAAGCTCTGTAGTTCAAACCAATTTTGCTCTGCCGCCATGGCGCTATCGTAGGCCTGTACAAACGACTGCAACTCCGCGGTAACACGTGCACCGTCGTTGTTGCTGTAAGCATAAGTCCTCGCACTCTGGTAAACATAGAGCGCCTCGAAGGGATAGTCTTGGACGCGATTGTATTTAGCCAATAGCAGTAATACGTCAATATCGGCGTAATAAAGATATAGCCAGGCGTCGACGAGCTCGATAAAGCTGGTGGTTTCGCCGCCGTTTAACAAGCCTTCCAAATACGCCAAAAGGTCGGCGCGCATCGCTTGCATGTCGACGCTACTGGCGCTGTTTTCATGCTCGCTATACAGGTTGATTGCTTGATTGTACTGACGTTGCTGGAGCAGCTGTGCAAATCGGTCTTGTAGTGCTAGATCGGAATTTGCAGTGGAGGCATTATCAGAATGACTAGACTGACGATCAGACGATAGCCGCCATTTACGAGCAACGGTACTGTTGTCGACCGGCGGCAAGGTGGGGGTAGTGATAGTGTTTCCTATAGGGCCACTGTTAGTCGAGGCGTGCTGCTGCCATTTGCCCAGAGTAGCGCCATTGCCATCTGCCACGCCAGCCGATTTCTCCAAGCTGGCGCCTCTACCAAACCAACCCACTGCAAATGCCGCCAATAACGCGAGTAGGTTTCGGCTGGTTAACATTTAGTGCTCACCAGCTGAACTGGCCGCAATAGTGTGATTGTCGCGAATGGTCAGCATAGATGTCGTCTGCATCTCACGGTTGGCGGTAATTGGCTTAGGCCTCTTCCTCGAGGAGCTTACTTAACTGGCTGATTATCGGTGCAGTCTCCGGCATAACGCCGCGCCAAAGTCCGAAGGATTCCGCCGCCTGACTTACCAACATACCCAAACCATCACTAAGTTTTGTTACGCCCATATCTTGGGCGAAGCCCATAAATTCAGTTGGCTCACTGCCGTACATCATATCGTACACGGCGGTTTCTACAGAGAAGCAACCAAAGTGCACGGGCGGTAGTTCGCCGGCAAAACCCGAGGAAGTGCCATTGATAATAATATCGTAGGGCTCGGCGGGAAGGTTGTTGTAGCTATAGCCTGAAACCTTACCGTATTGGCAAAACTGGGTCGCCAGCTCCTCGGCTTTAGAGCGTGTGCGGTTTGCAATGGCAACTTCCACAGGCTCTTCTTTTAACATGGGTAACAACACACCCCGTACCGCACCACCGGCACCCAGAATAAGAATTTTCTTACCTTTTATCTGCCAGCCCAAACGCTGGGTAATATCGGTAACTAGGCCGACGCCGTCGGTGTTATCGCCGAGAATATTGCCATCTTCAAGCATCGCTAAAGTATTAACCGCCCCGGCATGCTGAGCGCGCTCGGTTAGCAAAGTCGCCACTTCACAGGCCTCTTGTTTAAAAGGCACGGTGACGTTAGCGCCACTGCCGCCATTGGCAAAAAAAGCCTTGGCCGTAGCGGGAAATGCGTCTAACTCCACCAGCTCGCGGGTATATTCCAGATCTTGTCCCGTTTGGGCTGCAAACGCAGCATGAATTTCAGGTGACTTAGAATGTTCAATCGGGTTACCAAACACGCAATAACGCTGACCGTGAATAATCGTTTTTAACAAGTGATCCACTCCTTGGGTTGTAAATAATGGGTGTACAGCTCGGCTTCCGCAGTGCCTTCGGCGGGAGTCCAATCGTACTCCCAGCGCACCAACGGTGGCAGGGACATGAGTATCGATTCTGTGCGGCCACCGGTTTGTAAGCCAAATAGCGTACCGCGATCATAAACTAAATTAAATTCTACATAGCGACCGCGTCGATAAAGCTGGAAATTGCGCTCGCGCTCGCCGTAAGGCATATCTTTACGGCGATTTACGATCGGGGTGTAAGCCTTTGTGTAGCTGTCGCCTACGGCGCGCATAAAGGCGAAAGATTGCTCGAAGCCGAGCTGGTTAAGGTCGTCAAAAAACAACCCGCCAATGCCACGCGGCTCGTTGCGATGCTTTAGGTAGAAATAGTCGTCGCACCACTTTTTGTAGCGCCCATAAACGTCGCCACCAAATGGATCGCAAGCGTCTTTCGCGGTTTGATGCCAGTGGCTGCAGTCTTCGTCATTACCGTAGTAGGGCGTTAAATCATAACCACCACCAAACCACCACACCGGCTCGGCGCCGTCCTTTTCGGCGATAAAGAAGCGTACATTTGCATGACTAGTGGGGACATAAGGGTTGTGCGGGTGAATCACCAAAGACACGCCCATAGCTTCAAAACGGCGCCCAGCAAGTTCTGGTCGATGGGCCGTGGCCGATGCTGGCATTTCATTGCCAGTGACATGAGAAAAGTTTACCCCGCCCTTTTCGATAACCGCGCCGTCAGTGAGTACACGCGACTGCCCGCCACCACCCTCTGGGCGTGTCCAGGTGTCTTCAACGAATTCGGCTTTGCCGTCACAGGCAGCGAGATCCACACAGATTCTGTTTTGTAGGTCTAGAAGGTAGGCTTTTACCGCATTTTTATCCGGCACTGTCATAGGGTTTTCCGGTTTTTCTAATTCTTCTACTCCAAGCCTTTTAGAGAAGGCCTGGACGGTTAACCGCGTAGAATTGCGCCTGTGGTCAGATCGCGAATAATAGACGGTGTCTTCTGCGGGCCGACAACACCGGGAGCAAAAACAACGCCCTGCCGACCAAAATAACGTCGTGCCTGAGTCGTGCTACGCGCTGGGGATAAACCTTGCGGATTGGCAGACGTAGACACAATTGGCCCGCCGACTTGCTCGCACAGGGCCTTAACCACAGGGTGCGAGCTGACGCGGACGGCAATAGTATCATGGTCACCACAAAGCTGCTGCGACACACGTTGCCTATGGGGAACAAGCCAAGTGTTTGGGCCAGGCCAGCTGGCTTCCAACTGCGCGCGCTGTGAAGTGCTAATACCGTCTAAGAGAAACTCAACCTGATCAATTGTAGCGGCGACGAGAATCAATCCCTTGCTCCAATGGCGCCGCTTCAGTTGCAAAACGCGTTCAAGTGCGTGGCTATTATTAGGATCGCAACCTAAGCCCCATACAGCTTCGGTTGGGTAGGCAATAACGCCGCCGCGAAGTAGTTCGCGGCAAGCGTTATGAATGGCGGGGTGGGCGTTATAAATCACCTTGTCGGCCCTAACATCGTCGGCGCTAACAATACTGGTTTAGCTGCCTATATCGGTGAGGGAATGAAGTCGCGCTTACAGCGACTTCAACTTTTCCTGTAACGCAGCGTCTTTTTTTATCACTTCAGCGGCGTTAGCGGCGCGTTCGGCAATAAGTTTTTGATGCATATCGGCATCGCCAACGGCAATAATCTGTGCGGCAAGATAAGCCGCATTCTTTGCCCCAGCTTTGCCGATAGCAACGGTGGCAACCGGTATACCGCCAGGCATTTGTACGGTAGACAAAAGCGCATCTAAGCCATCTAGCGAACCGTTGATAGGGACGCCAATAACGGGGCGCAAGGTAATTGCCGATACCGCGCCAGCCAAGTGTGCCGCCATTCCTGCCGCGCAAATAAAGGCGGCACAACCGCGTTGATCAGCGTCAGTAACATAGTCGTGGGTAGCTTTTGGAGTGCGATGTGCGGAAGTAACCTTGGCTTCGAAAGGAATTTCCAGCTTATTGAGGACTGCAAAAGCGGTTTCCATAATAGGTAGGTCGGAGTCAGACCCCATTAAAATTGCAACAAATGGCTTGCTCATGACAAACGTCTCCAAATTTTATCTAAGGTTATCTATAAAAATGGTGGCGCCGACCTGTTATAGGGCGGCACGCCGTTATTGGAACAAAATTCCAATAATTTTTGAGGGCCGGCAAAGGTACTGGAATTCGTGCGTTCCGGCAAGTAATTGTCTAGACCAGACTCTTATAAGGACGGAAAGACTATACGACTCTATAGCCTTGTACGTTGCTCTGTTTGATTCGCATATAACCTGTGCCGACATTTGCCACCAAACCTTTCAATTCGAGCGTTAGTAAACATGCCATAACCTCGCCCACAGGCAGCTCGGTTCGGTCGACAAGATTATCAATGGAGGTGGCCTCATATCCGAGCGCCTGCAACACGCGGTCCTCTTCTTCATTACCGACAATTTCGGCGGCAACCGCGCTAGTATCGGGTATACGATCAAAACTCAGTTGTTGCCACTGCATGGACAAAAAGCCTTTTAACTCGTCGACTATATCCTGAGCCGTTTCAACGAGCTTGGCGCCGTCTTTGATCAAAGCGTGGCAACCACGGGCGAGAGGATTGTGGATGGAGCCGGGTATCGCAAACAGCTCGCGATTTTGCTGGACAGCGTAGCGCGCAGTAATCAACGAACCGCTGCGCACGGCGGCTTCGACAACCAAGGTTCCGTAACAAAGGGCGCTGATAATACGGTTTCGCTGCGGGAAGTTGGCGGGCTGAGCACTGGTCCCCAGTGGGAACTCACTAACAATAGCTCCACCGTTGTGCAATATCTGGTCGGCCAAGGACTTATTGCGCTGCGGGTAGAGCACATCCAAACCCGTGCCGAGCACAGCAATGGTGTATCCGCGCACACTGAGTGCGCCCTTGTGCGCTTCGGTATCGACACCCAAAGCCAAACCGCTAGTGATAGTAAATCCTGCGCTGGCAAGTGCAGCACTGAAATCATAAGCTGAACTGCGCCCAGATGGCGACGGACTACGGCTGCCAATAACGGCTATTTGTGGCATCGAAAGACGGTTAACATCCCCAGCGACATAGAGTATCGGCGGCGGACGTTTAATTTCGCGAAGCAGTTCAGGGTAATTCGGATGATCGGTATCCATCACCACAACATTATGCTGGTCGGCCCATTTTATATCTGCGCGAACTTTGTCGACGAGCGCCGATTCTTCGCCACGTTCGCGAAATTCACGTAATTGTTGAATGGCCTCAGGTGTGAGGAGATCGGCAAGGGATTCTAGCGGAGCGGAAAGCACTGCGTTGGGGCTGGAAAAACGTTCGACCAGCTTCCAATAGGTAGCGGCTCCTACACCGGGCAACCTTAACAGCAGTAGGCTTTGCTCAAGGGCACACAACATACTGTCGTCCTTGAAAGAGATGTTTGTGGTTTGATGAATATCGGAAATTTAACAGTGACAGCGCTTACTGTCACTGTTTTAACTTACAGATTACGGGTTTCGTACCCGATCGGATACAGAAATGCCGCGTTCAGCTTCAAGCACTAAGCCTAAACTGACTTTCTCGAAAGCGCGAAACACCATCAGAAGACCGGCGCGCTCATCGGGTAATTGCACCAAATCTTGACTAACGCGATCGCGGATTTTGCCACCGCGCTTATAGATAGCGAGCACATTACCTGCGCCTACGCCCTCGCGTACACCGCGGTTGATAACCACAACGTCAAGCAAGCCGACTTGGTTGATACCGTCTTCAATGGCGAGAATGACACCATTCACTTCGGTGTTTGGCGCCGAAGGATAAAAAGTCGTATCGATGGCACGCTCTTCCTGACGTAACAGGCGATCGCCGGCACGGACTTCTTCAGTGGTTCGAGTAGCTTTTAAAGTGCCAACATCACGCTCGCTGCTAATCAATTCCAAGCTGCCGATATCCTTTGCCATCATCCCCAGCATTTCACGGGTTTCTGGGTCGACGTAAACATCACCGCTGCGATACAAGCCGTAGACGCGCTCAGCCGTATCAAAATCGCCGCGCGCATAAAGTTTATCGCCAGCACCAACAATTAGATGTTCATCCATGCCAGACAAAACATAGGGAGCACCTTCTATTTCTTGTTCGTCGACAATGCGGCTACGCGACAGGAAGCTGTTAATTTCATCCAGAGGAATAGTCGCTATCGCATCTTCCGTTGCCACAACACGAGCTTTGGGTGAGAGCTTAAACACACGACCGGAGGTATCTAGTGTCAGGCGAGGTTTGCCATCCATAAAGATCAAGCGAATCAGATCGCCGGGATAGATAAGGTGAGGGTTTTTAATCTGGGTATTTACATGCCAGATTTCCGGCCACATCCAAGGGTTCTGTAGGAAGGTAGCGGAAATATCCCAAAGGGTGTCACCCTTTACCACCGTGTGGGAGGTAGGGAAGTTGTCGCGCAACTTTGGCTCTTCTGCCTTAGCGACGCCACAGAAGAGGACGCCACCGCCAAGAGCGAACGTTAATGCGAACGCGGCAATCCTTCCAGAAAATAGTCTTTTCATCACGAGGTCCTGTTGAGTTTGGCACGTTTGCGTGCCACTACCTGACGTGTTTTCGCTAAAAACGTTGTAAGAAACGACAAAGGATATCGCTACCACTAACAACAACTATCAGCGTTATAGAAGCCTTTCCGGCCACTACTGGTTATAATAGTCCATGCACGACGTCACGGTAGTGATGCAAAACGCGAATTCAAAGATGAAATCGCCGCCTGCGGCCTCATTAACCTGCACGTATCGGCACTCGAAAAACAGTATATCTGCTGTTTGATCATAATGTTAGCAGCGAAAGTTGCCTAGTTACTAGAAGTTTGTCACGTAATGGCCTTGTTACCTATACTCGAATTCCCAGATCCACGCTTGCGCACTATCGCCAAGCCGGTCACCGAAGTTGACGACCGCATTCGCACCTTAGTCGACGATATGCTCGAAACGATGTACGACGCGCCAGGCGTCGGCTTGGCCGCGACCCAAGTCAATGTTCATGAGCAGGTGATAGTGATCGATGTGAGCGAAACCAACGATCAACCGATGGTGTTTATCAACCCCAAGATCGACGTGCTCGACAATGTTATGCACGACTATGAAGAGGGCTGCCTATCGGTGCCGGGTTTTTACGAATCCGTTTCCCGTCCAGAACACGTCAGTGTTACCGCCCTCGACCGGGACGGTAATTCGTTCACCATCAAGCCGGACGGGCTTTTGGCTGTCTGCGTTCAACACGAAGTTGATCACCTCAACGGCAAGCTATTCGTAGACTATGTTTCCAATATCAAACGCCAGCGTATTCGCAAAAAACTCGAAAAACAGCAGCGAGCGCTCTAGTCAGCGCTGCGCTGATGAGCGTCGGCCTAAGTTAGGCTAGTAGCAGTAGGTGTCGCCAAAACGGCGTCGCCCTGCCGTTTTTTCTCCCGCCCTACATTAAGGTTCTCCATTGATTGCAGACACTCCGCTTAAAGTTATTTTTGCCGGCACGCCGGACTTCGCCGCTCAGCATTTGCAGGCTTTGATCGAAAGTGAGCACCAACTTATTGCCGTTTACACACAGCCGGATCGACCCGCCGGACGCGGTAAAAAACTAGCGCCAAGCCCGGTAAAGCAGCTTGCCCTGTCAGCTGGGGTCCCATTGTTTCAGCCCGCAAGTTTAAAGTCCGATGAAGCCCAAACCGAGCTAGCCGCACTTGATGCAGACGTGATGATTGTGGTGGCCTATGGATTGATCCTACCGCTCGCCGTGTTGAGCGCTCCCCGACTTGGCTGTTTAAACGTCCACGGATCTATTTTGCCGCGCTGGCGCGGTGCCGCTCCGATTCAACGGGCGATCGAAGCCGGCGACAAGGTTTCGGGTGTGACTATTATGCAAATGGACGAAGGCCTCGACACCGGCGACATGCTGTTGGTCGCCGAAACACCTATCGAAGCCACCACCAGTTCCGCCGACCTTTACCAATCCCTGGCGCAGCTTGGCCCGAAGGCCTTATTGGCAACACTTGATCAGCTGAGTGCCGGAACCGCGATAGCGCACCCCCAAGATAACAACCTCGCCAGCTACGCCCACAAAATTGACAAGGCGGAAGCCGAGATCAATTGGTCCGCCGCTGCCATCGACATCGATCGCAAAATTCGTGCGTTCAACCCCGCCCCCATTTGTTTTACCTGGCTAAACGGCGAGCGTTTCAAAATTCATGCGGCAACACCAATCGATCTCGACCCTAAAGCTGATACCAAGCCGCCAGGTACCATATTGGTCAATGATCGCCAGCAACTTTTAGTCGCCTGTGGAAGCGGTGCGCTAGCGCTGACAAAGCTCCAAGTTCCGGGTAAAAAAGCCATGTCTTTGGCCGAGTTTAGTAATGGCTACGCGCAGCTCTGCCCAATCGGATCCCGTCTTGGCGACAAGCCTGATGCCGCTGCAAACAACAGCAACGCCAGTGATAGCCCACCCCCTCAAAACGCCACTAGTCATAAAAATGGAGCGCAAAGCGCGTGACTCAACTTCGCGCTCATGCCGCCAAGACCCTCGCTAGCGTGCTGCGCGGCCAGTCGCTCGCAACCCAATTTGAAAGCGCCGCAAGCAAGGTCGATACACGCGACCGGCCCCTGTTTCAGGAGCTTTGTCTCGGTACATTACGCCGCTTCCACAGCCTTGAATTGCTAGCGCTAGCGCTGCTAGACAAGCCCTTTCGCAACAAAGACCAAGACGTATTCGCACTGTTGTTGATCGGCCTTTACCAGTTGCGCTACCTGCGTACCCCCGATCATGCGGCGATTTCCGAAACCGTAGAAGGTAGCCGCAAACTTAAAAAACCTTGGGCTAGCGGTTTGATCAACGGCGTATTGCGCAACTATTTGCGACAACAGGACGAGCTGACGGAAAGGCTCAGCAAAGACCCGGTATTTCTCTACTCGCACCCGCGCTGGCTCACCAATCGCGTACGCGCCGCATGGCCGGAGCAATGGCGAGACATCCTCAGCGCCAACAACGAAACTCCACCACTGTTTATACGCGTCAATGCCACCCGCAGTAGTGTCGCTCAGCTAGCACAGCGCTTAACCGCGGCGGATATTGGCTTTAGTCGCAATCCGATGATCCCCTCTGGCCTGCAACTCAACAGCAGTTGTGATATTCGCCAGCTACCTGGTTTTAGTGACGGTGAATTCTCGGTTCAAGACGCCGCAGCACAGCAAGCCGCGTCACTTTTAGATTTGAAACCCGGTCAGCGTGTGCTCGATGCCTGCTGTGCCCCGGGCGGAAAAACCTGCCACATCCTCGAAACCGAACCGCAACTCGAGCAGCTCATAGCTGTAGAACTCGAACCCCATCGCATGGCTCGGGTCGAAGAAAACCTTGACCGTCTCGGTTTGGCCGCCAAGGTCAAGCTGGTGGTCGGCGACGCTGCGCAACCCAACCAATGGTGGGATGGCAAAACCTTTGACCGCATTCTTCTAGATGTGCCCTGTTCAGCTACCGGTGTTATCCGCCGTCACCCCGATATAAAACTACTGCGTCGCGACAGCGATCTTGTTAAGCTTGCCACACTACAACGGCAGATTCTTCGCGCCATGTGGAGCACTCTGGCTTCCGGCGGGCGTTTACTTTATGCAACCTGCTCAGTCCTGCCAGAAGAAAACGAGCAGGTTATTGAGGAGTTTCTCGCCGAGCAAACCGACGCTTACCACCTACCCCTCAGCCAAGCGAGAAATGTACCCGCAGAAACGGAGCTTTTGGAAGGTGAAGATGGATCGATCGAGGCGGCATCTAACACTGCCGAGGCTATGTCCGAAGCCGGCATTGGCGCAAGTCTCGAACTAAGTAAAGCCGAATGGGGCAAAGTCGAATGGGGTATAGAAAGACCCTATGGACGGCAACTGTTTCCCAAAGAAAACAGCCACGACGGTTTTTACTACGCGCTTTTAGCGAAGCGTTAATTGAAGGTTAAACACGGCTCGCAGCAAATTGAGCGATCGCCAGCTAAAGTGACTAATCAGAAGTGTGCTCACAAGCGCTCTTCACAAGTACCGAGCGCACGCGAATAATGCGTTGGCACGCGAGAATAAACAGCAAGTAGACAAACCGTTGCGACGCAGGGTTTTCGCCCAGAGCGACCAACCCCCAGACATCACTGGCAAAACATACCGACATGAAAATCATCATACTGGGCGCAGGGCGGGTCGGCGGCACGCTGGCGGCGAACCTGTCCAACGAAGCAAACGATATTACCGTAGTCGATAAAAACGAAGCGGCGCTGCGCGAATTGCGCGACCGTATCGATATTGGCGTGGTGGTTGGCCATGCGTCTCATCCGGCATCGCTAATGCAAGCGGGAATAGAAGACGCCGATATGCTGATTGCGGTAACCGGGGTCGACGAGATCAACATGGTCGCCTGCCAAATAGCCCACAGCCTGTTTCGAACACCGACCAAGATTGCCCGCATCCGCTCACAGGAATACGCCCAACACAAAGGTCTATTCGATAATGCCGCAATACCGGTGGATGTAATTATTTCGCCCGAGCAGATTGTTTCGGATTACCTGTTTCGCCTAATTGAGCAACCCGGAGCCCTACAAGTTCTGGATTTTGCCAACAGTACGGTGCAGTTAGTGGCCGTTAAAGCCTATTACGGTGGCCCTCTGGTCGGCCAAGAATTGCGCTTTCTGCGCAAGCATATCCCCCATGTCGATACCCGTGTAGCCGCCATTTACCGTCGCAACCGGCCGATTACACCAACCGGTAATACCGTAATCGAAGCGGATGACGAGGTATTTTTTATCGCCGCTAAGGCCGATATTCGCGCGGTAATGAGTGAACTCCGACGGCTCGACCGGCCCTACAAACGCGTCGTAATTGCCGGTGGTGGCAACATTGGCCAGCGCCTCGCAGAGAAATTAGAAAATCGCTATTCCGTAAAAATTATCGAACGCAGTAGCGAACGTGCTGTTGAACTCACCGAACATCTAAGTAAAACCATTGTGATTCAGGGTAACGCCTCCAGCCAAGACTTGCTGCTCGAGGTGAATATCGCGGAAACCGATGTGTTTCTCGCCGTTACTAATTCCGATGAAGCCAATATTATGTCGTCGCTACTGGCAAAACGAATCGGCGCACGCAAAGTTCTCACGCTTATTGGTAACCCCGCCTATGTGGATTTGGTCCAAGGTGGTGAGATTGATATTGCCATCTCGCCCCAGCAAGCAACCATTGGCTCACTACTCACCCACGTGCGTCGTGGTGATATGGTGAATGTCCACTCATTGCGTCGCGGTGCCGCCGAAGCCATCGAAGTTATTGCCCACGGCGACCCAAGCACATCAAAGGTTGTCGGTCGTGCAGTAGAAGATATCGACCTGCCAGAGGGCGCAACCATTGGTGCCATTGTGCGGGAAGTTAGTAGCGCGCGCGGTTCTAACGAAATAATGCTCAATCCAGAGATTGCACTAACCGGCAGTACCAGCACCGATACAGTCCAAGAGGTTATTATTGCCCACGACGATATTGTTATTGAATCCGGTGACCACGTCATCGTGTTTCTGATCGACAAGCGCTACACCCGCGATATCGAACGCCTGTTTCAGGTGGGCTTTACCTTTTTATGAGTGGGCTTTAGATCATGCATTACGCCATAATCTCGAAGGTTTTAGGTATTCTGTTAATGCTGTTTAGCTTAACAATGTTGCCGCCGGTTTTAGTGTCGCTGATCTTTCAAGACGGCGCTTTTATGAGTTTTATTATCGCCTTCGGGATCGCCTTTATTACCGGCCTCGCGGCCTGGCTACCCTTCTATCAATTGAATCGCGACCTGAATACCCGTGACGGCTTTTTAATTACCGCCATGTTCTGGCTGGTACTCGCACTATTCGGTTCGGCGCCACTGATGCTCGCCGAAACAACCCAAATGCCCTTTACCGATGCTATGTTTGAGTCCCTTTCTGGCTTGACCACCACCGGCGCCACGGTGATGACGGGGTTGGATGCACTACCGGAATCAATTCTCTATTATCGACAACAACTGCAATGGCTCGGCGGCATTGGTATCGTCGTGATTGCGGTAGCTATTTTGCCTATGCTCGGCGTGGGCGGCATGCAGTTGTACCGCGCAGAAACACCGGGCCCGGTAAAAGATTCCAAGCTGACACCACGCATTACGCAAACCGCGAAGTACCTCTTTTTAATTTATTTAACCCTTACGCTAGCTTGTGGCATCGCCTATTGGCTTGCCGGAATGTCGCCTTTCGAAGCCATTTGCCATGCTTTCTCCACTGTCGCCATCGGCGGGTTCTCTACCCACGACGCCAGTATTGGCTATTTTAATAGCGGCCCTATCATGGTGATTTGTACCATTTTTATGGTGCTTTCTGGGGTTAACTTTGCACTGCACTTTTTTGCTTGGCGAACTAAAAGCCTAGTGCATTATTTTCGCGACCCAGAGTTTAAGTTTTACGCTTTTATGCTGTTACTTGGTACGGCGCTGACCATCGGTTATCTAATGGTTAGCGGTGCCTATGATGTGAAAACCAGTATTCTCTACGGCTTATTTGAGCTGGTATCTATTTTAACCACCACCGGTTTTGGTGTTGCCGACTTCTCGATCTGGCCAAGCTTTTTACCCTTTCTTATTTTTATGTTTGCCTTTATGGGCGGCTGCGCCGGTTCGACTGGCGGCGGCATAAAGATGATTCGCGTATTGTTAATTATGAAACAGGGCTTGCGTGAAATTCACCGCTTAATTCACCCCAATGCGGTTATTCCAATTAAGATCGGCAGCAAAACAATTTCCGACCGTGTTATAGAATCGGTCTGGGGGTTTTTTGCGGTGTACGTTTTGTCGTACCTCACCATGACCATGTTGTTATTGGGCACTGGCTTAGATTTTGTCACCGCATTTACCGCTGTAGGCGCTTGCTTAAACAATCTTGGCCCCGGCTTGGGTGAAGTTTCCGCTCACTACGGCTTAATCAACGACCCCGCTAAATGGATACTGTGTTTTGCGATGCTGTTGGGCCGGCTAGAAGTCTTTACCCTGCTGGTATTGTTTACCCCAATGTTTTGGCGACGCTAAACTTCTACTTTCTAAATCCTAAACTCCTAAGCTAAGATCGCCAAAACTCTGGTAGTAACAGTGCCAACACGGTGAAATATTCTAATCGACCGAGAATCATACTTGCGGAGAGTATCCAGGTTCCCGCATCGCTCACCGGCTGAAAATTATTCCCCAAGCTGCCAAACGCCGGCCCCACCACATTTAAACAAGCAGACACCGCCGTAAACGCCGACCAAAAATCTAGCCCGGTCGCCATCATCATTAAAATTAAGATGAGCGCTGTCGCTACAACCACCGACAAAAAGGCCACTGTCGCGCTGAGTACCGACTCCTCTACTGGATGGGATTGAAACCTTACCCGCGTAATAGCGTTCGGATAGTTAATCCGTGTTAAAACCACACCAATAATCTTAATAAACAAGATATTGCGAATAAATTTATTGCCACCGGCCGTCGAGCCAGCACATCCGCCCAAATAGCCACTTAACACTAACAGCGCGATAACGACCATTGGCCACTCGGTATAAGCCGCCGCTCCGTAGCCCGTGCTGGTAATAAACGAAATTAAATGAAACAGTGCCTGATTAAAGCCTTCAAAATAATCGGTATAAACGTCCTGACTCATAAACACATAAAAGATGACACCCGAGATCAGCACAATTGTCAGCAAAAAATATCGGGTTTCTTCATCACGCCAATAGCTCATTAAATTGAATTGCCGCGCATTACGAAAATGTAACGCGAAGCTTATTGCCCCCATCAACATAAAGATGTCGGATACGATTAACACCGCACCGCTTTTGAAGTAACCCAAGCTCGCATCATGAGTTGAGAAACCACCGGTAGAAACGGTGGTAAAGCTATGTGCGATCGCATCGTAAAAGCTCATACCCACCAAGTAATAACAAATCGTACATGCGATAGAAATGCTTATATACACCACCCAAAGGTAGTGCGCACTGCTGGCGACTCGCGGTGATACCTTATCGTCTTTAATCGGCCCGGGTGTTTCTGCTCTCAGCAGTTTCATACCGCCAACATTCAGTACCGGCAAAACCGCAACCACAAAAATAACCACACCCAAACCACCCAACCACTGTAAAAATTGACGGTAGAGCAAAAAAGATTTCGGCATACCATCGAGGTTACTTAGCACCGTTGCACCCGTGGTAGTGAGTGCGCTTACCGACTCAAACACGCCATCAGTAAGCGATACGCCGGTAACTTCAATAATCGGCAGTGCGCCTAACAAGCCAACTAGCACCCATGTAAGGGTAGCGAATAGCATTGAGTCGGCTGGGGTGATTTTTTCTAGGCGCTGTTGACTGAAAAAACTGAATAGAAACACACTCACCATAAGCATGCTTGCAGCAGGAATAAAAAATTGGGTTTCTTCGTGATCGTGAAATACCAGCAACGAAAGCAGTGCAAATACCGCCTGCACCAAACCCATTAGCCCCACGGGGAAGGCTAACAGGTAAAATTTAATACTGCGGTTGATAACCATTAAGAACTCTGTGGCGGCAGCTGGTCAGCTGAGAATAATACCCAGCCACGCCAGCAAAGACCACCACAGCTTTAGACCTTCTACTACCTAACAACGTACTTTTGCAGAATAACGGGCTACTAGTAAGCAATTGGCAATTGATAACGGCTTAGGCTACTAATAACGACTTACGCTACCTGGGCCCATTATTAGCACATCTTTACTCTCCGTTGCCTCACCTACTTTTATTTCCCCTGAACCCATAATGCTACCGCCCACGCGCTTTGCCTGCGGCACTAGAATATCGCCCGCCCCCTGAATAGCGACTTCCGCATTGTTTAACGCTAACGCACTCGCGTCGATAGTTCCTGCTCCCTGAATAATCGCCTTTAACATGTCGATGTCTCCCTGCAGCGTAACTGTCCCTGCACCCTGCTGGGTAACCTCAAAGGTGTCACCGGTTAGATTGTTCAAGCGGGCCGTGCTCGCCCCCATCAGTATCACACGCGTTACTGCGGGTGATACACAGCTGACTTTCAGTGGTAGCTTTTCAAAATAACTCGACTCTACTTTTACCGTCAGCGCCCCCTTTTCCACCTTAGATGTTATTTCACTGATAATATTGTTATCGCCGACCAAAGTGCACTTAGACTCGTTACCAATACCCAATTCAAAGTCCATATTGCCGGCAATGTTAATACTTTGATAAGCGTCGAGCTCTCGCACCTGGCGCATTTGGATACCACTACCCATTATGGTTTCGCCAGATTTATTGGGCTGCCAAAACATTGGCGTCGAACCCGAAAATACACTCGCTTCTACGACCACCACAAACACTAACCAAGCCACTATCGCCGCGAGTAAGATTTTATTGGTGCGGCTTAAACCATTCGTGTGAAAATATGATCCGCTCATTTGTTATTCTCCAAAAAAAGTTGGTATTGGCCAGTAAGGTCTTCTACTGAGTAACCAAGTAGCTGCGCCTCTTTAAATACTTTCGGCAAGTCTCGCTCGGCAAAGCGTTGACGCTTTAGTAACTTCAAGCTTGCTACAGCATTCGATGCAGTGAAATAGCCTATGCCGCGTTTGTTTTCGATTATTTCTTGGTCTTGTAAATATCCGTAGGAGCGCATCGCCGTGTTTACATTCACTTTCAACTCGGCGGCTAGTTCTCTTACCGAAGGAATCCTTTCGTTTTCGGGCCATTTTCCCAACACTATCTGGTCGGTAATATAGTCGGCGATTTGTATATAAATCGCTTGCGCGTCATCGAATTTCATCCTGCCTCCACTTCGCGATAACAAATAAAAGATAAGCCCCAAAAGAATCCAAAATAAATTATCAGTAGCCATGCAGGTAGGACCGGCTGACCATCAGTAAAGTGTATACGCGGGTCAAACATTGCGTGCTCAAACACTAGGTGCCACATACCCATTAATACACCGAAGGTAACTAGGCCTAGTAGGATTACACTGCCCCAGGTTTTAAAGAACACGAACTTGCGGAAGTACACAGCACCAAAGAACAATAGCGGCTGCACAACCCAATACCACTTCAATTGCAGCCAAACCTGTGCGCTGGTCAAATGAGGGACGTTGCCATCAAATACCGCTAAGTTCATAGCCGCGTAGGCAAGCGCTGGCGGTAACAAGGCTAGAAAAGGCAGCAATAGCATTGAATTCAGCCATTCCACCGTAAACTTTTCGGTAATCGACGCGGGCACCATTAAGGAGTGCACCAGTGACGACTTTTGTTTTAGGTCTGAAAAGAATAGATATTCGCCGCCGATGGTAACCGCTGCGTTTAAACAAATGGCGATCCATGCAAAGTCGTTATCAATGTAGTTAAACCACATGTAAGACAGAATTAAATTAAAGCCAAGCAACAAGGCTAAATTGCGGCTAAAACGGCTGTGGCCAAGGTCGTATTTCACTTGAAATAACAACAGGCTTCTTTGTAAATTAATCATGCTCGTTCTCCCTGCAAGTTAGATTTGTTTTAAAAAATTAGTACGATTGGTATGAAAGGCATTGAATAGAAGTTCCAGATCAATATCGGCTTCACAATCGTCTCGATGTTGAGTAATACACTGCCATTGATTCACCGACTGGCGTTTGTACAATGTATCTTCTGGTGGTTCGGCGTAGGTTCCCACCGACAGACAATCGTTCAACTCGTTAAGTGTTCTGACTACCAAGCCTTGGCTATCCAGTAACATTACCGTATCAATTACACCTTCCAAATCGCGAGCTTGGTGAGTTGAAATAATTACGCCTTGCTCGTCACCGGTGGTTTCAAGCAGCAATTGGCGAAACTGTTCTTTAGAGGGAATGTCGAGGCCATTAGTCGGTTCATCCATAATCAACAACTGTGCACGCGTGGCGATGGCAAAGGCTATTTGGAACTTCTTTTTTTGGCCGAAAGAATAATCGGACAAGCGCAACGGATGACGAACTTCCAAGCGGGCAAGTACATCGACAAATAGCTGGCGATCAAAGTTGGGATAGAAAGGTGCAAACATTCGCACATAGCTGTCGCCAGTGGTGTTCGGTAAGTAAGTCTCTTCTGGTAAGAAATAAATGTTGCGCAAGAACTCTGGACGTCGCGCGGATGGGCTGTGATCAACAACCTCTAGGTTACCGCGCGATGGGAACAATACCCCAGCGAGTATCTGCATTAGCGTGGATTTGCCCGTACCATTGGCGCCAAGCAAGCCAGCGATGCGGCCCGCCGGCAATTCGATATTGAGCTGATCAAGCACTTGGTTTCGGCGGTTGTAGGCAAAGCCGAGATCTTCAGTTTTTACAAGCATCTGCTTCCTTCCTAGTCAGTAAATTAAATAATGGGTTCGCTGTACCTAAATGCTCTTGATAGGGTATTTACCCTGTCGCAAACAACTGCAAGACGCTAAAGTGCAGTTTGTACTAGCCCTTTAATAGGGTTGGCTCTTCAAATAGTGTAATAGTGTGGTGGTACACTAATTTAATGTTTTTGTGCCGTCAAGTGTTTTTTCGGGGGATTCTCGCAATTAATTCTCCATGACATACAAATGACTTTTAAATCAAATACTTATGGGAATATCTTTGGTGGCTTCAATTTCTACTCGTGCGGGAAAGATTTGAGATTAGGCGCCTAAATCGCTCCCGGCGTAACCGCTGATTAATCTGTAGGAGCGACGATACCTTGGTTATGCAACGGTATTGGACGTTCTTTTAAACAGGGTGGGCATATAGAATGCCCAAAACTTCTATTTCGCAGGTTAGGAGGACCTCGGCATGGGCTTTTCTCGCAAGCAGGTTTTAATTTTATTTGTGGCGCTTAGCGCAGTGTTCATGGCACATCTACTCGGCTTAGAAACGTTACCGCGTGGCTTGTATCTGGACGAAACCTCCATCGGCCTAAACGCAGCTAGCATTGCCGCCAGCGGCGTCGACGAGTACGGCGAATCATGGCCCATTTATTTTCGTGCATTCGGTGAATATAAAAACCCCGTTTATATTTATGTGAGCGCGGCGATATTCAAAGTCGCGGGTGTGTCGGCCTATGGTTTACGTTTTACCAGTTTTGTTTTCTACGCGTTATCGCTTGTATTTTTTTTACTTCTCATTAATAAACTCTTCCCGCGCAATTTTCGTGTACTGTTATTTGCATTAATTACGTTCGGCTTTTTACCGCAACTCTTTGTGTTGTCTCGCATTTCGTTCGAAGTGATTTCCCAAGCAACCTGGCTTTCGGCAAGTATTTATTTGCTGTGGTTAACCTTTGAATCCAATCTAAACAACCAGCTTTCGCAGGATCGCATAAAACGCTTTCTCTACGGATTTTTAACGGGTTTTATTTTAGGTACATCGGTTTATACCTACTCTACCGCGCGGCTACTTTCGTTTTTGATGTTTTTTTCGGTTTTACTATGCTACTTCTCTAAGGACAACCTAAAGTATCTAGTAACTATGGTTATCGGGCTTGCGGTTGGGCTTATCCCCTACCTTATATTTAGCCTCGAAGTCCCCGGAAGTATGATTGTTAGATTTTTTCAGATTTCCTATGTCGATGACCCAATTCCACTTTTCGATAAAGTATTTTTATTTATTCGAAACTACTGTATTTACTGGTCGCCCAATTTTTTATTGATGGAAGGCGATACTAATTTACGCCACAGTATTGGTTATGGCGGTGTAATATTTTTCACCACCTTTAGTCTCGCTATCTGTGGTGTAGCTTCACTTCTGAACTGCCGAATCCTACAGAATAGATTTTCACTATTTATTCTCTTAAATACCCTGTTTGCTCCCATCGCCGCGGCGCTCACTGAGCAGGGAACACCCCACGCTTTGCGATCCCTACCCGTTGGCTTTTTCTGCGCGCTGCTTTCTTGCTACGGTTTCGCTTGGTTGTGTAAGCTAGATCTGAGTAGGCTTAAGTTAGCAGACGTAATTGGTAGGGGGGAACTAGGTAAGCTTGAGCTAAGTCGGGAAGTGTCAAGCGACGTAGAGCCAGGACGAACACCATTTGATAGTCTAGAACGATGTTCGCTACAACCAAAAATAAACTCTGTGGTCTTTGCTATTTTACTATTCGAGGTGTGTTGCTACATTTTTGTTTACGCGATTTTTTATCCAGAGCGAAGTATTACGGCAAACCAAACCTATGGCTTGGCAGGTGCTCTGCAAACCGCTATTAAGCGCTCGCCTCAGCGTATAGTATTTGTTCCAGCCGTTGCCAGCAGCTACGCCAATATTAATTTTTATCGCTACAGTATCGACAACCCAACCAATATACCCATTGTGCTTAGCAAAACTCTAGAGCCTAAAATCGGCGATTGTATAATCTATACAATATGGAGCGAAACGTTGCTGCGTCGCGTCGGCACCAGTATCTATTACCAAGGCGAGCGTTTAGAGCCAAACGCTTTGGCGTCACGTTTGGGTGTTCCCGCCCGAGATTATATTACCCGCCTGCGTTGTTATTAGCGGCAAATGTAGAATTAAATTGTTATGGCGTTAACCTACCAACAACTCGCGGCACCGATCGAATTTGAGCTTGAAGAAAAGCGCAGTCGCTTTATTTGCTATCTGTTTCCCGTGACCTCCCGTGAACTGGTGATGCAACACTTACAAGCACTTAAGCTTCGATATCCAGACGCTCGCCACCATTGCTGGGCCTATGTAATCGGCAATACACAACAACCAAAAACCCAGGCCTACAGCGACGATGGAGAACCTGCCGGTACGGCAGGCAAGCCAATTTTAAATGTATTGGTACAGCGTAATATCGGTGACAGCGTCGCTATCGTAGTACGTTATTTTGGTGGGATAAAACTTGGTGCCGGTGGCTTGGTTCGCGCATATAGTGCGTCGGTATCGCAAGCGGTGGACAAAGCTCAGCTGCAACAGAAAATTGCCCTTGTAGAATTACGGGTGTTAGTGCCATTTAGTTTGGAAGCACAGGTTCGCCATTTTGTTAACGAATATAACGGGGAGATTCTTAGCTGCTGTTACGCTGCAGACGTCGATATTCAGGTTGCGCTAGCGGAGTCACAGCAATGGGATTTTTATCGGAATATACGCCATGCCAGTGCTGGCAAAGCTAAGGTATTTTATCAGCAAGAATTAATGGCCTCCGACGAAGGCTAGCATCGCGATCTAGCCGTTTTTGTAAACAACACTATCGCCGAATTAATAGCGTTTACCTTCGCCTTCCGGTACTTTTTTAAACCGTTTGTATTCCCACTGGTACTGTTCCGGAGCCATAGCTACCGCCTCCTCCACCGCTCGATTTAGCGCCGCTAAGCTTGTCGCTTGATCACTGCTGTAAATCTCCTCCGGCGGCTCGGCATAACACATTTCAAAACCACCCTTACAGCGCAGTGCATATAGCATCACCACTTTACAGTCCGTCTTTTGAATTAATTTATGAATAAGCGTCATGGTGTAGGTGTTGATACTGTAAAAGGGAGCGAACTCGCCGCTACCCTGATCAGGATTTTGGTCCGGTAAAATACCTGCAATACCACCTTGTTTGAGATGACGCATTACCCCGGCAACACCTTTTATATTGGTCGGATGCATACTCGCGCCCAACCGACTTCGCGCCCGCGTCATAATCGGTTCGATATAAGCCTGCTTAGGCGGCTGGAACATGTAGGCCGCTGGGCCGAGCGTAGACATGTGCAAACCAGCCACTTCCCAATTTCCCAAATGCGGCGCAATACCAATCACACCGCGCTCACTGCCGCGGTCGGTAATCAACTCTGGATGTTTAACCTGAACACAATTGCTTATCACTTTGTCTGGATCGGAATACCAAACCCAGTTGATTTCAAATGAGAGGCGACCTAGCGCCAACACACTTTTATAGGCAAGGTCATGCTGCTCCTTCGCACTCAGGCTGGGGAAACACAATTCAATATTGCGTTTGGTGGTTTTAATTTCACGCGTATTTAACACCCATGCCAAGCGCGCAACGCTAGCTCCCAACGCGCGACTTAGGGACAAAGGGATCTTGCCAATAGTGGCCATGGTGGCTAATGCTAGTTGCGCTTTTATACTCGTCACTCATTAAATCTCGTTGTATCGATGTAGGTTCAAACGCAAATTCTGGCATAAATGGCAGCGCAATTTCACACTTTTATTCAGATACGCGGTTTAGGCCCGCACCGGCGCCGCAAGCGAACCAAACGAAGATGGTGGAAGTGGCCCCAGACCGTTATAATTGCGGGCTTTTCAGGCTGATGTTGGCAAACTTTGCTGTTAACTATCGCCCTATACACTCATTAGACGATAAAAAGAGATTTCATTGTGTCGAAACCCGATGTTTCCACCTTTCAGGGGTTAATCTTAGCTCTGCAACAATACTGGGCCGAACAAGGCTGTGTGGTACTACAACCACTGGATATGGAGGTTGGTGCCGGCACCTTCCATCCATCAACGTTCTTGCGTGCCATTGGCCCCGAAACCTGGAACAGCGCCTACGTGCAACCCTGCCGTCGCCCTACCGATGGCCGCTACGGTGAAAACCCCAATCGTCTCCAGCACTACTACCAGTTTCAAGTAGTCATGAAACCCTCACCACCGAATATCCAAGAATTGTACCTCGGCGCGCTACAACACTTAGGTATAGACACCACTATTCACGATATTCGTTTTGTTGAAGACAACTGGGAATCCCCTACCCTTGGCGCTTGGGGTTTAGGCTGGGAGGTTTGGCTTAACGGTATGGAAGTCACCCAGTTTACTTACTTCCAGCAAGTGGGTGGCCTAGAGTGCTACCCCGTTACCGGCGAGATCACTTTCGGTTTAGAACGTATCGCCATGTACTTGCAAAACAAAAACTCCATTTATGATTTAGTTTGGACTGTAGCGCCAGACGGCACCGAAGTGACCTACGGCGATGTATTTCATCAAAATGAAGTTGAAATGTCGCACTACAACTTTTCAGAAGCTAACGTCGAATTTTTATTCCACAGCTTCGATGTCTGTGAAGCGGAGTCCAGCCGCTTAATCGAAAAAGGTTTACCGCTGCCCGCTTACGAAATGGTGATGAAAGCATCTCATGCATTCAACCTGCTCGATGCGCGCCAAGCCATTTCTGTTACCGAACGTCAGCGTTTTATTCTCCGTGTACGCACCTTGGCTCGCAATGTTGCGCAAGCCTATTTTGACGCGCGCTTAAAGTTGGGCTTTCCACTTGCACCCGCAGCGTTGCGTACCGAAGTCACCAATCGCGTTAAAGCGGAGGCTGGAGAATAATCATGGCACTAGAATTTTTAGTAGAACTCGGCACCGAAGAGCTGCCACCCACAGCATTAAAAGCTTTGTCCAAAGCGTTTAGCCAGGGCATTACATCCAGCCTTGCAAGTAAAGGCTTGAAGTTCGATAGCTGTACAGCCTTTGCAACACCGCGCCGTTTAGCGGTTTCGATTAACGGCCTTGCAGAACAAACACCACTCGAAGATGTAAAAGTATGGGGCCCACCTGCGGCCATTGCCTTCGATAAAGAAGGCAATCCAAGTAAAGCCGCCGCCGCCTTCGCCAATAAAAATGGTGTAAGCGTCGACGACCTCAGTCGTGAAAGTGACGGCAAAGCCGAGAAGTTGGTTTATAACAAACGTGCCGGTGGTGAAGCTACGGAAGCGCTACTTGCGGATATCGTCACCGAATCTATTGCCAAACTTCCCATCAATAAGCGTATGCGCTGGGGCAGCAGCCGTACCGAATTCGTACGCCCCGTGCACTGGCTGGTTATGATGCTAGGCGACAAAGTACTGCCGGCGTCGATACTCGGTTTAACCAGTGGTAACACTACCCGCGGTCATCGCTTTCATTACAATCAAGACATTGTTATTCCCCACTGCAACAAGTACGCAGAATTATTAAAATCTACTGGTCACGTAATTGCCGATTTCTCCGAACGTCAGCAAATGATTGTTGAGCAAGTGAATAAGGCCGCAGCGGATCTTGGCGGCACGGCGGTAATCGATGCGGATCTACTCGACGAAGTTACCGCGCTAGTCGAGTTTCCGGTCGCACTTGCTGGGAATTTCGAACAAGGTTTCCTCTCTGTGCCAACCGAAGCCTTGATCTCGTCGATGAAAGAGCATCAGAAATACTTTCACCTAGTCGACAGTAAGGGCGACCTTATGCCCAACTTTATTACTGTCGCCAATATTATTAGTAAAGATCCTGCGCAGGTTATCGATGGCAACGAACGTGTTATTCGTCCACGCCTTGCCGATGCTGCGTTCTTTTTCGAAACTGATAAGCAAACTAATTTAGCCGCGCAGCGCGAGCGTTTGAAAACTATCGTATTCCAAGCAAAGCTCGGCACCATCTTCGACAAAACCGAGCGTATAAAATCGCTGGCGGCGTTGATTGCAAAAAAAGTCGGGGCCGATGTAAACCTCGCTACCCGCGCGGCCGAATTGTGCAAGTCTGACCTCGTTAGCAACATGGTGTATGAATTTCCCGATATGCAGGGCATCGCCGGTTATCACTACGCACTGAATGACGGCGAGCCAAAAGAAGTAGCCCAAGCCATCAACGAACAGTATTTACCAAAGTTTGCCGGTGACCAACTTGCCGAAACCAACACCGGAGCGATTATTGCGCTAGCCGACCGCCTTGATACCATTACCGGTATTTTTGGGATCGGCCAAAAGCCAACAGGGTCAAAAGACCCCTTCGCACTTCGTCGCGCCTCACTTGGCGCCCTGCGAATTTTAGTGGAAAAGAAATTTGATTTAGATTTGCGCGAACTTATTACAGCAGCGGCGGCGAACTTTGCCGAGCTACCCGCAAAGGCAACCGTGGTCGACGATGTTATTTCTTACATGATCGAACGCTTTAAAGCCTGGTACGAAGAAGCGAATATTTCGGCCGAGGTTTTTCAAGCGGTTAGCGCCAAGGGTATTACCCACCCACTCGATTTTAACAACCGCGTTTTTGCAGTGGCAGAATTTGCCAAGCTGGCAGAAGCACAAGCACTGGCGGCCGCTAACAAGCGCGTATCAAATATTCTTGCCAAACTCGACACCGCGCCGGCGAAAAAAATTGATAGCGCTTTGTTAGTCGAACCTGCCGAACAAGCATTAGCAAAAGAGATAGCCAAACTAGTCGCGTCGGTTTCACCGCTTCTTAAGGTTGCCAATTACGCCGATGCCATGACTAGCCTTGCCGCACTGCGCGAACCGGTCGATACATTTTTTAACGACGTAATGGTCATGGCCGATGACGCGGCGCTTCGCAATAACCGTTTAGCTTTACTGCAACAACTGCGGGAATTGTTTTTGGAAGTTGCCGATATATCACTGCTCGATGTTAAAAAGTGATCCGGGTGTTAAACCAAACCGCTGGTTGCATCGATTATGTCTAACTGGATAGTGCTCGACCGCGACGGCGTGATTAACGCCGATTCTGATCAGTTCGTAAAGTCAGCGGCCGAGTGGCAACCGCTTGCCGGCAGTATCGAAGCGATCGCGGCGCTTTCTAAAGCCGGTTACAAAGTTGTCGTCGCCAGTAATCAGTCTGGCCTAGCGCGCGGGCTTTTTACGCAAACGGATTTGACCGCCATGCATGACAAGATGCAGCAACTAATCGCGGCACAAGGCGGGAAGCTTGAAGGAATATTTTATTGCCCACATGGGCCAGACGATAACTGTAGTTGTCGTAAACCTAAAGCTGGCTTGTTAGATCAAATAGAAAATGAATTCTCGGTGTCTCTTAATGGCGGCTGGCTAGTCGGTGACTCCTTGCGTGACTTGCAGTGTGCTGGATCGAAAGGTTGTAAGCCAGTGTTAGTTAAAACCGGCAAAGGTTTAAAAACACTCAGCCAAATTCAGTACCACCCCGAGTTACAAGGTTTAACTGTGTTTGATGATTTAAGCGCTTTCGCCGGTGAATTGCTGCCCTAAAAAGCAGACCAGCAATTCACCGGCGAAAGACAATTCTCGGTGTAGCTCGCAAAAAAACACTTGTTCTGTGCGAGTTTTGAATATTAACAAGGATTTTAGCTTGCTCTACATTCGCTCTATTATTTTTATTCTTGGTTATTTTACTGCTACCGTTCTATACGGCACCTTGTCGCTGCTACTGTTCCCGCTACCCGTGCGGATTAGGCATAAAATTATTATCACCTGGACCACTGTCATTATTTATATGCTGCGTTTTGTTTGCGGTGTTAAATTTGAAATTATCGGTAAAGAAAACCTTAGTAAAGTTTCTGGGCCAATGGTGGTATTAGCGAAACACCAAAGCACTTGGGAAACACTGTATCTACAAAGCCTATTTTGGCCTGCGTCTACCGTGCTTAAACGCGAACTACTGCGACTGCCCTTCTTCGGTTGGGGTTTACGCGCGTTACTGCCTATCGCAATCGATCGCAGCAATCCACGCGATGCCTTAAGGCAAGTTAAATCCAAAGGTATAAATCGCTTACAGACTTACGGCTACAACGTTATTCTATTTCCCGAAGGAACTCGAATGAAGGCCGGTGAACGAGGCAAGTATGCCCGCAGTGGTGCGGATATCGCCATAGACGCCAATGTGCCTGTAGTGCCTGTAGCGGTAAACTCCGGCTATTGCTGGCCGTCCGGCTCCTACTGGAAGTATCCGGGCACTATTAGCTTAGTTATTGGTGAGCCCATTGAGGTCACCGACAAACACAGTAAAGTCGTCACCGCAGAAGTTGAAAACTGGATAGAATCGACAATGGAAACCTTATTAATCAATCAAGCCAAAACGGAAGCTAAATAAAGGCTAAACCGCTACGGCATTCACCACCTCTAATTATCCGAACGGAGTATCCACAAATGGCACATGTAACTCATTTAACCTTGGCGGGCTTTGCGCTGCGTTTAGTGTTCGCCGCCGCACTAGTTTTCGCAACCTATAACCCTACCGGTTACTCCTACGCTCACTGGCTGAAAATGGGCAACATCACACCCTATTTGGCCTTAGCTGGAATGGTATTAATTATTGGTTGGGCCATTTATGTACGCGCTACGTTCCGTGCCTTGGGGAAAATAGGCTTGTTTTTGGCTGCTACGCTTTTTGCCTGTCTAATCTGGTTGTTTGTCGATCTCGGTTGGCTGAACCTTAAAAACCCTACGTTAATGAGCTGGGTAGTTGAAGTTAAACTCGCCTTTATTCTCGCGATAGGTATTAGCTGGTCCCACATTCGTCGCCGTCTATCTGGTCAAGTCGATACCGACGAGCTAGGCTAGTTCTGTTTAGCAGGTTCACGGTGTACTTTATTCTGCAAGGTATCCGGAATAAGGTACACGGTGAATCTAGCCTAAAGCTTCTCCAGGCTGTTTATTATTATTTTTAAAAAATAAGAAGCGACACCAAGGGTAATCAGTTACCAGCTGTGTCGTTTTTTTTTAATTTCGCATCAGGTATTTTTAGCGGCTTTTTTAGTCGGTATTTGTTTACTCTTTTCAGCACTAACAATATCCCTGCTATCGCCAAACCAGAAACGGCACCATAAAGATGTGCATCAACCGCTACCGGTGCTTGCATATGTTCGTATAAATAATTTACATCGTAGCCAGGTTGTTGTTCTTGGTAGAGTTTAAAGAAAACGATGCTTAGTGCTACTGCTGTAACCCAGCGGTTGAAAAATAATCTCTGACCGAAACTTACCACAAGTACACTGACTAATAAGCCATGTAGAACACCCGACAAACCCGCGTAGTTTTGTAATTCTGGATTATAAAACCAGAGCCCGGCACTTATCGCTAAAGCGTTAATACACACCAACAGTAACCAAACATAGAAATTAAATAATCCTCGAAATACCCATACAACACCCAACCAACCGAGCATATTAATAACACTGTGGAACCAACCAAGGTGAACAATATGTCCGCTCAATAAACGCCACACCTGTCCACTAGAAATCGATTCTCGGCTGTATTGTAAATACGGGTTTAACACATCGCCGAATATCCCCAATAACAACAGAAGGAATATCCAGCCACCGTGCTTTAAAGCGTTTTCGGGTAAATAACTCGGATTTGGGTAGCTCACAATTAGGCCACCACACAATCGCGGCCCGCCGCTTTTGCTTGGTAAAGTTTTTCGTCGGCTCTCTTAATCCAAGCGCGCCAGTTTTCGCCATCATTAAAACTCGCGACACCAAAACTACTGGTAATACTGACCTGCTGATTTAACGGCAGGTCTTTAACCGCTTGGCGTAGTTTTTCAGCAACGTGAATACTTTGTTCCAGATCGGACTCATATAAAACAACCAAAAACTCTTCACCACCCAACCGAAATACTGTGTCGCTGCGACGCATGTTGTCTTTTAACATTTTCGCCAAAGCAACTAACACTTGGTCGCCCATATCGTGGCCATAGTTATCATTGATGTGTTTAAAATGATCTATATCCAAGGCAACCAACGTCATATCGCATTCATTCGCGCGGGCATAGTCGCCAGCATGCTCTAAGGTGGTTGCCAACAAAACCCTATCGCTCAACCCCGTTAGCGAATCGGTAACAGCCTGTAAATGTAGACGCTGCTGCTGCTTAGTAATAACGCGAATTAGAATGGTGGTAAACATATTCACGAAGACAAGACTCATGACTAAACGTATTGCTAACGAAAACTCTAAGTAGGTAAAACCGAGAATAGTTGTAATCATTAGTGAAACCGCATTGGCGAACCATGCTTGTTTCTCAGGCAACATTAAATAGATAACCACGGCCACCGGCGAACACCAAACAGCGCCGGCGACCCCTTGACCTGCGATTGCCAACGCCAAATAGAGTATCAAACAGGGGACAAAACAACGCACCATAACCATCGACCAACGAGACCCGCACTTGGTCAAATATGCCAATATTGCAGCGAGTGATGCCAGGCCAAATGCGGCCAGCGCCAGTGAATATCGGCCTAAAATTAAATGGTTAATAATAAACGGCGTAATAAAGATCGTGACCGTTAACGCAACATAGTGTGTTGCCGTAATACGGTAATCTGGTAGTGCAGTAGTTAAATTCATTGTGTGGTTTGGTGTTCCATCCCTGTGGATTTCCATGGAAGCGAAATTATTCTAACCAATACACACACACAAAATGTAATCGTAGAACTCTTTCACTGACCTATTCAATACATACGTTCAGCTAAAACTTTGGAGTTAAAATTATAATATAAGTTTTGCGCGATACAGGTTTTAAAAATATAGCCAAAATCGCAGTTGAAAATCATTCTTATTTGACAGAGTTAGCATTTTTACAAAAGTTTTGGCCGTTTTCGATTTCAACGACCGCCTGTTGTGCCTTTCTAGGTGTTAACTCCCTATAATAGCCGCAACATATTCTAGTATAGATTTGGCTTAATCTAAGAGTGTTCACGCATATAAAACAATAATAGTGCGTAATCTCGCGAATTAACAACATTTTCACTTCGCTTATATTAGACCATCTGCTGCCTACTTTGATAACTAGGCGCCTAGGGTATGAACTAATAAAAATAAACCTAGGCGAGAAACAATGTTAGCTAATACCGAAGATAAACTATTTGATATCGAATTGTTCGATAAAACAACACACAACCCCTCTTTTGCTAGTTTAACCAATAATTTTAAAAACGATAGCGGTCTTAAAGACTATTGCATACCAGTTAACTCCTACTTCCCCCCCGATCACATAATGCAAGAGCTTTTCGAACGATTACCCTACGCCTTAAAGTATTACCCAAGCTCTAACGAATCTATTGCCGATAATATCGCGTTATTCTCGGGTGTAGAAAACCCCGACTGGATCGTTGCTGGAAATGGTTCAACCGAAATTATCTCTTGGTTAAATTCGATATTTATTAAAGAGAGTATTTTCGTTCCAGTCCCTTCATTTGGACGCTGGATAGAAGAGCCCCTTGGGCTCGGTATTGAGGTTAAAACAATGCCTCATAGTGATGCGAATTTGCAAACTATTTCCGCTAAAGACTATGTGGAAGCCGTTTTGAAAAGTAACGCTAAGAACGCGGTTATTTGTAACCCCAACAACCCAACCGGTACGCTGTTTTCCCGCGAGGACATTCTCTGGATTCTTGGCGAGCTTACCCACCTAGACAATATTATTATCGACGAATCGTTTATCGATTTTTCATCAGAGAACCCTCCATCAGTTAAAAATGATGTAGCGAACTTTAACAACACCTGGGTATTGAAGAGCCTCGGTAAGAACTTAGGTTTGCATGGTGTTCGTATGGGCTACGCCATTAGCTGCGAAGCCAACATCGCCAGAATGAAAAAGCACCTACCCTATTGGAACGTAAATGGCATAACAGAAATGCTGCTTTCGCTAATTAAAAACGAGCAGGTTGCCTATGATGAAAGCCGCTTAAAAACAATTAATGATGCTATCTATTTGTCGGAGTGTGTAGAAGAAATTCGTGAACTTACAGTATTCCCGACCCACTCAAATTTTATTTTCGTAAAACTAGCTGACGAATATGACGGTGAGGACCTACGTAATAGAATGCTTCAAGATCACGCCTGTCTTATCCGTAACTGCGGTAATAAGCTCGGCTCCTCTAAACAGTATTTTCGAATAGCCGCGCGACCAGTAGATGATATTCATTATCTGGTAGCTGCACTTAAAGATGTGTTGGCCAAAATGCGAGCTGTGGCTTAGAAGAGGTTTTTATTTCGCTGGCTAATTCTAGTGATATTTACCACGGCGTTAGAGCGGCCAGTTTTAGCTTAGGCTATATTACTGGCCGTACTTTTAATCTTTAGTTATTTTCCAAAATAAAATCACTGATCATCTTCGATATCAATTTCGGTTCAGTAAACAGTAAGCTGTGGCCTCTTCCTGAAATTATTTTTAACTTACCCATCGGTAGATATTCAGACATGTTTTCTGCATGCGCTCTGGATACCATGTCGTATTCACCCATTACATTGAGCGTCGGTGTTTCTACCTTCTGCAAATCGGATTCGTTTAACCTTGGGTAGTCCCGCCACAGTGCTAGTGTTCTCTTTACCAGCTCTGGCCATCTTGCAGGATGCGAAGACTCTATCGAGTACAGCAAACGCGCCATGATTGGATGCGAAAATGTTTCGACGGTACTTATATCTTTTTTAACGGTTTTTTTTAATCCTGAATAGTGATAATTCGAACCAACCGTTACTAAACTTTTTATTCGCTCTGGGTGGTCAAGCGCTGCAATTAAACCCGTATTGCCACCGTCGCTCCAGCCCGCGATATGGAAACGTTGGATTTGCAGTTGATCCATTAGCCGAAAAACATCTGTGGAAAATAATCGATAAGAGAAAGGCAAATCACCTAGGGTTGATCGCCCTTGACCGCGTAGATCTAGGCAGATCACACGATAGCGCCGGGCCAGGAATGGTAGTTGAGAAAACCACGCCGTAATAGACGTAAGACCACCATGTAACAGAACCAGTGTTTCCTTATTATTTTCGGGGCCTTGGCAAATATCAATTACTTCATAATAGAGCTGGGTAGTAGCATCAAGTGCTAAATAGGCTTTCGTATGGACTTTTCCCCTAGCCGTTTTATTTCTAACCACTACCCTCAAGTAAAACCAACGCCAACCAAGATAATAGATAAAGTACCCTATACCAATACAAAAAATAGCCATGCTTTTGAGGGCCGCCATTACTTTAAAAACATCTCTTTAAAACCACCAGAAATTAGTACAGATACATCTAACAATACCTTGGGTAATTCTATACCTCCTTTGCAAGCTAGATATTTTGATTGCCAATGAGGATCGAATTTGTTTTTGTAAAAATACAGCCCTTCAAAACTATAAAAGTTTTCGCCTAACCGATAGACCAAGTTTGCGAGTTTATTCCAAGACGGTGAAAGCGCACGCGTTTCTAAACCCGCCAATGGCGCCATTCCTAAGTTAAACCACTGATATCCGTTGTCCTTTCCCCATAAAAATAACTGAACAAATAGATATTCCATTACGCCCTTAGGAGCTGCATCGCCGAAGCGCATTAAATCTACAGAGACTTCTTCTTTCAAATCGGTTTTCCATATATTCGCAAAGGCGACTATTTTGTTATTCACTTTTACCAATGCAAAATCGAACTGCTGTAGGTATTCCGGTTGAAAGAATCCCAGCGAAAAGCTTTTCTCTGCGGCATTTTTGGTTTTTAGCCACTCGTCCGAAATTACCCTAAGTTCAGGTATTAACGGCTTAACATCATCTGCATTAACCACACAAAATTCTACACCGTCCCGCTGGGCACGGTTTACCGTTTGTCTTTGTGCCGCTCGTTTACTACCTTCCAAACTGAAGCCAGGTAGCGCTACCCTCGCCTCCTCACCTAGTTTTGAAAACGACAAACCTAAATCTATGTAGATAGGTAAGTATTCTTCTGACACCTGATAAAAAGCACAGCGCGTATTGGTTTGATCACACAACTCTCGGAAGGCCCAAGCTAATGATTCGAAGCGTTTTTTATTGCCGACTGGGTCACCCAGAGCGATTAGGCTGCGACCAGATTTTTGGTACATGATAAACGCATCATTATTCGGGTCGATTAGAAACTTTTTGTCCCCAAGTAAGGCTATATTCGCTTCGCAGTTTTTGTTTTGTGCAATAATCGTTTTTATTAAGGGTAATTGATCTGGACTGCAGCTTTCTTCACTTGTCGGTTGTCCACGTAATATTCGCATGGTTAGGTAGACTATAAACAACACGATCACGAGAAATTCTGCGCGCAGCATTCGCGCGGCGTCGCCCTTAAAAGTAAAGCGCCACCATAGTTCATTAGAATATTCAGTATGACGATGAGCAAAAATTCCTAACCATACCGAAGCTGCAATAACCAAAACGACGCACACCATCCAATTGAAATTAACACTGCGTTCAATTAACTCACCACCCCTAAAGAATTCGCGATGCGTCATGGTGATAATCGCAATCATTGCTAGCAAAAAAACTGTGTAACCCCAATTACCAATTTGCACCAAGGACGCGAGCGTAGCGACAATAAGCAGCGCCACTGTAATATCGCGAGCTGCTTTTAAACGTTTATACAAACCATGCGCAACTAATAGTAAACCTAGCCCCACGACACTACTCAGCATGTGCGACATTTCTAAAATCTGAATTGGTATTAGCGGTCGGATTTTAGCGAGCTGCTCAGCACCCAGTGGAATTGTTCCACCTAATACCAATGTGATTCCAACAAAGAACACACAGATCGAGGTGATTTGCGGAACGATACGCGTGCCCCAGTCCGCCCCTGTTGAAGTAAGTTCTTTTAGTTTTCTCTTGTAGGAATGAGAGACTTCTCGCCATGCGATTATCAATAAAGCGACGGCTAACGGTAGAAAATAGTAGATAGCACGATAAACGACGATGGCGCCCAGTAATTTTGCAGGTGGAATTGTTGGCAGCAATAGAATTAATGCCGATTCAAATACGCCAATACCGCCGGGAACACTACTGACCATCCCCGCAACAATTGCCAATAGATACGCACCGAGAAACATGCTGAAACCAATACTGGTGAAGTCCGGTAGCAACACATACAACACGGTACTGGCAACGACTAGGTCCAAACTGCTTACCACTACCTGGGATACGGCAATGGATATTGAAGGAAAAGAAAACTGATGAGACTTGACCAAAAAAGGCGCTTTAACCAAGCGCGAGGCAATGAGGTAAGCGCCTACAAGCAACACCAAACAAACACCCACCGTTCTGATAGCCGCGCTCGAGATCGGTAGGGCAAAAATTACTTCCTGTGGTTCTATTATAAAAACACCACCAATCAACAAACTACTGCCGAGAGTAAAGGTAATGGGAATAAGTAAAACTATTTGAGCAATTTGAACACTGCTTAAACCAATCATACTGTATGCCCGATAGCGAATAGCGCCACCCGAAACCGATGCCAAGCCCACATTGTGCCCCACCGCAAACGCCGAAAAAGAGATCGGTGCTATAGCGCGGTACCCGATATCTGCCTTCGCATAGCGTGCACTAATTAAGTCGTAGACTGTTAAAAGGAGATAACTAACAATCGTCAAAACAACTGCCAAAACAATAGAGATACTTGGCAATTGTTCGATATAGCCCACTATCTGACTAAGCTGCATATGATGTGTAAGCGAAGTAAGCGCCCACATCGAAGCGATAAAGATTAGCGCTATAGCCACAGAACCTAGGTGCCTATGCCATAGCCTTGGCTCGGTCAGCACTGTTTCACCTGCTAGCGCTTTACCCGTAGATAAATCAGACTTATGAAATGAATCATTAGTAGATATAGGTTGCTGTGTCATTCACATTCCAAAGGGGATGGGTGCTAATCTTACTGTATAAATAATTTAGGGTTGGTTTATTCCGCGGGCTTGCTGTGCCACTTAGATAGTCTTATTTATATTCTCAGAAATACAGCTATGCTGTTTTCACTGCTATTCCAAACAGTTGTAATTAAATAAAGATGTTACGTTACGCTTAGGTTATTCAAAACGAATTACTGAAGAGCGCGCTTAGCTAGCAGAGGAAAGCCAGACGTCATTCTATCGTAATATACAAAAAACCCCGTTTGTTGATTAAACAAACGGGGTTTTAAAATATCAGCTAGTTATATTCAGCTAACAATATTATTTCGATTTTCACTAAACATCCAGATTCGCAACAGACAAGGCGTTGGTTTCAATGAATTCTCGACGCGGTTCTACGTTGTCGCCCATCAGGCAAGTAAATATCTGATCCGCCGCGATGGCGTCTTCGACTCTTACTTGTAACATACGGCGTGTCTCTGGGTCCATGGTGGTTTCCCAAAGTTGCTCTGGGTTCATCTCGCCCAAACCTTTGTAGCGTTGAATACTGTAGCCTTTTTTCGACTCAGTCATAATCCAATCGAGCGCTTCTTTAAAGGTTTCTACCGGTTGCTTGCGTTCGCCTTTGGCTACGTAGGCACCCTCCTCAATTAGGTCGCTAAGTTGATCACCGAGTGCGCGAATAGCTTTATAGTCTTCGCCACCAAATAGTTCGCCGCTAATACGCACGCTGTTTTCAACGCCGTGAGCAATGGTGGATATTTTGGGCTGATATTCGCTGCGCTCTTTGTTCTTTACAGCTGTAGCAGTGAACTGGTGAGTCTTAGAAAACTCGTTTAAACCATCCAATCGTACCTGTAGAGCAGCACACCAGTGGCTAACAGCTTCTTCAGATTTTAAATCTTCGTAGTTTAGCGTCTCGGTATAGAGTAACTGTTCTAAAACCAACTCCGGATACACGCGAGATAGCTTGGTGATAATACTCATGGCGTTGCGATATTCTTTAACCAAGGCTTCTAGTTGCGGCCCTGATAGGGCTGGCGCATCAGTAGAAACATGCAGTGCTGAGGTTTCCACCGCGGTGTTGGTTAAGAATTGGGTAAGCGCGTCATCATCTTTCAAGTACTGTTCTTGTTTGCCCTTCGCAATTTTATAGAGTGGTGGCTGAGCAATATACACATGGCCACGCTCTATCAACTCACGCATTTGACGGAAGAAGAAGGTAAGTAACAGGGTGCGGATGTGCGAACCATCCACGTCAGCATCCGTCATGATAATAATACTGTGATATCGCAATTTGTCGGGGTTAAATTCCTGAGCGCCTATACCACAACCGAGTGCGGTGATTAAGGTTCCTACTTCGACGCTGCTTAGCATCTTGTCGAAACGGGCTTTTTCGACGTTTAGGATTTTACCTTTAAGCGGCAGGATTGCTTGCGTGCGACGATCGCGCCCTTGTTTGGCGGAACCGCCGGCGGAATCACCCTCCACTAGGTATATTTCAGAAAGCGCTGGGTCTTTTTCTTGGCAGTCTGCGAGTTTACCCGGCAGGCCAGCAATATCTAAAGCGCCCTTGCGACGCGTCATTTCACGGGCTTTGCGGGCTGCTTCTCGGGCGCGAGCTGCTTCCATCATCTTCCCGACTAGGGCCTTCGCATCTTGTGGGTTTTCCAGTAGATAGTCATTCAACGCTGCGCCCATCTCTTGTTCTACCGCAGTTTTAACCTCGGAGGAAACGAGCTTGTCTTTGGTTTGCGATGAGAATTTTGGGTCGGGTACCTTTACCGAGATAATGGCCGTCAAACCTTCCCGCGCATCATCTCCAGTAGTACTTATCTTCTCTTTTTTACCGAAGCCTTCGCGTTCGATATAGCTATTTAAGCCACGCGTTAGTGCTGAGCGGAAGCCAGCCAAGTGCGTACCACCGTCACGCTGTGGAATATTATTGGTATAGGAATAGATGTTTTCTTGGAACCCGTCGTTCCACTGCATAGCAACCTCAACGCCTACGCCGTCTTCTTCGCGCTGGGTGGTGAAGTGCATAACTTTGTTTACAGCAGATTTATTCTTATTGAGGTACTCAACAAAGGCTCTTAACCCGCCTTCGTATTCATATACTTCTTCCTTACCGCTGCGCTCATCTTTTAACACGATGCGAACACCCGAGTTAAGGAACGAGAGTTCACGCAGACGCTTAGCTAACTGCTCAAAATGAAACTCGATATTGGTGAAGGTTTCGGGAGACGGAATAAAATGCACTTCTGTACCCGACAATTCAGTTTCACCAATAACCCCTAAAGGTGCTTGTGGTACGCCGTGAATATACACTTGTTCGAATACTTCGCCGTTACGACGAATGGTTAGCTTTAGTTTAGAAGAAAGCGCATTTACGACTGAAACGCCCACACCGTGCAGGCCGCCAGACACTTTATAGGTATTATCATCAAATTTACCGCCTGCGTGCAGCACGGTCATAATAACTTCGGCGGCAGAGACACCCTCTTCGTGCATTTCGGTAGGGATTCCACGGCCGTTATCAGACACGGATACTGATTCATCAGGGTGAATAACAATACGAATTTCACTACAGTGCCCTGCCAAGGCTTCGTCGATTGAGTTATCAACCAATTCAAACACCATATGGTGTAAGCCAGTACCATCGTCGGTATCACCAATGTACATACCTGGCCGCTTACGCACGGCATCTAATCCTTTTAGTACTTTAATGCTCGAGGAATCGTATTCTCTTGGTTGATCGCTCATAATTATTTTCGTCTCTTATTCACTTCGAAGTTGCGGAACATCTGTTATAGATCCATGTTCCACGTGAAACATCTTAAATTCTTGTTGGGGTAACCCGCCCCACTCGGTTTGTAGTGACTGCTCGCTTATAGCGGTGATAAACACCTGACTGGCCATCGCCGACAAGGCCCGCTCGACTACGGCTAGGTTGCGCGCATCCAACTCTGACGGTAAGTCATCTAGTAAAAACACCGGATGACGCCCGCTAAGTTGGTTAAATAGCTGCGCCTGGGCCAGATACAAACCTGTTATGACAGATTTTTGCTGACCGCGAGATAAGCTTTCCACTGCGGGAATCTTACCGCTATAGAGCTGCAGATCAGACTTGTGGGAGCCAATACTGGTGTAACCCAGCTTTAAGTCTCGCTCCCGAGTTTGCTGCAGAACCTGACAATAACGTTCTACGTCTGGCTCTTCACCCTCCCCGAGTTTCCAACCATCAAGGTAGTTGAGCTGTAAGCCGTGGCCAGAACTATCAAGCTCGCTTACAAATTCAAACAAGTTAAAGCTATCGCGTACCGCTAATTGGTACTCTGTAAATACGCGTTGTCTACAACGCTCTATAACCGCTCCATAGCGCGCAACCTCTTGATCCCAAGGGTCTAGCTCAGGGCCGCTTATTTTAGCATGACGGAGCAAACTATTCCGTTGTTTAACGCATCTCGCATAGTGTTTCCACGCGTCTCGGAACTGATGTTCCACGTGAAACACTAACCAATCGAAAAACTGGCGCCTAACCTTTGGCGCGCCCTCCAACAACAGGAAGGACGATGCGTTCATAACCAACAAAGGAAGCGCCTGCGCTAACTCTGCCGCACTCTGAGCGTTACTACCGTCGACCTTAATAAGAGATCCGCCCTTTGCGTCTCGCATAACGCCGATGGTTCGCTGTAGCTGATCTTCATCTTTAGTTTCTTGGAGGCGAGCGAACAGGGTAAGTTGGGGTGCGTCGTACTGGATTAAGCGCCGGAATTTATGCGTGCGAAAGGAGCGCCCGTGGGCTAGAACACTGATACTCTCGAGTAGCGACGTTTTACCGGAGCCATTTTCACCAATAAAAATATTAAACGAGGCACCCGGCTCTATATCGACAGAGACAAGGTTGCGGAAGGTTTGGATTGCGAGACGTGTTATATAAGGCATGCTAGGCAGTACGACCCTCTTGCTAGCTCAGTATGTTTACCCCTAGCAAGAGAGTACGACTACTATATAGAGTATTAAAGGCGCATCGGCATCACAACATATGCTGAATCTGAGTTTTCAGGCTCTTCAATCAACGCACTGCTGTTAGAGTCGGATAGGGTAATCTTAATATTCTCTGTGGTTAGAACGCTGGTAACATCTTGCAGATAACTCACATTAAAACCCACTTCCAAAGAATTGCCGCTGTATTCAACCGCAACCTGATCCTGAGCCTCTTCCTGCTCTGGGTTATTAGCAATAATCGTAAGTTGTCCATCCTCTAACAGCAAACGTACACCGCGGTACTTTTCGTTAGAAAGAATCGCCGTTCGTGCGAACGACTGCTTCAGATCAGAGCGATTGCCGATAACTATCTTATCGCCGCCTTTAGGCAGTACCCGCTCGTAATCAGGGAATTTACCATCCACCAATTTAGACGTAAAAGTGTAATCCACGGTTGTAGCGCGAATATGGTTTGACCCCAAGGTTAGTTCGATTGGAACATCACCATCAATTAACAGGCGAGATAATTCGATTACACCTTTGCGCGGTAAAATCGCTTGCTTAACCTCTTCTACGTTGGAATCTACCGTGCGAGTACACATCGCTAAACGATGACCATCTGTAGCGACAACGCGCAATGCATTGGGGCGCACTTCCCACAGCATTCCGTTCAAGTAATAACGTACATCTTGCTGTGCCATAGCAAAGGCAGTTCTATCGATAAGTCGCTTAACTTCCGATTGAGCACAACTAAAACTAAGTTCATTTGCGCCACGCTCTACCGCTGGGAATTCGTTGGCCGGCAGTGTCGATAAGGTAAAGCGTGTACGCCCACTTTTAACTGTAACCTTCTGATCTGAAAGGGAAAAGTTTATATCAGAATCATCCGGCAGGGCCCGGCAAATATCCAAAAACTTCTTTGCTGGAACCGTAATTTCGCCATCACCAGGCGCAGAACCTAGGGCGACGCGGCCAACTATTTCAACCTCCAAATCTGTGCCAGTCAACGAGAGCGTCTCACCCTCTATAACAAGCAACACATTGGCTAAAATGGGCAATGTTTGACGGCGCTCTACCACGCCGGCAACCAACTGAAGGGGTTTAATTAAGGCATCTCTAGCTACGGTAAATTTCATTCTGCTTCTCTATGGGTAAGCGTTGTTATGATTTTTATGAGGTTAAAATCGAAGACATCGACAATATATGAGCGGTAATCAGAAAGCGTCTATTTTGACTTAAAACGGCCCTAAGTTGTGAGCGTTCGAAGCAAATTTTTAACATCTTCCCTAATATCCGCGTCAGATTCCTGTAATTCTTTGATTTTTCGGCAGGCGTGCAAGACGGTCGTGTGATCTCGACCGCCAAAGGCGTCACCAATTTCGGGTAGGCTGTGATGAGTGAGGTCTTTCGCTAGATACATAGCAACCTGACGCGGCCTTGCAACTGAGCGGCTGCGGCGCTTGGAATGTAGATCAGAGATTTTGATTTTATAATACTCTGCAACCACCCTCTGAATATTATCGATACTAACCAACCGATCCTGAAGGGCTAACAAGTCTTTAAGTGCTTCGCGTACAAGCTCAACGGAAATTTCTTTGCCTGTAAAATGGGCACTGGCGATAACCCGCTTCAATGCCCCTTCCAGTTCGCGCACATTAGATCGAATACGCTGAGCAATAAAGAACGCAGCATCATTGGGGAGATGCATACTCACGCTTTCGGCTTTGCGTTTAAGGATAGCCACACGTGTTTCCAATTCTGGCGGTTCAATTGCCACCGTCAAACCCCACCCGAAACGAGACTTCAACCGCTCTTCTAAGCCATTGATTTCTTTCGGATATTTATCACAGGTTAAGATTATCTGCTGGCCGCCTTCGAGCAGCGCATTAAAAGTGTGGAAGAACTCCTCCTGGGAGCGTTCTTTACCGGCAAAGAACTGAATATCGTCAATTAACAGCGCGTCGACAGAACGGTAAAACCGCTTAAAATCGTTAATCGCATTCAACTGCAGCGCCTTCACCATATCGGCAACAAATCGCTCGGAGTGTAAATACACCACCCGAGCGCCGGGCTTGCGTTGAACAAGGGCATTACCAACCGCGTGCATTAAGTGCGTTTTACCTAAACCAACACCGCCGTAAATAAACAGCGGGTTGTATGAACCACCGGGATTTTCAGCTACCTGGGTCGCCGCTGCCAAACCCAACTGGTTGCTCTTACCGACAACGAAATTATTAAAAACAAAATTCGTATTAAGGCTACTTTTGTGTTCAATCCCGCCTTCTACGTCGCGACGCTTTACGTAACCTCGTCCAAAATTGTTACCATCAACGTCCAACAGCTCTGAACTGCGGCTATTAGAGTCGGTCTGCTGTAACTCTGAATTAAGCGCTTCGGCGGATTGGTATTCGTCAACAAAACGGCTCTGAGGCGGACTGCGATCATCTGCGCCACTACGACCAGCAGCTTGCTGAATAATATTGTGATTGTTCGGCTGTTCGTTAATAGGTATAGAGGGGCGATCGGGCGCCGAGAACCCCGGGGAGCGAGACTGACTTGACGAGACCTGCGGCGGTGCACTAGCTATAGGCGCAAGATTAGCCCCCTCTATACGTGGAGCTACGGCGATTTCTACCGCCTTGCGGCTAACGGACTGATCGTTCAAAAGCTCTTCAATACGCGTCTTAAACTTATCATTCACCCAATCCAGTACAAATCTGTTGGGGGCGAGCAGCTGTAAAATCGTGCTACTACAATCACCCACGCGCAGTGGACGAATCCAAGTATTAAATTGCTGAGCAGGCAACTCGGTTTGCAAATAGGAAATACATTGTTCCCATGCTGATTCTGGCAATTGTCGACTCCATCGAAATTAGGACACCACAACCCTACTGTTAAGTACCAATCTACTTAATAAAGAAGTGATGAAAAAGATAATCCTCGGCGTAATTCAAGAACGACTAACGAGCGAATGTATGGATACGAGATCAGCAGAAATAGACTGCAACCAATAGACGATATACCCCAATAACAAAAACGGTAGCTCACCCAAATAAAATGATTATTTAGGCGACAAATATCTTGAATAACTTTATTTTAGGTGCGCTAGTTTACGCTTGGATGGAAAGCTTATCCACAGGTAAGATGATATTTGTGCCACAAGTTTATGACTATTTATTCTTTGACCCACTACCAAAAATAACGTCATTTGTGGTATGTAAATCCATACACATAGCAGCCCAAATAACCTTATTCACTCGACCGATTAACTAAGGAATTACCAACCTAAGCTAACCTTACCAACTAGCGTTTATCCAAAATAGCTATTCGTAATTATATGCTATTGTTTTTTATGTCATTTTTACATAACCGGTATTTTCATCGATGTAAAAACTTGCCGCCCTTAAATCGATCAAAAAAAACAGTATGAAAAGAACAGATACTGCACATGTGGTAATCAAGCGACAACTAGATCGAAATAAATTAGCGCGATATATAATAAAAGGCGACGCCTTAAAAAAAGGTTATGCACCAACAAATAAAAAATTCCTTAACTTTGACAATTTTATTCCAAAACCAATTAAATGTGGATAACCCTGTGCACATCCAGTTGTTAAGTTGTCCATTAACAGGTATATGCCGGATATCGCTTGTCGTCTGAGAAGTTTCCACCCACGTCGCTAACACCGTTACTATGCGAACCGATCAAAAAGTAACATCCGACGCGCAGATTCTGCTGAGTAAGTCGCCATAAACCATTGATTTGTCGCTAGGTTTTCTATAGAATCGCGCGTCCTTCAAGGGGATATGGTCTGGTTTGTATACGCAGGTGTACGGCACGACAAACCCCCAACCACAGAATTTGATTTATAGGTGATCTGAAATGAAAAGAACATTTCAACCAAGTGTTTTAAAGCGTAAGCGCACACACGGTTTTCGTGCTCGTATGGCTACTAAGAGTGGTCGTCAGGTATTGGCACGTCGTCGCGCCAAAGGTCGTAAGCAGCTCGCAGCTTAATATCGTTTTTGCAGGTTGCTGGGGTGCTCCGCAACGGAGATGAAAAGGGGTTAACCTTTTTAAAATCCGATCGTTTGCTCAACTCCAGTGACTTCACTGCTGTATTTGATGACGCCCCTCTAAAGGCGTCTCATCCGCAATTCCTGATTCTCGCCAAACCAAATACTCTAGGCCGTCCGCGCCTTGGGCTTATCATCGCCAAAAAAAATGTAAGAAAAGCCGTTTATCGCAATCGCCTGAAGCGCTTGATACGCGAGTCTTTCCGCTGCAAACAGCACAATCTGCCTGCAATAGATGCTATAGTGCTGGCCCGGCGAGGCACCGAAGATATCGTTAATCAGGAACTAACCAAAATTCTGAATGGCTTATGGATACGTGTTGCGAAAAGAGCAAAACCCAACCGCTGAGCAAGGCTAAACTTTCGCCGCTTGCTCGCTTGGTACTTTTGCCCATTTATTTTTATCGCTACTGTATCAGCCCGATGTTGGGGCCGCGCTGTCGCTTTCAGCCCAGTTGTTCTGAATATGCCGTCGAGGCAATCGCAACCCACGGTGTGGCACGCGGATTTCTACTTGCGACGAAACGTTTGTCGCACTGTCATCCCTGGCATGAAGGTGGTTACGACCCAGTGCCTAAACGTCATTCCCATCACTCTTAATCACAACGGTAGTTAACCACCATGAATTGGCTTCGAAATTCGCTCATTGGGGGCATAGTAGTAATTCTATTTTTGCTGTTTATTCGCTGGAACGACTACAAAGAGCGATACAACGCAGAACTTTCACCTGTTAATGAACCCACAATTTCTTCTGTGGTAAACAACGCAGTTCCCTCTACTACAAATACCAGTATCCCTGGCAGTATCGATACTGAATCTGTTTCGGAAATTCCAAACGCAAGTGTTGATACTTCTGCGGAAAGTGCGGAGAGTTCGCTGCCGATCGCAACACAATCAAAAGTTGTTCACGTAACAACCGATAGTTTTGATGTTCTTATCGACACCCTCGGCGGCGACATTATCAAAGTAGCACTGCCCCAGTACTACGCAAAGCTCAATCAAGCAGACAACCCCTTTATATTGCTAAACAGCACACCCAGTCATACCTACGTGGCGCAATCAGGGTTGATTGGCACCAACGGCACCGACACGGCTGCGGGCCGACCAATATTTAGTGTGAGCAAAACGGAATACACCCTGGACGACGATGCGAATACCTTAACTGTCGACCTAGTTGTTCAACAAGAAGGTGCCGTTATCACTAAACGCTTCACCTTTACCCGTGATTCTTACTTAATCGATATTCAATATCTTATCGATAACCGTTCTAGCCAAGCTTGGCGCGGTCAGCTTTACGGGCAAATAAAACGCGATACCTATGTACCACCAAGTGACACGGGTATCGGTATGAGCCCTTATCTGGGTGCTGCGATTACTACCCCAGAAACCAACTACAAAAAAGTATCCTTCTCGGACATTGAAGACGAAACCTTCAAGATTACTCAGCCAGGTGGTTGGGTGGCGATGGTTCAGCACTACTTTATGAGTGCTTGGATTCCAAACCCTGAAGTCAGCAACGACTACACCCTGCGCAAACCGCGCAATTCAGATTACTACTTCCTAGGATTTAAGTCGGAACCGACAACGGTTGCCGGTAACAGTCAGGGCGTGATTTCTACCGGTTTTTACGCCGGCCCGAAAATCATTAAAAAGCTCGAAACCATTGCACCGCATCTAGATCTCACCATCGACTTTGGGTGGTTGTGGATGGTGGCCAAACCCTTGTTCTACGCCCTCGACTTTATTCACGGTTGGGTAGGCAACTGGGGTATCGCCATTATCTTGCTTACCTTCGCAATTAAAATCGTATTCTTCTACCCGTCGGCGATGAGTTATCGCAGCATGGCGAAAATGCGTAAGGTTCAGCCGCAAATGGCAGAACTAAAAGAGCGCTACGGTGATGATCGTCAGAAAATGTCGTCAGAACTGATGAAACTGTATAAGAAAGAAAAAGTGAACCCTATGGGGGGCTGCTTGCCTATCTTGCTACAGATGCCGGTATTTATGGCGCTCTACTGGATGTTGATGGAAAGCGTGGAACTACGCCATGCCCCCTTCTATCTATGGATCGCCGATATGAGTGTTAAAGACCCATTCTACGTACTACCACTATTGATGGGCGCCACCATGTTTATTCAGCAGAAGCTTAACCCCACACCTCCAGATCCAATGCAGGCTAAGGTTATGCAATTTATGCCGATTATGTTTACCGGTCTATTTATGTTCTTCCCCGCTGGTTTAGTACTTTACTGGGTTGTGAACAACACCTTGTCTATCTCTCAGCAATACGTTATCACTAAGCAGATCGAACGCAGCTAGACCACAAAGGCTATCCCGTGTAGCCTTAAAAGCGACGCCCAACTTGGTGGCTGGCAAGCTAGCCACCAAGTCTTCCTTCCTTTATATACATTCAATTTTAGTTAAGGTGTAAAACCTTCTATGGCTACCGATACTATTGCTGCAATTGCCACTGCTCCAGGTCGAGGTGGTGTAGGAATTGTGAGGGTATCTGGGCCAAACGTCACCAATGTCGCTACTAAAATTCTAGGTTTTGTACCAAAGCCTAGAGATGCTCACTACACCAGTTTTAACAACGCCGCATCCGAACGCCTCGATCAGGGCATCGCCATTTACTTTCCCAATCCACATTCCTTTACCGGTGAAGACGTCCTCGAATTACAAGGCCACGGTGGCCCGGTGATTCTCGATATGCTGTTGTCCGCCGTAATTGAGTGTGGCGCGCGCATGGCGCTGCCAGGTGAATTTTCGGAGCGGGCGTTCCTCAACGACAAAATCGATCTAGCTCAAGCAGAAGCCATTGCCGACCTAATCGATGCTTCATCACAACAGGCCGCAAAACAAGCATTACACTCTTTACAGGGTGAATTTTCTATTTGGGTTGACGGACTTGTCGAACGATTGATTCACCTGCGCATCTATGTTGAATCCGCGATAGATTTCCCCGAAGAAGAAATCGACTTTCTCAGCGATGGCAAAGTTGAAGCTGACTTGATTGCCATACTAAAACATACCAAGCAGTTACTCGCTAAAGCGCAGCAAGGTGTGTTGATGCGCGACGGGATGAAAGTTGTTATTGCCGGTCGACCGAACGCCGGAAAATCCAGCTTACTCAATGCCCTTGCCGAACGAGAAGTGGCGATTGTAACCAATATCGCAGGCACCACTCGCGATGTATTGCGCGAACATATCCATATAGATGGTATGCCCTTGCACATTATCGACACTGCCGGTTTACGCGACAGTCCCGATGAAGTTGAACGTATTGGTATTGCCAGAGCCTGGGACGAAATCGAACAGTCGGACCGAATTCTTTTGATGATCGACAGTCTCGACAAAAATCAATTGGATGTCACCAGCCACTGGCCGGAATTTTTTACCAATGAAAAAACTCGTCGTAAAGTGACTGTATTATTTAATAAGACCGACCAATCCGGCTACACCCCAAGCGACGACGACTTCCAGAGTCTCGCGCTTTCAGCAAAAACTGGCGCGGGCCTAGACCAACTGCGAAGCCATCTAAAACAAACCATGGGTTTAGAAACAACCAGCGAAGGCGGATTTAGCGCGCGTCGTCGTCATCTAGACGCCATCAACAAAGCCCACAGCTATATGCAAGCTGGCCTTGAACAGTTACAAACCTACTCAGCAGGTGAGCTATTGGCAGACGATCTGCGCTTGGCACAAGATCATCTAAGTGAAATCACTGGACGTTTTACTCCTGATGACCTGCTCGGTAAGATTTTTAGCAGCTTTTGCATTGGCAAGTAACCAACCCAACCAGCTTCCTTCCACTCCCCCTCGCTAAACCTGTAATCACTATCAACTCCCCTACGCTACTTTCGCTCGGCTAATCTATCGTCAAACAATTGGGCGTACACAATAAAAAACAGGTTATTTTTCAGACGATTAGAACCTATACCTAAAAAAAATCTAACGGTTCGAAAATAAAATCGTTCCAGTCTTAACGCAAAAAACAAGATACCCCAACCTAGCCGAAAAAACTTATCAACACTAACCCACACCTTATTCACAATTTTTACTCAAAAAACAACCAATCCGATAGGTTTCTCCCACGAAATCGAACAGCTTACCCACAGATAAACCTAACCAAAACACTAAAAACAGTAGTTATACACAAGAAACTGTGGAAAACATCTGATTAAGCTGGTCCAAAACGTCAAAACGATCAACAGAAAATTGGAGAGAATTTAGCCTAGGTGGATAACCCCACTTTTTATCGACAACTAACATGCCCCATATGCCCAGCATCAACAGACCCTACAAGCCCAGATATCATCAATATAAGTATTTGTTTTATATATACTTTTTTGTGTTTTACACAGAGCAAGTCGACACTAATATTAGTAACTAAGAATAAGATATCTATATAACACTACATATACTTATCTACTTTATATAATGTAAAAACAAATCACAGAAACTTTGAAAAACACAATTCCACTGTTCAACCGTATCGGAAAATTAGCAGTTCTTTTTTTGAACACTAACCCCTATAATGGCCGCCCTCTGGAACTCGCCGCCCCTATCGTGGCGTTTCCAAAATCTCAGCGGTAAGAGAAACCTGTATGATTTACCCCACAGCTTACGACGTGATTGTTATCGGCGGCGGTCACGCCGGCACCGAAGCATGTCTCGCTGCCGCGCGGATGGGCTGCAAAACCCTATTGCTAACCCACAATATTGAAACTCTCGGCCAAATGAGCTGCAATCCAGCGATTGGCGGTATCGGCAAAAGCCACCTTGTAAAAGAGATCGACGCACTCGGTGGTGCAATGGCTAGAGCAACCGACAAAGGCGGGATTCAGTTTCGTGTTTTGAATAGCCGCAAAGGCCCTGCGGTACGCGCAACCCGTGCGCAAGCTGATCGAATACTGTACAAATCTGCGATTCGAGAAATTCTTGAAAACCAACCCAATTTAGATATTTTCCAACAAGCTGCGGACGACCTAATCGTTGAAGGCGAGCGTGTTGTCGGTGTGCTTACCCAAATGGGGTTGAAGTTTTTATCACCAACAGTCGTGCTGACTGCTGGCACCTTCCTTGGCGGGAAAATTCACATTGGAATGGAAAACCATTCTGGCGGCCGCGCCGGCGATCCACCATCGATCGCCCTAGCAGACCGTTTACGTGAGTTACCGTTACGAGTCGATCGGCTAAAAACCGGAACTCCGCCACGTATCGACGCGCGTTCCGTTAATTTTGACGGCCTCGCCGAACAGTGGGGCGAAGAGGTTACACCGGTAATGAGTTTTATCGGCAGCCCTGCCGATCATCCGCGCCAAACCTGTTGTTGGATTACCCATACCAACGCTCAAACGCACGATATTATTCGAAGTGGTTTTGATCGTTCGCCGATGTTTACCGGCGTGATCGAAGGCATTGGCCCACGCTATTGCCCATCCATCGAAGATAAAGTTAACCGTTTTGCCGACAAAGATAGCCACCAGATTTTTATCGAGCCGGAAGGTTTAACAACCCACGAGCTCTACCCAAATGGGATATCGACCAGCTTGCCATTTGACGTGCAATTAGCCTTGGTGCGATCTATCAAGGGGTTTGAAAATGCCCATATTTCTCGCCCCGGTTACGCGATTGAGTACGATTTCTTCAACCCGCAAGATTTGAAATACAGCTTTGAAACAAAGTCTATTCAAGGTTTGTTTTTCGCAGGTCAAATCAATGGAACGACAGGTTACGAAGAAGCTGGCGCGCAGGGCCTATTGGCGGGCACTAACGCCGCACTGCAAGCCCAAGGAAAAGACCCTTGGTGCCCAGAGCGCGATCAAGCATACATTGGTGTGCTCGCCGATGACTTGATAACCATGGGCACTAAAGAGCCCTACCGCATGTTTACCAGTCGCGCTGAATACCGTTTGTTGTTGCGCGAAGATAACGCCGACACACGCTTGACTGAAAAAGGCCGAGAATTAGGCTTGGTGGACGATGCCCGCTGGGCGGCCTTCAGCGAAAAGCGCGAAGCCGTAGAACGAGAAACCCAGCGCATGCGTACCACCTGGATTCAAGCGGGAAGCCCAGAGGCGAATGAGCTAGCCCCTAAGCTTAAGTCGGAGATGGTACGTGAGTACTCACTCCTGGATTTACTGAAACGCCCAGAGCTGAATTACTACGATATCGCCAGTCTCAAAGGTGAAGCGGCCAGTGACCCACGTGTCGCCGAGCAGATCGAAATAAAAGCAAAATACGCCGGTTATATTGATCGCCAACAAGATGAGATCAACCGCTTACGCCAACACGAAGGCACCTTAATTCCTGTCGATTTTGACTACAGTACCGTCGAAGGCCTATCCAACGAACTCAAACAAAAGCTTAGCGAAGCGCAACCCGACACCATCGCCAGAGCATCGCGAATTCCGGGTGTAACGCCAGCGGCTGTTTCGTTAGTGTTGGTTTACTTGAAAAAAAGAGGTTTACTGAAGCGCCAAGCGGCGGTGACTTCGTGACCGATATTAGCGATAAACAACGCCTTCACTACAAGCAAGATATCGCCCTAGCCTGCACGAGTTTTGGTTTGGATGTTGATAACCTTACCATCGACCGCTATTTGCAATACCTCTCGCTTTTTCTGAAGTGGAACAAAACCTACAATCTTTCGGCAATACGACATCCTGATGAAATGGTGACCAAACACCTGCTGGATAGCCTAAGTGTCGCACCACATTTGCAAGGCTCTCGATTTATCGATGTTGGCACCGGCGGTGGCTTGCCTGGTATCCCGCTGGCAATTACCTATCCCGAGCGTCATTTTACCTTGCTCGATTCAGCGGGAAAGAAAACACGTTTCCTGTTTCAGGTAAAAACCGCACTGGGCTTAGATAACGTCCAAATCGAAAATTGCCGCGTTGAGGCCTATCAGCCTGTAGAGCGCTATGATGGGGTAATCAGCCGTGCATTTTCTTCGCTCAAAGATATGACCGATGGTTGTCAGCACTTGATTGGCTCTGATGGGCGATTTTGGGCAATGAAGGGGGTTTTTCCAAAGAGTGAGTTGAGCGAATTGGAAAAACACTATATCGTCGACAGCTCGCACCCCTTAATAGTGCCAAACCTCGAAGGTGAGCGCTGCTTGGTTGTGTTACGTAAAGAAATATCTTAATAAAAACAGCTAATTAGGTAAGACCGTGGGAAAGATATACGCAATAGCCAACCAGAAAGGTGGGGTTGGTAAAACAACTACAAGCGTCAATCTTGCCGCCTCCCTAGCTGCTACCAGAAAGAAAGTCCTCTTGGTCGATCTCGACCCACAAGGCAACGCTACCATGGGTAGCGGTATTGATAAAAATGATCAAGAGTTTACGATTTACGATGTTTTGGTCGGCTTAACCCGCGTCGATAATACTCTGCAGTTGTCCAGCGCTGGTCATTTTTACGTTTTGCCGGCAAACGGTGATCTGACCGCTGCCGAAGTCGAAATGTTAACAATGGACTCCAAAGAGTACCGCTTGTCGAAAGCCTTAGCGTCCGTACGCAGTCAGTTTGACTACATCATTATCGACTGCCCGCCCTCATTGAATATGCTCACGGTCAACGGTCTCACCGCCTGTGACGGCGTTATTATTCCTATGCAGTGCGAATACTATGCATTGGAGGGCTTGTCCGCTTTGGTGAATACCATCAATACCATTCAAAGTGTGCTCAACCCTAATCTAAAAATTGAAGGCTTGTTGCGAACCATGTACGACCCTCGCAACAGTCTAACCGGCGACGTCTCGGCACAGCTGAGCAGCCACTTTGGCGATCGCTTGTACCGCACTTGTATACCGCGCAACGTCCGGTTGGCCGAAGCTCCAAGTTTTGGCTTACCTGTATTGGCTTACGATAAGCAATCTAAAGGTTCGCTGGCATATATTGCTTTAGCTGGCGAAATTATTCGCCGCAATGAAGCTGCGGTGCCGGTTGCAGAAGTTACCGCAAACTAATCATCCGTTATTTAATGGTTCACCCAAGGCCAATCTTTAATGATTTGGCGGTTCGTGGTGTTCAACTCACATTGAGGTTCTAGATTTACAATGGCAAAACGTAAAGGTTTAGGTCGCGGCTTAGATGCCCTACTCGGCGGTAACAATACCCCAGGGCAAACACCAGTCGAAGCGATAAAGGCGGCCACCGAAGTAGTTGCAGAAATCACCTCGCCAGATACGAGTAAAAATGGCGTGCTGCGGGATTTGCCAGTCGAATTTCTTCAACGTGGTAAGTATCAACCGCGCCGCGATATGCACCCAGAAGCCCTCGAAGAATTAGCCGAGTCGATCAAAGCGCAAGGGGTTATGCAGCCGATTGTTGTACGTGCAGTAGCGGCTGATAAGTACGAAATTATTGCGGGTGAACGGCGCTGGCGCGCCACGCAAATGGCTGGAATAGATACCATCCCAGCGGTCATTCGCGATGTTTCAGACGAAACTGCAATCGCCATGGCGCTTATCGAAAATATTCAACGGGAAGACCTAAACCCCGTTGAAGAAGCAATGGCACTTAAGCGATTGCAGGAAGAATTTAGCTTAACTCAACAAGAAGTGGCCGAGGCCGTTGGTAAGTCTCGCACCACCGTAACGAACCTGTTGCGCTTACTAAATCTCACCGATGAAGTTCGTAAACTACTTGAGCATGGCGATTTAGAGATGGGCCACGCAAGGTGTTTACTACCCCTAGAAGCTGGTGCCCAAAAACGTTTAGCCCGACAGATTGTTGCCAAGGGTTTATCTGTACGTCAAGCTGAAGCACTTGTCAGAAAAACCCAACAAGAAGCCACTGAGACAGACACACCAACCGAAACCACAGATAAAGATATCCAGAAGTTAGAAGAAGCGCTGGGTGATAAGGTAGGTGTGCCCGTGATGATTCAGCACAACGCAAAAGGCAAAGGTAAATTGATTCTAAAATACAATAGCCTAGATGAGCTGGATGGCATTTTGGAACATCTCGGTTACAAGTCTTAGATTTGTAAGCGACCAATCCCCCTTATAACAAGCGTTTGATTTTTTCCTGAAATCCATTACAAAGTAAATTTGAAACGTTAAATGTAATCGGTTACAGTTCTGACCAGTTCAGTGGTATCGGTTGTATATTATGTATACAATGTTTTCCACTTTGGTTTTTATGTTGTTTTTGGTGCCATCAAACTTAGTTGTTGGTTTATCTGGGGGCTCGTTTTACGTTGAGAGTCTCGCTGTCTGATTGAGGTTAAATCAAGGAGATTTAATGAAGCTTTTCCGTATTTTTTGTGTTTTCGCCATTTGCACTGCAATTAGTGCCTGTGGTGGTTCTGGCGGTACTAAAACCCCGGATACCGGTAGTTCATCGTCGAGTTCGTCATCGTCTTCTAGTAGCAGCTCGTCAACGAGCACCACCTCTAGTACAAACTCTTCTTCAAGTAGTACCTCAACAAGCTCATCTTCTAGTAGTAGTTCATCTAGTAGTAGCAGTAGTTCTTCCTCAAGTTCAAGTGGTTCCACGCAACCCACTCACGCATCAAACGGCACGGTTTATTGCACCGAAGCTGGTGTAGACCCGGATGGTGATGGCTGGGGTTGGGAGAATAATGCTTCATGTTTAGTTCGTAATTCCGCTCAAGACCCAGATCGTGGCGATTTCAATGGTTGTATCAGTGGTACCAGTAGCTACAACTATTGTTCTGTAGATAATGGTTCTTGGGGATACGAAGACGGCCAGCTTTGTATGTCTGAGAGTTTTTGCCCTGCGAACAGAGACGGCAATCAAACATCAATGTCAGAAAATCTGATCAATCCGAATGCCGATGCTAAAACTGAAGCTGTATATGATTACTTGCGTTCGATATGGGGTAGTAAAACCCTATCGGGCCAGCAGGATCTAACCTGGAAAGACTCTGTTGATATGTACCAACGTGTAATCAACGATACAGGTAAAGCGCCCGCGATTATGGGTTACGATTTTATGAACTACACCCGTAATTACGGCAGTGGCATGAATCAAACAGCGGAAGCGATAACCCACGCCGATAGAGGTGGTTTGGTAACCTTCTGTTGGCATTGGCGTGACCCGTCACGTGTTTCTGATGATTTTTACAGCGACAACTCCACTTACCAAATTCCGGTAGCAAACGGGCAGATCGATACCAACAGTACATACTTTAGTGAGATTGACGCAGATATCGATGTTATCGCTGAAGAGTTGAAAGACCTACAAGCGGCTGGCGTACCGGTTTTATGGCGTCCAATACACGAAGCATCTGGCGGATGGTTTTGGTGGGGACGCCCGCGTACTGATGGTATTGACCCTGGTTATGCACAAATACTTTTATGGAAACATCTCTATGACCGCTTGACCAATGACCATGGCCTAAACAACCTTATTTGGGTATGGAATGGTCAAAGTGCTCTTTGGTATCCGGGTGATGCCTATGTCGATATTATTAGTGAAGATATTTACGATCAGGCACAAACCTATAGTTCGCAGCAACAGCGCTATGATACCGCAGCCGCCTACTCATCATCGCAAACAATGGTTGCCCTAAGTGAAAATAGTAATATTCCTGATCCAGACGCGATACAGAACGATGGTGCTTGGTGGTTATGGTTTGTGGTTTGGAATGATGGCGATTCGGCAGAAGGCGTGACAAATTCCAATAATTTTTGGACGGGTGAGTACTACAATACTAACGCCCATAAATCACACGTCTATAACCACGAAAACGTGATAACACTTGATGAATTACCAAACTTCTAGTGTAAAAAATGTTTTACTAAAGATATAAAAAAAGCGGCTTTTTAGCCGCTTTTTTTATACTAAATTAAATTAATAATTAAACTCTAAATCTATCGATAAATTGGTAAACAATATTGTAATAAAACGGTGAATGTTTGATTTAGATTTAGAAACCTACCTAAACAACCGTATACAATTACCCGTCTTCTTTTCTTACTAGATCAAAAACTAAATTAATTAACCTCTTTTATATCTTTAATTTAAATACTAATTTCCTATATTGCTGTTTACGGGCTGGCACAACAGGTTTATAAAAAAATAAACCAATTAAAAACAGCAGAAAGAAAAAGAATAATAAAGAGTGTCAAGTAAGGCCGGTGATAGTCTAAGACCGGTGGTAGTTGAGCGCATTGAGGAGTGGTAGACCCCTATTCCTTTTTGCGCTTTTGTTACCTTGAAAATCGAGCGTGGAGAGTCGCTTCGCGACGAGTGATCGGATACTTTGCGGACTGAGGTTAATGCTAATTTTGAGCGGCACTAACATCTAACCAATACTCTTTTCGATCCAGCGGGGTGTTTTTATTAAGCTCCGGATTTGTTAACGGAAATTTTATTCTAGCGTCTAAATTAGAGCGTTTAATTGCGGATTTAACCATATCGTCATTGAAAAAATATTCGTCAAAACTGCCATCTTCTAAGGCGATATCTAAGCCCCTCTGAAGCGCTTCAGCTAATTCGCGGTTGTCCCTCGCAACGAATAGATAAAACGGCAATGTGTAAACAAACACCAGGTTTTTCTCTACCGTAAGATCGAGTTCAGGCCTAGAATCCAGCTCGATCCAGGGTTCCAAAACACCTCTCGGAAAACCGTCAAAACGTCCACCTTCTACCATATAGAAAAGACTATTGTATTTACTTGTCGTTACTACATTTAAACCATTTGCTTCCAATATCGCCACATCTGGCCAACCTATACCCTGACCAAAACTTAATTGGGAAACATCTTCCCGTGCTTTAACTCTATCAAACCGACTTTGGTGGTTTGGGTTGATGATATTAATGCGGTGACCTAACAATCCTTTTAATAGCGGGAACCGCACCGGTCGAAGCCTTTCTTCAACTTCGTTATTACTCGCCAGCCACATAACCTCCATATTGCCAGACTCTAACTCTTCTATTGCACGGCTCTGGGTGTATTGGTTTTGTAGAACCTCTAAAGAATAGCGGCCATCTAGCTTTGAGACAGCAAGCTTTAATGCCCCAATAGCGTAAGCATCTAAAGGGTGGCTTGACTGCGTTGCCCTTATTCGCTCTGCTGCGGTCGTTACCTGTGCGGTGCCAAGCGCAATACAAACAAAAGTAAAATAGGAAATTAGAGGGAAGCGCATGTAGGGTATTCCAGCGGAAAATGAAGATAATAAAGCTTAAAACACAGTAATTTGAGTGTAGTTCACGGTTCCTTGTACGACAAATAGCCATTAGCTAGAACCGAGTAAATCACTGTGTGTGAAGTTGGCTGCCCCCAAATTAGTCGACTATACTTGCTGGGTTTATCCAAAAATTTTCGAGGTTCCGCGTTATGGTTAGTACTCGCCGTCAATTTCTAAAAGGCACCGTCGCCGGCTCTGGTCTTGCAAGCCTAAATCTTGCATCCATAAAGAGTCATGCGGCATTTACTGCTGCCACAGAAACAGGGTTAAAAGATCTTTACGCGAAGGACTTTAAGATAGGAACAGCGATAAGCGGCGCAAATATGCGTGCGGCCGATCCGAAATTTATGGGGTTAATAGCAAAAGAATTTAACGCTATCACCATGGAAAACAACATGAAGTGGGAGCGTTTGAACCCAGAACAGGGAAAGTGGGACTGGGAAATCCCCGATAAATTTATGGCCTTTGGCGCTAGCCAGAATATGTATATTCTCGGTCATGTGCTGGTTTGGCATTCACAAGTACCAGACTGGGTATTCAAGAACGCCAAAGGTAAAGACATTAACGCCAGAAAGCTGAAAGCTCGTATGGTTGATCATATTGAGCAGCTTGCCGGACGTTACAAAGGTAAAATATCCGCTTGGGATGTATTAAACGAGGCCGTGGATGAGGGTAATGGCTGGCGCAAGAGCCCCTGGTTTAACATCATCGGTCCAAAGTTTGTCGATTTGGCTTTTAACACCGCCCATGAAATAGACCCAAATGCTCACCTGATTTACAACGACTACAATATGCACAACCCTGATAAGCGTGATTTTGTTGTGAAAATGGTGCGCGACCTTAAAAAGCGTGGTGTACCGATTCAAGGTATCGGCATGCAGGGCCATGTCGCCCTGGATTACCCGTCGATAAAAGAATTGGAAGACAGCATCAAAGCCTTTGCTGCTGAGGGGATGCGTGTCCATATTACCGAGTTAGATGTCGATGTATTACCGGCTGCGTGGGATCATATTGGTGCAGAAATATCTACCAATTTTGAGTATTCCGACCAACTAAACCCTTATACTAAAGGCCTTCCGGCGGAGATCGAGGCGAAACTTGCCAGCCGTTATAGCGATCTTTTCAAACTATTTCTTAAGTACCGTGATGATATTGAACGCGTCACCTTTTGGGGTACTGGTGACAAGGAATCCTGGAAAAATGATTTTCCGGTCAGGGGCCGAACCAACTATCCTTTGCTTTTTGATCGCGAATACAAGCGCAAACCTTGTTACGATGCGGTTGCCGCTCTGAAGAAATAAACGCACAAGAGCGGAGATAGACGAAGTTGGTAGTTGAACCTAGGTGTCAATCTCCCTATAATCGCTTCCGCCCGTTAACTGCTGGAACTTTGTGCGGATACGGGCGTATACGGTGTAAAGAAGGTGCAATTTAGAACCAAATCCGCGTTTTACTCCCCTAGAATTCGACGTAGCTTTAACAGATTTAGCAGCCTGACCCGATGGTTGAGGATTTGTTTTACTTGGCTACCGATACTTAGCGTCGAGGAGCGTGGCTTGGGTCTAGCCGAAGTGTGTGATGGTGCTTACCAGCGTCAACACCGCGAGACACAGTCAACAAGCAGCCAACACAAAGAGCCGCGATTGTGGATCAGCAGACTAAAGCGATGAAATCTCCAGCTCTGGCAAGTATTGCAGTCCAGCTGGTTGTTGTGGTGCCCGTCGCTCTGGTACTTCTGGTTGTAGATATGCTGTTCGCATATTCCTTTTCGTTGGGTGCAATTGTTTATATTTTGCCTAACGCCTACTTTACCCTCTACGCTTTTCGCTATACCGGCGCGCGCTCCAGCTACTGGGTCGTAAAATCCCTAAAGTGGGGAGAGTCCGGGAAGTTTGCCTTAGTTTGCCTTGGTTTTGCTCTTGTATTTCGGTTTGTGCAGCCTTTGCATACACCGTTATTTTTTACCGGGTTTTGCAGCATGTTAATGCTGCAGTGGTGGCTCGCCAGTTTTGTCACCAGCAAGTGGCTGACTAGCCTCCGCCATAGACGCTAATCGCGTCACTTTTTATACAACAAATTAAATAGCTCGTGGCTGCGGCGGCGAGATACAAAGAATTTTTAACTTAGAACAGGTGTAACACCCACTATGGCCAGTAGCGAAGGAACAGTCAGCGCGACAGACTATATCCAGCACCACCTCCAAAACATGACTTATGGCAAGTTGCCAGCCGGTTATCACCGTCACCAAGCCGATGGCACCATGAGTGTTCTTGAACAGGACACATGGACCTTGGCGCATAGTTCAGCCGAAGCGAAAGATATGGGCTTTATGGCACTGCATTTGGACTCCCTGGGTTGGGGTTTGTTCTTAGCGTTGTTGCTTGGCTTCACCTTTCGCCGCGTTGCCAAAACTGCCAGCAGTGATACGCCACGCGGTTTGCAAAGTTTTGTTGAATTGATATTTGATTTTATCAACTCCACCGTGAGCGATATCTTTCACCACAAGAATCGTTTCGTCGCTCCGATGGCGCTCACCATATTCACCTGGGTGTTTATGATGAACCTTATGGACTTGTTCCCCGTCGACTGGTTGCCGTTTGTGGCACAGAAGATTAGCGGTGACAGCCATTTGTTCTTTAAGGTTGTCCCTACTACCGACCCCAATGTTACCTTGGGTATGTCGATTACAGTATTCCTATTAATGATAGGTTTTAGTATTAAAGAGAAAGGCGCTTGGGGCTTTATAAAAGAGCTAACCTGCCACCCTTTCTTTGCCCCGCCAAAATTGTGGTACTTAAATATTATTCTGGTACCAATTAACTTCTTACTCGAAACCGTAGCGCTAATCGCCAAACCTATTTCTCTGGGCTTACGATTGTTCGGCAACATGTATGCAGGTGAAATGATCTTTATTTTGATTGCTCTGTTGTTCAGCGTCGGCTTAGTGCTTGGTCTTGTTGGTGGTTTGCTGCAGTGGGCATGGGCGGTATTCCATATTTTAGTTATTACCTTGCAGGCGTTTATCTTCATGGTACTAACCACCGTATATATGGCGATGGCTCACGACATCCACGACGAAGAACACTAAAGAATTTCGAATCTCAACCTTAACTTTTAACTTTTTATATTTTTACTTAATAACAGGAGATAACAATGGAAGCACAAGCTTTGGTTTATATCGCAGCAGCACTTTTGATCGGTTTGGGCGCACTGGGTACCGCGATTGGTTTTGGTACTTTGGGTGGCAAATTATTAGAAGGTTCTGCCCGTCAACCAGAACAAGGTCCTGCTCTACAGGGCAAAATGTTCCTGATGGCTGGTCTACTTGATGCGGTTCCAATGATTGGTGTGGGTATCGGTATGTACCTAATCTTCGCCGTTGCCCCAGGCATGGTAGGTTAATAAACACTCCGATTAATCCCAAATTAAAGAGGTGTAGGTGTGAATATCAACCTAACGCTCATTGGTCAATCGCTTACCTTTATCGTTTTCGTGCTGTTTTGCATGAAATACGTGTGGCCTGCGCTGATCGGCATTATGGTTCAACGCGAACAACGTATCGCGGATGGCCTAGAAGCTGCAGATCGCGCTGATAAGGATCTTGAATTGGCAAAGAAAGAAGCCAAGAAAAAGCTCCATAAAGCGAAAGAACAAGCAGCAACTATTATCGACCAAGCTAATAAGCGTGGTAGTCAGATAGTAGAAGAAGCTAAAGAACAGGCTCGCGCCGAAGCTGATCGCATTAAAACCGCTGCGCAAGCAGAGGTTGCCCGCGAAGTTAGCCAAGCTCGCGAAGAGTTGCGTGGCAAAGTTGCAGCATTGGCTCTAGCCGGCGCTGAAAAAGTGTTGGAATCGAGTATCGATGCCAGCTCGCACAACGCCATGCTCGATAAACTGGCTGCAGAGCTTTAAGCGGAGGCCAGAATCTAATGGCAGAACTGATAACACTCGCGCGACCCTATGCACGAGCTGCTTTTGAATTTGCCCGCGATGGCGGTGATTTACAGGGTTGGTCCAACGCCCTGACAAACGCTGCCAACGTTAGCCTGCAAGACAGTATCCGCAAGGTGCTGTCTTCGCCTGCGTTAACGGCAAATGAAAAAGCTAGCGCGTTTATCGAGGTATGTGGTGACCAGCTCGGCGAAAAGCAACAAAACTTTTTGCATGTATTAGCCGACAACAATCGCCTAGATCTGTTAGCTCAGGTCCAAGCCTTGTTTGAACTGTATAAAGCTAATCAAGAAAAGGCGATCGATGTCGACGTTCAGTCTGCATTTGAGATTAGCCCAGAGCTGCAAACCAAATTAGCCGAAGCCCTAAGCAAAAAGCTTGATCGTAAAGTCACCTTGCAAACTGCTGTCGATAGTAGCTTGTTGGGAGGCGCAGTAATTCGCGCTGGCGATACTGTGATCGATCGCTCTGTGCGTGGACGCTTGGCGAAACTAGCCGAAGCGATGCAAGGTTAAGCGCAGCAAAGTATTAAGGCTCGCAAGAGCACAGAACAGAATGTTCGCGTAAATGGCAGCGCCCCTGAAAGCGCCGCGTATTTAACCCCTAAAACTAGGTAGGGAACAACAGATGCAACAGCTGAACCCATCAGAAATCAGTGACATTATTAAATCGCGCATCGATAGCCTTACGGTATCGAGTGAAGCGCAAAACGAAGGTACCGTGGTTTCAGTATCCGACGGTATTATTCGTATTCACGGTCTAGCCGACGTTATGTACGGTGAGATGATCGAATTTGACGGCGGTATTTACGGTATCGCTTTGAACTTGGAGCGCGACTCCGTTGGTGCCGTTGTTCTAGGTGATTACCAGGGCGTGGCGGAAGGCCAAACCTGTAAATGTACCGGTCGAATTCTTGAAGTACCGGTTGGCCCTGCTCTACAAGGTCGCGTTGTCGATGCTTTGGGTAACCCAATCGACGGTAAAGGTCCGATTAAAACCGACCTTACCGACGCGATTGAAAAAATTGCACCTGGCGTAATTGAGCGTCAGTCAGTTGATCAGCCAGTACAAATTGGTCTTAAAGCCGTTGATACCATGGTGCCAATCGGCCGTGGTCAGCGCGAGTTGATCATTGGTGACCGTCAAACCGGTAAAACAGCCGTTGCGGTTGACGCCATCATCAACCAAAAAGGCACAGGCATTAAGTGTGTCTACGTCGCTATTGGTCAGAAAGCCTCTTCAGTTGCTGCCGTGGTTCGTAAGCTAGAAGAGCACGGCGCAATGGATCACACCATTGTTGTTGCGGCTACTGCTTCCGACCCAGCCGCTATGCAGTTTTTGGCACCTTTTGCCGGCTGTACCATGGGCGAGTACTATCGCGATCGCGGTGAAGATGCATTGATTATCTATGATGATTTGACCAAACAAGCCTGGGCTTACCGTCAAATCTCATTATTGTTGCGTCGTCCCCCGGGCCGTGAAGCCTACCCTGGTGACGTATTCTATTTGCACTCACGTTTGTTGGAGCGCGCCTCTCGCGTAAACGCAGACTATGTAGAGAAGTTCACCAAAGGTGAAGTAAAAGGCAAAACTGGTTCGTTAACCGCATTGCCAATTATTGAAACCCAAGCTGGTGACGTATCGGCATTCGTACCAACCAACGTAATCTCGATTACCGATGGTCAGATATTCTTGGAAACCGACCTGTTTAACGCGGGTATTCGCCCTGCGATGAACGCCGGTGTTTCGGTATCTCGTGTTGGTGGTGCCGCGCAAACTAAAGTTATCAAGAAGCTTTCTGGTGGTATTCGTACCGCTTTGGCCCAGTATCGTGAGCTTGCAGCATTCTCGCAGTTTGCTTCGGATTTGGATGAAGCGACTAAAGCGCAGTTGGATCACGGTCAGCGTGTTACCGAACTGATGAAGCAGAAGCAATATTCACCGCTTTCAGTAGCGGAAATGGGTGTTGTTGTTTATGCCGCTAACGAAGGCTATCTGAAAGATGTTGAAGTAGCCAAGTTGGGCTCTTTCGAAGATTCTTTGCTGAGCTACATGAATGGCAGTCACGCGGATTTGATGACCAATATGAATACCGGCGCATACAGCGACGATATTGCAGCTGGTTTGAAAGCAGCGCTAGACGACTTTAAAGCCACCCAAACTTGGTAATTCCCAAACGGAACTCAATACCAGATTTTTAAACAGATCTGGTATTGCTCCATCGGGTAAGTGAGATAGAAAATGGCGAGCGGAAAAGAGATACGTACCAAAATCGGTAGTATCAAAAACACTCAAAAGATTACCAGCGCCATGGAAATGGTGGCCGCGAGTAAGATGCGCCGAGCACAAGAGCGCATGGAAACCGGCAAACCTTACGCCCAGCGTATACGCGCGGTAGTAGGCCACATTGCCAACGGTAATCCGGAGTACCATCACCTGTACCTGAAAGAGCGCGAAGTTAAACGCGTAGGTTACATTGTGGTTTCTACCGACCGTGGTCTTTGTGGTGGTTTGAATATCAATTTGTTTAAAGCCGTCGTCCGCCACAGTAAAGAGTGGGCAGACAAGGGCGTTCAAACAGATTTGTGTTTGATCGGTGCCAAGAGCGCAGCATTTTTCAAAAGTGTTGGCGGCAACATCGTTGCCAAGGTGCGTGACATTGGCGAACAACCAACCATTACCGACCTTATTGGTAGCGTAAAGGTTATGTTGGACGCTTTTGCAGACGGCAAGATCGACAAGCTCTATATCGTGGGTAACGAGTTTGTAAACACCATGACTCAGAGCCCTAGCGTCGAACAGTTGTTACCACTACAAGCCGGCAGTGATGAAAAGCTAAAACACGCATGGGATTACCTATACGAACCCGAAGCCCGAGACTTACTCGACGGCTTAATGGTTCGTTATATCGAATCTCAGGTATACCAAGCGGTAGTCGAAAACGGCGCTTGTGAACAGGCTGCGCGAATGATTGCAATGAAGAGCGCAACCGACAACGCTGGCGACCTTATCGATGGTTTGCAACTGGTTTACAACAAAGCACGACAAGCTGCGATCACGCAGGAATTGTCGGAAATTGTTAGTGGTGCAGCTGCGGTATAAGGGTTTCAGGTACATCTTAGATACAAAACATTGGCGGTGCGATGCAGAACATCGTGCCAAGCGAGGGGTTACAAGAGTCGATCAAAGCAAGCCGTAAATATGTCCTATTAGGCTCTGCGCCGACGTTTGGTCGGTAAAGGTTTTGATCCACCCTTCCAACCCTCCGCCTTAAGAAATTTTTTACATTCAGGAATACGAGGAAGCGAAAATGAGTAGCGGACGTATCGTACAAATCATCGGTGCTGTTATTGACGTGGAATTTCCACGCGATGCGGTTCCCGGTATATACGACGCACTGACTGTAGTCGGCAAAGGTCTGACTCTGGAAGTGCAACAGCAACTAGGTGATGGCGTCGTGCGCGCAATCGCCATGGGTGGTTCCGAAGGAATCAGCCGTGGATTAGAAGTTACCAACACCCATAAACCTATCTCTGTGCCAGTAGGTACTCAGACTTTAGGTCGCATTATGGATGTACTGGGTAACCCGATCGACGAAGCTGGCGATATCGGCGAAGAAGTACGCATGCCAATTCACCGTAAAGCACCTGCTTACGATGAACTGTCCGCCTCTACTGAACTACTCGAAACCGGCGTAAAAGTAATCGACTTAGTTTGCCCGTTTGCGAAGGGTGGTAAAGTTGGTTTGTTCGGTGGTGCCGGTGTTGGTAAAACCGTAAACATGATGGAACTCATCAACAACATCGCCAAAGAGCACAGTGGTCTTTCTGTATTCGCCGGCGTTGGTGAGCGTACTCGTGAAGGTAACGACTTCTACCACGAGATGAAAGAATCCAACGTACTCGACAAAGTTGCGATGGTATACGGCCAGATGAACGAGCCACCCGGAAACCGCCTGCGCGTAGCCCTAACCGGCTTAACCATGGCCGAAAAATTCCGTGACGAAGGCCGTGACGTTCTGTTGTTCGTAGATAACATCTACCGTTATACACTTGCCGGTACCGAAGTATCCGCCCTTCTAGGTCGTATGCCTTCAGCCGTGGGTTACCAGCCAACCTTGGCTGAAGAAATGGGTGTACTACAAGAGCGTATTACCTCCACTAAGTCGGGTTCTATTACCTCGGTACAAGCCGTATACGTACCAGCGGATGACTTGACTGACCCATCGCCAGCCACCACCTTTGCTCACTTGGACTCCACCGTAGTACTAAGCCGAGATATCGCCTCTAAAGGTATTTATCCAGCAATCGATCCGTTGGATTCCACCTCGCGTCAGTTGGATCCACTCATCGTTGGTGTCGAGCACTACGAAGTGGCGCGCGGTGTTCAAACCGTATTGCAGCGCTTCAAAGAGCTGAAAGATATTATTGCGATCTTGGGTATGGACGAGTTGTCAGAAGAAGACAAATTGACCGTAAACCGCGCGCGTAAAATCGAACGCTTCTTGTCACAGCCTTTCCACGTAGCCGAAGTATTTACCGGTTCACCTGGTAAGTATGTAAGCCTGAAAGATACCATCTCTGGCTTTAAAGGTTTGTTGGCTGGTGAGTACGATCACCTTCCAGAGCAGGCTTTCTACATGGTTGGCAGCATCGACGAAGCTGTAGAAAAAGCCGCTAAAATCGCTGGTAAAGCAGCTTAATTCGGGGAACGCCTCATGGCATTGACCATACATTGCGACATCGTAAGCGCCGAAAAAGAGATATTCTCTGGATTGGTTGAGCTGTTGGTAGCCGCAGGTGCCGAAGGTGACGTGGGTATTGGCTACGGCCACGCCCCACTACTCACCAGCCTTAAGCCGGGTCCTGTTCGCTTGAAGAAGCAAAACGGTGATGAGGAAATCTACTACGTTTCTGGTGGATACCTCGAAGTTCAGCCGCACGCTGTAACCGTACTTGCCGACACCGCATTGCGCGAAGGCGACATGGACGAAGCTGCAGCCGAAGAAGCTCGTAAACAAGCCGAAGATGCGTTGAAGAATCAGGGCGAAGGTATGGACTATAGCGCTGCTGCGGCACGCTTAGCAGAAGCCGCCGCTCAACTTCGCACACTTCAGCAAATCCGTAAGCGCACGCGTTAATCATAGCGAGCGTTTACCAAAAGGCAGCTTCGGCTGCCTTTTTTTGTTTAATGGAGGACAGACCCCCATTAAATGAAGCGATCTTTTGGTTCAAAATATACACAATTTCACATTGATAAAACCGCTTATTGAGTGATACTTAAAACACGCTGCTCTTAGCGTTCTTACTTTTAACGTCAGGAGTTTGGATGAAATCGTTCCTATTTATTACATTAGTTGTATCTTTATTTGGTCTTACCGCGTGTGGCGGTGGCGGCTCTAGCTCTACCGACTCTTCATCGAGTAGCTCTTCTTCAAGTAGCTCCTCCAGCTCTAGTAGTTCTTCATCAAGCAGCTCTAGCAGTTCCACTTCGAGTGCCGGTGGTTCCGCGAGCAACCTCTACTCTTTAGCGGAATTTCCGATCGGCATAGCTGTTTCGGCGGGCGACGAAAGCCGAAGCTTCCTTACGATTCCAGAGAAGCAAAACACCATTAAACAGCATTTCAACCAAATCACTGCAGGTAACATCATGAAAATGAGTTATTTGCACCCTTTGGAAAACAGCTATTCCTTCGACAATGCAGATACCATGGTCAATTGGGCGGAAGCAAACGGTTTGACGATTCACGGTCACACCTTTATTTGGCACTCGGACTACCAGGTGCCGAGCTGGATGAGTAGTTACGCTGGCGATTTTGCCACCATGCTAGACGATCACGTTACTACCATCGCCGATCACTTCAAAGGGCATGTGGTCAGTTGGGATGTGGTGAACGAAGCGATTGATGAAAACCAGCCCAACTGTTATCGCGACTCTTTGTTTTACCAACGCCTAGGCAGTGATTATATCGGAAACGCTTTCCGAGCAGCGCGCGCTGCCGATCCGAGTGTAGATTTGTACTACAACGATTTTGATACCGAAGGTGGTAATAGCGGTAAACTTAATTGTTTACTGCTGCTTGTAGACGATTTGTTGGCTAACGATGTGCCTATAGACGGTGTCGGATTCCAAATGCACGTTCAAGTCGATTGGCCAAGCGCCAGCAGTATCGCCAGTGCTTTTCAAGCTATCGTTGACCGTGGACTGAAAGTAAAAATCACCGAGCTAGACGTCCCTATCAACAATCCCTATTCCAGCGCGGCTTTCCCGCAATACCCTAGTTACACAGCAGAAGCCGCCGCCTTACAAAAGGCCCGTTATAAATCCATCATTAAAACTTACCTGGATGTAGTTCCGCAGCATTTGCGTGGCGGTGTAACAATATGGGGGTTGTGGGACGGTGACAGCTGGTTGTTAGATTTCAGCAACCGTCAAGGGGCGGATGATTGGCCACTATTGTTCTCTGGCCCGTCCAACGGACCCTACGAAACAAAAGCCGCTTTTGACGGCGTAGTAGAAGCGCTTACTGGGCAGTAGCTCCTAATAATTAATCAGAGCTACTGCGGCGCAGCCCCCTTTAAAGACCCTGTAAATAGTTAAATTAATATTTTAAGCAGAGAAGTGAAGATAACCGCGCCAAGATATTAGCTAACGAGTGAGAGTAGCGTGGTGCGTAATATCAAACATGATTTGCGCCGCCTCACTTGGGTGCGGCGCTTCTCCCCATTAAATATTGTGTCGATACAAACCCTACTTCCCCTCCCCTGCCGCCCGCACAATATAGCGGCGCGCGGTTAAGCGAACGTAGTTTTCATCGTCTTCCGCTTCCATCACTTTAAGCTGTTTAGTCGCTTTGGCGCTTTTAAAACGCGACAAGGCAATCACGGCGAATTTTCTAACTTGTGGTGAGGCATCGCTGGTGAGTTGTAGCACAGTTTCCAGTGACTCGGTTGAATGTAATCGGCCGAGTGCATCAAGTGCGCTGACTTTACCAAGCTCATCTAAGCTGGTGACGTGTTTGCGAATAGTCGCCACGGCTTCTTTTTTTCCCCAGCGCCCCAGTGCAAACAGTGCTTTAACCTTAGTGCTTGGTGTTACGTCTTTACCGGCGATAACACTTAATAAACCGTTAAAGTCGTCGTCGCTTTTAGCCTTCATTAGGGGTTCCATATCGCGGGCACAATCGGATTCCAGTGCGCGCGATAATTCCATTGAAAAAGTCGTCATATATCTCTCCTTAATATGTCCTGTTAACAGGACTCCATTGCGGGGTCCGCCAGAATATCGTCGCGTTGCCCATTAGTAAGATCGGCGGGCAAGTTGGTAATGTTTGCCGTGGGTGTGAACATTAAATTGTTGGAATTATTGCTGTGGCTATTGTCGCCTACCACGTGACAAAATTCGTGGGCCCAGGTGCGGGGGCTTGCAGAATTGCCAACCCAAAAACCGCGTCGGCCGGATGGGTGCGCCGCACAACCGGCAAAGCCGCCATTAGAGCTATTAATATAGTAGCCGACAATATCGGCGCCTAGGTTACGGCCAATGTCGAACAACTCATCTTCTTCGTCACTAACGCTGTGACCGCTACTGCCGCAGTCGTCTTGGTCGAGTATCAGCAGGTTGTTTCGCGTTACGGTAATACTGTCGACGGGATAGATCCATGCATCGCATTCGCGCTGATAAATTTCATTGGCTGTATCTAAATCCCGTTGTAGCGTTGGTGTTGCGCCTTGTAGGGTAACTAAGGCCACTCGTACAAACGGCTTGTTTTCTATTAAATCTAACTGCTTTTTTAGGGATCTGTCCTGAGGGTTATCGTTGGCGTAAACGCCTAAGATATCTTCTCTTACAGAAAGTGTTGGCTGTTTGCCCAAACAGTTTTGGGCGACGGATTTTACGCTTGTCACAATACATCTCCTTATAACCTGTGTTGTTCTGCAGCCTTAAGTTAGTTTGCTTACAGGCCGCGAACACCCGTGCGATTCCATACTTTAGGTTTATTGCAGATTAACTAACACGTTAATCATCCCTGTGCCTTGCTGTAGCGGTGTGAGAGCCTTGCCGATAATTGCACCAAAAGCTTTGCGCGTATTGCGTGCGGTCATGGCGTGGCCAGGTAGGTGTGAGCTGGTAAGCATATCGCCGACGTTAATCGGGCCGCCGACCGCCACGGCTTTACAAGAAACCTTGCCGATCATGGCGATGGGGCGACGATTTTCGACGTCTGCCTGTTTATCCAATACCAATCCCGGCCGGTATTGGCCAGCGCCAGACACGATACCAACCACGCGGGTGTCGTAAGTGGATTGCGACTGGTCCAACAAGCCGCGGTCGTTCAGTACCATCACTGTGCCGGGCAGTGCTTCGGTAAAGTTAGAAACCGAAAACTCCTCGGCGCAGTCGGCGTTGCGCAGCGTAATATCGCCCGCGTTTGCGTCGAGGTGTATGGAGGCTTGGGAGCTGTCGTGATTATTGGTGGCGGAACTGGGGAACATCACAATATCGCCATCGGTGCCGTTGCCACCCAACCAAAGGTTACCGCCGTTACCATCGAAATGAAAAGTCGCTTTGGATGTGTTGTGGTTGTCGTTAGCGGCGGACGGGAAGATCATAAGGTCGCCGTCTTTGCCGTTACCACCCAACCAGAGATTGCCGCCGTCACCGTCGAAGTGAAAGGTGGCTTTGCTGGTGTTGTGATTGTCGCTGGCGTTAGACGGAAAGATCGCAAGGTCTCCGTCTTTACCGTTGCCACCCAGCCAAATATTTCCACCGTTACCATCGACGTGAAAGGTGGCCTTACTGGTTTGATGATTGTTGGTGGCGTTCGATGGAAAGACCATAATGTCACCATCTTTACCGTTGCCTCCCAGCCACAGATTGCCGCCGTCACCATCCACGTGGAAGGTGGAGTTAGCGGTACTGTGATTGTTACTGGCATTGGCGGGAAAGATAACGAAATCACCGTCTTTACCGTTGCCGCCCAACCAAACATTGGCGCCGTCGCCGTCAACATGAAAGGTCGATTTGTGGGTGTTATAAATATCGGTAGTACTGGATGGGTGGACGACAATGTCCCCATCCTTGCCATTGCCGCCAAGCCACAGGTTACCGCCGTTAGCGTCGATATGGCAGGGGGGGGGGGCC
>NZ_MRUH01000168.1 GCF_001922985.1 Teredinibacter waterburyi
CGCTGCCGCCAAGCCGTAAGTTTCCGCTAGTGCCGCTCATTGCGGCCTTTGTTGCGTTATCGTCAATAATGACGTCGTCTATTCGAATAGTCATAATCAAATCCTTCGATTGTGAGATAAAGTCCATGCATCCTGTTGATCTGTGTTTAATGTGCAGCAGTGGTACCAAACATTCGCGCTGTCGAAAAAAACACCAGAATCACATCGAGTAGATTACAACTTTGGGGTCAATTATCCGTGTGCTAGTGCCCCGCCTTCTGTGCAAAATTACCAACCAGAAATAGACTTGCAACACCATCGCCTAGCCGTTAACTTGGCGCCACGGAAACACACAAGAGAATGGGGAATAATGAAACAGCTGCTTGTAGCAAAATTGGCGAAATATGGTCTTTCTGCCGCCGTAGTAATGTCTTTGCAATGCTTCGCCCTAGCGGCCGTGGCCAGTGGCGCAAACAATCACTACCTGCCGTTAAAAACCGATCCCATTATCGAATTAAAGTTAGAACAGCTGGTAAGCCTCAGCAAAATGCCCGCGATTAGTAAGCCCTACAACATCGCCACCATTCGCCGCTACCTGCCGAAAATACGTGAATCTCATCCTGGGCTCTACCGCGAGATTTCAGATTACCTAAAACGCTACCAAGCGAACTATGGCGTAACCCAAGCTTCTGTGGGTTTGGCCTACAGCAATAGCGACACAAAAGTGCTGCCCAACAGCCGCGGCATTAATGCCGACACCTTTGCTCGGGCACACTTGAACAGCTTCGCCAGCTTGGGCGAAAACATTACCTTTAACTTTGGCGGCACGGTTTCCACGGAAGGTAATTTTATTCCCCACAACACCTACCTTTCACTAAGTTCTGAATATGCGCAGCTCGACCTTGGCTACAAAGAAGTGTGGCTGTCACCCTACCAAGAAAGCGCAATGCTATTGTCGACCCAAGCAAAGCCAGTCGCGCGGGTAAGCCTTTCTAGCCCGCGGCCGATTTCGAAGTGGAATATTCGCTATGATCTAAGCTACGGCAAGCTGGAAGAGATGGACGGCATTCGCCTTGAGGACACTCGCTCCTCTGGTCGCCCCGGCTTTTTAACCACGCATATCACCGCGCAGTTTTTACCTAACTGGACGCTCGGCGGCTCGCGCACCATGATGTTTGGCGGCGGTGAACGCCAGATTACCAACACCCAAATTTGGAAGGCATTTTTAAACCCAATGGATGGTGACAACTGCGGTGGTGATTCCAAGCTACAAGACTGCACCAAAGAAACCGGCAACCAACAGGCCGCGATTACCAGTAAAGTAGATTTTACCTGGGGCATGCCGATGAGCGTCTATATAGAAGTCTCCGCCGAAGACGCCAACAGCCACAGCAATATGAAGCTGGGTAACTTAGCGCGTAATCTTGGCGTGTTCTTCCCGCAGCTAAGTGATCGCAGCACCTTATTAATTGAAGCCACCTCAATGGACAACGCTTGGTACTCTCACCATTTATACGAAGAAGGTTATCGCAACGACGGCGAGATCATGGGGCACTGGTGGGGCGAAGAAAAAAATCAGGGCGACGGCATCGGTGGCGCAGTAGTGAGTTCGCGCTATACCCGTAAAATCCACAACCGCTACCAACTGGAAGCTAAGGGCTCGGTGTATCAATTCCATTACAAAGGTAAATACGAGCAACAGGGCGCCCCCACCTATGATCGCGCCTATGACCTAAGCTTAAGCCTCACCCATTTGCGCCGCAGCGGTAATATTAGCTACAGCGCGTTTATGGGCACCACGCCGTTAAACGACGACTTTTTCCATATTAGCGTCGGTTATAGTTGGCGCTAAGCGCAGCTAACAAAAGTTTAATTACACCTAATTCGCAGTTAAGGTTTATCAATGCTTCAAATTATTATTCTCGCCGCCGGTAAAGGCACGCGCATGCGTAGCAACACACCAAAAGTGTTGCATACCCTCGCCGCCAAGCCGTTTGTTCAGCGTGTTTTAGATCGCGCCACAGATTTGGGTGCTGCTAGCACCTATATCGTTACCGGCCACGGCGCTGAGCAAGTGGAACAAGCCCTTGCCAATAGCGGTGCGGCGTTTGTTGCGCAAACTGAGCAGTTGGGTACAGGCCATGCAGTACAGCAGGTATTGCCGCATATTCAGCCCGAAGCGAGTGTGTTGATTTTGTACGGCGACGTGCCGCTTACCAAAACCGAAACCCTTAGTAATTTGTTGATGTTGGTTAGCAGCGAAAGTATGGGACTGCTTACGGTTAACCTTGCAGAGCCAAGCGGTTATGGCCGTATTCTGCGCGATGCCAACGAGCAGGTTACCGCCATTGTTGAACAAAAAGATGCCGGCCTCGAACAGTTAGCTATTCAAGAGGTAAATACCGGCGTTATGGCGGTAAAGGGAAAACATTTGTTGGCATGGTTACCGCAGCTCAGTAATAGCAATGCACAAGGTGAATACTATTTAACTGATATTATCGCCATGGCTTGCGCGGCGGGCATTGAAGTTAAAACCGCGCAACCGCGCAGCGAAGCCGAGGTGATGGGTGTGAACGATCGAATTCAACAGGCGCAGTTAGAGCGAATCTATCAACGCGAGCAAGCCGAAGCACTGTTAACTGCAGGCGTAACCCTGTTAGACCCCGCGCGGTTTGACTGTCGTGGTACCTTAACCGCGGGTTCCGACTGTGTTATCGATATTAATTGTATTTTTGAAGGTGACGTTACACTTGGCAATAATGTCACTATCGGTGCTAATTGCAGCATAAAAAACGCGAAAATCGGCGATAACACCGATATAAAAGCCAATACGATAATTGAGGATTCAACTATTGCCGGCGGTTCTGATATCGGCCCCTTCGCACGCTTGCGCCCCGGCACCGAGCTGGCCTTGGGTGCAAAAATTGGCAATTTTGTGGAAACCAAAAAGGTTCACATTGGCGCGGGCAGCAAGGTAAACCACCTAAGCTACGTGGGCGATGCGGTTGTTGGTAAAGGCGTGAATATTGGTGCTGGCACTATCACCTGTAATTACGATGGCGTGAATAAACATCAAACCACAATTGAAGACGATGTATTTGTCGGCTCGAATACGGCATTGGTTGCGCCGGTTACGGTTGCTAAAGGTTCGACGATTGGCGCGGGTTCAACCGTTACGCAAAGCAGTAAAGATCATCAGCTCGTGGTTGCGCGCGCAAAACAGCGCAATATCGACAACTGGCGTCGACCAGTGAAAAACCCCCCGAGCAAAAAATAGAGTAGCCGCCGTAACCTGCGGTAAGCCGACTAAAACAGCAGTATCAAACCGGCTTATAGCGTGGTTTTGCAGCCGCTTTACACCTGTCGCATCGAGTAAAACACGAACTGGGAAACGCTGGCTGCGACCATATGTCACAGGGTAAATTCATGCGAGTTCATTAGAATAACGATCAACGATTAAAATTGGACGACTCTAATGAAGAAGTTAAGCCTTATTGGCTGCATGTCGCTACTCTATGCCGCGCCTGCGGTACTTGCCGACAACCAGCCCCATACTTCCGCCAGTACCTCACCGAGCAATACCTCGAGCAATACCGCAAGAGAAGCCCCCTCAAGCCTAGAAGAAACCCTAGTTACCGGACATAAAGATAGCCGCATTATTGCCTTGAAAGACACCATAGAAGTGACCGCAGATTCGGCGGCACTGTTGCGCAAAGCGCCAGGTGCGAACTTTAATAGCAACGGCCCGCTTACCGGTATTGCCCAGCTGCGCGGCATGTACGGTGCGCGGGTCGATGTCAGCGTTAACGGCCAAGCTTTGAGTGCCGGCGGGCCGAACTGGATGGACCCGCCACTGTCCTATGCGCCCGCCGGTCACTTAGAATCCCTAGAAGTGTTTCGCGGTATCGCGCCCGTTAGCGCCGGGCAAGAAACAATTGGTGGTGCTATTCACGCGCATACTTGGGCGGGTGAATTCGGCGCTAGTGAAAAATTCGCAAGCGAAGGCCAAGTACGTGCCGGCGCACAAAGCGTGAATAGTGGTAACCAGTTGAGTGGTGCGGCGGTGCTGGCAAACAACAGCCACAAAATTAAGCTCGCGCTACTTAGCGAAGCTGGAGACGATGCCAGTTTTGCCGACGGCGAGGTTACGCCGTCTGAATATCAGCGCGAACGCTTTGATTTAGGTTATGCGTTTAAGCACAACGACCACCAAATAAGTTTCGATTTTGGCCGCAACAAAACTGGCGAGTCCGGCACGCCTGCCCTACCAATGGATATCGATTATATCGACTCGGATATTGCGGCGGTGTCCTACCACTACGAAAGTGGCAGCACCCATATTAAAGCGAAACTTTACGGCAGTGATATTGAACATGGGATGACGAACTATCATCTCCGTTCGGCACCCATGAGCGACGCAATGTGGCGTCGCAATATTGCCACGGGTGAAAATCGCGGCGTAAAACTGCACGCAAAAACCGGCAAGATCCACTGGGGTTTTGATCACCACAGCGAACTGCATAATTCAAATATTGATAATCCCAATAACGCTATGTTTTTCGTTAACAATTTTAACGATGCCAGCCGCAGCGTTACCGGTGTGTTTGCCGAATACGAATATAGTTTTAACGATAGCCTAGACAGCGAATGGGGTCTGCGGCTAAACCGAGTTGCCATGGATGCGGACGAGATAAACGGCACTCCAGCAATGATGATGGCTGGCGCCGCGACCTTGCGTGACAATTTTAATAACGCCGACCGCGAACAAACCGATACCAATCTCGATGCGACCGCAAAATTGCGCAAGCGCTTCAACGACTCTACAACTTGGTACGGCGGTATTGCACAAAAATCCCGATCACCCTCCTACCAAGAGCGTTACCTATGGTTGCCGTTAGAAGCGACCGCCGGTTTAGCCGATGGTCGAACCTATACCGGTAATATCGAACTTAAGCCGGAAGTGTCTCGCGAAATTGAAATGGGTGTTGACTACGAGGCGGGAAACTTCAGTGCCGCACCGCGCATTTTTTATCGCAAAGTCAGTGACTATATTCAGGGAACCGAAAGCACCAATATGGCGGCGGTAATGTTCGTTAATATGATGGGGATGTCGCCCTATGCTCCGCTAGAATTTAATAATGTGGATGCGATTTTTTACGGTGCGGATATGGACTTTAGCTATGGCTTTAGCCAACAGTTAAGCTTAAATGGTGTGCTCAATTATGTTGTTGGTAAGCGTGACGACATAGACGATAACCTATACCGCATTGCGCCGGTAAACCTTCGCCTTGGTTTAAATTACGATAAAACGAACTGGGGTGTTGCGGTCGAAACCGAAAATTATGCCGCGCAAAACAAGGTGTCCAATACTCAGGGCGAACTTGCCAGCAGTGGCTACAGCTTGCTTAATATTCAAAGTTACTTTAAGCCAACCGCTGCGCTGCAGCTAGGTTTAGGAATCGATAATGTTTTGGATAAAAATTATCAGAATCACCTTTCGGGTTATAACCGAGTTATGAATAGCGATATACCCGTGGGCGAGCGCTTGGCCGGATACGGCCGCAATATTTACCTTCGTTTGGATTATACCTGGTAAAAAAATGGCCTAAGCGCGCGCTACTTTTGTTGAAGCACCACATTATTTTCAGCATCGTAGTACGCGTCTAAATTTAAAGCGGCTTCAAGAGATGCAACGGTCGAAGCAAGATCGGTAAGTTTTATAACAGCGGTAATCTGTGGTGGCGTTTTGCTTGTTGTTGCCAAACGAATATCTTCGGGGAAATAGCGATTGAGTTCCGCCACCACAGCGTTCGATGATTGATCTAGTAGCATGACTCGCCCCTCTTCTACTGTAACCAATACGTCGTTGCCAATATACTTCACCACAAAGCGGGTTCCCAACACTCGCACATCACCCACTATGGCGGTGTAATAATCCGTATCAAAAAGATTCTTAACTGAGACACGCAACAGTGGCTTGGCCTCCAACAAATTAAATTGATACTGGGCGCCAAGGTTGTAGCTGGAATACCAGTCAAGATAAAAAGCCTTGCCATAGTCGGCGTAACGCTTACCGACATACTTCACCTCACCATTAAGGGCCTAAAGAGCTGCTCAAGTTGACATGGGCGAACAGACTTGCGGTGGACGCTGGAGCCATTGCTGGGCGGTTCCCAGCGTAAACACCAGACACAATTTCCGCCGACATAAATGCTACCGCACCAACCACATTTAACCGCGAACCTAGTTCGGCGGTATATCGCACCCCGTTACGACGTTCGTCATGCCAATAATAGCCTGCGTTAAAACGCCATGCGAGGGATAGGTAGTGGCTTAGTTCAAGGCTAAAACTAAAGTCCGATATTCAGCAACAAAGGAAGTTGATAGTATTCGCGCCAAATTGTGGATAGATCAACCCGCCTATGCTCTCGCTGGCTTATAAGGTTGGGTGCAGGAAAAAGTTTAGACATTTTATGGAGGTGAAGCTTTAGTGGGGTGTCTTTGTAGGTAAAACAGCGTATCAAAGGTATGCGCTTTGGCTCTGAGAGCAAAAGATCTTCATCTTAAATTAACAACAAACAATAAGGAACAGCACTTTATGACTATCAGGGTAGCCGTAATTGGCGCGTTAATAAGCTTAATAACCGCCTGTGGCGGCGGTGGTTCTACGGGTGTCACGACTGGCGGTGGTGGCGGAGGCAGCGGTGCCTTTACACTCGCTACCAGCACGCTAAATTTCAGCGCGGATATCAATGAATGGTATCCACCAACACAAACCATAAGCGGCTCGTTAACTAACGCCGATTCGGATGTATACCTTTTGGTAACCTTCAGTCGCGGCGATATGTTTAGTGATTACACCTATAACATTAGTGGTACGACCGGTGAGATTGATCTCTACCCTGTATCGGCCCAAGAAATTGGTGTGGGCGTACACACGGCAACCGTAACCGTGCGCGCCTGCCGCGACGCAAACTGTAATAGCGAATATTCCGGCAGCGCAAAAACGGTTGCGGTTACCTACACGGTAACGGCTCCGGCATTTAGCCTAGATAAGAACGAACTGAATTTTCTAATAGCGCAAGGTTCGGCGTTACCCAACGAGCAAAGCGTAACCATGACCTCGCCATCCGCTTGGTCTACCTACGGCTATTCTTGGGATGGATCTTCAAGTAAGTGGTTAACGATCGAACAAACTATAGGTTCCGATAACGCTCAAGAAATAACAGCGCACTACAATATTATTCGCGAGCTACCGGTTGGCGAATATACCAGTACCACGGGTTTATTTTTTCACGACTATGGAGCGGCTAAAGAGGTTACGGTTAATTACCAAGTGGTCGAACCGGCATTTAGAATTGACGATAACGCCGTGAGCCTTGTTACGGATAACGATCCAGATTTTAGCGTGACGTCGCAAACCATCACCGTAACCGAGGGATCTTACGGCGCGTTGGGTTGGAGTGTAAGCAGCGATGTCGATTGGCTAACCATTTCTCAATTGAACGGCAACACCACCGACATCAATAGCTTTGCAATAGCGTTAAACAGCAATGTCGAAAACTTAGCCTGGGTGAACTACCGCACCTACGTAACCCTGAGTGACGACGCTGGCCAGTACGAGCCAATTCGTATTTTGGTGTTATATGCCAATCATGTAGGTGAAGAAGCTGAGCCAGAAGCCAGCTGTTTAGAAGATGCTGGGGTAATCTTTTTAGAGTGTGAAAGCACAGGTTGGAACGGCTTTACGGCGTGGGAAATTCAGCCAGATGAGGCGAACTACCACTACCTTACGGGCGATACCAGTTACTTGATTAATTGGCAGCTAATCGATTTAGGCGATGACTTCTATAACAATGTGATGGATGTGGAATATAACTATTCTTCTAATCGCGCAATGCTTCGCGTTTACCCTGTGTCTGGTATTTCCGGGAAAATGGATTTAACCGAGTATCGCAGCGGTACAGTTGAGTTTGATATTCGCGTGTTGAATTGGGGCCAAACACTTAATGGCTTGGAATTCAAATTGGAGTGTGGCTGGCCCTGCGAAAGTGCATCTTACCCACTTGCGATTAATCAGCTTAACGAGTGGACGCATATTTCGTTTAACGTTAGTGATCTAGAAGCGAGCGGTTTAGATTTAGAGAATGTCGAAATAGGCTTCCAGATTTTCCCTGCATGGGAAGGCGGCGATATGAGCGGTATTCATTTCCAGTTGGATAATATTCGCTGGAATAAATAATAATCTGATCGGTGCGGGACGGTTAACGTTAGATTAGGTAGGGGCGCTATTGGGCCCCTATATATTTTTCGATCTCTAGTTCGCACAGGGATGTATTTATGCGTTTTTGGCGTTTATCTGTAACTCCTCGCGGGCTCGAAGCGAGAAACACTAAACATTAACAAGCTTTACTATGTTCGATTATTAAATTAGCCACAAAAAAACGGGGCTCAATTGAGCCCCGTTTTTATTTAAATAAGTATTCGTTGTAATACTTATTTAGCCATTGGGTTGTACAGCCAAAGCATATTGTTGTTGTGCTTTGAAGTATCTTCACCAATTAATACACGACCGTCGTTAAGTACGGCGATGTTATCGGGGTTAGAAATACCTTCAACCGAACAAGGGTTTTCTGCAGCACTTGAATCGTAAGGGCCGCCGACAACAACAGGGTCCATACGCATAGTGTTGAAGTTTGCATCCAAACCTAAACGGTAAACAATACCGCAACGATTGGCGTCTACCTGAATATCGCCAGCGGTATCAGCCATAGCGCTGGTTACATCAGACATTGCAACATACATGAACGGAACCGCTCCACTAGCAGCGCCAGAGTAGTTAATGTTGATACCTTCCATCTTATTGAACTCGACAGTAGCGCCTTTAGCTTCGGCGGCACGTAGAGTTTCCAAAAAGGCAACGCGATTATCAGCAGCTGTGCCAGCAGCCCAATCCGCAACATCGGCATCACTAATGTAGCTAGTAGAGCCATCTACATAATCGGCTTCGTCGATACCATCATAGCTATCAACCCAGGCTTCAATTTCAGCGTTAGTTGCATGGGCAAGTTCAATCCAGCTGATGTTAAAGCCAGCTTTAGCGGCGTCGCGAGTGGCATCTTGCATAATTTTAGCGGCGTAAAGTGTACCGGCCGTTAAATCACCTGCTTCATCTGCAACAAACTTATAAAAACCTTTTCTAGAACCGTCATCAGTAAGGTAAACGGTTTTTTGGTCTGGCATGATTACGGGGTTTTCGTGAGCAAAGCGACCCAAAGTAAACAACTTAACCGGAACCGGAGCAGCCGCTGTTGGCTCGGTAATTTCTACGATATAACCGTAGTCATATGGGTTAGGGAATGTGCCACCCAAATAAGCTTCAATATTTTGCACATCACCGTAACTTGGGTAGCCGCTGGAGTAAGCGGTGTTGTTCCAGTTAGCCGTATTTTCAGCTTCGTAGTTTTCTTCTGAGGTAAGTGGTGTACCCCAAGGAGAAACAGTACCAAAACAGTTAATCATGGTGCCGTTAACTGCGCTGAAGTCTACGTTCAAAGCGTCACCGGTTATCCAACTGCCGTCGGTATCGCGAGTAAGTGCGATACGAGACATAGCGCCTGGGCGATCTTCCCATGCGGTAAATAGGTAGCCTGCGCTGCCGTCGGCACTGCTAGGAATGTAAGCATTGAAGTCAGGGTTGTTAGTTTGCTTGATTAGCGCGTCGCCAGCGCCGTTAACAATTGCGCCCAAACCAAATGAGAGCGTGCTAGTAAAGGTGTCGCCTTCGCGGCCCAAAACTTGATAATTACCGGCAACAACTTGTGTTGTTTGTGCTTCGGCAGAATCAGACGCTGGCACGGCCAAAGAGGCTTGGTGAACATCAATGTTGTCTATATCTACACCAACCCAAGCGCCTACAGCGGCTAAACCTTCATCACCAGGCAGAGAAGACGCTGGGTGCTGAATGTTGAAAAAGAACTCGCCGTTATCGGTTTTAAACATACCGGTAAGCTCTGCACCTAAGGGTGTAGTGGCCAAGCGGATGAGTTTAGGCGCTGCGGTTAAGTCTTCGCCGTTGGTACCGTCAGTACCGTTCGTTCCATCGGTGCCGTTAGTGCCATCGGTACCGTTAGTACCATTTGTTCCATCAACACCGTTAGTGCCGTTCGTTCCATTGGTACCGTCAACACCATTAGTACCGTCTGCGCCATCATCACCGCTACATGCGGCTAAAAATACAGCCATAGAAATAGCTGTTGCGAGTAGTTTCTTGTTCATCGGGATTATTCCTCTAGATTTATACGATAGAAAACCGCGTTAAATGTAGAGGGATAGTGTTGCCGTTATATTTACGCGCCATGACAGTTTTACGGCAATTGTGTGTCACTTCTAGTTTGCCAATTCAAACGGATGTCCCATTGATAAAAACGATACTCCGATGCCAAGGGCGGAATGTCTTCGTCAACCGCTCTCAAAATATTCGGAGACACCAACCAAGTAGCGTCGCGCCCTTCAATAAAATTCTGGTGGCGAACAATATGGGTGTAGGCTTTGTTTAATTTAAGCGCGCGCGGTTTCGACGGTGCTAGCAGCTCGTAGACGTCGGCGCTATGAGCGGCTGGTTTTACAGTGCCGTCGCGGTTTAACCATTTTGAAATCATTTCTGGGTTCTGACGAAATTCATTGCCGCCGCCAGAGCGTAGTAAATAGTTAATAATTTCACCACCGGATTCCGATCGGTTTGGCGCATCGGCCATACCGTGCAAATTAATATAGCCCCAGCTAGCCGCGCCAGAAAGTTTGCGCGCAAACGAAAAGGTACTGTCAATAGTGGTACCGATGGCGGTATGGCAGCCCATGCAAAACATGGTTTCCTCAAAAGATTGCGGACGCAGCTCGCCGTCGTAGTCTTCGATAAAGCCCTGTACAAACCAGCCTAAACCATTGTCTAAGCCTAGGTCGCGCCGATTAATAAAATTAGGTAGCTCACCTAATAGCTTTTCTTTGCGTTCATTGTCGTAGCGGCCGTTAAGCTCACCCCGCGATAAGGTTGCAACCTTTTTCATATAGCGCAATTCTTTCATGCGTTCTGGAATGGTAATGACATGCTCTGCGTCAACACCCAAATAGCGTACTGAGTGCATAAATTCGGTACCGGTAGGGAATTGCTGAAATTCAATCGTGGTAGTCGCGGCGTCGCCGACATAGTTTGCCGACTTTGTAACGGTACTGGTGACTTCCAGCACACCGTTGTTATCGATATCAAAACCGATAGCATTTTCATCGATAGGCCACAGCGTGGTTTGTGCATCGTTCTTTAAATTCAACTCAATCAGGGTGAGGTTGAGGTAATAAATATCGCGATTAAACTCGCCATTCAATTCACGAAACGCGGCGGGCAAACGAATCACCACATCATCGGTGGAGCCGTTAGTTGGCCAGAAGGTACCGGGGAAAGGCTTGTAATTAAACGCCACCCAAAAACTGCCATCTTTCGCTAGGCCGCGATCGTCGAAGGCGGCTGCAGCTAAATGATAGTTGTCGAGATCGGGTATAAACCCCTGCCAGCCGGTATCCACTAAACGCGCTTCTAGCGAACTGTAATTCTCAGTTGCGACGTATTCTTGTATAGCCGTGTCCGAAACCTGTTCCAGCCATGCGGTGCGATCAACAAATAAGTTATCCCAATGGTTACTAACGCCAATATCCGAAAACATATAACCGCCCTGTAGGCTACCGTCATCTAAACGATTGAGACGGTCCTCTGCCTTGCGGTCGTACATTTGGTGGCAGGTATAACAGGGGTTAAATTTACTGTCGGTTTTGGTGTAGCACTGGGGCGGAACCGTCGCTTCCAGATTGGTAATGGTTTTGTTGGTAATCACGGTACGCAGCGACTTGGCAATTTGCGGTAATAGTTCTGATGCTGGCGGCGATGTGTCGTCGCTCGGCGCAGCATTGGTAGTTGCAGTTGCAGTTGCAGTCGGCATTGGTGCAGATGTAGGAGTTACTGAGGATCTAGGAGCCATAGAGGATGAAGCCGTTGGCTCAATAGTGCTGGGCGAAGTTGAATCCCCAGAGCAGCCTTGTAACACGAGGCTCGCAATTACCGTACTCGTACCTATCGCTATGCCCCTAGCCATACCCAAGAAATTTGCAGAGATCGATTTGTTCGTCATGACTTACCACACACCTGTTACCTAAAAGTGTGTGGAGTTTACGAACTTAATATGACAGTTAGTTTTCAGCTAGTAAGTGAACGCTTACCTATTTTAGTGATAAACACCTTGCGAAAAGCCGAAATCAGGCTAAAATCCTTTCGAACCGTAAGTTAACCTCAAGAAAAGTTTCGATACGTGCAAAAACGCAACACCCAACAGCGCCGGCGCGCCATTATCGAGAAGTTAAAAGCCGAAGGTGAAGTTTCGGTAGAGCTGCTCGCAAAGGAAAATAACACCTCAGAAGTCACCATTCGTAAGGATTTGTCGGCACTAGAAGCCAATGGCTTACTGCTGCGAAAATACGGTGGCGCGGTGCCTTTGGCACGCGAACAGGTCTTGGGGACTGGTGAAGAGCAAGTTTCGAAACGAAAGTTAGCAATTGCAAAAGCCGCCGCTTGGCTGATTCGCGATCACAATCGCATCATAGTCGACAGCGGCCAAACCACAGCCTGCCTACTGCCAGAGCTTTGCGACAAGCAGGGCTTAATCGTTATGACCAATTCCCTCGAAGTTGCCAACGCACTACGGGAGCTGGAAAACGAACCTACCTTATTGATGACCGGCGGCACTTGGGATCAGCAGTCCGAAGCCTTCCAGGGCCAGCTCGCAGAGCAGGTATTGCGCGCCTACAACTTTGATCAACTCTTTATAGGTGCGGATGGCATCGACCCGGCTCGCGGAACTACTACCTATAATGAACTCTACACCTTGAGTCGCGTTATGGCCGAAGTGGCGCGCGAGGTTATCGTCATGGCCGAATCGGAAAAACTTGGGCGCAAAATTCACAATCTAGAGCTTGGTTGGGAAGAGATCGATACCCTAGTGACGGACGACAAGTTACCCGTCGAGATCAAACATCAAATTCAATCCCAAGGCGTACGTGTTATCTGCGCCAAGCTGGAAAAAGAAACATTAGCAAAGGGCTAGTTTTAGCCCGTCAGAAGAAGTAAGGAATATTTATGTGCGGAATAGTTGGCGCAGTAGCGCAGCGAGATGTGGCCGAAATTTTAATTGAAGGCCTGCGTCGCCTCGAATACCGCGGCTACGATTCTGCCGGTGTGGCGGTCGTAAATTCACAGGGCGAACTGACCCGTGTGCGTCGCTTGGGTAAGGTAAAAGAATTAGCCGACGCAATAGCTGCAGAGCCTATTCAAGGCGGCACCGGTATCGCGCATACCCGTTGGGCTACTCACGGTGAACCCAGTGAACGCAATGCCCACCCGCATATGTCGAAAGATAAAATCGCCGTGGTCCACAACGGCATCATCGAAAATCACGCTAGCCTGCGTGAAAGCCTACAAGCTGCGGGTTATAGATTCGATTCAGATACCGACACTGAAGTGATTGGCCATTTAGTTGAACAAGAACTCTTAACCCATAAAGATTTATTACCCGCCGTGCAGGCCGCGGTAACTCAGTTAGAGGGCGCATACGGAACCGTTATTCTCGACCGTGCCGACCCAAGCCGCGTTATAGTCGCGCGCTCGGGTAGTCCGCTAGTGATTGGGCTTGGTATCGGCGAAAACTTTATTGCATCCGATCAGTTGGCACTGCTGCCGGTTACGCGTCGATTTATCTTTTTAGAAGAAGGCGACGTTGCTGAAATAACCCGCAAATCCGTCAGCATTTATGACAAGAACGGCGCTGCTGTTGAACGCGAAGCTCACGAGTCCACTGCCACCTACGATGCCGGTGATAAAGGCCAGTATCGTCATTACATGCTAAAAGAAATTCACGAACAGCCGTATTGTGTAAACAACACTTTGGAAGGGCGGTTGAGTGAAACCAGCGTGCTCGACGAAACTTTTGGCAACGGCGCGGCGGAATTATTTCAAAAAGTAAAACACGTACAAATCGTTGCCTGTGGTACGAGCTATCACTCCGGCATGGTCGCGCGCTATTGGCTTGAAGGCATTGCCGGGGTGAGTTGTAACGTTGAAATTGCGTCAGAATTTCGCTACCGAAAATCCTACGTCCAACCGGATAGCCTACTGATTACGATTTCCCAATCGGGCGAAACCGCCGACACCCTCGCCGCATTACGCTTGGCAAAAAGCCTTGGCTATTTAGGCAGCTTAACCATTTGTAATGTTGCTGGGTCTTCGTTGGTACGGGAATCCGACCTTGCCTTTATGACCCGCGCCGGCGCAGAAATTGGTGTTGCCTCAACTAAAGCATTTACCACTCAGCTAGTAGGCTTTGCGATGTTGGTACTTGCCTTGGGTAAGTACAACGGCATGAGTATAGAAAAGCAGCAAGAACTTACTACGGCATTAAAAAGTTTACCGAGCAAACTAGAGCAAACTCTAGAGCTTGCTGAAAGCATTGAAGACTTGGCTGAAGAATTTGCAGATAAACACAACGCCCTATTTCTTGGTCGCGGCGATCAATACCCGATTGCAATGGAAGGCGCCCTAAAGCTAAAAGAAATTTCATATATTCATGCTGAAGCCTACGCCGCCGGAGAATTAAAACACGGCCCGCTGGCGTTAATTGATGCGGATATGCCGATCATTGTCGTAGCACCCAACAATGAGCTTTTAGAGAAACTAAAATCCAACGTCGAAGAAGTACGCGCACGCGGAGGTATTCTATTTGTTTTTGCCGATGCCGATGCCCACTTCAGTTCTGACGAAACCATGCGGGTAATCTCACTGCCCCATATTCACCCCTGGTTAGCGCCAATACTCTACACCTTGCCGCTGCAACTGCTCAGCTATTACGTTGCGATAATAAAAGGGACGGATGTTGATCAGCCGCGAAATTTGGCGAAGAGTGTTACGGTGGAATAGTAAAAGACAAGGAGTTGTATCATTTGTAAACTGACAAAAATTAATCCGCAGATTACTCAATCGATACGCTTGATTTGTTATATGGGACGAAATTGATGAAGTGTGAATGGCCTAGCATAGCTGCGAAGTTATAATCGACCGAAAAAGACGCTGGGGCGTTTTCTTTTTGTAAAGTAACCATTGTACCCGGCCAGTTTACTAGCCTATTCACATTCCTTCAAAAAAACTATTAAGGGAATAGGAAGTTTCATCGTTGTTCGTATTAGCAGCAACTACCACATTGGCCGTGTTTCGGTGGCCTGATGTAACAACTTTGGTAACATTAAAAACTCAATGATATTCGAGCGAAAAATTTAACGGCTCAATTCGTCGTGCTAACTTTGAAGCTACATTTTGATATAACAGTATCGCTAGAGAAAAAGTGGCCGCTAACCCGCACACTAAAAGTAGTATTCTAAGTCCCCATTGCGAAACGATCCAACCAAAAGCTAAACTTCCTGCTAGGATGCCAGTGTTAACACTATTTCCAAATAGCGATGACGCAAACCCCGCCCTACTCGGCATTTGATCTTGGAACCAAGTCAAACCTAAGCTGGCAATTATTCCTATAAAAATTCCATTAAAAATTTGGAGAATATAGATAAACAAAAGGCTCTCACTAAAATATAACCCCAAATAGAAAACTAGCGCGCAGGCCGCCCCAATTTGAATGAGCTTTTCTATTGCCATTTTTGATGCAAGTACTCCACCTAGTACCATAACAGGAATTTCTATTAACGCTGCAATCCCCATAAGTAACCCAGCGTGATTTAGTTCAACATTAAGTGACGCTACTAGAAATTGTGGAAGCGCGATTAAATACATCTGATTTAGTGAAAAAAGTATTGAGAAAACAACAAAATATGTTGCTAGTTTTTGATGCGTAACATTAATTGCTAAGTTTTTCTTTTGCTTTAGTTTATAGGTGTACGTGGTAGGTACTTTCTTTATAAGGCCCACCACCGATGTTGCTAACAAAAAATGTAAGGCCCCAGAAAATAAATAGTGGTTTATAGCGCCGTATAAGTCTTGTAATAGATAGCCAGCAGGGGGGCCAACAACCCAAGACAAGGCAAAAGAAATACGAACGTAAGAGTTGAATAATGGGATATTTTTTGTATTTAAATTAACTTCAGCGTAGTCCCTTGCATAAGCCATAATCTGGGGAGCGGCAAGCGCGGAAATTCCAAGAATTGATGCGCCGAAATATACGCTGCTCGCGAACGAACTGGAGAATGCCAGCACAAGGCAAGCTAATCCCCCAATACTCAACCCTACTATTACGAATCTGGGTCGATTCCGACTGATGTCGGAAAGTCGCCCAGATACCTGGCAAGACAGAATCGAAAAAACGGCAAGCACCGTATAAAAAATACCGATTTCGAACGCACCCGCCTCGAACCTCTGGAGCAAGTAGGGTGTGAGTGTTGGTATGATCTGCGAGTAAAGAGTTCCAGTGAAAAATGACAATAAGAAAATCGAAAAACTTTGTTTTGAAAACCTCGACAAACATTTCATAGCATTAACTCCATAAAAACCGGTATAGCGGCCATCGTATCGATCAATTAACCTGTTAGATTCTTCTCACTAGTTCGAGTATCGATCTTGCGTTATGGAGGAGGCATTTCGAAGAGGTGGACTTGTCGCAAGCTGTTGGTTTTTCCCCCGCCCTGTTAACAAACTCAAACCACACTAAACCATCCTTATCAAGCAGCTTGTCGTGAGTAAATGTCCAATTTTTTTCAGCTAATAGGTAATATTGGTACTGACCAGTCATTTGCCACGCGTTGACTAAGGCAACAACGGCTTCGGCCTGCGACCACCAATACTTATTATCATCTATCACCAGAGCCTCTGTTGCTTCTGACATTAGGCCACCGTCAAGGTCGAACCCTTGGATGCCAGCATTTACCATTTTCACAATATGCGGAGTCACGCTTTCTGTAATGTACCTGTTGCCTAGCACCTTGCAAGCTTCACTCAAAAGCCAGCTTGCCTGTAAGTCATAACCATAAGAATAGTGACCACTCAAAACTTGCCATCGTCTGTCGAAATGCATAGAGAGGTGTCCATCGTTACGTTGAATTCTATTTACTATCAAGTCGATGAGGTTTCTAAGTTTTAGACCCAAGTTATGATCAGGCCAAATCCTAAGTAGATTCGTATATGCTTCAAGGATGCCGATATGTGTCTTCATCAGTTTAGGTGTATTTCGCTGGCCCGTGAGGAGGCTATTCTCACCAACGTTATCAAAGTGGTTGGTATACGCTTCAAAGTAACCGTTATGCTCCTGGTCAAAAGAATCACTTTCAATGGATCTATAAGTGTCGATTGCAATAGATAATGCAGTATCACTATGAGTAGCTTTATAAAATTCACTTAATGCATAAATACAAAGCGCTTGCGCATCGAGGTCTTTTCTTCCGTCAATAATTTTACCTGATGAGTCTGCCATGATATGAAACCCGCCCTGATTCACATCATAGAAAGTATCCATTAGTTGGCAATAGGCGCGCTCTGCTGTAACGAGATAAGATTTATCACTGGTTTGATTAAATAGAGATGAATACGTCCAGAGAATTCGAGAGATGATAATGACAGAAAGATCTGTATCGTAATTAGGAACTGCGGAGGAATCGAATCTATCTGAAATCGTTCCTTTTTTATAGCCATAGGAATTTTTTGGACAAAAAGGCGCGATATTGTTTTTTAGTACTGATCTAAAACTTGATTTCTTGAATAGCGATATATCATCCTTAGGTAGAGACTTATAATCGCGGCGGAGATCGTGAAGTAGTTCAGCTTGTTTTCCTGTCATAATTGAGTACATTTTGTATTCCTCTTAATGAAATGCATTAGTATTTTTTAAAGTAGGCAGACTACATTCCGTAGCTATACCTATTTAGATCAATCAGATTCGTCTCTCTAATACTGTTCATGTTAGAACTGTAAATGGCTAGCATTTTTAGTGAGTGGTCAATTCGTTGTATAAGCTTAGAATTTACTTCGGAGACAGTTTCTTCATTTAGGCAAAGTGTAGGCGACTGGCGAACGATGATGTGCCCCGGAATATAGACAAGCGAATTATTTTTATTCGTAAATGATTTTAGCTCTGCTATAACGTATGCCCCGCCCTGTCCAGATGAAATTGCCACAATCAATGCCGGCTTATGAGCAAGTTGCTTTGGCGTACAATAGTGTAAAAAATTTCTTAAATCAGGCGATGTAGATCCATTCCATTCTGGCGCGACAATAACAACAGATTCTGCTTGCTCTAGTATCCGCATCGATTTTGCGAGAAAGTTGTCTGGCGAAGATAAGGAAGAAGCGTGTTCAGACCAAAGAGGAATCGGACTATTCTCTAAGCTTATAATATTTGTCTGTTTTGCCAGATTAAGTTTCAACACCCTGTTTGATAGGTAATCTGCAAAACGTCGACTCTCAGAATTAGCTCTCGAACTTCCACTAATTAAACTAATCATAATACACCCCACCCTTTAATGACTTATTCGTGCTTTATTTGGAGGTGCGTACCGTGTTGTTGCAAATAAAATTGGAAGCCAGTAACGAAGCTTATTTCGCTTTAATTCTAAGTAAAAACGGTAATAGGGCAGCAATAGGAATCTAACAGGGTTGTTGCAGTAGTCAGTATGCTTGCCAAATAGACCTGTCTCGGGAAGGTGTTCGCTGGGTTCCACGTAGGTTCCAAAAATTCTGTCCCAAAATGTAAATCTAGCAGCAAAGTTGCATCCCGTTTTTTTATTATGCGTTACTTCCCGAGAGTGATGCGTGTAATGTACCGATGCGGTAACAAATACTTTTCTTAGTAGCCGCAACCACTTGTATTTATTTTCTAGATAATAAAGAAACGGAGAATGCGAGGGGTCGGTGATAATATCCAAAATCATCATGACAACAAGTGACCATCCAACGGCGGACATGTCTGTAGTAAACAGCTTGCTTATTATTGGGAGAATGAGCAAATAAGCTATATTAGATGCCCGCAGGAATAAAGTATCAGGCTCCGCAGCGAAATGAAACTGAGTTAAATTCTCATGACGATGGTGGTTGATGTGGCCAAGATTCCAAAGAATTCTAACGTTATGAGTGAGCCTATGAGACCAATAAAAACAAAGATCACCGATTATACAGGCCGCAACTACGGCTATAGCGCCGTTTACATTAAGCAGAGTCGGTATCTGTTCTACAAAGGAATGATAGTACCCTAGAAAATTTGTTGATACAGGTGTAAGCAAAAAAAACGATAACGCAAATATATAGATTAAAATATTCGAGCATGAAATATTAACCATTCCTTTCCAATCAAATGGTTTACCCGTCATTTTAGAAAAGTATTTTATATCTAGCATACCTATGGCAAAGCCAGAAATGACGCGAAGAAATGATAACAAAATAAGGGCGCCAACGAGGTTGGGACTAATGTTATCAAAAGGTATCTCTGGAACCATGTGAAAAATAAGGATACTGCTAGACGAAATAGAATCGCCGATATGTTGTATTTTAACTGTACCCAATAGCCAAAATATAAAGCTAATACCAATTGCTGAATATACTAGGTATCGGCCAAATTTCGCATCGCTTTTCTTGAGATCGAAACTCCATATTTTTGAGATAACCGCCGATATAGCCGCCGTAAAGCGCTCTGTATCTGAAGTGCCCGTACTTGTTGGTGCGTAATAATTATTCAAGTTTTCCTCCCGCTTACTAAGAAGCTATTCGAGTTTGTGAATTAATCTAAGTTAGATTCTTCGTGTGGGAAAATAGTAGCGCTAACGTTGCGGGGTTTAATAGCTAGCAGAAGCATCAAGAGGGGGCTGTAAGATATTTGATAACAATGTTTTTATCAGTATCGGATAACGAATTGAATATAAAAATTGTCTTTATAAACAACACCTTATCGTAGTGTAAAAAGTAACAGGTAGTACTCGTAAGAAGAGCAGCACAAAAACTTAGCGAATATCGGGCTACTGTAAAATTTTACAGTAGCCAACTGTTATTAATATTGGTGTCTAATCGGAGAGCGTATCGCTTATGGACATAAAATATGTCGTTTATATAAGAAAAAATAATGTAGATAAGGATTTTAAGTCGATATAGCGTTAACGGTGCGTAAATTATAGCGACTGAGATAGCCGCATAGTCTATGGCGTCTTCTATGTGAGTCTTACGGACCTAATCGCTATGAAAAATTTTACAGGTTTACATGTATTTATCATTTGTCATAATTTTACCAACAAGACGCGAGGTAACAGCTATGAGAACATTTCAAATACACTATTTTTACGCCTTAGTTATTTTATCATTAAGTATGAGTTCGTTTGCCACTAGCACGCCTCAGCTACCGAGTATCCACGGTCATGTAATACCGCGTACAGTTATAGATGTAAAATCAAGTGTCCACGGCGTAATAAGCCAAATATATGTTAAGCCAGGAGATGATATTAGAAAAGGCGACCCGATCGCCAAGATAGAATTTCTTGTCGATTACCTAGCCGTGCACGAGGCAGAATCAAAACTGAGGATAGCGCGAATGGAGTTGGATTACGCGGCTAATGTTTTTGAAAGGCAGAAAAGTATGGCGAAGTCCTCTCATATATCGAGTGCGGATTTAGAAAGATATAGATTGAATATGGAAATTCAAAAATCCAGGGTAAATGATGCTCTATTAGAGATCAACCTTCTTGCGAAAGGGAGCGGGCAATCGAAGAGTGAACAATACAATATAGTGTACGCTACTCACGGTGGTAAAGTTATCGAAGTGCTTTCACATGAGGGAGACTATATTACAGCCGCTAATGTTTTCAACCCCGGAACGAGCCTAGCTAAGATCGCAAATATGAATGATCTTATATATACCGGATATATTACCGAAGACGCGATCAGGACTTTTAGCGCTGGGAACACATATTATATTCGACTTAGTGCATTTACAGCTTCTCGGATTCCCGTTCTTGTTGAGAGCGTTTCATTATTGGGTGAGGAAATCGAAGGGCAAGTGGTATTCAAGTTTATAGCAACTCTTGATTCCGAAATCTATTCGGTATCCCAAGTAGGATTGAGTGCAAATCTAACGTTTGATGATATTGAAAGCAACGATGTTATTGCGAAAAACTAATTCCAATATGTTTTCTTGTAAGGAATTATAATGATTGATTTATATACTGCCGGTACTCCTAATGGACACAAAATATCAACCTTACTAGAGGAGCTGGAGGTTGAATATCGAGTGTTTGAAGTGGATCTTGCATCAAAAGAGCAAAAGTCTGAAAAATTTTTAAAAATTAATCCAAATGGGAAGATACCGGTAATAATTGATCGGACCCCCAAGTTCCAGCACAGCCCTAGAGTCGTTTTCGAATCGGGTGCGATACTGCTATACTTAGCTAAGAAGTATGGGCAGTTTTTACCTGAAGACGAAGCTCGGGAAACAGATGTTATACAATGGTTAATGTTTCAAATGTCGGGTGTTGGACCGATGATGGGACAGCTTAATGTTTTTCGGCATTACGCAGCAACCAATATAGAGTTTGCGATTAAAAGATATGAATCAGAAGTTCGGAGATTATTCGAAACTCTAGACAGCGCTCTAACAGGTAGAGATTATATTGCTAATGAATATTCCATAGCAGATATCGCGCTTTTCCCTTGGGTCAAACAATATCAGTGGAGCGGTGTAAGCGTATTAGGTCTTAAGCATCTGCAGAAATGGCTTGGACTTGTAGGTGCACGAAAAGCTGTTAAGCGAGGTTGCGAAATACCCTGTGGCGTACTCGGTGGATCGCTGTCAGAAAATAAGACCGAAACAATTGAAATTGCAAAACAAATTCTAGTGGGATAACAATAAGATGATCAACCCAGCCTCCTTTTATATTCATTACCTTTGTCAGCTAAAAAAATTGTTACTAAAAATAAAGTCGATGGATAGATTAGACGTTATGAATGAACGGCTGATCCATAATATGTTCGACTTAAAACAACAAGCTAGAACTGCCATTGGATTTACCTTAAGGTCATGCTGCCCCATTGCCGGACGCGATATCGTAAATTTTGGCGATGACGAGTGCAGTATCAACAGTTTACTAGATGAAATATCAAAGACTATCGACTATTTGGCTGAAATTCCGGCTGAGGAGTTTTCGTTTTCTGAAGAGACTACAATCGAAACGGCGGCGGGCTTTGCAGATCTAGAATTTACTCCAATGGAATATTTTTTGTCATATAGCTTTCCTAACTTTATGTTCCACTATTGTATAGTTTATGCGATTGCGAGGAAGTCAGGCTTAGAAATTGGAAAAGCGGATTTCGATGGTTATCACAAATATCCACTCGGATTTGACTTTACCGATAGTAATTAGCTTGAATACAGTGTTGATTTTGTTTCTCAAGTGAGAATTGACGACCAATATAAATTGCTGCAAAATTGACCGGTCAGTCGAGTTTAGCAGGCTAGGCGCTACGGTAGAAGCGATACATGAGGTTCATGTGTTGACCCGCTTTTATAGTATTTAGAGACTTGCTCGATATGCTTAATGCTTACGTTTTAACTCTATATTGATTCACGCTAGACTATTCATAGCGAGATCAGTTATGGATTACGTTTAGCCGCAGCGCTCTCAAATGCGAGGTTCGCAAGGATATAGCAGTATTTTCTTTGAGCGCCCATTTTCGATAATGTGCGAAGCTACTGTTAGGACAAATAATGGAATACTCTCTGTTTTGTGAGTTGAGATATCGCCTCTCAAAGGTTCGAAGGGTCAATGAGTTAGACCCTATCTGCAAGCGTTTTTGTGAACAAATGGGTTTCGATCATTACTTGCTCTGCGTTTGTGAAGCAATGTCCTTTTCTACCCCTAAGGTATTAAGGATCACAAACTACCCTCCCGCTTGGTTAAATGTATACGATGAGCGGGGGTTGATGAAACTAGATCCTATTCGAAAATATTGCGCTACTCATATTGTGCCCGTCCTTTGGACAGATTTGGATAGCACTGATAACCAGCTGTCAGATGAAGAGCGCGAGGTTATGACACTGGCGGCCAACCACGGGCTGTCTACTGGCTTATCTGTCCCCGCAAGTGCACCATCAGGGCAAACGGCTTACTTCAGCCTGGCTAGTTCGAAAATCGATTTCTCAGATCAGAACCTTCAAACGGTTTTGTTTGCCAGCCATACATTCATGCAGTACCTGCTCGAGGCTTACCTACGAATAGATGTTGAGGAAAATCCGAAAGTAGCGCAACTAACAGACCGTGAACTTGAATGTGTATTTTGGGCATGCGAAGGTAAAACCGCTTGGGAGATGTCCCAAATTGTTGGTATTACAGAGCGGACAATTAATTTTCATCTGACGTCTGTAATAAAAAAGTTGGGAGCGTCTAACAGGCAGCATGCTGTTGCGAAAGCTGTATTGTATGGATTAGTAACACCGACCCTCTGATCACCTGTTAGTCGACTAAAAAAATAAAGCCTCCCACCTATGCTTTTAGTGCCGCATTCTAGTTTTTGGGGCCAAATAGAAGCTATGCGGAGCTGATTATATTTTTAAATATTGCTTAAAGCATGGTGATTAATAAAGGTCTTATTAAAGTATGACACTTATATAAACCTCTATAATAATCAATCTCTCTTCTTGATCAGTGCATTGGTTGATTGCGACGGATTATGATTAAATAAATACGCTAAATCAAAATATTCCGCGCCGATTCGGTGATCGCTATCACTGCGGGGTGAATAATTTTTCGCTCTACGGTAATTGCGTAAAACTGCTCGATAATTTCAGTAGTGCTGCCCATCTCGACAACATCGTATTCTTTCTCTACTTCTCGTGCGATTGGTGTCGGTGCTGTAAAAATACCCGCGCCACCACGACCGAAGGCTTTCATTAACGCTGTATCATCAAATTCACCAACTATTTTGGGTTGAACGTTGTGAGTTACAAACCAGCGTTGAATCTGCGCATAAATATTGGCGATTTTTCCTGGTATTAACATAGGTGCGCCGTTTAGCGACTGCGGAAAACCCTTAGCGAGTTTTTTCGCTACGGTTTTCTTAGCAAAGAAGGAAATACCACATTCGCCAAGGTGATGACTAAATCCCTTCACATTAATGGATGGCGGTATCACCGCGTCGGCCAACACCAAATCTAGTTTGTGCACGGCAAGGTCGAGCAGTAATTCTTCCATCGATCCTTCTCGACAAATAATTCTCACCGAGCTATTAACCGCCAGCGCCGGTGACAGAAGTTGATAGGCTATGGATTTTGGGACAACGTCTAATACGCCTACCTTGAATTCGAAGGGACGATCTTCTGGCATAGTTCGAACCATCTCTTCTAGCTCATCGCCAAGTGAAAAGATTTCTTCGGCATACTCTTTCACGAGCTTGCCCGACTCGGTCAACTGTAAGTTTCTCCCGACCTTGGTAAACAAGGCGATATCAAGTCGCTGTTCTAATTGACTTAGCTGCCCGCTAATCGTCTGTGGCGTTAGATGCAATGACTCGCAGGCCTTAGTAATACTGCCTTCTCGAGCAACGGTAAGAAAGTAATAGAGATGTTTGTAATTCATAGAACCTTCGTTTTTTTCGAACTATTGCCTTATTAAATTCGAATTTTATAAGTTAATCAATAGCTTTATGCTGGCTCCGAATCTAACCAATGAGGAATAAGCGATGAACGTACTGATCAATTCACCCGATATAAAACTGTCGGAAGCGGCACGCGAAAACATTAGATGTAATGTGCTATTCACATTTTCTAGATTCCAAAACCGGATAGATGATGTCGAGTTACATATTAAAGATATAAACGGCCCTAAAGGCGGTGAAGACAAGCAGTGTGTGCTCAACCTGAAGGGCCGAGGAAAGGAGCCAATTGTGATATCCGGCAAAGGCGAAAATGTGACCTATGTAGTCGATAAATGCCTAAGCCGAGCGAAGTCTGTGATTAGCCGTAAATTGAAAATGAAGGAACTGCACCGCGAACGTCGCGCCTTTTTTGAAAACTTGGAAGCGAACCCCTATGACTAACCAAAACAAGCCACTAGTCGCCGTTATCATGGGCTCGAAATCAGATTGGGGCACCATGAAGTTTTGTGCAGACGTATTAGAAACGTTGTTAATTGAGTATGAAGTATCGGTAGTTTCAGCGCATCGTACGCCTGATAGGTTGTTTAGTTTTGCAGAGCAGGCAGATGAAAATGGTTTAGAGGTCATTGTCGCGGGCGCCGGCGGTGCGGCGCACTTGCCGGGTATGGTTGCAGCGAAAACACATCTGCCTGTACTTGGCGTGCCTATCCAATCTGAGGCGTTAAATGGTATAGATTCGCTACTATCTATAGCGCAAATGCCGGCTGGCATTCCCGTTGGCACCTTGGCGATATCAAAAGCTGGGGCGACCAACGCTGGTTTGTTAGCGGCTGCGATTCTAGCCAACAAGTATCCAGACATTAAAAAGCGCTTAATCCAATACCGACGCCAACAAACTGAAAAAGTATTAACGCAACTGGATCCGCGCGAGGTTATATAATGAAAGTCGCTGTAATCGGTACTGGACAATTATCGTTATTGCTGGCGCAGGCCAGCAATTATATGGGCATAGAGCTAATACCCTTTGGTACAAAAAAATGTCTTCATTTAACCGAATACTGTAATCCCGTCTATGCGCGACAAGCAGAAAATAATACCCTCAGCACACTAGCAGAATCGGTTGACGTAATTACCTATGAATCCGAAAATATTTCGATTGATAGTCTTAAAACACTAAATTGCACTGACAAAATCTATCCAAGCATCGAGGCGCTGGAAATATTCCAAGATAGGTTAACAGAGAAACGCTATCTAAACGACCAGCACTTAGCGACGGTTAAATATCAGCGAGCCTTGACAGAAGAAGATCTGAACGATGCGGTGGAATATCTTGGCTTTCCAGCGGTGATAAAGTCACTGAAAAATGGCTATGACGGAAGAGGCCAAAAAGTTGTCCATAATATGGACGAGTTGCAGAGCGCTTGGCTTGAACTTGAGCAATATTGCATTATCGAAGAGTACTTAGCGTTTGACTATGAAATATCAATAATCGCTGCACGAGACCTTCAGCATAATATTGTGTTCTACCCCGTTAGTGAAAACTATCACCGGCATGGTCAGTTGCGTCTATCGCTGGTAAGCCTGAATCATCCTATGCAAAAAAAAGCCGAAGACATCATTAAAAAAGTCTTACATGACTTAAATTATATCGGCTGTATGACAGTGGAGTTATTTGTAAAGGGCGACAAAATAATTGTCAATGAAGTAGCTCCACGCGTACACAACTCAGGCCATTGGACTATCGACGGCACAAGCAGTTCGCAATTTGTCAGCCACTTAACCGCGATTACAGGTAAAAGCCTTAGTCAGCCAGACGTGATTGCGCCTGCGGCAATGGTTAATCTTATTGGCCATGTACCAAATTTATCAAGGTATGAAGATGACAAGAGTATAAAGGTGTACGACTACCAAAAAGAACCACGCTCTGAAAGAAAAGTCGGTCATATCAATCTACTCGGCAATGAGATTGGAGAGACCACGTTTTACTACAAGCTAGGCAACTTGCTCAAACAGCTAAACGAGACAACCTTGTCCAACCATATCTACAAGCGTTTAGATGCCCTTACACAAGAGAAAATAGCTCAATGATAGATCCAATAATTCTGTTTTTTATCTTTGGTTTTCTCGCAAGTCTATTTCGTTCGGACTTAAAAATACCGCCTGCCATATACGATTTGCTTAGCATATTATTGTTAATAACAATTGGTATGAAAGGCGGCGTAGAGCTGGCGAAACAACCGTTTATTAGCCTACTACCACAAATTGGTGTTGTATTACTGATAGGTTTTGTTATCCCGCTGGTACTGTCTCCTGTACTAAGACAGCTAGGAAAATTTAAAAGAGAGGATGCGGCTTCTATCGCCGCTCATTACGGCTCGGTAAGTGTAGGCACTTTTGCGGTTGCCATTGCCTTTATGGAAAACAACTCAATCGAGTATGAGGCACATTTACCGGTATTCGTCGTAATGCTGGAAATTCCTGCGATAATCGTCGGTATCCTGCTAGCGAAAGGCATTCAAGCCAATATGGCCTGGGGGAAAATAAGCCACGAAATATTTTTGGGAAAAGGTGTGGTATTACTAATTGGCGGACTTGCCATTGGCTGGATAGCCGGACCGGACGGCATTACCAAAATCAAACCACTATTTTTCGATTTGTTCACGGGCATACTCGCGCTGTTCTTACTGGAGATGGGCTTAATTACCGCACGCCAACTAAGCAGCTTGAAAAACTACGGATTTTTTTTGGTGGGCTTTGGGATAATTGTTCCGGTATTGATGGCCATCGGCGGTGTGTGGGTTGGTTTAGCTATGGGCCTTTCTGTGGGTGGCGCAACGGTGCTGGGTACGCTAACCGCAAGTGCTTCGTATATCGCTGTACCAGCGGCGATGCGAATATCAGTTCCTAGCGCAAATCCGACATTATCACTAACGGCGTCTCTAGGCATTACCTTCCCCTTTAATGTTTTAGTTGGAATCCCCATTTACTATCAAATAGCAAAACTGATGCAGGGTTAAACAGATGAGTACAGAGAAGGAGTTAATAACCATAATTACCGAAGCGGTATTGGAAACCGAGTTGTGTAAAAAAATAGAACAGCTCGGCGCCACAGGCTATACGGTAATTGATGTGCGCGGTAAAGGGCATACGGGCAACCGCGGTGGTGACTGGAAAGAAAGCGCGAACATACAAATCGAAGTTGTTTGCAACGCGCATTTGGCCGAAGTCATCACCCATACATTAGAGACAAACTACTTTGATGACTATGCGATGATCGTCTACCGATCACCGGTAACCGTACTTAGATCCGATAAATTCTAACGAATTTTTCACTAACTGATTATCAGCAGAGGTAAAACAGATGAAACGCATAGGACTATTTCTAGCAACTAACTTGGCGATTGTGATAGTGGCTAGCTTAACGCTAAATATTTTAGGCGTTGGCTCGTATCTTAATGAAAATGGGTCTGGGCTTAATTTAACATCGCTGTTAATTTTTTGCGCAGTGTTTGGTATGGCGGGTGCCTTCGTTTCGCTGTTCCTTTCCAAAATTATGGCAAAGTGGAGCGCGCGGGTCCAAATAATTAAGACGCCGGCAACCCAGCAACAACAATGGCTGGTGCAAACAGTCGAAGAGCTATCGAAAAAGGCCGGGATCGGTATGCCCGACGTAGGTATATTTCCGGCGAGTCAGTCGAATGCATTTGCTACGGGATGGAATAAGAACAACGCGCTTGTTGCGGTGAGTGAGGGGCTGCTACGGAACATGACTAAGGACGAAGCGAGAGCGGTTGTTGGTCATGAAATTGCGCACATCGCCAATGGCGATATGATTACCCTAACGCTAATTCAAGGTGTAATTAATACGTTTGTGATGTTCTTTGCGCGCATTATCGGCAGTGTTATCGACCGAGTGGTGTTCAAAAATGAAAATGGCCACGGTATTGCCTACTTCGTTATCGTATTTGTGTGTGAGATGGTCTTGGGCATTCTCGCATCCACTATCGTTATGTGGTTTTCGCGCTATCGTGAATTTAAAGCCGATGCCGGTGGCGCAGCGTTAACGGATAGAACGTCCATGATTAATGCGCTAAGGGCACTGCAGCGCGAACAATTGCAGCAGACCGAAATGCCAGATAGTTTGCTGGCGTTCGGTATAAACTCAGCCAGACTTAGTGGATTCAAGAAATATTTCGCTAGTCATCCCCCTCTTGACGTTCGTATTGCGGCTTTGAAGAGCTGATTAAAAAGCCTAAATGTTATAGGCCACCTTGGCCTATCTCTATAAGCTAAGGTGGCAAAAGATCGGTATCTGTCACAATAAAGTCCAGCGTTCTTCTAGACTAATCGACCCTTACCTTAACATCAGCTTTAGTATGAGGCGCGTTAGTCGATTATAGGGGGGATGTACAAGCGAAGACAGATTGAATCTAGCTTGCTTGAAAATCGATCTTTGGTTGGAAAATGTCTTAAAACCAAATTCGCCGTGACAACGACCCATACCACTACCACCGACACCGCCAAATGGAAGACTCTCGATAGGCATATGTACCAGAGTATCGTTAACAGTGACGCCACCAGAATGCGTTTGCTTCAAAATTCCATTTATCGTAGACCTATCGTTAGAGAAAATATAAAGCGCTAAGGGTTTGTCACGAGTATTAATGTATGCGACGGCTTCATCGATGTCTGAGTATTCAATTACCGGGATGATTGGGCCAAACAATTCTTCCCCCATAATATCCATAGTATTATTTACATTTGTTAGGAGGTGCAACGCCATATAACGCCCTTTTAACACTCTCATTTTTTCGGCGACATGGATATGAGCACCTTTCTGTTTAGCGTCGTCAAGCATTGAATTCAATCGTTTATAGTGTTCTTCACTTACTATACTTGTGAAATCCGTGTCAGCATTTTTATACAATATCTCGCTATAACTGATTGCCTTTTTAATAAATAATTTGCTATGTCCTTTCGGAATCAGCACATAATCTGGCGCTATGCAGGCCTGACCTGCGTTAACCAATTTACCCCATACGATACTGCGAACCGCCTTTTCAATTGAATAATCGACATCAACTAATACAGGTGATTTTCCGCCAAGCTCTAGGGTAACAGGGGTGAGGTTTTGGCTAGCGGCACTCATTACACTGCGGCCAACTTTAGTAGAACCCGTAAAAAATAAGTGTTGAAAAGGCAGCTGTACGAAATACTCGGCTACTTTCTGTCCTCCCGTAACGACACATACTTTATCCACGGGAAACTGATCTTGAAGGAGATTAGTGATAAGTGTAGAAAAATTGGGGGAGTGTTCCGACAACTTGAGCATCACTCGGTTTCCCGCCGCGATTGCGGAGACAAGTGGAGAAACCAACAAATACAATGGGTAGTTCCAAGGAACAATAATTCCTACAACGCCTAGCGGCTGATGTTGTAGAAAAGCTGCACCAGGCATCAGCCAAATTGAGGTCGACCTGCGTACGGGCTTCATCCAGCGCTTTAAATTGCGAATGGAGAAATTGATCGCTTCCATACACGGAAAAAATTCGAAAAGACGAGTCTCATGGGGTGAGCGATAGCCAAAGTCTTTGGAAATTGCCTGCTCTATATGCGCCATATTATCTAGAAGTAAGCGCCTCAATTTATTCAAAGAGTCTATTCGGCTTTCAAAACTAGGATACTTGTTGTCAAGGTAAGCGGAAGTTTGAATATCGAATTTATTTGATATCTCTGACAAGTAAGGTTCGTTCATCTAACTATTCCACGATGATCATACTAAAACAAATAATAACGTTTGCTAAGCATTAAGAACGCACTACTTTTGAACAGCAATTTGCAAAGTTCCGTGGCTTACTCTATGGCCGTCGACGTTACATATAACGTTAAACTCAGTATTGTTTCCAAATCGTTGCTTAATACTAGTATGAATTTCAATTTTACTACCGGGATAAACAATACGTTTAAAGGATATTTTATTCTGTATTAAGTATCCCTGAAGCGTTTGTTCAGTTCCGCCAAACGTATCGCGTTCAAGTAGATGAAGTAGTACGCCTGAGCTTTGCGCCATGGCCTCTATTTGAAATATTGCAGGAAAAATAATTCGATCTGCAAAATGCCCCTTGATCCTTTTATCTTCAGTATTGACGAAGAATTCGCTAACCAAAGCTTGTTTAACTGGACAAAACGATTTTACGAGGTCTATAAAAACAAATTCGATACCATGCGGAAGAATGGCCGCTAAATCGCTTTTATCTAAGTATGTATCTTCCATTATGACCGGCCCTTTAATCTACTTGTTAGCAACGTTTGGTTTTGCGTGGCTACTACAAGCAGATATAGTTGTAGTAACTATTCATTAATTATTGATGAGCAAAGTAGCGCTGCGTTGTGGCCACCAAACGCAAAGGATTGAGTAATTGCGCGAGTAATCGTAGCCTCGGTAGGTTTAGTAACAAAGTTTAAATCGCGAACGGGATCACTAATATTTGCGGATGGGTGCAACTGTTGATTTTTTATAGATAGAAACGTGACTGCTGCTTCAAAAGCACCGGACGCACCAAGAGAGTGACCAAGGATAGATTTTGTACTGTTAACGAATGCTTTCTTTCCAACAATATGTTCGATTGCTTCCGATTCGACGTCGTCGTTTGGGACGGTTCCAGTGCCATGACTATTGACGTACTGAATGTCGGTGCCTTCAATGCCCGCCTGAGCTAGTAATTTCCCCAGCAACGATTTAATGTTCCTTCCTGACGGTTCAATAATCATCGTACTATAACCTTCAAAATTTCGGCTATAACCACTAATCTCCCCGTATATGTTCGCTCCTCGTGCCAAAGCTGAGTCATAGTCTTCCAGAACTAGATAACATGCCCCACCTTCACTAAACATAAATCCAGAACGTCCTTTATCGAATGGCATGTTACATGTTCGAGGAGAATCCGTATGGCGTGTTAAGGTACCACCCTGATCAAAAGCACGAAAAATAGCACCGTAAGGGTCATGCATGTACTCTGTGCCACCTGCGATTGCACATTTAACTGTGCCCGATGCGACACTTCTGAATGCCTCACCGATTGAAATTGTTGATGACGCACATGCATAGCTGTAAGTGTTGCACTCACCGGTGACTCCAAGGCTAATGCCAATGTTTGCAGCGCTGGCGTTTGGCATATGCATGGAGACTACGAATGGATTAAACTTTTTGTCGTAGTGCAATAGGCTTTCTGTATGGCTTAGGGGGTTATTTTCTGGCTCCGAAGGAGCGCTACCTGACTTGGGCTCTGCTAGAAAGTTAGACTTAAATTCTTTAATCGATTTATGTATTACAGAGTTTGACTGGTGGTTATAACTATCAATGAAAGATGCTATTCCGCCGATACCGGTACCAACATATACACCTACGTCGCCAGCATCGTAGTCGCATAATCTAGACTGATGTTTACCGGTTGATTCCAGGGATAAGCCCGCATCATTGAGTGCGCTTTTTGCTGCAATAATACTGTTGAGCGCCGCTGGGTCTGTCTTTGAACGCATAAATGCAGAATAGCCAAGAGCTTTGTAGTCGGGCAAAATTAACTCCGACCAAAAAATAGATTTATAGTCGTAAAAATTTTGCCAAAATTCCGGGATAGGCGCTGCCGCGCTTTCACCGCGCAGGCAATTACTCCAAAATGTCGATAAATCGTGGCCAATTGGAGATACTAAACCAATTCCAGTTACAACGACCCGATTGCTCATCTGATTTCTCTCTGTTTAGTATTGTTTTGTTTGGGATAGCCAAGCACGTAAGTGAAACCACCACCAGATCGCCACAAAATCTTTTTATGGTGTTCCCAATGATAATGTTCATGGCCATCGACTTGGGAAATAAGAATTTTTTTCTCTCGTGTTGTATAGGAACGAAAGACACCAGTCATAGCATCAAAGAGATAAACAAATGGCGCTATGGGGATTAGATAAGTAACAATAAAGCGACTCCATTTTCGTGGTTCGACAAATGGGTCGATTAATGAAGCCATAATCGTTAAAAACACCATAACAAAACCAAGCGGAGTGCGTTCGGTAAGTTCGAAGATTAAAATACCTTCGTTGGCGTTAACGGTACTTTGAATAATCCCAACCGCATCGTGAGGTCTAAAATGATGGAAACTACAACACATCGTTCTAAGCCCAGTTTGGCTTTCGACATCACGAGCATCAACACGCTGGGAAATATATTGAATATGGTTTTTTGGGTACTGTGCCTTTAGGGTTTCCCAGCCAGAAGGATTAGGGTGGTAATCTGAAAGTACCAGCGTTACTTTACTGCCGAAGGCCTCCTCTATAGCGCTAAGATTATCTGGGATGGGTCCGCCCATTCCAGAACAAAGATCGAGGATCTTATTACTGCCAGTGGCTTTTAGCGCTTTTACGATTGGCTCAATAGTTTCGCGAGAGGGTGGTCTCCATAACTTATCCCAAGCAGTCTTTAGGGAAGACGGAAAGATGTTAGGAGCCTTAGGTGCCCACGACCAAGTGTTAGCTAGAGCATTTAAAAAACAGATCCTCAATAATTCTGGACAGGATTCTCTTTCGTGTAATGCAATGAGTTGTTTTCTTTTTATTGTTTTCATAGAGTAGCTAAAGGCTCCATCTTTTCTGCAAATTTTAAGCTTTTAACAATGAGCTTAGACGGCGCTAAGATCACGTTACGTCGGCGGGGTTTTACACTATCAAACCCCTTTATTTCGAACGTAAATCTTTGTACTAGTTGAAAAATTGTTAGCTTTATTAGCATTTCTGCCAAATGTATACCGATGCATCGACGAACACCGCCACCATATGGACTATAGTTTCCGGTGTCGAATTTGTTGTCTTCAAACCGTTCCGGAACGAATGCCTTTGGGTCGTTAAAAATTTTTTCGTCTCTCTGAAACAAAAAGCTACAAGGTGAAATAAAGACTTGTTTTGGCTCTGTCTTCAAACAGAAGTCGGTCCGTATCCGCGAATAAAAATCAATTACCGGCAATACCCGCAATGCTTCTTGATAGACATTATCAAGATATTTGTCTTGCATAATGGTATTCAATACCTCGTCATCAAATTGATCAACTCTAGGTAGAGAATATCTCAGTTTTTGAATGATATCTGGTCTTGAATAAATCCAATACGTCGCCCAAGCCATACCTGCGGCGCTTGTGTCATTACCGGCGACAAACAACGAAATAATCTGATTTTTTACCCATTCATCAGAAACAATATTGTCTTCTTTTTGGAGCCTCAGAAGATGTTGCAGCATCGAACGAGATTGTGACGCTGACAACTCCTCGATAGTTTTCTGAGCGTTGATTTCGCCGTATATCAAGTTTGAAAATGCCTTTACCCTACCGCGGTACCAACCAAAGGGGCTAAACCGTCCAAAGTCCATTCTTAAAGGGGGGACAAATGCTAATAGGCCGGTGATTGGACCTAACAACGGAAACAGGATCTTCTGATACGCTCGTGGAGTATTGAGAGATTTTTCCCCGAAAAGAACTTTAACCATGACTGACAGGGTAATTTCTCTAAAAAGCTCTGAAAGATCTCGCCCATTATCAAGATTATTGAGAAAGCCACTAATTGATTCATTTATCATTGCACCTTGCCGTAACAACTGCTGCGATTTAAGCGGCGGTTGCAAAGAGCGTCGAGCATGGCTGTGCTGTTCTCCATCTAGTACGAAAACTGAGTCCGGCCCAACCATAGGCTCTAGAATCTTATTTGTTTCTCCGGCAAGTAGGCTAGATCTAGGCTGCGCGTAAATATCTTTGACCACCTCTGGATCAGAGACCATCACAAGATCTGCCCAACCGAATATTTTTATTCGAAATACCGGTCCGAATTTTTCACGACATCGTTCATAATACTGAAGTGGATTGAGCGCCCAAACTATAGTTTCAACCAAAGAAGGTAGCCGAGATGTAGGGATGTCTTTTAAATCTAACATGATCCTAGGCTACTCTTTTTAGGCGGGTGCCATATTAGTTTGTCTCTGAATAATAAGATCTGCAATAAAGTCGAGTGTAATAACCTCAATATTGAGTTCTTCTGGTGTAATTTCGACTTCGAATTCGTCTTGGACCTCCATTCCCAAACTCACTATATCCATTGAATCAAGTCCCACCTCTTTGATTAAATCGCTGTCTTTAGTCAAAACGGTACCTTCCTCTAAAAGAAGGTTGTCTCGAACCATCTCAAACAGTTTCTCTAACACTTTTTCCTTTGACATATTTCCTCCTAAATTTAATTCAAGTTTTCGAGTTCTACTTCGGCGACGTTTCTGGCGGAATTTAAAACAGCAACAGTTTCAAAGCTAAACATTCCTTTCTTGTATTGATTCCATACGTAGTCCAATACTTGAACGAGTTCATCTATATCTTTCTTTGTGTGAGTTGCCATCAAACTTATCCTGAACCGTTGTTGTTCTACCGGCACGGCTGGGTATTCTACTGAATTGAGAAAAATACCATTCTTATGGAATTCATACGCCGCAAGACGGATATCCATATCGAGGGGTACCATGACAATAACAATGGCTGCTTCGGCGTTTACATCAAAGTTATGGCTTAATTGATTAATGCTAGAAACGGCGTATTGCACGTTATCTAATAGGGTTAATCGTCGCTCTGGCTCGTTTTCCATTACGTCTAATGCGCCGAGAATTGCACCTGTTGTTCCGGGGCACATCGCCGACGAAAACATGTATGAACGGCTAAAGTAACGCAAAAAATTAATCATTTCCTTCGAGCCGGTAATGAAACCACCTGTTGCGCTGATCGCCTTACTGAAAGTACCCATCAATAAATCGATGTCTTTAGTCGCCTTATAATGCTCACCCACGCCTCTACCCGAAGCTCCAAGAACTCCTGTGCCATGCGCATCGTCAACCATAAGCATGGCATTGTATTGTTTGCATAACCGCACAACCTCATCCAACGGACAAATATCACCATCCATTGAATAAACGCCTTCCACGCCAACGAAAATATTTCTTCCAGATTGAGAGTGCTTCTTTAACAATTTCTCTAAGTGTTCAGTATTGTTGTGACGAAACTTATAGAGGCGCACTCTTGATAGGATCATGCCATCATAAAATGAGGCGTGAGAGTACTCATCGTATATAACGATATCGCTTGATTGAGTCATGCCACTAACCAAACCAACGTTAGCGGAATAACCGGAAGAAAATACCATAGCAGCTTCCTTACCTTTAAAAGCTGCGATACGTTCTTCTAGCTCTTGATGTAACTTTGTATACCCACTTAAGAAAGCAACGCCGCCAACTCCCGACCCGTATAGATCTATCATCTTCTTCGCTTTTTCACGAATATGAGGATGATTACCAAGTCCTAGGTAGCTGTTGGAACCGAACATGATCATTTCGCGAGTATCGCCTGAAATAGGATCTTCTACAAAAACATGAGACTCGGAAGGAGATGAAATTAATCTGTGGTAAAAGATACGATTGCGGTCTACCTCTTGCTGGCCTAATCGATTAAAAATATCGACTCGTTCAGCAGTGCTCATTTTTTGATCATGAAATATTTCGTCACCAATACTGAAATTTTCGCCTACTTGAATTTTCTCATTCATATACTGAATCCGCTTTGTTAAGTAAAGACATATTGCGTACAGCTCTTGGGGCGAACCTATGAGCCATGTAAACCAACCTAGCCAAAAAGGATGGTACGATCATAAAGGTATTCTTGGGCATTGCGTTCGTTAAGGTTTTTGCTACTAGCCCTACTGTAATAGGCGGAATTTTTCTTTCTGCAGCCAAAACGGCCTTTGGTTTTGTTAGGTTTTCAACTTCAAAGCCAGGCGTATGAGTTGCCGGTGGGCATAGAACCGAAATTCTAATATTCTGATTTTTGTACTCCGAATAAAGCGATTCGCACAAACCAACCAGTGCATGTTTACTAGCTGCATACGCTGAAAAGCCGAACAACCCCATAAATCCGAGCACCGATGCTGTTTGGACGATATGTCCTTTTTGCTTTTCCTGAAAAAAGGGTAAAAAAGTTTGAAAAATATTTATCGGGCCGAAATAATTTACATCGATAAGCGCTTTAAGCTCGCTACTTTTGTAATCAAGAAAATAGCGAGAAATTGCCACGCCCGCAGAGTTGATAACGATGTCTATATCCCCAAATTGTGATAAAACTTGGTTTTTAAGTGCAGCTAAGGATTCCTTGTCGTTTATGTCCGCAACGAAATAACTGATAGAGGTGGTGGAGTGTGACGTTAGCTCCAGATATTTAACGGCACGTTCAAGCTTTATTCTATTTCTAGATACAACAACCAGATTACAGGAATAGCGGCTAATTTCTTCAGCAACACCTAGCCCGATGCCTTCGCTACCGCCAATGATTATTATTGTTTTATGGCTGAAATATTTAGATTTTCGATTGAACATGGGTTCTATTCCAAGCCCCGCGTCACTTCATTATTGCCAATAATGTCTTTCAAAATATCGGTAGAGCCGCCAAAAATTCGCATTGCTCGTGCGTCTACAAAAGCCCTAGCGACAAATGAATCTTCCATATAGCCAGAAGCACCAAATAGACTAAGACATCGGTCAGAAACCCGAGAAAGCATTTCACTAGCCCAATACTTTGCTTGACTAGCATCGACTAGATACTGTTCGTTATTAATAATTTTTTCGAGGCACGCGTTGATGAAAGATTGCGTAACATCAATTTCAGTACGCATCTCTGCAAGTGCGAATCGAACAGTTTGTTTGTTCGATAAAAGATCACCACCCACCTCGCGTGCTTTAACATGCTGCACGCATTTTTGAAAGACGCTTTTTGCCAAGGCTGTGCAGTGTACTGCTATGATAAATCGCTCCATAGGAACATGACGCATTACACTTAACATGCCCGATCCTACGGCACCTACGATATTTTCTTTCGGTACCCTGCAATTGTTAAATACTATCTCTGCAGTATCTTGTGCCCTATATCCAATTTTCTTATAGTGCTGCCCGTTAGAAATACCGACGCTAGCGCGTTCCACCAATAAAAGACTTAAATTAAAGGGTGTGGTATCCGAGGTCTTACACAGGACAAGAATAAGGTCAGCTGTCGATCCGTTGGAAATATAGGATTTAGAACCATTTATGACCCATTCGTCCCCGTCTAGATATGCCGTAGTTTCAGTTGATTGCAGGTCTGAGCCACCTTGAGATTCAGTTAACGCTATCGCTGTTATGAGCGTTCCTTGAATAAGATCAGGCAGATATTTATCTTGTAGTATTTTAGAGGCACGGCTCACGATATAAGGCGTGACGATGTCCGAGTGCAACGGAAACGTAATACTACTTAACCCCAATTTAGCGAGTGTTTCTATGATTGCGAGAGAAAAGTGGAAACTACGGCCCTGCCCGCCTAACGAACGTGGAACGCTCGGGCAAAGAAATCCATTTTTACCGGCTTCAAGCCAGACTTCTTTCGGAATGCCGCCAGTATTTTGCCAATCCTCGTAATAGGGGACAATACTCGACTGACACCAGGATTCGAAACCATCTTTAAATTGCTCAAGATCTTGTTGCACAAATAGCCTCAGTAATTAAATATAAGTTATTTCAAGGCCTCAAATCGCAACCTAATGTAATCAGCCGTCCATCCGCTTTCGGAATTAAAAAGCTTTGGCATAATTTTGGTGCGAACACGCTCAAGAAATTCTGTGCGACTATTTTCCGATATTGGCGCCAAGAAAGATTTAGAGAACGTCTCCAGCCAGCCAAGAACATCGCCAGGCAAAGGCGTAGGTCGAGGTATTAGTGCGATGCTATTAATCTTAAAACCTGCGCTTTCAAGGTGTGTAGAGTATTGTTCAACGGTAGGGAAATACCACGGATCAAATGCGGTACCATCATGACCAAGTGCTTCTAATTCTTGTAACAATGCAGTCCGAATTGTATCTACACAACCGAAACCACCACATTCCGCGACAAACCGACCGCCCTTCTTAAGTGATCTATATACATTTGTACATACAAGATCTGCATCTTTCATCCAATGCAGGGCGGCGTTACTGAATACCGCATCAAACTCGCCTTCGTACTTGATATCGTAGGCGCTTGATTGATTAGCGTTTATTCCAAGAGCTAAAGCTGACTCGATAAACTCAGCGCTTGCATCGACGCCAACCAGGTCGCACCCCATATCTTGAATTTTTTTTGTTAGAACACCGTCACCGCAGCCGAGATCTAGAATTCGCTCTCCAGCTTTTGGTGCTAGTAATGTTACTACCGGCATCCCCAAATCACTTACAAATCTCGCATTCTTTTCATACTGTACGGAGCTCCACGTTTGGCTCATTTATTTTGATCTCCAATAGTTGCGATCGCTTCAATTTCGACTTTAGCGTCTTTGTCAATAAGTTGACCAACCTCAACTATTGAAATCGTTGGGTAATAATCTCCAAAGCGAGCATTCCAACCAACTGCAATTAATGCTTTATATTTTCGATAACAATCGAAATCTGTAATGAAAATAGTCATCTTGATTATATTTTTGGTTGACGCGTTTGGGTCTACATCATTAACAACGTGCATAACGTTATCAATGCAAAGTAGAAACTGCTCTACTAGCCCTTTGTGTTCTATAGCACCACTGGAATTTGACGCTAACTGACCAGAAATAAATAGCAACCGACTATCGGGTTCTAACAGAATACCGTGGGTATAACCGCTGGGTTGGTGTCTAGATGTAGGTTGGATCAATTGAGTCATAGATTTATTCACTAATTTATTATAGATGTACTCTATATATCAGTATCAGAGCATTTGTTTAAAATGGCGTAAAACTCCGGATAATCCGAGAAATGGTCTTTCGCTGAATACTTCATCTCTTCATTTCTAATACGGGAAAAAATTCGACAAATCTTATCTGTAGAAACCCTAGATTCAGCGTATAACTTCTGAATAAGATCTTTTTTTGTCTCTTCTTTTGTAGACGGCCGAATACCACCGCCAGCTACTGTATCGAAAATAAGATACTTGTCTTCGTTTTCTTTATTAGACCAAGCATTCCATACAACTAAATTATCATTTAGCCCGCTAGCAGGATCGCCATATTGTATGAACGATTTTATATAAGACTGGAAATCTTGCGACAGCTTATCTCGCGAGGCAGTGTCGTGCTTGCCAACGAATATTAATGGGAAGCTGATGGAGTTGGGTTGGAATTCATTTAGAAAAAATGGAACATCCATAACGTGAGAGGCTCCGACGGTTCGTTTAAGATCAAGGATCATATTCTTTACAAAGAAATCACTTGGATGCTCGTCCCAATCAAATCGATACTGGAATATCGGAGCGTTATCATTAGATGAAACATAACGGGAGTATTCATGCGCTGGCAAGGTATAAAGTGCCTTTGTACGATACTCTGCAGCAACGTCGTAATAGGTCTGGTCGATTGGTTGTACTTTCAGGCCAAACATCCGTGTTTCGAGAAATTCGTCTGGCTCCATCAACTGAAACAATTTAGTTTCGTCTCGAGTTGTGCCAACTATCATCGGTACGGGATTTACCCGTGGACTGTGTTGTATTGACTCAAAAAATGCTTCTTTAGAGAAAACAAATCCATCATTTATAAAATAAGAATCAGAATATTTTCCGTACTCGTCAGGCGTAGCAATTGCGAGTATGTCTTCAGGCGAAAGAGAATTTAAGAACTTAGCTAAATCTTCTGATGACATAGATTTCAATAGCAGCTTTGATTGCGCTCTCGATAGTGTCTCCAGCTTCTGTTTCCTATCGGCTATAAGTAAACGACTAATAATCTCGGATGAGCTGTACTCTATTCCGTTTGGCTCGGCGTCAATAAAGTTTGTAGCTACTTGAGGAGATATACCATTCGTTAGGCCACTCATTGCAATTGCCTTATGGAATAAGCCCTTGGCCAAGGGAGTCATTGTTAAGGTCATTACGCTTTTAGCGCCAGAAGAACCACCAAAAATCACGACATTATTCTCGTCGCCGCCAAAATTGGAGATATGTTGATGCACCCATTTAAGGCCCTCTACCATATCAAGCGTTCCGTAATTTCCAGATTGGCTTGATATGTCAGCTTTGTCATCATTGATTTTAGGATGATAAAACAAACCAAACATGCCTAAGCGATAATTCATACTTACCACCACGACATTCATTTCAGATGCAAATTTTGAAAAGTCTATGCGAGATCCCCACCCAACTGAGTTCCCTCCGAAATGAAAAAATACCATGACAGGTAATTTGGATAAATCGGCCCTACCGGACTGTTGCGCTGTGTTCTGTTGTTCCGTATTTAAGTTTGCCTTTTTTGGCACATGAATATTTAGATATAGGCAGTCTTCCGAACCTACCGCCTTACCACGTTCATTTTCTGGCAAGCCAAATCTATGGTCTGTCGGATTAAGTTGCGGGCAACGTTGGCCTGCCTTTAAATTCTGCTTAACTCCCTGCCAACTATCTATGCTTTTAGGTGCAGTCCAACGTGATGCCGTAGCGTACTTAATTCCTAACCACGCATATCCATATTCATCTACTGCGAACCCTTGTAGTTTCCCCAAATCGGTATGGACTAATGTGCGATCATCAACTTGTAGCCCCTCGATCTCGGCTGGGATATGCAGCAGTACATTGACCTTAAGAGTCACGTATACAAGTGCAAGTATGAAGGTAAAAAGCAAAGGCCCAAAAATAAAAAGAGCCCGTTTTCCTTTAAACAGTTTATTGGGCATATCTACATCAGCTCCGGGCAAACTTCCTTCGTGTAGGTTTCTCGATTATTGTCGGTATGCTCCCCCAAAAAATCGATAATATGTTGTCGATATGTACTTGAATGGTAGACACTAAAGTGGTCTTCATTTGGGTCTAAAACCAATTTTGAATGTGGTATTCGTCTAGCAATTTCTTGAGACTCCTGAGGATGAGCAACGGTATCGTTACCGCCAGAAAGAACTAAGCTTCGACAAGTTAGGCCGTCGGCCCATGCATGTTTGGGTTCTTTGATAAGGTGCATTACAAGATGTGCGTAGCGATACAAAGATTCCGCCGTGCGGAAAGGAGCCGTCGTCATATTTACGACAAGCTCTTCAGAAGAACTAATGGTAGATTCGACCTTTTCTCGGTCCAGCTCTACGTCTTTATTACTGCTACTAACTTCTGACGTTTTATTCCCATACATCATGCGATGATAGGCTTCTGCATGAGCACGGCTGCTCGCTACTTTGGGCATTAGATGCATAATATTTCGTTTGAAATCTGTAATAGAGACATCATCGTAAAAACTATATGCGCCGTTTAGAGAAACAAAACTCAGTAGTCGTCCGCTATTTAAATGTGAAAATTTAAGTGAAACTTGTGCACCGGTGCACCAGCCTATCGCGTGAGCTCTTTCAACTGCATAAAACGATAATACGCGCTCCATATCCGCCACATGCGCATCTATATTGCAGTTGTTCTCGTCAAATTTCTCTGTCAGGCTCGGAATACCTCTTGTATCCCAAGTTACAATTTTGTAATTCTGCCTAAGCTCCTTAACCAAAGATGTCCAAATGTCATTTATCATGCCGAATGCATTAACAAGCACCACCGTTTCTCGCGTTACATCTGGTGCGTCATCAATGCAATAGCACGTAAGAATGGTATCGTCAAAAGCAACAACGGAATCACGCTTCCAGGTTACTCCTTTCTTTCTACGAGTAATATCGGACAAGCACTCTGTGATATATCCCTGAAGTTTGTCCTTAGAAATAGATTCTTGCGCAGGGAGCGAGCGTACAAAAGTTTTTGGATAACGACATGCAACCCCGTACATCTTCATGACTTTATTGTACATCTGCTCGATCGGACTTGGGCTACCGTCGTATGTCTCTTCCAGCTTGAAGCGCGGAATCCCAATTTGGAGATGGAATGCGTCGGCTAAATCATTGGCAAAGATACTGGTTTCGCACAAGGTATGAAATATATCACCACCTGAAAAATTAGTTTCAATCAAGTGGATAATATCATCTACAAAATAGTCTACCGGAGAGATATGAACGGGCGTGGTTTCGTCACCAATCAAAGTTGGGTTGTGATCGAGGCCTAAAAGTGCATCTCTAGTTCGATTTAGTATCGCAACAAACCCATATAAACCGGTATCACTGCCGCCAGTCCTCAATGAAGTGGAAGGCCCAACGACTATACCTGGCCTGACGATTTTGTAACAAATATTCTCGGTGTCACAATAATCAACTACAAGGTGTTCAGCTATACATTTACTTTCTTCGTATGGATTATTAAATTCACCGCCTGTATCAGATAAGGTTTCAGTACATGGACCAAGTTTCTGTCCTACAACAAATGCTGTAGATACATAGTAAAAATTCGGAATTTTTAGTTGCTTAGTCGCGTTTAGACATAACCGAGTACCTTCAACATTACAGCGAAAGATGTCTTCTCGAAATTTTTCTTCGTATTTTAGACTGCCAGCGAAGTGCCATATAGCACTTGGTTTCTCGGACGCCAATAAAGAAAAATCTGATTCTGAAATGCCAAAATTTGGTAGTGTAACGTCACCAGAAAGTACCTGTATAACGCGCTCCCACTTTTCAAAATCCGGGGCTGAATATGATGATTCAGAAGCTTCATCCAGCTTCTTCATCAACCGCGCATTCGCCGATTTTGAATCTTCACCTCTTACAATCGCATAGATTTTTTTATACTTATAAACAAGCGTTAAAAGAAGGTGACTACTTAGGAACCCCGTGGCTCCCGTGATAACAATAACGTCTGACTTAATCATGCTAGCGTGTTCTCCAATGCCTGTTTCCTGACTTCTCGTTCCAGAAGATTCTTTGCTTTCTTTCTATCAAGCTTCCCATTTCCTAACTTAGGCAAAGTCTCTATCTCAAAAACATGCTTTGGGTGCATATAGTGAGGCAACAGAGCTCGCATTCGCGTAAAAATAACGTCTTTCAAACACGAGTTGTCAGATAAGGCGCCTGAAAAAGCGAGAACTATTTGGCGCTCCGACTTCTCAATGTCGATAACAGCCGCTACGCATTCGTGAACACCTTCTATTTTCTCCGCAACCGTTTCGAGCTCGCCTAGGTGAATCCGAAATCCAGACACTTTAACTTCATGGTCAACACGACCTAAATATAATAAGTCGCCATTATCGAGGATACGAACTTTATCTCCGCTACGATAAAAACGGCCTTCAGGAATAAAAAGAATCTTGGCATTAGTTTCTTCGGGGTTTCGGTAATATCCAGGCATTAGTTGCCCACCGCCGATCAAGAGCTCGCCCTCGGTCGCCGAAGAATCACCTGACTCTGTGTGTTGTACCTTAATTTGAACATTTCCCAAGGGCTTCCCCATAGGATAGGGAGTTGGGTTAAGAACATTTTCAGCGCTAATAGTGTAAACCGTGCTAACGCATGTAGATTCGGTAGGGCCATACCCATTTAAGAGCTTGAGATCGTCAACATTTCTAATCCAAGTAGACATCGCTTCTGGGTTTGGCGACTCAGCTCCTGTCATGATGACTTTTAAGGAGCTAAGGTTTGTTTTTTCCATAATAGCCTTACATCGAGCCACCAATTTAAGTTGGGGGGCGACGCAACACATATACTCGACTTGGTATTGCTGAATTTTGCGTAGAAATAGCGGGGGAAATAGGTCTTCTTTCTGTGTTAGAACGAGGGTTGCACCCTTTGCCAATGGAAACCAAGTATCAAGTACGGAAACATCGAAATAGTTCGGAGCCGTATTCATGCAAACCGAGGCGGTGTCTACAGGATAAAAAGCTGAGATATCGTGATAAAAATTGTTAATGGCTTGGTACTCAATCGGAACCGCTTTTGGTATACCTGTCGAACCCGACGTAAACATCATGTAGGCAATATTATTCTTATTAGCTGAAACTGACTTCGTCAGTAAACTGGAAACTAATATGTGTGACTGCGTTATTTGAATAGCAGTACTATTGCCACAAACCTCACCTGCTTGTAGATGGATCAGCGTGGTAGCGGCATCATCAATACCCTGCATATACTCCGCGAGTAAATCTTCGCAGGTAGTTTCATAGGCATGATCTGTTACCAACAATGAGGGATTGATCAGACGAAGCATTCCAACTAGGCGAGATCGTGGTGCGTCTCCATCAATTGGAACATAGGTAATATTTGATAAGAAGCAGGCGTACGCAGCCGCCACCGATTCGATAGTTTTCTTGCAGATAAAAACAGCGGTTGCTTGCTCAGATTTGGTTCGTTGAGTGCTATTTGCAGCAAAAAGTTCTATATAACGTGTCACTAGAATGAAAAAATCACCGTAAGAGATTTCTCGGTCTGAATCTATGACTGCAATTATATTTGGGTGTAGTTGAGACGCCTTAAGAAAGGCCTCCCTAAAATCAAACACGTGAACTTATCCAATTACTAAGGCTATCAAGTGATGCAAGTGCTTCCATATCATTCGGATCGATACCAAACACAAGGCCGTAGTGTTCTTCAATGCCGAGAATGAGGCCGACCAGTTGCATAGAGTCGAGACCATACTCGTCAGTAATACGCTCACTAGTATTACCTTGAACATCAGCTTTTCCAGTTACCCTCGAAATGATATTTTTTAGAGTTTCTAAGATACTCTGATCCATATTTTTAACCTGATTAAGTTTACCAATCTGACAATCCTAAGTTTTCTTGAGCGATTCCGGATAGTATTAATTAACAATTAAATTAGTCCGTTAGCCGCTGGCCTGGCACAGCTCGTAGCCTAAAAGGAATATCTTGTTGCTCTTATGCAGTCAGTGCCGAGGACCGGCTTTCTAGCATATCTAGATACCACATAGAGGTTTCTAGTCTCCATATAACGCCTTCAAGTATTTCAGCAAAGCAAGCTGGGTTTTCATCTACCGCTTTTTCTATAACATTCTTAAACCATCCCTCGGAGTGCTGCTCGTCTACCGACATGTGTACTTCATGGTAGCGTATAGCATCGCTGGGTAGTTTATTGCGTTTCCAGCAGTGTAAAACATGATCCATTCTAATCGGAACAAGGTATTCCATTGCGCCAAAATACCCAGCTCCACGGTAAAAATTATCGCGGCGACAGGCTAGCAATACTGAAACGTTGCCACATAGAATCGACTCAAAACTAAGATTTTGGCCTAAGCTTTTTTCGCATATTCCAAGAGCATCGGTTGCTCTCTTAAAAAGGTCAGTATGAACCTCGGAGGGCTCGCCATTTCCCATTTCATCCCAGTAGTTATGTGCCAACTCCATTTTGGCTATACCGCGCAGGCCGACTTGAAGGTTTGCAATTAGATCGTCAAAACGGGGGTCAACGGTAATCTCCTGAGCGAAATAATATTTTAGATCTTCAATATTAGCGTGCTCTCTAAGCGTAGTTTTATAGTAAGGATGATCGAAGGCACCATGAGCATGGATGACGTCCTTGATAATTTTTACGGCTTCCGATCCAGAAAGTTTTCTAGGAATGGACACTTCTAGATTAGTGACGGTATTTTCAAGATGGTCCATAGCTCCCTTTTCCAAAATGGATTGGATAGCTCTAAGCGTATAGGAAGAGTGCGGGCCTGATTGGCTGTCTTTTGGAATCTCGAAATCCAGTGAATACAACCGATTTAGCACTTCATGCAGAGTGTTAACTGCAGATGCCTGACCTTCTGCGACTTGACTATTTAGCGATTTTGCTAATTCTAAAATGAGTACCATATTACTATTCTGGTCAGACCAGCTATCAATATCGTCTCCCGACTGTAAGAGCAAATTGCTCATAATCTCTGAGAAATTTTTACCGACAGACTCATGGTCGGCGATTTTTCCTAAAACTGATCCAGAAAACATCCTAGGGTCTCCTTAAAAAGACGTTGTAGTTACCGAGTAAATTAATTTGAAGTGGACTAATGTCTATTGCCAAGTCTTACAAAAAGCTGTCGATCGTCCTGAGAAACGATCGATCTTCGTCCGTGCATCACCCTTGTGTTGTCTATCATTAAAATATCTCCTTTCTGCCAAGATATTTTGCTTTCAACTTGCTTACCTATAACGCTGATCTCATCAAGTATTGCCTGAGGCATGGGTGTACCGTCTTCCATTTCAACACTCCCGCCGCGCAGTTCAATCACTCTAGGGACGAATGAAATTTCTAGGCTATTTGAAAAAGTGGGGACGCCATCTTTTGAGGTTGAGATAGCTGAAGTTAGGTACTGAGCGTGCATATTATCTTCGTCGTCAAAAAAGAAGGTGAACTCGCCGCGAGAGGAAAACAACGGTAATACGGATTCTATAAGCGCAGCCGCTTCCGCAGCTGTCTCAACGGGTACGGTTCGGCTCCAGGCCGACCTCGGATAAATATGTTTGTATTTAAGTCGATTGCTCTGGAGGAACTCTCGAGTCTCAACACTCAGACGTTCAAGCATTTCAACGCCATCAAAGACGGTCGTTTCCCCTTGCGCTTGCGGCGGCTGCACACAATAAAACCACATGGTGTCAGGGTAGAATGGCATATAGGTCATTTCTGAGTGCGGTGGTAATGCGTGAGTACCCGCATCTACTTCCTGTGTAAAACCATCATCAGATATTAAACTTCTGGCAGGGTTACCATGAACAGTAAAGCTACTTGCAAGCGTCTGGGTAAACTTCTCAAAGTCACCTAGATCCGCGTGCTCCCCCTCGGATCGGACAAGTAGAACCCCGTGGCTGCGCAACTCATTGAGAAGAAGTGTGTTGTCAGATTGTGATATCAATTCCATTGGAATAATTTTTACGCTGCCCATCTAGATGAAACTCCTATTCTTTTCGCTGAAAGCACTACACGGTAAAAGCATCACCAACCTCAACATCGTCTGCAACGGTAATTGTATCTATCAGCTTTTTACTCTGAGTTTTTGGGTTTTGTTCGCCGTAATATATTTTCTGAAGCATTTTTCGATTTGCGACAAGCTGTTTATCTCGAATACCTAGCCGCATGGTTGATAAATCGTTTGGCACGTCAGAAACCATTTCACACGCTTTTTTATCAAGAACAAGCTCTTCGTATAGGTTCTTACGTGCAATATAGGCCACTAAAGGCTTTAAAAATTTAAGTCGTCGCTCGTGAATTTTTATAAAAGGAAAGTTTAACAATCGAGTAGTATTGTCATTTTCTGGTATAAATATACTGGTAGCACGTACACTAAAAGCGCGCCGTTCTGCCACGCTACAATTGGGTTCACCCCACCCAGGCATAAAGGTACTGTGGCAAGGATTAAATCTAAAATCCCATTCTAAAAGGCTCGTATCGCCACAGCGAAAAATATACTTATCGATTAGCTGTAGAAGTCGGCTTGGAGGCAGGCGTTGTGGCCCCCACCCCTTTGATACAGTAAAATCTTCTCCCACCTCAACGCCGACATGCATCTTTGGAACATCTTCAACGCTCCAGCCAAGCACTTGATGGACGAAGGGCACGTGCTCGATCTCTCCAAAATTATCAATGGTTTGCGGAAGCGCTGCATTAAACAGCAAATCGATTGGCTTAAGTGCTATACAGTCTTCCCAGCCGTCTGTTAAATTCTCAATACCGCTAATAAAAGCAGGTAATTTATCGAGAGATGTACCAGCCTCAGCAATCCATACATACCCTAACTTTTCGACAGCAGTGTATGCGTTGACTGCGCAGTTCAATTTCGGTTGTAGGGGCACGCTACCTTTACCATCGGCACCAAAATTCCAACCATGATAAGGGCAATGGATACGCCCGCCTTCAACAGTACCAAGAGACAGAGGTGTATGCCGATGCGGACAATTATCGTCTAATGCAGCTACACCTTTACCACTCTTGAAAACGACAATTTTTCTACCGCCAAGCTCAATACTTCTCGGATTTTTTTCTATATTTTCAACTTCAATGACGGGATGAAAGTACTTAAAAATATTTTCCTGCCCCACACCTAGCCTCCATAACTAAAAATAATGCATGCGTTCAATTTTGTTAAGTCGCTAGCCTCGTACGAGTTGAACACCGTAATTGTGCACTAAGGTATTCTGTAACGAGGTAGACCATTTACATGATTTTGATAGAAAAGCATGCTACTTAAAATTATATTTAAAGTACACGTTTTGATCTTTAATATAAAAATGACGAGACAAAACAGATCAAACCACATGAATAAGGATTAGTTTTGTTTTATCTGCTCGCAACTAATTCATTAATTTAACGTGTAGGCGGCAACAGGCCATCAGCAATCGATACTAAATTATTTTAACGTTGTATAGATTTTGGTGGCTGTATTTCCGTAACGGTGTCGCCTCACACCACATAACGCAAAAAATATCGCTTTCATTTGGGGGAATCCAATAAATAAAAGTGTTTACTGGAGTTCTAAAAAACTTGGTAGGCCACGGCTTTTCTTAAAAGATACATTAACACGTTAATATTTATTGAGTTGCTGTAAGATTGGAGATGATACTGGTTATATTTTTTCATGCGTTGTGAACTGGTCACCAAATAAATTATCGTTGTCGGCTAGAAATATTTGGGTTTCCACATTAATCTATGGCGGGCCGAAATCACGACCTCAAGTTCCTGGCTTTTCCGTTCTGATAAGTCGTACAACAAAAGCACATATCATGCACGAGACATTCGACTATATAGTGATTGGCGCTGGCTCTGCTGGCTGTGTACTAGCTAACCGATTGTCTGCCGACAAAGATGTCAGCGTTTGTTTAATCGAGTCTGGGGCTGGCGGAAGAACACCAATAATTACTGTTCCCTTAGGCTTTGCCATCAGTGTTATTGCTGGCACCTATAACTGGAGTTTTAAATCCCTTCCTCAGGCATCGCTCAATAATAGAACTATTTATTGTCCGCGCGGAAAGGTGCTCGGTGGTAGCAGTGCGATCAACGCAATGATTTATATTCGCGGGCAGAAATCTGACTACGATTCATGGGCTGAGCAGGGCAATGTTGGCTGGAGCTACGATGATGTGCTCAAATATTTCAAGCTTTCCCAAAATCAAGAGCGGCAGGCAAGTGAGTATCACGGTGTTGGTGGCGAACTAAATATTGCCGACTTGCGCCATAAGCATCCGCTAAGTGATGCCTTTATTCAAAGTGCTATCGAGCAAGGCTACCCATCGAATAGTGACTTCAACGGGGAGACTCAGGAAGGCATTGGTTGGTATCAAGTCACCCAAAGAAATGGCGAGCGTTGCAGCTCGGCGCATGCCTTTTTAAATTCGAGCGTCATGGCCCGCCCAAATTTACATATTATCAGTAGCTGTTCGGCGCAGAAAATTACGTTCACAAATAAACAAGCGGATGGCGTTTTAATATCACAAAGAGGAGTCCGCCGGACCATTAAATGTCGACGTGAAGTATTGTTATGTGCGGGCGCCTTTTCCTCTCCCACCCTTCTGATGAAGTCCGGTATTGGCCCAAGACAACACTTAAATGATGTGGGGGTTGAGGTTGTCCATTGCCTACCTGGTGTAGGCCAGAATTTACAAGATCACCCCGATCTCGCTATGGTACATAGAGATGTTAGTTGTACCTCGATGGCTTTTGGTCGTGCAAACACCATAAAGAGGTTTCTGGTTGGTATGTACGATTACGGTATTAGCCGCAAGGGAATGCTAACAACGAATGTTGCAGAAGCCGGTGGTTTTATTCGTAGCGACAGTTCACTACAAACCCCGGATATTCAATTACACTTTTCTCCAACAGCGACAAAAAATAGTGGGAAGCATATAGGCTCACATTTCAAATACGGTATGACTACCCATATCTGCGTACTTCAACCGAAGAGTCGAGGGCAAATTACACTTCGGCGACATAAAGCAGGCCTTGTGCCAGACATAGATTTAAATTTGCTATCACACCCTGATGATGAGCGGAGTCTATTGAGCGGGGCATCAATTGCTTTGAAAATTCTAAAATCTCATAGCTTGTCGAAATATGTTGGAACCTTGTTTTCCGAGGGTGAATCACTGGATTCGCCGAGCGATATCTTAGATTATATAAAGAACAATACCAACACTATTTATCACCCTGTCGGTACATGTAAGATGGGTAATGATGAAATGGCTGTTGTTGATTCACAATTACGGGTAAGGGGTATTAAAGGTCTGCGAGTTGTTGATGCGTCGATTATGCCGACTATAGTCAGTGGCAATACCAATGCGCCTACCATTATGATTGCAGAAAAAGCCTCGGATATGATTTTGGATTCGAATTTAAAATACCACGCTAGGATAAATTAGTGAGCACCATAATAGACCGAACCATTAAATATTTTGCAGAAACAATTATTAATTATCGAAAATATTGCATTTCGGTTTGTATTATTACGATGCTGTTAATGCCGATGAGCTTCGGAAATCTATACTTTGCAAATTCTGACGAGATATTCTTTCTACCTGATGATCCGAATATTGAGATATTTAATAACTTTATAGAGCTATTTGGCGAGCCGGACGTACTTGCGGTCGGTATAGAAGCTTTAGACGGAGATCGTACAGTATTTAATGAAATAACGATCTCTGCGATAAATGACATTACCCAGTTTCTAGAAGAGCACCCAAGCATCATAAAGGTTAGGTCTATTACGAACTACCAGACCACCTTCGCAGACGAAGATAGTTTCAAGATCGAGGATCTGTTTGAAGACCTTAATGAAGGCTTAAGCGCCATCGATCTTGAAGTAGCGCGCGAAAAAATAAAGGGAGAACCCCTAGCGCTTAAACGTATCATTACCTCTGATTTAATGCACACTCAAATTTTGGCCAAAGTCGAATATAAGCCAGATGAAAATCAACACAATGTAGACTTGGTTACTGATCTGTTTGATTTTCTAGAGTCGAGTGGAATTGAGCGTTCTGGATTAAAAGTACATATTTCGGGAGGGCCGCTTATAAGTGAGAGGTTTGAGACAGTTAGCAAAGCTGATATGAAAATAGTAAATCCGTTGATGACGTTAATGCTAATTGTTGTTTTATTCTTATGTTTTAAATCCATCGCCATTACACTGATAACGTTTTTGGTCGTTGGCTTGGTTTTTCTCAGTGTAACCACTCTCCAATCTCTATTATCTTGGCCTTTTACACCGGTAAATACGGCGCTAATACCTACCTCTATAATTATCGGGGTTAGCGGAAGCGTTCACGTCATCATTGCGTTCTTAAGCGAACGAACACAGTGCAAATGCTCCAAGATCGCCGCTAAGAATACAATTGTACGGCTATACAAACCGATGTGTTTTGCGTCGTTAACTACATTTATCGGATTCTATGTTCTATCTATTACCGAATTGCTTCCGGTCAGGCAGTTCGCCGTCTTAGCGGCATTTATACCTATAATTCTATTTTTCTTCAGTATGACGCTATTGCCATGTCTATTAAGTTTTACAAAAATAACTCAGGAACCAAAATCTTTCAATTTTAGCTCGATAATTAGTAAACTAACTCGGCCTCTACCCGCATTTCTATTCAAGCATCGTTTTGGGGTGAGCCTAGTCGGATTGGTTGTTTTAGCTCTAGGTATTTATTCTTCAACTTATGTAAGAGTAGATACAAATTATATTAACTATTTCAAAAACGATGACTGGGTAAAAAAGGATTTAATGTACTTCGACCAAAATTTTAAAGGAACAATAAATCTAGAGTTTATCGTTGATTCAGGTGGCGCCAATGGAATAAGTAACCCGAGTTTTCTGCGGCGGGTCGAGGCGCTTCAAAGCTATTTGGAAAGCCTATCCGAAACTGGCGAAGCCTTATCTGTTATCAATTTCTTAAAACAAACTAACAAAGCTATTAACAGTAACAACGAAAAATACTATGTAATCCCTACCTCTAGCAACTTGATTTCTCAAATATTTTTACTTTATGAAAATAGCGGGCCAACAGAAGATTTGAGTGATTTAAGAAGTCATGATAACCGCTACATGCGAGTATCGATACCGACTGTGAACTTAAACTCTACTGCAACGACTGTACTTCTAAATACAATTGATGCTGCTATTGCGTTAGAGTTCGATGATCTAAGCATACAAGTAACCGGCCCCAGTGTTCTGTATCACGCGCAAAACTCTTATGTAAATTCGGGAATGGTGAAATCATTTTTACTGGCGCTAGCATTAATTTCCTTATGCTTCTTCGTTGCTTTTTGGTCAATAAAATATGGGATCATTGCCATGATCCCAAGTGTATTTCCGATTCTAATTACGGCGGGAATTGCGTCAGCCTTCGGGGTTTCATTGGATTTAGGTTCTATGATAATTGGTGCAATGACAATTGGAATTGCAGTTGACGACTCCATTCATGTGCTATCACGCTACCTCTATTCGAAAAAGGCTGGATACACTCAGGCGCAATCTATTTCAGCTGCCATTAATGAGTCAGGGAAGGCTGTAATTTTGAGTTCTATAATACTAGTAATGGGTTTTGGCGTTATGACGAGTGCTTCATTTGTACCGTACATTAATACTGGCCTATTCTCTTGTATCATCATGTTACTAGCATTAATTGGAGACCTTATATTCTTACCAGCATTCCTATATGTGGTCGACGGGAAGGGCTCGCTCTTAGACAGATTGTATGCGGCTCATCAGCAAGCAGCAGATTGACGCTTAAACAAATAGATAAGCAAAATACTCAGCGGCAAAGTGATAGGTGTATATAGAGCGGCGGGTACTGCGAGCATAGGGTTGTCAGATAGGTGCAGCGAGATCGTAAAAGCTAAAGCGGCATTTTGAAAGCTGACGCCAATTATAATTGACCTCGCTTGCTTAATTGGTAGCTCGAAGTTTGAGGATACAAGTTGAGAAATTATCAGTGCAGAAAAGCACAATGTTAAAACGACAGCAGCGGTGCTAAATAGTGAAGTTAACAGGCTACCCTGTAAATTCATGAGTAAAATTATAATAAGTAAAACTAACAGCCCCATTGATACGGGCTTAGCGTAAAATTCGAGAACAGTGGCGACTTTTGGCATAAATTTCTTTATGACCATCCCTAGCGACAAGGGTATAAGCATCAGAATTAACACCTGTATACTTAATGCAAATGCTTCAGATATATCGATATAAGAGTTAGAGTTTAAAAAATGGCTCATACTAAACTTAACGATTATGGGTAGGCTAATCCCAATTGCGAAACTACACATAATGGATAACGCTACTGACAAGGCTGTATCGCCGTCACAAACGTATGCAAGTGCGTTTGCTCCCGGGCCTCCTGGGCAGGCAACAAGTATCATAATGCCTACTGCTAACATTGGATTGATTGGGATAAAAGTTAGAATCAATAGAGTGATCAACGGTAATATTAGAATTTGTAATGTAAGCCCTAGGCATAGTGCCTTTGGTGTTACAAATAGATCCTTGAAGTGCGATAGCCGTACCGACGCCCCCATGTTGACCATGATCAGAGCCAAAATTGTTGGTGCGAGAATTTTCAAAAACGTGAAGTTTAGTACGTCCATAAGAATACAGATTTAAAAGAGTTGAGAGGGTGTCGCGACGAAGTTGTGTCGCCGTTAGAATATATTTTACAGGCGGTGCAATAGTATCGCTGTTTCTGTGATAGTTGTTAGGGGAGTTTTAGGGTTTGGAATCATAGGAAACAGCTCCCGCTTTCAACCCTAAGTGTGTTTTCTACTCAATATTCGTTTAGCATCAAACTATGCGACCTTTCACACGGCTTTCTGGTCAATACATAATCCTTACGCGGTCATATCCTTACTGCTATCGAATGGGAAGATAAAAAGAGGCCAGTCAGTAGTTTATTTACTGATAGAAACATCCTTATTTTTCGGAATTGGGATTACAGCTATGTAATATGTTTCCAAACTGAAAAAATATCCAAAAGTTCACGTTGCTGTTTTCATATGAATAAAACGGGCAGTAGGTTGCTCTATTATGGCCAATAAATACCCAGAAAATCGTTAGAACTCTACCACAAAATACAACGTTTCTTCAATTTAAGTAAAACGTTAGCGTTTATTCTATACCTACATGATTCCTCCATATTGCAACCTCTAGCCTCGTACAAAGCGAAAATATGAATTTCTAAGGTATTCGCCAAAAATATTTAACACTATTTTCCAAAAGTTTATTTTTCTAATCTAGAGATTCATCAAGACCTTCCATTATGATACATACAGTTAAATAAAAACTGCACAAATTGGAATCCTCATCGTGTAGTTTCGGTAAATATGCACTGTAATTGTCCGTATTACTGTTAGTGGTATAACGAACGTTGCTAGCGACTAAAAAGCAGAGAACTACAATGTCTTTATCACAGCTATGTGAGAATCCAGGGAAGGTGGAGACGCTATATCGGCAATTGCCCTATATGGCTGAGCCGCTGCCGCTGTACCGAAAACTTTGTGCCGAGTCTAGCTACAGTATGTTGCTCGAATCGGCCGAAATATCCAGTAAAGCAAACCTTAAAAGCTTAATGATTGTCGATGCGGCGGTCCGTTTTGAGTGCAATGGCAACAGCGTGAGCTGCACGGCATTGACCAAAAACGGCAGGCCGGTACTTGAGATAATTCAGCAGTATTGTCATAACGCCGAGATCGCCAAGTTTGAAAATGGTCTTAAGCTTACCTTCACACCAAGTTACGGTGCTAATCTATCGTCTAATGCCGCAAACAGTTCTACCGGAGCCGAAGGTCATCAAGATGAAGATAGCCGACTAAAATCTCAAAGTGTATTTGACAGCTTGCGTGCGGTAATCGCACAGTTAGTGCCGCTACGTAATCATGCCGACGCAATCTTTCTGGGCGGTGTATTTGCCTACGATTTAATCGGCAGTTTCGAAGCCTTACCGGAGGTGCCTGAAGGGAGTAACAGCTGTCCGGATTTTGTATTCTATCTCGCTGAGTCACTTGTCGTAATCGATCATCAAAAACAAACAACGGAATTATTGGGTTCGGTGTTGAGTGGGCGTGATGTGGCGAGTGAATATTTTCGCGTAAGTCAGCGTATGGAACAGCTTACGGCACTGCTCGATAATTGGCAGCCCTATGCGTGGACGCCTGAAAAAGTCGCGGTGCTACCTCTAGCAGTAGATAAAGACGATGCTAGTTACTGCGCCGATGTGACGCGCTTAAAAGAACATATTCTATCGGGAGATGTCTTTCAGGTTGTGCCTTCTCGCACCTTTAGTTTACCTTGCACTTGCCCTCACTTAGCCTATAAGTACTTAAAGAAAAGTAACCCCAGCCCCTATATGTTTTTCCAACAAGACGCTGAATTTACGATATTCGGTGCATCGCCAGAATCGGCACTGAAATATCACCGCCACGATAACCTGTTAGAGATCTATCCGATTGCCGGTACTCGTCCACGTGGCTTTAACCCCGATGGTAGCATTGATCCCGACCTTGATAGCCGTATTGAATTAGAACTGCGTTTAGATGAAAAAGAAAAAGCCGAACACCTAATGCTGGTCGATCTCGCACGCAACGATCTAGCAAGAGTTTGCACCGCCGGTACGCGCTATGTTAAGCAGCTCATGCAGGTAGATCGTTATTCTCAGGTTATGCATTTGGTGTCGAAAGTTGTCGGCGAATTACGTGACGATCTCGATGCGTTACATGCCTACCAAGCGTGTATGAATATGGGTACGTTGGTGGGTGCACCAAAAGTAAAAGCGGCGGAACTGATTCGAAAGGTCGAGGCAAAACGACGCGGCAGCTATGGTGGCGCCGTTGGCTATTTAAACGGCAAAGGCGATTTCGATACCTGCATTGTTATTCGCTCTGCATTTGTACGTAAGGGCATTGCCTATGTGCAAGCCGGGGCAGGTGTTGTATACGATTCTGATCCGCAATCTGAAGCGGATGAAACCCGCAGTAAAGCTCGCGCAGTAATAAATGCTATTCAGCAGGCCACCGAAGCTGCTGGGAGACTAACTGTCGATAGTAAAAAAATAGAAGGCCTTGCACTAACAACGCGTCAAGAAAATGGGGTGGTCTATGAATAAGCCAGCGCTTTTTCTCCTAGATAACTTCGATTCATTTAGTTATAACTTGGTGGACGAATTTAGAAAATTTGGCTTCAATCTAACCGTATTTCGAAACAATATCGCAGCCAGTATTATTGTGGAACAAATGGAAAAAGCCGAACAGCAGGGTAACTGCGATACACCGCCAACACTTATTCTTTCACCTGGCCCGGGTTGCCCCGCAGACGCTGGCTGTATGCCGGAACTTTTAAAACAGGTACAGGGCCGCTATCCGGTTTTAGGTATTTGCCTTGGACATCAAGCCATTATTGAACATTACGGCGGAGTTATCTGCCGAGCACCGGAAGTGTTACACGGCAAGGCGTCGTTAATTCAGCATTGTGGCGAAGGCGTATTTGCCGATATTGAACAGCCCTTCCCCGTAGCCCGCTATCATTCACTTATGGCATCACAGCTGCCAGAAAGCCTGCAATTATTGGCGTGGTATAACGATATACCCATGGCCGTGTACCAGCCAGAGCATCGTATGCTTGGCTTTCAGTTTCATCCAGAATCCATACTGACCACCCAAGGAAGCCGGTTGCTAAAGCAGAGCATTACGTTCCTCTCGACTGCCGCAGAGCTTTGCTAAACTGAGCGAAAAAAATGACAAGTTCCATTCTTGATACGATTTGTAGTCATCGGCGTGAAGATATCTCTCGTTTAAAAAATCGATTCCCGTTGAGCGAGTTCCACGACTTACTTGAGCCTTCGAATAGAAGCCTTTACCAAGCCCTGGCGAGGCCCGGCAATAACTTTATTTTAGAATGTAAAAAGGCCTCACCGTCGAAGGGCTTAATTCGGCAGGATTTCAACCTAGAACAAATAGTCAAAACCTACGCACCGCACGCCGCCGCGATTTCAGTATTAACCGAGCCACGCTATTTCGAGGGAAGTTTCGATCATCTGATGTATGTTCGTGGCCAAGTAAAGCAGCCAGTGTTAAACAAAGACTTTATCGTCGACCCGTATCAGGTTTTTCTAGCGCGCTATTGTGAAGCGGATGCGATATTGTTGATGTTGTCGGTATTGAACGACAAAGAGTATGGCGAATGCGTTACTATTGCCGAACAGCTGGGGTTAGATGTACTGACCGAAGTGAGTAATATTGACGAGGTGTTGCGAGCCAATCAACTCGGAGCCAAAATTGTTGGAATAAATAATAGAAACCTACGCGATTTATCTACAGACCTAGCCACAACAGAGCAACTAGCGCCCTCAATACATAAAGACGCACTTATCATTAGTGAATCAGGAATCTATACCCGAGCTGATGTAGAGCGATTGGCCACTAGAGTTAACGGCTTTTTGGTGGGTAGTAGCCTTATGGCAGCAGAGAACCTTCATGATGCTGTTAAGAAATTAATAAGGCCCGCGCTGGCGGTCTGCAATTAACTGAAATACACCTAAGCTAGAAACCCGAGATTGATACATGGACACGTCTTTACCACCTAAGTTTGGCCAGTTCGGCGGCATGTTTGTACCGGAGCTATTAATACCTGCACTCGATCAACTTGAACAAGCGTTTATCGAAGCTCAGCAGGATCCGGCATTTATAAAGGAATTTAACGAACTGCTTACCGAATATGCAGGCCGACCAACGCCCTTAACAAAAACCCGAAATATTGTTAGCAACCCGTTGGTAACGCTGTATTTAAAACGCGAAGACCTACTCCACGGCGGTGCCCATAAGACCAATCAGGTATTGGGGCAGGTATTGCTCGCAAAACGGATGAATAAAACCGAAATTATCGCCGAAACCGGCGCAGGTCAGCACGGTACTGCAACCGCACTTGCCTGTGCACTTTTGGGCTTAAAAGCGCGCATCTATATGGGCGCAGAAGATGTCAAACGTCAAGAGCCAAATGTATTTCGCATGCGCCTTATGGGAGCCGAAGTTATTCCGGTAAATGCTGGCTCTGGAACCTTAAAAGACGCCGTTAACGAAGCGCTGCGAGATTGGAGTGCGACCTACGAAACCACGCACTACTTACTCGGTACTGCTGCGGGGCCGCACCCTTTCCCAACGATTGTACGAGAATTTCACCGCATGATTGGCGAGGAAACACGCGTACAAATTATGAAAAAAGAACAGCGCCTACCGGATGCGATCATCGCCTGTGTTGGTGGTGGGTCGAACGCGATTGGAATGTTTGCAGACTTTATCGACGAACCGAGCGTTGCTCTGATCGGTGTGGAGCCTGCCGGAAAAGGCATAGAAACCAATCAGCACGGTGCTGCAATAGGCAAAGGTTCGAAGGGAATTTTACACGGTGCATATAGCTATATCATGCAGGACCGAAATGGACAGATTGAAGAATCCTATTCGATTTCTGCCGGTTTAGATTACCCCGCTGTTGGCCCTCAGCATGCACATCTACATGATATTGGCCGAGCCAGTTACGTGTCGATAACCGACGCAGAAGCGCTCGATGCGTTTCAGAAGCTTGCAAGGTTAGAGGGCATTATTCCCGCATTGGAATCGTCGCACGCGCTTGCCCACGCGTTAAAAATGGCCGAGGCCGCTACCAAGGAAACCGTCTTAGTGGTTAACCTATCCGGTCGTGGCGATAAAGATATTCAGCATGTACAACAGTTTATTGGTAAAGGACTAATGCCATGACCCGCTATGGGCTCCTATTTGAAAACTTAAAACGTAAACAGGAAGGCGCATTTGTGCCTTTTGTCATGCTGGGCGATCCCGGTATTGAACAAAGCTTTGAAATTATTTGCACTTTAATAGACGCCGGTGCTGATGCACTAGAGTTGGGGTTCCCCTTCTCTGATCCGATTGCTGATGGCCCCACTATTCAAAAATCTGCATTGCGCGCGTTAAAACATAACACTACGCCGGATCAGTGTTTCGAAATTATTGCCAAAGTTCGCGCGCGCTATAGTGAAATTCCTATCGGCCTTTTGCTGTACAGTAATTTAGTGATGAAGCGCGGCCTCGCGGAATTCTATCAAGCCGCGCATATGTCCGGTGTAGATTCGGTACTTTTAGCGGACGTACCTTTTCGCGAGAGTGAGCCTTTCCGCGAGCAGGCAAAGAAAAATAAGATCGACCACATTTTAATTGCTGCACCCAATGCAGATGAAAAGGCGCTGGCTAATATTGCAAGCTCCGCAACCGGTTACATTTATATGCTAGGTCGAGCGGGTGTAACGGGCGCCGAAAACCAGGCGGATTGCGATCTCAGCAATACATTGGGTGAGCTATTGCAAAAGAAAGCGACACCTTCGTTGATCGGTTTTGGTATATCGCGGCCAGAACAGATAAAAAACTATTTATTGGCGGGCGCGGCGGGTGTAATCGCTGGGTCAGCAACGGTCAATATAATTGAAAAACATGAGACAAACGCCGAAGTAATGCACCGTGAACTTGCTCTGTTTTGCCAAGCGATGAAAGCCGCTACTAAGCTGTAGTTCAAATAAGTTGAAAGCAGCCGATAAAAATAATACACAACTTGTGTTGATAGCTATAAAAAATAGCTGAGCTGCGTTTTTAACGTATATCGTAAAAAATCCTTCAACGCCTTAGGCGGCGCTATGAAGACTCCGTGAAAGGACTCACCCCATTAAGATATCGGCGCAGATGCTACGAGAATCGCCGAGTCCATCTCAAAATCAAACTATATAACTAGCTAGCAAAACACCGGTATATAAACATTATTCCTAGAGTAAACATCAACTAAAAACAAAGTGGCGCACAAAAACATTATTGTTCGCTCATTTACAAAAAACCTTCCTTAAAGTCCCAACCAATGGGAATATTACCTTTAATCGACCGCATGTCTGGTTTAGTATTGCGCTACATTTGGTGCCAATAGATAGAATCTATTGGTTTAATACTAAATGCTTAGTCAGCTAATATTTAATAATATTGGTCTTGCTTTTGGAGAAACACGATTTCGCAATCTGTTTAACCTTGAGTTAAAAATTAAGCGCAATAACAAGACCCACAGCCGATTGTCGATACCTGAAAAAAATAAAATAACAATAACGTTTTGACATTATTCTTATCTGTGCTGAGTTGCGTAACGAAAATGTAATAACCGCTGACTAACGTAGCTTGCTTTAAGTAGGTTATGAGTTTTTTCGAAGAAACAGCAAATAAACTGCTGGTATAGAAAGTGAAAAAACACCGCTTATTTAACAGGGTCAGATTTTATACTGAGTACACACGGATTAGTGTATCGGTAGTAGCCTGAACTAGCGGTGCAGATTTGATATTTATACCTGTATTACCCTTGGTACGACTTTCAAAAAGTATCCATAAAGGAATAGACGATCATGAAAGAACTTATTGAAAATAGCAAAAAAACGAGCGATTGTAACGGTTCGACCTGTCCCATAAAAAAGGCGCTAAGTCTATTTGAAGGGAAGTATTCCATCTATATTTTTAAAGAACTTCTCACCGGTAAGAAGCGGTTTTCAGATTTTCTTAAAAATATCCCTGGCATTACCAGTAAAACACTCAACGAACGCTTGAAGTATATGGCGGAAAACGGAGTGGTAACTCGGCATTCCCACCCTGTAATACCACCTAAGGTTGAATACAACCTGACCGAACGGGGCCGTTCTTTAGAAGGTGTTATTCTCGAATTAAAAAGGTTTAGTGAAGATCCCGGCAAGCCCCAGCCTGTCGCTCAAGATTCACAGCCGCAAAGTGCAGCAGTAGAAGCGCAAAAAGCACGAACAATGCGTGAAGAGTTGGAGCTGGAAGTCTCTTAGGTAAAAGTTACTTAGCTAAGAAGCGCTCAGAAAAAATGTAGCCACGGCACGTGGCTACATCTAACCCAGTTTAACTTAGGCCATTTCGGCTTCTTCAGTTTTAATTTCTTTAGCCATACTTCCTTTACTAGCTTCGCTGCCCATACTCGCAACACTACCCATAGTCACCTCACCATGATCGTGTGAATACATCAATTCTTTATATTCTTCTTGCGGTTCATCGTTGGCTAATTGGCTATCAAAAAATGCGACGAGTGGTTCGAAATGTTCGGGCTCTACCCATTTGGCCTCTAAATCTTCGATAACATCATGTCGGGCTACCAATATACCATTATAGTAGCGACGAACTACGGGGTGGAGAAATTGACTGGCTTCAGCCTGATCAACATTCTCACGATGAATGCGCTCTACGGCAAAGGGGTCGCCAACAATTGGTGCACCATATTCTAAGGTCAATAGATAAAGATCTGACGAACCTTCAAAGATATTACTGGCAATGTAATCTTTTGGTAACTCGTTTATATAAATAAACTCATCACCCACCCGAACGGCCACGTCGGCAATGAAGCCTGGTTGTTGCCATAAGCCACCGGAATGGTTTACGCGATGTAATAAATGCTCAGTAATCTGCTCGGCGTCGAGTGGAAATACGGATTTATCTTGAGCAACCTTCTCAAAACGCTCTAGTAAAAGTTTGCCAAGTGCGCGCGAGTTGTAGCGGAACCCATGAATAAACCCGGAGGTCGCCTTGCGATAATCAAGTGAATGGGTGATGGTCCCAGCAAAAAACATATTCGGGCAATTAACTGATTCAAAGTTTGGATTAAGCGCAGGATATTTGCCGTGATACATCAACTCAGGGTTAGCTGTGTCGGAAAAGATTCCGGAATCGAACTTAAATCCAGCGCAACATAATACGCGATCATAGGTAATCTTTTCAATTTCACCCTCGGCGTGACCATATTGGAAGGTGACGACGAGTGTATTGTCAACGGATTCGATTTCAATAATATTCGCATCTAAAATCGCATTCTGGGACTTTAACTGATATGTATCCAAAACATTGTTGTTAATCGCACGTAGGTCGCCAACATAGTGCGTCTTCCAGGCCATTTTAATTGACTGTGGACTACACAAATGAATCATTGAAGCCGATGAGACTATATGATCGGCTGTCTCGAACGCTGAGTTCTTTTTACCAATAATCAATACGCGTTGATTCTCAAAGGCATCTAGATCGAGGCTCATATCGGTATAGTTTTCGCTATGCTCAATACCCTTAATCATCGGAATATTAGCTTTGGAAACACCGGTCGCTACGATTAGTACCTCGCACTCTAATTTTTGGCCGTCGTCGGTAGTAAGACGATACATACCCTGATCGCGTTCTATGTTAACGATGCTAGTTTGGTAACGTAAATTAAGCTGAAAGCGCGCCACGTAATCGGCCATATAGGTCACGAGATTGTCGGCGTTAGGGAAGAACATTTTATCGTATTGACTGAAACGAAATTCGTCGTCGCATAATAGCGAGTTCCAATCGTGACGCATGTTGAATTCTGGGTGATCACTACCGGTAAAGCGTTTATTAATAGAAATTAATGTACGGTGACGCGGGAAGGTTTGAAACGTGCTGCCAGGTACATCCGCACGGTCTAGCACCAGGTAATCAGCTTTTTCTTTTTGCAGGTAATAGGCTAACTGTAAGCCGCCAGGGCCACCACCGAGAATGATGTACTTGTGTTTGATTACATTTTCCATTGTATAGTCCTCTATATTCGTTAAGCTGTTGGCTTACAGCAAAATAATCCGTTTTGCTTTGGTATCACCGCTCACTTCAACCTGTTCAAACTCAGTGACTGCGATAAGTGAAATTTCGTTTGCCATAGCGACGCGGCTAAGATCTTTGCGTTGGCTAACGAGTGCTTGATGAAGTTGGTCATGCTTTTCATTGGTGATGGTTAAACCTGCAACAAGCTGAACTTCCAATAAGTAGTGAGCGTTATTGTCGCTAGCTTGTTCGGTAATACGCCACTCAATAAGGTCTTCGCCAAAGCAGCGCTTTAGCGCGTTATCAAGTTGCATTTCATAAAATGCTACGTCACCAAATAAGATGGTATTTTTACTTCGACCGAGTACTGAGATGGTTGGATACTCAACATTGTGAATCGCTGCCGCACGATGAACTTGAACAATATCGCCAATGCGATAACGAATAAGCGGTAGGGTGTCGCGAGACAAATCGCTAATAATAATTTCACCAAACGCGCCGTCGGCGATATCGGCAATTGGTACCATCTTAGGTACATAGCTAGAATTTGTGCGCTCTTTCGCCAATTCTTCTTCGGAAACGAATTCGAATATCAAACGCTCAGACATCAAGTCCATCTCGCCTTGATTGGCAGGGCATTCAGTCGCGACCACATCGGCTTCTACTGTGCCATAAAGGCTGTAAACATTATCGAAGCCCCAAATCGCTTTTAACTCTGCGCGTAAAGCATCTGGCAATACGTCGCCAAAAATAATCCCGGTACGCATATTGGGCATACACTCACGAATAGGACCGTACTCGTCGACTATTGCTTTACCAATTTCTTTAACAACCAGAGGTGTGCCGATCACAAAGGTAACTTGATCGCCCCAGTTTTTATCAAAAATGTAATCATAATCCAGCTGTGAGGTATTTAACGCGCGTGCGCCTGTAGCCTCACTACCGTTAACGATCGCCCAGCCAGATATACTTGGCATAGGTGCGCCTAGGGACATAACCGCATCGCCCTCACCCATACCAAGTTTACGTAGAGCAATAGCCTCGTGAACTTTTTGGCGTTCTAAGTCTGCGTCTGAAAAGGGGATTTTTTTACTGCGACTAGTTGTACCACTGGTATTAAAAAAGCAGGCTGGGCAAATTTCTAGGCTAGTAGCCTCTTCAGAAAAATCGGTATCATTAGTGAAGTCAGCCAATACCGGCGGGGTAAGATAAGGGCTTTCGTCAAATGAATTTAAAGTTCCGTACAGGGCGTGGTCCTGCATCGGAAACAATTTACGTTTAAACTCCGCGTGATCAATTATTTCTAGAGTGTTCTTCTCTTCTACTACTGTAGTCATAATGTCTTCTCCTTCATATTCCCTGATAAAGTTGCGTTGTGTGATTAAGCGGCGCCAAGGGTTTTAAATTCACCAACTACGTCACCAATACCGTCGGCGAAGGTCTTATACTTGGGCTGCCAATCTAGAAGTTCTTTGGCTTTCGAATTTTGCACGCGGTATGAACCGGTTAACATTTCCGCTAATGCATTGCCGGCGAATAGCCCAACAACCCACGACGGAACACTGGAGGCCTTGCCACCATTGAAGCTACTCAAAAGCTTTGCGGCCATATCTTTTACGGTGATAGGACTGTCATCAACCACATTAATAATGTGACCGGATGGGGCTTTTTGCGAAGCAAGTACATAGGCTTTAGCTAAGTCGTTTACGTGAACGAATGGCAGGTAGTTATCGCCACTTCCCGGATATTGGTATTTACCTTTTTGTGCGACCGTTAAGAAAAACTTGCCGAAGGTACCTTTAGGGCCGTAAACCATACCGGGGCGAATACTGAGCGCCGGTACGCCATCTTTAGCGGCGCTGGTAATAATGGCTTCGCCGTCGAGATGATAGCGGCCGAGCGCCGTCTCATTTGGCGTTGTGGTTTCGTCGATTTGGCGATCGCCGTGGTCACCGTGAGCGATCATGCCTGAGGTATAAATGAGTGCCTTACAATTTCCGCCTTTTTTGGCAGCTGTAATTAAGCCCTTAAGCGCGGCGTCACGAAATTCTGTGGACTTCTTTAGCCAGCCTTTCGAAAGGCGCATGCCGGCACGAACGTGAGCTGCATGTACGATAACTTCCGCCCCTTCGGCTACGTCTGACCAACCTTTGGGGTTGCTCATATCGCCAAGAACTGTGGTAAAGCCCTGTTGCTCAAGTAATGATTTACTTTTTGCGCTTTGGCACAAACAGGTGACTTTGTCGCCGTTTTGTTTAAATGCCGTGGCAATTGCATTGCCGATAAAACCACTACCGCCGGTAATAAAAACGTGGCGCATAACTTTCTCCGTGTAGGTTTAAATGTTTAAAGTCTAAAAATTTAGATATTAAAAATATTTCGGCCTTGTAAACACAAGGCCGGGTTATAGAACCGATTCGAGTACTGTGGACGGGCAAAAATAGGTATTCCAATCAATACTGCCTTTCAGATGTTTGAATCCGCCATCTTCGCTGCGCAGGTATTGGGATACATACCAATCTTTACGTGTGTCGATTTCTTTTAACGCTGTAACCAATCGATGAGCATCATCGATGCTATTGTTTAAGCCAAAGCTTGCGCGCACCATGCCCTTCTTGGATTCAATCTCAGCCTCTTCTAGGTCTGGATCCAAATCCCAAAGTTGTTGCAAAATCATCTCGCGCACGTACGGGTGCGCGCAAAAGCATTCGTTGCGCAGAGCAAGGTTGAAGTAATCGTTAAGAATCGCGGCGAGCAAGCCGTGGTCGACCCCAGCTAAGTTGAAAGAGATGGTCGCCGTACGTGGCACGAGGGAAAGATCTGTATCACCATAGATGGTGATGCCGGCGATACTCTGCATCTCATTAAAAAGATAACTGAGCATCTCGGATTCGTGCTGTTCAATAACATCCATACCGATACGCGTCATAATATCGAGGCACATACCAAGATTTACGGCGCCCAAAATATTTGGGGTGCCGGCTTCTTCGCGGTCTGGAAATTTTGTCGTGACGGTATACTCGGTTTTAAAAACTTGATCCACCATGCCACCGCCAAACTCCATTGGCGCGCCGCCATCAATTAGCGACCGACGGATAACGAGTACACCGGGAGAGCCGGGGGCATAAATTTTATGGCCGGAAAACACCACAGCATCGATATCGTCGGAGCCGTCACCGACAATGCCCTGCATGCTAAGTGCGCGATGCGCGAGTATCTGTGAAGCGTCGACCACAACAAGAGCGCCGTGCGCGTGAGCGCGTTGCGCAATATCGTGAATGGGATTAACCACACCGGTAACATTGCTGGCAGCGGTAACGGCTACGTAATCTATCTTGTCGTGATGTTTACTTAGCGCAGCTTCAAGTGCATCTAGATCCATCGAACCGAGATCAACTCCCTCGCCGACACAGCCAATATGCTCAGCGAAATCGTGAGTTTCTCTGTGGGGTAGATCGTTGGAGTGATGTTCCATTAGCGAAATAAGAACACCTGGCTTCTCTGGGCGAGCAGCAGACAAGCTACGCGCAACCCGATTAATTGCGGCGGTAGAGCCGCTACCCATAAAGATACAGGTGTATTCTTCTGGGTCGGCATTTACAAATTGCAGTACCTGAGCATGGGCCCACTTGTACATCTGATTAGAGATAATCGCTGAATTGTGCGTATCACTGTGGGTGTTTGAATAGTGATCAAGAAACTTAAGGCTGGCCTCGTAGGCTGGCTTCAACATCAAACAGGATGCGGCAGAGTCAAGATAGGTGCGAGCGGTGAATTCGCCGTCAATTTGGCGGTAAGTGGTAGCAGCACCGTAAAAGCTGTTACACATCCGGGTGAGTAGTTTGTGTCCAGTCTTCATAATATCCCTATTAAATTTCTATAACGAAACTAAATGACTTAGCGTGCTCAACAAGGCTGACGATCTTGTAGCCTTTCATCTCCGAGAAAATATTAAAGTCTTTAACCGAATCTGGATCTGTGGTGTCAATCCGAATGACATCACCGGGTGTCAAATCCTTGATGTATTTTTTAAATTTCAGTACCGGTAGCGGGCACAGCATGCCTTTGGCATCGATGTAATGCTCTGTAGCTATTTCCATATCGATTAATAGGTTCCATTTGTAAAGAGTAGACTGCCGACCAAATACAATATTTCGGTTGATCGGCAGTGAACTCTGGGCGGTGGCTTTTCTTTATTTCACTACTATTTTCTTTAATTCGACTATTAATGATTAGCGAATAAATTCGCAATAACAAATCATGTGACGTAAAACGAATTATGACGATACATACAGCAGTATTTATCTTAGCGGGGCCGATAGTAAGCAACTAAGGGGAAGTGAACAAGATGGTTTACAAAGAGGCCGGTAGGAGACTTTAGTAAACAAATTGAAAAAACAACTAGATAGCCGAAAATTAAAAAAATTTAATTTTAAGATGATTTGAATATTGCCAACTTGGGCTAAAAATAGGCCAAAAAGTATAATTTTTACAAAATACCACTATACAAAAGTAAACAAATATAAGTGTACAGAGCAATGTGTAGGGGAATAAATTAAAGATATACCTGATTTGTCTAAGACCACGAATTATCAGGCAAGATCGCATTGACGCATGCTAAACGAGGGATATAATCGAGCGCACTTGAGGCTCGAGATGGCTTCGGAACTTTTGAAAAATTTAAGGGATTAATCATGCTGGTTTTTATTCATGTGCTCTCATCCGCGATTTGGCTGGGAACAGCGGCGACTCTCCCGTTTTGGGGAAATCGTATGAACCGTGCGGATCACCTTCATACCGTACTCGGTATTATCGAAACCGTGTTTTTATTAAAGTGCGTATTTATTATGGGTGGCTTAGTTGCCACCATAAGCTCGGGATTGCTGTTGGCCTCTAACTACGGATTTTCGCTGGTAAATTTGTCGTTAAATCCCAATTGGATTAATGCAGCGCTGTTAATCTCTCTTATCATCTTTATAAATTCGTGGATAATCTTCTTCTTCTTGTTAATTGGCCGGCGCGGCAAACGCAGCTTGATGCGTATCGTCCCCGCGTTTGGCTATACCAACATCGGGCTAATTGTCACGGTTCTCTACTTGATGGTTGCTAAGCCAGATAATCAAACCACACTAAGCCATTCGATTATCGCGTTATCATTCATTGGCTTAGCGAATCTCCTAAATATTGCAGTTAAGCTTCGGCGCGCGATACGGATTAGCAATATGCAACCGAAAGAGTTCGTGTCTATGTATTTCGGCTTGTTAAATGCCGAGAAAATGACCGACTTGCTAAAGCTATTTCGCGATGATGCAACCTTTAACGACCCATTCGCAGTGGGCCCGGTTAAGGGAATATTGGCGATTGAACAATTTTTTCAAAAACTGGGTGATCAATTCGACACCATCAATATTTCGCCGCGAAAAGTATCTGGGGAAAAGAATCATATTTTGATCGAATGGGAAGCCAATGGCATAACCCAAAATGGTGTGCCGATGCAGGGCCTTATCGGCACCAACGCAATGCAGCGCAGTAATGGCAAGATATTTCAGGTTGACATAGATTTTAATCTCGATGATCTGCCGACCATCCAACGCGTATCAGTTTAGTTATATCGAAAAACTGAAAGTGGATAAATGAAGACAAAGTAGGTATAGCCACTTCGTATAAAACCTTGCGAAACAAATAGGAACATCGCTATGAATATGGAAAGTTTAGATTTTAGCAAGTTGGTAGTGCCGGGTATTACGGGATTAAGGGCATTTAAACCACCCGTCGAGCCACAAAACTTAAGTAATATTGTGAAGCTTGATTCTAACGAAAGTCTATTGGGGCCAAGCCCAGTAGCAGTAGATGCAATCGTGGCGTTAGCCAAAGACGCACACTACTATCCCGATACCGCCGGTCAGCCATTACGAAGCCAACTCGCTCAACATACGAATGCCGATCCCGATGGTATTACCCTCGGTAATGGTTCGAATGATGTGTTGGATATAATTACCAGAGCATTGTGTAGTCCTGGCGACGAAATTGTTTTTTCCCAGTATGCGTTTGCGGTCTACCCAATATTAGCCGCTATTGTTGGCGCAAAAGCAGTTCAGGTTCCAGCCGATGTAAATTACGGTCACGACTTAGCGGCTATGGCCGCGGCAGTTACTTCGAAGACAAAGCTGATTTTTATTGCCAACCCAAACAATCCCACGGGTACTTGGAATAGCATCGAACAAATTGAAACGTTTATTGCTGCCGTGCCAAGACATGTCATTGTTGTGCTCGATGAAGCCTATATCGAATACTGTAATACTGAGACATTTCCGAATGGTTTAAATTATCTATCGCGGTATCCAAATTTAATTGTTACTCGTACTTTTTCCAAGGCATGGGGGCTAGCGGCAATGCGAGTGGGTTATGCGATAAGTGACCCTATATTGGCGGATTATTTTAATCGTGTTAGACAGCCTTTCAATGTAAATCGATTGGCATTGGCTGCGGCAAGTGCCGCGCTAACAGATGTAGATCATCTTGAAAAAGTTGTTTCTCTTACCCATTCCGGTATGGCTCAAATAACCGAACAGTTAATAGATCGAGGTATGGATTACATTCCATCTAAGGGAAATTTTGTTTGCGTAAATGTAGGTGATGCGATGCAAACCACGATGGCGTTGCGCGCGAAGGACGTACTCGTTACACCGCTAAGCAATTACGGGTTGAGTGAATTTATTCGCATAACAATCGGTAAGGAAAGCGAAAACACAATCGCGTTAGACGCTATCTATAGTCATTTAGAAATGACGGTAAGTTAAATGTTCCTAATTATAGGCTTATTATTAGCATAAATTCGCAATAATAAATATGGAAATAATTCTTATAAATAAACGTCGGCGCCGCGCTTAGAGTAGCAATATATTTATTAAAGGGAACTTAGGCGACTATTGTACCCGTCTTGTAGAGCTGCAAACTGAAATTCTATAATCAAAAATCATGAAAGCTATAGTGATGAATAATCGCTGTAATTAAGCATATTCTGAATTGCTTAACCACATCGCCCATATTGAAAATAACAAACAAATACTGAGGAAAGGACAATGCTAAACCGGAATTATACCGCGCTACTACTTATCGCGAGTGCGCTACTGCTTGCAGGTTGTGATGAAGATGACAAGATTGATTTAGATGACTATATAGCAGCGAACTCAATTGAGTTAAGCCTAAACTCAACCATGCCAGCACATATGGAAGATACCGCCGATATTGATGAGCCTATTTATATATTCTTCGATACCGCCGTAGCCCCAGCAACATCTGCAGATAGCTTTCAGCTAAAGCGCCTCGACAACGATTCGTTAGTTGAAACCCAAATGGATATTCGTGGTGCGACCGTAATTCTTAAACCAGTTCAGGGTTTAGACTACAGCACTGAGTACTATCTTGAAAATAACGGCGTTGTTGAAAACACAATGGGCAACGAACTGGATGAAGATATCTTTATTAAATTCACCACCGAAGATATCTATATTCCAGTTACTGAATCCACCTACTCTCCTGCCGATGGTGAGGGTATTGCACCAGGCGGTGAAATATATCTCCCCGTGACAGAAGAACGTGCGGCTATGCACGCAGATGCCGAGCATGGCTACTACCCAGTCGTCACCGCGACACTGCCAGCACTATTTGATGCGCCGACTATGGATTCCGTAGAAGACTATATTGTTCATCGCGATGAAATGGTTGCTATAAACCCCGCACCGAATGAATACCTATGGGTGATGGAAGGCCAACGTCACGGATTTGAAAACCTGACGGTTGTGTTGACCCATACCATCCCCGGTAACGGTGCACCGCTACACGCCCACGTAGGCGAAGAAGCACACGTGTTACTGCAGGGTACAATGTACTATCAACTTGGCGATGAAAAAATTACCGTGCAAGCGCCCTACATCCTCAATATTCCACCTATGGTTCCCCATGGCTTTATCAATGTCGGCAAGGAAACAGCGAATATTGTTGGCGTATTTCCGGAAGCGAATCATTGGGAATACGATGTATTTGACTACGATATATTTTCGGATTTCTTTCAATCACAATCTGCACAGCCAATGGAAAATGATCCCGTTGCTTGGTTGCAAAATTGGCATAGTGAAGAGAATCGACAAGCTCGTTTGAACGCCTACACAAAAGACACCAAGTAGTTAATAAGACAAAACTTAGGCATATTCATCTAGCGCTAGGATCGATTCCAGCGCTAGATGAATAGTGACCTTGAGCGGAATGCTTGATAAGTACAACGCTTAATAAGTAGAACGCTTGATTAGTACAACTAAGGGAATAGCCTCACTATGTTCAAACTAAAGCATGTTTTGACGGCTGTAATTTTTCATATTGGCGCAATACATTTAGCGGCTATACAAGCTTGCGCACACACTGATAGTCAGACAATATTAAATTTTACCGCTACGAAAACGGCCACCTTAGCGGAGTTTGAGCTGCCCCTTGGTGAGCTAAGTTATGCTTTAGGTTTAGATAGAAATGGTGACGGTGACTTTACCCTAGAAGAATTACACAGATCTGGCAGCGCTATCAGCGCCTACCTTGATAGTCGTATTAAATTAGTAAGCGAATCGGACGACTTGACCAAGCAGCGGCCTTACGTGCCGTGCGAAAGATCCGAATATCGTTTTCGTACCCAAAAAAAAGAGCCTAAAACAACCACAGAATCAAAACCTATATTAGGTGTAGCGCTAGACTATCGCTGCGGAAGTAGCGTAACACCCTATCTCTACTATGACGCACTATTCGATACGGTTCCAAATCATAGTGCTTTGGTTTCCTACCAAAATGGTGACGACAACTATAGTTATATCCTCAGCGGTAATAACCTAAAAGAGCTAATACCGCTAAAAGGCAAAAATATGCTCAGTTCTATACTGAGCTTCGTCGTGCTCGGGGTGTGGCATATTCTAATCGGTTACGATCATATTCTTTTCGTATTGGCCCTTATTATTCCGGTCAGCGCGGTACGGAATCATGACCGCCAGGTGAGAACCAAGGACGTCGCTAACCTTATAGGAGAAATCTTAAAAGTTGTAACGGCCTTTACGCTGGCTCACTCTATTTCGCTAATCGCCGCGACATTGGGGCTGATAGAGTTACCGAGCGCGCTGGTCGAAATGCTAATTGCCGTATCACTAGTAGTTGCTGGGTTGAGTATTCTATTCCCGTTCACCTACAGCAAACGCTGGCTGGCCGCGTTTGGGTTTGGCTTTATTCACGGCTTTGGCTTTGCCAACGTTCTGGCGGAGTTAATCGAAAGCAGCAATAATATTGTTGCCGACTTATTGGCCTTTAATGTGGGGGTTGAAGTTGGACAACTGGTGATAATAGCTGCCACCCTTCCTGTCCTGTTCCTAATGCAAGGCAAGTCTTGGTATCGCCGAATAGTCATACCTTCTGGGGCGATAAGTATTGCACTTATGGGCGCATTTTTAACCGTACAGAGACTTTAGCTTTACATAGATTAAGGTTTGCGCCCCATGGTGGTATGAACCATACCATCGAAGCTGGGGGTAACCACTACGTCGACGAGGCCTGCCGCCAGTGCGATCTGCTCACAGTGATCGGCAGACATCTTTTTCGCGAGAGTTGCCCACATGCGTAAAGCACCGGAGGACATCCCTTCCAAGCGATTTTCGCGAATATGAGCTGCTGCAGAGCGTGCGCTCATTTTTTCTGAGGGTACTAAAAACGATACAACACCAGTGGATTTAACCGTACGGGCCATCTCTTTAAGAATTGGTAAGGGATCGTCGACAACGTTGATAAGCGATGCTGCAACAGCAAAATCGAACGTGTTAGGGGTATAGGGAATATCATCGGCGCTAGCTAGCACCAGCTCAGTGTTTGAGCAATTCGCCAAATTCTTGCGGGCTTTTTTTAGCATTTTCTCCGACCGATCTAACCCGACAACAGTATGTCCCCAGCTCGATGCAGACCGCATAAGTTGACCTGGCCCACATCCAACCTCCAAAACTCGCGCATTTTTATAACCAGAAAACAGCTCGGAAAGCCAATCCTCGTGTAGTTGTTTATACCAGGGAAGCTGAAAAAGAATATCAAACATTTTGGGGGCGTCGGTGGCGACCAATTTTCCTACTACGGCCATGTAATAGCTATCGGCGAACAATTTTTTCACGGGTATCTCCATATAATCGTCGTGTGGTTTAGACTGTACTGCATCCAGCCCAATATCATCCATGGTACTAACCTTTAATTACCAAGTTAACTATAATCCGTAATTAAACGGTCGTGGTAGTTTTTATGCGCCGTTGATGGCGTTCGTTAAATAAGGAGCTAGCGGCAATACCAGTGTGTAATCACTTAGGGGTACTACCAAGTTGCCATAATGGATTCGCCAACATCTACCGCATTAAATTCATTCGGCGCCAAACCTGCTTTATTTACGGCAGTAGATAAGCGAGCGGCAGGTTCGAAAAAAGGCTCGTCGGTTAGGTCAAGAAATGTACCCCAGTGTATTGCTAAGGTTTTTTTAGATCCGATATCCTTGTGTACTGCAACGGCTTCTTCTGGGTTTATATGCGCATATTTCATAAGATGTCGAGGCGCGTAGCCGCCAATAGGAATCGCGGCAAGAGTGAATGGACCAAAACGCTTACCAATTTCCGCGAAGCCCGGATCATAACCGGTGTCACCAGCAAAGAAAAAGCTAAAACTATCTTTTTGTATAACCCAGCCAGACCATAAGCTTTTATTGTGATCCAGCATACCTCGGCCACTGTGGTGTTGTACCGGCACGGCGGTAAATTGTAAGCCGTTACTAATACTGTGGGTTTGCCACCAGCTTAGTTCCACACTATTCGTAATTCCATGTTTTTCAAACCAGGCTTGTACTCCGCGAGGTACAAGGAACAATGTTTGCTGGCCGTCTGCACGCGGTTGTGCGGCTATTGTTTTAATGGTTTCTAAATCGAGATGGTCATAGTGGTTATGGGAAATAACCACATAATCAATAAAAGGTAACTGACTGGCGCGAAGAGGTGCTGCAACTACACGTTCGGGCCCTGCCCAGGAAACGGGCGCCGCACTATCGTCGAGTAATGGGTCGGTAAGAATGGTTACTTCGCCTAGGCGAAGTAAAGTCGAGGAGTGTCCAAGCCAGGTTAACTGTGCCTGCTTTGGCTGCAAGGGTGGAAATAGAACCGGCTTTGGTTGCAAATTGGAACGTTGGACTAATTTCCGATCGTTACGAATGCCCTTGTTACACATTCGCTTAACACGCCACCACATGATTTTACTAAACGCGGGCATTTCCTGTTTAGCGAGCTGTATGGCTATTTCTTCAGCTTGAACTGTTTGCGCTAAATTGTCCCCGTATTGGCTTTGCAACGCGCTGGTATTAAGTTCAGCGCCATCAAGTTCCGTGCTGTCGCGTTCGGCACTAGCTGCAATGCTGGGTAAGACAATTAGACAAGCACTAAGCGCTAATGCGATTTTTCCAGTGCGCATGAGTATCCCTTTAAAAGTAGCGTTTAAATTCAAAACGTAGATAATCGTCAGAGCGCAGCGAGAAATCTAGAGAAGTTGGGTCGTCAGCCGTAAATGCCGCGGCTTCAAGTTCAAATTTCCAGTTTTCAAAAATACGCCGACTATACTCTAGTGAATAAAATTGATGGTTGTAATCGAGATCGTGGCTAGCGAGGAACAGCAACTGGGAACCGTCAATATCGTTGAGTGCCCAACGAATGCCGCCGACGACATCATTTTGGCTTAGAACTTGACGCGGCCCTTTTAAATCGTCGTATTGGTATTCCATTAATAAACCAAGGTCAGATTCACCACCACCAATACCAAACAAGGTGTACTCAAAACCAACCACGGCGGCTTGGCTAGTTTGGGCAAAGCGTTCTCTAGTGGTCGTCGCTTCGAGCTTGGCTAACCAGGAGCCTAGTGTAATCTGTGTTGTTAAACCAACGCGGTCTATCTGGCTATAAAACGGCAGTAAAGATGTGGGGACTCCACCGCTATATTGCGGTAGAAAAATTGGATCGCGTGAAGTGCCGGTAAAATAGCTAACAGCTATATCAACTACATCAAAGTAATGACTCCAGCGTGCTGCAAAATCGATATGCTCACGCTCGTCACTAGACTCATAGATTGCATCTTCATCGATAGGTAAGCCTGCTCTTAACCGTCCCTGTTCACCGGGGAAAGCTTGCTCACGAAAGCCGAATAGCGAAAATAATTCCCAGGTACCCCAGTCGCTAACTTTAATAAGCTGTAACATTGGCTGGCCGAGTTTTTCCTCACGATCGACAGACTCTAGGCTGTCGTCTTGGTTAATTATATCCACCAAATGTGCTGATTCGGTTACCCCCCAAAATACTTTACGTATTCCGGCATAGGCTTCAAAAGAGTGGAAATTCCTCCACCAATAAAGCTCGCGAATATCGGCGTGGGTACGCTCGTCATCTTGGCTATCGGCACGACCAAAAAGAGTAATTGCGAAGCGTTGGTTGGAATCGTCAAAGTCGTGAAAATATTCCAGTTGTGATGTGAGTGAAATACTGGCATCTGACTGTCGTGGGAACAACGGGTCTTCGAGAAAAGCCAACGCCTCGGCGCCAATGTAACCTAGCGCTTCGCCAGCGAAAACAGCGTGGCTTACAATGTTAGTCGCGCTTAAAATTAGAAGTGGCGAGACAATTTTTACGAATCTGTTGTTCATCTACTTTGCTCGTGAGAGGCTGTTCTTATTAAAATCTTGATCGTCAAAGCCATTGCGGAATTGCCAATCCTGCATTTTAAGTACGGTACTTTTCCCGGTGATGTGATTTACCATCGTCCAGTTTCCAGCACGCCAAAACTTATTAAGGTATTGGCTGTAATCGCTCAATTCCAATGTCTTCTTAAGCTTTCCGCCTCGATTATAGAAGTCTATTTTTAGCGGGATATAACGCTTCGCATCTACCCAAACTTCAAGTTTAGAATAACCAGAGGCTGGATCTTTTGGCTGTAATTGATTAATCAATACCGGGGTATTTTGATATTTATCGTCTCGTAAAAAAGTATAGCTATACTTATCCACTTCCTGTGAAGCGATATCCTCAAATGCAAATTCGCTACTCATAAAGGCACCCGCTTTATTGCTGGACGATATTTTCTTAACGCGTTTTAGTGCGGGAAGAAACAGCCATTGGTCATCGTCTGCGGCGCGATGGGTGAAAGACAGGAAGGCGGTTCCTTTTACGTCGCCGGGACTATCGAAGATAATCATAGATTTGTCGCCGTCGTCACTTTGTTCAAGCGTACGATTGCGCATTTGCCGAGTACGTTCATTACCGTATTTGTCTTTTAGGATCATCACAATATTGCTTTGTGAATCGCCGAACCCTATATCTTGACGATCGACTTCTATCGCAATCTCTAGACCGCGCTGTTCAGGGGTTAGCGCCAAGCAAATAGAACTTAATAGAGTTGTACACAGGACAACGATAAGATGTTTCATTGTATCTCTCCAGTTTTTAATGTGTTGCGGGTGCAGAGCCTATTAGCTATTTGCTCTCGTAATTGCCGCTATTGCGTAATCCTTTTTGTCCAGCCACAGTAATAAAATGGGCAATAAAAGGAAGTCGATGATTAATGCAAATATGATCGCAACGCTAGTTAGTTGTGACATGCCGGAATTCATCCCAAAGCTCGATTGGGCTAAGATCATAAACCCAGCCATCAGTACGATAGTGGTAACCACCAAAGCAACGCCGACGGATGAAAAGGCGTAGCGAATAGCGGCCTCAGCCGTTAACTTTTGTTCAATTCGCGCGCGTTGGTATTTACTCAAAAAATGCACAGTGTCATCTACTACAATTCCTAGTGCCATACCCGTAACCATGGATACACCGACATTCACTTCCGCAACCAAATAACCCCAAGCACCGAAGGCCGCGGCGATTGGTAGTAAATTTGGAACCAAGCTGATTACACCTAAGCGAACACTGCGAAGAACCAACATAATAATCAGCGAGATAACCAGAATGGCTACGAGTGAGCTAATAAACATACTGCGCATATTGGTATCCGAAATATGAGCGAACATGACGGCGGGCCCCACCCCATAAGAACTCATACCCGTGTTATGTAATAGCCAGTCGCGACCGCGCTGTTCTATTTCGGCAATATGCTTAGAAGTGGTATTGGTTACCGTGACAATAATTTGGGTAGAGCTTTTGCCTATATCCATTTGGTTATTTAGATCTAACCCTTCCGGCAACGACATTTCATATAGCAGCAAATATTGGGCAGCTAAGGCTTTGTCTTCGGGCAGGCGATAATAACTATTGTCATCACCATACATATTTTTATTGATACGCTTGAAGGTATCGGTAAAGCTATTGACGTGTGTGATTTCTGGCTGGCTTCTAAACCATTCTACAAACCGGTCGACCTTGGCTAGAAATACCGGATCGCTAACACCGTAGTCTTCGCCGGATTCGAGCGAATACTGAATTTGATAAATACCAGTGAGATTATCGTTAGCGAAATCCGTATCGTTGCGAAACTGAATACTAGTATCGAAGTAGCCGACAAAGTTATCGTCGAAGCTGTTTAATTTAATACCGCTAACAGCGACTATGCTGAATACCACCATGGCAATTAATACGGGTGTGCGCTTGGCAATGATAAAGTTGGCGATGGCGTCCATTGCGTGACTCACACGATTGCGCTTTTTCGAAGCCTTAACCGGCAAAATAGTAATGAGCGCTGGCAATAATGTCATGGATAAAAATAGCGCGACGACTACGCCCCAGGCGGTGATATTACCGAGATCGTTAAACGGCGGCGTGTCGCTCAGGTTCATGGATAGAAAACCGATCGCCGTGGTAAGCGACGTAAGGAATACCGGCGCAATATTAATCACCAAGCTGCGCCGCATCGCATCGACTTTGCTCATGCCGCGGCGCATACCTTCAAAAAGCGTAACCAGAATATGGATGGAGTCAGCCACGGCTAGCGTGGTGATAATGGTGGATGCCGAAAATGAAGGCGGTGAAAGTTTTCCGCCAAGCCAGAAAAAACTGCCGAGCGCAGATAGCATAGATAAAAACACGACCAAGAGCGTCGCCAATGTCGCAGTCGCGGAGCGCAACAAAATTGCAATTACCAGTAAAATCACCGCATACATCGCGGGTACCAGTGTTTGTTGATCTTTCATTGACGCTTCAAAAAATGCGTTGGATAGCATCACCACGCCGGTAAGTTTTACCGTAACAGGGTAGCTGGCTTCTAGTTTGGATTGTAATTCTCGGACGGCGCCAACCAATTCCGGTAGTTCTTTCTCAGGTTGCACCTGCGGCATTTCGAATACTATATTTAATGCGGTGATCTCGGCATCTTCGCTAATGAGCTGGCCGCGAAGATTGGGTTCGGTGAGGGCGATGCTTTGTTTTGTTTTCAGCGTTTCTGCGGAGTACTGCTCTGCCCCGCTTACCAAGGGTTCGACGATTAGCTCGTCGCCATCGGCGTGAGAATATTGGAAATTGGTGACTGAGTCGACGCGGAGTACATAGGGTAACTGCCATGCCTGTTCGGTGGCTTCTTCGACAGCGGCTAAGGTTTGTTTGTTAAACACTTCGCCGTTGTTAGGCACGATAACAAATAGCACATTGTCGTTCTTGGTATAGATTTTTTGCTGGCGCTCGAAGGCGCTGAGGTGAGGGTTTTCTTCGCTGAAGAATACGCGGTAGTCTTGGTCGAAAGCAAACCTCTGCATACCAGACATCATCGAGAGGGAGACTGCTAGCGCAATAGCAATCGTAAGCCAGGGCCGAGAGGTTACGAAGTGCGCGTAGCGCTCTGTCAGTGAGAGATTACCGGCGTTTGCGTCCATAGCGAGGTCCTTTGTTTAGCGCAGTTAAAATATATTTAACAAACCGACCGTTCGGTTTGTTTTAAAATTAAAGAAAACCCCGAGATGGGGGGTTATTATGAGGTGTATTTAGTACACCCAAGTTTTATGTCACTTTGGTTGCAGTGACTCTACAAAATCAATTAGGCAGCCAACGCCGAGGCGAAAGCTTTTAATGTCCCCTACCACTTTGCCCTGCATCATCAAGCCCTGCATGGTAGCCACGATCATGATGGCGACTGGTCCGGGTTTGACCTCTGGACGCAGGTAGCCTTTCGCTGATGCACTCACAAAAGCTTTTTCCATGCGTTTGCCTAAGTCGGAGAATAGCTGCATCGCCTTGTCTCTAAAGCCGTCATCTTCACGGCCCATTTCCATGGCGATTTTACTTGTTGGGCAACCGGCTTCTAGTTCTGCCGTAGTCATAACTTTAGATAGTTGTCGCAGCCAATCTTTGAGCGCGTCCACTGGGTTTTCACTGACTAGAGGCGCCCCCCAGCGCTCAAAAAACGCGGGGGCAAATATTTCTTCGAAAACCGCATAACCCAATTCTTTTTTACTGGCAAAGTGGTGATACAAAGCGCCTTTCGACACTTCTGCTTTTTCGAGAATGGTGGACAGGCTTGCGGCTTTGAAGCCCTGCTCCAGCATTTCTTGAGCGGAAATTTCAATAATGTGCCTGCGTGTAACTTCGGGATCCCTTGGGGGGCTCATACCTACCTCATGCCTTGGGCGCGTTTAGCGTTGGCGGATTATTACAGACCAATCGGTCTGTTTGCAATCCTTTAGGTTAATCTGTTGCCACAACTTGCGGTTGCTTCGCGGTAAAACGACATGAGACAAATTCGAATAAGCGCGCCATTGTGGATATTTAACGCCAATTTTCATAAAAGTATATTTTTATAATCTATTTTTTTTGACCTGCCACTGCTAGTTTAGGCGTTCTGGATTTCCACCTTTAAAAATTAACATCCTCTTAAACACGACGAACAACATGGATAGTTTTCTTAAATTAAAAAAGTACGCCTACGTAATCGCACTATTTATTGTTTATAGCGGCTGGCTAACCTATATGAGCGTGACGAATTCATGGGTGTTATTTGCCGATTGGTGGCAGATGAGTGTAACCATGTTGTTTGGCTCTTTTGTGGCCGGCGCTACGCCTACCGGCGGTGGCGCGGTTGCTTACCCGGTATTTACCAAGCTACTGCATATTTCATCAGCGGATTCACGAACCTTTGGCATGATGATTCAGTCATTTGGGATGACGGCTGCGGCTATTTATATTTGGTCGCGTGGCACTAGGGTTTTGTGGAGGGTAATTTTTTACACATCAATTGGTGGATTTAGCGGTATAACTCTGGCGTCGTTTTTCTTGCATCTGCCTGATATATACGCGCGGGTACTCTTTACGACGATGATATCAATATTCGCCTTAGCGTTGCTTTACAGTGTTATCACTGGGCGGCGTTTGGCATGGCAACAACTGATTTATCTAACGGGTTTACAGAAAGCTGAATTTATTCTACTAGGGTTCCTCGGCGGTATCATTGCAGAAAATACTGGCTCGGGAGTAGACCTCGTATTATTTATGACTTTGACGCTCTGTTACCGAATGGAGGAAAAAGTTAGTGTTCCCACCAGTGTTATTGTAATGGCACTGAGCTCCATCTACGGCTTTGCGTTACATGGAGTGATAGTAAAAGATATCGCAAATGTTATCCCCTATTGGTTGGTCTGTATTCCAGTGGTAATTGTGGGAGCGCCGTTTGGGGCTTGGATTGTATGTCACTGTAAGCGCTGGCAGTTGGTAACATTTGTTTGCCTACTAATACTTGCAGACTTGATAAGCACCTTGGTGTTTTTAGAGTTTTCAACACGAATGCAAGAGGTAATAGGCTGTTTTGTTGCGGTTTGCGGCGTTGGTTTTAGTTACTTTCTTTGGCGTGGCAACCGACGAGGCAAGCAGTATCAGGATTACCCCGCTGCGCTTACCCTCGCCAATTATCAAGATCGCTAAGTAGTTTGTAATTTTCTAAATAGAAGCACTATAACGGCGTTACAAGATTATTTTCAGCGTAGCGTGTTAATAGCGCGACTAAATCATCGACTTCCCGAGCACCTTTTAATACTTGGTTATCATCCAAAATTAGCGCCGGAACGCCGGTTACACCGAGCAGCTTAACACGCTTATTTGCAGCTAATACTTCTTCGTTTAAGGCGTTAGTGGCAAGAGTAGAGCGCACGCGTTCAACATCCATACCAATCTGTTTAGCGATAGCAATCAGTATCGAGCTATCTGCAATATCTTTATTTAATGAAAAGTAACTTTCAAATAAAGCCTGATACAGTTCTAGCTGCTGGCCGCTTTCGGCTGCTAATAGAAGTAATTGATGCGCTTTGTTGGTGTTATAAATACGTGAGGTCGGTGAGAAATTAAAGGTAAAGCCCGTGTCTGCGCCCATTTGTGTCATGCGCTGTTGCACCTGTGCGATTTGCTCTGCGCCGGCGTTCATAATTTCGGCTAAATGGTCGCTAAGTAAAATTCCCTCAGCGCCCAAACCAGGGTTTAGCTCATAAGGCAGGCATTCGACAGTAACGGCAATATTGGGAGACATTTTGTCTACGGCCAACATTAACTTGGTAAAGCCCAATGCACACCACGGACATACGATATCGGAGACGAAAGCTACATTTAAACGATGTTCCATGTTCTATTCCTCGGGGACATTTGTGGTAGCAAACTAAACTGCAGGTGTAGCTGCATGCTCGCTGGGAAAATCAGCGCTGATTCTGCTGGCATGATTACGCCGTGGCAAGAAGGTGAAATACATATCCTAAGGGGAATAAAATAAATATATGGAATTATCAAGGACGTGGCGTGAATACTCGGTTCAAACCAATTGGAACATAGGTTACCCATAATCGCACCGACTATTCGCTCGCGATTAGAGCTCGCTAAAATTTCCAGCCGCCGCTAATGGCTACGCTGCGTCCGACTTCCATTAACCCGTGCTGAAGGTCAATTAACTCAACCGCTGGGTAGCGAATTTCTTCGTCGGTGAGGTTTTCGATATGGAGTTGCGCAAAGAAACCTTTCGGCCGCGGGGCATAGCGAAGGTTAATGTTTATCGACGTTGTCGCGCCAATCTCATCACCTATCCGCTGATAGTCGCCAATAGTCGTTGAATCAAGATAGCGGTAATCGGCATACATATGACTCAAATAGTAAAAACTTAGCGCGTAATTGATATGGTTGTGTTGGTACGAAAGCTTCGATTTAAACAGCCGCTCCGGCGAGTAGCCGGATGTGATGTGGGTGTATTGTGTGTCATCAGAGTGTTGCCATACAACACTCGTTTGAACGTTAACTTTATCGCTTGGTTGATAATCTAGGATTATCTCCGCCCCCTCGGAAGAGGTTTTTCCGTGGTTATCGGCAACGTCTTCGTAGCGTTGGGTTTGGCTATTAAAACGGTGCGAAAAACGAAACAAATTTTTAGCGTAGGCATTAAAAAGACTGAAATTAACGGTAAATTTTGGTTTGGTAAAAACGTAATTCAATTCGTAGGTGTTAAGATTCTCTGGCCTAGAAAAGGCTAAATCTTGATTGTCTTGCAGTGCCTCGCCGTAGAGCAGCTTTATCGCATTATGCTTATTTAGTGAAAAGATTACCGCAATGTTCGGCACGCTATAGTTACTATTGTTCGCGTGTACCTTAACAGTCGTGGTTTCGTTACTATTGCGATTGAAGCTGGTGGACGTATATTCATTTGCATGGGTCCAGCGATTTCCGGCAACTAACATTATCTTCTTATTTAGTTGCCATGAGGCTTGAAAGAAAAGGTCGTGTGTTTGGATTGGCTCATTTTTTAGAAAAAAATCCAAGCCAATACTTGGCACCGATACATCTCGTTGTGTATCAAATAAAGATTGATAACGATAGCCAAGTAGAATTTCAAAGCTGGCGTTGTTGTCATAAATGGAATTTAATTCTATATCGCCGCGTTTTGATTGTTGCTGTTGATAGTTTTTACTTGCGTAGATTTCTGGCGAGATAAAATCTAGCTGATCTATAGCGACCTTGTGTTCGCTGTAAACTCCCTGTGCTCTAAGCCTCCAGTTGTCAGATAGAGTCTTATCGTAGGCGGTACTGGTAATTAGATTAGTGTCTTCTTGTTGGTTGCCGTCATTAAACGATGGCGTAAGCGCATAGCTACCAAAACGCATTTTACTGTAGCGTAAATCTCCACTGAAATTTGCGTAGCGGGTAGATAGGTCAAGATTGATTGCGTCGCGCTTAAAATCACCGTCCATGGTTCTGTGCATGTCTGGATGCAGGGCGGAGTACTGTTCAGTGCTCATCATATCTTCATAGGCACCATCGAACCCGGATTCTTGATTAGCGCCCCAGTTAACCACCCAAAAACCATCGCGATATTGTTTTCCATAGCGCGCAAATAGACTGTTACGATGGTCGCCAACACTTGCGTTTAGGAGGCTGCCTGTCGACCCTAAATCATTGGTAATAATATTGATTGCGCCTTTAAAGGCGTTGTTGCCATAAATGACCGACATAGGGCCACGGATAATTTCAACGCTATCGATCGCTTCAATTGGAATATTAAACTGAGAGCGCTCCGGAAGTGTAAGGCCCTTAATTTGAGTGGGATCGAGCGGAATGCCGTTGAGCAAGACTTGAATACTGCCGGCGGCATTGCCGCGCATGCCTATACTGATATCTTGTGTGTCGTCGAGAAGATAGGTACCGGCAAGATTGCGAAACAGTTCAGGCAGGGAGCTGTAGCCTTGGCTCTCAATATCGTGGCGGTAGATTACGGTTACGCTAGCCGGAATATGTTTGAGTTGCTGCTGGCGTTTGGTAGCAGTGGAGATGCTAATCTCCATCAGTTGTTCAAGGTCTAGGTTGAGGTAATCGATGTCAGGTGCAACCCGCGCTGCGCTTTCCGCAAGGGGTGAAACGCCTTGCGCGGCGAGTGCAATCGAAACCACGACACTGTGTAACAGATACCGGTGTGCCATTCTATTTCGTCCTGAAATATCGAAGCCCCTCCGCCATCACTAGCTCTTATAACGGAGGGCGTTGTGCTGAGCGCGTTCAGCGGATTGCGCTAAATTTGTGAGCATCTACGGCCGGAAATTGAGAGAGTCTAACCGAAGCATAGCATAGTTATGCATACGTAAAATCAAGCTTGCAAATAATAATGATTATCATTACTATTTGATTGTCGCTACTAAACCAAGCGAGTGTAGTAGTATTTATGAAGAGGTAGGTTACATGAACGAGCGTATCTTAATTGAGATAGAGAGCGAAACTTTACGCCGGTTATTTGCTGAACGTCGGGTTAGTATTGATAACCTGCGGTGTATCAATGGTGCAGGCAAGCGGCATTTGCATCAGTTGTTACTGCAAAACTTGGCGCATGAAAGTGCTGACGCGTTTGTGTCGAATCGCTAGAGCGCTTTGGCGAGTTTCAAAAAGCCCTCGATATAAGCCAAACCAACATCACCGCTGCGAACCCCCAAATAAATACTTTTCATTAAACCCGTTGCACCTAGGCGCAATGGTTTGAGGTCGAGTTGCTGCTGATATTCCTCGACTAGCCAGCGCGGTAGGCTCGCCACACCGCGTCCGGCCGCGACCATTTGCAGCATAATATCGGTTGTTTCGATGCTTTGGTGCTTGGCGGGGCTTACCCCTGCAGGTGAGAGGAATTGAGTGTAGATATCTAAACGGCTCGCCTCTACTGGGTAGGTAATTAGCGTTTCGGCACTTAAATCAGCGGGAGATAAGAATTCGGCGCTGGCGAGCGAGTGTTGATTGGCCACTACCAGCACCTGTTCGTAATCAAATACGGGTGTGAAATCTAAGCCCTTTTTAAATAGCGGGTCGGGCGTTACCAGCATATCTATTTCGTGGTTAAACAGCGCACCAATACCGCCGAATTTAAACTTCTGTTTTACATCTACATCCACCGAAGGCCAAGCCGCCAAGTAGGGCGAAACGACGCGCAATAGCCACTGATAGCAAGGGTGGCACTCCATACCAATACGCAGCTCGCCGCGTTCACCCTGAGCGATTTGCTGCAATACGGCTTCGCTGTGCTCAAGTTGTGGCAGTAGTCGCTGTGCTAAGCCGAGTAAATGCGTTCCCGCTGGGGTAAAGCGTAACTGACGACTTTCTACCTGCCATAGCGGCGTGCCGATCTTTTGTTCCAACTTTTTGATTGAATGACTAACCGCGGACTGACTCAAGCAAAGCTGATCAGCCGCCGCCGTAAGCGAACCGCTGGTATGTATAGCGCGTAATATGCTCAGGTGTTGGCGTTCAATCATAGTCTTTTCCGGCGACGGACGTACCGCCTATATATGTGTAAAATCGAATGATAGTTGAATATATATCATTTTTATACATGTATCTCACCTCCTAAACTAGCGTCTAACGTTTAATTGGCGAAGCGCGTGAAAGCGGCGCCGTGATTTTGGAGATAATCATGATTACCACTCACAATTTAGGCTTTCCACGTATTGGTAAAAAGCGAGAGCTAAAATTTGCATTGGAGGACTATTGGCACGGCAGAGCAGGTGAAGAGAAGCTACAAGCTACGGCGGCAGGCTTAAGAAAACAACATTGGCAAACTCAAGCCTGTGTGGACTATGCCGCTGTGGGTGATTTCTCACTTTATGATCAAGTGCTGGATATGAGCTTTACCCTTGGCAATATACCGGCACGGGTACGCGAAAAGCCTCTGGCGAATGAGCTTGATAACTATTTTCGTGTTGCTCGTGGTCGATCGGTTGGCGCTAGCGACTGTGAATGTGTACAAGCTGGCGAAATGACCAAATGGTTCGATACCAACTATCACTACATAGTCCCAGAATTCGACAGCAGTACAGAGTTCAACCTCAACCCCACAAGACTCCTGCAACAGTTTGCCGAAGCCAAGGCTGCCGGCGTAAACGCCAAGCCGGTGATAATTGGGCCCTTAACTTATTTAGCCTTAGGCGTATGGAAAAGTGATGGCTGCAAAAGTGATGTAGAAAAAAACACCTTAAACAAGCTGGACTTGCTGCCACGGTTATTAGCTGTGTATCGCGAACTATTACAGGAACTGGTAGCCGCCGGCGCCGATTGGGTGCAAATCGACGAGCCGATATTGGTTACAGAGCTAGCGCAAGAGTGGCAACAGGCATTTGGCATTGCTTACCATCAATTGAAAGCTACCGGCGCGAAATTACTATTGGCAACCTATTTTGGAGAGCTGCGCGAAAACCTACAGCTAACCGTGGAATTACCCGTACAGGGTTTACACCTCGACGTTAGTAATCGCGATACTGGCAGCGCTGAGCAGGCGACTATTGCATCTGGCCCTAGCGATGAACTTATTCGTGTGCTCGATCGCCTACCCGCTCATAAAATTCTATCCTTGGGTGTAGTAGATGGTCGCAACATCTGGCGCAATGACCTAACTAAAACCTTAGATTGGTTGGAGCCAGTGGCGGAGAAACTCGGCGACCGCTTGTGGCTGGCACCGTCCTGTTCGCTCTTACATCTACCGGTAGACCTTGCTCAAGAGCAACATTTAGACGCCGAGATAAAACCCTGGCTGGCCTTTGCAACGCAAAAACTAAGCGAAGTGGCACTGCTAGCGAAAGCACTAAATCACGGCCGCGAATCGATTAACGCTGAGCTTGAAAAAAATCGCGTTGTGCTGCAGGCGAGAAAACATTCGCCACGGGTTAATCGCCCTAGTGTGAAAGCTGCCCTGTCCCAACTTACACCCGCCTATGGTGAACGAAAGTCGCCCTATTCGGTACGTGCGTTAGTTCAACGTACCCGCTTTCGGTTGCCAAATTTTCCTACCACAACTATCGGTTCGTTCCCGCAAACCGGTGATATCCGCGCGGCGCGTCGTAAGTTTCGCAACGGTGAACTAACTGAACTGGCGTATCGTGACTTCATTCAACAACAAATCCGTGAGTCGATAACACAGCAGGAAAAACTCGACCTAGATGTATTGGTGCATGGCGAGGCGGAACGCAATGACATGGTCGAATATTTTGGTGAACAGCTTGAAGGATTTATATTTTCGGCACTTGGATGGGTTCAATCCTATGGTTCGCGCTGTGTAAAGCCGCCAATTATTTATGGTGACATCGACCGGCAGGACGCGATGACCTTATCGTGGATTGCCTATGCCCAGACGCTAACAGAGAGGCCGGTAAAGGGGATGCTGACCGGCCCAGTAACAATTTTAAATTGGTCGTTTGTCCGTAATGACCAAGCGCGCGCTACTACAGCAAAACAAATTGCGTTAGCGATACGTAAAGAGGTGCTGGACTTAGAAAAAACGGGTGTAGCCATTATCCAAATTGATGAAGCGGCGTTGCGTGAAGGTTTGCCATTGCGCAAATCGGAATGGAATAATTATTTGAACTGGGCGATTGAAAGTTTCCGTATTGCCGCGAACGGCGTTGCTGATTCCACCCAAATTCACACCCATATGTGCTATTCAGATTTTAATGACATTATCGAAGCCATTGCCCATATGGATGCCGACGTGATTACTATCGAAACCTCGCGCTCGAATATGAAACTGCTAGACGTGTTCGAGAAATTTTCTTATCCAAATGAGATTGGTCCCGGCGTATATGATATTCATTCGCCGAACATTCCAACCGAAGAGGCGATTGTAGCCTTAATGGAGAAAGCTGCGCTGCATATACCCAGTGAGCGTTTGTGGGTAAACCCAGACTGCGGTTTAAAAACCCGACAGTGGCAGGAGGTGTTGCCGGCGCTGCGCAATATGGTGAGTGCGGCTAAGCAATTGCGCAGCGCCAAACAACTAATAACCGAGCAATTAGGGCCCGAAAAACTATTGGATAAGACAGCCACCGCTGAAGCCTGAGGCCGAAAACTTGGTGTGTAGACGGCCCTTTTCACCGTCTCGATTGGCGATGATAGTGAGTTTGTTAGAATCGCCGGAGCGCTTAGGTGAACAGTATCTAAATAGGTAAATACTGTTTGCCTCGTCGTTAATACGTGCAGCGATATCGTTAAAGGCCGCTACCAAACCTGAAATGTCAGTCGCGAAACTGGTACCGTCACGGCCGAGTTGGCTAAGTACGTTTTGATCGACTTCACCCTCTAAGCCAATGGTAAAAATGGTTAAGCCTTCGGCGGCGCGATCGACAGCTGATTGCGCAGTCGATTTAGTCACACGAGCGGCCTGGTCGTTACCATCGGTAAACACAACTAAAGAGCCCGCAGAAACGATCCCGGAAATATTAAAACCTTCAACAACATCATCGATATCGGAAACACCTTGCACCATTGCGCCGTAGAGGTTGGTCGAGCTATCCGCCGAGCTGGAGGAATCAAGGGCGTCGAGCGCAGCTAATAAGGTTTGTTTGTTAGACGTATATTCTGATAGGTCTTGAATATTTTCGCGGCCATCAAAGTAAGCCAATTTAATCTGGAAGCTGCCCTGATCATTGTTCGCATCGGCAATTGCGGTATCGATAAACGTTGCCGCCGCGGATTTTAACGTTTCAAAACTATTTGCCAACACGCTACCACTAAGGTCGAGTAGCAATAGGGTATTGTAAACAAACTCATCTGGGTCTTTGTCGAGGCTCGGTGTCGCTTCGTAAAGTGAAATCGGCTTATCATTTTCCAGCACTTCAAAGTTGGCGATGGTTAAATCGGCAACTGGATCGCCGCTATAGGTTTTTGCCTTAAAAGAAACAGTAATCACCGCAGGTTGTTGCGCGCTGCTAGAGAGCTCGGTTAAGACAAGGCTATCGCCGCCGCCACCGCCACCACCACAGGCGTTCAAAAGCGCACCAACCATAACTAACGCAGTGAGTTTATAGGGTGCGGAACGGGGGAAAGATCGAAATAGGTTCATGCCAAAAGCTCCAGACAAAACCCTAAGCGCAAGGCTTAGGGTGCACAGGGGTAAATAAAAAGGTACAGAGTAATCGCTATCATAGGCTAGCGGCATCGATTGCGATAGCCGCTGAGATAAATTACCTAGAGCTCGATAATTTTAATATCAATCCGGCGATTTTTTGTACGGCCCTGCTGGGTTTCGTTCGACGCTATAGGCTTAGCTTCGCCAAAGCCAACAGCTTCTACTTGAGATGGTGGAAGGTTTGGCATGTTGGCCAATAAATATTCCCGCACGCTAGCGGCACGCTCGCTCGAAAGTGCTTGATTCGTCTCATCGCCGCCGAAGGAATCTGTGTGACCTTCGACAACTAACTTGCGCCCAGGGTAAGCGGCAAGTGCCGTTTGTACCTTGCGTAACAAGCCAAAGTATTCGGTGTTGATCTGCGAACTGCCAACGTTAAAATTTAACCCAATTAAGCGAATAATTGGATTGCCAGCCTGCATAATAACAATCGCTTCAGATGGCGTGAAACTTGAGTCGAGTGTTTGAAAGCGCTGGCGAGCAGCTTCTTGAGTCGCGAGCTTTTGCGACTGTACGCCGAGTTGTTGTTCCAAGCGTGTAACTTCATCTTGTAGGGAATGAATTTCTGTTTGTGCCTGACCTAGAGCAAACGAATCTTTTTCTAGGGCGTTAATGGTGGTAATAATTTCTTGCACAGGTGTTTCATTACCCTTATGAAACTGGGTGTTAATATCCAGCGTATTGCCAATCGTCTGAATGTAGTATTCGTATTGCAGAATTAGCTCTTCTGGGGTTATGTCCTTGTCTTTCAATTTGTTAACAGTGTCGGCCACTTTGCTCGCATGCAACACTTGGGTTTTAGCTAGCTGTGCTTTATAGCGGGCTTCGTCGGTGTCGTAGCGATTAGTGCTAAGTAGATGTTCCGCTTCGTTAAGATTCTTTTCCGCACTTGCCAGAATAGTTGGCGCAACCTTGTATATTTTATTGCGCTGTGCCTGCTCCAATAGCGTGCGAGTCTCGTCTAGGTAGTTAGCTTTAATGGCTTGAAGTTCCGCATCGCGAAATTGCTTCTGGGCTTTTTCGCTCAAACGACGCGCCTTATTCACATCGCCGGCTTCTATCGATTTTGCAGCTAAGGAAAAGGACTTCTCCGCGTCGCGCCAAGCGTCAGGAGCATAGTCGACCGCTTGAGAGGAAACTGCATCGGCACGCGCTTGTAGGCTGTCGCTAAGGGTGACTTCGGCAAGCAGCGTCGATTCCACCGCAAGTTTTAAGTAGGCGCGACTTTCGGCAAGATCTTTCTTAATCTTATCAACACCTTGGCCCTTGTCTAGGCGCTTTTCGGCTTTCTTATAAGCAGATAATGCTTCTTCATAGTTATAGGGCGCGAGGATATCCGCTTGAATTTTATTCGCTTCCTTAAACGCAGAATCGGTGGTGCTAAAAAGCGTCTGGCGTAGCGAGGACTCTGCGCCCCAAGATGACGCGGTAAAAAAAAGCATCGAGCTGATTACGGCGCTAACTAAAAGGTGCGGAGTGTATTTCATGGGTATTTCCTTAAGCTTAAGTGCAGTGTGCACGATGGTACGGTGTTGGATTCTAACGGCCGAAAAAAGTGCCGTATCGCGAAGCCGCGAGAAGGGAATCGGCCGCTATTAAACTGCGACTGGAGTCCAACTTAAATGGCTATTCTACGAAATGATGTTGCACAAGTCACAAATCAATACAAATAACGTCTGAGAATAGGTACGCACTGCTGGAGCAAATTGAATCAGCCTGTAAGCAGTTGATTCGCGATTGAATGTCAACAGCCAGTTAGCCTAGGGGATGACCGGGCTGCGATTGATTCTAGAGATAGACGCACTCTAATAGCACTGAAGCCTCAACTTCATTGGGGTAGGGTTTGCTAGCTAGGATGTATGGTTTGAAAACTGATTCGGTGGTTAAAACGGCGGCTAAAGCGCTATTGAGAGTGGTTGCGTTCTTAGTAAAAGTACGCGAAATAAGTGGGTTTAGGCTTAACCTTATCGTTGCTTTGGCGTTTGCTGTGGTAGTGAACCTTAAAATTTGGCGCATTTATTTTGATAAGCATAGCTTCGCGGGGCTGGCCGACGTACTGGCGTTACTTGCCTTTTTTAGCTTCGTCTATCTACTCATGTTAGCGGTATTCAGCGTGTTTAACTTCCGCTGGATACAAAAGCCTGCGCTGGTCGGGTTCACGTTAATAAGCGCCCCCGCATGGTACTTTTCTAATCGTCTCTCCGTCTTATTTGACAAGAGCATGTTACAAAATCTAATTGAAACCAATTCAGCCGAGGCATTGGATCTGGTTTCCGTACCGTTAATTGTCAGCATGGTGCTGTTAGGGCTAGTTCCGATTGCGCTAGTGCAGCGATTACGATTAAAACATCACGGCTGGCTTCGGCAGTTAAGTAGCAATACTATTACTCTAGCGATGTGTTTAGTCCTCGCCGTATTAGTAAACTTTCCCTTCTATGCTAATCACAGTTCGTTTGTCCGCAATAACAATCATACGCTTGCAAACTCGCTGTTGCCGATCGCTCCCATAATGGCGCTTTCAGCAAATATTAAAGCCATGGTTAGAGAAACGAATATTGTTAAACAGGTCATGGACTCCAGTGCTCACCAGCGCACGCCGCTAGTAGGCGGTATGCGTAAACCGCGAGTATACCTAATACTGTTGGGTGAAACGGCCCGCGAAAAAAGCTTCTCATTGCGGGACGCAGGTATGGAGCAAATAGAAGAAAGCTTGCTGAACCGTGAGGGTCTTGTCTATTTTTCTAACTTCTGGCCGTGCGGGACCAGCACAGCGCTATCTATACCCTGCATGTTTTCGTTTGCCGGACGACAGGACTACACGCGTGATATGAACAAGAAATATGAAAATGCCGCAGAGCTGATGCAGCGAGTGGGGTATGAAGTTCATTGGCAAGAGAATGACGGTGGTTGTAAGGGCGTTTGTTCTAAATTAATAAACGATAAACCCAATAAATACGATGCCGCTAAATTTGCAAATGGCAATGAATATTTTGATGAGATATTAATAGACAATATAGGGGCGAGAATAAAGTCTTCCGTTGCCGACAAAGTATTGTTTTTACATATGGAGGGAAGCCATGGCCCAGCGTACTATAAGCGTGTACCTGAAAACGCAAAGCGGTTACAACCCGCGTGTGAATCAGCTAATTTTACAGATTGTACGGCTGAAGAAATTGTCAACGCCTATAACAACACCATACTCTATACTCGTTATTTAGTCGGACGTACCATAGACGAATTGCAAGCTATCGAGGATGAATATGATAGCTTTCTAATGTACGTTTCTGATCACGGCGAATCTACAGGTGAAAACGGTATGTATTTACATGGTGTTCCCTACTTTATGGCACCTGAAGAACAAACCCATGTGCCAGCATTAATATGGGCATCTGCAGGCTTTCAGGAATCTAGAGGGCTCGACGTGAGCTGCTTGCAGGAGAAATCTTCGTTTCGGTTTTCGCATGATTATTTCTCGCATTCTCTACTTCGTATAATGCAGATTGATACCACTGTGCATAACCCAGAAATGGATTTCTTTAACGGATGTGTAAACAACTAATGAAATCAGCTGCCGTTCTCGTTATATTTCTTGGTTACTTTTCTATGCTGAATACGCCAGCTGCGTATGCGCAAGAAGACGTCCCCGCCGGTGTTATTATTCGCAGTATAACAATTAAAAATACCAATATATTCGATCAATCGAAAGACTCTGAAACGGGCTTTTTATACCGAGCCGCGAATGGTCTTCACCGGAAGACGCGAGATGTCGCCGTTAGCGGGTTATTACTGTTCCGCGAAGGCGAGGAACTGTCGCAGCGCTTATTAGACGAGTCGGAGCGAAAACTACGCAGCGCCGGTTATATTCGCTCGGCGAAAATAACCTATACTCAAGAAGAAAACTTCGCCGATGTGCTTATTGTCGTTTCCGATACCTGGACAACAAAACCGATATTTCGCTATAGCCATAAGGGTGGCGATGAGTCGAGCGAAATGGGGCTTCAGGAAGATAATTTTCTAGGCTACGGTATTGAACTGTCGTTACTCTACAAAAATGAAGATAACCGTAAGTCTACAATCGTAAGTATGTTCGATCCTAATTTGCGTGGCACACGTCATCAGTTAGGTATTGGTTTTGCTAATTCGAGCGATGGCTACACCAACCATGTTAGTTTTGCTAAACCGTTTTATGAATTGAATAGTCGTGCTAGCCACGGCATGAGTATTTTTCAGGAAGAGCGCACCGAGAACCTCTATTTTCTGAATGCCGAGTATTTTCAGTATCAGTTAGAAGAACAGAATTTCGATTTCTATCGAGGCTGGTCGAATGGATTAATCGAAACTAAAACAATACGTCATCGCTTAGGTATTAAATACCTGGCCACTACTAATACCGAAATTGGCGAACAGCCTACCGACATTCCGGAAGACATAGCCGCATATATCAGCGCTAACGATATGTTGCCCGAAGATCAAAAAGATGTGCTGCCCTACTACGAATTTGAATACCTAACGGATAAGTACCTTAAAACCGAAAACTACGACAAAATTGGCCTCACCGAAGATATTCCCATCGGGCTCAATGGCCGCGTAAAAATTGGTTATAGCGCGCAGGAGTGGGGTTCTAGTCAGAATAGATGGTATCTAGACGCGAGCCTTAGTGATGTGTTTTCAATTTCAGATAAGGCCTCAGTGTCTATCTCGGGAGCACTAAAGACATGGGCTGATGAATCTGGTTTAGATGATTCTCGGTCGACCTTGAAATTGCAGTTAAGGGTGAATGAAAGTCATCGCTTAAAGTTGTTTGCAGAATATGTACAGGTTGATTTAATTCACCCCAGCAAAGGCGAAAAACTTTATTTAGGTGGCGACAATGGTATGCGTGGCTACCCCACCCGACATTTAAGTGGCGAGCACTCCCAGCTGTTTAGAATCGAGCAGCGTTTATATACGGGTATAGAATTATTCGGCTTGTTCAATATTGGTGCTGCCGCATTTTACGATTATGGTCGAGTGCGTGGCGGCACACCATTTGATCGTTTGCAAAATAGTCATTCAGTAGAATCGTTTGGAATAGGCTTGCGTGCAGCCAATAGCCGAACCTCTAGCGGTGAAATTATTCACATTGATATTGCCAAAGCATTGGCGCGCGATGATGGCGTCGATGAATTTCAGCTGGTTATTGAAGCGCGCCGTCAATTTTAATTTCGCAGCTCGGCTAAGCGCTTATGGCTCTCGCCTTGTGCCGGCATTTTCACCCGCCGAGTCGCCAAATAATGTTGATTAAAAACCGTAAAGTAATCGATGAGTATTTCTGATGCTTTAACTTCCCCGGCCATTCGCAAACAGATAGCGGCGGCTTCTGCTGTAGATAAGCAATGTTCTAAATGAGATTTTCGCACCGCGTAATTGCGCCCCTCCTCGGAAAAATGTAAGCAGGCGTAGGCATCGAGCCAGCGACTGAGTTTCACCATTCTTCCCGCCTGTTTCCAAGTGCCGTCTAACAATATAAAGCAAGGCTTGGTGCCGTCGTCAGCCAACGATTGTACGACGTCTTTTTTTAAATCCGGTGTGTCTTGATTGTTAGTTTTCTCATTTTCCCAAGGGTACACAATATAGTTAGTGTAGCCCGGCCGTGTTAACAGCTGTAACAGATCAGCGTCGGGTTGGGTGCGGCTCCACAAAAAGCAGTGGCTATTATTAGGAAAACAGTCGCCGATAAGGCGACCGGTATTGGTGGGCTTATACACTTCGTTATTGTGCAGCAACAAAATAAACTCAGCATCACAGTGATAGCGTGGAATCCAGTTACAGATACAGGTATCGATTCCTAGCAGGCAGGTTTCACAGCGCTTAAGCGCGGCACCGCGAGCGCGAAATTCTTTGGTGGCGGTGGTGAGGCGTTGCTGACGCAAACTGTAGAAACTGTGCAACGGGGAATCTAGTGCCATGGTAGCGGTCTCGCAAGGCGGTGTTTTTGACTGTAAATTCGGTGTGATGCTTAGGGCTAAGTAATGTGGCGCATTGTACTGGAGTTCTATCGCAAACAGCTAAGTATGTCGACATCCGGTGCTCGACGATTGAGAGTGTAAGAATAGCGAGCCAGAATCTGGTGCGATATGGCCTAAGTGGTTAGGTGCCCCTGTGGGAATACAGGTATACTGCCTGCCGCTGTGGCACATAGCCAAAAGCTTTTAATCGATACTCTTCACACCACTCTTCCCAACAGCAGGCACTCCCTTGACCGATACCCTATCTCTCAGCAAATTACACCTAAACCCGCAGTCTGAACGTCGCATTCGCAAGGGCCATTTGTGGATCTACTCCAACGAAGTGGACACCAAGCGTTCGCCGCTGAATAGTTATGCGGTGGGTGAGCAAGTAATTGTCTGCAGCAGTAAGGGCCAAGAGCTGGGGGTAGCGACACTTAATCCCCACGCATTAATTTGTGGGCGTATTTTTAGTCGCAATTGCAATAAGCGTTTAGGCCTACCGTTTTTTAAGCAGCGTATTAAACAGGCCTTACAGTTGCGCGAAGCTTACTTCAACGAGCCAAGCTATCGATTAGTGTTTGGCGATTCGGATTTCTTGCCCGGTGTTATTGCTGATCGATTTGGCGACTACTTGGTTGTGCAAATTGCCTCGGCAGCAATGGAAGAGCATAAAGACGCACTGTTGCAGGCGTTTCAGAATGTGGTTCAGCCGCTTGGAATTATTTTACAGAACGACCACAGCGCGCGAGCTTTGGAGAATCTACCCAGCTATGTCGAAACCTTAGGCGAAGTGCCGGAAGAGCTTACTCTGGTGGAAAACGGTGTGAAGTTTGTGGTGCCGGCGCAAGGTGGACAAAAAACCGGTTGGTTTTACGATCACCGCTTGAACCGCGCACAGCTGCAAGCTTGGGTGAAGGACAAAACCGTACTCGATGTTTTTTCTTATGTTGGCGGCTGGGGTGTGCAGGCGGCCGTTGCTGGCGCGAGTAAAGTGACCTGTGTGGATGTATCCGAGCAGGCGCTGAATTATGTCGAGCGCAATGCCGAGTTAAATGGCTGTGATGATCGCATGGAAGCGATTGAAGGTAAGGCAATTGATGTCTTAAAAATGTTGGTCGAAGAGGGCGAGAAATTTGACGTGGTCGTGTTAGACCCGCCAGCTTTTATTAAACGTAAGAAAGATCAAAAAGCGGGTGAAGCGGCGTATCGACATATCAATGAGTTGGCGATTCGGTTGCTGCAATCGGGCGGCTTGTTGGTTTCCGGTTCTTGTTCTATGCACCTCGGTGCAGACACGTTACAGGATATTGTTCGTGCAGCTTCAGCCCACTTGGATCGGGATTGCCAATTAGTTTACAGCGGCGGCCAAGGGCCGGATCACCCTGTTCACCCATCCATTGCGGAAACGTCCTATTTGAAGGCGCAGTTTTATCGCGTGCTAACCCGATAATAATTATCTTACCGGTTATGAGCTTAAGTGATATGAATTGTGGTTGTTTATAACTTATAACCAAGTTTGTAGCTAAGCCTAGGGCTAGGTGGGGTAAAGATATCGTTTAACACTGTATTTTTGGTGCTCGCATTCAGGGGGATGAAGACAATCTCTATTTCCCCACTGAATGCGATGTTTCGCTAGAGCTTCGCTAATCGTTACGATTTTGTTTTTAGCAGGTCGCGAATTTCCGTGAGTAGCACTTCTTCTTTTGTAGGAGCAGGAGGCGCTTTGGGGGCAGCTTCTTCTTTCTTCTTTAACGAGTTAATGCCTCTAACCAGCATAAAGATTGCAAAGGCGATAATCGTGAAATCGATAACCGTCTGGAGGAATGCGCCATAACTAATTACAACGGCGGGTGCGTCTCCAACGGCTTCCTTAACGACAAATGCTAAATCGGAAAAGTCTACTCCACCGAGTAGCACACCTATCGGCGGCATGATTACGCCGGACACCAACGAGGTGACAATCTTTCCAAATGCAGCGCCGATAATGATACCTACAGCCATATCGACAACATTGCCCTTTACCGCAAAATCTTTAAATTCTTTGATTACGCTCATTATTTGAATCCTTTTGGGTTGTGTGAAATTTAGGTGTTCAAAATGCCGTTAGCTGGTGCTGAACTCTCCTCCTTTGCGCTGGATTATCTGCGCTTTGAGTATCTCGCAAAATGTTACTGGATTAAAGATATAGATAAGATTAGGGAACAGAAAGTAAGGTTCTATAGATTGACGAGCGACGCGATGCCGCATCGAATGATCATAAAATATTTTAAGGAAATAAAACATGTCGCACTTAACACCACTAAATTGTGGTAGCTTTTTTAGTAAAAAAAGAAGCTGTGCAGAACACCCTTCCTAAGCTACTAAGCGACAGCGAATATAAAGAATTTGGATCGGCAGGCGCTGCTATAAGTGCAACCTAGATAGGCGTTGGAAGTTGGTGAGGGGATGAGCTAAAGGTTAGCGTGAGTTGACGGTTATGGATGCTTGGAGGTTAGGGGTAGGTGGAGGTGATGAAATAGTTATCTGGGCTAATATCCTCGCTTAAGTTGAATTTTTTACCCTATTAGTTTGAATTATTTGGCTAACGCGGTACTCTGATGTGCTATAGCGGAGATTCTGAATGCGTTTTTACTCTATTCGAGCCACATTGTTGCTACTGGCGTTGCTGTCCTACTTAGGGCAGTCAATGGCGGTAATGGCGAGCGTGTGCCCGATGCAGTCTGGACGCAGTATGTCAGTGGGGGTTGCCGTTCATAGCGTCGCAACCGAGTCGACTTCAATTTCTGGCAGTGCTGTTGTGATTGGCGATGGCGCCGAGGCAATGGCCGATCATAGCCATTGCCACCAACAAGCTGTTGCTGGCCGCGCAGCGATGAATACGGCTTCGGGTGACGCGCAAATGGACACCGTCGAATCCGATCAGGCCTGCTGTTGCGCCAGTATGGATTGTTCAGTAAGCAGTTGCTCTGCCGCTACTGGGTTAACCGGCACGCCCTTACCTACTCTTGTTTCCCCGCTTAGTTCGCAGCCTTACGACGCCGTAAGTTTTGATCGTCAAGCGGTACCGCGTTGTTCTCTCTACCGCCCTCCCATTTTCGCCTGATACAGGGCAAATCCGCCCATTGTTAACGATCAGCGCCGCTGATATTTGATTTGATCAACACCGTTAATTTCAGGCAATACCATGAACACATCTCTTAGATTAGCCGCAGTTGCGGTCGTTTCGCTTTTACTTGGCGCCAGCGTCAGTTACTTTTTTTCTTCGAATAAATCAGCTCAAGACAGCGCAGTCGCAGCCGAGAAAGCACCGCTTTATTGGGTCGCGCCGATGGACGCTAACTATCGTCGCGACCAGCCGGGCAAATCACCGATGGGCATGGATCTAGTGCCGGTTTATCAGGAGGCCGAGGCAGATGATCCTGGGGCGGTGAGAATTTCCCCGCAAGTTGTAAACAACCTCGGTGTGCGTACGGCGCGGGTAGAGAAGCGCGTGCTCAACAGTGAAATTCTTACTGTTGGTTATGTGCAATACGACCAAGATCAGTTGGTGCATATTCACCCACGAGTGGCGGGTTGGGTCGAGCAGTTGTTTGTAAAAGCGGCTGGCGATCCAGTACAAAAAGGCGAGCCGTTGTATGCGCTTTATTCGCCGCAATTGGTCAATGCACAAGAAGAGTTCTTGATGGCAACGTCTCGCGATGATGCGCGCTTAGAGGCGGCGGCTGTCAGCCGCTTACAGGCGCTACACATAGACGACCTATTTATTTCACAACTGCGTGCCAGTCGCAAGGTAAAACAACGGGTGTTGTTTCGAGCACCGCAAACCGGGGTGGTGGATAACCTCAATATTCGCGAAGGGTTTTATGTTGAGCCCGGCACTACCATGATGTCGATTGGCACCTTAGCCGAGGTTTGGGTTTTGGCCGAAGTGTTCGAACGCCAAGCTAATTTGGTGAAATTGGGTCAACCGGTAAAAATGCGTTTGGACTATATGCCAGGCCGAGTCTGGTCAGGTCAGGTGGATTACGTTTACCCCACGCTGGACCCAGAGACACGTACGCTGAGAGTACGCTTGCGTTTTAGTAACAACGATAAAGTGTTGCGCCCGAATATGTTTGCGCAAGTGCAGATCCATATTGCGGCAGACGCGCCGGGCATTGTCGTGCCGCGTGCGGCAGTGATTCGTACCGGGCATCAGGATCGAGTAGTTTTGGCGCTGGGCGATGGCCGTTTTAAATCGGTAGAAGTTGTTATAAAGCGCTGGCAAGAAAATTTCGCCGAGGTAAGTGAAGGCTTAAAAGAAGGCGACCTTGTGGTTACGTCGGCACAGTTTTTAATTGATTCCGAATCGAGTAAAGCCTCCGACTTCCTTCGTTACGACAATAGCCCAGAGCCACCAGCAAGTGTTTCAACTCGAGCGGTGATTGATACGGTGATGGCGGGGATGGGTATGGTGAAACTGACCCATCAACCCATACCGGAATGGGATTGGCCAGAAATGACCATGATGTTCATACTTGCCGACGGCATCGATATCGAATCATTAAGCGCGGGAATGAAGGTAAACATTGAAATTCGCAAGCGCGATGATGACTACGAAATTATCGAGCTGAGTGAAGTGGCGGAGGTTGCGCCATGATCGGAGCTATTATTCGCTGGTCGATTCACAACCGCATTCTAGTTTTATTGGCAACGCTAGTGTTGACCCTCGCCGGTATCTATTCGGTAAAGCAAACGCCAGTTGATGCGATACCCGATTTGTCTGATGTGCAAGTCATCATAAAAACCTCCTACCCAGGACAGGCGCCGCAGGTGGTGGAAGACCAGGTCACCTACCCCTTAACCAGTGCCATGCTATCGGTTCCCGGAGCAGTGACGGTGCGCGGCTATTCATTTTTTGGCGACTCCTATGTGTATGTCATCTTTGATGAAAAGACCGACATCTATTGGGCGCGCTCACGTGTATTAGAATATCTAAGTCAAGTTAGCCCTTCGCTGCCGGCGACGGCGAGACCGCAGTTAGGGCCAGACGCGAGCGGTGTTGGTTGGGTATATCTTTACGCCTTAACCGATAAAACCGGCCAGCACGATCTCAGCCAGCTGCGCAGCATTCAAGATTGGTTTTTAAAATACGAACTGCAAACCTTGCCCGGCGTTGCCGAAGTGGCAAGCGTTGGCGGCATGGTCAAACAGTATCAAATTACCGTGCAACCAGAAAAACTTCGCGCCTTTGGCATTCCACTAAATCATATTCAAACCGCGATTCAACAGGCTAATCAAGAGGTCGGCGCCTCGGTGGTAGAAATGGCCGAAGCTGAATATATGGTGCGCGCTCGCGGTTACATAAAAAACACCCACGATATTGGCAATATTCCCTTGGGCGTTAATAACAATGGAGCGCCGCTGTTATTAAAAGACGTGGCCGATATTGGTTTGGGGCCACAAATGCGTCGCGGTGTAGCCGAGCTTAATGGTGAAGGTGAAACCGTTGGCGGAATTGTGGTGATGCGCTATGGAGAAAATGCTAAGGCGACTATTGATGCAGTCAAAGCAAGATTACAGGTTTTGCAAAAAAGTTTACCAGCGGGTGTTGAAGTTGTGCCCGTCTATGACCGTTCTAACCTTATTGAGCGTGCGGTGGAAAACCTGTGGCACAAATTAATAGAAGAACTGCTAATGGTTTCGTTAGTGTGTTTTGTATTTCTATTTCATCTGCGCTCATCGGTAGTGGCGATGATCAGTTTACCGCTGGGCATACTCACCGCCTTTATCGTGATGCACTTGCAGGGCTTAAATGCCAATATCATGTCCCTGGGGGGCATAGCAATTGCGATTGGAGCCATGGTTGATGGCGCAATAGTATTGATCGAAAACCTTCACAAGCATTTAGAGCGAGCGGCAGAAAAAGGTGAAATTAGCGAGCAGCGACGTTGGCAGATAGTTGCGGAGTCGGCGACTGAAGTTGGCCCTGCATTATTCTTTAGCCTGTTAATTATTACCGTGAGCTTTTTACCGGTGTTCACCTTAGAAGCCCAAGAGGGCCGACTATTTGCGCCGTTAGCCTTTACTAAAACCTATGCCATGGCTGCAGCCGCGGGCTTAGCCATCACACTTATTCCCGTGTTAATGGGCTATTTTGTGCGCGGTAAAATATTACCGGAACAGGCCAATCCGATTAATCGAGTGTTAATGGCCTTATACACGCCGGTACTTAGCACCCTGCTGCGTTATCCAAAAATAACCTTATTGTTGGCGCTGCTAACCATGTTATCGGCCTACTACCCGTTGCAGCGAATAGGCAGTGAATTTATGCCGCCGCTAGATGAGGGCGACCTTATGTATATGCCAACCACCTATCCCGGTATTTCAATTGGTAAAGCGCGTGAACTATTACAGCAAACAGACAAGTTAATCCGCACTGTACCCGAAGTGGAAACGGTTTTTGGCAAGGTCGGCCGCGCCGAAACGGCGACCGATCCAGCGCCATTGACTATGATCGAAACCTTTATTCAGCTAAAACCGCGCAGTGAGTGGCGGGCCGGTGTCACTACCGAGAGCTTGAAAAAAGAATTAAATAAGTTGGTGACCTTTCCGGGTGTGTCTAACGCCTGGGTAATGCCCATTAAAACGCGAATCGATATGCTGGCCACAGGTATAAAAACGCCGCTGGGTATTAAAGTGGCGGGTGCCGATATCGAAACTATTCAAGCAATTGGCTTGCGATTAGAAGAGATTCTGCAACCGCTTGAAGGCACGGCTTCGGTTTACTCCGAACGCGTTGCTGGTGGCCGCTACTTAGATGTTGAAATCGATCGTGGTCGCGCTGCGCGCTATGGGTTAAATATTGCGGAAATCCAGCAGGTGATCGCCACCGCGATTGGCGGTATGAATGTAGCCCAAACCATAGAGGGCCGCGAGCGCTATCCGATCAATTTGCGTTACCCACAGACCTATCGCGATTCGCCGGAGCGTTTAGAGCTACTGCCTATTGTGACGCCATCCGGTATGACCCTGACCTTAAGTGACGTTGCGACTATCACCATTACCGCCGGCGCACCAGCCATTAAAAGTGAGAACGCTCAAATTAACGGTTGGACACTGGTTGATATTGAGGGTGTGGATATCGGCAGCTACGTAAAGTCGGCACAACAAGTGGTGGCGGAGCAGCTAGAGCTACCGCCAGGCTATTCGATTCGCTGGGCAGGTCAGTACGAATATATGGAGCGAGCCAAAGCGCGACTTCTATTTGTAGTGCCGATAACCTTAGCGATTATTGTTTTTTTACTCTACTTGAGTTTTCGCCAAGTTATGCCGGTTGTCATTCTGATGGGAAGTTTACCTTTCGCCCTGCTTGGCAGTGTGTGGCTAATGTATTGGCTGCGCTTTGACTGGTCTGTTGCGGTAGCCGTTGGTGCGATTGCCTTGGCGGGGGTAGCGGTAGAAACCGGGGTGATTATGTTGGTGTATCTGGACCAAGCTTGTCGCGCACTGGATCAACAGGGCGCCGCACAAAATAGACAGCCAGATCGAACCGAGTTACGCGCCGCGGTAATCGAAGGCGCCTGCGCTCGCTTGCGTCCAAAAATTATGACCGCTGGCTCCACCATCGTTGGCCTGTTGCCAATATTGTATGCCACTGGTACCGGTGCCGAAGTTATGAGCCGTCTCGCTGCACCAATGGTGGGAGGCATGGTGAGCTCGGTACTTTTAACCCTATTAGTCTTGCCGGTAGTGTATTTATTGTGGCGTCAGATCTGTTACCCTTCCGCAAAAGAAGAATAAGGAGGCGGCGATGACTGCTAGCAGTACCAATGATTTAGATATCACCAAAAATTTAGAGAACCGCAAACGGGCCTATTGGCGAGCCAACGTCAAGTTGATGCTGATTTTGCTTTGTGTTTGGTTTGTTATTTCTTACCTATGCGGCATCTTGCTAGTAGAACAGCTGAACGCTATCCGTATAGGCGGCTATAAGCTTGGTTTTTGGTTTGCGCAGCAGGGCTCGATGTATGGCTTTGTGGTAATCGTTTTTATCTATTCCCGTCGCATGTCCGCGCTGGATAAACAATTCGGCTTAGACGACTAAGGAGCGACCGGTGGATTTACAAACCCTAACTTTTATTATTGTAGGTATTACCTTTGCGGTTTACGTAGGCATCGCTTTTTGGGCGCGCGCAGGTTCTACCCATGAATTTTACGTTGCCGGTGGCGGTGTTCACCCCGTTGCCAATGGCATGGCGACAGCGGCGGATTGGATGTCGGCGGCATCGTTTTTATCTATGGCTGGGCTTATCGCCTTTTATGGCTACGGCGGCAGCGTATTTCTAATGGGCTGGACTGGCGGTTACGTATTGTTGGCGATGTTACTGGCGCCCTACCTGCGTAAGTACGGCAAGTTTACCGTGCCGGAATTTATTGGCGATCGCTACTATTCTAAGGCCGCGCGTATTGTTGCGGTTGTCTGCTTAATCGTCGCTTCTGTTACCTATGTTATCGGTCAAATGAAGGGCGTCGGTGTTGCCTTTTCTCGCTTTCTGGAAGTGGATTACGGCACCGGTTTGGTCGTGGGTATGAGCATTGTATTTGTCTACGCTGTTATGGGCGGTATGAAAGGTATTACCTATACCCAAATTGCCCAGTATTGCGTGTTGATTTTTGCCTATACCATTCCCGCGATCTTTATATCCCTGCAGCTTACCGGCAACCCGATACCGCAATTGGGTTTGGGGTCGACCTTAACCGGGTCGGACACCTATCTACTCGATAAGCTCGATTTAATTGTCACCGACCTCGGTTTCGACCAATACACTACAAGTGCGAGATTAAGTACGGTGAACACCTTCGCCTACACCCTCTCGCTGATGATTGGCACCGCCGGGTTACCCCACGTGATCATTCGCTTCTTCACCGTTAAAAAAGTTAGCGATGCGCGCAAGTCGGCCTTTTGGGCCTTGGTGTTTATCGTGATTCTTTACTCTACTGCGCCTGCGGTTGCGGCTATGGCACGTTTAAATCTGCACCAGACCATTTCTCCAGAAGCCGGTCAGCAGCTCGCCTATGAAGACCGCCCTAGCTGGTTTAAAAAATGGGAAAAAACTGGTCTGCTGGAGTTTAAAGACAAAAACGATGACGGTTTGATTACCTATACCGCCGACCCAGCCGAGAATGAAATGGTTAAAGTCGACCGCGATATTATGGTTTTGGCTAACCCCGAAATCGCCCAGTTGCCCAATTGGGTGATTGCGTTGGTCGCTGCCGGGGGCTTGGCTGCGGCCTTATCGACTGCAGCGGGTTTACTATTGGCGATTGCGTCGGCGATTTCACACGATCTATTAAAAGGCGTGTTGTTACCGAATATTTCCGAGAAGCAGGAGCTGAATGCCAGCCGTATTGCTATGGCCGGCGCTATTGCCGTGGCCGGGTATCTCGGCTTTAACCCGCCCGATTTTGCGGCGGGTACGGTTGCGCTCGCATTTGGTTTGGCGGCTTCGTCGATATTTCCCGCCTTGATGATGGGCATTTTTAGCAAGCGTATAAACCGCGAAGGCGCCATTGCCGGTATGTTAACCGGCTTGGTGATCACCTTGCTTTACGTGTTTCAGCACAAGGGCATCATGTTTGTCGCCAGCACCTCGTTCCTTGGTGATATGCCAGCGAATTGGTTTTTCGGTATTGAGCCAAATGCCTTTGGTGTGATTGGTGCGGTTGCCAACTTCGCGGTAGCTTTTGCAGTATCGGCCGTAACCAAAGCCCCGCCACAAGATGTGCAAGATATGGTGGAAGAAATTCGAATGCCAGACCACGCGGGTGCACCGGTTGAAATCGAACAGAGTCTAGATCACTAGAGAATGTTCCTAGGGTTAGTTGTCCTGTTTGCGTAGTTTGCAGTTAGGCAATAAAAGCTGGGGCACAAAAAAGCCGGTTGCTTCCCTTGTTAAGGGTAAGCAACCGGCTTTTTATTTACAGTATGTATCCTAAGCTACGATACCTCGATGGTGCATACCTAGCTGCAATAGTCTTACGCTAGAGATTAGTGCGCTTAACTAGGGGCATCAGCGTTGTGGTAAACCTCTTGCACGTCGTCACAGTCGTTAAGTAGATCCACCAGCTTATCGAGCATAGCGGTATCTTCTTCATTCAGCTCGGCGTAGGTTTGTGGAATAAAGGTAATTTCCTCTACTTCAATATCGAGTTCTGGGAAGGCGTCGGCTAGCGCCGTTTTGGTTTTATAGAACTCGGTGTGAGGTGCCAGCACGGTAATAATGCCATCTTCATTTTCAATTTCGGCTACGTCGACATCGTCTTCCATCAAGGCTTCGAGAACAGCGTCTTCATCGTCATGCTTAAAAGAAAATACCGCGCGATGGTCAAACATGTGGGCGACTGCACCCTGCGCACCAATTTTTGCTTTCGCCTTATTGAAGCAGGTGCGAACATCGCCAAAGGTACGATTGTTGTTGTCGGTTAAGCAGTCGACAATGATCATACAGTTGCCGGGGCCAAACCCCTCAAAACGTACGGTTACGAAATCTTCACCACCACCACCACGAGCTTTATCAATCGCCTTATCAATAATATTACCGGGCACCTGATTCTTTTTCGCCTTTTCTATCAAGCGGCGCAGGCTGAGATTGCTGTCTACTTCTGGGCCGCCGTTCTTGGCGCAAACGTAAATTTCTTTACCGAATTTAGAGTAGAGTTTGGTCTTCATGGCCCCTGTTTTGGCCATGGAGGCCTTGCGGTTTTCGTATGTTCGTCCCATGGGTTGGCTCTTCTATTGCTGGTTTTGTAACAAAGGGTGTTTGAGAACACCTTGTGAAAGGCGGGAATTATGACGTTAAATCGCAGCCGCGTTAAGCCCTGCGTCATAATCGGCGGGTTTCGGCGCCTATCCTATTGTGTTCGGCGGTTTAAGGTAAGTGCTTTCGGCGCAATTTAGCGGTGCGCTAAGTTAGTATATGGCTATAGCACAATGCGGATGTCGCTATTTCCCAAGACCGGCGAAGTATGCAAAACTCGCTCGGCGGCACTTTTGTGGGGGTTGAAGGTCGAACCTGCGGAGAGGATCGCGTCTGGCGCTGTCTACTAGAGGCTTAATGCGCCACTGGTCGTAGCAGGGAATATCCAGCTGCACTAAATAGTCAGTAGAACCCATGCCTAATTGAAAAAAGGAGAATACGGAATGACCCTAAAGCAGTTTTTTGCAGCCAATCTACTCGCCCTAGCGATTGTTGGTTGTAGTCAGCAGAGTCAACACAAGATGGAGGCCGATCACACCGCGCAGGCGCAGTACGGCAATTGGGGCATCGACCTCAGTGGTATGGATCTTAGTGTCGCGCCAGGTGACGACTTCCACCGCTACGCCAGTGGCAGTTGGTTAAACAATTATGAAATTCCCGCTGATCGCGCTCGTTATGGGGTGTTTGATATTCTTAACCAGAAGTCTGATGAGCAGGTAAAAGCTATTATTCAAGAGCTGGGTGATAGCGATGCCAAGGCTGGGACTTTGGCGCAAAAAGTTGGTGATTTCTACGCCACTTGGATGGATACCGACACCACTGATCAGCTAGGACTAACGACCCTAAAACCCCACTTCGATAAGATTACTGCGATTAGTTCTCGTGCCGACTTGATCAACATGCTGGGTAGCCTACACAGCGCAGCGCCGTTCGGTTTTGGAATTATTCCCGATCCAGCAGATTCTTCTCAATACATCGTGATTGGTTATCAGGCCGGTTTAGGTTTGCCGAATCGCGACTACTATCTGAAACAAGAGCAGCGTTTTGCCGATTATCGCAGCGCCTATATTGCTTACATTACCCAGATGCAAGCCCTCGCAGGTATTGATAATGCCGAGCAAAAAGCCAAAGCCATATTCGCATTAGAAAAACAGTTGGCCGAAGTGCAGTGGAGTGAGGAAGATAATCGCGAGCTGGAAAAAATCTATAACCCTATGAGCAAACAGCAGTTGATGGAATTGGCGCCAGCGATGGATTGGAACGCATTCTTTCAGCCCAGCGGTTTAGGTGCTGTCGACAACTTAGTGATTATGCAGCCGAGTACTTTTACCGCCTCCGCAGAACTTGTTAACAGCGTTGACTTGGAATTGTGGAAGGACTACCTACGTTTTCACTTTGTAAACAACCACGCCTGGGAATTACCACAAGCGTTTGAAGTAGCCCGTTTTGACTTTTATGACAAAACCTTAAAAGGCATCGAGCAGCAAAAACCACGCTGGCAGCGCGGCGCCGATTTAATCAATAGCAGCCTCGGCGAGGCTGTAGGCAAAATCTATCTAAAGCGTCACTTCCCGCCTATCGCAAAAACCAAAATGGATGAGCTGGTAGAAAATCTGCGCGAAGTATTGCAGGAGCGCCTGGCCAATAACGATTGGATGGATGCGCCGACAAAAAAACAGGCACTGCTAAAGCTGTCGACCTTTGAACCACGCATTGGCTACCCCACCAAGTGGACGGATTATTCAACCCTAGAAATTGTCAAAGGCGACCGCATGGGTAACGCCTTGCGTATGACCGAGTTTGAATGGGCGTTGGATTTAAAACGACTAGAGGGCCCTGTCGATCGCGATGAATGGCACTGGCCGCCACAAGTTGTCAACGCGTCATATAACCCATTGCTGAATCAGCTAACCTTTCCCGCCGGAATATTGCAGGCGCCGTTCTTTGATTTAAATGCCGACCCTGCCGTGAACTACGGTGCAATTGGCGGTGTTATTGGTCATGAAATGGGTCACGGTTTTGATGACCAAGGGCGCAAGTTTGACGAGCGCGGTCGGATCCGCGATTGGTGGACGGAAGAGTCAGCCTCCCACTTTAAAAAGGAAGCCGACAAATTAGTTGCGCAATACAATCAATATTCGCCGATTGAAGGCATGAATGTAAACGGCACCCTTACTCTAGGTGAAAACATAGGCGACCTTGGTGGCGTGGAAATCGCTTACGCTGCATTCCAACGTTATAAGGCGGAGCATGGTGAGCCACCGGTTCTTGATGGCTTAACGGGTGACCAACGATTCTTTTTGTCGTGGGCACATGTATGGCGCGCCAAGGCTCGTGAAGAGGCGTTGTCGCAGCAGCTATTAACCGATCCGCACAGCCCCGCTCAATATCGTGTTAATGGCGTAGTGCGCAATATCGATGCTTGGTACCAAGCCTTTAATGTTGGTCCAGATAACGCTTTATATCTACCGCCAGAAGAGCGCGTCTCTATTTGGTAAGATTTGTTAATCGTCGTCAGAGCCGGCGTGGGTAGGTCCCTTGTGGAAGGGCTACCCGCGTCGTTTTCGGCAAAATTTGCAGCCGTCGTTTATTAACAAAAAAGCATGCCGCATAGCTCAAAACAACATAGTCATCGCCAATAAAATCTGAAACAATGCCGCCTTCTTTGCTAAGCTTTAGAGGCGCTCTAGTTAGATACCAATAAACGCCAAAACAGAGCTTAAAATCGAGCTTGTAAACTTGTAAAAGAGTGCTGCACAGCCGTAATTCAAAACGGTAGTCTAGGGCGGCATTTTAATAATTCCAGAAACTCCCACCTATTTTCGATGTCCCCGCCGCTGTAAAACAGACGCTGGGTTTTGAGCCTATTCAAATATCAGGATCTTGCCATGAAAATTGCGATACTCAGCAGAAATGAAAATCTTTACTCTACTCGCCGCTTAAAAGAAGCTGGCGAGGCACGCGGTCATGAGGTAGATGTTATTGACACCCTACACTGCTACATGGACATTACTAGCAGCAACCCCACCGTGCGCTATTACGGTGAAGAACTCCCCGCTTACGACGCCGTTATTCCTCGTATTGGCGCCTCCGTTACATTTTATGGAACGGCAGTGGTACGCCAGTTTGAAATGATGGGAACCTTTTGTGTAAATGAATCGGTTGCCATCAGTCGTTCGCGTGACAAGTTGCGTTCGTTACAACTGTTGTCACGCAAGGGCGTAGGTCTGCCGCGCACCGGGTTTGCCAATCGCCCGGACAAAATTAAAGACTTAATTAAAAATGTCGGCGGCGCACCTTTGGTTGTTAAGTTGCTTGAGGGTACACAGGGCATTGGTGTGGTACTGGCGGATACTAATAAAGTTGCCGAGAGTGTGATCGAAGCCTTTATGGGTCTAAAAGCGAACATCTTAGTTCAGGAGTTTATTAAAGAAGCTGGCGGTGCCGACATCCGCTGCTTTGTTGTTGGCAGCCGCGTGGTCGCCGCCATGAAACGTCAGGGGGCCGAAGGCGATTTTCGATCCAACTTACACCGCGGCGGTTCGGCAGAAGTTATTCGCCTCAGTAAAGAAGAGCGTGCAACGGCTGTTAACGCGGCAAAAATTATGGGCTTGAATGTATGCGGGGTTGATATCTTGCAATCCAATAATGGCCCGGTGGTTATGGAGGTCAACTCGTCGCCTGGCTTAGAGGGTATCGAGACAGCAACCGACAAAGATGTGGCAGGTTTGATCTTTGAGTTTATCGAAAAATCCGCCAAACCGAACAACAATAAGACCCGCGGAAAAGGTTAAGTCATGACAAGTATTACCATCGCTGGGCAAACCATTGCAGCAGATAAAACGGCGCAGATACACCTGCCCGCGATTCGCCTATATACGGATACCGATATTTCTATTCCGATTCAGGTTATTACCGGTAAAAAGAAAGGCCCCGTGGTATTTGTAAGTGCTGCCGTACATGGTGATGAGTTAAACGGCATCGAAATTATTCGCCGGCTGAACCAGCACCCGCGCTTAAAAATTTCCGCTGGGGCGTTGATTTTAGTTCCTATGGTAAATGTCTACGGCGTGCTCAACCAAAGTCGATATATGCCCGATCGACGGGATTTGAATCGGTGTTTTCCCGGCTCGGAAAAGGGCCCGCTTGCGGGGCGTGTTGCCAATATTTTTCTTAACGAAATTGTTAATAAAAGTGACTATGGCATCGATCTGCATACAGGTGCGATTCATCGCACTAACTTACCGCAAATTCGCGCCGATTTGGACGACCCAGAAACCCGTAATCTCGCCGAACAGTTCGGGGTGCCGGTTTTAATAAATTCCACCACGCGTGATGGTTCGCTGCGACAGTCTGCCGTGGAGGCCGGGAAAAAAATTCTACTCTACGAAGCCGGTGAAGCGTTACGATTTGACGAGCTGGCCATTGCCGCTGGCGTCAACGGGGTGATTAATATTCTCAAGCACCTCGGTATGACCAATATGCGCCGCGGTAAAAAGAAGATAACGCCTTTTGTAGCCTATAATTCGGGTTGGTTTCGCGCTAATGCTAGCGGTATCGTGCGGAGCTTAAAGAATTTGGGTGATGCTGTTGAGGCCGACGATGTGTTGGCCGAGATCGGCGGGCCACTTGGCGAGGTGTTAAGCCTTGTTAAAGCAACACGGCGCGGCATTGTTATAGGTAAGCAAAATATTCCCTTGGTACAGGAGGGTGATGCCTTGTACCACATTGCCTATTTTGGCAAAGAGGGTGATGAAGTTGCCGAGCATATTGAATTGATGCAAGATTTGTATGCACCCGAGATTTTTTAGCGCCGGCAGTCCCAACTTGCTAGAGATGTAACAACTAATAACCTAGTGAGTTGCAGTGAAACACTTGGTAGTAGTGAAATAATTAACAGTAAGCGAATAGCACCTAACGAGCAGGACTAATTAAGCGAGAGTTGATGACTGAAGAGCTGGATGAGAAGTTAGAGTCAAGTATCGAAGTTCCGGAAAGCGTCAGTGACGCCCTGTCACAGGCGCTGACCGATGAGGACTTTGGTCAAGCCGCGCTGGTGCTGGAGTCGTTACCCCACGAGCAGCGTTTGCTTGCCTGGGATGAAATCCCCGACCACAAACGTCTAAATGTTCTTGTTGAGCTGCGCGGTGAATCGCAGAAGTTATTGATTCGCGAATTGCCAGAACCTGTGCTGCTTGAACTGTTCGCCGATATGGAGGCGGAAGATCTACTCGAACTGGCCGATGCCCTGCCCGGTCGTTTAATTGATAAAGCTTTGGCGAGTATGGATCAACGCCAGCGCTCGTTTTATGATTCTGCACAGAAGTACGATGACGACCAGGTCGGTCACTGGTTGAATCGCCAAATTTTGGTAGTACCGCAAAACACCCACACTTCGGAATCTTTGCGCGTGTTGCGACGCGAAGTGCCCGACCACACCGAGGTGTTGTATCTCGCCAATCGTATTGGCCACTGGACAGGCTGTGTACTGATAACCGACATTATTACCGCGCCGGATCACCGTTTAATTTCCGAGTTGCGTCTAGATGAATATCCGACCTTATCCGCGGATATGGATATTGTTGAGGCGTCGCTGAAAGTCGTGCGCTCCGGTTATGCTGCTTTACCCGTATTGGATAGCACTGGCTTGCTGTTGGGGCGTTTGGATATTCGTACTGCGAGTGAAGTTATTCAGGAAGATGCCGAATCCAAAATTATGGCTGGCGCAGGTTTGGCTGAAGATGCAGATTTGTTCGCGCCGGTTCGCCGCAGTGCAGAAACTCGCGCTATTTGGCTGGGTATCAACCTGCTAACCGCGCTGTTGGCGTCTTGGTTTATCGGGCTGTTTGAAGCAACCCTTGAGAAAGTTGTGGTATTGGCTGTGCTGATGCCGGTGGTCGCGTCTATGGGCGGCATCGCCGGTAGTCAAACTCTTACGCTGATTGTGCGTGGCTTGGCGCTTGGCCAAATTTCTCGTTTGAATATGGCGGCACTATTGAGCAAAGAAGTTCGGGTTGGCTGGCTAAATGGCGTGTTGTGGGCGCTTGTTATTGGCGTGGTGGTTGCGGTCTGGTTTGGAAATATTCCACTTGGCTTTGTGATTGGCGGTGCGATTATCACCAATATTGTGACCGCAGCGGTCTCCGGCGTACTCATCCCAATTGTGCTTGATAAGTTAGAGATTGACCCTGCGCTTAGTGGAGCGGTAATCCTAACCACCGTTACCGACGTGGTTGGATTTGTCGCCTTCCTAGGCTTGGGAACCATCATTTTGACCTAGGCTTTTGGCAGCGACAATACGATGCGTGCTCCCTTCTGGTAACGTCTATCTAACCATATTTTACCGTTTTGCTTTATAGCGAAGTCGTAACAGAGCTGTAAACCTAGGCCAGTACCCGTTTCGCCACAAGTCCCTAATTGGCTGTCTAAAGGTGTCGTAAAAAGCTTGTCAATTAGTGCTGCAGGTACGCCGGTACCTTCATCGCTTACCGCGATTTCTATTGTCGCGGGGTTATCTCCTGCGGCGGCTACATCGCTGACTTCAACTACAATTTCGCCGTTCGCGCTCGAGTATTTAATAGCATTGGCGATAAGGTTACGAAGTATGGCTTTGCTGAGGGTTTCATCACAGAGTGCGGCCATATTTTCAGGGGTTTTCGCTACAAAACGAAGCTTTTTGATACTAAAGGCATCTTTTAACAACAGATGTGCATCATCAACTAATTCGCTAACGAGCGTTGCTTTGGGTTGAGGAGCTTTACCTAGGTTGTTAGATGACCACTGCAGTAACTCATCCAAGGTTTGAAATACGTCGAGCGAGCCCTGCCAAATACCTTTGGCCATAATACTGACCCGGCTTGGATCCATAGTGTCTAGTTTCGTCGCTAAGGCTTTGGCATAGCCAAGGATAAAATTGAATGGCCCGCGCAAATCGTGAGCAATAGTCGAAAGGAGTTTTTCTCGCTCACGGCCAATAAGCTCTAATTGACGGTTTCTTGAGCGCAAATCGAGTTGGCTAATGACCTGCCGAGCCAATACCTGCAAGGCTTGACGTTGCTGGCTAGTAAGTTTCATCGGTTGGTCGCTAATTACACACAAGGTGCCAATCGGCAGCTGTTCGGATGTAATAAGCGGTGCGCCAGCGTAAAAGCGAATATTGGGGGCGCCAGTGACAAGAGGGTTGTCGGAGAAACGCTTGTCTGAAAGTGTATCTTCAACTTCAAAAATACCGTCTTCAAGTATGGCGTGTGCGCAAAACGCTAAAGATCTGGGGGTTTCGCTGGCGTCTAGGCCGGTTCGAGACTTAAACCACTGGCGTTCGCTATCTACTAGGCTAACCAGTGATATAGGCGTATCACAGATACTGCTAGCTAACGCTGTTAGTTCGTCAAAAGATTGCTCCGCTTCTGTGTCCAGCACAAGGTAATCAAGCAGGGCTTGTAGCCGAAGCTGTTCTTGGGGGTGTTTGGCTGCGCTTTGCATAATGTCTGCGTTAAATTAAATCGATGACTGATAGCCTAACTATAGCTGTAGACTAGACTAACAGCCGGATTCGTTTGATAAATGATCAACAAATAATTATCCGATCAGCACTTTGGTAGATATAAGTGCAAACGGATTTAGAGAATGGGTTGAAGTAGCTTGCAGGAAGGGAAGCGATGGAATACGCGTGTATTGTTGATATTAGCGCTGAGGGGAGACGAACTGTGATCTGTGTCACGTCGCAATTTGCGCTTTATCCTGAATTGGGACGATTTTCAGGTCGAAGAATTGATAAATTTGAACTCAGCTAGGCAATCGACAGGAGTCAATTGTTTAGCGGCGGTGCTTAGTGGGCAGATTTCTTCCGCTGGCACCCCCCTCGATTGCGGGCGGGCTTGCCCAATCGCAATCAAACAAACAGAGCCAACTATTGGCTCTGTTTGTGACTTGAAGCGGACAAACTTCTGGCGGGGTTTGTCCGCTTTCTTTTTGCGGGTTTATAAAAGCTTACTCAATAGTCGTTTGCGACCTACAGAGAGTTACTCTGCGCAACCAGTTTCGCCAGGCGGTAGTCGCTCCAAACGCACATTGGCGATGGCCGCGGTCATCTTGCCCTCAGTACTAAGCATCAGTGGCCCGGTGATTTTTGAAAGGTCGAAATCGTCACTGGTAAAGCAGTTAAGGGGGATTGGGAAGGTAAACCACTCTTTTTTCGGATAGCTGCGCAATTGCTTGGAAATGTTGAGTTCCGCGCGGCAGGGGTAACCACAGTCCATTCCGACCATCACTGGTTTTTTTGACATGGTGTCGATACGAATATCAAAGGTGAGTGCAGCGGCATCTTTTGCGGCACTAATGTCAACGGGAGCGCCACCACCTAAGGTGAGTTGCCCCTTCTTCTTTTTGCGGCTCCACTCAACCAGAATGGCGTCGCCTTCTCCGCGGTAGTTGGTGGGCGAGATACTCACTTTGCTTCCAGTCGACGTGGCGGTCAGATTCTTGGCTTGAACACCGCCCCAGTTATCGGGATCACTTACGCTAAACGAGCGATTACCAACCAGCTCGCCATTATAGTAATAGAAGAATAGTGGGTTTAAAGCCGTTTTAGCGTCATCCTTGGCTGTTTCTGCTGCGCTTATGCTGGGCGTCAATGCCGCACAGGTGACAAATCCAAAAAGCATTGAATATGCTTTGATCCGTCGTGAAAAGTAGCCAATCATAGTGAATTTCCTCTAACTAAGTTGTATTTTTATTGTTCTAGCTTGGGCGTTACCTTGGCAATTGAGCCAATAGTGTAACGGTGAGCCTAGCGCGATACACCCTCGCTTTCTAGACTAAAAAAATACCTGTTACTCAGTTGTAGCGCAAGTCTAGCGGCCAATATTGAGGTTGAAGTACTGATTAGCATTGTTAAAACAAATGTCCTCAACCATACCGCCAACTAAGTTTAGGTCGTTGGGCAGCTCGCCGTTCTCAATCCAGTTGCCGAGCATTTCACACAGTAAGCGACGGAAGTATTCGTGCCGCGTGTAGGACAGGAAGCTACGTGAATCGGTGAGCATGCCCACAAAGCGACTGAGTAAGCCGAGTTGTGAGAGTTGCATCATTTGCCGCAGCATGCCGTCCTTCTGATCGTTAAACCACCAGCCGGAACCGAGCTGTACCTTGCCTGCGACCGCGCCGTCCTGAAAATTGCCGATCATGGTGCCAAGCACTTCATTGGCGCTGGGGTTGATGCCGTAGAGAATGGTTTTGGGCAGCTCGTTGCTAATATCCATAGCGTTGAGTAGGCCGGCCAGCGGCGCGGCTAGGGGTAGGTCACCAATCGAGTCAAATCCGGTATTGGGGCCTAGTTGTGTGTGCAGGCGACTATTGTTATCGCGCTGTGCACCCATGTGATATTGCATTACCCAGCCGCGTTCGGCGTATTGGCGCCCCAGCCACACCTGAACAGCGGTGCTGAATTGGGCGATTTCGAGCTCGCTTAATAGGCATTGACTGTCGGTGCCCTGATTGAGCCGGCGTTGCAGTATGGCGTCTAGATCGTTTATGTCGGGTACGGGAGCGTAGCGCACCACTTCTATACCGTGGTCGGCGATTGAGCAGCCGTGAGCGCCAAAGTGATCGAGCCGCTGCTTGAGGGCGCGAGTTAAATCATCGAATCGGGTGATAGTGATATCGGCGGCAGCACCTAAGCGCTCGAGGTAGTTAATAAAGTTGGGCAGCTCAATTTTGTAGCTGCGGTCGGGTCTAAAGCTGGGCAAAACTTGCACGTCGAAATCGCTGTCTTGCAAGGCTTTGTGGTGGCTTAGGTCGTCGATTGGGTCATCGGTGGTGCCCACCATCTTCACATTCATCTGCTGCATAATACCGCGTGCGCTGAACTCGGGAGTCGCCAGCATGGCGTTGCACTCGCGCCAGATTTGGTTAGCTGTTTTCGGGCCGAATAGTCGCCCATAAATACCAAAGGGGCGCTGAAGTTCGAGGTGGGTCCAGGTATACAGGGGGTTGCCTAGACATTGCGGAACGGTGTTGGCCCATGCTTGATACTTCTCTAAATCTGTAGCCTTGCCCGTTATTAAGTGCTCACTAACTCCGGCAGTGCGGAGCGCTCGCCACTTGTAGTGATCACCTTCAAGCCAGATTTGTGCGAGGTTATCGAACTGGCGGTCTGCGGCGATTTCGGCGGGCGGTAGATGGCAGTGATAGTCGATGATCGGCTGGGATGCCGCGTGTTGGTGATACAGCTCGAGAGCGCTATCTGTAGAGAGTAAAAAGTCTTCGCCCATAAACGATTTCATGTTGGATCCTTTTAGTCGGCGCCGGTTTGCGTCTGGCACCTAACAGTCAAATTCAAAAAGTGTTTACCAATTCCACAGCGTGCCGTCTTCTAGGCGAGCAACCGGCAGGCAGGCGCGCTTGTAGGGGTATTTAGCGGCGAGCTCTTCGTTGATATCAACGCCGTGACCGGGCAGTTCACCGGGGGTGAAGTAGCCGTCATTGAAACGGTAGGCGTGGGGGAATACTTCGAGCATTTGCTCACTGTGTGCCATATGTTCCTGAATGCCAAAGTTCGGCACCCAGTAGTCAAAATGCAGCGCTGCGCCCATGCAAACCGGTGACAGGTCGGTAGCGCCGTGACTGCCGGTGCGCACATTATACAGGGCGGCGAAATCGGCAATGCGACGCAGGTGGGTAATGCCGCCGGCGTGAACTACGGTGGTACGAATATAGTCTATCAACTGGTTTTGAATCAGTTCGCGGCAGTCGTGAATACTGTTGAACACTTCGCCGACAGCCAGCGGTGTGGTGGTGTGTTGGCGGATCAGCTTAAACGCTTCTTGGTTTTCTGCTGGCACGCAGTCTTCAAGCCAGAACAGGTGATAGGGCTCGACTTCTTTGCCAAGTCTAGCGGCTTCTATTGGTGTTAAACGGTGGTGAACGTCGTGCAATATATGCAAATCGTCGCCAAACTGTTTGCGAACTTCTTGGAACAGCTGGGGGATGTGGTTGAGGTATTTTTCAGTCGACCAGCTAGTTTCCGAAGGCAGGTCTGAATCGGCTGGCTCGTAGGCCTTATTGCCCTTGGGCACGCCATAGGTGCTGGCGATGCCGGGAATGCCACATTGTACCCGTACGGCTTTATAGCCTTTCTCAACGTACTTGCCTACCTGCTCCAGAGTCGATTCAATATCGTGGCCATTGGCGTGGGTGTAAACCATAACCCCATCGCGGCTGCGACCACCAAGTAGCTGGTAGAGCGGCATGTTGGCAAGTTTGGCTTTTATATCCCATAGCGCCGTGTCGATAGCGGCAATGGCAGTCATCCCCACGGGCCCACGACGCCAGTAAGCACCACGGTAAAAAAATTGCCAGATGTCTTCAATTCGCTGTGGATCGCGACCAATTAGCGACGGACATAGATAATCTTCCAAGAAAGACACCACCGATTTCTCGCGTCCATTGAGGGTGGCGTCGCCGATGCCGTAAACACCTTCATCGGTGACGATTTTAAGGGTGACAAAATTGCGGCCGGGGCTGCAAACAATAACTTTCGCTTCTGTGATTTTCACGTGAGTAAACTCCGAGGGGCGCTAGCGGCGCGCTGGCGACCTAATTTTTAGTCTTAAGGTTAACTATGGGTTGCAATAAGCGGCTGCTTGAATTGCGGAAGATTACGCTCAAGGGTTGCAGCTGGACTGAGAGCTTCTGTTTAGTTGGTTGCTTCTCCTAGGGTCAGCATGTCGGGCATATATTTCCGTGCGAGGATGCCGCCACGGTGCTGGATAACGGTGCTTGCCAGTTTATGCCCCCATTTTGCAGCCAAGCGCGGGCTTTTTCCGTGCAGGCGCGCGGCCAGATAAGCGCCGCTAAAGGAGTCGCCAGCGGCAGTAGTATCAACCACTTTAGTGACCGGCTCGGCAGGTATCGATAACACGCCGTGGTCGAAGCGTACTAAGCAGGGCTCGGCGCCGCGCTTGATGACGATCTCGTCGATCCCGAGGGATGCGCAGCGCACCAATACGTGCTCGGCTGAGGGCGAATTAAACAGGAGTTGCTCATCTTCAAGCGTGAGTAAGGCAATATCGCACTTGGCGAGAAATTGGTTGTAAACGCGTTTTGCCTCGTCGACGCTGGACCAGAGATTGGGACGATAGTTGTTATCGAAGACAACCTTGCCGCCCTTGGCGCGCATCTTGTCGAGGGTGGCTAGAAGCTTAATGCGACTAGTTTCCGGCAGAATGGCTAGGCTAATCCCGCTGATATAGATTAAGTCGAAGGATTCGAGCTCTTTCAGCGTAGCGTCGGCACCTGGGTGCTCAAAGCACTGACGTGCAGCGGAGTCGTTCCGCCAATAGGTGAAACTGCGTTCGCCAGACTCGTTAAGGTGAATATAGTAGAGGCCGGGGTTTTTGTCGGGTATACGGGCTACCAGTTCGCAGCGAATGCCTTCAAGCTGCCACTGGTGAAGCATGCGTTCACTAAATGGGTCTTCGCCCATGGCGGTAACATAGTGCACGCGCCAACGAGAGGAACCGAGCAGTCGCGCCAAGTAAACGATGGTGTTGTAGGTATCGCCCGCCATGCCCTGCTGTAAGCCGCCCTTGCCGTTACCGCCAATTTCGATCATGCATTCGCCAATTGCGGCGAGGCGTCGGGTTACGCCAATGCTGGGCGGGTTGGGGAAAAGTGGGGCATTTTGATTCATCTTGGAGCGGGTATCCAGCAGGTCTGCGAGCGTGGGATATAGTCAGCAAGACTATACAAGCGCCCTAAAAGTTACAACTATCAAACCCCTATTAATAGTAGGTAATAGGGGCTAATTTAGTCTTATTGAGGTTCGATTTGGCTAAACCGAACCTGTTTTTGATGATTGTTGGTTAGCATAGCCAATGGCTAATCGATATAGCCGTCATCCATACACTTGTTACCCACCGCAAAATTAGTGTCGCGCGACGAGTGCGGTCGAACGATGGTGCACCAGACTTCATTTTCAAGGAATGCTCGAATGCCGTATGAAACATCTTACCAAGTATATTTAATTTTAGACGTCATCACGGTGTTTTTGTTGTTGTTCTTCGCTTTGTTCTTATTTACGAGCCAGCGTGGCAATCGGCTCAGTAATCTGTTGTTGGCGGCACTAATGTTTTCCAGCGCCTGTGCCTATATGGATGGTGTGCTGATCAAATTGCAGCTGAATGTGCATTACAACTACACGCACATTGTTCACGCGGCTATGTCGTTTGACTATCTTTTGGGGCCGCTCTTGCTGCTTTATTTGCAGTCGCGTATACAGCAGTCGTTCCGGTTAGTGTCTAGGCATGGGTTGCATTTTATCGCCTTCATCTGTCATTTCGGCTATATGATTTATCGCCTCGGGTTTGGTCCGCAAACCTTAGAACAACAGCAGGTGGCTGCGAACTACGTTTTTTCCTTTGCGGAAGTCCGTGTTCTTACCAGTTTAAGTACGCTGTATATGGGCCTGTATCTGGTTTGGTTGTACCTGTTGCTGTATCGCTATCACCGTGAGTTGGGCGCTAATTTTTCCACTATCAAAAATCGTAATCTCGGTTGGATGTTGCTGTTAGTGGGTGGTTTTACCTGCGCTACGCTGATGCGTTATGCGAATAACCTATTGTGGTTACAGTTTCCAGAGATTGCCTATGTGAACCCGTTGGATTTAAAACTATTTGCGGTAATGGGGTTGTTTGTGGCAACCAATGCGGTGGTTTTTGTGACTTTACAGCAGCCGGATATCTTGCAGCTTCCCGCTAACGCTAAGCTTATGGCTATTCCAGCCATTCCGGCGAAACAGGCACTGCTTCCAGATTCAGTGAAGTTGGAATATGTGGCGATGGTACGCAATTATATGGAGCGCCAAAAACCCTATTTGGATTCCGATTTAACGCTCAACTCGTTTGCGCAGCAGCTAGATATTCCCGCCCATCACTTATCCCATGTATTAAATGCCGATTTCCATAAAAACTTTTATGAATTTGTAAACGGCTACCGCATTGAAGAAGCAAAGGACCGCTTGTGCGCACATAATGCTGAAAAAATTACCGACATTATGTACGCCTGCGGATTCAATTCGAAGTCGGTGTTCAACACCACCTTCCGCACTATGACGGGTATTACGCCGTCACAGTTCCGCAAAGCCAATTTACCCAAAACAGCCTAGTGCTGGGTTAATAACTTGGCGGGTCGATTATAGTTTTTGACTTTCTTCCGGGCCGAGGTAACTGGGAAGTAAGCCGCCGGTATCGACAATAATTTTTTGCAGGGTCACGCCTGGGTCGATCATGTAAAGACGAATCTTATTGCGCCCAGTGGTTGTAACCTGATGTTGACTTTTGCTAACGCGAACGCCGTTGCGTACCGATTCCTCCCAGTTGCTGTCCGTTCCATTCATGCCCTCGACAATATCGATAATCTGCGGCGTTTCATCGCCAATCGCTACCGCATAGCGCAGGCCGTGGCCTGGGGTAAACGGCCAGCTAGGTGCGACGTGGGTGCTGAGTTCAAAGGTGCCGGTGTTTACGAAGGTGACGTCATATTCTAGGTAAGGTGCTTCGCTTGGTTTGCTAAAGCTTTTGTCGCCGATTGGAAATACCGACATAGCGCTTTGCGTGCGACCGTGTTGAGGAATTTCTTGCCAGCTTAAACCGCTGGCTTTTTTATTGGCGCTGAAGCTCGCGGCTTCTATGCTGATATAGCCATCCGCTTCAACAAACCCGCGTGCAGTTTTTCGCAATTTAGCGCTGGGCTTAGTGATGTTGACGCGGATATGAGCGCCCTGCCAACCCGTGCCCTTAATGTTGAGTGTTGTACTGTGCTCTCCGTCGGGTACCTTATCCCAATCGATACTGACATCGATCTTTTCGCTTACTGTTACTGTACCGGTGCTGTCGCTAAGTTTAATCCATGGCTCGCTGGTTGTAATACGATAGTCGAACGCTTTCGTTCCGCGGTTATAGATCTCTAGTGAACGTTTTGATTTACCAAAGAAATCAAAATTGAGTTCAAACTTTCCTGTGTGCGGCCAGTGACCAGAGACGGCGGCGGGCCAGCCAGACTCGATGCCTTCAACGGCGATACCCATTTCGGCATAGTTGCCTGGGCTGTAATGGTGAGTGGCGGGAAGCTGGTCGCCTTCAGGGTTATTCCAGTTGGTGTAACCGATATGTGGTTGATTCATAAAGTGGTTCCACTTACCGCCATTAATCAGGTGGTACTGATTTTTCAATTCGGTGTCAGCGGCAAACAGAGCTTCAGCTTTTGCGGCGTAAATATTGGTATCGGCGCGACCCTGTTCGGCATACAAGCGGTTGCGCCCTAGCGCTATATTTAACTTGGTCACTATTGTGCTGGCTTTAACCGGATGCAGGACTAACTGAAAAAATGCGGACTTTTTTTCAGCGGGAATTTTTGCGTAGAGTTGCTCTGCGCTCGCTACCAGTTGATCGAGTTCGGCTTCAATACGCGCAGCTTCGTTGTAGTAAAGCAGGCTATAGGTGTTCGGCTCCATTAGTTCGGGCTTGCGGCGACCGTTGTGCCGCGTGTAGCCGGTCATTAATGTTTCGATTTCGGCCGCATATTCAGCGCCGAATTCACGTGTCGCCCAAAGTATACCGAATTCTTGCAGGCGCTCTTTTGGCCAGCTTTCTGGATCCCAGGCCATGCGTAAGAAAAACTCGATGGGATATTCCATCGGTTTGAGGTCGCCGGCATTGGTAATCCAGATTTGATCGGCCTGATATTCATAGGCGAGGTTCATTTGCTCCCAAATTTTGCTAATCGGGTAGGTGTTGATCCAACGATAAGAGCGCGGCCCACCGACATAATCGAAGTGATAGTAAACCCCCGCGCCGCCACTACGCTGACGTTCTTCGGGCGTCGGCAAGCGGCGAATGTTGCCCCAGTTGTCATCGGTCCAAAGCAGAATCACGTCGTCTGGCACACGCATACCTTTTTCGTAATAGCTTTGTACTTCTTTATAGAGGCACCACACTTGTGGCACGTCGGTAATGGGGCGGTCATCGAACACTTTAGTGAGAATATTGCGCTGATCTTGAACGATCGCTTCCAATAGCTCGATATTTTCGCCTTCGCTCATGGGCTTATCTTCTTGGCCGCGCATGCCCATGGTGAAGATGCTTTCATACGCTTTATTGCGACGTGCGCCCTGCTCCCAAAATTTTGCCAGCTCATCGGGGTTGGTTGAATACTCCCAGCGACCTTTGCCGTAGCGGTTCCATTCCTTGTCGGCACGCATCATAGGTTCGTGGTGCGAGGTGCTCATAACAATGCCGTACTCGTCGGCCAGAATCATGTTTTGTGGGTCGTCGTCGGCAAAGGCGTTGTTCCACATTGCAGGCCAAAGAAAGTTAGCTTTCAGGCGCAGCAACAGCTCGAATACTTTTACATAGAATTCGTGGTTGTAATTGCCGTGGTTCTGATAAACCCAGTTGCTGAGCGCCGGGGCTTCGTCGTTTAAGAATATGCCGCGATACTTCACTTTCGGTGCAGCTTGGGTTCGCAGTTGTTTGCTTAGGTAAAGTACTGGTTTGCTGGCCACCGGCACATCGGCCCAGTAGTACCAAGGCGATACCCCAATCTCTTCGGAGACATCGTAGATGCCATAGATTGTCCCGCGCATGTCGGCGCCAGCGATAACCAGTGCGCGCTCAACCCCAGGCAGTGGTTTGTTGACGACTTGCATGTGGTAGCCGTCCCATTTGCCTTTGATGGCGCTTGGGTCAATTGCGCCGCGGGCAATCAGGTCGTCAATAATAGGGCTAACGCCAATGGTGCCTGCGATTACCGCGTGGCCGCTAAGTTCGGCCGCGTTGTGGGTAAGTTGCGCACGCTTACCGGTTACGCGCTCAATATCGGCCTGTAGGTCACTAAGTGCGTGCAACGCGCCTTTGTGATCGTTGCTGTCCATGAACAGTACAGCCTGCTCGCTGGGGCCTACTAGTTCAAATGCGTCTTTGCGAGGCTTTTCAAGCAGATAGGCCTTATCACCCAAACCGCCGAGCGCGAACTGACTTAGGGCAAGTGTTAGAGCGCACGTCAGTACCAGCAGCGACCTGCTGGGTTTGCGAGGGGTGATAATGGTTGAAAACATGGATTGACTCCTTGATGGGCCTAAAATAAGGTGCTTTAGCTGTATGGCAAGTAATCGAGCAAGTAACCGAGTGTAGCTTACAGCGGCTGCAGGTAAGGTTAGTTCAGCTGCGTTGGTTTCACATCGATAGCTTAAGCCGCTGACCGATTTTGCATCGCTTTATGAGTTTGTATCGTTTCATCATATTTAATGAATAGTCACTGATTATAGCCATTGTGGGTTTGGATAAGGCGGTTGAGGGTTAGGCAGCGCGCTAAACATTTCCTGTCAAAAACTAGTGGCGTCTCTTATGGTTTTTTTGACTATAAGATATTTTGGCGTCATTATAGCCGACTAATCGCGCAAATTTAACCGCTGTTCCGTTCGCCGAAGGCGATTCTGGGCTGGTCAATTTAGGTGTAACCCGAAGATGTATATGAGTCTACCTATGTCGAAAAAAATCATGTCAAAAAAAGTGCTGAGTTCAATTCCATTGGCGTTAGCCGTTGTTAGCTTGATAGGTTGCGGAGGGTCAGGCGGCTCGGGCGGAGCAACACCAACGCCCGCACCTACCCCCACGCCGGAAGTAACGCCAGTGCCGACGGCTACTCCAACCCCCGAAGTGACACCCACGCCAAGTGGCGAAATTACGGTTACCAACTTACAGAGCCACGCTAGTTTTCCTATCGGCGTGGCGGTGCCCGCAGGAAATGACTCGAAAAGTGTGTTGAGCAGCAGTAGTCGCAGCGCCATTGTTACCAGCCATTTCGGCCAGATTACCGCCGAAAACATTATGAAGCCTGCTTATTTACACCCGGCAGAGAGCACCTACTTCTTCGATGATGCCGATGCGCTCGTTAACTATGCAACTAGCAATGGCTTGTCGGTACACGGCCATACGCTGGTTTGGCATAGCCAAATTCCGAACTGGATGTCGAACTTTAGTGGCGACGCGGCCGCGTGGACTAGCATGATGGAAAGTCACATCACTACGATTGTTTCACGCTATGCCGATGCCGATATTGTGGTTAGCTGGGACGTGCTGAACGAAATCATCTCCGACAGTAACGGCGCACTGCGCGACAGCGTTTGGTTGCAGAATATTGGCGAAAGCTATATCGAAAAAGCCTTTATTGCGGCGCGGGCAGCGGATGATGACGCCCTTCTATACTACAACGATTACAACTTGAGCAACGACGGTTCTAAAACCGCTGCGATGGTTAGCTTGGTTACGGACTTGGTTGCTCGAGACATTCCTATCGACGGTGTCGGTTTTCAGATGCATATTTTGAGTGATTGGCCGTCTGCAAATGCGATTAAGAATACCTTTCAAGACGTTGTCGATTTGGGTTTGATGGTAAAGATTACCGAGCTCGATATCACCATGAACTCTGATGAGGATATGACCGAGCTGAGCGCGACTGCTGAGCAGCTGCAAGCGGATCGTTACCAGGCTGTCCTGGCAGCGTATTTGGAAGTTGTTCCTCCAGCTCAGCGCGGCGGTGTAACCGTGTGGGGTATTACCGACGCCGACAGTTGGATACCAAACTTCCGCGGACATCCGGATTGGCCCTTGTTATTTAATGCCGATTATTCGCCCAAGCTGGCCCTACAAGGCTTTGCTGATGCACTTACTGCTGCGCAACCTTAAAAGGTCTGTAGCAAGGGGAGGGAGAGGTTATGGCTAAACGTGGTTATGCAATATTGGGTTCAAAGCGCCAAATTGCTTGGACTTTGCTGGCAGTCATAGTCCCTATTCTATGTGCTTGTAGTCTAAGGCCGACTGGCGAAGAGGGCCGCGATAGCGCGGCTATGGATACAGCGGCCGCGACTAAGGACGTGCAGCCGGTTTATTTCGATTGGTTTGAATACCGCGGCAATGACCCGATGTTTGCCGAGCCACTTGCACCGGGTGAATTCCAAAATCCGATTTTAGCGGGCTTCTATCCAGATCCGAGTATTGTCTATGCTGAGGATGCCTACTACATGGTGACCTCGTCATTCTCTTATTATCCAGGTATCCCACTGTTTCGTTCGACCGATCTGGTTAATTGGCAGCAGCTAGGTCACGTGCTTACCCGTCCGAGCCAACTAAAACTGCATGAGGTGGGCGTTTCTAGGGGAATCTACGCGCCTACTATTCGATATCACCAGGGTACTTTCTACGTAATTAGCACGGCGGTTGATAGCGGTGGCGGTAACTTTATCGTTACAACTCGTGACCCCGCTGGAGAGTGGTCAGATCCAATCTACCTACCTGAAATTAATGGTATTGATCCAGATCTTTTCTTTGATGACGACGGTAAAGTTTACATTGCTCACAATGGGCCGCCGATTGGTGAGCCGCTGTATCAAGGGCACCGCGCTATCTGGTTGTGGCAGTATGATCTCGGTACGCAAAAAGTAATGGCTGGCACTGGCCGCGTGATTGTCAATGGTGGGGTCGATTTGGCTTCTGAGCCGGTATGGATCGAGGCGCCACATATCTATCGCGTGGATGGGTGGTATTACCTACTTTGTGCGGAAGGCGGCACGTCGGATAAGCACTCTGAAGTTGTGTTTCGTACCCGCAGTCTAGATAAGCCGTTCTCGCCCTACTCGGGTAACCCAATTTTAACGCAGCGCGACCTAGACCCCAATCGCGCCAACCCAGTCGCAACCGCAGGTCATGCCGATCTGGTACAGACTCCCGCCGGCGACTGGTGGGTGGTGTTCCTCGCCACTCGAAATTACCAACAACGCCATTTTAATACTGGCCGGGAGACCTTTTTACTACCGGTAAAATGGCGCGATGGCTGGCCAATAATTTTGCCGAAAGGTGAGCTGGTAGCGCTGCGGTCGGAAGCCCCCGCTTTGCCGATAACGAATACCCGTACTATTAATGTAAATAGTAGAGCCGGTATTCAGCCGACTACGGGTAATTTTATCTGGCGGGATGACTTTGACGGCGAGGTCTTATCGATGCCGTGGAATATGCTGCGCACACCCAGTGAGGGTTGGTATAGCTTTGACGCTGGAAAGCTTGCGATTACTGGCGGATCAAACGATCTTTCCAGCTTGGCGCAGCCCGCGTTTCTGGGCCGCCGATTACAACACCAGAACGCCGTGGCAACTACTAGCTTAGCTGTCCCGAGTAGTCCGAAGCTACGTGCAGGACTAGCAGCTTTTCAGAGCGAACAAGCATACTACTATCTTGCCGTAGAGCGCGTAGGTTCAGATTTAAGTGTAAGCGTATGGCGACAGAATGGTGTTAACTCCGATAGGGTGGTGCAACGCCAACTTACGTCGGGTCTTGACGGGATTGAATTGCGAGTAGAGATTGCCTTGGATCGGATTAGCTTTTCCTATAAAACAGATAAGCTCAACAGCGTGGGTTCTTGGGTAACGCTTGTGGAGAATCTTGACGCGAAGATTCTAAGCACCGCTCAAGCTGGAGGCTTCGTGGGTAGCTATTTGGGCCTTCACGTCGTCAACACCGACGATTAATATCGTATGGCACAAATCTGCGGTCAGTTGAGCAGAGTTGACGTGTTTTATTCCTCTTTGGCAGGGGGTGTTGTTTAGCTGGCTATTCTTCAAGGTCTATTGGTCGGGGTTTTAACTAACGGCGTAGCGCGTATATTTGTCTTGGACAGGATGCAACCCTCGGATAGAATGTATCGCGGTTTTAGTGGTGAAATGTCGCGCTAATGGGGGTCAAACCGTGAAAGAATCATTGACAATTGCATGCATAAAGCTCTAAGTTTGGGCGCTGGAATCTGAATGTGGTCGATTCGGCTTAAGAATCCTTGGGCTAACGTGTTTGAAACGCAAATATCGTTCAAATAGAAACGGTATTGACGGATAACATCGATTGCATTGATCAATCGAGAAGATTGCACTCATATTAAGAAACAATAATCTATAAAAGAGGCTAGATAAATGTTTAAGAAATATCTGCTCCTGAGCAGCGTTGCCGCTGCTCTTGCCGGGTGTGGAGGTTCTTCTGAGGTGGACTTGGGGCCTAAGAACACTTCCGTAGCGACCGTGCCAGAAGCCGGCGAAGTTTTTACTGCTGCTTGGGACTTTAGTGATGAGAGCCAAGTTGCCGATTGGTCTATCGAATGGACTAAATCCGATCCAGAAGCTCCTGATTCAGAATTGTATCTTCAGGTTCAACAGCAAGCTTTAGGTGTTAAAGCTTTCTGGGGCGACGATGTAGAAAAAGGCGATAGTGTAACGGTCGTCGGTGTATTGCCGTACGAAGTTGACTTGCGCAACGGGACTATTTTTATGTCCCTCTACTATCCTATACAGCACCTTGGTAACCCTTGGGGAACTGATCCTTGGGGCGAATCTGCGCACCATTTGGGGACGCAGTATGTTGTTGAGGATGCCGATGGTAACCGCGGTCTAATCGACACAGGTAATGGTGGAACTTGGATTAACTCATTTGACATTGATACCAGCGCCTTCATTCGCACGGATATCGATGCTCGTGCAACCAGTACGAATGACGGCTCCGATGGCTTGCCTGTTGAAAAAGGGATTTGGCACGACTTAAAAATCCGTGTCGGTGAAGAGGCAATGGACGCGATCACTGATAACGCCCCAGACATGAGTCGTATCGTCGGTGTTGGTGTCATATATAACTATGCACTTGAAAAGCCTGAATTTCTAACTCACGAATACTACGAAGACGGAACGCCAGAACAGTATTTGTTTATTGATACTGTAGCGCTATATCCGTACGACCCAAGCACCGATGTTTCTGAAGAAACCGGTGACTATGTGGTTGATTTCAGCGCAGGTAACAAGGCCGAATTTGGCGTGCCAACCGTACTGAGTGGTGAGGGTACAGCGATATTTAGTACTGTTTATAATTGGCTGACAGTAACGCCTAGTTGGGCGTCAGCGGAAGATGGCTTTGCAATTGCTTCTGACCTTCCTGTAGCTATGATGCCTTCAATGATGTACCAAGGCAGCTTCTCGTTCGATACTATGATCCCAGGCGACTATTTTGATGATGGCAAGTTAGCTATCCAAGCTTTCTTGGTTGATGTCGACGGCAACAAAGGCTTGTTCCCAATGGAAGCCTTGTCTGGTGGTATGTTCAAGACTGATGAATGGGCGACGTTTAGCTACGACCTAGCGATGGATTTAGAAGAAGGTGAAGGTGCAACCACTAGTCAAATGCTTGAAGAGCTATTTGCTGAGGGTACCTCTGAAAACTTCGATATCAACGCAGTTACTCGATTCGGCTTTAACATCTTCGCCAATGGGCGTGATGTAACTAATGCTGGTGGCCCAATTGGCTTCGATAACATTACCATTGCACCGGGTGTCGAGTTCGTTAGTCAGCAATTGGCTATGTGTTATATCGACCTGCAACCTGTTAAGAACGCAGACCTTACATTCTTCGATTGGGATGAAAAAGGTAAGTGGTGGGGTAATGTAGAGCCAGAAAATGATCCGTTGATATCTATCGATGAATCTAACTATGGCCGCATCAACATGCAAACTGGTGATACAGGTTGGTTCGACTTGTTCTGGAGAAATGGTAATCAGCTAGGTGGTAGTACCGCGGGTACGACTGTTGGCGCTAACATTGCTGACTACTCACTGAAGTTTGATATCAACGTCATGTCACCAATCGATGCTGGTGTGTTTAAAATTCGTTTCCGCGATGCAAGTGGCGTAGACGCTTTCTATGATTGGGCACCGTGGGCGACTTCTGGTCAGCCATACGTTACCAATGGCTGGGTTACAGTTGAAATCCCACTTGCTGATATGAGTTCGCCAGACTACAGCCTGATCGATGAAGAGTTCGGTATGGCGTTTGAAGGTGCTGATATCTTGCTGGATTTTGCAATCGATAATGTACGTTTCGAAACTCCTGGCTTTGGTGATCGTTTGCACCCAACCAAGAGTGACGACTTAGTATTCTTTGATTGGGAAGCGAAAGGCTCTTGGTGGGGAAGTGTTGTTCCCGAAAATGAAAAGAGTATTTCTCTCGATGGCAATGAGTATGGCCGAATTAATCAGCAGGTTGGCGGCACTGGATGGTTTGATTTGTTCTGGAGAAACGGCGATAGCTTAGGCTTGCCTGGCGACGTTGTAGGCACAGATCTAGCTACATACTCTTTGAAGTTTGATATCAACGTGATGTCACCAATCGATGCTGGTGTATTTAAGATCCGATTCCGTGATGAGAGCGGCGTAGATGCATTCTACGAGTGGGGCCCTTGGAATACGCTTGGTGCTGCATGGCAGACGAACGGTTGGATTACTGTCGAAATTCCTTTAACTGAGATGAGTTCTCCAGATTACAGCCAAATCGACCTAGAATTTGGTATGGCGTTTGAGGGTTCGGATCAATTGTTGAACTTTGCGATTGATAACGTTCGCTTCGATACCCGTGATTTCGCTTGCCCAGGACCTGAACCTGTTGCTGATACCAGCTTGGTATTCTTCGACTGGGATGAAAAAGGTAAGTGGTGGGGTAATGTTGAGCCAGAAAATCTCCCAGATATCTCTATCGATGAGTCTAACTATGGTCGTATCAATGCATCTACTGGTGATACTGCTTGGTATGATCTCTTTTGGCGAAATGGCAACCAGTTAGGTGGAAGTGATGCTGGAACAACAGTTGGTAGCAACATCGCGGACTACTCATTGAAGTTCGACTTGAATACGTTTGAACCACTTACAGATGGCGTATTTAAGATTCGATTCCGCGATGCAAGTGGCGTTGATGCCTTCTACGAGTGGGCACCCTGGGCCGCAAGTGGTCAGCCATATGTTACTAATGGTTGGACAACGGTAACTATTCCGCTGTCAGACATGAGCTCGCCAGACTACAGTTTGATCGATGAAGAGTTTGGTATGGCATTTGAGAATGCCGATGTTTTACTTAACTTTGCAATTGACAACGTACGCTTTGAAGCGAACTAAGTCTCTTAACTAGTTCGCCCAATTGGGTGAATCAATCAAAGCCCCAGCTACACGCTGGGGCTTTTTTTTATCCGAAATAAATCAATGTGCAGTCGCGTTGCCAAAGCGGGATTGGATGTGGAATGAGGCAAATGGTGTGGTGATTGGACTGAGCCGGTTACGATCACTGCGTTGTGGTGTTGAACTTTAGGAATGCAGAAACGACGCAATAGTAAGTCGAGCTTCCGTTAAGTTGGTTGAGGTGCTTGGCGGGGAGGCTATGCAGCCGGAATGTAGGCTGGTACAGCGATAGATAATCAAACGGTTAAAGATTGCGTTAGTTATCCCAATTTGCTCGAACAGGGGGGTGCTTCCATTCAGGTACTGAGGTGGTTTCGGTAGTGGCGATTCTGTAAGCTCTTTGTCGAGTCTGGATAAGTAGGGCATACGTCGAGCGCTGTCAACATATTCGTATTCCGTAGAACGGTGCCGATAGAAGGCGGTACCACCAAAATGTTCAGCACATAAATAATATACCGACGCCAAATCTGAACGTTGGGTGCGATCAAAGTGAGGCAGCTGTTGAAGTAAATTTAAATCTTGCGGAGCTGTTGTCACCACCGAATAAAAGCTATCTATTTCTTTGAACTCTCGCCGCGCTAGGCCAAACGTCGCGCGAATTGAATCGCTAAGTTGAGCGTGAATAGCGTCGTTAAAACTGGCAGGCGCTTGAGCGCGAACGCCGGGGTACTGGCCTGAATCGGGTTGAAAAGATACGGTTGAGGCATGCTCCAAGAGAGCTTCTGGGTTAGCTAAAAAATTATCGACGATTAGCAGTGGCTCGCCAGTATCACCAAGAGATAATGTGGTAACACTTATGTCTTTATGAGGGATTAGCGGTTTCATAAGTCTATAGCTAAATTCAGAAAAATGAGGCGTCTGTATTGGATAAGCATTCGCAGCGCTAGTAGCTTAATTAGCGTAAACGACTCTATTCCTGCCAGAGTTTTTGGCTTGATAAAGTGCTTCATCGGCACGTTTAAATGTTATATCAAAAGAGTCTGCATCGGCCATTACCGCGGCACCAATACTAACGGTTATGGGGTGCGTAATTCCGTGTCCAAACTGACATTGCTCTATAGCCCCACACAGTTTATCAGCGAGACCACGAAAATTACTGATAGAGCTAATAGGGCAAAGTAGCACGAATTCTTCGCCGCCCCAACGCCCGAATACATCATCTTGCCTGATATTAGCGACAATAATCTCGACTAGGGAAATAAGAACCTTATCGCCGACATCATGACCGTGAACGTCATTAACGCGCTTAAAGTGATCGATGTCGATAATCATAAGCCCTATCGCTTTTAGGTCAGTGCGCGGGCGATATTTTGTTTGGATGTGATGCATTATCCCTGCACGATTACAAACACCGGTTAAAACATCTGTCGTTGAGAGAACTTCGTATTCGTTCTTTTCTGTTTCTAGCTTTTGATAGCTATTGACCAGCTCAACGATAAGTTGCTGACCCTCGCGGGAGCGCTGATACAGACGATAAAAGCGTGATAGACCCTCCCAAAGTAAAATAACCATCCAAAGTCCAATAATGCCAAGAAGGAAGTTTTCGGTTTTTACCCAGTCACCAACAAGCTGAATCTTCTCTACCCGAACGCGATGGGTGCCGTAAACGACGTGATCGACGCCAATAACAAAAATATTGGTAAATTCAGGTGCTACAAACTGACGCGGAACTTGGTTCTCAGTAATCCACCATTCGGCGACACTAAATTCACTAAACTTTACAAAGATTTCGTGATCAAGTTCGTTAGTGCGCAATTGCGTAGACATAAACTTCGTTGTGGATTCGTTATCCGCCGTGGCGTACGCTGAATTGAAATTACGAATAAATAAACGAATTCGTTCAGCGGAGCCACTATAATGAATCTTAATTTTGAACCCATCATATCGTGATAGGTCCATACCATGAGATGGGTCGGAACCCCAGCTAAGACTGTAACCACAACCAAACTCTAGGCTAGCTGTGTAAGTGCACGCCCAATCTTCTCGTGACTCCGATATCCAGGTTGCCGATTGGCGGCCTGTATTCGGATCGATAGCACTATAAATAGAATGAGATGTAATGCTCGAGGGATGTAAATCGAACTGTTTTTTCGGGGCATAATACTGGGCGAGCACCGCTAGCAAAGTAACAATGACGGCGATAAATCTTATTAGGTTATAAAGATTGGATTTCATTAGCTGTATTAGCGTTAACTAAATCGTTATTTTTATGTTTTTACTACAACGCTGGAGTGTAACAGCGAACCTAGGTAAAGTCGTTGGCTAATCAATACTAATGACGGTATCCGCACCAACGGTCGCGTACACTTAGCCAAGAATCTAAAAAAGAAGGTGTAGCTAAACGCATGATCCAACTCACCGGGTTACATAAATATTATGGTGATCAAGCCCAGCGCTTGCATGTCTTAAAAGGTATCGATCTCTGTGTAGCGGAGGGCGAGCTTGTGTCAATTATGGGTTCATCGGGCTCGGGGAAATCGACCTTACTAAATATTCTAGGGATACTGGATCGGCACGACAGTGGTGAGTATAGGCTCGCTGGAAATATCATTAAAGCGCAAACCGAAAAGCAAGCAGCGCAATTACGGAATGAGCATCTAGGATTCGTGTTTCAATCATTCAACCTGCTGGGCTTTAAGTCTGCAATCGAAAATGTCGCGCTGCCGCTCTACTATCAAAGTGTCTCGCGTAAACAACGCAACTACCGCGCGGAACAGCTTATTGATCGTGTTGGCTTGGCGGATAGAGCCCATCATTTACCATCTGAATTGTCTGGAGGCCAGAAACAGCGAATCGCTATCGCGAGAGCGCTAATTACCAACCCGAAAGTCATCTTAGCGGATGAACCGACCGGCGCACTTGATAGCGAAACCACCAAAGATGTCATGGAGCTATTTAAGGATGTACACAGGGAAGGTAAGACAATCATCATTGTTACCCACGAAGATGATATTGCTAGCCAAACCCAGCGCATGATCCACTTGAAAGATGGCCTAGTTGTCACGGATGAGCTAGGTGAGCGCTATGTTGAAGTCGAGTCGACATAATGGACTTTGACAACCTTCAAGAAATTCTCTTCACTATCGGCAAGAATAAACTCAGAACCTTTCTGACTGCGTTTGGTGTGTTCTGGGGGATCTTAATGCTCATACTTTTACTAGGTGCAGGTAAAGGCTTGGAGAATGGCACCAACAGTAATTTTGGTAGTGACGATCGCACCAGTATCTGGATTAATGCGAGATCTACCGCGATGCCGTATAAAGGTATACCGCAGGGACGTCGAATTGAGTTTGTTGAGGAAGATATTGAAGCAATAAAACGCGAGATAGAGGGTGTGGAATATATTTCTGCCGAAAATCAAGCAGGGGAACGTTGGCGTCGCACGGTGAACGTTACCTATCAAAATAAGTCTGCTAACTTTAGTGTGTTGGGTGTTGCAAATGACTATTTTAATATAAAAAAATATTTGGAGTATCGTGAAGGCCGCACCCTAAATAAACTGGATAATCAAGAAAACCGCAAGGTCGCGATAATAGGTACAGCCGTTCAGGAGGCGTTATTCGGCAAAGAGAATGCTGTTGGTAAGAGTATCCAGTTTCATGGGATTGTGCTAAAAGTCGTAGGCGTTTTCTACGATTCAGGCCGCGAGGGCAGAATGTCTGAGCGCGTCTATGTCCCATTGACAACATTCCAAAAAACATTTGGACGAGGTCAAACAGTCGGCCAAATTACCGTTACGCCGATCACCGCTCGAGATTCCTACAAATTTGAAGATGATATTGTTGCGTTGTTAAAACAACGTCATTTAATCCACCCAAAAGATAGCCGCGCAATTTTCGCCTTTAACTTCGCTCGACAAACGGAACAAATATCGCAAACATTTCGCGCTATTGGCGCCTTCGTGTGGTTTGTCGGCCTGGGTACTTTAGCGGCAGGTATTGTTGGCATTAGTAATATTATGATTATTACGGTAAAGGATCGAACTCGCGAAATAGGTGTACGAAAAGCACTGGGAGCGACACCAAACGCTATTACTTGGATGATCTTAAGCGAGTCGGTACTGATCACCTCAATAGCTGGCTATATGGGTCTTGTAATGGGTGTAGCCTTAATAGAACTGGCAAATATTGTACTGCAAGGTGCGGGAGCAAGTTCATCGTTTTTTCAGCGGCCAGAGGTAGATTTAAATGTAGCCTTTACTGCGATAGTTATACTAGTGGTTGCAGGAACATTTGCGGGCTTGGCGCCGGCACTACGTGCGGCAAAGATCCAGCCTATTGAAGCGATGAGAGAATGATCATGTCCGTAAGGAATGCATATGCACCTCATAGATAGTGATGTTTGGCGAGAAATTTTCGAAAGCTTACGCCGCCATAAACTACGCACAGCATTGACGGCATTTGGCGTATTTTGGGGAATCTTTATGTTGGTGTGTTTAATGGGCGCTGGTAGAGGTCTATTAAATAGCGCTGAAGCTGGCTTTGGTGGATTGCGAAACGCTGTTTATGTTTGGGGAGGCCGTCCGACCAGTATTCCCTATGAAGGGCTGAGTAAGGGACGCTATGTTCGCTTGAATGATACAGACATCGACGCGTTACTATTGCGTGTGCCGGGAATTGAAGCGATTGGACCGGGTAACGGTATGGGGACTCAGTATGCGGTATATAGAGACAAAGGTGATTCGTTTGATGTAACAGGAATCTTGCCGGTAGAGCTTTACGCGAAGGGATATGTACTACACGCTGGACGTTTTTTGAATGAGCTAGATGTAAGTGAGCATAGGAAAACGGCCGTTATTGGTAGCAAAGTAAGTGAAACGTTGTTTGGTACTAGCCAAGAATCGATTGGCAAGTCATTTAGTATTCTAGGTATTCAATTCTTAGTGGTCGGTGTAATTAGCCCATCCGCTACGAGCAATTGGGCGCAGCAAGATCTCAGTAAAATATTCTTACCTCACACGACTTTACGTAAAACATTCAATCAAAGAGATACCGTACATCGAATGTTGATCACGGCTAAAGAAGGCGTTGATACCTCAATTTTGGAAAACAAAATAGGCTCTTTTCTAAGAGCGCGCCACCGAGTTCACCCAGATGATCGGGGTGTGATTGGTAGCTACAACGTGCAGAAAGATTACAATCAAGTACAACAAATGTTCGCAGCTATTTCGATCTTCAGCTGGGTGGTTGCTATAGGCACGATCATCGCCGGCGTGGTTGGGGTTGGCAATATAATGCTAATTTCAGTAAAAGAACGGACCAAAGAAATTGGCATTCGCAAAGCGATAGGTGCAACGCCGTTTTCGATTGTTACGGCAATTATTCAGGAGTCGATGGTAATCACATTTTTTGCCGGCTACCTCGGTTTGGTGGCGGGCGTTGGTGTGGTGGAGTTAATGGCGAAAATTACAGGTGATGCGAAGAGTGGGATCGGCGGATTCTTAAATCCAGAGGTGAGTTTCAGTACAGCGTTAAGCGCGATGTTGGTACTACTAATCGCAGGCGCGTTCGCCTCCTATTTGCCAGCACGAAAAGCCGCGGCAGTAGATCCAGTATTAGCATTACAAGACGAATAATAACGAGTATTAGGAAGTTTCTATTGATGAAAAAATTTATAAGTATTTCAGCGGCCTTATTAATGGCTGTGTTATTTGTGGGGACGGGGGTGTTTCTCTATAAAAAATCGCAACAGAAGCCGGTCGAATATACGACTACCACTGCAGAGATTCGCAGCGTTGTTAAAAAGACTGTGGCAACCGGAAAGATCATTCCACGTCGGGAGGTTGAGATAAAGTCACAGGTATCGGGCGTAGTGGAAAAAATCTATATCGATGCTGGTGAAAAGGTAAAGAAGGGCGAGCTGATCGCTAAGATCGAAATTATCCCGAATATGGAGCGGCTCAATGCTGCGGAGTCGCAAGTCGAAACGGCGAAGCTAAAGCATGCGAACGCAAAGCGAGAGTTTGAACGACAAAAAAAGTTATTTGAAGATCGCCTAATCCCAGAGTTCGAGTTTAATAAATATAGTTTAGACTTCGAGCTTCAGGCTGAAACCCTGCAAGCGGCCGAGAGTAATTTGGCGATTATTCGCGAGGGTGCTTCAAAGAAAGCAGGTAAAGTGTCCAATCATGTGAAGGCGACGCTCGAAGGGTTAATTCTTGATATCCCCGTTAAAGAAGGAACCTTTGTTACCGAGACGAATACTTTTAACGCGGGCACCACTATCGCGAACATAGCCAATATGCAGGATATGATTTTTGACGGTACTGTCGATGAAGCTGAAGTGGGAAAAATTCACGAAGGTATGGAGTTGCTACTCAAAATCGGTGCAATGGATGATCAGTCGTTTGTTGCTGTGTTGGAGTATATTTCACCGAAAGGCATTGATGACCAAGGTACGATTAAATTTCAAATCAAGGCTGCTGTGAAACTGCGGGATGACCTATTCCTGCGGGCTGGTTACAGTGCAACGGCCGATATTGTCTTGGATCAGGCCGATGACGTCTTGGCTATTAACGAACGCGTTTTAATTATTGAAAAAGATAAAATCTATGTTGAGGTCGAAACCGCACCGCAGGTGTTCGAAAAGCGCGAGATAAAAACGGGTCTATCTGATGGCATCTATATACAGGTTCTCGACGGTATTACCGAGCAGACCAAGATTAAAAAACCATAAGCAAACAAAGGTTGCTGATTGAAATGTACCTTGACGTTAACTAGCGAGAATAAAAAAAGCCGGATATTTATCCGGCTTTTTTGTGGCTGATAAAGATAGATCTTATCAGCGACGGGGGCTATACCATCACTAGCCTTGCATATCTTCCAATTCGACGCCTTTAGTCTCGTGAACATATTTGAGCACAAACACAATCGAGATTGCCGCACACAAGGTGTAAAACCCATAGGCGCCTGCGAGGCCGATAGATGAAAGCATAATGGGGAAGGTCATAGTAATCGCAAAATTAGAGCCCCATTGAAATGCACCGGCCACCGCAAGGCCTGAGCCGCGAATCTGGTTGGGAAACATTTCGCCTAACATGACCCACATGATTGGGCCCCAAGACAGATTAAAAAATATCACATATAGATTTGCAGCTGAAAGCGCTAGTACGCCCATTGAATCTGATAGGGCGAGACTTCCGCTGCTGTCTACGCTGGCAGTTGAGAAGGCGGTGGCGGCTAGGCCGAGCGTGATCGCCATACCGGTAGAGCCGATCCATAAAAGGGGCTTGCGGCCGATTTTATCCACGAGTAACAACGCCACTACGCAAGCTGCAATACTGACGGTACCGGAGACCACGTTAATAAATAGCGCATCGTTTTCAGAAAAGCCCACGGATTGCCAAAGTACCGAACCGTAGTAAAACACTACATTAATACCGACCAGCTGCTGGAAGGTTGCCAGGCCAATCCCTACCCAGACGAGCTTGCGAAGCTTACCTGTTTGGCTGTCTAAAAGGTCAGACAAGCTGGGTTTATGGTGATCGCCTGCAAGTGACGCATCAATCTCGTTAAGTTTTTGCGGGCCAATCACGTTACCATAAAGTTTTGACAGAACGGCTAGCGCTGTTTCTTTACGGCCTTTAACAACCAAAAAGCGTGGGCTTTCTGGAATTGAAAATAGCGCTAACAAAAAAATTGTCGCCGGAACTAATTCAATCCAGAACATCCAGCGCCAAGTGGCGTAGCCCATCCACAGCGGATTGAGTGCCGAGCCGGAAACATCTGCGAGTAAATAGTTGCTGAGAAATGCACCGGTCAAACCAGAAATGATCGCCACTTGCTGAATGGTTGCCAAGCGGCCACGGTATCGGGCAGGGGCAACTTCACTGATGTAGGCGGGGGTCATGACACTGGCGGCACCAACGGCTAGGCCGCCAATGATGCGATAGAAAATAAATTCGATAGAACTGGTGGCTACACCTGAGCCCCATGCCGAAATAATAAAAAGCGCCGCTGCAGCAATAAGCATGGTGCGACGGCCGTATATATCGGCTAAGCGGCCCGCAGCCGCAGCGCCAACAGCACAGCCTAAAAGCATCGACGCAACGTTAAAGCCTGTGCCCATGGAGTCGGCGTTAAATGCAGTGCGCAAGCCGTCGACGGTGCCGTTAATAACGCCGCTATCGAAACCGAATAAAAAACCTCCGATTGTAGCTACGCAACTAATGAGCAGAATAAAGCCGAAATTTTCCGACTGTTGGGATTGGGGCTGATTCATAGACGCACCTAAAGTTGACGTTATTGTTATAGTTGTTGTGGATTAAGGCTCAGCGCAGACAGTCTAAACCTCGAACGAAAAACCCTGCTCGGTTAGATTGCTGTAATTGTCTTTATCGAAGCGATACAAATTTGCGGCGCGGTGGGCAACCCCCTTTTGCTTTTCGTTGCAGGGTGTCAGTAAGTTCATCTTCATAAACTTGCGGCGAAAATTCGGCTTATCTAATTTGATATTAAGAATGGCTTCATACAGTTCTTGAAGTTGCAGTAGTGTAAATTTCTCGGGTAGCAGGTTAAAGCCAATTGGCTTGTGACGCACTTGGTGTTGCAGCAGCTGAATGCCGTAAGTCAGAATTTCTTTGTGGTCAAAAACCAAAGCCGGTGTGTCGAAGGCGCTAACCCAAGAGGCATCCGAAGCGCTGAAACCAGCCACTAGCGGGTACTGGTCAGCGCTAATCAAGGCGTAGTAGGTGATGGTGACGACGCGTTCTGCTGGGTATCTGTCGACTTTGCCGAATGCTTTCAGTTGTTCAAGATAGGGGTGGGAGATGCCGGTTAAATCGCGCAGCAGCCTACTCGCGGCTTCGCGTAAATCTTCATTCTGCTTTATCCAGCCGCCGGGAAGTGCCCATTCGCCCTCGCGGATACCTTCGCCGTGTTTGATCAGCAACACTTTTAGCTCGCTGCCGTGCAGGCCGAAGATTAGGTTGTCGATAGAAAGGCCCTGCAGTGTCCCTTCGGGCACCGGAAACGGTTCACGGTTACTTTTGGCGGCGCTGATTAAAGCTGAAGTCACAGATTTCAATCCTAATTTTTGCGAAGACGGAGTGGCAAGTTTTACTCAATACTCGACTATTTTGAAGTTAAAGCGCTAAGCTTGTACAACATAAAATAACTTTTTGTTGTACAAGCTGCCGGCCTATATCTATTACTTAGCAATTACCTTGTAACGACTTAAAGTGTGCATCGTGCGTGGAGACGAATATGCGCACTGGCCAAGGCGTAAAACTTTGATGATGCTAGCACCAAATCAGCTTGTGGTCAAAACGACAATAAGGCTATACTGCCGCTCCACGGATTTGTAGGCGTTAATCAGCCATGTCTTCCTTGTCTATGCTCTAGTGGTGTTGATGAGTGCGTTGCTTTAGGTGTAGTTCCCAAGCGTGCTCTCAACGTAATTTAATCAGTCAACCAAAGAATATTGATCATGCTATTTTTAGGAATCGATGTCGGTAGTTCCTCTGTGAAGTTGTCGCTGTTAGCGGGTGACACAGGGCAATCTGTAGCCTCAACTCAGTACCCAGAAACTGAGCTCACTATTGCTAGTCCTAGTGCTGGTTGGGCAGAGCAAGATCCGGAGACTTGGTGGGATTGCATTCGCCAAGGTTGTAAGAAGCTTTTGGCGAATACGGCGGTGGATGCCAGTCGAATAAGCGCTGTTGGCATTTCCTATCAGATGCATGGTTTGGTGGTGGTAGATAGCGAGCAAAATGTTTTGCGCCCATCCATTATTTGGTGTGACAGCCGCGCCGTACCCTATGGGGAGCAAGCGCTAAAAGAACTGGGTGACGACTATTGCTTCGGCCATCTATTGAATTCGCCTGGAAACTTTACCGCGGCTAAGCTGCGTTGGGTGCAGGAGAATGAGCCCGAGATCTTCGCGAAGATCCACAAGGTTATGCTGCCAGGCGACTATATCGCTATGAAATTATCAGGGCAGATTCAAACGACGGCTTCTGGTTTGTCCGAAGGCACGTTGTGGGATTTTAAGGCGCGCACTAGTGCTGATACATTGCTTGCGCACTGGGGAATTTCACCAGACTTGATTCCTGATATCGTTCCGAGCATAGGTGCGCAGAGTATTGTTGCCGATGACGTTGCGGCCGAACTCGGCTTGCCGAAGGGGGTGCAGGTTACCTATCGGGGTGGCGATCAGCCCAATAACGCGTTCAGCTTAAATGTTTTACAGCCGGGCGAAGTGGCGGCTACGGCGGGTACCTCGGGCGTTATCTATGGTGTAACAGATCAGCAGGCCGCGGATCGACAGTCGCGGGTGAATACTTTTTTACATGTGACTGACACCGAGGCGCAACAGCGCAACGGTGTATTGGTTTGCGTAAATGGCGCCGGGCGCTCCTATAGCTGGCTGCGTCAGCTGCTGGGTAGTCAGGGTCAGGACGTCTCATACGGCTTGTTGAACGAACTGGCTTCTAAGGTTTCTATTGGCAGCGAAGGTTTGGCGTTCCACCCGTTTGGGAATGGCGCTGAGCGTATTTTTGGCAACCGCAATTTGGGTGCTCATTTGCGCAATATCGAATTGAATAGGCACGGCCTCGGCCACATCGTGCGGGCGGTGCAAGAGGGTATCGTGTTTGCCCTTAATCAAGGGTTTGATGTGCTGAAATCCTTGGGAGGTAGCTGCGATGTGGTTCGCGTTGCGAAAGGAAATATGTTTATTAGCGATGTGTTTACCTCTGCATTTGCCAACACCACGGGAGCCGCCGTTGAGTTTTACAGCACAGACGGTGCCGAGGGCGCAGCCCGTGCAGCAGCCTTAGGGAGTGGCTACTATAGTGCTGCCACGGAAGCTTTTGCAGGATTGACACGCTGTGGCACGGTTGAGCCAGATGCGGCATCTCAAGCGCAATATCAAGACGCTTACGCAAGTTGGCAGGCAACCTTGCCTTCTTCGCAAGATTAGAGAGGGTTGCCGTGTCAGATTATTCCAAGCAAACGCTTCGCATAACTAATAGCCAGATCGCACTTGAAGTGGTCCCAGAGTTCGGCGGTTTGCTTAACCGTTTGGATTTCACTACGGCAGCGGGGAAAGTGGTGTCTGTGGTAGCCGGCTTGGCGGGTCGAGCGCAGATGATGCAGAATAATCAGTATCGGGGAGTGCCTTTATATCCCTTCCCCAATCGTCTCGATGCGGGCGCGTATCACCATCACGGGGCGTCGTATCAGCTAGAGTGTAACGAGGCAGAACTCAACAATAATCTACATGGTTTTTTGTATAAATTGACGCCGGAAGTTCGCGCCTTAACGGAGGGCGATACGGCTAGCGACATAGTGCTGGGTTACCGATACGATGGAAGCCTTTCTGGGTATCCATTCGCTGCCGACATTGAACAGGCTTATCGGCTTGCAGCCGACGCCAGTTTGACTATGACCTACCGGGTGACCAACCTGCATGGCGACGTGGTTCCGGTGGGCTTGGGTTGGCATCCTTATTTTAGCTTGGGTTGTAGCGCTGACGATATGGAGTTGCAGTTGCCGCCGGTACAGCGACTGCTAATGAATGAACGTATGCTCCCAAGTGGTGAAGTTGAGCCGTTTGAGTATTTTCGAGACTCGCGGAGAATCGCCGATTGGTCGTTTGACGATAACTTTGTGTTGTGTGACGCTGGGTCGATTACCGACGTAACTACGACTATCTGGAACCCGCAGGGGCAGTTCGGTTTGCAGTTGTCGCAAGTGTGTGGCGATCGAGCTTACAACTATCTTCAGGTTTTCATTCCGCCCGATCGAAAGTCTATTGCGATCGAGCCGATGACCTGTGGGGTGAATGCATTTAATACAGGCGCTGGATTGATTGAGCTCGATCCGGGGGCCGTTTTAGAGGTCAGCTGCCGTGTGCAGCTAATAGAGCGACTGCCTTAGCATTGGGTAGGTCATCGATATCATTAAGTCTTACAAAATTTGGTTTTACGAAATAAAGGTAGAAGAGCTATGAGCGTTTTAATTGGTGATAAAGAGTATTTCCCAGGCATTGGTAAAATAGCCTACGAAGGGCCGGAATCCGATAACCCCTTGGCGTTTAAGTACTACGACGAAAACCGTGTTGTTGCCGGTCGTACCATGAAAGAATTTTTTAAATTCGCCACCTGTTATTGGCATTCGTTCTGTGGCTTAGGTCATGACCCCTTTGGTCCCGGCACTCAAATTCGCCCATGGAGCGATGGCCCAGATGCGGTTACGCGTGCACGTTTCAAGATGGATGCTGCGTTTGAATTTTTCACAAAAATCGGTACGCCTTATTATTGCTTTCACGATATTGATTTGGTTGAGGAAGGTCCGAGTCGCCTCGAGACGAGTAAGCGCTTAAGTGCCATTGTGGATTACGCGAAAGAAAAACAAGCTGCGTCCGGCATGAAACTACTTTGGGGTACAGCTAACCTATTTACCAACCCGCGCTATATGAACGGCGCCTCCACTAATCCAGATTTTAATGTGGTGGCTTATGCGGGAGCGCAGCTCAAGGATGCACTAGACGCTACCATCGCGTTAAATGGTGAAAACTATGTGTTTTGGGGTGGTCGTGAAGGCTACATGAGCCTGCTAAATACCGATATGAAGCGCGAGCAAGAGCATATGGCACGCTTCCTGACTATGGCTCGTGATTACGCTCGTGGGAAGGGCTTTACGGGTACATTCTTTATTGAGCCTAAGCCTATGGAGCCGTCGAAGCACCAGTATGACTTTGACAGCGCCACCGTTATCGGCTTCTTGAAAGAGCACGGTCTGGATAAAGACTTCAAGCTTAATATCGAAACTAACCATGCGACCTTGGCGGGTCATACCATGGATCATGAGCTTCAGGTTGCCGCCAATGCTGGAATGTTGGGCAGTATCGATGCGAATCGTGGCGACTACCAAAATCAGTGGGATACAGATCAATTCCCATACAATATCAACGAAACAGTTGAGATGATGTTGGTATTGTTGCGCAACAACGGTTTGCAGGGCGGTGGTGTTAATTTTGATGCTAAGACGCGCCGCAACTCGACCGACTTGGCCGATTTATTCTATGGTCATATCGGTGGGATGGATGTGTTCGCGCGCGCGCTACTGATCGCTGCTGATCTGCTAGAAAAGTCGCCGCTTGAGTCCATGCGTTCCGAGCGCTACGCCACCTTTAATTCTGGCAAGGGAGCGGAGTTTGAGTCTGGCGCTATGGATCTTTCTGCTTTGGCAGCACTCGGCAATGCCGGCGGTGAACCAGCGCAGCAAAGTGGCAAGCAAGAACTCTACGAAATTGTCGTTAATCGTTACGTACGCTAAGCCGAATGATTGACTAAGATGAGGCGGGACAGCGATGTTCCGCCTTTTTTGTTAGGGGGTGGTAATAGATGCGTGGTGCTGTGGAGAGGTTGCTTGCCTGAAGTGATTGGTTCGGCTCCCCCGGCTTGCCTTGCAGGTTAGGGTTTTAAGCGGCTTCGTAAAATAAAGCTCAGAGGCCTTCTATAATCGCTTTGACGTCTATGGGGTCATCTAAGGTATGTGTTGACGAAAAATCAACCATAGCCCCTGTATCGTCTCAAGCAACCTTTTGGCGTAAAAGTTAATTTGCAGTAAAAACACGTTTATCAGGCTTAACAGCTGTTTGACTATTATTGCGTATTCATGCAGTATCCTACGGTCACTTTTGCGACAGACAGCAAATTTCGGAAGAGCCTGAACTCTAGAGGGGGGAGGTTCCGTGTTTTGGTGTGTGTTGTCTGGGTTAATAGCTGGTGTTCTACAGAACGGCTTGTATTAACAAAAAATAATTTATAAGAGAGTAAGTTATGGCTATCGGAATCAATAAATTTGGCGCAAAAGCGGGATTTACCCTTGCGTCATCCTTGGTCGTATTGACCGGTGCACTAGCGGCACAGCGCGCGCTGGCTCAAGATGTTGAAGATGAAGAATATGATGGCATCGCAGTTGAAGAGGTGATTGTTCAGGGTACTCGTCAGAGCCTGCAAAATGCCCAAGATATTAAGCGCGAAGCCGATACATTTGTTGATGCAATTTCAGCATCGGACATTGGTGCACTTCCGGATCGTTCTGTACTCGAAGCGATGCAGCGTCTACCGGGTGTGTCAATTGAGCGTTTTGCTGCTAAAAATGACCCTGATCACTTCAGTGCTGAAGGTTCGGGCGCAGTAGTTCGTGGTATGACCGCGACGCGTACTGAATTTAACGGTCGTGACTCCTTTACTGCAAACTCTGGTCGCGGTCTAAGCTTCCAAGATGTTGCGCCAGAGCTTATGAGCTCTGTTAAGCTTTATAAAAACCAGTCTGCCGACATGATTGAAGGCGGTATTGGTGGAACGGTAAGTCTGTATACGCGTTTGCCCTTTGACCGTGATGGTGAGACTGTTTCCTTCTCCATGGATAATACTTACTTTGACCTGAACGAAACTTGGTCGCCAACCTATTCTGGTTTGTATAGCAACCGTTGGGAATTTGACGATCTAGGCGAGCTGGGTTTATTGGTAAGCTTTGCTCAGGGTAAATCGAACAGCCGTTCTGATGGTATTCAGTCTGAAATTTTCCAAACTCGTGATCGCTCAATCTTCGATGACAGCTATGCATTGGGTGAAGCCTATGTAGTAGTGCCAAACGGCTCTAACGTAAGCATGAAAGAAGATGATCGTGAGCGTAACGGTTATTCCTACGCGTTGCAGTGGGCAAACCCAGAAGATACCTTGCAGGCGGCCGCTACCTACTTGAAGTCTGATTCCAAGTTGTCTTGGAATGAAAGCAAGATTTCTTATCAAGGAGACGTTGTTCAAAATCGTCTCCTTACCTTGGATACTATGCCTGCTCAGGGCACGACCTTCCAGTTCGATAACTCAGGTGTTTTCTCTAACGGTATTTTGGCTAATGGTCAGGGTTGGCGTGCGGGCGTAAATGACGCTAATAGAATTCCAAGTGGTACGAATGCAGAAATTACTTTTGGTGATGATCCTTCGCTCTACCCGTCTGTGAATCGATGTACGCTTCCTGCTGCTCAGTGGAACGCTTATGAGATGGAGCTAGATGATGAAGGGCAGCCAGCCCGTCCTGACGGGTGTGGCCCAGATGGTGGGGAACTCGTTGAAACCTTTGGTCACCGCTTCCAGACGACTTCACGAGTTAAGAATCAACGCACAGTCGTTGCTGATTCATCTTTTAATTTAAAGTACACGCCGAATGACGATTGGGAAGTTATCCTTGATTATCAGCACGTTGACGCGACTACCAAAGATGATGATATGGAAATCATGTTGGGTACTGTCGCCATGCAAGATTTCAGTCTTGGCGGTAGCACTCCATCGATGGCGTTGGTTAATCCGTGGGATTACACCCCGCCCGATACCCTCGGGAATTTAGGTGCTGAAGCGCAAGAATTGGCTGCGTCAGATTACTTTGTAAATCCACAGGCTTATTGGTGGAAGGCCGCCATGGATCACTATGAGCGAGCAGTGGGTGTTGAAGATGCTGCTCGGGTCGACGTTACGCGCTTTTTTGAAGATGGCTTTGTGACATCTCTTAAAGGTGGTTTACGTCAGTCAACACGTGACCAAGAAGTGGCTTACAGTAAGTATAACTGGAAGCAAATTGCAGAAATCTGGGGCGACGATCACGGTAGTAAATACACAGGCGATGATAATCCCTATGTAGATGGCTATAACGCCGCTTGGTTGGACTTGCCTATTTCTGAGTCTCTAAGTGGTTACTACGAAGCTGTGGATTGGAGTAGTTTTAACCGTGGTAACGGCTCTTTCACTGTTCCTGGTGAAAATCCCAACCGTGTGCTTCACCCTAGCAGTGAGTTAGCTAATCGCTATTTGGAATGGGGCTCTTTGTTAGCTGATGTAACTAAGCCTGCCGTCGAGCGTGATGGTTGGGAGCCAGTTCAAGATCGCGATCTTGATGGTGACGGAAAAGCGGATACCACAGGCTACTTCCTTCCATCCGAATTAAGTGACATTAGCGAGACCAACACCGCTGCTTATATTCGCATGGATTTCGAAACAGAAGTTGCCGGTGCGCGAATTAGCGGTAACGTTGGTTTGCGTTATTTCCAAATCGAATTGGAGTCCACCGGTTCAATTCAATTCCCTGACTTGGTTGTTAATGATAGCGGCTCGGTTGGTGATCGCAATCGTTACTTTGACGAGTTGGAAGGCAATGCAGCATCTGTTCCAGAAGAGTATCGTGGTATAAACGAGCCTGGGTTTGCGAATAATGCTTACGTTACAACTACAGCTACTAACAAATACGATGATGTTCTACCTAGCCTTAATTTGAAGGTCGAGTTTACGGATGAGTTGATGGGCCGTTTTGCAGTGTCTAAAGCTGTGGCGCTTCCAGATATCGGTAAACTGCGAAACTATGTATCTATTAGTCCTGAGCAAGTTGTTGCGCGATTGGACGATAATACGATTACAGATCAATTAGATACCATTCGAGAAGATCAGATATTGGCGACATGGGCAACGGGTTGGAGTGCGAGTGCTGGTAACCCATTCCTTAAGCCAATGGAGTCGATTCAATACGATGCATCGTTAGAGTGGTACTTTGCTGATGTAGGTTCTTTGACCGCTTCTGTTTTCTATAAGGACTTGAGCAACTTCTTTGTGTCTGGGGCATTCCCTCGTGCGATCACTAACCCTTCCACCGGTGTGACAGAAACCGTCAACGTAAACGGTGTGGTTAACTCTGGTGACGGTAGCATGTCCGGCTTTGAGTTGGCATATCAGCAGACTTACGACTCATTGCCTGAGCCGTTCGACGGTTTAGGCACTCAGTTGAACTACACCTATATTGATGCTAAAAGTGTACCCAACCCAGATTTGGCGGGTGACGCAACTGTTGATTTGTCAGACGCAGACCTAAGCGATCGCGAAGGTATTGCCTACACAGGTCTGCCGTTGGAGTCGCAGTCTCGTCATACCGCTAACGCGGTTGTTTTCTGGCAGAAGAATGACTGGGATGCGCGTTTGGCGTATAACTGGCGCTCAGGCTATTTGATTACTGCGCGTGATGTAATTAATCCATATCGCCCAATTTGGAGTGCTGCTGCTGGTTATCTAGATGCGTCTGTATTCTATAACGTGACTGATGAATTACGCGTTGGCTTCCAGGGTCAGAATTTGTTGAACACTACGGTTAAAACCGAAATGCAAATTTCTGAAGATGGTTACACACAGGGTCGTTCATGGTTCACCAACGATCGTCGTTACTCTTTGATCGTACGTTTGAACTTCTAAAGTCAAGCGTTTCGCTCTAATTAAATGCGCGCCCTTATCGGCGCGCATTTTTTTTATCTGCGGGTTTTTACCTGCGAAACTAGTTAAATTGGATTTAGTTTGATCCAATTATAGATGTGAAACTGTATTATTCGTTCTAATCGACGTTAATCTGTAACCAAGAAAACTGAGATACTGGCATACATGGCAACACAAGCTATACAAAAAATCGCCATCGTTGGTGGGGGGACCGCAGGCTGGATGACCGCCGCGGCATTAATGAAGTTTGTCGGTACTGCGAGCGATAAAAAAGCACGCTGTGAAATTGTGTTGGTCGAGTCCGACGAGATTGGCACTGTCGGTGTTGGTGAGGGAACTCTTCCTTTGATACGTCAGTTCAATCAAACCTTAGGGATAGATGAGGCGGAGTTTATTCGAGAGACCAACGCGACCTATAAGCTCGGTATTGAGTTTTGCAATTGGGCGCGGATAGGTGATGCGTATCTACATCCCTTTGGTGACTATGGTTTTCCTGTCGACGGAATTGAGTTCTATCATTTTTGGTTAGCGCTTAAAGAGAAAGGGTTAGCGGGTAGCTTGGATGATTATTCACTACCAGCACAAATGGCTTACGCGAATAAATTCACCTACCCCGAGCGAGATCCGAGCTCATTATTGTCGACCTTTTCCTATGCGTTCCACCTAGACGCAACGGCCTATGCGCGCTATTTACGCCGTCGAACCGAAGCTCAGGGAATAAAACGAATCGAAGGTAGGGTTGAACATATTATCCAAACTGAAGATGGCTCTATCGAAAGCCTAAAGTTAGCGTCGGGTGAGGATATCTCTGCAGATTTATATATAGATTGCACAGGATTTCGCGCATTGCTAATCGGAGATACGTTCAAAAGCGAGTTTTGCGATTGGAGCGAATGGTTGAGCTGTGACCGTGCGGTAGCAGTGCCGACAAGTCGAACTGGAGAGTTATTATCCTATACCAAAGCGATAGCTCAGCCCGCGGGTTGGCAGTGGCGTATACCCTTGCAGCACAGAACCGGAAATGGATATGTGTATAGCTCCAAGCATATTAGTGATGATGAAGCTTTTGGAACATTAAAGCGGAACCTAGATGGAGAGCTGTTGGCTGAGCCAAACTTTTTACGGTTTAAAGCGGGCCACCGAAAAATAAGCTGGATTAAAAACTGTGTAGCTATAGGTTTAAGCTCCGGTTTCCTAGAACCGTTAGAGTCAACGAGTATCCAGTTGATTCAGCAGGGTATAACTAAACTTTTGGAATTGTTTCCGAGTAAAAATATCGAGTCGTGTTTAAGTGATGAGTTTAATCGCGCTATGCTTCTAGAGTACGAATCGGTACGAGATTTTATAGTGTTAAATTATCACGCTACCGAGCGGGATGATTCTCCCTTCTGGGACTACTGCCGGCAAATGGGTATTCCTCAAGAGCTTAAAGAGAAAATAGACCTTTATAAGCGCCGCGGTTACATTATCGAACAGCAGCAGGCGCTGTTCCTTATTCCGAGCTGGTTAGCTATTTATACAGGCCAGCATCTTGTACCAGAAAAAGTTGATCCCAGAGTGGCCGGCTTTGATCTTCCTAAGTTAGCTGAGCGCGCTGCAGAATTAAAACAGCAAATAATAGATGCGTTAGATAAGATGGCCAGTAATAACGAAGAGCTGCTACGTAATTGCGCGCCGAATCATAATGACGCATCACCGCAAGCTTATCGAAATCTTTATGGTCAGTCGCGAATATGAGCCAAAATAAGTTAAGTCGACGGGAACTATTAATTGTCGGTGATTCGGCCGAAACATGGGTTGCTGCCGTGGCTGTTGTACGCAGTCTTATCCGTAGTCTCGACCGAGACCTTGTTAGGATAACTATCGTCGATACGGCGCCAAAAAATGCACAGTACCCGCCGTTTGTAGGCTTTCCCGAAGACGATGACTTCCAGCGGTTTCTCGGCGTTGACGATAAAGCGTTACTGGCGAGTGGGGCGGCGCAATTTTCACTGGGAAATACCTTAACAATTAATAATACGGATTCATCAACGCGCGGAAAAAATAAATGGCTGTGCTTTGGTGACTATGGCTTCACTGCTCGTGGTGTCCAGTTTCAGCATATCTGGAAGCGAATAACAAGCGAAGAAGTAAGCGATAAGCACATCGAATATCACGACTTCTGCTTCAGTGCGAAACTTGCGGCAGAAAATAAGTTTTGCCAGCCACAGCAGCAGGGAAGCTTAATGTCTTTGTTAGATTACGGACTTAACTATCAAGCAACAGCGTATATTGAGAATCTAAAAAAAATTGTTACGGCGCTTAGTAGAAAAATAACTAAACCCGACAATATTATTGTTGAATATTCGGAAGTGGGCGCTACCTCAACCAATAATATTAACTTAATGCCCGCTGAAAACGGCGCGGATCTTAGCGCGACCGACTCAAATCGACCTGCTACGCTAACGCTAAATGGCATTACGCGCGAATTTGATTTAGTAATAGATACCAGTTATCAACCATTAGTAAAAGAGAATAATAAAAAGTCCGATACGGAAAGCCGATTTGATTATGACTCTTGGGCGGAAGATTATCGTTACACGAGTGTTGAAGTCATTGCTGAGCCAAGTGAAAGCGCTTTAGTTTACGGCGAAATAACTCAGTCTAAACACGCGTGTAGTTCGTCGCTGCAATTTGGTAACACAAAAATTACGACACGCTACGCCGACGGATTTCAGCAGAGCTTAACCACAGCAACACAGCCGTATATCGCAGCGCCACGGAAAACAGATCAATTGTGGCGCGATTGTTACATTGTTATGGGCGTAGCTGCATTTGGTTTCGTACCGCCATACATATCCAGTTTTAATTTAATTCAGCGCCAACTAACACTATTTCTAAATCTTTTTCCAAATAGTGATGACTATGAGATTTGTGCTGCGGAATACAACAGGAAAATGGCTATTACTGCTAGACGATTGAACGCTTTGTTGGCGATTAGCTCGGGATCTAAGTTTTCAGGGGCTGATAATGAAAATAGACGAAAATTAATTTCAAGTGGCGAAGACAAACCTACCATGACTTTGTCGGACGTAGACGAAGTTCGCCACCGTTTACATCTATTTCGGGTTCGCGGCCGCGTTGCTTTTTACGAAGATAGCCTGCTTACCGAATCCCAATGGGCGACCTTGCTAATTGGCTTGGGCGTCACAATCGAAAATCACGACCCGCTACTGGATCGCTTGGATTTTGATAAGATCAAACAGCAGCTTGTTATGGGTAATCAGAAAATGCAGCAAATGCTAACGCAACTCCCTAGCCTAAATGAATATACTCAATATGTTCTTTCTTTAGCGAAATAAATAAAACTTGGTCAATAACACAATGTCAGATAACAGAATACGAAAGATCACAATTGTAGGCGGCGGTACTGCAGGCTGGATGACGGCAGCAGCATGCGCGAAACTACTTAAGAATAATTTTTGCGAAATTGAATTGGTTGAGTCCGACGCTATTGCCACCATCGGAGTGGGCGAAGCGACTATCCCGCAAATGCAATTGTTCAACAAAGTTTTAGATCTTGATGAAGATGATTTCGTAAAAAAAACCCAAGCGACGTTTAAGTTAGGAATTGAATTTGTAGACTGGACACGATTAGGGCATAGCTATATTCATCCATTTGGTTCATTTGGAATCAATATGGAAGGTGTTGAGTTCCAGCACTTTTGGATAAAGCAATTGCTTAAAGGCAAAGCTCCGGACATCGAAGCCTATTCGTTAGCAGCCGTTGCCGCTAAGCAGGGCCGCTTTATGCGGTCGGTGAATATGCCAAACTCACCACTTGCAGATATCCATTACGCTTTTCATTTCGATGCGGGCTTATACGCAAAATATCTCCGTGAATTCTCCGAGCAACGCGGGGTAAAGCGAACAGAAGGAAGAATTGTTGAAGTAAAACAAAATACCGATAGCGGATTTGTAGAGTCTGTTGTGTTGGAAAATGGTACGGTGATAGAGGGCGATCTATTTATAGACTGCTCTGGCTTCCGTGGCTTATTAATCGAACAAACCTTAAAAACAGGCTATGAAGACTGGAGCGACCTACTGCCATGTGACCGTGCGATTGCGGTGCCTTGTGAAAACGCTGGTGATCCAATTCCCTATACAAAATCAATTGCTCGGCCAGCCGGTTGGCAATGGCGAATACCGTTACAGCATCGTATTGGTAATGGTCATGTATTTAGTAGCCGCTTTATGAGTGAAGATGAAGCGACGAATATCCTGCTTAGTAACCTTGACGGCGAGCCGCTAGCGGAGCCTCGCACAATTAAATTCACCACTGGGAAACGAAAAAAATACTGGAATAAAAATGTAGTTGCTATCGGCTTGGCAAGTGGTTTTATAGAGCCGTTGGAGTCTACCTCTATCCATTTAATCCAATCGACAATTGCGCGTTTGTTCAGTTTCTTCCCTACCAAAGACTTTAGTGAAACCGAAATCGATACTTTTAATCGATTGTCGGATATTGAGATGGAGCGGGTACGTGATTTTATTGTCCTGCACTATGCAGCAACAGAGCGAAACGACACGCCGTTTTGGGATTATTGTCGCAACCTAGAGCTGCCGGAATTTTTAAAGCGAAAAATAGCGTTGTACGAAAGTAGCGGCCGAATAATTCGTCAAGATGAAGAGCTATTTAATGAAACAAGTTGGTTGGCAGTTTTTCACGGACAAGGCATTAAACCGCGCGGTTACCACCCAATTGTCGATACTCTCTCGCCGGAAGAGGTTGAGTATCGAGTGAATAGCGTTCGTAACGTAATAGAGAACTCCGCGAAAGAAATGCCGTTACAAAAGGATTTTATTGATAAGTATTGTCGCGCGGAAAAGCTTATGTAAGCTGAAAGATTAGAGAAAAAACGGGCAATATCTTTTTGCTGAGAAGTACTAATAACCAGCGTGTAGTGGCGAACAACCGCCATTCGACCAGAATCTCTGCTGTGAAACATATGAAATGAAAAATGATATTCGGGTTGATCAACTGCTGGTAACGAGGGATTTGGCACGCTCCCGTACCGAAGCACAAAAACTAATCGTTGCCGGTGCGGTAGAGCAGTTATTTGGCGGCAATTGGTTAGTGATCAAAAAGCCATCCGAGCGTTTGCCCGAACATATTGAGTTGCGGGTTGAGATTACTGAAGAGCAGCGCTTTGTATCAAGGGCGGGTTTAAAGCTTGAGGCGGCTATAAAGCACAGCGATTTGAACCCTAGTGGTTATCTTTGCTTAGACGTGGGCCAGTCCACCGGCGGATTTACGGATTGCCTTCTGCAATACGGAGCCGCAAAAATAATTGGTGTAGAGGTTGGTCACGGCCAGTTAGCGCAAAAGATGGTTACCGATAAGCGGGTAGTCTGTGTTGAAGGCTATAACGCCCGCCACTTAAGTGTGGATACCCTACCTGTGCAAGCTGATGAAAAGTTCGACCTAGTCGTAATGGATGTCTCTTTTATTTCCCAGCATTTGATCTTGCCGAATTTGCCGCCGCTATTAAAGACCGGTGCAACCCTTATAAGTCTTGTAAAGCCGCAATTTGAGGTGGGCAAAGACAATATCGGTAAGGGAGGGGTGGTGCGTGACGCGGCGCTCTATCCACAAGTAAAAGCTAAGATGATCGATTGCCTTATTACTTTAGGTTTTAATATTTGTGGTTATATTCCCTCACCGATTAGTGGCGGTGATGGAAACCGAGAATTTTTAGTTATTGCAAACTATGTCGGCCTAGAAGAGTCACAATAACGCATAATATCTGCTTAACTTATTTATAGCGCTGCGGAAATAAAACGCAGCACCGAATAAAATGAATTCTAGATATCGTCGCCTCGTACAGTTTGTTGTGCACTGTCGCTATATCGCTCTAAACTGTAGGGAGACTTTTTTGAGAACCTTCGCACTTGTCCTGCTTGCTATCGCTGGCTTTGGTTGTAGTTCAGGCGATGGCACCACGCCGCCGGCTGAACCCACTGCCGTACCGACCAACACCCCTATTCCCACCGCACCGCCAACGCCGATACCGCGTGTAAACGATGTTGTGATCAGCGGCACTATTACCTACGACTATGTTCCTCATAGCACCAGTGGAGCGCTTGACTATGACGCTGCAGAAGCGCGACCTGCGCGTAATATAACCGTGGTTCTTGAAGACCAAGGTGGTGAAATTGTTGACCGATCAGTGACCGACGTGAATGGTAACTATCAATTATCAAGCCCGGAAAATACCGTAGTACGCGTCGTCGCACAGGCCGAGATTGCCGAGTACGACGGGCCAATTTGGCAATTACGTATTGTCGATAACACGGCCGCCTATGCGCTATACGGCCTCGCGGGCAGTTTGGTAAATAGCGGTAGCAGCGCCAGTGTGCGCAATCTCCATGCGAGCTCTGGGTGGGATGCAGGTGAACAAGCGTATACCGCGCCAAGAAGCGCAGCCCCCTTCGCAATTTTAGATAGTATCGAAGAAGCTTTGGCATTGATTCGCGGTGTTGATACCACGGTCACTATGCCGTTGCTTGAAGTGGGCTGGAGCGAAAATAATATTCCAGTGGATGGCGATTTAACGCTCGGTGAGATTGGCACCTCTGCCTACTATCCAGAGAACGCGCGCATTTACATTCTAGGCAGTGACGGTGGTGATACCGACGAGTACGACCGCACTGTGATACTGCATGAATTTCAGCACTACTTAGAGGCGGCCATTTCACGCTCAGACAATATTGGCGGCAGCCACTCGCTACAGGACTCTCTCGATATGCGCGTTGCATTTGGTGAAGGTTATGCAAATGCATTTGCTGGCCTATTTGCTGGCACTAGTGTTTATCAAGACTCTTACGGCCCAGGCCAAACGCGCGGCTTTTCGATAAATCTAGAAAGTAACATTAATCGCAACAAAGGTTGGTTTAACGAGCTGGCAATTACCGAGGTGGTTTATGACATGTTCGACTCCACCAACGAAGGTACAGATAGCCTGAGCTTAGGAACCTATTATCTATATCAGTCGATCACCAGCGATTTTTATTACGATTCCTCAGCATTCACCAGCATTTATGTGTTTGCAGAAAGTTTGAAGCAATTGACCGGGCCGGTAATCGACGCCGAAATTGATGCCTTGCTGGAATCGCAACAGATATATGGTAAAGGCATTTACGGTGAGGGCGAATCTAACGATGGTGGCGATAGTGACGCCTTACCAATCTATCGTTCCTTAAGCCTTAACGTGGCTAGTGAAGTTTGTACCAATAAAACCTTCGGTGAATACAATGGGCTGGATGTGATGCGGTTATTGCGTATAGATATTCCTGCCGCGGCAGAATACAAACTTACTTTAAGCCGAGTCAGTGGCCTAACCGATTCCGATCCAGACTTATTGATATCGAAACAAGGCGCAATAATCCGTTACCTAAGTTCAGTTGAGCTTAATCGTGAAGTCGGTGTAATCCCCCTTACTGAAGGTGAACATATCATTGAAGTATTTGAAGCCGCCAATATAGATGACGACGAGGCAACCGGCGGTGCGGTGTGTATGAGCTTGCTAGTGGAGTTAAATTGATGAATATTACGATTACAGCAGTAGGGCGAGCAGTGGTTAATCTTGTGAGCCGAATTAAGCTCACAGTAAAATTTCTTATTTGTTTTGCGGCCTTGTTACCTATAGCCAGCTATTCGTATCAGTTAGCGCCGCATAAACCAGGTGCAAAAATACAAATCACCGAACAAAGTGTGAGTTATCTTCAAGCTGGCGTGGCCACCAAGGTAAACCTCGTTTTTTCCGTGCCGCAAACTCAGGGTTATTTACGTTTGCGCCTGAACTCCGTTGCCGACCTTTCGGTAGTCGCGTCTGAAAAGGGTTCAACACAACAGTGGTTGTTTGATTTATCTGAGCAATCCCCAGAGTTGGGGTTGACACTTTTAGGCCAAAACCAGGGTCGCCCCGCACTGATATTTGTTGCCGAACTGTTTGAAACAGAATTGGCGGCGGATTCTGCGACAGCGGCAGCAATTTCCAGTCGTGTACTTGGCGTTGCTTTTACTGTTGGCGATGGCGCTAGCGAAGCGGAGAATAAACCAACCGTTGTCGATTCAAGCAACGAGAAATCGGTTGGTAACGAAACTGCAATGCGATATTTGCCCGCAACAGAAACGATTAATCCCTAATTGCTCGTGTCGGATTTGAAATCGATAAACTCGCAATTAATGTATTAATTCGCTTAGTAAATTAATAATGCTGTATGCGCGACACGGCTGGGCATGCAGCATTATTGCCGGATTAAACTAGCGAGTAAAATTAAGCGACTAAATCAAGCGTTTAAAATTTTAAGCGCAAACCGAAGGCTGGAATTATTCCCCGTCCAGCTGACTCTACTAAAACAACGTCATCATCGACCGAGTTGATTTCATCGTAATCCAAGCTACGATCGGTAATATTTTGTTGATTTAACACATTGATAATATCGAGAACATATTCCGCGTCCATTCCCCACAATTTTCTAGACCACTTAAAGCGTACATCTAACTGGCTAAAGGTTGGATAGCGATCTGAAAAAGGCTCGCCATAAACGGGCAAAATACTATCTTCGAAATAGGGGTTTTCCTGCAGACCTATAATTGGGGTGTCGGCGCTGCCACTGCGAATAGTCCAGTGCAATCCGGCGTTAAAGCGCGTTGACGGAGCATAGTTAATAACCCAGTTAAAAATAATCGGCGTATCAAGATAGTAATCGATAGTGGTATCGGTACGAGTATTGGTGCGTTGGCTTTTGGCGAGACTAAGTGCAACCCAGGAATACCATTTACTGGTAAGTTCTTTATTGATCAGTAAATCTAAACCCCAGGCTTTCCCTTCTACTTCACTTACATAAAGCTTGTCAGCGTCTGGCTCCGTTTCGTTTAATGCTAATGGTAGATCACTCATTTTTTTATTGTAGGCTTCAAGATTCCAACTCCAACCGTTATCGAGTTCTTGCGCAACACCCAGCGTATAGTGAGTGGCACGTGGTGAGCGAATATCGGGGTTTCCAAAACCTTCTACCGCAGTCTCAATATCGGGGAATCGATTATAGCGTCCGTAACTGCTGGTTATCGTCCAGGCGGTGTTAAGCGCGTATTGCAAAGCAAAACGCGGGTTGAAAAAAGTTTGCTCGGTATAGTTGTCGTGTTGCCATTGCCAGCCAAGTTCGACATTAAGCTTGCCGGTGGCTTGCCAAAGGTCGGTAATGTAAGCCGTAGACTCGCGATGCTTTAGCGGCAGCGAACCGGTTCTGCGCTCACGTCGGGTCAGTAAGCAGTTGCTATTAAATTCGGTACAGACAAATAAAATTTGATCGTAAGAAAAAACGTTTTCTGTACTGTGCAGAGCTGAGCCTAAAACGAGTTTATGATCGCTACCTAGTGGTATGCCTATTTGCGCTTTAATTGAATCTTTGGTTTTGTCCGTATCATTGTAATAGTTGTCGCCCCAAGATAAGTGTGATTCGTTGGTAAGGCGACCCAAGCCGATCTTGTAGTCAAATCCAGAATTGCTGCGGTGTTCTAAAATGGCATTTTGGCCGTGGTAACCATTGTTAATTTCCGCTTTACCTTCAAAGTCTGGGTTAACTTCGACGAAGTCGGCGCGTTCGGTAAAGGTAGCTTTGGCGTTATCACTGGCTCCGCTCGCGGCAAGGGTAAGGCTGGTGTTGTCGTTAATGTCCCAAGCATATTTAAGATGGTAGTCGTTGTCTCTCGGCAGTTCATCAATAATCAAACCATCTTCTTCGTCCGGTGTCGGAATGAAAAGGTGTATTAGGCTGACGCGACCAGAAGCGTAAAAGGCAGAGTTCTCGGAGACTTGGCCTTCCAAAAAAAGCCCAGAGCGCAACATGGAAAGATCAACAATCGCCGCTAGGGGTTCTTTTTTAGGTTGTCGTAAGCGAATATCAAATACCGCTCCGGTAACGTCGCTATAGCCAGCGCCAAAGCCGGCGGAATAGAGTTGAAAGTCTTGCAAGATAGCTTCGTGAAAAACGGAAGTGTTGAACTCGTGGAAGACGTAACCTGCGGGCATAAAATCGACGAGAAATTGATTGTCGGCTGGAGACGAGCCGCGCACTGCAGGTTGGCCGCCGCGATTGGTATCTTGTAGTATGCCCGGCAAACTGAATATCGCCGCTAGAGGGTCGCCCAATGAGCCGGGAATTTCTACCAGCGTTTTGGTTTCTTGGGTAATTTCGGTGAAGTTGCCCATGCGCCGGCCGATCACCTGTGTCTCTTCTATTTCGCGCTCTACTTTTTCGGGCTCATTAGCCTGGTCGGTATTCGGCGTCTGCCCAGCGCTGGGGTTAGTTGTCAGTAGTGCTATGGTGGTCAATAGGGTAATTGACCAAGGTTTGTGATTATTGCCGTACTGCATTAGGTCGTCCTTGAGGTTAAATATTGTTGGTTGAGTTGATGCATTGAAGGGTGCTAAACCACGGCAATGGCTATGACGTAATTGCATGTGAATTGATTACGTGTGAACAGTCTAAAGCGATCTATGGTCTTAAATTGTGTTCAGTTGTAAATAATTGCAAAAAACGTTTAAGCGCTGAGTTATGGTAGCGGTTTTACAGTAGGTCACTCACTATATGTCACATCTAAAAATAGCCAGAACGGTAGTAGGCTATTGGTTTATGTTATTCGGTTCATCTTTCAGCGCGCCAATTGGCGCGTTTGTTAGCGTGAGTTGTGGGCGCGTTTTTGTTGGGGGTTTAGTGAAAGTAGTACGAATGTTGTCTATTTCGTTGCGCGGATGGTTGTGTGGGTGGCTAATTATGATGTCGATACCGGCCTTCGCCGGTGTACTGCCATTTGTACAAGAAAGTAGCTATCGCTTGACCTTAACACCCAGTGACAAGGGCTTATCCGAAGTGATCAGTCTCAATCTCGATGGTTTTGCCGCGGCCGATAGCAGCGCGAATACGGATGTGTTTAACCGTATCAAAACCCAAAAGGATATTATTGCGCGTAGTTTGCGCGCCGAGGGTTACTACAGTTTCAGTATTGATCATCAATTTGACGATCGCGGCGATGTTAAAACCCAGCAGGTTGTCTATCGTATTCAGCAGGGCCAGCGCTATAAGGTCGCGGCATTGCACTTTCAATTCCCTCAGCAGGTGGCCGCGCCAGCAGCACCTGCTGACACCAGCCTCAAAGTTGGTTCCGCCTTGCGTGCGCAAGATCTATTGAATCAATTCCGCTGGCTGCAAACGTGGGTGGCAGAGCATAGTTGTCTTGTCGACCCGCAACTGGATTACCAGGTAACCCTGAATCGCGAGCTGGCCAGCGCCGACATTACCTATCGTTTAAAAGAAGCCACGCCCGCTTTGGTTGGCCACGTTGAGTTTGTCGGTGCGAAAAACCTATCGCCAGATATGTTGGCGCGTAAGGTGTTAATTAAGCCCGGCGATTGTTTTCGTCGAGCCAAGCTAGATGACGCCAAGCTAGCACTGCTTCAAACGCAATTGTTAACCCGTGTCGACTATCGAATACAGCGCCGCGCTGGTGAGCTCAGCGCCGCTGGCTACAAGGTCGTGGATGTGGTTTTTACCCTTGAGGAATATCCGCGACGCAGCATGAGCGTTGGTCTCGGCTATAGTACCGACTACGGTCCGGGCGTTACGCTCGGCTGGCAGAATCGCAACCTGTTTAGCGGTGGTGAGCAGTTGGCTTTTAAAGCCGGTGTCGACGAAGTTAATCAATATATTAGCGGCAGCCTTGGTCTACCCGAGTTCTTCGCTGTTCGTCAAAGCCTTACCCTAAGTTCTGAGATACGCAGTCAAAAAACCGATGCATTTAATACCAGTCAGTTGGAAGCTTCGGCAGTTATTAGCCGAAAAATTGCTGCCCCCTTAACGGCGAGCTATGGCGTAACCCTGACCGCGACTGAAGTTGAGACGCTCACAACCTCTGCCGCGGTAGGTGGCGCGGAGCCTGTCGCTAGTCGACAGTCAGAGATTTATCGTTTGGTGGGTGTGCCGGTTACGCTGAACTTTGACAATCGCGCTAATCCGCTTGATGCAAAACGCGGCTGGACCATGGGCGGCTCGGTACAGCCGATGTTCGACCTAACTAAAACCGACACCCGCTTTTTTCAGTGGACGGTATCGGCCGCACACTACCAAACCGCCAGTCGGATGAAGTTTAAGCCTACACTTGCGCTGCGTGCTGCAGCAGGTGCTATTACGGGTGCTGGGGTAGATGACATACCAGCAGATCAGTTGTTTTACGTGGGCGGTGGCGGTTCGGTACGCGGTTATCCCTATCAAACACTCGGAGCACTGCAAACGACCACCAGCGCCAGTGGTGGCACTGATATCACCCCTTTGGGTGGCAAATCATACGGTGAGCTTGCAGCAGAATTGCGGCTGCAATTAAGCGAGTCTTGGGGGCTGGTAGTGTTTACCGACGGTGGTTACGCCTACCCGGATGAACTCCCTAAATTTGGCGAAGACTTCTATTGGGGCGCCGGGCTTGGCTTACGCTTTATTACCAGCTTTGCACCTATTCGCTTCGACGTTGCGGTGCCGCTGCAGCAGCGCGATCAAATTGACGATGACTTTCAGCTTTATATCAGTATCGGGCAGGCATTTTAATGGCGAGTGGCAGTAACCAACCCAGTAGCGACTCCAGCGGCCAAGCAAATAGCCAAGCGGGTGAGTCAGCGGGCGAACAAAAGTCGTCCTGGCTGACTCGCACCTTGCGCATTATTAAATATCTGGCCCTAGCGGCAGCGCTCTTACTCTTGCTGCTGAGCGCCGTGTTAGCAACGCTGCTCGCCAAGCCCAATGGTCGCGTTTGGCTGGTAACACAAGGGCTCGAACAGGCCAATCAGCGCCTGTCAGACCTCCATATCGACATCCAGGGTTTAAGCTCGCCGCGACTAGGGCATTGGCGCTTTCACTCTTTGCAGGTTGAGCAGCGGGGCAACCCGCTATTGATGGCGCGAGACGGCGAAGTGTTGCTCGATCTCGATAGTCTATGGCAACGGCGTTTGCACCTGCCGGCGATTCGGGCGGGGTACCTTAGCCTTGATTTAACGCACCCAAGCGCCGATACAAACGCTAAAAGCGAGCCGGCAAACGGCGAGCACTGGCCAATACAAGTCGATGAGCTGTACCTAAAAGATCTGCAGCTGGCCTTGCCGCCTGAGCTATTTGCAGCGCCAGCGGGAAGCCCGCTTGCGGACCTGAACCAGTTACAAGCACGCGTAAAAATGTCGTTTGGTAAAGACGGCAATCACATCAGCACCAAGATCGCCGACCTTAGCGTGAACCTGTGGCGTCATAGCTTTGTGCTGCAAGCGCAAGCGGATTACAACGCCGCGATCGATCACTTCGCCTTGGTGAGCTCAAGCTTTAAGATCGATGATCAACCCCAGCAGCTATTTGCCACTTGGGATCGAGGTCGCTTAAATGTTGATATCAAGCTACAACAGCTGCCTTTGGATATCGCTCAGTTTTGGGTGCCACAGCTCAATAGCGGGTTCGCCAGCGGCGAACTGCAAGTTAAAGGCCGCTGGCCAGAAGTTCATGCCAGCTTTAATCAGTCAGCACAGCTGAACATGCAATACCAAGGGCAAAATTGGCCCATATCGCTGCAGGCTAAAGGCGAGTTTGGCGACCGTAAATTAAGCTTGACCGAAGCCGTGGTATTGCTGAAAGACGCGCAGGCGTCTGCGGCTGAAACGCTTGCAGTAGGGGCTAGTTCGGCTAGCGATAACAAGGCACGCAACAAAAGTCTCAGTAAGAAAGGTCTTGGTAGTAAGGAGGTTCGAATAGCCTTAAGCGGTAGCTATCAGATGGCGTTGGACAGCGTCGGCGAGCTCGCGTTTAAAGCGGGTGAACTAGACGCCAAGCTCAATGTCGCCAACCTCAATCAAGACTGGATTGTATTTGCAGCGGGTTTGGCTGGTACCGAACTACCTGAGCGCTGGTCGTTGGCGCTACCTGAATTTGCGATACAGATACGCGGCCCAGTGGTTGGCGCCTTTACCGGTGATTACAGCCAGTTGAAATTGCAATCGCAATTCTTAGCCAAGGCGCAGTATCAGTCATCAGCCAAGCAGCCGGTGTCAGTAGCAGGCGCTGGCAATCCTAACGAAACTGCCACACAAGAAAAAGCCGCTAGCAGCAGCGCAGCTAAGACTGAACTGACCCTACGCAGCCAGCTAGCTGGCACGGTATCGCGTTTACAAGTGAAGCAGTTTGCCCTAGCCAGTGGCGACACCAGCCTTGATCTAACCGGCATGTTAGATCCACAGGGCGAGCGCAATCAGCTGCAACTGCAAATAAAGCGTTTTAATTTGAAGTTGTTGCGCGATTTGGATCTAGCCTTGCCAGACAAGCTGGAAGGCGCGGTTACTGGCGAAGTGCAACTGAAGGGCGCGTTACGCAAGCCGCAGTTAGTGGTTAACGCCCGTGGAGATCTCAACTATCCACTGCAAACTCAGAGCGGCAGCTGGCGTGATGAGGCGTTGCAGGTAAACCTAGAGGGCAGCTGGCAAAACCAGATTGCGACCATCGAAAAACTCCAGCTGGTACGCGCCCAAACTGCTGATAAACCCCTTTTGCAGTTACAGGGGCAGGCGAGGTTAAGTGAATCGGCGGCGAAGAAGATCCCAGCTATGAATTGGCACTTGCAGTCCGAGGGCTTTCCTATGGCGATTGTAGCGCCCTACGGTTGGCCAGATGCCAATGGCAATATGAGTGCCGATCTTACCCTTGCCACCGAATCTGCGGCGCAAGTATCGGCGTCTTGGATGGCGGCGGCGAAGCTGTCCGGTGAACTGACTTATCGCTCGCAATTGCTAGTGGCGAAAAAGCCGCCGCGCGAGATTGAATGGCGTGCGCGGATTACCAGTGCGGAAACCGCCGACGGTAACGCCACTTCTGATGTGGCGCCGAAACTGTCAGAAAATTCGCAGCCGTCAACAGGCGAAGTGTCTAGTCGCTGGCAAATCGATGCCGAGGTATTCGACCGCACAGAGCAGAACCCTTGGCAGCAGCGCGGCAGCTTGCGCTTGGCGACCAATACCGGCTCTATTTACAGCCTGTTAGAGCAAGACACCGCCAGCGACCAAATTGCGCTGCCGGAACTATCGCTCAATGCCAACTTCGACCTAGACGCTATTCAGTTTTTGTTACCGCCGGAGCAGCGTGTTGGCGGGCGTTTACAAACCCAATTATTACTCGCTGGAGACTGGCCCAAACCCAATATAAACGGTAGTTTGCAGCTCAGCGATGGCGTTTATGTCAACAGTACCTTGGGCCGAGGCTTTTCTGATATTCGTTTTGATAGCCGCATTTTTGGCAGCCATTGGCGTATCACCGGTTTACATCTTGCCAGCGACAACGGCGGGGTACTCGATGGCCGTGGCGATATTCGCTGGGATCAACCTGCGAGCGAAGATGCGGTCGACATCAGTATTAACGCAAGTCGTTTCAACTTTATTGAGCGGCGTGAAGTGAGTGGTGAAATTGGTGGCCAGTTGCGCTTGAAGGGTAGCCTTCGCGACCTGTTGCTCAGCGGTGATTTGAGTATTACTCCATTAGAAATTTCTATTGCCGAAAATCCCGGTCCGACGATTGCAGAAATAGACTACCAGTTCGCGGCAAGCGAAGAAGAGCTTGCCGCCGAAGCCGAGTCTAGTTGGGTGCCAAACCTGCGTATCGAGTTGAATATACGGGCAGATCAGCAGGCGTTTATTCGCGGCCGCGGTTTGGATGCCGAGCTACAAGGTGGTATTCAGCTGAGTGGAACACTGCAGGCGTTGGAGTACGAAGGTGTCTTTAAAACCCTGCGCGGCCGTTTTGAAGTCTTTGGCAAAAAGTTCGATTTAACTCAGGGCGAGGTTGGCTTTAGCAATCAATCGGCAGTGTTCTTGGTGACGGGCGTACACCAGAAGGGCGATACCAAAATCACGGCAGAAATTTCTGGTACTGCCGAGAAGTTTAATCTGAAGCTCAGTAGCGTACCGGCAATGCCGGAAGATGAAATTCTGGCGCGTTTGATATTTGGTAAGTCGGTACAGCAAATCACGCCAATACAAGCAGTACAGCTGGCGCTTGCGGTGCAGACACTGCGTGGCGGTGGTGGTTTTGATCCACTTGCTGAGACACGCAAGTTACTCAACGTCGACAGTGTTTCAGTAGATTCAGACGAGCGCGGTATGAGCTTGGGGATTGGCAAGTATTTAAGTGAAGACGTGTATCTGGAGCTGGAACGTAGTTCCGACCCCGCCCACCCTTGGCGCGGCAAGGTACTGATCGAGCTGACGCCAAGTATTAGCTTGGAAACCACCACCGGTGGCAGCGGCTCGCAGGGCGGGTCGGCAACCTTGCTATGGCGTCGAGACTATTAATAACACCCATCAAATAATAACAGCGATCAAAACGGCGATAAGCCTGAGCTTTAAAAATAATAGTTCTAGCGTCACAATTAGCTTGCTAATACTGGGGTATCTCGGCCTTGTTACGGTCTGTTTCCCAATAAAAAACCCCGTAACAGAATGGTCTGTTGCGGGGTTTTTAGCAACTAATCAACGCATTTGTCAGCGCTTAAGCGCCATTTTCGTATATTTTCTAGCCGCGCATCTTTTCGGCCAACGCGTCTAAGTCCTCACCGGACTCTAAAATATTCTCTACCGCAATAGACGCTGTTTCCATATCTAAATGAAGGTCTGCGTAGATGGATTCTGGGAGGTCAATTCCCAAGTTGTCGCCAAACCCGGCCTTTGCGAGCAAGTTTTGGGCGATAAAGAGTAGTTTTGAATACTTGCAGTGCTCACCGTGATAATGCGGGTTGTTCTGTTGGCGCAGCGCGGTAACCACCTCGCTGGGCATATTCCAGTTGTCTAGTAACCAGGCACCAATTTGATTGCCTGTGACGCCGAGCAAATGATGTTCGACCAACGAGGTCGGCACATGTGGGTTGGCATTACTCATACGATTGATGGTGTTGAAGTAGGGGGGAAAGACCTCCGCCATTACCATATAGCCAAAATTGTTGAGCAGGCCAGACAGGTAGGCCATGCCGAAACTGGGGCGGTGTTCTCGAGGAATACTGGTGACCAAGCCTTCTACTACGGCGGCGGTATATGCTGCGCCGCGCCAGTAGTCGGCAATTTGTTTTTTGCTGAGCACAGCGTTGGTCATACTGCGGCTCATCGACAGGCCCAAGGCTAGGTTCAGTACCATATCAAAGCCAAGTACGCGCACGATGGCATCGTGTACTGATTTAATTTTGCCCGGCGCCGAATAGTAAGGTGAGGCCGCCCAACTGACCACCTGTGCGGCGAGGCTGGGGTCGAGTTCGACAATGTTGGCCAAATCGCTAATGTCCGCTTCAGGGTCGGCACGCAAGCGAATAATACGCTGCGCCGTTTCTGGCAGTGGCGGCAATTCTAACGTTTCGTCTAAGCGTTGTTGAATTCGCTTTTGGGTGAAGCGTTTTACCGAGTCAAGAATCTGGGCTTCGTCCTTGGCGGTGTCGTCGGTGAGATTCGGTAGGCTGACCGCAAACTGCTTGCGTTCAGATTTGGCGACAATATTGGCGAAGTCGGTTTGGTTAAGCTCTAGGTAGCGACCCGCGCCCGATTCCAACCAGACAATATCTTTTTTCATTAGGCTGTCGTCGATTATGGTTGGCAAGCCCTGCCAGCCTGGAATGGCCGGAATCGCCGTTAGCCCTTCGGTATCCATAATTTGATTGATATCGCCTATCGGCAAACCTTCTAGGCTGCGACCGGTTTGGCGCAATAGTGCGTCCAAATCGACCATCGCATCGGCCGGAAACAGCAGTTGAACTTTGCCTTGGCTATCTTGGACTAGCATCGAGCGCACCGCACAGACGCGATTGCCGCTAGGTACCAGCGTCATGTTGGTCGTGGTGGCTTCGGTCGTGGGGATCTCGAAATGGATATTCTGCGTGTTAAGCATTGCAACGATGCTAGCGGGTAGCGACACGTCCTTTTCTCCTGTAAGTTTTCTAAAGGGCATAATCTGAGTGCTATCTTCAATTCATGTACTAATGAATATAGTCGTCGCCAGAGCAAATTCTAGTTTTGTTGGGGCTTGAGGATGAAAATAGTTGGATTTGAGCGGAGGTTGAGTGGTGACGACAGGACTGGGTGATTAACAGGGGTGTCTCGATTAAACGTGGGCGTAGCTGCGGCGGGCGCCAATCCAGCGGGCGATTAGTTTGGCGACAACGGTGGGTTGGTGTTCCAGCAGGATCAAACCGAGTTGGTTTACCCGCGGCAATAAGGCTTCATCGCGCTGGCTGTCGGCGACGCGATAGCTCATCTCACCGGCCTGCCGCGTGCCCAGTAATTCGCCTGGGCCACGTAGGGCGAGGTCTTCTTCGGCAATCACAAAGCCGTCGCTGGTGTCGCGCATCACCTGTAACCGCGTCCGCGCCTGCTGGCTGAGTTTGGCGCCGTAGAGTAATACACAGTGACTGGCGATGGCGCCACGTCCCACACGGCCGCGCAGTTGGTGTAGTTGGGCTAAGCCTAAACGCTCGGGGTTTTCGATAATCATCAAGCTGGCATTGGGAACATCGACGCCGACCTCGATCACCGTGGTGGCTACCAACAGCTGAGATTGCGCAGCTTTAAATTCCGCCATTACCGCTTCTTTTTCGCTGGCTTTAAGACGGCCGTGCACCAAGCCAATGGTCAGCTCCGGCAAGCTTTCTCGCAGCAGTTGTGCGGTTTCCTCGGCGTTGGCGGCGGCGAGGGTTTCAGAGTCCTCCACCAGCGTACACACCCAATAGGCTTGTCGCCCTTCGCCGCACGCAGCGCGAATACGTTCGATTATTTGCGCGCGCTTGCTCTGGCTGAGCAATACGGTATTGATTGGCGTGCGCCCTGGCGGCAACTCGTCGATTACGCTGTAATCCAGCTCTGCAAAAGCGGTCATGGCGAGGGTGCGGGGAATAGGCGTGGCGGTCATCACCAGCTGGTGTGGGGTTTCGTTGCGGCTGTTCTTTTGACGTAGGGTCAAGCGTTGATGTACGCCAAAACGATGCTGTTCGTCGATTACCGCGAGCCCTAAATTGGCGAAGTCGACATCTTCTTGGAACAGTGCGTGAGTGCCGACAATCACCTGCGCCGTGCCACTGGCGATATGCGCTAGGGTGTCGCGGCGTTTAGCGGCACCGAGTTTGCCGACTAGCCATGCAATCTCAAACCCGAGTGGCGTCAACCACTCGCTAAAATTGCGAAAATGCTGTTCCGCTAAAATTTCGGTCGGTGCGACGATGGCTACCTGATAGCCAGATGCGGCGCACTTGATTGCGGCTAATGCTGCTACCAAGGTTTTACCGGAACCAACATCACCTTGCACCATACGCAACATGGGCACGGGTTTGAGTAGGTCGGCGGCTATTTCTTTGAACACGCGTTGTTGCGCCTTGGTGGGGGTAAACGGCAGGCTGGCAACGAATGACTTTACCTGAGCTGCGCCCGATTGGAGTTGTGGGCCAAGGTGTTGCTGCGCCTCCGCACGTATCTGCCTGCGCACTAAAAAGTGCGCCAGTAGCTCTTCGAATGCTAAGCGCTGTTGGAGCGGGTGGGTGCCGTTCAGGAGTTGCTGCACTGGGGCATCGGCGGGCGGTTGATGCACATAGGTGAGCGCCTGAGCCAAGGAGGCTGAGCCAAAATCACGGTTGATTTCAGCGGGCAAATACTCGTCCGGCGTTTGCGCCTGTAAAAGTTCGACCGCTTGCGTCACCAGCTTGCGCATGCGCTGCTGGGATATGCCGTCGGTAAGGCCATACACGGGGGTGAGCGTGGTGGCGATGGGACTGGGTTGGCGGTTATCGACCAGTTCGTATTCCGGGTGATAAAACTCTAGGCCGCTGCTACCTAAACGCGGGTCGCCGTAGCAGCGCAACAGCGTGCCGGGTTGCAATTTGTCTTTTTGCTGGCCGCTAAAATGGTAAAACCGCAAACAGGTACTGCCAGTGTCGTCTTCCAGTTGCACCACTAAACTACGCCGTTTACCCATCATCACTTGGCTGCGTAACACCTGCCCCTGAATAACCACGCTGGTGTTCAATTGCAGTTGTCCAATTGGCGTAATACGTGTGCGGTCGAGGTAGCGTAGCGGCAGGTGAAACAGAATATCTTGCAGGTTGTGCAGGCCAATTTTTTCTAAAGTCGCCGCCATACGCGTGCCCACGCCATTGAGTTTAGTCAGCGGCAGGGTTTCCAGCGTTTCGGGGAGTTGGGTGCTGTTGGCGGGCATTTAATAAACCTAATTGAATTCAGAGCGCTAGCAGTGCTTACCTAGATGGCCAAACAATAGCGACTAGGTTCGCTCCTCAAGACATTCATAACCGCCCATTTCAAATTCACGGCAGATCAGCGGGCGCTTATCATAAATCGTACAGAGCATCGTGTGTCGATCCAATGCGGCGCACCAGCCGTCATCTAAGCGAGCCATAGTCATTCCGCCCCACATATCCAATTCAATGTATTGTTCGGGCACACCGGTATCGGTAATAAGCATTACTTCCAGACGACAACAGTTCGCCTTACAGGTTGTGCAGGTTACGTCATTGCTCGGTAAGTTCTTTACTGCGATTGTCATTCAGTATTACGAACCATCTATAGCCACTTTAATTTAATTGTTCTCTGCACCACTAATACTTTAGATAACAGGTTTATTAAATACTGCTCGTTAAAATTGCGGCCTGATTGAGGAATAGCCCGCGCAAATTCGTTTTATATAAAGGCGCTGGCAGTAACAAAAGTCCACGGTGGTGATGGGTTAGGAATTTAAGCTGGCGAGCGTGCCGGCAATTACTGTAATCGCGACTACCGAGAGCAAAATAATTGAGATGAGTGTGGAGCGCGAACTGGACTGGCTGCTGCTTTGGATTTCGCTATGGGTGTGGCCACTGCTTTCCCACTCTTTTATAACGTCTAGGCCCTGCTGATAATCATCCTCATCGATCATCACCTGAACAATGCCAATCGCTTGCAGTTCGCCAACACCGCCCTGCAAGTATTCGCCATTAACCTGCCCCGACAAACCGGCGTGCTCGAGTTTATCGAGGATAAGATGCGCCTCTAGTGCATTGGTTGCATCGTAGATTTTAATCATAAAAAGAACTCCCTCTAAACGGCTAACAATTGCACAGGTTTTGACCTGTGCTCAAACTCTAAGTTCGAGGGGTTGCTGTTGTAACGCCGTGTTACTACAAATCTACGGGTTATCTTGGTCGCGGTCGTCAGCGAGCCCCATGGGTTGTTTCACCCAAACTAGCAGGCGATTATTGGCCGGCATTGGGTTGTCTTCGTAGAGCATTAAGCCTCGGCTTTTGGCAACTGCAACAACCTGCTCAAAATCGCGAATGCCGCGTTCTGGGTGTTGTTGTTTTAACCAGCAATCGAATTCGTGATTACTTTGGCTGGTATATAAACCGTCATATTTGAAGGGCCCGTAGAGGGCAAAAATCCCGCCTGTGGGCAGCTTTTCAGCGACGCGTTTGATCATCAGCTGGGCGTCGCTCCAACTAAGAATATGCGCAGTGTTGGCGGAGAATACGGCATCGTGACTGGCGCTTGGCCATTCGATACCACTGACGTCCAGCAGCAGCGGCGGCAATAGGTTCGGGCTGTTGCATGCGTCCACCCACTGACAGAGCCCAGCTATGTTCTCGCTGAGTTCGCTCGGTTGCCACTCGAGATGTGGCAGTGCTGGCGCAAAGTAACAGGCGTGTTGGCCAGTACCACTGCCGAGCTCTAAAACACGGCTGGAATGGTCGAACACACGCTGCAAAACCGCGAGTATCGGCGCTTTGTTGTTTTCGCACGCCTGCGAGAAGGGTTTACTTGGGGTCGAGCCTGAATCGGGGTTAGCCACCGGCAATTACCTTGGAGATGGTTTCAAATTTTTCGGGGTCGTTGTCGACAAAACGTATCGTTATTTTCATTTTTAGCGTTTCGGGATGGTTTTCTACGGCCTGCAAACTGTGCACATAACCGTTAACCCGAGCCAACGCTTCCCCGTCTTCGGTCGATAAGTCTACCACCGCTGGATCAAACAAGGTGGGTAAAACCTCGCCACGCACCATAAAGCCGCTTAATGATTGAAGGCTCAGCTCGCGCACCACACAGTCGGCTTGTAGATTGGCGAAGCGCAATTGAGCGCGCCCTTTGAAGGCCGTAGCCGTAGATTTGTCCGAGGGTTTTCGCCCTGTGCCGCTATTTGCCGAGCCGTTTTCGGTGTTGCTAGGTCCGCTGGCGGTAAGTACCTCGAGTGAGCTGAAGCCACTATTCTGAGCCGCTGATGGCGAGCCAACAGGGGGCACATAACCCATTTTTTTCAGGTGTTTTATGACTTTGCGCTGCAATTCCTCGGGGGTGAAGGGCTTGCTTAGGTAGTCGCTAACACCGGAGCCAATGGCTTTGACAATATGGTCGCGGTCACCGCGACTGCTAATCATGATAAACGGAATTTCGGGGGTGTTACTTTCGCTGCGAACCCAGCGCAGTAGCTGTTCGCCAGACATCTCTGGCATTTCCCAATCGGATAGAATTAGGTCGAATTTATTGCCGCGCAACTGTGCCACGGCGCGCCGACCATCGACCGCCTCGTGCAGCTCTAGGGGGTGTAAAAATTGGCGCAGGGTGCGCTTGATGGTGTCGCGAATAAACGCAGCATCGTCGACAACTAAAATCTTGAGCGCCATTATAAATCCCGTTTGGGCGAATCAAGCTAGGAATTTAGGGCTATTCCCTGCGAGTGAATACCCACTCACTTTCGCTCGACATGGCCTCGTTATAACTGTAACCGTCCCAGTCGTAGTCTTTCAGCTGTTCGGGTGCGGTGAGTTTATTCTTAATAATATAGGCGCTCATTCGGCCGCGCGCCTTCTTCGCGAAGAAACTAATGATCTTGTATTGATCATTCTTCCAATCTTTGAACATGGGGGTAATTACAGTGGAGTTTAGCTGTTTTACCTTTACTGACTTAAAGTATTCGCCAGAGGCAAGGTTGATCAAGCTGGGATTCCCCAACTTTTTCAATTGTTTATTTAACTCTTGGGTAATGGTTTCGCCCCAGAATTGGTATAGATCCTTGCCGCGGGCGTTGCTAAATTTAGTGCCCATTTCTAAGCGATAGGGCTGAATGAGATCGAGCGGTTTGAGTAGCCCGTATAAACCCGAGAGAATACGCAGGTGCTGTTGGGCAAAAGCGAAGTCGTCATTGTTAAACGTGTAGGCGTCCAGGCCTAGGTAGACATCCCCTTTAAACGCCAGCACCGCTTGACGCGCATTGGCTGGGGTAAAGGGCTGTTGCCATTGCTGAAACCGGTCGTAGTTGAGGCTGCCAAGCTTGTCGCTAATATTCATTAACTTAGACACATCCTGTGGGGCCAATTGTTTTAGGTCTACCATTAGTTCTTCGGCACGCTCTAAAAGCGCGGCTTTAGTGTGTTTAGTGGTAGGTGTGGCACTGTCGTAATCGAGGTTTTTGGCGGGGGAAATAACAAGCAGCATAAAAGCCCAATAGCATTAATGGAGGGGGGTTCATTATGCGCATGTGGCTAAATAGGTCAAACTTGTAACCCTGAATTTTCATCAAGGTTTTAGATTAGTTTGATAGTTGTATTTAATAGTGGTGTATTTCATTGATAGCGGTAAGCAATCGCTGCCGCCCTCTCAATATCAGCACCGCCAAATAGTGTATTGGCTTATTTAAGGACAGAATTATTGTGACTCCCATATTGGGCATTGATGTAGGTACCTTGTCGTTGCGCGCCGCGTTGTTTCAACCGCTTGCAGATGGGGGTATGGAGCGGGTAGGCGATATTTCGCAACAGCCGTTAGCGCTCGAGCGGCATAGGCAAGACGATGATAGTGTCTGGATCGAGCAGCAACCCGACGCCATGCTCGCCGCGCTGCGACAAGTGGTGGCAGCGAGTTTGGCGCAGCTGCCGGCCACTGCCGATGGCAGTTTGACGGTGCGAGCGGCGATCGCTACCCAGAGATCGACAGTGATCGCCTGGCAGCGCAGTACTGGCAAGGCAATTGGCGCGGCAATTAGCTGGCAGGACACACGCGGCGCGGCGCTAGTAAGGGCCTTGGATGCACATAAATCCGACATCCAACAGCAATCGGGTTTGGTGGTATCACCACACTATGGCGCGAGTAAATTACTATGGTTGCTAGAGCAGCCCGCGTGTCGAGCCCTACCGCCGTCAGATCTTTGCTGTGGTCCGCTGATTTCCTACCTGTTATTTCACCTACTCGAAGGTCAGCCACACTGTTGTGACCATATTAATGCCGCGCGCACACAATTATTGGGTATCGATAGCTTGGCATGGTCGCCGTCGCTAGCGGGCTATTTTACAGAGGCCGATGCCTCCCCCATTGATGTCGACGCTGCTATAAACGAACGGGGTAGCAGCAAGCTTACTGCCGCAGGATTACTGGAAAAACTGCCAGAATTACGGCCGGTCATCCACGCTTATGGTCAGCTTGACCGGTCTTGGTTGCCGGCGAATTTTAGTGGCAAGGTCGATCTTGTTGCCGCGACTGGCGATCAAAATTCTGCTTTCTACGCCTGTCTTAAGAAACAGCAACAGACATCACATGAAAACGCAGACACAGAGGGTCACGGTTCTATCCCGCACGCAGCTTCTGTGCTCAACAATACCGCATTGATAAATGCTGGTACGGGAGCCTTCCTGTTAGCGCCGGTGGACCTAGGTCGCAGTAGGGTACCTCAAGCCTTGGCGCAAACGTCGCTGTTGCGCGGTTTGGTATACAGTCGTGCAAACGCGCGTTTGGATTTGCTTGAAGGAACCGTCAATGGCGCGGGCGCGGCGTTAAACTGGTTTTTCCCCGCTTGGCAGGAAGTCATGTCGAACACAGCCAACAAGAAACAGTTTTATCAGTGTGTTGCCGAACAGGCAGGGGATGAAACGCTGGATTGGGTGTTTATCAATACAATCGGTGGTTTGGGCTCGCCCTTTTGGCGAGCTGGCCCAGAGTTAGGCTTTTTACACCTCAGTAGCGGCCGTACCTATAGCTTAGCGCGGGCGCTAGCCGAACCAAATGTCGATGCCAATAGTCTTGCGGCCGCCGTATTTGAAAGTATTGTGTTTTTACTAGTCTGTAACCTCGATGCTATGCAGTCGGCACGAACGGCCGCCCGCTTAGCGCCTCTGGCACAGGTTGTTTGTTCCGGTGGTATCAGTCGCAACGCCAAGTTTGCACCGCTGCTGTCGGCGCTAAGCGGCTTGCCAATTATGCTCAGCGACGATGAAGAGTTGACCCTTGCTGGCGCAGCGTTACTCGCGGCGGCAGACTTGGATGCGCCGCTGCCGGAGAATGACGCTAGCTCTGCAAAATCGGAACAATCAATAGCTGTTCAACCAACCGATGATGTTAGCGACCTCGGTGAGCCGTTAACTGAAGCTGCGACAAGGGCACTAGGAGCGCGCTATGCTAGCTTTCGTCGCAAAATTGATAACGAGATTAATTAATACCAAACGGCCAATCGTTGGCTTTTGTTTAAGCGTTAGGAATATCTATGAGTGCTGTTAACACACCCGATGAATCTCACAGTGCCGTCGCATCGTCTGCGCCGGATGCACTGCCGTACTTCGACGTCGCCGTTGTCGGCGCCGGTATTCACGGCGCCGGTGTTGCCCAGGCCTGCGCGGCCGCTGGTTGGAGAACGCTGCTGTTAGAACAGTACGGAGAAGCCGCGCTAGGTACGTCTAGTAAAAGCTCAAAATTGATCCACGGCGGGCTGCGTTATCTTGAGAACTTTGAATTTAGTCTAGTGCGTGAATGCTTATTGGAGCGTGAACTGCTGCTGCAAAATGCCGCCGATCTGGTCAAATTAAAAACTTTTTTGATTCCTGTTTACCGCAGCAGTAAGCGTTCTGCCTTCGTCATTTATTGCGGTTTACTGCTCTACAAAATTTTAACCGGCTGGCGAGCGAGTGCCATTTTTAAGTGGCGCTCGGCAAGTGCAGCTAAGCAGCTCTACCCGCAAATTGAGGCCAGCAATTTAGTTGCCTTATTGGAGTATCGCGATGCACAAACCGACGATCGGAAATTGACCGAAGCGGTATTGCGTTCCGCTGAAACTTTTGGTGCCGAGGTTAAGTTTGATTTCAATTTGGCGCGCGCGGAGGTTAGCGGAAATCAATACCTGCTGTACCGTGAAGGGGAAGATGAGCCCTATGCGAGTTGTCGATGCTTGATTAATGCGGCGGGCCCTTGGGTAAATCGGGTCGCCGAAAAAGTCGAAACTAAACCCGCGCAAATAGCCGTAGAGACGGTGCAGGGAACGCATATAATTTTAGACTTGCCTGCGCCTCCCGCCTGTATCTATTGCGAAGCCCCACAAGATGGACGGCCAGTGTTTGTGTTGCCTTGGTACGGTCAAACCATGGTTGGCACCACCGAGAAATTGTTTAGCGGTGACCCAGCAGACGTTGCGCCAAGCGAAGAAGAGGAAAAGTATTTACTTGAGGTTTACAACCACTGCATGAACACAGCGGTAGTTGCCAATGCTAGCGAGGAGATTAATGAAAGTCATATCGTGGAGCGTTTTGCAGGCTTGCGGGTATTGCCGATGGCGGCGGGCAGTGCCAACAAGCGTTCGCGCGATACCTTGTTTGTTGAGTGCGGTTTAAAGGCGAGTAGTGCAAATGAGATGCCGGGTTATCTCGCAATATATGGCGGTAAACTTACCGCCTACCGTAAAACGGCCGAAAAAATTCAACAGCGTTTACGCGCCGTACTTGGCGATAACGCAGGTGCTGTTTCCACCCGTGATATTCGCCTGTAATTTATGGTCGATTTTGTGTGAGCTTTTAGTGCTCAGGTGTTTCTCGGCTAATCGTTAAATGAATAAATACTATCCTCAAAGACGAGATTAATTTTCGCCTTTGAGGATATCCTGCCACCAATTGAGAGGCTGCATATCTTGGTCGTAAACATTGCCGTAAAACCACGTGCTTAGCCCGTCTTGGCCGCTATAGCGATTGAGAACATCTTCGATGGCACTAAAACCGCAGCTAACGTGGATACTAAAAACCAACATGCGCGCGTTCTCAAAGTCTAGCGTTGCACCCATTTTTTCCAATGCTGGGGTTAGTTCGGTGGCGATATCCGATATATTGCTGCGCGCGATAACGCGAATACACAGGTTGCCAGAGCGTCGCACAAGGGTATGGGTTTGTTTGCTGCTGTCGACAACGATTAAGTCGCCACGCGCGACACCGCGCAAAAAGGCAGGTGAACGCTGCAATTGAAGATTGCCGTCTTCCAAAGTTAAAACCTGTAATTTTTCCATTACCGGTGAGCCGTCGGGATGCTGCCCAGCGATAAGGTCGATTTGTGAACTGCTTGGGGTGTCCGTCATAATAAAACTCGTAAACAACTGAAATGGTAAATGTGAGACACATTATAATAGACATCAACCCGAATCTCGCCCTAGCGCGTAGATTTCTCGCCTTCGGCGTATTAGCGCGAGCAGTTAAAACCTAAATTAACTTTTGCAGAGGATGCAGTATGCACAATTCTCCTTCTAAGCTATTGGCCTTTTCGTCAATTAGCCTTAAAGCCCTTATTTTTGCGCTAATATTTTCGGTTGTAGGTTGCAGTACGAACTCGGTTACCGGTGAATCGCAGCTTTCGCTGGTACCCAAGGCGCAACAAATTCAAATGGGTGAGCAAAACTATGGGCCGTCACAGCAGCAACAGGGTGGTGAATATAAAGTCGACCCTAATCTTAGTGCGTATGTAACGTCGGTTGGCGACCGTTTAGCGGCATTTAGTACCAATGCCCTGCCCTATGAGTTTGTGGTGTTGAATAACGATGTGCCGAACGCTTGGGCGCTACCCGGCGGCAAAATAGCTATCAATCGCGGTTTGTTGGTATTGCTGGACGACGAAGCGCAATTGGCGGCCGTACTGGGGCACGAGATTATTCACGCAGCGGCAGAACATGGCGCTACGCAAATGACTAATGCGCAGTTGATTGGTGCCGGTTTGGCTCTGGGTACCATCGCGCTTGGTGATAATCAAAATGCGCAATTGATCGGCGCGGGTGCGGCGATTGGCGCTCAGGCCTATCAAGCCCATTATGGTCGAACGCAGGAGTTACAATCAGATTTTTACGGTATGGATCTAATGGTGAAGGCCGGCTATGAACCGCAAGCCGCGGTAGAGTTGCAGGAAACCTTTGTAAAGCTGTCGCAAGGGCAGAGCAGCGATATGGTAAATCGTTTATTTGCGAGTCACCCACCGTCGCAGGAGCGAGTCGACAAAAACCGTGCTAAGGCGGCCAAGCTAGCCTCCGGCAAACGTAATCGCAGCGAATTCCAAAAGGCCATTGCGCAGATAAAGCGCGACCTACCCGCGTATGAAAAGAATCAACAGGCGCTGCAAGCCTTGGCCAAAAAAGACTTTAATAGCGCGCTGCAATTGACCGAGCAAGCGCTGAAGCAGCAAGGCGATGAGGCGTTGTTCTATATCACTAAAGGCCAGATTCTCGCCGCGCAAAAGGATACGAAAAATGCCGAGTTAGCTTTTAAGCGCGCGGTAGAGAAGAACCCGAATTACTTTATGGGCTACCTAGGGCTCGGCTTAACCCAATTTTCCGCCAACAACCTTAGTGCCGCGAAGAGTTCATTGGAGCGCAGTTTGAATTTAATGCCCACGCAAATCGCGGTGTACCGTATGGGCCAAATTGAAGAGGGTGCAGGCAACTTGACGACGGCGTTAAAATATTATGAATACGCAGCTGCCAGTGGTGGCGATATTGGTGCCGAAGCCCAAGCGAAATTACAGAAATTACAGAGCGCGCCGGCCGCTAATTAAAGCCTAGACGGATCTTTGTACTAGGGGGGCGAAATGCTGGGGCGGTTGAGGGTAATCACCTAGCAGGCATAGTTACCGTCTTTGCGGCGCTTGGCACATTCATTTTTGATGTTTTCACAGGCGGTAACGCGGCCGGGCGAAGTAGGGTTACCCTGAACACACTCATCATTTTTAGCAACCAGCTCTTGGTTGGTGAGAGAGCCAAGGCCTTTGCCACAAGCAGTTAAGGTTAGGGTGAAAATTAAGCAGCTGAGCAGTGAAATTGTGGGGTTGAGCGCGCGCATAACGTTCGAGTCTCCAGTAAGCCGTGAAGTTTAAAAGTGAAAAGCGTGAACTATGGCCTAATTGTAGTAGAGATATTGAAGGTTTGCGTGCCGCGAGGGGAACTGCAGAGTGTTATTGAGCAGTGGATGAAAAGTAAGCGAAAACGTTTAGCCCTTACTGTTCTGACGTTATATGGCAATTACTCTGGTTTGCGGAGAATGGCACGGTTATAAAAACCTCGGATATAAAAAAGGCGATGCAGTTGCATCGCCTTTTTAGTGTTTTAGCCTAAATTAATGACTAGAACTTTAACTCAGCACCAACACCAACGTAAGTGTTGTCGATTTCAGCTGGCTGGTCATCACGAGTAGTCCCTTCGTTCTGAGTGATATAACCTTGTAACTTAAAGTTCTTGGCTAGCTTGTAGTCAGCGCCAACGCTTAAGGATTTTCCATCAACAAATTTAATGTCGGAAGTACCGTACTGAGCTTTCAGTGCCCATGCATCGTTAGCGTTATACTGAATAGACGCCAAGAAACCGTTTTCAGCATCGTTGTCAACTACCGCATCGTCCTCAGATTTTTCAACCAGTAAGCCTAACTGTACGGCGCCAAGGGTGTAGATACCAACAGCGCGTAATGCATTGGACTCGTTACTGTAAACGTCTTGGTCGTAACCTAGGGCAACATATAAACCGCCACCAGTGTAGGTACCAGAAACAGAAACACCAGTGTTAGCGTCGGCTTCTTCTTTGTTTACAACTTGAACGTTAACCGCTACAGGTGAGCTGCTTGGCGTGGTGTAGGCAACAGAGTTCTGAGCGCGCACGTCGTTAGTGGTAAGTGTGGTCGCGATATCGCCTTCCATATCGTTGAACAGGTCTACTTTACCCTGTGCAGATTTGGTTGGTGTGTCGAAGTAACCGGCGCGCACGGTACCGAAGTTACCTTTTAGGCCGATAAAAGTATTGCGCTTGCTGAAGCTGCCTTTGTCATCAAAGTTAACGCCGGTTTCCAACTGGTAAATAGCGGTTAGACCATTACCCAAGTCTTCAGTGCCTTTAAAACCCAAACGTGATGCGTTGTTACGCAGTTCTAGTTCGTTGTATTCGCCTTCGTCAGCAGACTGCCAAGATACATTTACTTTACCGTAAATAGTGGTTTCAGCATTTGCTGTAGTGGCTACGCTCATGGCAACCAATGCGGCTAATAATTTCTTGTTCATATTTATCCCCAATATTTTTGTTGGATTATTCTGTCACGACAACCAGAGGGGTTGTTATGACAGCCTTGTTTCACTTAGATGAAATATTTGTGGCCAATATATGGCTCTTGTATGACATATATGTGACAGGCGCGTAAAAAAGACCTGCTCTGTGCAACCGACCTTGGTTTGGCGCGGCATTATGTACTAAATCAGTGCAAAAAGTGAACTCGAAGCGCTGCGAAGATGAAAAAAAAGCCAAAATTTGACGTGTTTCTCCGGTTTTAAGCGGGAAACGCGTTTGCTGCAGTTGGAATCTAGGAATAAGGCGAGTGCGGGACCGCACTCGCCGAGTAGTTTATGAGGTTACAGGCTATTTGTATCGATCTGCTTTTCAATATGTTTTTCGATCTGCTTAATGGATACATGACGAACATCGCGACCGTGAACAAGATAAATAACGTGCTCGGCAATATTGCGAGCGTGGTCGCCAATTCGCTCTAGTGATCGCAGAGCCCAAATAACATTCAATACTCTTGAGATTGAGCGAGGGTCTTCCATCATTAGGGTGATCATTTCACGCATAGCGGACTTGTATTCGCGATCGATTTTTTTGTCTTCGCGCATAACTTTAATCGCGCCGTTAACGTCGAAACGTGCGAATACGTTGAGGGCGTCGTTCATCATTTTTTGAACATTTTCGGCAAGGTGCCGCAGTTCGATAAAGCCGTGAACCGGTGCGGGTTCTTGGCTGAGCTCTAATGCCATGCGCGCTATTTTTGCGGCTTCATCGCCCATTCGTTCCAAGTCACGTACTGCCTTACTTACGATAAGTACCAGACGCAGATCCGATGCCGCCGGTTGGCGTCGAGCCAATATTTCGGTGCACTCGGCGTCGATGGAAACTTCAAGGTCATTTACGCCTTTTTCGTTTTCGAGCACCTTTTCTGCGAGTTTGGCATCCGCTGTTTCAATAGCGAGCACGGCGTCGATTAATTGTTTTTCGACCATGCCTCCCATTTCGAGTAGTTCGGTGCGAAGGTTTTCCAAATCGGCGTTAAATTGCTGCGAGATATGCTGGTCCAGCTGGAGTTTGTCCATTGTATTGGTCCTAAAATGTTAACAGGCGTCGGCTCTAATGAGGTTTCTACGGTTAGATGTCTACAGCAGAGTAAGCTTAGCCGAAGCGGCCAGTAATATAGGCTTCAGTTAGTGAATGTTCGGGATTAGTGAACACTTTTTTGGTGGGGTTCACTTCGATTAACTTACCCATATGGAAATACGCGGTACGACTGGAAACACGTGCCGCTTGCTGCATCGAGTGGGTCACAATCGCAATGGTAAAATTTTGACTAAGTTCAGCAATAAGCTCTTCGATCTTAGCGGTTGCGATAGGGTCCAGTGCCGAGCAAGGCTCATCCATTAAAATAACTTCGGGGCTAACCGCAATAGTACGCGCAATACACAAACGTTGCTGTTGACCACCCGACAATCCTGTCCCTGGCTGGTGTAAACGATCTTTAACTTCATTCCAAAGACCGGCACGACGCAAGCTGGTTTCCACAATTTCGTCCATTTCTGAACGGCGACGTACGAGGCCGTGAATTTTTGGACCGTAAGCAACGTTTTCGTAAATTGTTTTCGGGAAGGGGTTGGGTTTTTGAAACACCATACCAACGCGTGCACGCAGTGGCACCACGTCTAATTTGGAATTGTAGATGTCCATGCCGTCCAGCTCGATGGAACCTTTTACCTTACAAATTTCAATGGTGTCGTTCATTCGATTTAAACAGCGCAAGAACGTGGACTTACCACAGCCAGAAGGACCGATCATGGCGATCACTTCGTTTTTGCCGATATCGAGGTCAACGCCAAATACAGCCTGCTTTTCGCCGTAAAATACGTCGACATCGCGCATTTTAAACTTGGCTTTAGCACCATTTAAAAGCGGTTTGCCAACAGTGTTGAACTTCTCTTGCGAGGTGGATTGTTCGGAATTAAGTGCGTCGTTCATCGATTGCTCTTGGGGCTGTTCGTTGGTCGCGCGAAGCGCGCTAATGGGTTCGAGTTGTTCGGTCATATCCATCTTCTAATCCTCACTAGTTTACGCGATTACCAGCGTCTTTCTAGGCGTTTACGCAGCCAAATGGCCATCGTGTTCATGGTTATGAGAAAGGCTAATAGCACCATAATGGCGGCCGAGGTGCGTTCTACAAAAGCACGTTCGGGGCTATCGGCCCACAAAAAGATTTGCACTGGGAGTACGGTTGCTGGGTCGGTAATACCACCGGGTACGTCGGCAATAAACGCGACCATACCAATCATCAACAGTGGCGCTGTTTCGCCTAGCGCTTGCGCCATACCGATGATTGCACCGGTTAGCATACCCGGCATGGCGAGGGGTAATACGTGCTGCAAAATCATTTGCATCTTTGATGCACCCATTCCCAACGCCGCTTCACGAATCGATGGCGGTACCGATTTAATCGCCGCACGACTTGAGATGATAATGGTTGGCAGGGTCATTAGAGTTAGCACCAAACCACCCACCAAGGGCACCGAGCGTGGGAAGTGGAAAAAATTGAGAAAGATTGCTAGACCTAGTAGGCCAAAGATTACCGAGGGTACAGCGGCGAGGTTGTTGATATTAACTTCGATAAAATCGGTAAAGCGATTACGGGATGCGTACTCTTCCAAGTAAATAGCGGCGGCGACTCCAATGGGGAAGGATAGAGCAAGCGTTACGATTAAGGTGAACAGGCTACCCATCACCGCACCTAAGATACCGGCCTGTTCTGGCTCAGAGGAGTCGCCCGAGGTAAAGAAGTTGGTGTTGAACTTCAGTTCCACTAGGCCCTGCGCTTCGAGCTGATTAATCCACTCCACTTGCGGTTCGCTTAGCCTGCCGATAAAGGGGTCGTCGGCGCGCACGCTTTTTACGTAGGTGTCGAGATCATCGTCGGCCAGCATGGTTACCTTGCGCGTTTCGCCGAGCAAGCTAGGGTCTTGTTCCAGCATAGCGCGCAGTTGATAGCCTGCGGCGTAGCTAATCAGCGCGTATAACTGACGTTTGGCGGTGCGCCCAGTCACTTCGGGTAATTGATTAAGCAGGGCGCGTCGCACAATGCCATCGAAGTTGGCAAGTGCAAGCGACTCAGGCGTTACCGCTTCAATGCCGAGTACTTCAGTGTCGTAGGTTACCTCTAAGGTAACGTAGGTTTGCCGGAAGGCGCCCATACCGGTGCCGATAATTTCGGTAAATAACACTAATAGTGCGAGCAAGCCGACACCGATCGAGGCAATGCCGAAGGCTTTAAAGCGTCGCTCCGAGCGATAGCGTCGCTTCAGATTGCGCTCCATAGCGGCAGCCAAATCGCTATGTGACAGGCCGTTAGAGGTTGAGGTATCGGGAGATGATTTATTCATATTGTTCACGGTATTTTTTCACGATGTGAAGTGCGAAATAGTTGAGTGCAAGTGTGACTAAAAACAGCATCAACCCCAAGGCGAAGGCAGCGAGTGTTTTTGGACTATCAAATTCTTGGTCGCCAACTAACAGTGAGACGATCTGCACGGTTACAGTGGTAACAGAATCCAGTGGGTTTGCGGTGAGCTTTGCGGCGAGGCCAGCGGCCATAACCACAATCATGGTTTCGCCAATAGCGCGTGACGCCGCAAGTAGTACGCCGCCGACGATACCGGGTAAGGCCGCGGGAATGACGACCTGACGAATCATTTCTGAGTGGGTGGCACCGAGGCCAAGCGCACCATCGCGCAGTGATTGTGGCACGGCGTTGATTACGTCATCGGAAAGGGACGAGATAAAGGGGATAATCATCACGCCCATTACCATGCCTGCGGCTAGAGCGCTTTCAGAGGTGACGTTGACGTAGTCGTTTAAGCCAATCGAAACCGCGACGTCGCGAATAAAGGGCGCTACGGTAATGGCGGCGAAAAAGCCATAAACAACTGTGGGAATACCGGCGAGTACTTCGAGCAATGGTTTCACATAGCTACGCACGCGTTTCGACGCGTATTCTGATAGGTAAATAGCCGACATAAGCCCTGTAGGCACGGCTATGATCATTGCAATAGACGCGATCAGTAGGGTGCCGGTGAATAGTGGTATGGCACCAAAGCTACTAGATCCGGCTACTTGGTCTTTGCGAATCGCCGTTTGCGGGCTCCACTCCAGTCCGAATAAAAAGTCGGAAATTGGAACGGCGTGAAAAAACCGCAGAGATTCGAACAGCACCGACATGACAATGCCAACCGTGGTGAGGATGGCGATCATTGAACAACCCAATAGCGCCCAGCGGAATAGTCGCTCTACGCGCGCTCGGGCTTGCAGCTCGGGCGCTACTCGGCGCCAAGCGAACAGGCCAAACAACAGCATGCCGGAGCAGGCTAGACTGGCGAGTAGCCAGTTGCTGGTGACCTTCATGCTATGCACGTGCTGTGCGGCATCGGTCATGTACTGGGGGATATTGGCGTCCACGACTTGACCGGCGACAATGTTATAGATTTGGTTGAGAATCAAACCTTGTTCGGCGGGGTCGGTATCGTGGAAATTAGCGGGAAGCTGGCTAATTACCATGGATTCGAGAATGGTTGACTCGAATATCATCCAAACAATGAGTAGCGCTAGGGCGGGGAGCAGTGCCCACAGCGCCGTAAGCATGCCGTAGTAGTAAGGAAGTGAGTTTAGGTAACGCGGCCCGCCAACAGTTTCGGCGAGCTTTAATGAGCGCCCTCGGCCCAGCGTAAAGGCGGCAAAACTGCCAGCCGCAACCAGTAACAATAACAACGAAAAATCCATAAAGCCGCGGCCTCAATATTGATGTGCTCTATAGCAAAAACCCAGCATTGGGCTGGGCTCGGCGCAAGATTATACCCTTTGTCAGGGCTGATACCTAAATCTCATCATCCCTTAAGACGTTGGTATCGAGCGGAGTGCGAATATAAATGCAGCTCTGCTCTGGTTAATTTGGTCCATCAATCAAGATCCTAATCCGTCTGGATGTAGTCTTTGTGACAGCCAACTAAACTATAGAGACTTAAGTACTTCCAAGTTTTTAACCGCAGCACCAATCTTCTTACGTTTTGCGCTATTGAGAGGAATCATGCCTTTCTCGGTCAGGTAGCCTTCATCGCCCCAAGCTTTTTCGCTAGTGAACTCGGCAAGGTATTCGGCAATTCCTGGAATCAGGCCAACGTGCTGCTTTTTAACGTAAAAGTACAGCGGGCGTGAAACAGGATAGCTGCCGTCGGCGATAGTCTCAAAGGTAGGTGCTTCGCCGTCGATGTGAGCAGCTTGTACCTTGTCTGAATTTTGGTCGAGGAAGCTAAAGCCAAAAATACCTAATGCGTTAGGGTTTGCGTCCAGCTTTTGTACGATTAGATTGTCGTTTTCACCGGCTTCGATGAAAGGGCCATCTTCACGCATGATGTGGCAAATTTCTTTGTAATGGTTCTTGTCGGAACTCTTCAGCTCTTTGATCCAGCCGAATTTTTTACAACCGCCTTCCATTGCCAACTCAACAAATGCATCGCGGGTACCAGAGGTTGGTGGCGGCCCTAGTACTTCGATAGCTGTTGCTGGCAGTGTTGGGTTTACATCTTTCCACGTTTTATAGGGGTTTGCGATGGTGGTAGCTGTTCCGTCAGGGTTTGGCACTTGTTTGGCGAGAGCTAAGAACAAGTCTTTGCTGGTTAGCATCATCGCCTTGGTTTTTATCGAATTGGCTATCACGATACCGTCGTAACCGATCAATACTTCAACAATGTCGGTAACGCCGTTGGCCTGACACATTTCAAACTCAGCCGCTTTAATGCGACGAGAAGCGTTAGACATATCCGGAGAGTTTGCACCCACGCCGCTGCAAAAGTTTTTAAAACCGCCGCCAGTACCGGTAGATTCAACGGTCGGGGCTTTGAATTTAGTGGCTTTACCAAAACGTTCAGCAACAACCTTAGAAAATGGGAATACGGTAGAGGATCCGACAATGCTAATGGAATCGCGCGCTGCGAACGCAGATGAGGCGCCGATAGTTGTGGCGGCCGCCAGAGTCAGAGCTAGTAATTTTTTCACAGAGATCTCCTTAAGAGACGTTTTGTTGGTTGAATCGTTAGTGTGTTCAGCCAGAAAGCACTAAATAGGTGCCTCATGACCTTATAGCCGAGCATCTTATGACGGATATATTACGGATATATGACAGTTTGCAAATTATCGCGCTTGTGGTATCCACCGCTGGCGACGATAAATCGACGTAACCCTAGAGGATCGGTCTATAATGGCGCTGTTTGTTACAAGGCTAGAGCCGAGTAGAGAACGCATAACCCAAAAATAACGATCTCCTGATTAAAGCTGAGTCTATGTCGAATCTTCCTACTTCTAATACTCCAGTATTTGCCCGCCTGCTGGGTGCCTTTAGTTCGGGAGTGGACCGCTTCAGTGCAGCTTTGGGCAACACCCTGTCTTGGCTTACCTTATTAATGGTGATTTTGGTGGCCGGTATTGTGATTGCGCGAGCACTGTTTAATGTTGGTTCAATCGCGGTGCAAGAATCTGTTACCTATTTGCATGCCATAGTGTTAACCCTGTGTTTGGCCTACAACCTACAGCAAGGTGGCCACGTACGTGTCGATGTGTTTTATGGGCGTTTTCGACGCGAGCAAAAGGCGTGGGTAGATGCCGTCGGCAGCATTGTTTTTCTTATACCCTTCGCGCTGTTCTTACTTTTGGCCAGTTGGCGTTTTGTCGCTCACTCGTGGCTTATTCGTGAAACCTCAGCCGATCCAGGCGGTCTGCCTTTTGTGTTTGTTCTAAAAACACTTATGCCCTTGGCTGGTGTGCTACTCGCATTGCAGGCTTTAAGCGAGGTCGCTCGCAATTTGCTGATTATCAGTTGGCGCAATACCATGGCGGAATCAGATAGTAGCCACCTCGCTGAGAACCCTCTCTAACGAATCAGATGCGGCTAACAACGACTACCCAGCGCACTAGCGCCAACTAACAATAACGGATAAATGTGACAGAACTACTCCCCCTCTTTATGTTCGCTTTCATCTGCGCCGCACTAATGTTGGGCTACCCAGTAGCCTTTACGCTTGCTGGCTGCTCTTTGCTATTCGCGGGGATTGGCGTGTTGCTCGGCGCGTTTGACCCGAATTTACTGTTGGCCTATCCCGACCGGCTTTACGGGACTATGACCAATACCACCCTGATGGCGGTGCCGCTGTTCATTTTCATGGGGGTGATGTTGGAACGCTCTAAAATTGCTGAAGAGCTTTTAGAGCGTATGTCTCATGCGTGTTCGCGCTTTCCGGCAGGCTTGGGTCTTTCGGTTGTGTTGGTGGGCGTATTGATGGCCGCCAGCACTGGTATTGTTGGCGCCACGGTGGTGACTATGGGGCTTATGTCCCTGCCGACCATGTTAAAGCGTAACTACAGCCCTGAGCTGGCAGCGGGCACGATTTGCGCTACGGGTACGCTGGGCCAGATTATTCCCCCCTCTATTGCGTTGGTGCTTTTGGGCGACGTGCTCTCCAGTGCCTATCAGCAGGCTCAACTTAACTTGGGTGTTTTTAACGCGGCGCCAGTATCGGTGGGCGATCTATTTCTTGGCGCCATTGTTCCGGGGTTGTTGTTGGTGAGCTTATATATAGGCTACTTGTTGTTTGTCGGCATTTTTAACCCCCAGCAAGCGCCAGCCTTCAAAGATCAAGAGGCCGTTTCCGTACAGCAACTGTTGATTAGTATAGCCCCGCCCATACTGTTGATTTTACTGGTATTGGGTTCGATTATGGCCGGTGTTGCCACGCCCACTGAGGCGGCTGGTGTAGGCGCGCTGGCAGCGTTAATCTTGGCGTTAATCAAACGCCAGCTAAGTTGGGCCACGCTGCAATCGGTGGTGCAGTCTACTACCCGAGTGACCGCCATGGTGTTTGCCATTTTGTTGGGCGCATCGTTATTTTCGCTGGTATTTCAGGGCTTGGGTGGCGACCACTTGGTGGCGGCGTTCTTCGAGAGTCTACCTGGCGGTGCATTCACCGCTATGCTGGTGGTGATGGTTGCGATCTTTTTACTGGGGTTTATTCTCGACTTTATCGAAATTACTTTTGTTGTTATTCCAATTGTCGGTCCGATTTTACTGGGGTTGGGTATTGACCCCGTATGGCTTGGCATAATGATTGCGATCAACTTACAAACATCCTTTTTAACGCCGCCATTTGGTTTCGCGCTATTTTACTTGCGCGGTGTAGCGCCAGACAGCGTATCGACGCTTGCGATATATCGCGGTGTACTACCGTTTATTGTATTGCAGCTGTTCACTTTGATTTTGTTGTCATTTTGGCCGGCCTTAGCAACCTGGTTGCCACAAAATCTGTAGTGAAAATGCCATCTAATTAGGCTATACCAGCGCGGTACCTATCAAAGTTTTAAGGCCAATCGGCCACATTTAAGGGGCATGTATGTCAAGTATTGATGAAGATCCAATTCCCAACGGCGAGCTGGTTTTACAGACCTTAGCTTTGCCGCGCGATACCAACTCCAACGGCGATATTTTTGGCGGTTGGTTGATGTCACAAATGGATCTAGGGGGGGCGATTGCTGCTCGTGAAATTGCGCAGGGCAGAGTCACTACTGTTGCCGTGGGTAGTATGGCGTTTTTATTGCCGGTACCAGTTGGTGCCACGGTTAGTTGTTACTGTGAAGTGCTTGAAATTGGGCGGGCCTCGATTAAAACCCTGATCGAGGTTTGGGTGAAAACCTACAAGCGTTCGGAGCAACAAAAGGTAACCGAGGGGGAATTTGTTTACGTCGCCATTGATGACTCTGGCCGAACTCGACGCATTCCTAGAGATTAAAGTAGCGGTGCAGAATTAGTTAAGCTAAAACGATCGCAACTCAAACAGTAAGGTGAGTGCTGAGTTCTTCGGCGACCGCTTTTACCGCAGGACCGGCGTTGTCGGGTGAAGCGAGAACCAAGTACAGCGGAATAATACGCTCGCCGCCATTGCTGAGGGTTAGCTTTTTTAATTGCTGAGTTTTTAATTCATTACCGATGCGATGTTCAGGAATAAAGCCAAAGCCCAAGCCGGCTTTAATCGCTTCGATGCTGGTTGACAAATAGGTCACAGTCCAGCGTTGGTCTGCGGCCAGCCAACCCGCATCTTGGTTGCGTTTTATCCCAGAGTCGCGCACAACTAATTGTCGGTGCCGACGTAAATCCTGTTCGGAGACGTCTTCAGTCTGTCGACTTAGGGGGTGATCGAGACTGGCCACAGGTATCATTCTAACTTCGCGCAAAGGCCTGCCGATAAACCCTGGTGGAACCCTTGGTGTTAGCGCAATATCGGCTTGTTTAGTAAACAGTGCTTCATCGGTACCCGAGAGTGTGGTTTCGAGAAGTTTAATGCGGGTTATTGGGCTGGTTTTAGAGAAGCTTTGTAGGCCGCACAACAGTACGTCGATTGGCACTAGTGCGTCGGCAGCAATCGTTACTTCCGCTTCCCATCCCTTGGCTAAGTATTGTGCAGACTTTTCAAGTTCACTTGCTTGTTGCAGTAAGTGGTTGGCTTGTCGATAGAGCACTTTGCCAGCTTCCGTTAACGCTGCTTTGCGTCCTTGTTGTTGCAATACGGCTACAGGCAATTGCTCTTGTAGCTTGGCGATAATGTAACTAACACTAGACTGACTTTTATTCAGTACATCTGCGGCTTTCGCAAATGACCCTTCATCAACCACCGTTTTAAATGTCTGCCATTGCTCGAGAGTGATTTTCATGGGCGCAGCTCGTTGAAAAACTTAGCGATAATAGCGGCAAATATGCCGAGTGGTGGGAATGGTTAGGGAAATAACTATAAAGGAGCGGTGCGGAAACTACTAGCGCTGGTGCAGGCGGTCACTCATCCAGTTGGTAAACTTATCGACCGGCAATGGCCGTGAAATAAAGTACCCCTGAATTTGATCGCAACCAATTTTTTCTAAGGTCGCGAGTGAGGCTGCCGTTTCGACACCTTCAGCGACGGTTTTTAGTTGTAGTGCCTTACCGAGTTCTGAAATCGCTTTAATAATGGAAGACGCTTCGGCAACATCATCTTCATAGGCGGTATCCAGTTGTGCGGTAAAAAATCGGTCAATTTTTAATTTATTCAAGGGGAGTAAGCGTAATCGATAAAGGCTTGAATAACCCTTGCCGAAATCATCCAAGGCAATTTCAATTCCAAGTTGCTGAATTGCACCGAGCACGCTAATCACTTCGGTCTCACATTCCATTAGGGCGGTTTCGGTAACTTCAATTTGAAAGAACCGGGGCGCTACATCACTGCGTTCTAATAGCGTGCGAATACGTTCGACAATATCGATATTTTGCAGTTGCACTACCGATACATTGATACTGAGCTGTAAAGGAGGGAAACCCTCTTCAACCCAAGCACGTTGCTGCCGAAATGATTGGCTTAGAATCCAGTCGCCTAAATCTGAGATGAGCCCAGTCGTTTCGGCAACCTGTATGATTTTTTCGGTATTGTAAAAGCCGCCGTTACTGTTCGGTAGGCGCAGCAGCGCTTCGGCGGCAAGTTCTTCGGAATTTGTGGTGCTTACAATTGGCTGATAGAACAATTCAAATGTGCGGTTTTCGATACCGTCAATGATCGCTTTCTCAAGCAGATGAAATTCACTCGCGCTACGCTGTAAAAAACCATCGAATACCTGGTGCCGATTTCCACCCGACTTTTTGGCTTGGTGCATGGCCAAGTCGGCCGAGTGTATTAAATCGTCGATATTTTTAGCGTGCTGCGGGAAGCAGCTAATACCAATGGAGGCGCTGATATTAATGTGATTGCCATCAATGTTAAACGGTAGTCGTAGGCTCTGTAATATATGTTGCGCTATAACCACCGACATAGTGCGGAAGGCGCTAATTTGAGAAATTAGCACGACAAATTCGTCGCCGCCGATACGGGTAATTAGATCACCCTCGCGAATACATTTACGTAAACGTTCGGCCACTTTTTGGATCAGCTTGTCGCCAATGTTATGACCCTGTGCATCGTTCACGGGTTTAAACCGGTCTAAATCGATATAGAGTGCGGCCATCTTTTGTTTACTACGTTGCATCTCGGTTAAATGCAGTGCGCCGTATTCAAACAGGAGTGCTCGGTTGGGTAAGCCTGTAAGTGGATCGTGTTTAGCGGCTTGAAGTAGCTGTTGGTTAACCAATTCCTGCTCGGTAATGTCTTCACTAAAGATAACTGCACCGGCAATTATCTCCTGTTCATACCAGGGGTATACCCCCCAGTTTTTCCAGCGAACTCGCCCCTGCTCATCTTCACAGCGATCTTTTTGTACAACTTGAATTTCGCCGCCAAGGCTTTTTTCGTGAATGCCTCGCCAGTGATCTGGAATGTCAGTGTGAACGCTATAGTAGATCTCGCCAATCAGCTGTTCTGCTTTAAGGTTCTGATCAAGAACCCACTTGTTGCTTACGGCTAGGTAGCGCATGTCGCAATCAAAAACGGCGATAGCGGAGCTGGAATGTTCTAAAAAAAGGCGCAACAGCGACTCATTGTGTGCCAACGAGAAATCCGTTTTTTGGGCGTCGGTCGTTTGGAGCAAAGACTGTAGCGACGCTGTGGAGGCCAGTAAATCAGACATAAATGTGTATTGTCGGTCTTCGATGGGACGGGGGCGGTATCGATCAGTGTTGAAAACTGAAGATTTTGCGCCTGTTGCATCTAAGTGTAGACAAGATAAAGGCGTAGGGTGTGTTGCGATTAAGTCTTGTGGCGTTTAAACCGTCAAATTTGAACAAATGAACGCCTTTCCGTGCGGGTTATGCTTGCTGAAAAGTCGATAGAGGTATCGACCCTGTCGGTATTGGCCTGTTTTTCGTGGTTGCAGTGGAGACGTTTATGAATTTAGGCCGCTACTCGGCAGGCTAACCTTGCTGTTTGGAGACGCTGAAATAGCTAGTTTTTGAATTATACATCTATAAAGTAGATCAGTTAATGCATGAATCGCGAACAATTAATCATAAATATTGGTGTAATCTGGGTTCATTGATCGTCCTGCAGTGGGCAGGCGAATAACGTCAAGTTTGGAGCCTATTATGACTACACGTATTTTACAGATCGATTCAAGCCTGTTTGGTGGTGCTGGTGTATCGGCACAGCTAGCCGAGTTCGCACTGACTAAAATAAAAGCGCAATACGATGATGTTGTGGTGGTCAAACGCGATTTAGCAGCTGATCCGATCCCGCACTTTGATGCCTCTACAATTGCCGATATTACCGAAGGTAAGGCGGCCTTAGCCGATACATTAATCGCTGAGCTAGTCGAGGCGGATGTGCTCATTGTTGGCGCGCCTATGTATAACTTTGGTGTTCCATCGGTATTAAAAGCTTGGATGGACCATGTTGCTCGTGCGGGTTCGACCTTCAAGTATACTGAAACTGGCCCAGTGGGTTTGCTGAGCGACACAAAGGTTATTGTGTTGGCAACGCGCGGTGGTATTCATCTCGGTCAGCCAAGCGACGTTGAAACCCCCTTTATTAAAAACTTTTTTAGTTTTCTCGGTCTGACGGATATTGAGTTTGTGTACGCTGAAGGTTTAAATCTTTCCGGCGGCCAACGTGAGCAAGCGATAACTAAAGCGGAGGCAGCAATTAGCGACTTAGTGAGCGCATTAAGTGAGCAAGGAGAAGTGGCATGATCAGTAATCGTACGGCGGAGTCGGCTCAGGCCGAAGTTGCCTCAAAGGGGCGTCGAGTAGAGGAGCAGATTGTCGCGCGTGCGACCTCCGACGGTGCCAATGTGAAATTGTTGCGCGTGTTCGGCGGGCAGGGGCCAGAACGATTCGACCCCTTTTTGATGTTGGATGAGTTTGGTTCAGAAACTGCGGATGACTATATCGGCGGCTTTCCACCTCACCCGCACCGTGGCTTTCAAACTGTAACCTATATGTTACAGGGTAAAATGGAACACCGTGATCATATGGGTAATGTCGGATTACTAAATGATGGTGCTGTGCAGTGGATGAACGCCGGTAGCGGCATCATTCATTCAGAAATGCCGAAGCAAACCGAAGGTAAGATGCGTGGCTTTCAAATCTGGTTGAACCTGCTAAGCGGTAAAAAAATGTCGCCAGCCTATTACAAAGATATTCAGGCCGACCTCATACCTGAATATTTGCTGGAAGGCGTTTATGTAAAAGCGATAGCAGGTGAAATGGAGTTGTTGGGTTCGACGGTGAAAGGGTATTTTTCTGTAGAAGATACCGATGCTCAATTTATGGATATACATTTGCAGCCGGGTTTCGAATTGTCGGTGCCGGTTTCTTCAGGTTACACCGCGTTGGTCTATACCTACGATGGCGAAGTAACCCTAACCGACAAGTATGTTCCCGCTAAGGCGCAAACACTGTCGCGGCTGGTCGATGGTGATAACGTATTGGTGAGTAATGCCAGTGATGCCGTTGCTCGCGTAGTGGTGCTTGCGGGTAAGCCCTTACGCGAGCCTATTGTTCAGCACGGGCCGTTTGTAATGAATAGTGTTGAAGAAATCAATCAAGCCATTGCCGACTACAACGCAGGCACGCTAGCAGAGTCTTAGGTAAAGCGCTGTCACAAAGCTCAATCGTTAAAAAAACGGGTATAGGTCGCTGCGGGTTCTCGCGGGGTTCGATAGCTGTTTATTTTAGCGGTTGAGTCTTCATACCCCAACGCCATGCCGCAAATTAGAATGGAATCTTCTGGGTAGCCGAGTTCCCGCTTAACAATTTGTGGGTACTGACCCAATGCCGCTTGCGGGCAGGTTGCCAAGCCTTCCTCTACGGCTGCGAGCATAAACGACTGTAAAAACATACCGTAATCGATGAAAGATCCGGTTTGCATTTTAGGGTGCAGAAAAAAATACAAAGCGACAGGTGCACCGAAGGCGGAATAATTGGCTTGCCACTGGGCGAATTGACGGGCTTTGTCTTCGCGTTTTATTTGCAAGGTGGTGTAAAGCTGTAAGCCACAGGCGCGACGTCGACTTAGAAACGGCTCTACCCAATCTGTTGGGTAGTAGAGATAATCCATTTTTTCTTCATCGCCGCGATTGTGTGCGGCAATCAATTGTTCGTCTAAACGCTGTTTGGCTTTACCGCTTACCACCGCGACCTGCCAAGGTTGTGCGTTGGTGCCTGAGGGCGCTTTGCCGGCTAAGCTAATCAACTTCTCTACAGTGACTGGGTCTACCGTTTGTTCGGTAAATGCCCTGACGGATTTCCGTGCTGCTAGAGCTGATCGAACCTGCATGAAAATTGTTTCCTAAGTTTGTTGGCCAGCGCTAATGATCTTACCTGTGGCTGATTCCAATGTTGCTAAAGGTTAAACCTATTTAGCATTGTCAATTAAGTGCTGACTTAAGTCTGCGCCGATATTACAGTTTGTAATTGATGCGCGGAGTATATCAATGGCCTGCAAGCGAGGGAAACTTGCGCGCCACGCTAACGCGACAGTGCGGTAAGGTATCGGGTCGACAAATGGACGAGTGATTAGCTCGCCGGCTGGATAGTTGCCGATTATTACGGCCGACTGCGGCAAGATGGTCACGCCTAAACCTGATGCGACCATGTACTTTAAGGTTTCTAGGGAACTGCCTTCAGCAGCGGTACGTATGTTACCGCGTGGGTCGTCGATTGAAGGTTTTAGGTTAGGGCAGGCTTCCAAGACCTGATCGCGAAAGCAGTGCCCCTCTCCCAATAACAAAATATTGCACTGATCCAACATGCTTGGCTCGATAGCCTGTTCGTTGGCTAGAGGATGGTTTTTACCCATCAAGACTACAAACGGCTCTTTATAGAGTGGTTGAGTTACAACATCGGCCTCGGTAAACGGTAGTGCCACAACGATCGCATCTAGATCACCCTGACGAATGCGGCGACGTAAGGTGGCTGTGTAGCTCTCTTCGAGGTATAGCGGCATGTCGGGCGCTAAAGCCTGAAGTTGCGGGATTAGGTGGGGGAACAAATAGGGGCCAATGGTAAAAATTGCCCCTATATGGAACGGGCTGGTAAGTTGGTTTTTACCGGAGCTGGCAATATCTTTAATTGTTGCAGCTTCCTCTAACACTTTTTGCGCCTGCTGAATAATTCTCTCCCCCATCGGTGTGGGCGAGACGCGGGTTTTGGAGCGTTCAAAAATAGCCGTGTTTAGTTCTTCTTCGAGTTTTTTTACGGCGATACTCAGGGTTGGTTGTGACACGTGACAGCGGTCTGCGGCGCGGCCAAAATGTTGCTCTTGGGCAAGGGTGACGATGTATCGCAGTTCTGTTAGAGTCATTGTAAAACCTATCGATTTGTATTATTTGATAAGCCTACACTAATGCATTGGGGAGGTAAATAAATTTGATCTATTTTTGTGCAGCCGTGACCGTCAACAAAAGCGTGTTGTTATACGATTCGCTTTTCCACTGTTTTGTGGCTTTAAATTTATGATTCATCCCCAATCTAACCCAAGGGCGTCGGTAGGCTTGCGGTATATTGACGCTTCAAAACAGGAGTAACGTTTGGAAATTGTAAAAGTCGACTTTGTTAAAGGTGCTAAAGCTGCAACAGGTGTAGTTGTGGTGATTGATGTATTCCGAGCCTTCACAACCGCATGTGTATGTTTTGCGAAGGGCGCTCAGCGTGTTGTTGCCGTAGGTAATAGTGATAAAGCTTTAGGCTTGCGTCGGGGCGATAACACATTGTTGCTGGGGGAGCGGTTTGGTAAGCGTATCGAAGGGTTTGATTTTGGTAATTCGCCGACCGATGTGGCGGCGGTGGATTTGACCGGCAAAACGATTGTTCATACCACTCACGCAGGCACCCAGGGTTTAGTTAATGCCACTCAAGCTAGTGCCATTTTTACCGGCGCTTTGGTCAATGCTAAAGCTACGGTGTTGGCCATCAAGGCCCTGCAGCCACAGCGTGTTACTCTTGTGCGTATGGGGTTGAATGCAGAGCAAGCGAGCGATGAAGATAGCGCTTGTGCGGACTATCTAGAGGCCCTTTTGTTGGCGCAGCCTGTTGATGAGCCGAAAATTCTTGATGAGCTGCGGGCATCGCCTTATTCGCAGCGATTTTTTGATCCAAACCAGCCGTGGAGCCCAGCAAGTGATTTTGACTGGTGCTTGCGTTTCAACTGTTTTGATTTTGCGTTGCGAGCCACTCCGCTAAATGACTATAGTTGCGAGCTGATGGTTGTGAACTAATGGTTGCGAACTAAATCGCGCAGATTAATTATCTAACTTGGAAAAGCTTATGACTCTTGCTGAACGATTGCAGCGTTTCTTCTCTCACGATGCTGCTGGTGGCATCATGTTACTGCTCGCGGCCGTTTTGGCTTTGCTGTTAGCCAATAGCCCGCTAAATGGAATTTATAATCTTCTGTTAGATACGCCGATTGCCGTCGCAATTGGCGACTTCGCAATTCGAAAGCCCGTACTTTTATGGGTGAACGATGGTTTGATGGCCATCTTTTTTCTGTTGGTGGGCTTGGAGTTAAAACGCGAGTTTCTAGAAGGCGAGCTGTCCAATGTCAAAAATATAGTATTGCCCGCGGTGGCAGCATTGGGCGGTATGCTAATACCCGCTTTAATTTATGCTGCTATCAATGCAAATGATCCGGTAACCATTCAAGGGTGGGCGATTCCGGCCGCAACCGACATCGCCTTCGCTTTAGGTATCTTGAGCTTACTTGGGCCAAGGGTGCCGCTCGCAGTTAAAATATTTTTAACGTCGGTAGCTATATTTGATGATATAGGTGCGATCATTATTATCGCGTTGTTCTATACTCACGATATCTCCTTTATCGCGCTAGGCGTTGCTGCCGTGTGTATTTTCGTGTTGTTCTCATTTAATTATTTAGGTGTAACAAGTTTGCGAGCTTATGCGGTAATCGGCTTAATTATGTGGGTAGCGTTATTGAAATCGAGTGTCCACGCCACACTTGCGGGCGCGCTTTTGGCAATGTTTATTCCGATTACGATACCCAAGACAAATAAAAAGAGCACTCATGAGTTTAAGCGACCGTCATCGCCGTTAAAATTTTTAGAGCACTCTTTACATGCGCCGGTCGCATTTTTGGTGCTGCCGATCTTTGCTTTCGCAAACGCTGGTGTGAATCTACTGGGCTTGAGCGTGGCGGGAATGTTACATGGCGTTCCGCTCGGTATAGCGACAGGCTTGTTCGTTGGTAAACAGATAGGGGTATTCCTATTCTCCTGGGTGGCAATTAAGTTGGGGATTGCGAAGTTACCGAAAGCAATGACGCTCTCAATGCTTTACGGCGTAAGCTTGTTGTGCGGTGTCGGCTTTACCATGAGCCTATTTATTGGTTCGTTGGCATTTAGTGAATCGCATATGACATACATATTTGATGAGCGCCTCGGTATTTTGGCAGGTTCATTTGTATCGGCGATCGGGGGCTATTGGGTGCTATCAATGGCTTGTAAGAAAACCGATGCGTAAGTGGGGTTAAAACTCAGTCATAAATAACAGCAAAACAATACTGAAAAAAAGCCCGTCGATTCCAACTTAAGTCGACGGGCTTTTCTATTTTCTAATATGTAAAGGCAGTCTACTGGCGCCTGCACAGACCTGATTTAAACAACCATTATACCGTCGGCTTCTACTAATGCGCCTTTCGGTAATTCATTTACGCCAATCGCGGCACGGGCTGGGTAGGGCTCTTTAAAATATTTCGCCATCACTTCGTTAACAACGGGGAAATAACTCAAATCGGTTAAGAAAATATTCAATTTAACAATGTTTTGTAAGTTGCCATTCGCCGCGGCACAGACTGCACTAAGATTTTTAAAAACTTGTTCGGCCTGCGCAGCAAAATCGCCTTCAATCATTTCCATAGTTTCTGGAACCAACGGAATCTGGCCCGAAAGGTAAACTGTATTGCTCACCTTTACGGCTTGGGAGTATGTGCCTATTGCTTTTGGCGCGTTGTCAGAATGAATAATAGCTCGGTTGGGCATAACTAAGTCTCGTGATTAAATTGTTGGGAATATAATAAATATTATTGTTTTGCGCGCGTTACGCTGGTAACAGAGCGCATGGTGCGTACCGAGCGCATTACATTGGCAAGGTGTACGCGGCTGGTGACGGCAATAGTTAGCGTAATAACACTGTGCTCGGCATCGCGCTCTTCTACTTGAATACCTTCGATACTAGTGCCGGTCTGTGCGATGCGAGTCGCTAGCGATGCGATAATACCTCGCTCCGCTTGCACCTCAACTCTAATCTGACTGAGGAACTCACCCTGCACATTCGCGGCCCAGCTGATATCGGAAAGATTCTCTTTTTTATTGCGTAAATCATTGAGGTTACGACAAGCGTCGCGGTGCACAACAATGCCCTTGTCTGTGCTTAGGTGGCCGATAATCGGATCACCCGGAATCGGTCGACAGCAGCGAGCGAATTGAATGAGTAAGCTATCAGCGGAATCGATAGCGATTGGCGAGCCTGTTAAACTGCGAATTTCACCATCGGGGCTGAGCATCTGTGCAATCGTGAGTGCGGTCAGTTGACCGAGGCCAATTTTCTCATAGAGTTCTTCCAGAGATTGAATAAGCGTTTGGTCTTGCAGCTGCTGGATTTGCGGCTGCGTCAACTCGCTGAGCTTCATATTGTACTGAGTGAACGCACGCGACAACATACGTTTGCCAAGTTCAACCGACTCCATGTGGCGCTGATTTTTTAAGTAGTGACGAATTGCAGCGCGGGCCTTAGCGGTAACCACAAAGTTCAACCAGTTGGGGTTGGGTTGGGACTTTTCTGAGGTGATTATTTTAACTTTCTGACCGCTTTCCAATACTTGCGACAAGGGCGCGGGGCGATCATTTATACGGCAGGCAACACAAGTGTTACCCACTTGGGTGTGTACACCGTAGGCGAAATCGACAGGGGTAGAGCCGGCAGGCAATTCGATAATTGCGCCTTTCGGTGTGAATACGTAAACCTCGTCGCGAAACAGGTCGACCTTAACGCTTTCGACAAACTCCACCGAGCTGTTGGTGTGCTGTTGGATCTCGAGCAAACGTTTGATCCAGCGGTTAGCTCTATCGTAGCTGCCGTGGGAACTCTCGTCGTCGTTTGCAGATTTATATAGCCAATGTGCAGCAACACCGCTGCTGGCTAATTCGTCCATTTCTTTAGTGCGAATCTGCACTTCAATGGGAACGCCTTGAGCGCCGATCACAACCGTGTGCAATGATTGGTAGCCGTTCTCTTTTGGAATGGCGATGTAATCTTTGAACTCGCCAGGCTTGGGCTTGTATAAATTGTGCACCGAGCCAAGTGTGCGGTAACAGGTATCTATGTCTTCCACAATAATGCGGAACGCATACACATCCATAATTTCTTTAAAGCTTTTGTGCTTGTTGCGCATCTTGTTGTAGATGCTGAACAGGTGCTTTTCACGGCCAATAACCAAGCCCTGAATATCGTCGCGTTGCAGGCGAGTTTCGATGGTGGACTGAATTTTTTCTACTACCGCTTTGCGATTACCGCGAATGTTTTGCAGCGAGGCATGTAGCCGAGTTGCGCGAAGCGGGTGCATGGCCGCGAAACCGCGATCTTCAAATTCTATACGCCAGTCATTCATTCCCAGGCGGTGGGCGATGGGGGCATAGATCTCGAGGGTTTCTTTTGCAATGCGACGTTTTTTTTCTGGCGGCAGAGCACCGAGGGTGCGCATGTTATGTAATCGATCGGACATCTTGACCACGATAACACGGAGGTCTTGCGCCATGGCCAGCGCCATTTTCTGGAAGTTTTTAGCCTGCTTTTCTGCTTGGGATTCGAATTCAATTTTGGCGAGCTTACTCACCCCATCAACAATATCAGCTACCGGTTGCCCAAACTGTTCAACGATAGCTTGTTTGCCGATACCGGTATCTTCGATGACATCATGCAACATGGCGGCCATCAAGCTTTGATGGTCCATGTGAATGGAGGCGAGAATATTGGCTACTGCGAGGGGGTGGGTGATATAGGGTTCACCGCTGCGCCGAAATTGGCCTGTGTGAGCTTGCTCGGCGTAGTAGTAGGCGCGCTTAACGCGGTTAACCTGAGGTGGCTCAAGATAAGAGGAGAGCCTGTGACTTAATGAATCAATAGTTAACAAGACACCCCTCTCATAATGTTATTCAGCTGCTTGGTCAGCGTTCTCATCGTGGGCTACAGCCACTGGGCGAACGATTGGCTCGTCCACTTCTTCCAGAATACTGGCGTCGATAAAGCCTTCTTCAATTTCGCGTAGTGCGATTACCGTCGGTTTGTCGTTTTCTTCCGCTACCATTGGCTCTTTACCACCAACAGCGAGCTGACGAGCGCGTTTGCTGCCAACCATAACGAGTTCAAAACGGTTATCTACGTGATCTAAACAATCTTCAACAGTAATTCTTGCCATGTTCGTTTCCGTTACCTGTAAGGTTACTTGATTTTGATCTGAAAAGGGCGGGAAGTGTACGCAAATTGCTCAATTACGACAATAGATTTTGCAGTAAATGCTCATGTTTCTGTTGCTGCTTTGCTAAGTGCAGTCTTTGAGCAACTACAATTGCTTGAAATTCCGCCAGCGCTTGTGTGAAATCGTCGTTAATGACGAGAAAATCCGCCTCGGGGAAGTGGGACATTTCGCTCACTGCCTCGGCCATACGCGCGTCGATAATGGTTTGATCGTCTTGACCGCGCCCAGTAAGGCGTTCCAATAAGCAGCTTCGAGAAGGCGGTAAAATAAATACCCCGACCGCATTAGGCATTAGTCTGCGCACCTGTTGCGCGCCCTGCCAATCGATTTCTAGAATAACGTCATTCCCTGCTGCTAACGCCTCTTCAACCCATGCCTGTGAGGTGCCGTAATAGTTGGCGAATACTTGTGCGTGCTCCAAAAATTCACCGCCCCTAGCCATGCTTTGAAACGTTTCTTGGTTTACGAAATGGTAGTTAACACCATCAACTTCACCGGGGCGCATTGAGCGTGTGGTGTGAGACACCGAGACACATATGCTGGATGTTGACGCAACCAGTGCGTTAACTAAGCTGGTTTTACCAGCGCCGGAAGGGGCGGAAACAGTGTAAAGGGTACCTTGATAGCTCATGATCTTGTTATATGTTGGTTTCGCTGAGGGGTTTGACGTTGTTCGACTCAGTATAGACACCTAACGGAGATGACGCAGTACGAGTGACGTTGGTAGCCATTATAGGGGCTTTGCGGGCGCGAGTCGCCTAGACAAACAGGAATGAAAGGTTTTCGATTGCAGTTTAGCGCTCAAGCGCGATCGAATTAGGGCTTTGAATATGTTGTGTCTGGAGCGCAGCAAGTGAAAACCTGTGCAATACTAAGCTAGACCTTTTACGGCTATAGCAGGATCTATTTTGTTGCCGCCCAATTTTCTTAAGACTGTGTTTATCGCTGGCGTTGGGTACTGGCTGTGTGGTTTGGCGGCTGGATTTCTTGTTATTCCTCCGGGCTTCGCCAGCCCGATTTGGCCTGCTGCTGGCTTCGCGTACCTTATGGTATTGGCGCGCGGCAAGTGGGTGGCGTTGGGTGTGCTTTGTGCATCTTTCCTGATTAATCTGTCCTTCGCTGGCGCATCATTACTAGAGCCATCCCCGGTATTTGTCCCTTCTTTTTGCATAGCGTTTGGTGCAGCCATGCAAACGCTGGCGGCGCGCTGGTTAACCTTGCGCTTCACCCACTTTCCCGATGTTATTCGGCACGGCAACGATGCGTTGTTAATCGGACTGCTCGCCGGCCCTTTGGCTTGCATTCTCTCATCGTCGATCGGTGTTGCCAGTTTAATCGCCGCTGGTGTTATGCCTGCGAATGCTGCGGGGCTAAATTGGCTTAACTGGTGGATTGGTGATTCGGTTGGGGTGCTCATTTTTGCGCCGATAATTCTTGCCCCTCACTTGGGTATTCACTGGGGCGAAAAGCGTAAATTAACGCTCTTTTTTGCGGTGTATTTAGGCTTGGTGTTAATCGTGATGCTGCTGTTCGTGGCGGCACGTGACTCTCAACAATTAAAGTTACAGCAGTTGTTTAGAGAAAAAGTGGAAGGCGTACATTCTGCACTGTTGAAACAGCTAGAAAATATGGAGCACGCTAGCCAGACCCTAGTGTCGGTTTTTACAACATTCGGCAAACCTACGCGAGAGCAGTTCGCTGAGTATGCGATGGGGGTGTATGCGCATACGTCCGGTAGTCAGGCGCTTTCTTGGATTCCCATAGTATCTGCAAGTCAGCGAGAAAATTATGAGCAGCAGCTATATCGAGTAGCGAATGACTCCATCGGATTTAGTGAGCGAGACGTTGAGGGGCGGTTGATCTCTGCCGCTAAACGTGAGGTCTACTACCCTGTTTTCTATATTGAACCCTATGCCACCAATACCGCTGCACTTGGCTACGACTTAGGATCGGACGGCAAGCGCCTAGCCGCCATCACTAAGGTGATCGAAAGCCAAAATTCTTTAGTGACTGAGCCGATAATTTTGGTACAAGAGCAGGGTAGCTCGAGTTCGATCTTATTGTTGTCACCGGTAGTTAAGTCTGTAGCTGAGGGCGGTGCTAGGGAGCGTGGAGCTAGAAAAATAGTAACTAGCCTAGTCTCTACTGTGTATAGAGCGAAAGACGTTCTTGATGCGGCACTTCCGGCTGATATTAGTCGCTATGCCGCAATTACCTTTCGCGATTCCGCTGCGCGTGAGGGTGAGTATTTCTACGTAAGTGGTATTGAGGGGCGCGGTGCTAGTATATCTAAAGAAATTGAATTTTTAGGCCGAAAATGGATTGTCAGCTATACGCAGGCGGATGAATTTATACATGAAAACCAAACGCTTGCCGTATGGGTCGTATTGGTGTGCGGCTTTGTACTGGTCACCATTTTCGGTTTGTTTTTTCTCTTGCTCCTAAGTCGGGCAGCATTTGTTGAAAAGGAGGTTGAGTCCAAAACATTGGCTCTAAACGCTGCCGTAATAAAGGCGGAGCAAGCCAGCAAGATTAAATCGGATTTTCTGGCGAGTATGTCGCACGAATTGCGCACGCCGCTTAACTCGATTATTGGATTTAGCGTACGCCTTTTGCGTACGGCAGATGCAGAAAAGGATAAGCGCTTACGCAGTTCCTTAGAAATTATTGAGCGAAATGGCAAGCACCTACTTACCCTGATAAACGAGATTCTTGACCTATCTAAAGTTGAAGCTGGCCGTATGGAACTCATTTTTGAAGATGTGTATTTCGTGCCGTTACTTGATGACTTACGCGAGCTGGCAAGCCCGCTAGTTGAAGCAAAATCTTTAACGTTAAATATTGGTGTAATTCCCATTGAAAGTATTCGGGCGGATAGAACACGGTTGCTACAAATATTGATTAACCTTGTGTCGAATGGCATTAAATTTACCGACGAAGGCGCTATTACGATTGATGGGGTGCTGGCGGAAAGGCAGGGGAAAGCCGGTTTGGAATTGCGAGTGTCAGATACTGGTAGAGGTATGGACGAGCAGGGCTTGTTAAAAATATTTCGCCGTTACGAGCAGCTTGTTAATTCCGCCAATGTCGGCGAGCTTGGTACGGGGCTTGGGCTTGCCTTAGCACAAGAACTGGTAATGTTACACGGCGGTGAGATTACGGCGAAAAGTACAGTCGGCGCTGGCTCCACATTTACACTATGGCTACCTATAAATAAACATTAATTTAGGGCGACGATAAGATTTAGTTCGGTCGCCTAATGTTGGTTGGAGTTGGGCTTAGGGAGGTGTGCCAGTTTTAAATATTGGTGTAATCGCGACTGTGAACGAAATATACGTGAATCATAAGAGAATAAAATAACTATGTTGAGTACTGTGCAATTGAAACTAACCATATTGTTGGTTGTAGTCTGGCTGAGTGGTTGCGCCAGTAGCGCTAAGCCATTTAATACGCCGCTTCCTACCTTATTTGTCGATAAGCCTGCAATGCAAACCGATAGTTGGGCGGTATCCTGGTGGGAGCCACGGCACAACGAAAAGTTAGCCCTAGCAGCTAGCGCCAATGTCGATATTGTAATGCTTGGCGATTCCATTACCCATTTTTGGGAGACCGATGGCGCCGATGTTTGGCAGGAGTACTACGCCGATAAAAACGCATTTAACTTGGGCTTTAGCGGCGATCGTACCGAGCATGTGTTGTGGCGACTAGAGCATGGTGCTGTAGCAGAAATTTCGCCTAAACTCGTCGTATTGATGATAGGCACTAACAATACTGGCCATAGAATGGACCCTGCGGCCTATACAGCAATTGGTGTTTCTGCCATCGTCACCGAGTTACGTGAACGCTTGCCTGAATCGAAAATACTTTTACTGGGAATTTTTCCAAGAGCTTACTCTCCGTACAACGAAATGCGCTTAAGAAATGTTGAAATAAACAAGAAGATTTCCGATTTGGACGATGCGAAAAATATCTTCTATTTAGATATAGGGAATATTTTCCTAGCTGCAGATGGCACGATTAGGGCGGATCTTATGCCGGATTACTTGCATCCCAACGCCGAGGGCTACGCCTTGTGGGCCGCAGCGATGCAGCCGGCAATCGAAAGGTTGTTAAAGTAAGTTGGTTTTGGACCGGCTGCTGAGTGATGGCGATTACTCGATATTCTGAACCTGCTCCCGCATCTGCTCTATAAATACTTTTAAATCTACAGCAATCTGGGTCGTTTCTGCAGACATGGATTTCGACGAAAGTGTATTGGCTTCGCGATTCAATTCCTGCATCAAAAAATCTAATCTGCGGCCAATAGGGCCTTTTTGCTTGAGTGCTAACTTAACTTCTTGGAGGTGTGCATCGAGGCGATCCAACTCTTCGGCGACATCCGATTTTTGACAAACGTATACCACTTCTTGATTAAATCTTTCTTCGTCCACTTCTATCTTTAGTGTTTCCACGCGAGCGCGCAGCTTGTCGCGGTATTGCGATATTAATTCGGGCATAAGTTGACGCACGGTTACAACGTGGCCAGCAATGCTATCCAGTCGTTGTTGAATAAAATGCTGCAACTCGTCGCCTTCGCGTTGGCGATTTTCTATAAGTACTTTCAGCGTCTCGCCAAAAAGCTTTAATGCGGCTTCGCCAAGCAGTTCTGGGTCTACGTCAGCGGCTTGTAACACCCCAGGCCAGCGCAAAATATCTAAAGCGTTCAGTGGCGCGGGGTTGTTCAGTTGGGTTTGAAGCTGTTGCGCAAGTTCTGCAATTTGGCTCGCAAATTTCTGGTTTAGTTCAAGATCGGAATTTTCGCTGTTATCAATTTTAAACTGAATACCCGCTTCAATCTTACCGCGACTCAGCTGCTTACGAAGTTGGTCGCGCAAGTGTGGTTCGAGTCGGCGTAGGGTATCGGGTAGACGTAAAGTGGGTTCTAGGTAGCGGTGATTTACACTGCGAATTTCACAGGAGAGCGAGCCCCAAGGGTGTTGAGCTTCCAAGCGGGCGAAGCCGGTCATGCTGCGTGGCATAAATTTTCCTCGTTGCAACGGTGTACGCGGGGATGCTGTTTTCTCAAGTGAATCTCGTCAATTTTCTAGGAATTGACGGAGAAAATTAAATCCTTAACGTGCGCGTTATTTATTATTTTGTGCCGCGCATGTTAACACAGAGATATTAATACGCGCTCGCAGGTAGCATAATACCGCCCCTAATAATTTACCTCATTGTAACTCTAGGAATTTAGTATGAATCGACCGAGTGGCCGCGCCCTTGACCAATTGCGAGATATTAGTATTGTCCGCCAATTTACTCGTCACGCCGAAGGCTCGGTGTTAGTGAGTTTTGGTGAAACCAAGGTTATTTGTAATGCCAGTGTGCAAGAGGGAGTGCCAAGGTTTATGAAGGGCTCTGGTCGCGGTTGGATTACGGCTGAGTATGGCATGTTGCCGCGTTCGACCGGTTCGCGCATGGATCGTGAAGCGGCGCGGGGCAAGCAGGGTGGCCGCACGGTAGAGATTCAGCGATTGATTGGTCGCTCGCTACGGGCAGCTGTCGATATGGAGCTCCTAGGTGAAAATACCATCGTTTTGGATTGTGATGTTATTCAAGCGGATGGCGGCACTCGTACCGCGTCGATTACTGGTGCCTGTGTGGCTTTGGTTGATGCGTTGCGTCATTTACAGCGGAATAAAATGATTAAGACTGATCCGCTGCTACATATGGTCGCGTCGGTATCGGTTGGTATTTACCAGGGGCAGGCGGTATTGGATTTGGATTATCCAGAGGATTCGGCAGCGGATACAGATATGAACATCGTTATGACCGAAGCTGGCGGCATGATAGAGATTCAAGGCACTGCAGAGAAGGCTCCTTTTACAGAGGCGCAGTTTGCCGAGATGTTTGGTTTAGCGAAAAAGGGTATTGCGGAGCTTAATCAGTTACAGCGCGACGCACTGGCTCAATAATTGTTGAGTCACTCGCAGATTTACAAATGGGTACAGACTGGTGTTAGAGCGTACTACCTTTAATGGTGTAAAATGGCGCTTGTTGTCGCCTATTGCAGCATGGTGGGTGTGAAGTTTTGGGGTTTATATACGCGATATTTTAGGTGAGGGGCATCTAAAATAAGGCGCAGGGCGTGTTTGCCACAACTGTGAGTGGTATGTCTTTTGCTCTCGTATCGGGGATGGATGCTGAGCGATTGCTGGATCGGCTATGGATTAGACTGCGAATGTCTATAGCGGTCTACTGGGCTGAAAGCGAAATTGATTATAAAAATACAACGTTTATTAGTGCAGGACGCTAGGAAAGAGAGTGAAATATGGGGATCTTAACTAATATAGACAGGGCTGCTATCTCGGCTGAGCTGCTGAAGCGAGCTGTCGCTAGAGGTGGAGTGCGTAGGTTATTGCTTGCGTGCGTAATTTTGGTGCAATCGGTTTTCGCTGGCGCCGTTATGGCCGCCAGTGAAAGCTTGGTATTGAAGGTGCCTGCTCATTCTCGGGATGGTAGCTATGTGTTACGTATTGACGGCGGTGAAGCGGCATTTCAGGCGGAGCGCCAAGGTCGCAGAATAGAGGTATATCGCAACAAAGACGGCGGTAGCTACCAGCGTATTATGGCGGGGCCTAAATGTACGGCGTTGTCAGAGTTAGTCCGTGAAAATGGTGTTTACGGCTACAAAGCGCGCTGGGTCAGCACCAAAGGTGAGGTTGTCTCGGCCTATACCAGTGAGGTGTTTGTTGAGGTTGCATCGCAAGTGCCACGCCTAATGCCACGTCGCGACGAGCGCTTGGCTGCAGGAGGTATTTAAGCCTCGATTTTTAAGTTTCCGCCTAGTTTTTTGGTTGGACTTTTACTTGAGGTTATTTTTGACACTGGGTGCAGTACACGGTTGTGCGCTGTCCCAGTCGTTTCTCGGTTAGTGGTTTGTTGCAGCGAACGCAGGGTTGCCCGCCGCGACCGTAAACATTAAGTTGCTGTACAAAATATCCCGGTTGGCCGTCGCTGCCAACGAAATCTTTTAGGGTGGTTCCGCCCTGTTCTATCGCTCGTGCTAACACCTGTTTTATTTCCCCTACAAATACCTCGTACTTTGCTTTAGAAAGCTTTCCTGCGGCTTTTAGCGGGTGTATGTGGCTGTTAAAAAGCGCTTCATTCGCGTAAATATTACCTACGCCGACAACGACCTTGCTGTCCATAATGAAGGTTTTAATTGCTGCGCTGCGTTTGCGAGATCTTTTGTAGAGGTAGTCTGCATTGAAGTGCGCTTCGAGCGGTTCGGGGCCTAGGTTCGCCAAAAGCTTGTGTTGGTAGGGCGCTCGACTGTGTAATAAGGAACCAAAGCGGCGAGGGTCGTAGAAGCGAAGCGCCAATCGATTATTAAATATCAGTTCGACATGGTCGTGCGCTTTTATCGCTTCCTTGGGGTCGGTAATGCGCATACTTCCAGACATGCCGAGGTGCCAAATTAGCCAGTCGCCGCTAGCCAGTCCCATCAAAATATATTTGCCACGACGGCTAATGGAGGTGATTTTTTGGCCGCTGGCGAGGCTTGCCAAATCCTCGGGTATCGGCCAGCGCAAACTGGCGTTGTGCACCACCACTGAGCGAATAGTCTTGCCCAAAATGTGAGGTTCTATGCCGCGTTTGGTGGTTTCAACTTCTGGTAGTTCTGGCATTCGGCTCTGCTCTAGGTAGTTTCGTGTTGGCGGATCCTGCGCTAGTACATAGCAGTGGCATGGGCTTGGACTGATCGTTGCTGTTGTCCATATGTAGTGTGCGGGTAATAGCTGCCCAGATACGCAAAAACCCGGCGAAGGCCGGGTTCTTTTGAAGCGATATTAAGTAGGCCTAGACTTACTTAATTTTGCCTTCTTTGTACATTACGTGCTTGCGAACAACGGGATCAAATTTTTTGATCTCCATTTTTCCTGGCATAGTACGCTTGTTTTTATCAGTAGTATAAAAGTGACCTGTACCGGCACTTGAATTCAAACGAATTTTGTCACGCATGAGTATTCTCCTCTATTCGGCCGCGAATTAAACTTTTTCGCCGCGAGAGCGGATATCGGTCAAAACAGACTCGATACCAGTTTTGTCAATGATACGCATGCCTTTAGCGGAAACACGTAGTTTCACAAAACGCTTCTCTGATTCTACCCAGAAACGGTGGCTATGCAGGTTAGGCAAAAAACGACGCTTGGTGTGGTTTTTTGCGTGAGATACGTTGTTTCCGGTTACCGGGCGCTTTCCGGTTACCTGACAAACCTTGGACATGGTCGTGCCTCTTTACATTCAGTATGAAGCTACAGCCTCAAGGCAGGTAGCTATGTTAATTCGAGTAAAATTCGATTCTTCGACTCTTGGTATCGACCAAATTTTGCGCTTCGGGCGCAGGGTGGGTCGAAAGGGACGCGATTTATACCAGACTGATTAAATAATATCAACTCAGAGGCGTATTTTAGTAGGATTAATCTTCAAACTAGGGGGTTGGTTGGGGTAGCGGTGGTGTTCTTTGCGGGGTAACAGGTTGCCGCAGTATTTCGGCCAATATTATTGGGTCGCGATCAATGCCCCACCTTAAGTTGATTTTAGGTGGGGCTGTTCTGTAGTCGATCTGCTGGCAATTTGGATCTAATGCAGAGCGACTTAGCCTATTTGTTTAGCTTCTGCATGGCATCGCGAAAAAACTCGCCCTGCTGGGTCGGTGTGTAGTTCCAGTCAGAGATCATTTGCGGTGGCCAGTCAGGGTCGAAACACCAGACGGTCCATGAGGCGCCTTTCCTATTGAGGTAGTTCAATATTGCGGGGCCGTAACTGCCGTCATCTTTTACGGGCTCGTGAGCGCCGGGCAGGTCGGCGTTCATCCAGCCGATCTCGGTAGTGATCATAGGGTAGGTGTCGGCAACAAAGCCCCAGTCACGCTCCCAGTCGATGTGCTTTTTGTCGGCCTCTGCCCAAGTCTTGGTTGGGTAGGGGTGAGCGGCGTAGGCGATGCCGGGCTTACGAAAGGGCTTTTCCCGTACTTCGTTAAGATTGTACGCCCAGTTGAAGCCTGCAACGAGTGGAACTACCTTGGTGTCGTGGGCGTAGATAATGGTGATAATCTCTTCGTTGATCTCGCGCCACTGGTCCCAACTCATTTCGCCAAGCTGGCCGTTGTACAGAGTTGGCTCATTAAATAGTTCGTAGACGGCGACTGTCGAAATCCCTTTGTACCGGAAGGCCACCTTGCGCCAAAACTCCATGGTTTCAGCCTTGGTCGTGTTGTACATGGGGTGTTGGTAGAGCTCTGAGTGAAGGTTGCCGATCGAGTGCCAGTCGATTATGAGGTAAATCTCTAGCTCGTTAGCCCACTGCACGGCTTGATCCAAAAGTCTGAAATAGCCCGTCGGCCCGCGACTCTGCCATGCGGCTGGGTGAACGGGAACGCGAATGACGTTAGCCCCAAAAGACTTTACCGCCTCAAAATGCTTTTTGCTCCATTTGCCGTTCTTGGTAAGTTTGTCGGGGTCGGAGATGTTAACACCACGCAAAATGACAGTATTGCCCGACTCGTCGACAAGTTTGTTACCTTTCACTGAGATGAAGTCCATCTTGTTTGAGAGGCTGGCTGGTGCGAAGCGCTCAGGGTAAGGTTGATTCCACCACTCGCCTTTCGCGGGTTTTACAGCATCGCTGGCGAAGCTCGACGAGGGCGCCCATAACATTAGGGCAAGGGCTGCAACCGCTATTTTTTTGATTGGTAAAGCCGTTGCACGGAACCGGTGCAGGATAAGAATTAAGCGTTGTAAGAGCTGAAGCATAATAAAGTCTCTCGTTGTCGTTGTTTGTAGAGCCATTTTGTTGCGGGCCGGAATGGGTTCTGCCTTCGTTGTTGTTTTGGCTAGGGGCAAGTATAGGCGTTTTCTGTGATATGGGTTACGCGCTTCTCGCGGGTCCCAACCGCAGTGCGAGAAAAACGTAACTGAAATGCAGCGAGAGGTGCGCTATATCCAGCCGCGATCAGCAAAGGAAACCACCTCACCGTCGCCGACGACCATGTGATCAAGAGTGCGGATGTCTACTAGCTGCAGCGCGTCTTTCAGGCGCTGGGTGATGCTGCGATCGGCATCGCTTGGTTCGGCAACGCCTGACGGATGGTTATGAGCAAAAATAACCGCTGCGGCATTGTGGCTGAGGGCTTTTTTAACCACCTCTCGAGGGTAGACTGCGGCGCCATCGATAGTCCCGTGAAATAGCTCTTCGTAACTAATGAGGCGGTGCTGAGAGTCGAGCATAAGCACGGCAAACACCTCGGCGTGGCGATCTCGCAGTTGAGCGCTGAGGTAGTTTTTTACGGCTTGGCTGCTGTTGAAGCTATGTTCGCGGTTTAGGGTTTCTGCGAGATGGCGTCGCGACATTTCTAGAACGGCTTGCAGCTGGCTAAATTTTGCATCACCGAGGCCGTGAGCGCGACAAAACTCCGTGCGCGAAGCGCCGAGAAGTGAGCGTAAACCCTGAAATTGGCTGAGAAGCTCGCGTGCGAGTTGTACCGCAGACTTACCGGCGCAGCCTGTGCGCAGAAAAATGGCGAGCAGCTCTGCATCGGATAGGGCGCCAGCGCCTTTATTGAGTAGTTTTTCTCGCGGACGCTCGTCCGCAGGCCAGTCCTTGATTGCCATAGTGCACACTCCTTGTGTCGTTTATCCTGGCGTTCGCTCGAACTTCTAGTCGTTACTTTAGCGAGCCATATGCTATCCATGCTAAGCAGTTAACGCCGGAACCAGCTGTTCGGCATTCATTCATACTTTAGAAAGTGGTATCTTATCGGCCTTATGACGAAATGCCAATTTTTCGATCAGTCTAGGTTTCTTCCGCTCATATCGCGACCTATTCGCGGTTGTTAAGGCCTATGCAGAATCTCGGCAGGTTACACCAACGATATTACAAGTTACATCAACGATATTAGTAGCACCTATTTATATCGTCGCTCCCCCCGCTTAGCATGATTTAATCGCCTGATATGAGGCCTGCAGAGATCACTAGATGAATTCCAGTACTTCTAATCTACAGAGCTTGGTCAGCAAGCGTGTGCTTTTAGGTGTGACCGGTGGTATAGCGGCCTACAAAGCCGCGGAGCTGGTACGGCGTTTAATAGATGTGGGAGCGGAAGTTCGCGTGGTGATGACGGCTGCGGCGCAAGAGTTTATTACCCCGCTTACCATGCAGGCGGTATCGGCAAAGCCTGTGCACACCTCGCTACTCGATACTGATGCCGAAGCTGGAATGGGGCATATAGAGTTGGCACGTTGGGCCGATGTGATTTTAGTGGCTCCTGCGACCGCAAATTTTTTGTCGCAGCTGGCTATGGGTCAGGCTCATGACCTTTTGACCACCCTATGTTTGGCTAGTATTGCACCGCTTGCCGTAGCGCCAGCAATGAATCAAGCGATGTGGGGTAATGTGGCTACCCAACAGAATGTCGCTAAGCTGCGCGAGCGTGGGGTCCATATTTTTGGGCCAGATGCCGGTCAACAAGCGTGCGGTGATATCGGTATGGGGCGAATGCTGGACGTGCTCGACTTGCGTCTAGCGCTTGCAGGATTGTTTGAGGTTGGTGTGCTCGCCGGCAAAAAGGTTTTGATTACGGCTGGGCCGACGCGCGAGGCGATCGATCCTGTGCGTTACTTGACCAATCAGAGCTCTGGGAAAATGGGTTACGCGATAGCGCAGGCCGCGGTTGATGCTGGTGCGACAGTAGTGTTGGTGAGCGGCCCAGTTGCGCTTGTGGCGCCGCAAGCCGCGCGAACTTTGGCGGTAATAAGTGCAGAAGATATGCGTACTGCGGTAATGGCCGAATTGACGGGTACCGATTTGTTTATCGCCGCCGCCGCGGTGGCAGATTATCGGCCGATCTCAGTTTCTGAGTCTAAACTGAAGAAAGACGCGACAAAAACTCTCAGTTTAGCGTTGATAGAAAATCCCGATATAGTGGCTGAAGTCGCTGCGCAGCCGGTAAGGCCCTACACCGTAGGCTTCGCCGCAGAGACAGAAAATCTATTGGGGTATGCACAAAGTAAGCTTGAGCGAAAAGGGCTGGATGCGATAGTTGCGAATGATGTTTCAAGCGAGCTGGGTGGCTTTAATAGCGACCAAAATGCAGCTGTATTGCTCTATAGCGATGGCGCATCACAGTCGTTTGAAATGCAATCTAAGTCCAAGTTAGCGCGTGCTCTCATTATTGATTTGGCCAGTAAGATCAATTCTACTTGCCGAAATCAGTGAGGGTAAGTAATTAAAGCCGCTGGCACCGCTGGTTTTTAAACAGCGTCGAACGGTGAATGGACGTCTAAATGCCCCTATAGGTTACTAGCGTAATAGCTTCGCAGTATTACTTTGCAAAGCGGTTAGCTATGCACAATGAATAGTAAGGAATTTTCAGTGGTAGAAAAGTTTGAAAAATTTTCAGATCCGAATCGGGCAATAAGGAAGCCTCAGGAGGTTGAGAAAAAGTCTCCTTTCAAGGTAAGCCTCTCGCCAATCGTCGTCAGTAAACTACTGATGTTGGCGATTGCCACGGCTGTGATTGTGACGGTTGGCCATCTTATTTACCAGGCGTTAATTGTTGCTGAAAAAACCGATCAGTTACGGCTTCTCACTCAGCAGCGTGCAGAGCTCACGGCAAAAAGTATCAGCGTGTACTTGAGTGAAATTGAAACACTGCTATCTCGTTATAGCGATAGGCCTTCCGTGGTCAATGCTATGCGGCTCAATGATCAAGCGGCGTTAACAAAGCAAGCTGAGGTTATTAAAAAAGAGCTCGATGGCGTTATAGCGGTGCGCTTTATCCCCAAGGGCAAGGTTCAGCTCGACGAAACAATCTACCCGCCGATTCGGTTCTCTGAAGTCGACCTTATAAAAAAAGCGGAGCAGGGGCAGGCGACATTGCCGGAGGCGGCATTAATCAGTAAAACATGGTTGATTACCAGTGTGGTTCCAGTAAAAGCCGCTGACACTAATACTATATTCGGTACCTTAGTTTTGACCCTAGTGGGCGAAAGCTTGCAATCAGTAATGCTGCAAAACAATGCCGGTATGGGCGAAATAAAATTGATTCAGCGGCTTCCGAATGTTCCGCCGCGAACCTTCGTTGTTGCTGGAGGTGGCGCTATCGGTGATGTTGCGGTAGCGCCGACGAGTCACCCTCAGTGGGTGGTTGAGTTTACACCGTCGTTGCGGCTAAGTGATCAAACCCATATCAATGTACTGCTTATTATCATCCCATTTTTTATCTGCGCCACAGTATTGTTGGTGCTTTCCCTAGTTGGCGGTGGTTGGTTAGGCCGGCGTTACGTCAAGGTGCAGCGCAATAGTGTATCGGCAACCTTGCAAGCGATGGTCAATGGCCAGAGCGATAAGGATGGGGTGCGGCTTACCAATCCTATGTTCCAAAAAACCGACATGCTAGATCTTGAGATTGAAAAGAAAGATGAGGCATTGTTGGGTTTAGAGTCTGGTGATTCGGATAAAGTTAGGTCGGACGATAGGTCGGAGCATAAGTCAGCACCCGCAGCGGTTCACAATATTCCAGAAAGTATTTTTAGAGCTTACGATATCCGCGGCTTGGCTGGCACTGAGGTAAGTAACTCCCTTGCTCAGCAGGTGGGGCAAGCGCTGGGCAGTGAAGCTATGGATGTAGGTGAAGATACCTTGATCGTCGCGCGTGACGCACGGAATAGCAGCCCAGAATTAGCTGAATATCTAATTCGCGGCATTCTTAGTACTGGATGTAACGTTCTTAATATTGGCACTGTACCGACACCCCTGATGTATTTTGCAACGGAAACGTTAAGTCAAACCTCGAGTGGTGTGATGGTGACGGCTAGTCACAATCCTGGCGCTGATAATGGTTTTAAAATGGTCATGCAGGGCCGTTCCGCAAGCGAACAAGGCGTGAAAGCGGTGCGCGCGCGAATCCTCAGCAACAATATTTATCAGGGCTCCGGTGAGGAACATCGCTACGACATAATTCCCGATTATATCGACACCATATTCTCAGACGTAGCATTGGCTGGCGATATATCAATAGTTGTCGATGCTGGGAATGCTGTCCCCGGTATTGTTGCGCCAAGATTGTTCGAGGAGTTGGGCTGTCAGGTAACGCCACTTTTTTGTGAGCTGGATGGCAATTTCCCAAACCATTCGCCGGATCCAACAATCGAGGCTAACTTACAGGCACTAATCGCCAAGGTAAAAGAAGTTAAGGCAGACCTCGGTGTCGCGCTCGACGGTGATGGTGATCGACTAGTGGTGGTAACGCCTCAAGGGAAAATCATTTGGCCGGATCGCTTGTTGATGTTGTTTGCACGCGATATCGTTTCGCGGAATCCCGGTTCCGATGTGGTATTCGATGTGAAGTGTACAAGGCATCTAATTGACTGTATTACTGAGGTTGGCGGCCGTCCGATTATGTGGAAAACCGGACACGGGCCAATGAAAAACAAAATGATCGAGACCGGCGCTTTAGTGGGAGGCGAATATTCAGGCCATATTTTTATTAAAGACCGTTGGTATGGTTTTGATGACGGCCTCTACGCTGCCGCTCGATTAATTGAAATGCTTAGCTTGCATGGCGAGGATCTCGATGCATTGTTTGCCGAGTTCCCTGAGTCGCCATCTACACCAGAAATTCGAATTGACGTGCCCGAAGATAAAAAATTTGGTTTTATAGCGAAGCTGTTAGATGAGGGAGACTTTGGTGACGGTAAAATAACAACCCTAGATGGCTTGCGAGCAGACTTTAGTTTTGGCTGGGGTTTGGTGCGCGCATCAAACACCTCGGCTCATTTAACTATGCGCTTTGAAGCAGATACTGACGAAAATCTACATAAATTAAAAGCGCTATTCGTACGCGAGCTGCGCAAAATTGATAGCTCTATTCACGTTAATTGGACTTAATTTCTATATGCTCTCGAAAGATATTAGTACCGCACTAAGTGAGGCCACCAAAGTGGCCGAAGTACTTACTGAAGCCCTCCCCTATATTCAAAAATTTACCGGTAAAACCGTTGTGATTAAATACGGCGGGAATGCGATGACAGATAAAGCACTTGAAAAAAGTTTCGCTCGAGACATAGTGCTAATGAAACTCGTGGGTATGAACCCTATCGTAGTGCATGGTGGTGGCCCGCAAATTGGTGAACTGTTAAAGAAATTAAATATTGAGTCAACATTTGTTGAAGGAATGCGAGTAACCGATAGCGCGACTATGGATGTTGTTGAAATGGTGCTGGGTGCAAGCGTAAACAAACAAATTGTGAGTTTAATAAATAGTGCTGGCGGTCAAGCAATTGGGGTGACGGGGAAAGACGGGAATCTAATTCATGCAAGAAAAATGCATTTAAGTAGAACCCCGAGTGCGGAAATTGAAGCAGGAATAAAAGCATCTGAAATTATCGACATAGGTCATGTGGGCGAAGTGAAGTCGATTAATCGTGATGTAATTGACGTTTTGGTAAATGGAAATTTCATTCCCGTTATTGCTCCGATAGGAGTGGGTGACGATGGTTCGTCTTATAATATTAATGCAGACTTGGTGGCTGGAAAAATAGCGGAAGTATTGCAAGCTGAGAAATTAATGCTGTTGACTAACGTCTCCGGTTTGCAGGATAAACAGGGTAATGTGCTAACCGGCCTAACGACTAAGCGTGTCGATGAACTGATTGCTGATGGGACTATTTACGGTGGTATGCTGCCGAAAATTCGCTGTGCATTGGATGCTGTAAAGTGCGGTGTTTCAAGCGCTCATATTGTCGATGGGCGTGTAGCGCACGCTGTACTGTTGGAAATTTTTACAGATGCCGGCGTGGGAACACTAATTACGAACCAATCTGTTTAAAAGCCACAAGAAGTTGTTGATGCTTTGCGAGCTAAGGGCTAGGATAGAGAAACTTTGTCACATAAAGTACTCTAGCGGTATCTTTATGTGGCTTCCTTTTTTGGCTGCGCCCTTACTTTGGGCGCAATAGCGCTTCGCAAGAAAATGTTATTGCATGAGTACTAATAATAAAAATTCACGGCGGCAGCAAATTCTTGAAGCGCTAGCGCACATGTTAGAAGTTAGCCCTGGCGAGAGAATTACGACTGCAGCACTTGCGAAAGCTGTCGGTGTATCTGAGGCAGCGCTTTATCGTCACTTCCCCAGTAAATCGAAAATGTACGAAGGTCTTATCGAATTTATCGAAGAGACACTTTTTACGCGCATATCGATCATTGCAAACGAAGAGATACCCGCGCTCGAGCGCTGCGAAAAAATTATGCAGTTGCTGCTAGCTTTCGCTGAGCGTAACCCAGGTATAACTCGAATTCTCACGGGTGATGCATTGGCTGGAGAAACTAGCCGTTTACGACAGAGAGTGGTGCAACTCTTTAACCGGTTAGAAGCAGAATTAAAACAAATGTTTCGTCAAGCGGAATTAAAAGAAAATTTGCACTTCGGTATGAGTATTGCTGCGACAGTGAGTCTTTTGCTGGCGATAGTCGATGGCAAAATGGCCCAGTATGTACGCAGCGAGTTCAAGCGAATGCCCACCGAGGGCTGGCGGGAGCAATGGCATCACGCTGTTCACGGTATCCTTGTTAATTGATAAACCACAAGCCCTCACGCTGAGTGCTTATTAAATTCTGGTTGTATTCGGTGCCAGCTCTGGGGCAGCGCAATTTCCTGAATTCAGTCTAAACTCAAGGCTATCGATGTAGCTTTAGTTAAGATATGACATATCTCTGTAAATTTTATCAGCATTTGTCCTTGCCCCGCCGTTTGGCTATTCGGGTAGTCGCTATTGCTGTGCTATTAGTTTCGGTTAGCATTGCGTTGCGAAGCCTACTCTACCGAGAGTTGGTTGAGCTCGACATTTCTTATTTTATCTTTTTTAGTCTAGCGCTAGACGTAGCCTTGGTGTCGCTCGTGTTACTTGCGGTGGCTTGGTGTGCATACAGCCCTTATATCCGACTGAAAGAAATTGCTCGGCAAGCTCGAGATCTTTCGTTCGATAATTTAGCATCCACAGTAAGCCCATTACGCAGTAAGTCGATAGCAGTAGATGATTATCTGGATAACGTTGTTGATGCTCTCGAATATCTACGCGATAGCTTGGTGACGGATCGTGAACAGCGAGGCGATATTGAGCGAGCCCTGTTACAAGAAAAGGACGATAAGCTCCAGAACCGCAAAATAATTGAGCGAATGGAAAACGCTAGCCGTGCCAAGAGTCAATTTATAGCCACCATGAGCCATGAAATTAGAACGCCAATGAATGGTGTTATTGGTATGGTTGAAATGTTGCGAGATACTTCACTAGATGACACACAGCGGCATTATTTGGATGTCATTAGTCGTTCGGGGGAGTCACTACTCAATATTATCAACGACATTTTAGACTACTCGAAAATAGAAGCCGGTAAGATGGAGTTGGAACTGGTTGAGTTCGACCTCAATCAATTGGTAAATGATTGTTTGCAGTTATTTAGTGCAGCCACCCATAAACGCAGAATTGAGCTAGTCGCGAACATAGAGCCCGATGTGCCGACGGTACTGACTGGCGATCCAACGCGAATTCGTCAAGTTTGCGTGAATCTCATCGGCAACGCATTTAAATTTACATCGGAAGGCTTTGTTTACCTTAAGGTGATGTTGGCACCTACCCATTCGACCGAAGTTCCGGTATTGCGATTTGAGGTGCTTGATAGTGGTATTGGTATTTCCGAAGAAGCGCAGGGTTACCTGTTTGATGCTTTCCGTCAGGCCGATTCCAGTACGACGCGAAAGTTTGGCGGCACTGGGTTGGGGCTTTCAATATGTAAACAGCTAGCGCATCTGATGGGCGGAGAGATTGGTGTCGATAGCCGCTCAGGTTCGGGCTCGACGTTTTGGTTTAGTGCCCGATTTCAATACCCTGATGCCGATAGTAACCATACTCCGCCAAGCTCTAGCTTGGCCTTGTCGGGTAAGCGAATCTTATCTATTCACAATTCACCAATACTCAATCTAGCTTTTGAGGCGCAGTGTCTAGCTTCCAATCTTACGGCACATTACTTGAATCGTGGTGAGCTTGCGCTTGAGCGTATGCGTGCACTTGGTGCAGCGAAAGCCTACGATTTTATTTTTATAGATCAAACCCTACCGGATTTTGATGGCTTTGTGCTGGCGCGGGAGGTACGTAAACTCGAGGTCTATGAGGATACGCCAATTCTTATGCTGACCCATGAACGCACCACTAGCTTCACCATTGAACAAATAATGCCTGTGAATACCGTTATTCCAAGGCCGCTGACATCCTTCACCCTAAAATCTACACTTCTAGCTGAGGCAACCGGAGTAAGCCTTAACGCGCTAATCTCCATGGAAAGTCGTGCTTTGGCGCCTAACCAGAAGTTAAATGTATTGGTTGCTGAGGATAATGTTGTAAACCGGATGGTGATTGAAGGTTTGCTGGGGAAGCTGAACATCACACCGCAGTTTGCGGAAAATGGAAAAGAAGCGGTCGAGTACTTCATGACCACAAAAACCTTGTATGATGTGATTTTAATGGATTGCGAAATGCCGGAATTAGATGGTTATGGTGCGGCTATGAAAATCCGTGAGGTTGAACGCAACAAGGCGTTAACGCCTATACCGATAATCGCTCTTACTGCTCATGTTGAGGCTGAGCATCGGCAGCGCGTATTTAACTGTGGGATGAATTATTTTCTCACTAAGCCAGTAACGCGGGATAAACTGCACGAATCATTAGTTTCAGTTGGTCTGCTCAGTGAGTAGTCTGTGTAGTGGATAGCGGCGACATCTGTTTGTCATATAGCTCGTGCGACAATGTTCCGGCCAATCTATACGTCAACGTTTCCAGCAGGTTGCGAAATACGGAAGTAAAATACGGCGGGACTAACGGCCCTAAGTATTTTTTTACGGGTCTACGCCTTTTTGATTTAGCTTGTTAACTGTCCTAATTTGGATTACATCGATGTCTGATTCGAATATCACACCTATTGCCACTGTTCCCTCGGTTGCGACTGCCGCAGCTGAGCCGGAAGCCGTGGTATTGGATAATTCTGAACTCTATATCAACCGTGAATTGAGCCATTTGGCTTTTAACCAGCGAGTACTTGCCCAGGCGCTTGATACCAGCCATCCGTTACTCGAGCGGCTAAAGTTCCTGTTGATTTTCAGCTCCAATCTCGATGAGTTTTTTGAAATACGCGTCGCTGGGTTGGTACAGAGTATTCAATTCGAGCGAGAAACCACCGGTTTGGATGGGATCCACCCTGCCGAGACGTTGCGTCTGGTTAGCGAGATTTGTCATCAAACCGTTGAGCAGCAGTACCAGATACTGAACGATATTTTGATCCCAGAGCTGGAGCAGGAGGGGATTTCATTTCTGCGTCGTGAAGATTGGACGCCGGAGCAGGCGGTGTGGGTAGAGAACTTTATCGACAACGAAGTGTTGCCGATTGTCAGCCCGATTGGCATTGATCCCGCTCACCCATTCCCGAGGTTGGTAAATAAAAGTTTAAATTTCATTGTTGAGCTCGAAGGTAAGGATGCGTTTGGTCGCGACCTCAACTACGCGATTGTGCCAGCACCTCGCACTCTACCGCGGGTTATTCTATTGCCGCCTGAACTTAGCAAAACAGGGCATAATTTTATTTTTCTGTCGTCAATGATTCACGCCCACGCAGAAAAAATGTTTCCCGGCATGCAGGCGATGGGCTGCTATCAGTTCCGTATTACTCGCAATGCCGACCTCGATGTGGATGTAGAAGGTATAGCCGATTTGGCGCGCGCTCTGCGCGGTGAGCTTCACTCACGTCGATTTGGCACCGCCGTTAGGCTCGAAGTTGCCGACAACTGCCCAACCGAGTTAACGGACTTTCTATTGAAAGAAGTTGGTTTAACCGAGCGTGATCTGTACCGAGTGAATGGCCCCGTAAATTTGAAGCGGTTAATGGATGTGCCCTCGATTGTTGGACGCTCCGACCTGCTTTACCCTCCATTCACACCGAGTATGCCGAAAGGCTTAACGCGAAAAGACAATATATTTGACGCAGTGTTGCGCAAAGACTATCTACTGCTACACCCATTTGAATCCTTCGCGCCCGTTATTCAGTTTTTACGTCAGGCGGCGAAAGACCCTGCGGTTGTAGCCATCAAACAAACCCTGTATCGCTCAGGCGGGTTGCTGTCGTCAGTAGTCGATGCCCTTATAGACGCCGCTCGCAATGGTAAAGAAGTCACCGCAATTGTGGAGTTGCGAGCACGATTTGACGAAGAGGAAAACCTAGAGCTAGCGAGCCGCTTACAAGAAGCCGGTGCTGTAGTTGTCTACGGTGTTGTTGGCTACAAAACCCACTCCAAAATGATTCTGATAGTACGCCGTGAGGGCAACCTGCTGCGGCGCTATGTTCACCTTGGAACAGGGAATTATCACTCAGGTAACGCGCGCCTCTATACCGACTATTCGCTGCTAACTGCAGACCCCGTACTGTGCGAGGACGTTCACCGCGTCTTCCACCAGCTGACGGGAATGGGTAAAACTGAGCGGATGAAAAAGCTTTATCACGCGCCGTTTACGCTGAAGAGACAGCTGATTCGTTTGATTGATGGTGAAATAAAGGCAGCCAAAGACGGCAAGCCAGCGTATATTATTTTGAAATGTAATGGCTTAACCGAGCCGAAGGTGATCCAGACCCTGTACAAAGCGTCTCAGGCTGGCGTAAAAGTCGACTTAATTGTTCGTGGAATGTGTTGTTTACGACCTGGTATTGCCGGAGTTTCTGATAATATTCGAGTCCGTTCAATCGTTGGCCGCTTTTTGGAGCACACGCGGGCCTATTATTTCTCCAATGCGGAATATACGGTTTATTGCGCGAGCGCGGACTTGATGGAGCGAAACTTGAACCATCGGGTTGAAACGTGCTTCCCAATCGACCAGCCCGCGATGGCAGAGCGTGTCTATAATGACCTGCGATTGTGTTTAGATGACAACATGCAAAGCTGGGAACTGCGTTCCGACGGAACCTATGTTCGGGTTGGTCGCGATGTTGACGGCCCTGCAATTTCTGTTCAAGCCGAATTATTGCGCTCTTTGGCTACCTAAAACACAGCTTCGACGTGACGCTGAGCCTTGAAATCACAAAAAACGGCGCCATTTTGGTGGCATATACGCGAAAATAGCTGAGATTTGATCTGGGCCTTGTTACTGGCAGCAGCTATCCTTATTATTACTCCCCCCGCTTCAACTTCCTCATGGAGAATTAAGATATGAGTGACGCAATTCTGCACACTAGCGATGCAAGTTTTGAACAAGACGTACTGTCGGCCGATGGCCCCGTACTAGTAGACTTTTGGGCAGCTTGGTGTGGCCCCTGTAAAATGATCGCTCCAGTGTTGGATGAGTTGTCGAAAGAGTATGGTGACAAGATTAAAATTTGCAAAATGGACGTTGATGCAAATAAAGAGACACCGTCCAAATTTAACATTCGCGGCATTCCGACCCTGATGATTTTTAAAGGCGGTAACGCCGAAGGCACTAAGGTTGGGGCTTTGTCGAAGGCGCAACTAAAAGAGTTTATCGAATCTAATCTATAGCACCCAGATTGGGCGTGCGATAAGCTTTCGCGCGCCCTTTAGTATCTTTTTTTAACTCTTTGCAACACCGTGAATTTGTGGCTATACTGCGATTGTCTCGCATAATTGCGCCTCCGCTCATACTCCCTGCAGTCAAATTTATCCCGACTTATAGCAACCCGATGATCGGAAATTTACGAGCATAATTGTCCATTCAGATTACCTTCTACTATTCTTACGTTACGCCCTCGGTCATTTTCGATGCGGCAGCTTTAAAGTGAGAGTTTGGTGTTACGCCCTTGGTAATTTGGAGCGAGCACCTCAAATGTCTGAGTCAAAACTATACAAACAGTAGAACAACCAACAGAATTTTGGCATATCGCCATTCGCTTTCAGCCCACCGTAGTAAAACATTTATGAACCTGACCGATTTAAAAACAAAACCTATCGAAGAACTAATTGAAATCGCAAAAGAGAACGGCATGGAAAGCCTAGCTCGCTCGCGTAAGCAAGATGTGATTTTCAACATTCTAAAACGACACGCACGCAGTGGCGAAGATATCTACGGCGACGGAGTGTTAGAAATCCTTCAAGATGGCTTTGGGTTCCTGCGTTCCGCTGGCGCGAGCTACTTAGCGGGGCCAGATGATATCTACGTTTCGCCAAGTCAAATTCGTCGCTTTAACCTGCGTACTGGCGACACAATTTCTGGCAAGATTAGGCCACCTAAAGAAGGCGAACGCTATTTCGCACTTTTGAAAGTTAATGAAATTAACTTTGATAAGCCCGAAAGTTCCCGCAACAAAATTCTATTTGAAAACCTCACCCCTCTTTTCCCAACCGAACGTCTTGTCTTGGAGACCGGTAACGGTTCTACAGAAGATCTTACCGGCCGTTTTATTGACTTAATTTCACCTATCGGTAAAGGTCAGCGCGGTTTGATTGTGGCGCCTCCAAAGGCCGGTAAAACGATTATGATGCAAAATATCGCTCAGGCGATCACGCGTAATAATCCAGAAATCCACCTTATCGTACTATTGATTGACGAGCGTCCAGAAGAAGTAACGGAGATGCAGCGCTCGGTACGCGGTGAGGTAGTGGCCTCTACGTTTGATGAGCCGCCTTCACGCCACGTGCAGGTTGCAGAGATGGTTATCGAGCGGGCTAAGCGTTTGGTTGAGCATAAAAAAGACGTGGTAATTCTGCTTGATTCGATTACGCGTTTAGCGCGGGCGTACAACACCGTTGTTCCATCGTCCGGTAAGGTGTTAACCGGTGGTGTTGATGCTCACGCACTTGAACGCCCGAAGCGTTTTTTCGGTGCTGCACGTAATATCGAAGAGGGTGGCAGTCTCTCGATTGTCGCTACGGCGTTGATCGATACCGGTTCTAAAATGGACGAAGTTATTTACGAAGAGTTTAAAGGTACAGGTAATCTTGAATTACACCTTGATCGTAAAATCTCTGAAAAACGTGTTTATCCAGCGATTAATATTCGCCGCTCTGGTACACGTCGTGAAGATTTGCTAATGCGTGAAGAAGAGCTTTCGCGGGTATGGATTCTGCGTAAACTGTTGCACGAAATGGAAGATACCAATGCAACGGAATTCCTATCTGATCGCTTAAAAGGCTTTAAGACCAACGATGAGTTTTTCTTGTCGATGAAGTCTAAATAAGCCTCTAGTCTGCCAGTTGTGGCAAATAGACTGATCTTGACGCCGATCTCTAGAAATAGTGATCGGCGTTTTTGCGTAGGTGACCTTCTTCAGCCCTGCTCGCAGGACTAATAGCGGCGGGTTATACTTCAGCCATCATTTGCAAGAATTACCTGCTTTTCTAGTCATGACCTAAAGAGTAATTAGCTGAGCAGTAACTAACGGCTAGTAAACAATGGGTACTAACTTTCATTTAGACACAGTAAAAAGACTATGGCATTTAAAGATCTGCGAGATTTTATTCACTTGCTCGAAAAGCGCGGTGAGCTAAAGCGAATTAAACAACCACTTAGCTGCAACTTAGAAATTACTGAAATTTGCGATCGCACTCTGCGCGCCGGTGGCCCAGCGTTACTTTTTGAAAATGTTGAAGGCTATGATATTCCGCTGTTAGGCAATTTGTTCGGTACGCCAGAGCGAGTAGCGTTGGGCATGGGGCAAGAGTCCGTGGCGGCGTTGCGTGAAGTGGGTGAGTTGCTTGCGTTTCTAAAAGAGCCCGAGCCACCAAAGGGAATGAAAGACGCTTGGGATAAGCTGCCTATTTTCAAACAAGTTTTGAATATGGCGCCTAAAGAGGTTAGCAAAGCGCCGTGTCAGCAAGTGGTGTTAAGCGGCGATGAGGTTGATCTAACTCGGTTGCCGATTCAGACCTGCTGGCCTGGCGATGTTGCGCCGTTAATTACCTGGCCCTTAGTAATAACGCGTGGCCCCGAGAAGGATCGGCAGAACCTCGGTATTTATCGCATGCAGCTAATTGCCAAGAACAAGCTGATTATGCGTTGGTTAAGTCATCGTGGTGGCGCACTGGATTTTCGTGAATTTCAGCAGAAGCATCCCGGCGAAAATTTCCCTGTATCGGTAGCCCTCGGCGCTGACCCGGCAACAATACTTGGTGCCGTAACGCCAGTGCCCGATACCTTGAGTGAGTACGGCTTTGCGGGTTTATTACGTGGCAGTAAAACGGAGGTTGTTAAAAGTATTGGCAACAACCTACAGGTTCCTGCGTCGGCGGAGTTTATTCTTGAGGGCTATATTGCGCCTGGCGAAATGGCCGACGAAGGCCCCTACGGAGATCACACTGGCTACTACAATGAGGTTGATCAGTTTCCGGTGTTTACCGTTGAGCGCATGACCCACCGCAAAGATCCGATATACCATTCCACCTATACCGGTCGCCCGCCGGATGAGCCCGCTATTTTGGGCCTCGCACTAAATGAAGTGTTCGTCCCATTACTGAAAAAGCAATTTCCTGAAATTGTCGATTTCTATTTGCCACCAGAAGGCTGTTCTTACCGCATGGCAATTGTGACCATCAAGAAACAGTATCCTGGTCATGCTAAGCGAGTGATGTTAGGTGTGTGGTCTTTTTTACGCCAGTTTATGTACACTAAGTTCGTCATTGTTACCGACGACGATGTGAATGCGCGCAACTGGGAGGATGTGATCTGGGCCATTACCACACGGGTGGACCCTACCCGCGATACCACGTTAATCGACAATACACCGATAGATTATCTTGACTTCGCTTCGCCTGTTTCTGGCTTGGGCTCGAAAATGGGAATTGATGCTACCAATAAATGGGAAGGCGAAACCTCGCGAGAGTGGGGTCGCCCGATCGAAATGGACAAGCAGGTAAAAGAAAAAATAGATGGTCTTTGGGAATCTTTGGCAATCTTTAAATAGGGTGGTGGAGCCTAGAAAACTTACGCGGCCTTGTGATGAGAGTTGTAATTTTTAGGTCTAATTTAATGTCGTTAGCGATTTAAAACCCACATCCCTACAGTTAAGAATTTAATGTTCTAGTGCATTGGATGTGGGATACGGCTTGGATAAGTAGGTTGCCTAGCGAAATCTTACAAAGATTTAAGCCTTCTTAACAAACTCGGATTTAAGTTTCATCGCACCGATGCCATCGATTTTGCAGTCAATATCGTGATCACCTTCGACCAAACGAATATTTTTTACCTTAGTGCCAACCTTCACAACTAACGATGAACCTTTCACCTTCAAGTCTTTGATTACGGTTATGGTGTCGCCATCTGTAAGTGGGTTGCCGTTTGAGTCCTTAATGACGTTTTCATTTTCGCTGGCGTCCTGCGGCCATTCGTGAGCACACTCCGGGCAAACGAATAGCAAGCCATCTTCGTAGGTAAATTCGGAACTGCATGCGGGGCAGTTGGGTAAATCGCTCATGGGATTTCCTAAGGTCGATTGTCAGTTTTTATTTTGTTGCTGAAATAAACACATAGTAAGTGTTCGTCGAATAAACGGGGCTAGTCGAAAAATTTATAGTCCTGCGCACAAAAATATTCGCCATTGGGACCGTTGTCGGCAATGATGAGTGGCGCCATTACACCGGGTAAAACTGATTCCACAGCTTCCCATGCATCTGGCCCACCGAGGTCGGTACGAATCCAGCCTGGGTCAATACAATTGATTCGTACGCCTGTGTCTTTAAATTCGAAAGCCAAATCCTTAGTTAATTTGTCTACAGCAGCTTTAGAAACACTGTAAGGCGCTAAATTCGGTTGGTCGGCGATGCCCGATGATAGGTTGGCAATTCGACCCCAGTTGCGTTCTTTCATACCTGGGCCAAAGGCATTACAAAGTTGCGCAAGGGCCAGTACATTGACTTGCATAACTTTTTCCCACACAGCCATATCAAATTCGAATACAGGGGTGGAGGTGCAGCTTATTGCCGCATTGTTGTAGAGAATATCGATATTCGGCTGGATTTTTCGAACTTCAGAAATTAGTGCTGCGACACTCGCGGCGCTATCTAACTCTCCGGCAACTGCGGTACTTTTGGTAGGGTATTGCGCTAATAGCTCTAGCGTTTTTTGTGTGTTGTCGAGATTGCGGCCGTGAATAATCACGTTACAGCCTAGCTGCGCTAACCCCAAGGCAATTTGTTGGCCGATACCGCGACTTGAGCCTGTAACAAAAGCCCATTTATTGGAAAGATCTTTTTTCATATTAATACACTTTTAAATTTACGAATGAGTGATGGCTGGTTACACGCTTAGCTGGCGCTATGGGTGCTAAGGAGTAATCCCTTTTGATAGAGGTCGGTGCTTTTTTGGTGATCACCAAGTTGTGCTAACAAGGCGGCAAGTTCGGCATAGGTTTCGGGCTTTTCTTGTAGTTGTAAGCTATTTTCAAAATAGCCGCGGGCCTTGCCCCACAACTGGTTGCGCATCGCAATACGCGCTAGTGCCTGCAGTAATATCGCATCGCCGGGATGGGCGCGCAACCATTGTTCGGCTACCAGCATTTGTTCGCTTGCTTGGCTTGGCTTGGTGCGTCCATAGAGCTGAACGAGAGACGGCTGCCAATTTTTGTTGAGTGTTTGGCGCAACAATATTTCAGCTTTTTCATGTTGATCTTGATCGCTAGTTCCGGCAATGAGTATTGTGGTATAGGTTGCAACTAGTGCGGGTTCTTTGCGTAAGGCTTTCGGAATTTTTTGCCATACAGCGGTAATACGTTGCAGGCGGGTATCCGTGTTGCCCATTTTATTCTCTTCGTTTAAATGGGTGCAGTGCGCTTCAATTTCTAATGCGGCTAGGCGTTCGCTTGAATAGAGTTTGGTTTGCCGAAGTTGAGGTAACAGAGAGCTAAGGGCCTGCCAGTCGTGTAGTTGTGTGTAAACCTGGCGCAACAAGTCTAGCACCACTGGGTGCTGACTATGTTGATCGCGAATACGTTCTAGAGTGGCGAGCGCTTGTTCAAATTTCTCGTCAGCGATGTAAATTTTTGCTTGGCTTAATGCAATGGCGAGTGAATTTTCTGGCGCGACTTGTTCGGCTTGTAAAAGTAATTGTTGGCTTTCATCTTTGTCGCCCATTTGTTGGGCGCTGTGGGCTGCGGCTAGGTAATGTACTAACGGCTGCTCGCTATATTTTGCCGCGCTCAGTAAATCTTTTTTTGCTGCGCGCCAGTTGCCTTCAATGTAATGAATCAAACCACTATTAGTACGACGTTGTGCTTGTTTTTGGCGGCTTTCGCTAATCAGTGAAAAACTTTCGCCAATCGAGCGCAATGTTTTTCCGGCGATGCGCAAACCAAATTTAAAGAGCAATAGTGCTGCAATAAAGACTATGGCCGCAAACCAAAAACTCGATTCGATGGTGGTATCGCCCAAGCTAATGAGCACATAGCCGCTATCGCGCCTAACTAATTCGATTAGAAATATTCCACCGATAAAAAAAGCAACTGTGTAGAGAAAAAGTCGTTTCATGGGTTTAATTTGCCCCGCTTGCAGAAGGCTTGGCGCCGCGCAATTGATGTAGCGCTTCGATATAACTGTGCAAAAGCTCAAGGGACTGAGTAATGTCGGGCAGCTCGGCTACAATTTCTTTTGCCGCTAATTCCTGTAGCTGCTGACGAAATCGTGCAACGGGTTCAGACGCTGGATAGAAGTCCGCGATCCATTGGTCCGCTTGTTGTAGGCTTTGCTGGTAGATGGTGACTTGTTCACGCAATAGCGCGAGTTGTGCGCGTTCCAGCATTAAGCGCAAGTTCTGTTGTAGGTATTGCGCTGAATCCGGCGGCAACATGGCGACCGGCTTCTCTGTGTGCTTGTAAATATGGACGTATTGTTTCAGTGCGCCAACAAATTCAGTGAATCCCGTTTTTATTTCAGTCCATAGTGACGAGTTTTTATCGTTCACGGCATTGTTTGCGTTAGTGCTTGAACCATTATTCGTCGCCGAAATTATTTCGGTTGCAGCGATATTGGTTAATACCTGATCCCGTGTTGGTTGGGTGGGTAGGCGCTGCATTTTGGTGATTAACGCCTGTAGCGTTAGATAAATACCTTCAACATCTATTTTGTTGGTAAGTCGCAGAGCGGCTAGATCTTGGGTCACGGCTTGTCGCAGTGGGAACAGATCAGGCTCATTTAGATCCCGTAATATCGCGTCGGCTTCAGTTAGTAGTGCTTCAGCGCCCTCGGCACTGTGCTCAATAAGGATGCGCTGATTGGCGAGTTTTAACAGGTATTCCGCTTCTGCTAGTAACCAGTCTTCGCGAGTAACCGTCGACATGGAGAGCAGACGCTTGTTTTGTGCCGCAAGGCGCTGTTCGGCGGAGTTAAGGCGTTGGTTGAATGGTTCGAGGCGTTCCGATAGGGAGCCATCTTGTTGCGCCTGTTGGGTTTTGAGTTGATTTAATATTTGGCTTTGGGCATTAAGTTGCTGTTGCAGTGTTTCGATTTGTTGTTGGTATTGACCGGTTTTTTGTTGCAGTTGTTGCCAGTATTGCTGACCGTACCAGTAGGCCGCATATGCGCCGGCGACGATCAGCAGTAGTATGAATAAGACCAGTATGATGTTTTTGATGATACCTGTACCGGGAGCGCTATCTTTGATGTCAGCTTGTACCTTAGCGGTTTTATTTTCACTAGCCCGAGGGCGTTTCTTTTCTGTCGCGCTGGACGTTTTAGAGCTAGCTTCGGTCTTGGCTGTTGTACCGGCGAGGTTGTCGGTTTTACTTTCCGGTTCCGGCGTTGTAGTTGCCTCGGTATCACTACTTAGCGCAGAGGCGCTATCAATAGCGGCTGGATTCGAGCCGGCTGCGTTTGCGCTAGATTCGTCGCTGTCGGATGTGATTGTCTTTTTGTCGGTCATTGCGCAATTCTCGCGGGAATTATAGGGGCCAATGTAAAGGGCTGATGTACGGGCTAAGTTTTGTGGCTAACTATTATGTTAATTATTGTCTGTAATAATTGTGGTTAGTGATTGTAGCTAATTAGAGTCGTTAATTGGTTTTGGTTGCCTGTGTTAGTGCTTCAAGCATAGCGTTTTCCGATGCGTTTTCGGAAATGATTAACCGTAAAAAGCCTGCATCGCGTGCCAGTTGTGCAACCCGCTGCCCAGGCACTAACAGTTGCAGTCGTTGCAAGCTGGTAAGTGTATCGGATTTTGCGGTTACGCTCTTTGCTGAGTCTATAAGATTGTTGAGTGTTTCACCGCTGAATAGCGCAATAATGTCGCGCTGTGGATCTATTTTAACTTGTGTCAGCTGGTTCGCTGCGCTTTGCGGGCACTGCCGTTGGTAGAGTTCGCAGTAGTGAACTTCGGCGCCGCGACTCGTCAGCACGTCGGCGAGTGTGGTGCGACCACCAACACCGCGACAGATCATAAACTTTTGCCCTGCAACTCTATTGCCCTGCAATTCTGGCCGTGACAGCAACGCTTCGGAATCCATGCTGCTGTTTGCGGCAATGGCGTCTAGCTGCAAGCGATTCCGCAGAACACTGGCGGTTTTGCTGCCGACGGCAAAGTAACCGAGGCCGATGGGTAGCTGCGGCCAGTAGTCTTCAATCCAATCACAGGCGTAAGCTACCGCATTTTGACTGACAAATATAATGCCGTGATAACTGTCCAGCTCGAGAATCAAGTTTTTAATAGCTTGCCGCTGTTGCACAGATTTTACTGGACTGAGTTCGAGTAGCGGTAAGCTGTAACTATCGAACCCGTGCATTTGCAGCTGTTTGATCCAGCCGCCATTTTGCTCTTTTGGCCGCGTAGCGATAACCCGTAATTGTGCAGAGGCGCGCTCGCTAGACATTAGCTGTTGTACACCTTGTTTAGGATGATGTCGGCACCGGAGGCGAGCAGGGTGTCAGCTAAGTCTATACCGAGTTGTTCGGCGTCTTTCGCTGGTCCACGCGATTCATGTTGAATAATTTTGCTGCCGTCGGGGTCGCCGACCAGTGCGCGCAGCCAAATTTGATCGCGAAGCTCTCCCTCTAACAGTGCATAGGCGCCTATCGGTACTTGGCAGCCGCCATTAAGACGTTTGTTTAGCGCGCGCTCGGCGCTAACTCGCAGGGCTGTTTCAGTGTGGTGAAGGGGTTGTAGCAGCTCTAGGACATCGCTGTCGGCACTGCGGCATTCGATACCCACAGCGCCTTGGCCGCCAGCGGGAAGCATAAACTCTGGGCTTATAAAACTGCGGATACGATCGCCCATCTCTAGGCGTATCAAGCCGGCTGCAGCCAAAATAATCGCGTCATACTCACCTGCGTCTAGTTTTGCGAGGCGGGTGTTAACGTTGCCACGTAGAAAGGTCACTTCTAAATCTGGGCGTGCCGCCAGCAGCTGAGATTGGCGGCGTAGGCTGGATGTGCCGACAACGGATCGTGGTGGCAGAGCGTCGATGTTGGGGTAGCGGTTGGAGACAAACGCGTCGCGAGGGTCTTCGCGCTCACAAATTACCGCTAGGTCGAGCCCTTCTGGGAACTCCATTGGCACATCTTTCATAGAGTGCACGGCGATATCAGCTTCGTTATCGAGCATCGCCTGTTCCAATTCTTTAACAAACAAACCTTTGCCGCCGACCTTTGCTAAGGGGACATCTAAAATAACGTCGCCTCGACTGGTGAGTGGCACTAGCTCGACAGTCAGTTGCGGGTGAAAATGCTCTAATCGACTTTTTACGTATTCGGCCTGCCAAAGTGCGAGAGCACTTTTGCGGGTAGCAATGCGAAGGGTTTTACTCACGAAATTGAATCCTCGGAACGGGTGCTGGCGTCCTCGTCTGCGTGAATACCAGCAATACGCACAAAGCCCCATTTGGGTCTTGTACGGGGGGTTAGTTTGGCAGCAATAGTAACACAGCCACAAAAGGGCTCGCAGATGAACGTGAGGCTGCGCCAGTCGGTGGCGTTTGCCCGACTGGCGATTTTCGGTTTGAAGTGTGCCGGCAAAAAGGTGTTGGTAGGTCTAGTCCTAAGCTGGCGTGAGACTGTGTGGATTTGAGGTTAAGCCAAGGACATCATTAGAGCGCGGTTAGTAGCTCCTTAAGGCTGGCAACATGACGGCGGCTGACAACTGGTCGGTAGTCGGTACTTTTCAACCGCAGTTCGTACTGGCCGTTATGGGTGCGCTCGAGCCCTTCTATCTGCTCTACGGCAACCAAGGTGTTGCGATGGACGCGCACATAGCGCTCGCCGAACTCGTCGCTGAGCTCTTTTAAGGTATCGTCGATTAGCGTTTCCCCGTTTGCGTGTAGCACGGTGACGTATTTCTGATCGGCTATGAAGCAATAAACGCTCTCCAGCGGGATAAGCTCTACGCCACGGCGGGTTTTCGCACTAATATTTTGCCTCTGGCTTTGCTTGGTTGTGGTTTCTTTTGGTTCTTCTAGGCGGGCGGCGGAAAGTTGCAGTTTGTTCAGTTTGCGGGTTTTATCCAGTGCGCTGATCAGCGCCTGCTCTTGAACTGGTTTTAAGAGGTAGCCAACCGCGAGGGTTTCGAAAGCCTCTAGGGCGTATTCGTCGTAGGCGGTACAGAAAATAACCGCAGGAGGTTCTGGGATTTGGGCAATCTTGCGGGCAGCTTCCAGTCCACCTTCGCCAGGCATGCGAATATCGAGTAGGACGATGTCGGGGTCGAGCTTATCGATAGCGATAATAGCGTCGGCGCCATTATCGGCACTGCCCACGACTTCATAGCCTTCGATACTGTCGATCATGCGTTCTAGCCGCAGACGTGCAAGCGGTTCGTCGTCGACGATCAATATATGCATTGCGGATTCCTTTCGAGTTCCAGTTCGGTTTAAGTTTGGCTTATTTGACAGCAAGCGCCACAGGATAGCGGACAATAGCGCTAAATTCTTCGGCCTGCTGCACGACTTTCAACTCGCCTTTATCGCCATAGTAGGCGGCTAGCCGATTTCTAATGTTGTCTAACGCCATGCCGTTGCCACTGTTGTCCATATGTGCGTTGCGTTTTTGATCGGCCGAAAGCATTGGGTTGGATATGCAGATGGTGACATTGTGCGCATCTAATACCAGCTCGATACTGATTCGGCCGCCCTGCTGCAGTGGCTGGATACCGTGGCAAATCGCATTTTCGACCAAGGGCTGAAGTAAAAAGCTGGGAATGGTGAGTTGTTGCAGCAGCGTGTTGTCTCGCTTGAGTGGTGCAATTACCTTGTCTTGATCTTGTTGTTGATAACGCCATTCGACTTCGAGGCGCTGTCCTAATCGTAATTGTTCGATGCCAATGTAGCGTTCACACAGCTCTAGCTCATTACTTAGCGATACTAGTCCACTCTCACTGAGGCTAGCGCGAAACAGGTGTGCTAAGTCGACAACCATGCGTTCCGCCGCCGTGGCGTCGATCGCAATAAGGCTGGCGATACTATTCATGCTGTTGAACAAAAAATGCGGGCGAATTCGTGACTGCAGGGCCTGTAGTCGCGCGAGTAACTCGGCACGTTGCTGGTTGCGAAGCTGTTGTTGTAAGAACAAAAAGCGCAGGGCGATGCCACCGAACACTGCCCCCATCAAAATCCAAGAGAGCAGTTCATCGTTGAGATTCTGCAGGTTACCCTCTAACAGCCAATGGCTGAGCGCGACAAATATTCCAGTAATAATTAGCGTGAGACCAAAACTAACGGTACCGGCAACAATAACCGGTTGTTGTCGAAACCACGGCCGCAACATACACAAGCCACCGGCGCTGCAGAGTACGATCCATTGCACCCGCATTGAGATCAAACCGAAGTCACTGAAGTTAAACTCGGCGAGCCCTGTGGTGCCGAGCAGCAAACCAGCGATGACCAGCTCGCTAACCAGTACCAGTGCCAGCACCGGTTGAACGCTGCACAAGTCGGGCAGGAACTCGTTGAGTAGCTCTTGTTCGCTAGTGGTATTGTTGTTTGCTTCTGTGGTCATTGCTGTTTCTAATTATTGTTGACGTAAATGAGCGAATTTGGTGGCTTGGTTTAGTTTCCACCTTTGTCGGTCGGTGCTGTGCCGGTTGTTTTCACGATTGCGACGGTCGTTAGTGTGCTCGCGGCTAGGGCTTCTGTATAATGCGCGCGCTTACTCTCAAATACAGGTTTCGAATTTACTATGAGCCAAGATGACAGTTCTGTAAAACCCTGGGGTGGTCGATTTAGCGAAGCAACCGATGCGTTTGTGGAGCGCTTCACGGCTTCAGTTACTTTCGATCAGCGCCTTTATCATCACGATATTAACGGCTCAATTGCCCACGCGACCATGCTGGCCTCGGTTGGTGTTCTCACTGAAGACGAGAAAAATACCATTATTAGTGGTTTGGAAGCTATTCGAGCCGACATCGATAGCGGCAACTTCACTTGGTCGATTGCGCTCGAAGATGTGCATATGAATATCGAAGCCGAGTTAACCAAGCGCATTGGTATCACTGGTAAAAAGTTACATACCGGGCGCTCGCGCAATGATCAGGTTGCCACCGATATTCGTTTGTATTTGCGCGATGAAATCGACGCGATTGCCTTGGAATTAACCCGCCTACAGGGCGGTTTAGTGGTGTTGGCGGAGCGCGAAGCCGAGACCATTATGCCGGGCTTCACACACTTACAAACGGCACAGCCGGTTACCTTCGGCCATCATTTGCTGGCCTGGTACGAAATGCTGGATCGCGATTACGGTCGCCTAGTGGATTGCCGCGCGCGCTTAAACCAAAGCCCGTTGGGTGCGGCTGCGCTGGCTGGCACCACCTACCCGATCAACCGCGAGCAAACCGCAGAGCTTATGGGCTTCGCCGCGCCAACGCGCAACTCATTGGACTCGGTTAGCGATCGTGACTTCGCTATTGAGTTCAACGCTTTTGCCGCACTGGTGATGACTCACCTATCGCGCGCCAGTGAAGAATTGGTGCTATGGACTTCGGCGCAATTTAATTTTATCGATTTGCCCGATCGCTTCTGTACCGGCTCATCAATTATGCCGCAAAAGAAAAACCCAGATGTTCCGGAGTTAGTGCGCGGTAAAACGGGGCGTGTCACGGGCAACTTAATTTCGTTGCTAACCTTGATGAAGTCTCAGCCGCTGGCGTACAACAAAGACAACCAAGAAGATAAAGAACCGCTATTCGACACCGTAGACACGATCAAAGATTGTTTGCGAGCCTTTGCCGATATGATTCCTGCTTTAACCGCGAACAAAGCGGTAATGTACGAAGCGGCTAAGCGCGGGTTTTCCACCGCGACCGATTTGGCCGATTACTTGGTGCGCAAAGGCATTCCATTTCGCGATTCTCATGAAGTTGTGGGTAAGTCTGTAGCCTATGGTATACAACAGCAAAAAGACTTGTCGGAAATGAGTTTGGAAGAGCTGCGCCAGTTTTCAGATGTGATCGCCGAGGATGTGTTTGATGTGCTGACACTGGAAGGTTCTGTAGCTGCCCGCGACCACATTGGTGGCACGGCGCCAGCACAGGTGCGCAAGGCGGTAGCGCGCGCTAAAGATGCTCTAGCGCTGCGTTAGGTGTAGAAGTAGTCGTTGTTGCGGTGAGATGTTTACTAAGTTATCCCATGATGACATAGCTTTTAATGACTTAACCCTAGGCTATTTAAGCGAAGGGTTAAGTTATTGGAGTCATTTAGAGATCGTCGATATCGTAATCAACAATGACAGGTAGGTGGCTGGAAAAGTGTCGCGTTTTATAGATTGCGGCGTATTCTACGCGTCGACCAAGCGCTTCAGAGATAACTTGATAGTCGGTGCGCCAGCCGTCACCCAAGCCGATTTCACCCGTAGGCCACCAGCTATATTCGCCGTCATCCGGCACCGCGAGCCGAAATGCGTCGGCATAACCCAACTGTTTAAAAAGCTGATTCATCCATTGCTGTTCGTGCCCTAAAAAGCCGGACTGGCTGTCATTTTTCTGCCAATTCTCGACGTCTTTGCTGGTATGGGCCATAGCCCAGTTGCCACAGAATATGAAATCGCGACGTTTGCGCGTGATTTTATGAAGCAGGGCCTGGAAATCGTCAAAGAATTTTATTTTCACTTCTTGCGATTCGTGCTCCGACATCGCCGAAGGCGCCAACAGGGAGCCGATGGAATAGCGCTCGAAGTCTATTTGTAAATAGCGACCTTCCATATCGACGCCGCTGGCGAAGCCTAAACCATAAATCAATGCCTTAGGCTGGTGCCGAGTGTATATCGCGACACCATTGTAGTGCTTAATACCTGAATCAAAAAAATAGGCAAAATAGCCGTCGGGGTGAAAAATGTCGGCATCTAGCTCGTATTCGAGCGCACGCAAATCCTGCAGACAAATAATGTCAGCGTCCTGCTCTGCGATCCAATCGTATAGACCTCGTTGTGCCGCCTGATGTATTCCATCTACGCTAAGACTAATTACTCTCATACCACCCTCGTTATAGCGAGTTGGTATGATAGCGATCTTTTTAATTCGGTGACACCAAATATCACAAGTTTCATCTAAGGTTCAGGTTCCGTCATTTATTGTTAGCCGCAACGGGGTCTTGTTCTTATAATAGACGCTTATTTCCCCGAAGTAGGGACTGGCACGCCAAAAAGATCCCGTCTGTCTATTAACTAGCGCAACTATTTCACTGAATAGCGGCGAAGTCCTCTTTAAACTATGCAACATTGGAGCCTTGATGCAGCCGTATCAGCAAGACTTTATCGACATGGCGATTGCCAGCAACGCACTCCGTTTTGGAGAGTTCACCTTAAAATCTGGCCGCGTGAGCCCATATTTTTTTAATGCGGGCCAGTTTCGCACCGGCTCGCAAATTGCTCGGCTCGGTAGAGCCTACGCGCAGGCGCTGGTAGATTCTGGCGTTGAGGTCGATTTGTTATTTGGCCCTGCTTACAAGGGTATACCCTTGGCGGCGGCGGCCAGTATTGCACTTGCGGACCATCATCAGCGCGACCTACCTTGGTGCTATAACCGCAAGGAAGCGAAAGACCATGGCGAAGGCGGTACCTTGGTGGGGGCGCCACTGCAAGGGCGAGTTGCGATTGTCGATGATGTGATAACCGCTGGAACTGCGATACGCCAAGTGTTGTCTTTAATTCAACAGGCGAATGCTACGCCAGCGGCGGTAATTATTGGGTTAAATCGACAGGAAAAGGGGCAGGGCGAGCTGTCGGCAATTCAAGAGTTAGAGCAGGCAACTGGAGTTCCTGTGATCAGTATTGTCGACCTAAGTCATATCATGGCCTATCTTGAAAGAGCAGGTGACAAAAAGACGTTGGAACAGGTTCAGCGTTATCGCGAACAATATGGTACAGAGTAGATGAATTTAGCTTCGATTAGTTTATCAGCAGTGTTAGCGCGGACGGCGTCTGTATTTCTCGGGCGGTTGCTACTGGTGTTAGCCTGTTTGGCTGCAGCACAAGCACAAGCCCAGCACGTTTATTACCGCTATGTCGATGAGGGTGGCGTAAAGGTGTTAAACAGTACTATCCCATCTGAATATGCGCAAAAGGGCTACGAAGTGCTGAATGCATCTGGTCAGGTGGTAAAGGTTGTGCCACCCGCGCCCTCCGAGGAAGAGCTTGCGCGCAACGCTGAGGAGCGATCCATTCGCGAGCGCTATGCGCAGTTGAAGCGTCGCTACAGTGCCAGCCGCGAGATTCTAGGGGCTAAGAAGCGTCGTTTAGCGAATATCGACACCAATATTTCAATTTTGAAAGGTAATATTCATAATCTCGACAATCAGATAGAAAAGGTTATGGACAAGGCGGCAGGTTACGAGCGGCGCGGAACAAAAGTACCGGAGGACCTTTTAAGCCTGTTGAGCGATTTACGCGCAGAAGTGGAAATTGCCAACGAGCTACTCGAAAGTCGTAAGCACGAAAAAACCGAAGTCGCGCAACGTTACGATGATGATTTGCTCGATTACAAACGCGGCGAGGAGCTGGAAAAGCAATCCGATGCCGCGACCAATTGATCTTTAGTCAGGACTGTCTTTAGCCATACCTCGCTGGCTAGGCTGGCCTAGCCGCGGGCTGTATGGTCTAGTAATTACTCAGCTTAAAAAGTATTGATAAGCGTCGTTTTGAGTCTCTTCCCAATAGTTGTAGCCTAAATCTTTAAGCAGTGCTTCCAAGCGCTTGCGATCCCCCTTTGGAATCTGCATTCCAACTAGTACGCGACCATACGCCGAGCCGTGATTACGGTAGTGAAACATCGAAATATTCCACTGGTCCGCTAACTTGTTAAGAAAGTTTAATAGTGCGCCGGGTCGCTCTGGGAATTCGAATCGGTAGACGATTTCATTTTGCGCTTGCGGTGCATGGCCTCCGACCATGTGACGAATATGGAGCTTGGCCATCTCGTTGTCGGTCATGTCTACGGCTTTGTAGCCTTTCTCAGTCAGGGTTTTCATAATTTCTTGGCGATCATTTTTCGCTGGAGAAATTTGCATACCAACAAAAATATGGGCGTCGCGATTATCGGCGTAACGGTAATTAAACTCGGTGATCGAGCGCTTGCCCAACAAGCTGCAAAACTTTTTGTAGCTTCCTGGCTGTTCTGGAATAGTAACGGCGAAAATTGCTTCTCGCTTTTCGCCTATCTCGGTGCGTTCCGATATATAGCGTAGTCGATCAAAGTCGGTATTGGCGCCGCTGTCGATTGCGATTAGAGTCTGGTTTTTGGCCCCAGTATCGGCGACATATTTTTTCAGCCCTGCCAGTGAGAGCGCGCCCGCAGGTTCAGCGATGGAGCGGGTATCTTCAAAAATATCTTTAATCGCCGCACAGATCTCGTCTACCGAGGCGGTGATAACACCATCCACGGTTTCTTTAATGACTCGATAGGTTTCTTTGCCGATTTGAGCGACGGCTACACCGTCTGCAAAGATACCCACTTGCGGAAGGGTGACCCTGCGATCGGCTTCGAGTGCGGCTTTTAAACAGGCGGCATCAACCGGCTCAACCGCAAATACCTTGATTTCGGGACGAACAAATTTGATATAGGCGGCCATGCCTGCACAGAGCCCGCCGCCGCCAACCGGTATGAATATCGCGTCAATTTTACCCGTGTGCTGACGTAGGATTTCCATTGCCACCGTGCCTTGTCCAGCGATGACGTCGGCATCGTCGTATGGGGGGACGTAGGTCATGCCTTTCTCTTTGACGAGATTCTTGGCGAAGGTGGAGGCCTCGTCATAGGTGTCGCCTACCTGTACTACTTTGGCGCCACGGCGTTTGACCGCTTCGATTTTGATGGCAGGGGTGGTGCGCGGCATTACGATGGTGGCACTTACGCCCAAGTGTTGAGCTGCGAGAGCGAGCCCTTGTGCGTGATTGCCCGCCGAGGCGGCAATCACGCCACCGGCACGCTGCTTATCGCTGAGTTGCAGTAGTTTGTTGTAGGCCCCGCGAATTTTAAACGAGAACACCGGTTGTAGGTCTTCGCGTTTTAACAGGACCTTGTTGCCTGTGCGGCTGCTGATAAGCGGCGTTGCATCTAGCGGTGTTTCAACGGCAAGGTCATAAATTCGGGCATCTAGGATGCGCTTGATATAGGACTGGGGCATAAATTTGGGTCTGCTTGATTTTCGTGGTTTTTGTTTAGTCGCAATAGCTTGGTATTCGATCGTTGTTGATTACACGACATGATGAAGCCGTTGGAGCTGTAGGTGATTAAAAATCAGTCGCCATGTTAATGGATGGGCCCCGGCAAGTCATGGGCTTTAGGGTTAATTGCGATAAGAGTGCGAATTATACATGCGTGCGCGAGCGGCATTTTGTAAAATGCCGCTCCAAGGTTAGGATACGACATTAGTCCGTATCGGTTTTGCTCGGTACTAAGTGAAAAGCAAGCCGAAAGCATTGCCTGGTTTTAGGCCTGTTTCTAACCCTTTGCGAATAAAAGTCGCCATTAATCAAGGTCCGCTCAAGATGAATCAAGACCAGCTTAAACAAGCCGTAGCACAGGCCGCAGTGGACTACATATTACCGAGATTAGAGCGGAACACGATTGTTGGCGTCGGTACGGGTTCAACTGCAAATTACTTTATTGATAGTCTCGCTGAACATAAGGGGCTATTCGACGGAGCCGTTGCGAGTTCAGAAGCCTCTGCTGAGCGTTTGCGACAGCACGGAATACCGGTTTACGATTTAAATGCAGTGGATCGATTGGCGGTGTATGTCGATGGCGCCGATGAGTCGAACGCGCAGCTGCACCTGATTAAGGGCGGTGGCGCGGCGCTAACACGAGAAAAAATTGTCGCCGCATGCAGTGACGAGTTCGTCTGCATCGCCGACCAAAGCAAATGGGTTGAAACCTTAGGCAAGTTCCCTCTGCCGGTTGAGGTTATCCCGATGGCGCGCGCTCACGTTGCCCGCGAGCTTGTTAAGCTAGGCGGAGATCCGGTTCATAGGCAGGGTTGCACCACCGATAACGGCAATCAAATATTGGATGTGTTCGGCATGCAAATTCACGATGCAATCGCACTGGAAACAGCAATCAATCAAATTGTTGGTGTTGTTGCCAACGGCTTGTTTGCGCTGCGTGCAGCCGATGTATTGTTGCTCGGCACTTCAACCGGCGTGCAAACCTTGCGCGCCATGCAAGCTTGATTGATTTTTTTCAAATTGCGATTACTACTATCACTTTCGAATTAAAACGAGAATTCAAATGGCGGCCTCACATTTTTCCCTTGGTAAAGACAAAATTAAATTCGTATTACTTGAAGGTGTAAGTCAGACGGCCGTGGCCAGTTTACACGATGCCGGTTACACCAATATTGATTACGTAAAAACGGCGTTGGCCGAAGACGAATTAATCGAGCGGGTAAAAGACGCACACTTTATCGGTTTGCGTTCGCGTACTCAGCTAACTCGAAATGTTTTCGCCCATGCGCAAAAGTTAATAGGTGTTGGCTGCTTTTGTATTGGCACTAATCAAGTTGATTTGGCGGCGGCTGGTGAGCATGGCGTTGCCGTTTTTAACGCGCCGTTTTCGAATACACGTAGTGTTGCGGAATTGGTTATCGCCGAAGCGATTCTTTTGTTGCGCGATATACCGGCCAAGAATGCTGGCTGTCATCGCGGCGAATGGAGTAAATCTGCCGATGGGTCATTTGAAATTCGCGGCAAAACTTTGGGCTTGGTTGGTTATGGCTCGATCGGTAGCCAAATTAGCGTGCTGGCCGAAGGTTTAGGTATGCATGTGCTGTTCTACGATGTGGTTAGTAAGTTGCCGCTGGGGAACGCTGCGCAGTGTAAAACACTGCCCGAGCTGTTGTCGCAGTCTGATATCGTTAGCTTGCATGTGCCGGAAACGCCAGCGACAAAAAACATGATTGCTGCGGCTGAGCTGGCAGCGATGAAGCCCAATAGTATTTTGATCAACGCTTCACGCGGCACTGTAATCGATATCGATGCGCTTGCTGCGGCACTGGCGTCAAGGCATCTAGCGGGTGCGGCTATCGATGTATTTCCGGTAGAGCCGAAAGGTAATGCCGAAGAGTTCGTCAGCCCACTGCGAGCTTTTGATAACGTAATTCTAACGCCGCATATTGGCGGTTCGACCATGGAAGCGCAGGAAAATATCGGTGTGGAAGTGGCTGAAAAGTTAATTAAATATTCTGATAATGGTACCACTACATCATCGGTTAACTTTCCTGAAGTTGCTTTGCCAAGCCATCACAATGTGCACCGTTTACTACATGTTCATCAGAATATCCCAGGTGTTCTCACCGCGATTAACTTAGTGTTTTCAGCTAACAACATTAACATCGCCAGCCAGTATTTGCAGACTAACGAAAAAGTAGGTTATGTGGTGATTGATGTAGAAAGTGAATACAGTGAGGTGGCTGTACAGCAATTGCGGGAGATTGCTGGCACCATTCGTTGCCGAGTATTGTTTTAGTCAATTGACAAAGCAGGAGGTGTCCTGCTTTGTACTTTTAGATGTTCATGGCGGGAATATGGTCGGCGATACCGCGTTTCATATGATAAAGAATGGCGACGTAGCAGCCGTACAGAACGGCTGTGGCGCCAACAATCCAAGTGATGGCCGCCACTGGTTCGCTAGCGATCAGGCTTAGATGCCAAAGTACCGATGCCATCCAGTAGGACAGCAGCAGGCTCCATGCCACAGAGTAGCCCAACCAAACATGTCCAGCTTCCCGCTGCATTACGCCGATGGTGGCAACGCAGGGAGCGTAGAGCAGAATAAACACAAGATAGCAGAACGCGCCCCATGCAGACGGAAACAGCGCTTGCATAGCTTTGTAACTACTTGGTTGTGATGACTCTGCGTCCACCTGTGCCGAGCTGATGCCAAGTGGGTCGGTCAATGCGCTAACCAATCCAGCGGAGTTATCGACTACAGAGCGCAGCGCGGTAGTAATGTCGGCGGCGAAGTCTGGCATGGCGTCAGCGTTTAGATTGTCGCTATCGCTGGGAGTGTAGAGGGTGTCGAGTGTGCCCACTACGACTTCCTTGGCAAACAAGCCGGTGAACAAGCCTACGGTAGCCGGCCAGTTGTCTGCGCCGATTCCCATGGGAACGAACATCGGTGTCAACACCTTGCCGGTCGCCGAAAGCGCAGATTTTTCGGTATCTTGGTTGCCCCAGCTTCCATCGGTCCCGAAGGAAGAAAAAACTGACAAAAACAGCACTACAACAACGATGCGCTTACCGGCGCGCCAGATGAATGAATACAAGCGGTGCCAGGTTTGGGTCAGAACATTCCGTATCAGTGGTCTGTGATACGCGGGCATTTCACTTATGTTGGCGCCCACCAAGCCTCCGAAGAGCTTCCTGCGCAAGATCCACGCTGAGCCAATCGCGACCAGAATGCCGAGTAGGTAGAGGGCGAAAATCGCGTTTTGGGCTTGGCTGGGAAAGAACGCAGTGCCGACAAAAACATATACCGATAGGCGCGCACCGCAACTCATAAACGGCGCGATAAAAATAGTGGTAAGGCGCGCACTGGCTTGACCGAGCGAGCGCGATGCCATCACCGAGGGAACGTTGCAGCCAAAGCCAATAATTAATGGAATAAACGCCTGCCCGGGTAAGCCAATCTTAGCCATTAAGCGATCAATGACGAACGCCGCGCGCGACAGGTAGCCGGAGTCTTCGAGTACCGACATACATAAATATAAACAGCCAATCACTGGAATAAAGGTGCCGACAAGCTGAATACCGCCGCCCACGCCATCTGCCAATACCGCTTGTAACCATTCTGGGGTGCCGATGCCTGCCAGTAACCAGCGGGTGCCGTCAACAAACCAGCTGCCGAGAATTATATCGAAAAAGTCGATGAATACCGCGCCGAGATTTACCGATATGGTAAACAGTAAATACATCACTAGCAGGAAAATAGGCAGGGCTAGGAGAGGGTGTAAAAACCAGCGGTCGAGGGTTTCGGTACGGCTGACACCGCCGTCTTCTCTGAATGCCGCCGCGGCGATCTTCTCAACATTCAGTGAGCTGGCTGCAACCGCAGGGTAGGAGATAAAGGTGTTTGCAATAGTTTTGCGGAGCTGATCAATACCCTCTCCGGTTGAGCCAATTACGCCTGCCACCGGCAAGCCGCTTTCGCGCGCTAGTGCGGCAAGGTCGACAGAAATGCCTTCCGCCTTGGCGCTGTCGAGCATATTGACTACAAGGACCACTGGCTTACCTGAAGCGACAAGTTCTGGCAGCAGCTCGAGCTGGCGTGGCAGCCGAGTGGCATCCAGCACAAATAGGATTAGCTCGGGGGTGTTGCTATTGATGTAATTGTGGGCGACGCGCGCTTCGATGCCCTGAATGTCGTCGTGTAGGGTGTAGACGCCGGGGAGGTCAACTAGGCGATATTTTTCGTTGCCGAGTTCCAGCCGGCCATCTTTGCGTTCAACAGTAACGCCGGGCCAGTTGCCGGTGCGTTGGCGGGTGCCCGTGAGACGATTGAATAGGGTTGTTTTGCCGCAGTTTGGGCTGCCAATAAGGGCGATTTCTTTCACAGATAACTCAATACGTATAACTCAATCTGAGAGGTTTAAGCCTCGGCGAGTACCGCGATTTCGGCAGCTTCATCAGCTCGAATCGCGAATAAAGTGCCCCGACAGCGAATTTGCATCGGGCCTTTGCTACCGCTGCGGTGCAATACCTGTATGCGCTCACCCGGTTTAATCCCCAAGGCGCCGCATTGACGCAGCAAGGCGGCATTATTTGCGGATAGGGCATTGATGATGGCACTCAAGCCAGTGGGTAGATCGCTGAGCTTCATACAGGCTTACCTTAAATGTTTGTAGCTGGCGGATAACGCGCTAGCTATGTGTTTACTGGTCCACGAAGGACAAGCAAAACTAAGTGTAAATCTAGCTGTAGTTAATAATCATTCTTATTATCGTCTCTTTGCTCTCGACTCGCAAGAAATTATTTGTATCGGTTTGACGCTAATCAGCAGGACACAAATAGAGAGAATTAGAGGGCTCACAAGAGGCGCCTAGATGATGCATTTTAGGCCTCTCGCGTGTCATTGCTTTGATTTAGGGCATAAAAACTCATGATGCTAATTTGGATTAGTTTCTACTAGCGGTACTGGTGTCGTCAAAATGATCTTAATTGCGTTACTGGCGCACAAATTTAAGTAAGTATTCACTTAAACTGTGAAGCCTATTAAATAAGGGGGTTGTTGCTCTTTAAGTGGGATGTCAGGGGGCTAGAATAAAGGTTGGTTCATTGTGATTTGACGATTTTTAGAGTCATTTGGAGAAATCGGCACGTTATATGCTATTTACTAATTAGATATTGGTAAGTGCGTCGGTTGTAAGAAACTTGTCACACCCAGGTAATGCTTTAAGCGCTAAATAGCGGCCAAAAGTGAAACTTGTTGCAAGGTGGTTTTTTAAAAGCGCTACCTTCGGTGGGTACTAGTTGTTCTAGCGAGTTTTCTGCCAGAGCGAAGCTCTTAGCCCATGTACGCCAAGAGGAAGTTAAATGAAGACAGATGTTCTAACTTTTGCCGCAATTATTTTTGTGGTCGGCTTGTTGGCGAGTGGTTTAGGGTTAACTGATGGAATTGAAGAATCGGACTCCCCATCCGCTTTAATGCAGGGGGTTGCCGATAATCCTTCGGCGAAACTTTGATGCGCTGGGAGTTTGCCGCTGCACTAAGATGGTAGGTTTTTGGCCACGATTTCTTGCTTAGTATTTTACGTTTTTGGTTTCTTGTTGTTGAAAGCTCCACGCTTTGGGCTCCCAATGGGAGCCCTTTCTTTTGGGCGTTATTTATTGTTACGCAGGTCTGTTCGGCTTGGGTAGGCTAACTTCGGTGTGGTTTTGGGCGCAGGTATGCTCGCGACAATTTTCAAAAAATCAGATTCAGTCGCAATGGCGTCTAGTGGTATATCCCAGTTCTCTCCTTCTAATGACTCTATTTCTTGCAGGCTGTGCGCAAGGCCGATCAGGTAGGGGCGAGCGTGAGGGCGACGTCGTTTGTAGGCGAAATAGCGATCATAAAAGCCACCGCCCATTCCCAAGCGGTTCCCGCTGCGATCAAAGCCAACCAGCGGCATAAGTACAACATCAATGTTGGCGGCAGGGACGGCGGCGCCACTTGGGTGTGGCTGTAAAATGTTGAATCTATTGCGGATCAGCTTGTTGGCCCCCATAAACCGGCGAAACACCATCTGCTGGCAAGCGTTGACGCAGGGGAAACAGAGTATCTTATTGTGTCGAAGTGCCCAGCGTGCAAAAAGGTGCGGAGAGATCTCGCCGTCGCAGGCAAAGTAAAGTGCTATGGTGTTAGCGTTTTGGATTACGCGTTGGCGACGCAGTTGCGCGAGCAGGGATAGGCTGGAAGCGGCTTGTTGACTGACTGAAAGTGCTCGGCGTTCAGCGCGTAGCTGTTTGCGAAGCGATGATCGTTGCACTGTAGAGGTGGGCAAAAGAAATAATCCCCCGGAATTGCCGCTGTTGACGTAACCTTGAACCCGACGGTTCAAGGGGGAGGGGACTGCCGTGAATTAGGCTTTCCGACGCGCGGACATGCACACAACACGAGCGAGTAGCCTCCGGTAAAACATTTATCGGCTCAGGGATTCAGCCAACTGGCGGGCAACCCAGGTTGATGAAAAGTATAACACCGCCGCCGTAACTGAACAGTCTTGACATTTCAAAAGCCCGATAAATTTTCAGGCGAAATGGCTGAGGGGCTTGTAGTGTCAGGCCTCCAGCGCTTTATTAAGTTTTTTGGTGATACGTTCTAGCGCTGCGGAATCCAGATTGCCGCCTTCGCTACCGTGCGACTGCTGCAGTTCGTAGCAGAGGTTAAGTGCCGCCATCACGGCGATGCGCTCCATGCCAATGACATTGCCGCTGCTGCGGATAACACGCATGCGTTCGTCCAGCTCTTCCGCGGCTCGATGCAGGGCGTCCCGCTCGTTTGGGGGGCAGGCTATCTGGTAGTCTTTTTCGAGAATGTTGATGTGCACACGCTGACTTTCGCTCATGCTGCTTTCCTTTATATCTCCCACGCACTGCTCCAAATTAGGTACTGACTCAAGACTCTGCTTCAAGGGTCTTGAGGCGAGCAATCATGGATTCTACCCGCGTTCGGGCAATGTCATTCTTTTCGATAAGGCGAACACGCTCTTGCTGCCAGCCGCCTTCTTTTGCGCGAAGCTCCGCATTTTCACGCTGCAAGCGGCTGCATAGATGAATAAGTGCGTCGAGCTTGGTTTCGATGTCGTTTAAAAGTGGGTTTGCCATGGGTGTCTGTGGGGTATTCTCCGAGTTTTCATGGGTTCGGCGACAATATTCTATATAATGTCGGGCGACTTTGCCGATTCATGGCCTCTTTTCAGAGATTTGTTCGTAGTTTGACTGTTTGTTAGTGGTTTGATTGAGCGTTGTCGGCGGTTCGGCTACCGCTCAGCGGCTTAACATTAGCCGTTTGAAGCGGACAACCCTGCGAAGTTCGGCGCCAATTCTAGGTGTCAGCCACTGAATCTTAATACGTAATCAGCAAAAGTATAGTGCTTTTCGCCGAACAGAAGCGATAAACCCTTCTCGTCGCCGTAAAATTCTGCTTCAAATCAGGTAGTTAACCAATGAGTGATACATTTCAGTACGATTTTCTTAACGACGAACTAATGAATATGGGAGCGATTAACACGGTTTCCCAGCTACAGGGCATGCTCTGCGGTTGCTTGAGTGCCGGTTTAAAGCTTGAGGGCGACAAGTGGCATGTTATGGCCATGGAGTTTCTGGGGTTGGATGATCTAGAAGCCGGTGAGACAGATTGCGCGGTGTTTGATGTTTTGTTAGAAGGTTCGAAAAAGAGCCTAGCCGATTTGAGTTTTGGCTTTCACCCCTTGCTGCCTAATGACGAACTTAGCCTTACCCGCCGCGCCGAAGAGCTGGGAGGCTGGTGTGAGGGGTTTTTGCACGGTGTCGGTCGCGGTATTGGTAGTTCCTCCAAGTCAGGTGCTGGTGACAAGGAGTTGGTTCCTGAGGTGGCTGACGCTCTGCGTGATATGGCGCATATTACCCAAGTTGCCTTAGATGAAGATCTCGAATCAGAAGAAAATGAAATTTATTGGACCGAATTGGTAGAGTATCTGCGTGTAGCCGTATTAACCGTATATAGTGAATTGAGTGAGGCTGATGCTAATCTGGCCCCTCCTGCTGGGGGTGATTCGGCCGAGCCAACACTACATTAATTGTCAGCACTATTTGGACTAGTAAGCAGATTTGGTCTCTACACTCGCCAATACAACATCCTGTATTGAGCCACAATTTCAAGAGTTGTTGAATATGAGTATTAGCAAGTCAGAATTCGCCCGACGTCGCAAAACATTAATGGCGATGATGGAGTCGGATAGCATCGCAATTCTACCTTCAGCAAAGGAAAAAGTTCGCAGCCGCGACACTCACTACACGTTTCGCCAAGACAACGATTTTTTCTATCTTACCGGCTTTAACGAGCCGGATGCTGTATTGGTGTTGGTGCCCGGCCGCGAGCATGGCGAAGTGGTGATGTTTTGTCGTGAGCGCGATCCTGAAAAAGAAATCTGGGATGGTTATCGCGCAGGTCCAGAAGGCGCGTGTAAAGAATATGGTGCAGACGACGCTTTTCCTATAGATGATATCGACGAGATTCTGCCGGGTTTAATCGAAGGCCGAGAGCGCGTTTATTACGCGATGGGGAAGGATGCCGGTTTTGATACTCACGTGATGGCATGGGTAAATAGTATTCGCGCTAAGGTGCGTTCGGGCGCAACCCCGCCCGGAGAGTTTTTAGATCTTGACCATTTTCTCCATGATATGCGCTTGTACAAAAGCGCAGCCGAAATCCGCCTGATGGCATCAGCCGCTGAAATTTCTGCCGACGCCCATGTGCGAGCCATGCAAGTTTGTAAAGCTGGAAAATATGAATACGAGTTGGAAGCCGAAATCCAATATGCCTGCGCGTTGCGCGGTGGACGGCAACCGGCATACAACTCGATTGTTGGCGGCGGAAAAAACGCCTGTGTTTTACATTACATTGAAAACTCCGAAAAACTAAAGAGCGGCGATTTAGTGTTAATCGATGCGGGTTGCGAGTACGAGTATTACGCTTCCGACATTACCCGCACCTTCCCCGTAAGTGGAAAGTTTTCGAAAGAACAAAAAGCCATCTACAACATTGTATTAGCCGCTCAAGAGGCCGCGATCGCCGAAGTTCGCCCTGGTAATCATTGGAATGCGCCACACGATGCCTCGGTGCGGGTTATTGTCGAAGGTCTGGTCGAGCTGGGTTTATTAAAAGGTAAGGTTGATAAACTTATTGAGACAGAAAAATACAAAGCGTTTTACATGCATCGTATCGGCCATTGGCTGGGCATGGATGTTCACGATGTTGGCGACTATAAGGTTGGCGGTGAATGGCGTGTGTTAGAGCCCGGAATGGTGATGACCGTAGAGCCCGGTATCTATGTGGCGCCGGATAATAAAAAGGTCGACGCGCGCTGGCGTGGTATTGGTGTGCGTATTGAAGATGACGTGGTGATTACCAAAGACGGTTGTCAGGTGTTGACGATTGGCGTGCCGAAAACCGTCGCTGAAATTGAAAAGTTAATGGCCTAATGCAGGTGTTAATTTCGTGACTGAGAATGTATCGAGCGCAAGCAATTGCGATGAGTCGAGGCTTAACCCAGATATCGCTATTGTTGGCGGTGGCATGGTTGGCTTAAGTTTGGCGCTGCTTATTGTTCAGCAGTTGCCGAAATTACGCGTTGCGATCTATGAAGCTGAGCCGTTCGCTGCAGAAAACCAAGCGCTGTTGCAGCCGAGCTTCGACGAGCGATCCACGGCGCTCTCGGCGTCGAGTGTAGACCTGTTTGCGCAACTTGGTTTGTGGCAGCTGATGCAAACGCGCGCTCATCCTATCGATTTGGTGCATGTTTCTGATCGCGGTCATATCGGCCAAACCGCATTTTCCAAACAGGATAACGACGGGCACTCGCTCGGTTATGTTATTGAAAATAAATGGTTGGGACGATCTTTGTTGGCGGCCGCGCGAGCGCAACAGAATATTCATTTAGTCGATTCGGCACGCGTCGTGGAATTACGTAAGCGCGCGCAATGCGTCGAATATAAAGTACAGTCGAGTAAACTTGATGTTGCACCGATTGAGCGTCGAGCGTCTTTGGTTGTGATTGCCGATGGCGCATTGTCGCCACTGCGCCAAGCGCTTGGTATTGCGGTTGAGCAGCATCGCTACGGCCAGGCGGCTGTGATCGCTAATGTTGAATTTGATCGGCCGCACCAAGGGCAGGCATTTGAGCGTTTTACGCGCTCGGGGCCGCTCGCTTTTTTACCCTTACCGAGTCTTTATAAAAACTCTGCCAGCAGTCGATGCGCATTAGTTTGGACGCAGCCAGAAGCTGAATTAGCCAGCGTGCTCAATCTATCCGACCAAGACTTTATCAAAAAATTACAAGAACAGTTTGGCTATAGGCTCGGCAATATCCAGCGCGTTGGCGAACGTCAAAGTTACCCGCTGCAAATGATTTTTGCCAAGGAGCAAGTTCGATCGGGGATTGCCTTAATGGGTAACGCGGCGCACTTTTTACATCCGGTCGCGGGGCAGGGGTTTAACCTAGCCTTGCGCGATTGTGCTCAGTTGGTTGCCTGTTTACGCGACGCTCAAATAGCTGGTGCGTCTGCCGCAGAGTTGGGGTCGCTCGACGTACTTAATCGATACCTCGCTTTGCAGACAAAAGATCAGGATGCGACGGCGATTCTGAGTCACAATTTTATTCGGTTATTTGGCAGTGCTAATCCCATATTGCAGTTAGGCCGCAATATGGGTTTGATTGCCATGACGTTATGCTCGCCATTACAGGCAACATTTTTTAGCCAAATGATGGGGCGTGGTAATGCCCGCGCAAATTTAGCGCGCACAGCGACAAGTGACGAGGTGGCGGTGTGACTGGCGAGTATAACTTTGGCAGTAGCCACAGCAGTGGCAGCGAGCAGTTTGATCTTGTTATTGTCGGTGGTGGGATGGTGGGCTTAGCGTTGGCGGTTGATATCGCCAGCCGCGATGACTGCGCCCAGCTCAAAATTGCCTTAGTAGAAGCCACCGATCTCAATCCGCCTACAGCGGTCGAAGACAATCTTTTTGATCCGCGCGTGGTTGCGCTTTCCGATCAGTCTCGGCAGTTGTTGGTTGCACTTGGCGTTTGGTCGGATATAGCTCAGCAGCGCGCCTGTCCCTATGTGGCTATGCACGTGTGGGACGCAGAGGGCACTGGTAGTATCGATTTTCATTGCGATGACCTGCACGCCGATAGTTTAGGCACCATAGTTGAAAACTCGGTAATTGTTGCCGCGTTACGGCGTCGTGTCGCCAGCTTCGCAAATATTATCTTGATGACCGGTGCGCGCGTTACCGACATTACATTAATGGACGAGCAGCCCAATATTTCTGACCACGAAGGTCAGAGCTGGAATTTATTGAGTCTCGATTTAAGTGGGACTGCAATGTCCATTAAGGGAAGGTTGATAGTCGCTGCCGACGGCGCACGTTCTCAATTGCGAGACTTAGCTGCGTTGCCGGTGCGGGAATGGGACTACGGTCACACGGCGATTGTTACCACGGTAAAAACGCAACAGCCTCATCAATTTAGCTGTTGGCAGCGGTTCACCCAAGATGGCCCGATCGCCCTATTACCATTAGCAAATACGCACGCTCATGGCTCGCTCGACGGGTCGAACGGTCATTACTGCTCGCTGGTTTGGTCTGCCGCAACGCCGTTAAGTGAAGTGTTAATGGCGCAGGATGATGCTGAATTTTGCGCGGCACTTGGCAGCGCATTTGAGCATCGATTAGGTAAAATTGTCGAAGTCGCCGCGCGCCACGCAATTCCCCTGCGCCAACGCCATGCGGTAGATTATGTTTGTCCTGGTCTGGCCTTGGTTGGCGATGCGGCTCACACAATCCATCCGCTTGCTGGGCAGGGAGTAAATCTCGGTTTTTACGACGTGGCCGCGCTTGCCGATGAAATTGGGCGGGCCTGTAAACGCCATCTACCCTTGTCCGACTATTCTATTTTGCGTCGTTACCAGCGCGCACGTAAAAGCCACAATCTTTCTGCAATGTTAATCATGGAAGGATTTAAACGTTTGTTTGGCGCCGACGACCCGGCGATACGCTGGTTGCGCAATAGTGGGATGTCATTTATGAATAAGCAGACATTTCTGAAAAAGCAGCTAAGTAAAATCGCGAGTGGCCAAGCCGCGCTATAGATTTAGCGCATCAAATTTAGAAAAAATATTAAAGGACATGAGGCGACACCATTGCCCAATGAACTCACCAGTGAAGAGCCTTTCCAAGCACTTTCGGGAAGCGCCTCTGTAACCGCTCACGCCGTACACAAAGATTGGTTGTTGTGTCATTCCTGCGGTGAGCTACAAAAAGTTGTCGCCTTGTCTCCAGAACATGAGATGGTGTGCTACAACTGCGACGAAGTTTTGCACTCTGGGGCAGTTGGTCGGGTGCGATCGGCGGCGGCGCTGGCGGTAACGGCGCTAATATTATTTGTAGCGAGCAATTGGTTTCCCTTTATTACGCTTTATATTGGTGACCAAAGTCAGTCGACAACTATCCTCGATGGTTTCTGGGCGCTTATGGATCGCAATCAATGGGTATTGGCGAGCCTCGTTATTACCACGATTTTCCTTTTTCCTCTCGCCGAAATTTTTGCGTTCCTGTATCTGCTTATTCCCTACACCTACCAAAAACATCTGCCCGGCCAGGCGCCGGTCTTACGCTGGCTAGTACGCGCGCAATCGTGGAGTATGCTCGAAGTGTTTATGTTGAGTTTGGTGGTTACTGCGGTGAAACTTGCTGATATGGCGGTCATTAAGCTTGAGATTGGTGCCTACACATTTTTCGCGTTAGTCGGCGTACTCATTTTGACTTTTATGAAGCTTAATCGACGCAGGTTATGGAGTTGGTTAAATACCAACAACTATTTCGCTAAAGATCAAAACGAAATAGTTTACGACTGTCGAATTTGCCAGGCTATGGTGGGTGAATCGCTGGTCGATGAACGCCACGCTTGCCCGCGCTGTAACTCAGCGGTGTATAAGCGAATTCCTAACAGTATTCAAAAAACATGGGCGTTAGTTATTGCCGCTGGGCTACTTTATATTCCTGCCAATATTTTGCCGATCATGACCTATTCATCACTCGGTGATGTGGATACCGACACCATATTCTCGGGCGTAGTTGAATTACTTGCTCAGGGCCTATGGGGAATTGCAGGTATTATTTTTGTCGCCAGTATTTTGGTGCCTATGGCGAAGTTAATTATTTTGATTTACCTACTTCTATCGGTGCAAGCTGGCGTTAAATCGGGCGCGAAGCATCGAGCATTTTTACTGCGCCTTACCGAATTGGTTGGCCGCTGGTCGATGCTCGATGTGTATGTGGTTACGATTTTGGTTGCCCTAGTGCAGTTTGGTTTCGTATATACCGTAGAACCTGAGCCAGCGATTATCGCCTTTGCCACTGTGGTAGTGTTAACTATGATTGCAGCAGAAACCTTTGATCCGCGTTTAATTTGGGATGCAGTAAATGAAAAAGAGTTTGAATAAAGCGGTTGTGCAACAAGTCAAAACCGTATCGCCGGTTTGGATTGTGCCCGCGATAGCATTAATTATTGCGCTCTGGCTTGCGGTGCGCGCGCATATGGAAAAGGGCGTAGAGGTTGAAATCCTATTTGATCGAGCCTCCGATATTATTGCCAATCAAACCCTAGTTAAATTAAACGAGGTAAAGATCGGGATAGTCAAGCAGGTAAAACTAAGTGGCGATCTCAGTCACGTAAAGGTAACCGCAGAACTGGATCGAGATGTTGCCAATCATATTAGCGAGAACTCGCGCTTTTGGGTGGTAACGCCGCGTATAAGTGCCGCAGGCGTTTCTAATCTCGGCACCTTAATTTCGGGTGTCTATATTGTGATGGATCCCGGTCAGCCGGGGAACTATCAAACAGAATTTACCGGCTTAACCGAGCAGCCCATTTTTGAATCGGATGAGCCCGGCGCGCAATATATTTTGCAGGCAGAAGAACTTGGTTCGCTTGATATTGGCTCGCCGATCTATTTTCGCCAAATTCGTGTCGGCGAAGTGACAGGCTACCGGCTGTCCGACGCAATGGACAGCGTTGAAGTTAACGTATTTGTACGTTCGCCTTACAATGAAATGATTCAAACGCGCAGTCGTTTTTGGAATGTGAGTGGGTTTGGGGTGACGTTTGGTGCCGACGGTATGAAAGCGCGAATGGAGTCGCTTGCATCATTTATTAATGGTGGTATAGCGTTCGATAACGCCGCCGGCTTTGAAAATGTAGAAGTTGCACGCGGTGGCCATAAATTCTACCTCTATCCCGATCGCCAATCGGTATTGGAGGGGCGGTTTAATATTCGTTACTACTATCGATTAAAGTTTTCCGGTAGCGTGCGCGGCTTAACGGTTGGAGCGCCGGTAGAATTTCAGGGAATAAAAATAGGCGAGGTTGTTGATGTGATACTCGACAACGTCGAAAACCGCAGCGGTAATCTACATGTTTATATCTCTATGGAGCCGCAGCGCTTAGAGCCCGACGACTCACCAACACGTGAAGAGGTTGATGCCCGATTGCAAACCATGGTTGACGAAGGTTTACGCGCGCAAATGAAAACCGGAAGCTTGCTGACTGGTTCAAAATTTATCGACCTATTTTTTGCTAAAGACGCCGAAGAAGCGAGTTTATTGGTCGCTGAAAATTATTCAGAGATTCCCACGGTAAATGACACTATGGATGATCTCGGTCGTACCGCTACGGATATGCTCGCCAATATTAGCAAAATCCCCTTCGATAAAATTGGTATCGAACTGGCCGGCACGCTCGAAAATCTAAATAAACTATTGGCAACGCTTGAAAAACAAAATACCGCCGAAAAAATTGATGGCGCTATTGGCAACTTAGAAAAAACTCTAGCATCTGCCAATACCGCGCTGGAGCAAATGGCTGGCGCTATGGGAAGCATTGATCAAGCTCTCGCGCCTGATTCGGCAATGCGCTATGAGATAACCGAAATGGCTAAGTCCGTAAACGAAGCCGCTAGTTCGCTTGAGCTTTTCTTGGACGAGCTAAATCGAAACCCCAATGCCTTACTCTACGGGTCTGAAAAAGATGATTAAAACATTATTATTTACGTGCCTGCTAACCATAACATTAACGGGTTGTGTTTCTTCCGGCGGTAAAGTTACCTATTATTCACTATTCGCAGAGCCAATAACGGGTATTGCAAACGATTCAGCAGCTGTTAGCCCTACGCTATCTATCGGCGTAGCACCCGTTGTATTGCCCGAGTATTTAGACAACGCCGCGATTGTTAGCTTTACGCAGGGTCAACAACTGCGAATTTCTGGCTCACGCGCTTGGGCGGGTAGTTTAGATGCCGCTGTACTGCGCGTTGTAACGGGAAATTTGTCCGCGGCATTGCAGCTGGAACAGGTTTGGGCTTTTCCGTGGGATACGCGCTCGCGCCCAGATTATCAGCTGCAGATTAATCTCGAAGAATTTGCCGGTGTGCTCGGTGGTGATGTACGACTGCAAGCGCGCTGGAAGCTGCTCTCGCAAAAAGGCGATACTGTTGTCATGTCCGGTTTGGAAAAGGTTACACAGACCAGCGAAAACGATAGCTATGACGCCTATGTTAAAAATTTAAATAATCTCCTTACAGAAGTTACTCTTCAAATAGCCAAAAAAATAATAATAACAATATAGATTAATTGCCCTCCACAAGGATCTTAAAAAAATGGAGTCTAGAGTTCTGGGTAAAAAATTTACGACGATATGCGCTAATTTATTTCGTACAATCGGTTTGCTTTGTTACTTTATGGTTACATTCAGTAGCGCCAACGCTATAGCTGTATGGGATGAGGTTGTCGAATTTAATCGAAAAACCGAAAGTGAATTCGATTTAACATTAAAAGTAAAAGAGAAAGTTGAATTTAAGCGTGACGACAAATCATTTTCTTTTAGTGCCGTTTTAAGTCAGCCCACCTCGGAGCTCGATGTACCGGCTTTCTTTGTGTACTTGTATCCAAAAAAAGTCGGTCAGCCTTTAGCTACGCTAACCTTTCACGATCTGGAGTGTACCGGCGAATTTAGTCCTAAGGTTTGGTACGCCCATAAAGACGGTTACGGTAAAAGCGAATATGGGTTTTCAGGGATTCCATGGCCGGAGACCATCGATGTAGTGATTAATGTTTCACGTAAGCGGGAAGACGGCGGTTATAACCATAGTCTGGAATTTAATGGCCAACGTTTTTCGTTTTCTACCGAACGTAAAGTAGACTATGCCATGTTACAGGTCTTGGGGACGGCGACAATAACGAATGCGGGGTTTAAATAATGAATAGGGTTTTAAAGCTGACGGTAGCCGCAACTGTAATATTATTTGTGTCGCTCACAGCGACGGCAAAAACGTTTGAGCAGGGCATGGCTTATTATCACGCCAAGCAATACGAAGAAGCCTATCAAGTGTTTGAAGAAATGGCACTATATGGTAATGCCAAGGCTCAGTTTAATATCGGTGTTATGCACGCACGTGGCGAGTTCAAGCAAAAGGACATGATCGCCGCATGGGCGTGGATGAAATTAGCGGTAGATTCTGGCGGCGATGCCGGTCAGGAAAAAATACTCGAAAAAGTCGCAAAAAAATTATCTGTCAGCGAGATGAGCCAGGCACATGTATTGTTTGAAGAGCTTGTTGCCGTGTACGGAAAAGATGGTAACTTCGCTAAAACCCTACCGGTGTTCGGAGTGTCTACTCAAACCTCTTTTTCTGAAGCCCGACGGCTAAAAATGATGGCGCCTAAGTATCCTAAGGATATGGCAACTCTTGGTAGAGGTGGTGTTGTTGATACGCAGTTCGCGATTGAAAAAGATGGCACTATCCGAAATATAACGGTATTTGCAACTGCAAATAAAAGCTTTATCTCAGCTTCATTAGAAGCCCTGAGGAAAAGTCGCTACGAACCGGCTACAGCGGATGGCAGTGCAGTTGTACAGTTAGGGATGAAGAACCGCTATATATTTGAAATGTATGGTAGCGAAGTCGACGATAAGGCTCTTAAAGAGTTTGTTGAGCCACTAAAACAACAGGCGGAAATTGGCGGTAGTGAGGAAAAATACGCGTATGCTTATACGTTAAGCATGCTCGAAACTATGCTTGGCGGTAGAGACGATCAGCCTGCTGAAAAGTTAGATCGTTCGACGGATTGGCTCGTGGAGTCGGTTCGTTACGGTTCCCCTTTAGCAAAATACGAAATGGGTCGCCGCATGAGTTATGGTTCGCAATGTAAGGAAGACCCTGCGAACGGTTACCTTTGGGTAGAGAGAGCGGCTGCGGACAATATTCTAGACGCGAAATATATGTTGGGTATGGCCAAGCTGCAGGGCATTCACTACAGCCAAAATATCGCTGAGGGTATGGCGGTCATCAAAGACGCTGCCGACAACGGCTTTAATCATGCCCAGGTTCGCTACGCATGGTTACTGGCGACGGCTAGCTCGACAAACAAAGCTGATGCCGCTATTGCGCAGACCTACTTAGATAATTTAGAGGAAGATTACGCCGATGAATTGTCGCGCCTAGAAGCGCAGCTGGCGGTGTATCTTGCCGCGGGGAATAAAAAGAAGGCGGCCAAGGAGCTTAAGCGATTTCAAAAGTATACTAAAAAGTACGATATTCCAGTTGCGCGTTTAACGGCAATGGATGCGTCGTTTAACGCGGGTACCGCCTACTCGGAAGCGATATAGGCAAGGCCAAGCCTTGGGTAAAACTAGTCGTGTTGATTCGGTTTGAATAGCGAACGAAACCAATTAATAAAACTATTGCCAGTGCCGAAGGCCCGCTCTAGTTCCTGTTGGCTTTGCCAATAATCAGCTGGCCGATCAAACAAAAATTCGCGTTTTAGCATGCGTTTATTTGGCGAGAGATGTTTTACCACTTTAGCGGGGTTGCCTGCGGCAATGACGTTTGCAGGTAAGCTAGCTGTTACCACGGCGCCAGCTCCGACGATGGTGTTGTCGCCAATACTGACACCTTTACCAATAATAGCGCGGTGACCAACCCACACATTGTTGCCAAGTGTTACCGGCGCGGAGCAGCGAAAAGGTCGGACACGGTTGTAAGTGCCGTGCCAGTCACTATCGGAAATCGTGACCTCGGCGGCGAGCATACAATTGTCGCCTAGGGTTAAAGCTTCGGCTGAAGCCAGATTTACGCCGGGGGAAATTAAACAGTAGTTGCCGATAGTAATACGGCCATGTTGTTGTTTGCTCTTCCACGCGGTAATGCTTACCGGTTTCGCCGCGTCGCAAATAATATGCAGAAACTTACCAGCGTGAATATTGTTGCCGAGCAGGCGCAAATATTTAGGTTTTAAAATGGCGCAAGCCTCGCCGAGGCTGTCGAATTGCGGGCGAATAAAACGTTGGATATACCAGCGATTATAAGCACCGGTAAGCGCGCGAATACTGTTGGGGCGCAGATCTTTTCGCATGATAATTAAATATTCTCAATTCAGCCCTGTGCTGATTTTTTAGGTTCTAATTGATTAAAAGGGTGTCACGTGTCGAATGCCGTCATAGAGTTTTTTCAGCAACATACGATCAAGGGATTTCTAGCCGAAGATGAAGGTCAAGCCTTGTATCAAATTGCTATGGCCGCTGCGCCAATTGGTCCCTGTTTGGAAGTGGGTAGTTACTGTGGTAAGTCGACAGTCTATTTAGGTATGGCCTGTAAAGCTATGAATAACACACTCTACGCCGTTGATCACCATCGAGGCTCGGAAGAGCATCAGATAGGTGAAGAGTATCACGACGCCGATCTAAAAAATCACACCAATAGTGGCATCGATTCATTCCCGCTATTTCGAAAAACCCTGCAACTCGCCGAGCTAGAAGAAACCGTTGTGCCCTTGGTGTGCAGTTCCGCCGTGGCGGCAAAAGACTGGGCAACGCCATTGGGTTTAGTTTTTATTGACGGCGGTCATAGCCCCGAAATGTCGCGCCAAGATTGTCTTAGCTGGAGCGAAAAAATTGCCGTAGGTGGTTGCTTGGCAATTCACGATATTTTTGAAAAGCCAAGTGATGGTGGCCAAGGCCCTTATTGGGCGATGGAAGCGGTACTGGCCGAGGGCGATTTTGTGTTGCGTGGCCGGGTAAATTCGTTGGCGATGATTCAGCGTATAAAAGCACGGATCGTATAGATTCTTTCTGGTAACGCTATAGTGTCTTTGTAGTAGAGATATAGTATCTAAGTCATCTGTAATCTTTGTATGGTCGGTGCGAGGTTACTCTAAAAACCGACTTCGGCGGGTTAAAATATCTGCCGCAGGTGTTAGTTTAAATAACGCGTCGGCGGCGAGTAACATTGCGCCGGCGGTCCAGCTGGTTTTTTCCTGTGGCCAGATAACCTTGTCGCGAAAGCTGTAACCCGTCCAATAGCCGCCGTCTGTATCCTGCCACTGGGCAAGCCATTTAAAAATATCGAGCGCCTGTGGGCGTCGGCCTGCAGCGATACAAGCTAAAATTAATTCGCAGCTTTCGGCAACCGTTACCCAGGGTTCATCGCTTACACAGCGGCAACCTAAATCTTCTTCGACAAAAAAAGCCCAGCGCTTGTCTAAGCGTAATTGTGCTTCTTCCGATGAATAAATTCCCGCGAGGATGGGGTAGAACCAGTCCATGGAGAAGCGCGATTTACTTTCCCAGGTTCGATCAAAGCGCCAGGGTTTATTGCGCAGTGCGTCACTTAAGGCTTGGTAGCCGGTTAGCCAGTGAGGTTTGTGTAGTCCTAGCGTGGTAGCAATGGCTAATGCGGATTCGATACTGCGTAAAATAGACGCGCAAGCGGTAACCAGTGCGTCTTTTCCAAGCGTTTCACTAGTGTCGAGGGCCCATTGAATGTCGCCTTCACTGGTTTGTAGGTTAAGCACATAGTCGATAGCTTTTTCGACCATAGGAAAAAACTCCAGCAGCGCGGCTTGATCCTGAGTCACTTGGTAGTAATGCCAGACGCCGGTTGCTGGGTAGGCAACAAAGTTTGTTTCGATTCGAGTGGAATCTTCGCTGAGATAGCTGGCCTGCCAGCTTCCGTCTGAATTTTGATTTTTTACCAACCAATTTAGGCCCGCTTTTGCCGCAGTATAATGCCCAGCAATAGAAAGCCCCATGACGGCTTCGATGTGATCCCATGGGTCGAGCTTGCCTTCACTGAACCAGCGGATGGCACCGTCGGGTTGTTGGCAACTTAAAATAAACTGTGCGGTTTTTTCTAGGTCGAACCAAGCGGGGAGTTTTGCTTTTAAGCTGTTATGCATTGAGACTCATCCGAAATGTTGTGCCGGTTTTAGTTTTGCTAAAAGTCACGCCGGCATAGATCGTTAATGTTTTCTATTCCGACGTCTTTTTGTCAAAGTAGTAGACCACACTCTTTCCCATAATCGGGTTTAGGCAAAAATCGAGACAGCGAGTTAGCCACGGTTTTTCAAATAGATCCCAAACTAAAAAGCGGTGGTAAATACGCACTGGCCAATAGTCTTCTCCCTTTTGCCAAAATAGGCAGCGCAACCACCAATAGGGCACATGTAGTGCGTGGCTGCCGTGGCCGTGAGTAAAGCGATAGCCACTGGCTGAAATTTCACGGCGCAATGCAGCCCCTTTAAAAATTCGAATGTGGCCGCCCTCCACCTGATGATAGGCTGCGGACAATGCCCAGCAGATACGTTCTGGCCATGCGCGTGGTACGCTCACACAGAGGCGCCCGCCAGGTTTTAATACGCGCTGTATTTCTGCGAGCATTTGTGGGTAGTTGGGAATGTGTTCCAACACTTCCGAGCAAACGACGTGGCTAAAACTGGCATCGTCAAAGGGTAGGCGTGTGCCGTCGGCTTGACTGAAGTTAACGTCACAGGCAGCGGTTTTTGCTGCTGTGGCGAATGAATTATGTATGTCGTCTAGCCGCTGTCGCGCCGTGATGAGATCGCTACGATTTAAATCCACTGCGTAAATTTGGTAGTCCAGTGGCCGCTCGGCGATCGCTTCGAGGTAGGCGAGTCCGAGTGCATGACGGCCTTCGCCGCAGCCTAAGTCGAGCAAACGCGAACCGGCTTCTAGCTTTAATAATGGCGGTTGCAGGGTGAGCACGGCTTAGTTCTTTAACAGTGAGTGGTAGTAAGCGCTGAGCTGTTCTGCGACGCGCTGCCAGCAAAACGTTGCCAGAATATGCTGTCTCGCGGCAACACCTAAGGCACGGGTACCGTCTGGGTCGCGAAGCAGTACAGCAATCGCATTTGCAAGCGCCTGCTCATCGCCGGCGGCAACCAAAATACCGGCGTCGCCGACAACTTCTGGTAGGGCGCCGCCGTCGCTGCTAACAACGGGAACTTCACAAGCCATGGCTTCGCCTGCAGGTAAGCCAAATCCTTCATAGAGTGATGGGCACACGGCAATACAGGCGTGTGAATATTCTTCCACTAGTTGTGGGTGGCTAATGCCGGAGCGAAATTCAATGGCGTCGTTCAAACCAAGTTTTTTTATAAGCTGCTCATTAACTCCACCTGGTTTAAGTTTGCCGACTATAACGAGATGAACAGCGGGAAATTCTTGCCGCAGTTGAGCCAATGCTTTTAATAAATAGGCCAAGCCTTTAATGGGTTGGTCGGATGAGGTTGTGGTAATTAAGCGAAACGGAACCCGTGTAGCGGTCGAGATGGGTTTAAATAAATCCGTATCGATACCGTTACTGATCACCGAAACATTGTCGCCGGAGCTTTGAAAATACTGTTCGATATCGCGTTTCGAATTTTCGGAGACGGTGGTGATGTGGTGTAGTTTTTTTACCACCCGCTCTTGCATACGAATAAAGCTATACCAGCGTTTAATAAGTAGGCGATGCTGCCAGTCTGGGGCGGCGGCCAAGGCGAGATCGCGGTCGCGATGGATGGGGTGGTGGATAGTACTAATAACCTTGTGACCGGCGTTTTGTAGCTGCAGCAAGCCGTAACCCAAGCTTTGGTTATCGTGAATAATATCGTAGTTGTTTACCGCCAACACTTTCGCGATGCGTCGCCCAAAGGTGTAGGGTTCGGCAAAGCCACCGGTAAGCATGGCAAACCATTCCCAAGTATCGGTAAACGATTTTAAATGGTGCCAGCGCAGCGCCCGAGTGTGATCAACTGAGGCGTACAAATCTAAGCTGGGAACTTCGATTAAGTTCACACCGCTGGGCAGTTCTGGGTAGGGTGGGCCAGAAAAAACGTCGACCTGATGACCAAGATCGCTGAGCGCCTTGCTGAGATATTTAATATAAATACCCTGACCGCCGACAAAGGGCGAGCTGCGATAACCTAACAGGGCAATTTTAAGCGGTTTAAGCTTGGCCCCGATGGGTTTGATGCCGCTAGTATTTGTACTACTAAGGTCAGTACCGGAAGCTTTGGGCGTCTCGATAGCTTTGGTGCTGACGGCGGCGGGCGTTGCGCTAGTGATGGTGACCGCCGTCGCCGTGGGCGTGACCGTGGGCAATTTCTTCTTCACTGGCTGCACGTATTGCTTTTATTTCGATATCGAATTCCAGTGTCTTACCCGCAAATGGATGGTTCATATCGAGCTCAACCATAAACTTGCCAGGTTTGATAATGCGCGCGTTAATCGCACCCTTCTCGGTATTCACCTTCACTACCATGCCTGGAAGCAGGCGCTTATATTTGCCAGCCAAATGCTTAACCGGCACTTTTTGCACGGCGCCTTCGCGGCGTGGCCCGTAAGCCTGCTCGGGGGACAACACCACTGATTTGCTGTCGCCGACAGTCAAGCCAACCATTGCATCTTCTAAGCCCGCAAGAATATTGCCGTGGCCGTGCAGATAAGCCATAGGTACTGAGTCTTGATTAGATTCAATATTCTCGCCGCCCTGCTCGCGTAAAACATAATGAAACGACACCACACTGTTGTTTTCGATTTGCATAACTGACTTTTCCGAAGCGTTAAAAACGCGAGATTATACCGAGCTTAGGCGCGGCCGCCTACGCTTGCTTGCGGGGGGGTGATGGTTTGCCGGTTACGGTGGTGCACATCTTGCGCTTTAGGCACTTTTCTGGCGGCGATATTCCGATGGTGAGACCCCAAGTGACTTTTTAAAGCGGGTAGAGAAATTAAACGCATCTTGATAGCCAACACTGTTGGCGATCAGCAGTAGTGACCAGTCGGTATCTTTGAGAAGGTTTTCGGCGCGTTCCATTCGAAAGTAAATCAGCCGTTGGATAGGGCTCTGGCCGTACAGTTGCTTGCAGAGGCGGTGTAGATGCGGCGCAGAGTAATGTACCGTGTCGGCCATTTTCTCAATTGTCCAAGGGGCGTGTAGTTGCTGCTGAACAAGGGTGAAGAGGGTTTCTAGGCGACGCTGTTGTTCGAGGCCGTCTTGGTTGCTGCTGCCTTCGTTACTAAGACTTTGGCTAAGGTAATTTTGTAGCTGTTGGATTGCGTTATCGCGCATGCTGCGGCGGGGTTCATAATAGAGTTGGCACAGGAGGTGGAAAATAGCCGCGCTGCTGGGGCAGTAGCGAATACCGGGGTGCTGGCTGGTGAGATGCTGCCATTGCGGGGTGTCGTCAAAACAAAACCATGCCGTTGCCCAGCGTTCGGCGGCTAAAGAAAATCGAAACGGATTGCCGAGCGGCAATAGGGTTAAGGTGTTGGGTTCAATAAATTGCTCGGTGCAATCGGGGTTGTTTGCAATAGAGTTGGTGCAGTCTAGTTCGAGCTTACCGCGCCCTTCTAGGGTAAACAGTGCGGTGTGATAGTCGGGCTTGCGCCGCCCAACCCAGTAGCGCCCGCGTAGCTCCGAAACCCCAGCGTAGCCAATGCCCATAGCGAGTAATTCGGGCACATTGTCGCGGTGCAGAAAACGTTCATAGCAGTCCGGCCCCAGCTCTAAAGAGTCTTCCCAGTGTTTACCTTGCATCGGCTAAAATGCCCCCTGCTGCGTGGTGCGAGCAGCTTATGATAGTTTTGAAAATGGTTTTGATAGGTTAAAACATAGCCAGTTTTAGTTCTAGCACCTATAGTAACTAACGCTTAAAGAGTTTTGATTTTACCTAGGATTATTCTGACCATGACAGAAGTGATTGGCCTTATCGCCGCAATTTGTACCACATTCTCGTTTGCGCCACAGGCATTAAAAGTTATCAAAACGGGCGATACCTCGGGGTTATCCCTGGCGATGTACGTGATTTTCACCTTTGGCGTACTGCTCTGGATCGGTTACGGCCTGATGCGCGAAGACGCGGTGATTGTTTTGGCGAATGTCGTTACCTTCGTGCTGGCCGCGATTATTCTTTTTCTTAAAATCCGCAACGACGTCCTTTCGAATCGCAAATAGAAGTAGAGATTATCTTGACCGCATTTTTTAAACGAAAAACAGCTGACCTTTTCGGTGGCAGCACTCCGAGTATGTGGGGCAGTGTGGCGTTGTTGGCATTGCCTGTCGCCCTGCAAATGATGCTGCAATCGCTATTGGGAATGGCGGATGTATTGATGGTAGGAGAGCTTGGCCCTGTTGCGATTGCGGCGGTGGGTCTCTCCGCCAAGTTACATTTTTTACTCTTGGTCATGATGGCCGGTATTGGCGCTGGTGCGAGTGTTTTGGTTGCGCAATACAGCGGTGCCGGCAATCTCGCTGCAACCCAGCGCACTCTGGCACTGGCCGTTATGGTTGGTGTTGCCAGTATGATCCCCTTCACGCTGCTGTTTTTATTGGGCGGCGAAACTGTAGTTTCCTTGATCAACCCAGACCCAGAAGTGGTCGCGCTAACCGCGAGTTATTTGCGCATTACTGCGTTTGTGGTGTTGCTGACGTTGCTGTCGGTGGTGTTCGAGTCTGGCTTGCGGGCCATGGGCAATACCGGCCTGCCGCTACTAATGGGCGCCATAGCCACTGCGGCAAACGTGGTATTGAATTACGCGTTAATCTTTGGCCATTGGGGAATGCCGGCCATGGGGGTCGAAGGCGCGGCTTGGGCGACGTTAATCGCACGGGGAATACAGTTGGCTGGCATTCTGTTGTGGTTATATCTGCGCAGTCATCATTTCGCCTTGCGCTTACAGCACTTTAAAGCGGCGCTGGATAAAGACGCCTTGTTGCGCTTTACCCGGTTTGCGACCCCCTTGGTTATCAACCATGTTATCTGGGCGGTCGGCAATGCCACCTACCATGTTATGACCGGCTATGCGGGTACTGAAGCGCTTGCTGTAATGGGGGTGATAGTGCCCATCGAAAGCTTATTTTTCTCACTTTTCGTGGGTATCTCAAATGCCTCTACGGTATTAATTGGCCGCGCCTTGGGGGGCAGCCAAACAGACGAAGCCTGGCGTTTACATCGCTTTTTTGATCAGTTGTCGTTTGGTTTGGTAGTCGCGCTTAGCGCGGGGCTGTGGTTGTCGCGCCATTGGGTAGTCGCTATTTTTGATCAGCTCGATGCGGCTACGGCGGAGCTGTTAACCGATACGCTGGCTATTTTCAGCCTGCTTATCTGGGTAAAAGTGTTGAATATGATTCGAATACTTGGAGTGTTGCGCGCCGGTGGGGACAATCGCTTTTGCCTGATCACCGATACCATTGTGATGTGGGTAATTGGGATTCCTATCTACACCGCGGCAATTTTTCTCGGTGGGTTTTCGTTCCTAACAATTTATACACTGATGTACTTGGAAGATGTGGCCAAATTCATCCCTGTTCGACACCGTATCGGCGTGCGCCGCTGGATGAAAAACCTTACGCTGACCTAGTGAGTAGGCTTAGAAAAACGCGTTATTGTTTGTTGTCGGATAGGTTTCGATTGTTAAAGGCATTGATAATAGAGTTGTTTTTTCGACTCGGTAGTAATGGGTTGGTGAGGGTGAATACGCGTGGTGATGGTGTATTTAACTCAGTATTGAACTTGCCGTAGTGCTTGTTAAAGAGCATGGCGGCGGTGCCGTCGGCAAATAGCTGATCCAATCCGAACTTTAATCGTTGATAGAGCAGCGGTTGAGTTTTTGAAACACTCAAATACACCGAGATTGGGTAAAACACATAGAGATCTGGTGCAACCACCAGCTCGGGGTGTTCATCGATTTGATCGGCGAGGGTACGATCTATCTCCAGTATGCTCATCGGCATACAATCATAACGATTACGTTCGAGCATACCGAATAGGCTGTGGAGGTCTTCTGCTGTGACCACCTCCATTCCTTGATTGCTGTAGGCAATAATATCGCTCCAGTCGCTTTGCTGGCCTATTCGTAGTGTTTTCAGTTTTTCTAGGCTATCGATACTGCTAAGCAATGGTAATTTTTTGCGTAGGGTAATACATTTGCGCAGGCCTAAGCGGTCTTTTAAGAATGGGTAGTCCAGCAGGTAAACGTTTTTTTTATTGACGAAATCGCCGTGCCACTCCGAGGAGAAGTGGGCGTGTATCGACTCGCCACGTTCGGTGGCGATTTTTGAGCGTTCGGCGCTCATGGGGCGATGATCGTAACTAATGTAGTAAGGTGGGGAGTCGGCGTCAGTCAGTTTGAGCGCGGCTTCGACTAACTCCACTTGATAGTCACGCAGAGAAGAACTCATGCCACCCACCCAAAATTTAATCTGAAAAGTGGGAGCGATCGAGGTGGTGACGGCAGTGGTCGGCGGTGCGGCAAATGACGTGGAGGGCGCAAATGGCGCTATAAGCATCCACAACAGGCTAGCACACCAGCGCATCGTCGCGCCGATTGTGTGGCTTGCGCCAGTTTCAGGAGGCCAATTCATTCTTGGTTGTTACCACCATTTTTGTTAAATGTTATCGGTTTAGTTTAGTCGAAGGATGCCAACTCTTGCAGCATTTGATTGTGTATTTATTGTCTATTTTATTTGGGGTGATCTGTTTCGCGTCCAACGCGCAAGCACTGGTGGTGCTGCAGTACCACCATATCGATAACGAAACACCAGCCGCGACCAGTATTACACCGGAGCGTTTCCGCGAGCACCTGGCGTTTTTGGAGCAGCAGCACTTTCGCGTTATTGCGATTACCGAGCTGCCGGCTTTATTGAAGGCCGCAAAACCGAGCGGAAGCCTACCAGACCGTACCGCCGTAATCACCTTTGACGACGGCTATAGCTCTATTTACGAGCAGGCTTTTCCGTTGCTGAAAGCGCGTAACTGGCCGTTTACGGTGTTTGTGAACAGCAAACCGCACGATCAGAAGAACCCTCAATACGCCAGTTGGAAGCAGCTTCGCGAGATGGCCGCTGAGGGCGCCACCATCGCGAATCACAGCGATAGCCATCAGCATATGATTCGGCGCTTAGATGGCGAGTCAGCTAAGCAGTGGTTGGCTCGACAGACACATGAAATCGAGTTTACCGAACAGCGCATACGCAAAGAGATCGGCGGCCCTGCGGCGCCGTTTTTTGCCTACCCCTTTGGCGAATACAACAACGAACTGGTGGCACTGCTGGAGTCTAAGGGTTACCTGGGCTTTACCCAGATATCCGGGCCAATAGCTGCGAATAGTAGCCCACAGTTGTTGCCTCGTTTTGTCTTCGGTGGCCCCTATGGCCGCCCGCAGGATTTTGCCGACAAGGTGATGAGCCTACCATTCCCGCTCCTTGACGTTTTAGTGTCCGACGAAGCAGGTCGTCCACTGAATGGCTCAGAATTGCCGCCGGCTGTAACTGTGCCGCGATTGCAGCTGCAATCGCCAATATTGCGACTGGTGCGAGCGGCACAGTGCTTTGCTAGCGGTCAGGGTCAGCTTGCGGTAGCGCTAGGTGGCAGTAGTTTAACCACTAAAGCTAATCGCCCGCTGTCTGCTGGACGCAGTCGCTATACCTGCACCGCCGCTGCGGGAGGTGGTCGTTTTTATTGGTATTCGACCCTCTTTATACGCCGTAAAGACGACGGCGGCTGGTACTCAGAGTAGGCCCTTTGAGCGAAATCGATAGAGAACTGATACGCCAATTCTACAATCCTCTACTACACTAAAATGACTTTGGGCTGTTCATGAGGCCGTTGTATCTCATCCACAATGAGTTGGACTTCAGTTAGCTTTTTTCAGTTAATGATTAAGGAGCCGTGATTTTGTCAATTCGGTGGTTGAGATGTGGTGTCTTGGTGTTGAGTGTGGCTCTGGCCTCATCGGCTTGGGCAGAGCGGAAAGTATTACGTATTAGTTATGAAGATTCTCCAACAGCCGAATACGTGGTGGCTTTGTTGCGTATGGCGCTGCCTTTTTCCAATGTGGACTACCAGCTAGATTTACAGCGCATTAGTTTTACAGTGCCTCGTTTAATCGAAGAGATCAAAGGCGGTAACTTCGATTTAATGTGGACCGCTACCAATAACGAACTCGAAGAACAATTGCTCCCAATTCGCGTGCCGCTCTATAAAGGTTTACTCGGCCATCGCGTGTTTATTATTCACCCCTCGTTACAATCCCGTTTTGACCAAGTTGATAACCTGTTGGACTTGCAGCGGTTTAGTCTCGGTCAGGGCCGGGGCTGGAGCGATGTCGAGATTCTTGAAGCTAACGACCTTAAAGTTACTGTGGCAACGAAATATGGCGGCTTGTTTCATATGGTTGAAGGCGGTCGTTTTGATGCCTTTCCCCGTGGCGTGCAAGAACCTTGGCAGGAACTCCAGTTGCGCCCGGAGCTGCAGCTGACGGTTGAGGAAAAGTTATTACTGGTTTACAAAATGCCTTACTACCTATTTACCGGACGAGATAACCGCGCACTGGCAATCGATCTGGAGGCGACGTTAATTCGCGCCATAGAGGCGGGTGCATTCGATGAATTTTTCTTTAGTTACCCGCAAATTAAAGATGTGATCAGTAAGGCTAATTTGGCAGAGCGCAAAGTATTCCCATTAGTAAACCCGCAGTTGCCGCCCAAAACGCCAGTCGACAATCCTATTCTGTGGCTCGATGCGGGCAAGCTTAAAGAGAAGGCAAATGCACAGGTAGAGCAGGCTGCAGGTGCCGATTTGAGCAGCCTGTATTAGTGTTGTTGGTTTGAGGAGCAGTTAGATGAAGAAAATATTTTTTAGTATATGTCTTTTCATGTATAGCAGCGCCTTATTAGGCGATACGTTAAAAGTGGTATATCACTTGAATGAGAGAGAAAAGGCTGGCGTTCTAATATCAAGCGTACAGGAACTATTGAAATCAAATCCAGAAAATCAGATTGAAGTGGTAATACATAGTTCAGCAATAATTCGCTTGGCTAAAGATGGTGATTTAAGTACTGAATTCGAAGGCCTGTTAAGTAAGGGAGTTATTATAGGTGCTTGCAGTACATCAATGCTCAAAAACAATCTAAGACCTGACATACTAATTGGTGGTGTCGTTCAGTTGAAGCAAGGCGGAGTTCTGAGGATATTAGAGTTGCAAAAACAAGGATACAGTTATATAAAAATATAAACATAACAAAAAGCTGTACCTGACAATTTTTGCGACGCTCAATTGTGTATTTCGCGTAGCTCCATTTTACACAATTGCTCTCTGCAAAAATCGCAGGTGAACTTGACGTTAGCTGGCGGCCGTTAATCTGTTGTAGTTAATGGGCCTAGTTGGACTCGCCGCGCTGTAGTAGACGAGCTGCATCCTTGGCGAAGTAGGTCAAAATACCGTTTGCGCCGGCGCGCTTGATGCACAGTAGCGATTCGAGAATAACGTTCTCACCGAGTATTCCTGCGGCAATCGCCATTTTATGCATGCTGTATTCGCCGCTCACCTGATAGGCAAATGTGGGTACGCCAAACTCATCTTTAACGCGGCGAACAATATCCAGATACGGCATCCCAGGCTTTACCATCACCATATCGGCTCCCTCTTCTATGTCCATGCGCACTTCGTGTAACGCTTCGTCGCTGTTGGCTGGATCCATTTGGTAGGTAAATTTATTGCCCTTGCCAAGGTTACCAGCAGAACCGACTGCATCGCGAAACGGGCCGTAATAGCCAGATGCATACTTGGCGGAATAGGCCATAATTTGCGTGTTAATAAAGCCGGCTTGATCCAAATTCGCGCGAATAGCGCCAACGCGGCCATCCATCATATCGGACGGCGCGATCACATCGGCACCCGCTTCAGCGCACACCAATGCCTGCCTTTGTAGCGCGACGATGGTCGCGTCGTTAAGCACATAGCCATTATCATCGATAATGCCGTCTTGGCCGTGAGTGGTATAGGGGTCGAGGGCTCCATCACAAATTATCCCCATCTCTGGGAAACGCTGTTTTATTCGACGTACAGCGCGTGGCACTAAGCCGTCACTGTCGAACGCCGCCTCGCCCATGGGTGTTTTCACCGAGCTGTCGATATTTGGGAAGAGTGCGATCGCGGGTATTCGCAAGGCCACCAACTGCTCTACTTCCTTTTCTAGCTCGTCCAAACTTAATCGGAATTGGCCGGGCATACTGGCGATCTCTTCACGCCGATTTTCCCCTTCGAGAATAAAAATGGGGTAGATAAAATCGCTGGCAGATAGCTCGGTTTCGCGAACTAAGCGGCGAGAAAATTCGGCGAAGCGATTGCGACGTAAACGCGTGGCGGGAAATTGGCGAGACATGGGCAAACCTAAGAGAGCAGTGAATGGAGATGAATTAGAATCTTTTGGCCAAGAATAGCAGGTATAAATTTGATGACCCGCTAAAGCTAATAGCGACACGAACTATAGAGGAATTGAACCTAGCGCGGCAAGCCGAGTGCTACTTAGGGGCAAGTATTAACGGCGCAAAATATCGTTATTTGCAAACAAATGAAAATAACCTTTTAAATGCCAGTCATCGAGGGCTATACTGCGCGCGCATTTTTGATGCCCTGTAACCGATAGTCATCCAGCACAGGAATTCACAAGTCTTTGCCCCCGCTCTCGTAAGAGGCGGGGGTTTTTTATTTCTTCATCAGATTGCATACTGCCTTCCTGCTTCTGGCTAGTCTTAATACGCTTACCTAGCCCTTATCTTTGTTAAATAACTAGCCACTCTTGTGGTTGTCATTTTTTTGCGAGGCCGTTTATGTGGTTTTATTCAAGCGCATTAGCGTTGTTACTCTGTGTGTCAGTTGCCAGTTGTAGTGATGGCCGGCCAGAGCTTGGCGAGGGTTCGGATGCGGCCGATGCTAGTGTCGTGAGTGGTATCGATACGTCTGATCGTGATGAAAAACTGCATTTAAAGCTTAGTGAAGCCGGTATGCGTATTGATGACGAGGTCTCGCCGAGTATTAATCGTGCAGTTGAGAAGAGCCCCCCATGGTTAACCGAATACCCTCCCGTCGCTGCCAGTTGGTATAACGCCGCGGCCGACAAGGTGCAGCGTGCGGTTCGCCGCGAAGGCCGCGATGACTATGGTCGGGCGCGCAATATTATCTTGTTTGTGGGAGACGGCATGGGTATCAGCACGGTTACCGCCGCGCGTATTTATGCTGGGCAACAGCTCGGGCAAAGCGGTGAAGAATACGAGCTAGCGTTTGACCTGTTTCCCTATACTGGCCTTGCCAGAACCTACAACACCGATATGCAAACGCCCGATTCCGCCGGCACTATTACCGCGCTTATGGCGGGGGTTAAAACCAAGGCGGGGGTGTTGAATATCAACGACGAGGTTATCCGTGGTAACTGCGATAGCAGTCGCGGCAACGAGTTATTTAGTTTACTCGATATCGCCGAATTCGCCGGTTTGGCCACGGGCATTGTATCTACCGCCCGTATTACCCACGCGACACCAGCAGGGGCCTATGCGAAAAGTGCCAATCGAGACTGGGAGAGCGACGCCAGAATGCCCACCGCCGAACCGGGCTTTAATTGCACTGATATCGCCCAACAACTGGTTGAGTACCCAAGCCGAATACGCTCATTAGTGAGGCGGCGTGCGCTCACAGGCGCTGAAGTAAATGGCTCCCCACGTCAATGGGATTTGAATTATATCGACGGCCCAGAGGTAATCTTGGGTGGAGGTTTAAGCAAGTTTCTTCCCCTTGGCGAGACGCGTTTAGCCAGTGGCAAAGCCGGTCGAGGCGAACGCCGCGATGGTCGCAACTTGATTGCCGAATGGCTGGCACAAAACCCAAATGGTGTGTTTGTCGACAATCGGGAGGAATTTACGGCTGCTTCAGCGACTCAACCGGAAAAAATGTTGGGGTTATTTAGTGATTCTCACATGGCCTACGCGGCGGCACAGGCGTCTGGCGGCACAGGTCAACCCAGCCTTACGGCAATGACTGAGGCCGCTATTAGGCGATTAGCGGCAGAACCCGGCGGCTACTTCTTGATGGTGGAAGCTGCCCGTATTGATCATGCACATCACGATGGCAATGCCTACCAAGCGCTTAATGACACGGTTGAACTGTCTCGGGCCGTGGCTGCTGCGGCAGCCTTAACAGACGAGCGCGATACCTTGATCATTGTTACCGCCGATCACAGCCATGTTCTCACCATGGCCGGCTACCCGAAACGGGGTAACCCTATTTTAGGTAAGGTTCACAACGGTAATCTTGAGGGCAAGCCACAGCTGGAAAATGCCGCCGACGGCAAGCCTTACACCACACTCAGCTATGCCAATGGTCGAACCGCATTTAAAACACATAACAATGGTGAGCGCATCGACTTAACCGACGTCGATACCACTAGCCCTGACTACCACCAGCAGGCACTTGTGCCCTTGGTGGCTGAAACACATGGCGGCGAAGATGTGGGCATCTATGCGCGCGGCCCTGCGGCTTATTTGGTTTCCGGCAGTCATGAGCAAAATGTGATTTTCCATATCATGAACTATGCCGGCGCTTTGCTAGATAAAGCTCAGGCTAAACTTTTAACTCAAGCTAAGCTAGCCACTAAACCGGCACCCTAAGTAGATTGTTCGCAAACAAATAGCATTTTGGCGACAAGAGTAGTCTTCGCTGGGGTGCTGCCATTTTTTGCCACAATTGATCCCTAGCTCGACAGTGTTGCGGCCAAGCGGCGACACCATTCTTTGTTGTAATTCTTCTAGCGCCTCACTCACTAGGCGATTAGGAGAAAAATCATGTTTAATATTCGCCGTCGCGATCTCGGTCGCCATTTAGAAACACTCTGGTCTCAGGGCGCGGGTTGGCTCGTGCTCAGCCTTATCGCCTTACTGTTAAATATTCTCGTTGCCGCGCCAGCTAGGGCCGACGAAATAAACTCCGGCAATGCCAATCGTTATCACCCAGAAGCTGGTCAACTTCTATTTGTGCAGGACGAAAACCAATTTACAAACGCTATTCATATTCAGACCAGTGCCACAGTTACGGTTAGTGGTTTGGTCGCGGAGGTGTGGTATCAGCAAACATTTGTGAATGAAAGTGATCAGTGGCAAGAAGCCGTATATGTATTCCCTTTGCCGGAAAACGCGGCGATAAACTATATGGAAATTCAAATTGGTGAACGCAAAATTGTTGGCGAAATAAAAGAGAAGCGCGAAGCGCAGCGCATTTATCAAGCGGCAAAAACCGCGGGTAAAAAAGCCGCTCTGCTCGATCAGGAGCGGCCTAACCTGTTCACTCAAAAAGTTGCCAATATTGCCCCTGGCGAAACGCTCGCGGTGCAGTTGCGTTACGTTGAACAAATTGGCTATAGCGCTGGCCAATTTAGTTGGCGCCTACCGACAACACTTACACCCCGCTATATGCCAGGCCCATTTCTTGCGGCTGGGCACGAACAAAATTCGACAATCAGTATCAACAAACTCGGCTGGTCTCTACCGACAACACAGGTGTCAGATGCCGATCGTATATCGCCGTTTATGCGCAATTTGGTCGTGCCAAAAAAAGGCCTGCCGGATAATCCAATCTCTATTGATATTCATTTAGCGGCGGGCATTCCGCTGGCAAAAATCGAATCGCCTTATCATCAAATAGCGGTAAACAAAGATTCACAGGGGCACAGTATTGCACTCGCGGCTGGTGCCGAAAGCATGGATAGAGACTTTGTGTTGCAGTGGCGCAGCGCCAACAACGATACGCCGGCGGCAGCCCTCTTTCGGGAGACGCTAGATAATGAAGATTACTTATTGCTGATGCTAGTTCCTCCAACGCAAACCACAGCGGCGGAATTTAAACGCAACGCTGCTTTGCCGCGGGATTTAATTTTTATTTTAGATACCTCTGGCTCAATGGCTGGAACTTCAATGCAACAAGCGCGCGCGGGTTTAAAGCGAGCCTTGCAACAACTAGGACCAGAAGATCGCTTTAATATTATTGAATTTGATTCCAGCTATTCGAGCTTGTTTGCACAATTACAGCCGGCCGATAGCTATACGGTTGCCGAAGCGCAACGCTGGGTGGATCGATTGCAAGCGGATGGCGGCACGGAAATGTTACCAGCCTTGGATGCAGCGCTGTCGCAAATGCAAAACGATAGCTCACAGCTACAGCAAATTATATTTATTACCGATGGCGCCGTTGGCAATGAAACGGAACTGTTTGCCCGCATTCAACAAAAGTTAAATAACAGCCGCTTGTTTACTGTGGGGATCGGCTCGGCTCCGAACAGCTATTTTATGCGCAAGGCGGCGCAATTTGGTCGCGGTACTTTTACCTATATCGGTAATAACCACGAAGTGTCGAAAAAAATGGACGAGTTGTTTGCCAAGCTGGATTCAGCTATTGGCAGTAACTTTCATTTAGAGTGGCCGACCTCAGCAGAAATGTGGCCAAACAAAATTCCGGATCTCTATGCCGGTGAACCTTTGGTTGCGGTGGCCAAACTCGATGCGGTCAATGGAGTGGTCAAATTGACCGGCGGGTTTGCCACTGCTGTTGGGGGTGGCGATAACTCTGGCGTTGCTGGAGGTGAACATTGGGCACGCGAATTTAATCTAGATGAATTACAGACGTTGCCGCAAAACCCGGGGATTGCGAGCCTGTGGGCGCGCGCGAAAATTTCGGCTTTAGAAGACGAAAAAATTGCAGGACGTAACCCTGACGAAGTGCGCCGCGAGGTTGTCGCACTGGGCTTGCGGCATCGTTTAGTTACCGCGTACACCAGTTTTGTAGCGCAAGAAAAAGCCGTGGCAAGGCCGTTCGATAATCGTCTAGTAAGCTCGCCGGTCGCTAATCTTGTTGCCCGAGGGCAACAGCTGCAGACAGTTTCTTACCCTAAGACGGCGACGCCAAGGTGGTTGTACGCACTTGTAGGTGTACTGTGTTTTATTGCCGCTGCACTTTACCGCTTTTTGTCCCGCTGCACGCTTGTAGTTCTAACGGATCGAACTTGAGGGGGTTGGCTTTGAGTTTGCCGAGGCTCGCAGAGAAAGGCGGTTGGGTTTATCTGCTGCTAATCATTGCCGGCTTAAGCTTTAGCGGTCAGTCGCTTTATATCTTGGCGAAGGCGCAGTTGGCTCAGCAACTGATTGCCCAAGCGTGGCAGCGCAGTTTGCAGTATCACTTTGAAGGAACGGAGCACGATATCGCTCCATCCAGCCCATCATTTCGGCCGCAGCGCCCTTGGCCCTGGGCAGATACTTGGCCGGTGGCACAGTTGCGCTATCAACAACAAAGCTTTTATGTGTTGGAAGGCGCGCAGGGAGAGAGCCTCGCGTTTGGGCCTGGTCGTGTGCAGGGGTCGGCGTCGATAGGCGCGAGTGGCACCACAGTTCTAGGTGGTCATCGCGATACCCATTTTAGCTTTTTGGCGTCGATTAAATTGGGTGAGCTGTTACAGCTTCAAGATGGCGGCGGCAATTGGCATCGCTATAAAGTCGTTGCGACTGAGGTACACGACAGCCGTTTGGGAGATTGGCAAATAGATTCTCAGAGAGATCAGCTGCACTTGATTACTTGCTACCCATTTGCAGCGCTGGTGCCGGGAGGCCCGCTGCGCTATGTGGTGGTAGCGGAAAAGTTTTGAGTAACGTTGCCGCTGTTGGTGAGCTTGTTTAGCCAGCGTTGAATGTTAGCGTCTATTGAGGCTTGGTCTAGTCCAGCTTGGGCCAACAGTTGAGGTCGCTTACCGTGGTCGTAATAGGCATCGGGTAAGCCGATGGGGAGCAGAGGTTTGGCTAAGCCTTGAGTCGCGAGGTACTCCATTACACCTACACCAGCGCCGCCGGCCACGGCATTCTCTTCTAGGGTTACCAAGTAGTCGTGATTTGCCGCCATAGTCTCGATGAGTTTGAGATCTAGAGGTTTCGCCCAGCGCATATCACAGAGGCTGTAATTATATTTGTCGGCGATGGCGCGAGCTTCTGGCAAGAGTACGCCAAAATTTAAAATACACAGGCGCTTACCGCCGCGCAGCATCTGGCCTTCGCCGACCGCCCATTTTAAATCGTGCAGTTCGATTTCGGCTCCAGTACCCGTGCCGCGCGGGTAGCGCACAGCCGCAGGACCTGGGTGGTTATAAGCACTAAACAGCAGTTGCCGACATTCGTGTTCGTCGCTGGGTGTAGCCAAAATCATTTTTGGCAGGCAACGCAAAAAGGATATATCGAAGCTGCCGGCGTGTGTCGGGCCGTCTTCGCCAACGAGGCCGGCGCGGTCGATTGCAAAGGTAACGTCGAGGTTTTGCAGTGCTACGTCGTGAATAAGCTGGTCGTAGGCGCGCTGTAAAAAGGTTGAATAAATGGCTACTACGGGCTTGGTCTGCTCGCAGGCAAGGCCAGCGGCGAGTGTTACCGCGTGCTGTTCGGCAATCGCAACATCGTGAAAGCGCTCGGGGAAGCGGTTGGCAAATTCGACCATGCCAGAGCCCTCGCACATGGCGGGGGTAATGGCGATGAGCTTGTTATCGGACTCGGCCATATCACAGAGCCACTCGCCAAAAACGTCTTGATACTTTTGCTTTTTGATGCCGGCTGGTGGCGTTGGCTTGTTGGTTTTTGGCTCAATTTTATTGAGTGCGTGATAACCCACGGGATCGAGTTCTGCCGGCGCAAAACCTTTCCCTTTACGGGTGATGATATGCAGAAGCTTCGGACCTTTGATTTCTAGCATATTGCCAATATCGTGAACTAAGCGTGGCAGGTCGTGGCCGTCGATAGGGCCAACGTAGTAGAAGCCAAGTTCTTCAAACAAGGTGCCGGGCGACACCATGCCTTTCATGTGTTCTTCGGTTTTACGGGCCAATTCCCATGCCTGAGGAATCTTGGTTAACACCCGCTTACTGCCTTCGCGCAGCGCGGTATAGGTTTTACTGGCCCAAATCTTCGAAAAATAATTGGCTAGGCCGCCCACATTTTTCGATATGGACATATTGTTGTCATTTAGCACCACCAGCATATCGGCACCGGTATGGGCGGCGTGGTTGAGTGCTTCAAACGCCATCCCTGCGGTCATGGCTCCATCGCCGATAACGGCCACGGTTTTGCGAGCAATCTCACTGTGTTGACTGCCAAGTGCCATGCCGAGTGCGGCGCTGATAGAGGTACTGGAATGGCCTACGCCAAATGTATCGTAGTCACTTTCGCCGCGTTTTGGGAAACCGGCTAAGCCGTCTAATTGACGAATCGAACTGAGTTGCTCGCGACGACCAGTAAGGATTTTGTGGGGGTAGGTTTGGTGGCCTACATCCCAGACCAAGCGATCGTCGGGGGTGTTCATAACATAGTGCAAGGCAATGGTGAGTTCGACGACCCCAAGTCCAGCACCAAAGTGACCGCCGGTTTGACCTACGCTAAACAGTAGGAACGCGCGCAATTCTTCAGCGAGCTGCTTGAGCTGCTTTTCTTCGAGTAAACGCAGGTCCGCAGGGCTGTTTATGGTGTCGAGCAGCGGCGTGGCCGGGCGTGTCAGAGGGATTTCGTCAAACATTTACAGTCTTTTCTTGCTGTTTGGTCGAGCTATAGCTGTTACTTCGCTAAAGCTCTAAATGGCGGCCATGCCTTAGCAGGGGCAAAATTCCAGAGGTTTGCGCCCAAGGGAGGTCGGCATTGTATTGCCTATTCCCTCGTGGAACAAATAGATACTGAATTATTAACCCCTTGCGTGTCGTGGGTAAACCGGCTTAACCGGTATTACGCATACCCGCGGCGATACCCGTCATGGTTACTTTCAAGGCCTGTTCTAACTCTGGGCCGATTTCTCCAGACTTACGCTCACGCTTAAGTAGCTCTGCTTGCAGGTAGTTGAGAGGGTCGATATAGGGTTTGCGAACGTCGATGGACTGCTGCAGCATTGGCGTGGTATCGAGTAGGTCGTTCTGGTTTTTCATGGTGTTTATCTGCACCGCCAGTGCTTCCAAGTCTTCACGTAGTTGTTTACCCAAGCTGTGTAGTTGTGGGTCGACCAACTGTTGTTCGTAGTGCGCGCAAATAGCAGTGTCGGCTTTGCCTAGCACCATCTCTAGCAAGTCGATAAAACTGCTAAAAAATGGCCAGTTGTTGAACATGTCTTCCAGTGTTTTGGGGTCGTGTTCAAGCCCGTAGGCTAAGGCTTGGCGGGTGCCCAACCAACCGGGCAGGTTTAGCCGCACTTGCATCCAGGCAAATACCCAAGGAATAGCACGCAGGCTTTCGACGCCGCCGGTAGCTTTTCGCTTAGCTGGGCGGGAGCCAAGTGCGAGCTTGTTTAACTCTTGCTCGGGAGTCAGGCTGCGGAAGTAGGGCACGAACATCTCGTTGCCGCGCACAATATCTCGATAGGCCTTGAGACTCGCTTGGGCCATATCTTCGATAAGCGCACGCCAAGGTTCGGAGGGTGCCGGTGCCGGTGTAACTGTGGCCCGTAAAGTAGCTGCTACATAGTTGCTGAGGCTACTGAAGGCAACGCGTGGCAGGCCGAATTTATAGCGGATCATCTCGCCCTGTTCGGTAACGCGAATACGGCCCTTAACGGAACCGGGTGGCTGTGATGCCATGGCTTTTTCAACTGGACCACCGCCACGGCCAACGGTGCCGCCGCGACCGTGAAACAGGAAGAGCTCGACGCCGTGCTGTTCCGACAGACTCACCAGTTTTTCTTGCGACTTGTACTGCGCCCAAGTTGCCGCGAATTTACCGGCATCCTTGGCTGAGTCGGAATATCCGATCATGACGGTTTGCTCGCCGTCGATATAACCTTGATACCAGTGGTTTTGCCAGAGCTGGTTCATCACGCGTGGCGCACGGTCGAGATCGTCTAGGGTTTCGAATAGGGGGACAATTGGCATGTTCCAAGTAACACCGCACTCTTTCAGCAATAGGGCTACGGCCAATACGTCGGAAGGTTGCTTGGCCATGGAAATCACGTAGTGAGACAGCGTTTCCTCGGGCTGAGCTGCGATAACACGGCAGGTGTCGATCACCTCGGCGGAATCTTTAGTTAGTGGCCATTTGGCTGGCAAAAGCGGGCGCTTGCTGGTGAGCTGCTCTAGCAAAAACGCCTGTCGGGCATCCTCATCCCACTCGCGATAGCTTCCTAGATCTAGATAATTCGTGAGTTCGTCCAACACCTGTACGTGACGGTCGCCATCTTGGCGAATATCGAGGGGGACTAGGTTGATACCAAAAGCGCGTACGCGGCGAATAATATCGGTAAGTGCGCCGTTGGCGATATGCGGCAAACCGACTTCAGTAAGTGAGCGGTGACACAAAAGCAGCGGTTGTAAAAGATCTTCAATAGTGTGGATGATCTCGGCTGGCTCGGGCAGCTTCGGATTTAAAATACGCGCATCGGCCCAGTCGAGCGTAGCTTGAAGGCGGCCGCGCAAGCCGTGGAGGAATTCGCGGTAGGGGGTGCGGCTAGTGAAGCCTACGGCGTCAATCAGCTCACTACTGGCGCTGTGCATACTCAAATCGCCGGCCAGAATCTGTAAGTCTTGCAGGTAGAGATCGGCGGCCTTCCAGCGCCCCAGTAAAATAACTTCTTCTGTTACCTCGTGGGTAACATTGGGGTTGCCATCTCTGTCTCCGCCCATCCAAGAGAAGAATTGGAATGGTTGGATTTCTAGAGGTAGTGCTTTGCCGAGCTGGCGACAGCAAGCGGTGTCGAGGTGGCGGATAAAGTCCGGCACGGCGTGCCAGAGACTATTTTCAATAACGGCAAACCCCCACTTCGCTTCGTCTACCGCGGTAGGTCGCTCTGCTCGAATTTCATCGGTGTGCCAAATCTCTTCGATAACGCGGTACAGCTCGGCGTTGAGCTGGGCAACCTCGTGCTCGAATAGGTCGCTGCGTTTTAATTCGGATAAAACGTCTGCGAGTCGTTCATATTTGCGGATTAAGGTGCGTCGCGAGACCTCTGTCGGGTGGGCGGTTAGCACGAGATCGATGCGTAACTTGTTCATGAGTTGGAACATGTCGTCTTTGCCGAGGTCGGCCGTCAATTCGTTCAGCACGGGTTCCAACGTGTCGGTTTTGCGCGCTTCTGGTCCGTAAAAATATTGCTGGTCGGCGATGTTGGCAAGATTCAGAAACTGATTGAACGCGCGTGCGATAGGTAGTATGTCTTTGTCTTCTAAACGGCTGAGGGCTTCGACTAACGGTTTGTAGTCAATGCTAGCGTTTCCAACGACTGATTGCTGCGCGAGCGATTTAGATAAGGCACGAATTTCTTCAATTTTGCGAAACAGCTTATGCCCTTCGTGTTCTAGAATGTTTTCGCCTAAAAGTTCGCCTAGTAGGCGGACATTGTCGCGTAGGGTTTCTGGTAACTTTTGCATAGTTGGGATCCGTATATCGAGTGAATTCACTATCGGCCGTAATGTTACCCTAGGTTACAGCGATCACAAAAATGTACCTAGGGAAATGTGGTGTTTACATAAGCCGTTCTGGAGACGTGCTTGGGTCGCGAGCTAATGTCACAGCCCGCAAGCGTTACAGTTTTGGCTAATTAAAAATGTGGCTGTCCTCTGGGAAAACGCCGGACTTAACATCATCGGCGTATTTTCGCAGCGCGCCTGGAATATCCCCTGCTTCAATAAGAAAATTCTTGGCGAATTTGGGCGGCGATTCAGTTAACCCAAGGATGTCGTTAATGACCAGAACTTGCGCGTCGGTGTCGCGGCCAGCGCCAATGCCGATGGTGGGGATGGCAATGGCCTCGGTTATGGCTTTTGCTAGCTTAGCGGGGACACATTCGAGAACGAGAAGGTCTGCACCTGCGTCGGTGAGACGTTTAGCATCGTCTAAAATTTGATCTGCGTGTTCCTGAGCTCGGCCTTGAACCCGAAAGCCGCCAAATTTATTAACCGACTGGGGTGTTAAGCCAAGGTGCGCGCATACGGGGATACCGCGTTCACTTAACATGCGAACGGTATTGGCGAGCCATGCGCCGCCCTCTAGCTTCACCATGTTGGCGCCGGCACGCATAACTCGCGCCGCATTGTGCAGCGCTTGCTCTTCAGTGGCGTAGGTCATAAAGGGCAAATCACCAATAATGAGTGATCGCTTGTTACCGCGATGGACGGCTTCGATGTGATAAATCATCTGTTCCATTGTCACTGGTATGGTACTGGGATAGCCAAGTACGGTCATACCTAGGCTGTCGCCAACTAAGACCACTTCTACGCCAACCTTTTCCGCCATGGCGGCCATAGGGGCATCGTAAAGTGCAACGGTAATGAATTTTTCCCCAGCGCGTTTTTTCGCTGCCAGAGTATTAATGGTGATCGGCTTTGCCAGTGCTTCGGTGTTACCAACATAGACCATAGTGTTTGTTCCTTGCGCTATGCAGAGCCTAGCGCGATGTTATTAAGTGTCTTGCAAGGTTGACGTTCGGCTTAGAAATCAATCGCCGGTTGCGGATTGTAGTAATGGCGACCGCGAGTAATATCGAGCATGTAATTGACAAGGTTGCGGTAATCGTTTGGGTTGTTAACCCAATCTATTTCGGCGGCATTAATGATTAAAAGTGGTGACGCATCGTAGTAGTGAAAAAACCGGGTATAGGCATCGTTGAGCTCGGTTAGATAGGTTGCATCGATACTGCGTTCGGAGGTGATGCCGCGCTGTTGGATACGCTCTAAAAGTACCTGTGCGGGAGCTTGTAAATAGATAACCAGATCTGGTGCTGGCGCATCTATGGTTAGGTGGTCGTACACCTGTTGATAGAGTCGCAGTTCGTGGTCGTCCAGAGTTACTTCGGCAAACAACTTGTCTTTTTGAATTAAAAAGTCGGCGACACGCACTGGCTCAAACATATCGTCTTGGCGTAGGTCATTAATTTGCTGCATACGCTGAAACAAAAAAAACAGTTGAGTGGGCAGCGCCGAATTTTTTTCATCGGCATAGAAACGCTCCAAAAACGGATTTTCTTCTGCGCGTTCGAGCAGTGTCTCGTAGTTGAAGGTTTGCGCTAATTGTTTGGTTAAGGTGGTTTTGCCGACTCCGATAGGGCCTTCCACGGCGATATAGCGTGGAATTTTTTTACCGGTTAAATCTAGTTGCCAGCGTTTGTCCGCCATGTCCTCGTTCAATTGGAACTCCCAAAGTTACAGCTGAAATAAGTTTTCGGTACCGATTTGCCACGCAATTGTGTTGATTGCACGCCCATCGGGTAGATGCAGGCTGGGTTCAATGGCCAGCAGCGGTTGTAACACAAAGTTTCTCTCCGCTAAATAGGGATGAGGTACCTTTAGGCGTTCGCTATTGATGGTTTGTTCGCCGTAGAGTAGCAAATCTAAGTCGAGCGTGCGCGGCCCCCAGTGTTGGGTGCGAACCCTACCCTGTTGATTCTCGATCGTCTGTAAAGCGTCGAGCAGAGGCTCCGGGGCAAGCGAGGTGCAAATTTTGACTGCGCCATTGATGTAGTCCGGTTGCTCTGGTCCCACCGCTTTACTGCTATACCATGGCGATACGGCGAGAAGCTGAATTTGGGGGTGCAGGGCTAGGCTGGTACAGGCGCGGATGACTTGAAGTTGAGGGTGTTGCTGATTACTGCCAAGACCTATGAAGGCGGTGGCGGCGGTGTTATTAGCGAGGGCGTGTTTAATCGCCGAGCGCTGTGTGTTTGTGGCGTGATTTTCGTTCATCTAGACTTGGTCTACCTCTGCTCCGCGACTCTGTAGAGTGGTCTTGTACCTAAAGCTGCGTTAGCTGCTAGGACTGGAGCCTTCTCCACCACTGTTACCGCTATCGGTAGGGCTATTTCCGGCGTTGCCGGTATTGGCTGAGGCATTCTGACCGCCGCGGCGGCCACGTCGACTGCGGCGGCGCTTTTGTCGAGGCTGACCGCGTCCGAGATCCGTAATCATGGACTGCCTAGTTTCTTCGTCCGCCGTTTGGAACTTGGTCCACCAATCGCCGAGCCCTTCAATATTTTCACCGGCTTGTTCACGCAGGAGAATAAAGTCGTAGGCGGCTCGAAAGCGGGGGTGCTCCAAGCTTGCGAATGCTCGCTTTCCTTCGCGCTTTGGAAGACGTAATTGCAAGTCCCAGATTTCGCGCATGGGTACTAGAAAGCGCTTGGGGATTGCTGTGTAGGACAGCTGCTGGCTAATAATACCTTGTGAGGCTTGGCCTAGGGCTTCGAGCGCCGATAGCTTTTTGTCGTGCATCAAATGGCGCATGCTAGCTTGCAGTGCGGGCCAGAGGAATGCCGCATAAATAAATGCTGGGGTAACGCGTTTGCCTTGGCGAATGCGTTTGTCGGTATTTACGGTGGCGCTAAAAACGATTTCCCGATCAAAATCACTGCCGTTTTCCATGCAGTAATCGGTGCTCGGAAATAGGTATTGAAACAAGTGATAGTCGCGCAGATTGGTAAGAGTAGCGGTCGCTGAACCGGATAAAAACAGCTTCAAGACCTCTTCAAATAAGCGTGCTGACGGAATATGGCTGAGGTAGTCAGCATGTTCTCGAATGGGGTGTTCGGTTGCGGCTTCGATCGAGAAACCGAGTTTTGCGGCGAATCGGACTGCCCGAAGTAATCTTACAGGGTCTTCTTTGTAGCGAGCTTCTGGGTCGCCAATAATGCGCAGTGTACGTTTTTGTAAGTCTTCTAAGCCGGAACTGAACTCTAAAAGCTCGCGGGTCGTTGGGTCGTAATAGAGGGCGTTAATGGTGAAATCACGACGCTCAGCATCGGACTTTAAGTCGCCATAAACATTGTCGCGCAGCAATATCCCGTGCTCGGACTGTTTAGCGTCACCCTCGCCTTCGGATTGGGTGTGGTTGGCGCGAAAAGTGGTAACCTCAATAATTTCTCGCCCAAACCGCACGTGGACGATGCGAAAACGCTTACCAACAATTCGCGACCGTCGAAAGATTTCACTAACCTGCTCCGGCGTGGCACTTGTTGCCACATCGAAATCCTTTGGCTTGCTGCCTAGGAGTAAATCGCGCACCCCACCGCCGACCAGATAGGCACTATGGCCAGCTTGCTGCAGCTGTTCAATTACGCTGATGGCGTTTCGACTGACATCGGCACGATTGATGCCGTGATCGCTTTCACCGATGACTTTGGCGTTCTGTGTAGGCGTAGAAGCACCTTTGTCGAACAGTTTTTCAGACAGGTTTTTATTTATTTGTAGCAGCCGTTTTAACATGGTTTTGGCGTGATTGCGGTGGTTGGGGTGTAGGGAATGGCAGCCAGTCTAACACATCTACTGTGAAGCCCTTGAAGATTCTTTCTCGGGGGCTGAAAAGGCTTGTGACGGTAAGCGTTTGGGTAATCTTGTTGCTCTAAAACTAAAACGGGAAAGCCTTGGCTTTCCCGTTACAAATATTTTAGTTTTTATTATCGTTTTTTTTCGGCTGCGTCGAACTAAGTTTTTTGAACTCAGTCGGACACTTCCTTGTCCGATATTCTTTGCTGTTTAAAGCAACACCTCTCCAAAGGCACACAAGTCAGTTTTATACGCTTAACTTTCTTATTATTTGTTGTTGTTATTATGTTTGTTTACTTTTGTTTTTATTATTTATTGTTGTTATTCGCTATTTAGTCTTTTCTTATTATTCTTTATTGTTGTTATTGTATCGCTTAACAGAGCATGTCTCGTGCCAACTTTGTTTTTGTTATATAAATCAACCAGATATGACTTTTCGACTATTTCGTTATTATAAAAAAGCATTTAAATTCGTTACTTTCTGTCTCGGGGTTGTTACGGGGCCCCGTCTTGGGTAACAAAGGTACCAAGGGTAACAAGTGTGTTCTATTTGGTAACGTGCAGATGTTGATTTTGATGTCAATGCGGGATTTGTTATATTTATACCGCTTTTGTCGGCCTGAAACATAAAGTTGGTTATATGGCCGAATTGGTTGTTATTTGTTCGAGATTTGCCTAGCTCGGTGATTTTACCTAGTCTTTCGTTGTTGTCTTTGACCCAATTGCTGAACTGTTGACCGTGAAATGTGTCTTCTGATGTGAGCTTGGTCGTTAACTCGATCCCTGTTTCGATAGAAATGTCAGTGCTGAGGGTTGAAAAAGCGTAAATTCGGCCTAAGATCATCACGCTGAGTGTTGTAATCTCGGTGATCGATTGCGACCACAGAATGAACAAGGTTAATAAAGCTCTAAATAGCGTCTTGAGCATGAGCTTTATTTTGACCGTTCACGTAAAGCAAGGGAGATCTTATATAGAAAGACCTTATATAAGGTTGTTTCGAGTGGATGTTCTTGATCTGAGCTCTAGATAAGAACTGTTAGCATTTACGTCGAACATGTTACACTCTCACCCCGCTGTTATTGGCAGTAAGCTGCGATAACAGTGATTGGTGAGCTAGGGTTGGGCGAAATGCCAACCGAAACTAGATTTGGAGGACGTTGCCCATGGGCACGAGTTTACAGACTGTTGAAGTATTGGCGCCGGGCCAAAACCTGAATGCGTACATGCAGGCCGTGAACAGTTTCTCAGTGTTGACTGCGGAAGAAGAGAAGCAGTTAGCCGAAGACCTGTACTATCGCGAAGACTTGGAAGCGGCGCGTCGTTTAGTTATGTCGCACCTGCGTTTTGTGGTTCACATTGCAAGATCCTATGCGGGTTACGGCCTTTCTCAGGGGGACCTGATACAGGAAGGTAATGTTGGGCTAATGAAAGCTGTTAAGCGTTTTAACCCAGAAAAGGGTGTGCGTTTGGTGTCTTTTGCTGTGCACTGGGTTAAAGCCGAGATGCACGAATTCATTTTACGTAACTGGCGTATTGTGAAGGTCGCCACTACGAAGGCTCAGCGTAAGCTGTTTTTTAATCTGCGCGGTCAAAAGAAGCGTTTGGGTTGGTTGAACAACGTTGAGGCTGAAGCCGTTGCGGCAGATTTGAATGTAGATGTTAAGAATGTCCGGGAAATGGAAAGCCGCTTGTCTGCTTATGACGCGTCTTTTGATGCGGGCGCAGACGAAGATGACGATACCGCATTCCAAGCGCCGGCAAATTACTTGGAGGATCGACGCTACGATCCGTCTACCATGCTGGAAAAAGCCGATTGGACTGAGAATAGTCTCGCTGGCTTAGAAGGCGCGATGGCACAGCTAGATGATCGCAGTCGCGATATCTTGCAGCAGCGCTGGCTAAATGATGGTAAAGCAACTTTGCACGATCTTGCCGATAAGTACGGCGTTTCGGCAGAGCGAATTCGTCAGTTAGAAAAAAATGCGATGAAAAAAATGCGCGTTTTTATGGAAGCCTAAATCGTTTACATCTTGCGTTGAAAATTTTTGACGCGATAATTGATGTACTTACTAGTCTGAAAAAGCCGCAGAGTCTGCGGCTTTTTTTTTGAGAGCCATTTGCAGGTCCCTGTCGAGGTTGTTTTTAATGTATAGCAAGCTAATTCTGTTGTTCGCTGCTGCAAATGGTGCGGTGGCGGTAGTGCTGGGGGCCTTTGGCGCCCATGCTTTAAAGGGACGCTTGGCTGACAATTTACTTTCCGCATGGCACACCGCCGTGCAATACCATTTTTATCATGTGTTGGCATTGATGGCGGTCGGGATCTTGTTGCAGCAGGGCGCGCCGCAGCGCTGGCTGCACTGGTCTGCGCTTGGCTTCGTTGGTGGATTAATATTTTTTTGTGGCAGCTTGTATGGTCTGGCGCTTGGCGGTCCACGCTGGTTGGGGCCAGTTACACCGCTTGGTGGGCTGTCGTTTATTTTGGGTTGGACGATGTTGGTTGTCGCTATTGGTACAGTGAAGAAAGTTGGATGAGACCAGAGTTTAAGAAGAAATCGATTCGCAGTTACGTAATTCGCGCTGGACGCATGACAGACGGCCAGAAAAAGGCGTTTGATGATTGGTGGCCGGAGTATGGGTTGAGCTTGTTTGATGGCCCTATAGATCAGCAGCAGGTGTTTGGCCGCGCAGCGCCGCTTGTGCTGGAGGTTGGTTTTGGTATGGGCGATTCGTTACTTAAAATGGCACAAGCTGAGCCGGACAAGGATTTTATTGGCATCGAAGTACATCCGCCTGGGGTTGGCCGTTTAATCAGTACCGCCGGCTTGGCGGGTATAAAAAATTTACGTGTTTATATGGCTGATGCCAACGATGTTATGAGTGATTGTATACAGCCTGAGAGCCTTGATCGATTCCAGCTTTACTTTCCTGATCCGTGGCATAAGAAGAAACATCAGAAGCGCCGTATCGCACAGCCTGCTTTTATTCAGTCGGCCCGGCGTTTGCTGAAACTTGGTGGCGTATTTCATATGGCAACAGATTGGCAGGATTATGCCGATCAGGCGATGGAGTTTTTGTGTTTGGCGGAAGGTTACCAAAACAGTGTTGACGAATATTGCTTCGCCGACCAGCCTGACTATCGCCCTCATACAAAATTTGAAGCTCGTGGTGAGCGCTTGGGGCATGGCGTTTGGGATCTTATCTTTCGACGGTGCGATTAGTCAGCGCTTAGAAAAGAAACGCTTTGGGCGAAAAGTGTTCACCACTCCAAAAAAAACAGCATTGCTACTAGAGCTGCAGGAGTGCGACTATTACCATGTAGGTCTTGTTTACGGCAGAACCATAATCTAATGACGCAAGTAAAAGCAGCAGGACTTTGGGTGGAATCGCTATGGGATTATGCGAATCGAGTCTACGCTCATAAAGAAGTTGAGAGCCTGGTGTTGGATATGCAGGACGAATATTATGCAAACGTGGATATTATTCTCTGGTGCTGCTGGCTGGATAGTGAGGGCATCCCTCTTAGCTGTGAAGTGCTAGATGATATTTTGATTTCTGTTGATACCGTTAGTCAGTCCACCCTGTTAAAAATTCGAGATGTGCGGCGTTATCTTAAAAACACCGCAAGTTTTACCCCCACCCAGTCGAAAGTCATCACCAAGCAACTTTTAAATGCAGAGTTGGTCATTGAAAAGGTTCTGTTGTTCCGAATGCAGGATCTCACTCGTCGCTTTGCAATCCTAATGCGGGACGAGCGTGCCCCCTTAAGTTTGCGCTACTACCTTGAGTTTCTCGGGATCCCCGATGCGCCGCAATTGGCGCGTATGGTGCAAACCGCGTGCAAGCTGCGCAGTAGTTACAGTTAGCTGCGGCGCTTTTGGCTATGGTGCCGAAGTGTTGTGGCGTGTAAATCTAGTTTTTCGGTTTTCTTCCGTGTTAACTAAATATTTCTGTCATACCTCAGCCATTATTCGGCGACGTTCGGCGCTACCTCATTACATAAAAAAGCCCACTTACATCCTGGCGTCGATGTAAGTGGGCTTCACTAGTGTCTTGCTAATACTTAGAGCTCTATTCTGAATCGAATAGGCTGTTGCCGCGAGGTCGAAGATCGTTGCTATCTTCTGTCTTTACGGCTTCTTTGTTTGGTTCTTCGTGTTGCGCAGCAACTGCCGCCTTAAGTTTTTCTATAGATGATTCGGCTACCGAAGGCAGGATTAGCGGTGGTGCTTTTTGTATTGCTGGTGTTTCTATGGCTGAGGTCTCGCGGGGAATACTCTTAGGGCTTGGAGTGGCTTCGTGTTTGCTGGTTTCTTGTGTTTTCGCAGGAGTAACAGTTTTTGGGGTCGCCTCAGTGGTGGTCTCAACTTTGCTTGGGGGGGGCGTGCTTATGGCCGTGCCAATGTTGCTCACAAGCTTTGCCTCTGTTGATTTCGCTGTGACAGCGCTACTGGCGGCGATAGGCTTCGCTTTTGTCGCGCTGGATAGGGGCGCACTTGTTTGCGGAGCACTAATAATTTTCTTAACGGTCTTTTTCTTTGCGGGGCTTTTTTTTACGGCCTCAGTCTGAATCGCGGCATTATTTTTGGTTGCTTTTGAAGCAGTAGCCTTTTTAGCCGTAGATTTTTTAGTGGGGCTTTTTACCGGCTTCGCAGCTAATGCCGCGCTGGCCTTTTTAGCCGTCACTTTTTTTGCGGGCAGTTTTTTCGACGGTCCTTTTTCCCCAGTTGCTTGGCTGACAGGTGCCTTTTTAGGGTTGGACTTCTTTTTCGTCTTGCTTTTAGTTAGGAAAACTTTAGTTGCCTTGGCGGCGATAGAAGTCAGCATTTTTGCTGAATTAAGGTTTTGCTTGACCGTCGCTAGAGCGGCTTTGGCATCATTGAGCTCAGCCGTTAGTTTCGCGACCTGAGTTTTTTGGAGGGACACAGCCGCTTTTGTTGCGGTTACCTTTTTGGCGTTTGCTGCAGTTTTCTTTTTAGCGTATGCACTAGTAGCTGCGACCGCTTTCTTTTGCTGACTAGCGAGTGCTGTTTTGGCTTTGGATAGTGCGGTAACACTTTGTTTTACGGTTTTATCGGCTTTGGTGAGCGCACTAGCGCGAGCTTTTTCGAGCTGGGCTGTGGCTTTGGCAATTTGCTTTTCTATATCCGCGATGGATACCGAGTTTTTCTTTTTGGCTGCCATGATGAAGTCCTGAGGTGTAAGTTGAGCGTTGACGGGCGAAAGCGTTGAAAATAATAACCGCGTTCGGGGAAAAATTGTACAACTTTTGGCGTATGCTGCGGTATGAGTGTTGTTATTTTAGCTTGTCTGCGCCTAGCTGATTGTCGTTGATATAAAAAAGTGTGTTTTTGTGGATATTGTCGTAAAAATAGCTGTCTATTTGGCGGGGCCAAATTCCTCTGGATGTGAGGTGGCGCGCTGGTGACTGACGCGGTGCTTAGGTATACTCGACGGCCTTGGCTTGTAGGATCGCCCAGTAGTAGCGCCTTACGGAAGTTTAGGTGTTTCGCTTACAAGAAATATTCGTATAACTATAGGTATGGACCATGAAGAAGAAGCTTATATTTGCAGCCGTTGCAACGGCAGTATTGCTGGCGGGCTGTAATGAAGATGCCGCTAAGAAAGAAAGCAAAGCAATTGAAATTTCCAGTTTGGATGATCAGGTCAGCTATATGTTGGGTTTCAATATGGCTCGACAGGCTAAGCAGTTTGATTTTGCTATTAATCCCGAGCTGATTGCTCTTGCGGTAACTGAGGTTAACGCTGGAACTGAGCAGCGTTATTCCGATGAGGAAATGCAGGCGACTATGCGCGCATTCCAAACAGAGCAAAATGCTAAGCGTCAAGAAAAGACCGTTGCGCTAGGCGAAAAAAATCTCGTGGATGGCAAAGCGTTCTTGGAAGAAAATGCTAAGAAAGAGGGTGTAATACAAACCGAGTCTGGCTTGCAGTACGAAATTATCACGGCCGGTGATGGCGCAATCCCAACAGCGAAAGACAAGGTTGTTGCACATTATCGCGGCGCGAATTTAGCGGGTGATGAGTTTGATAGCTCCTACGAGCGCGGTGAGCCAGCTGAATTCCCAGTAGGTAGCTTGATTCCTGGTTGGGTTGAAGCTCTCCAGTTGATGCCAGTAGGCTCAAAGTGGAAGCTTTATATTCCTGGTGAATTAGCCTACGGCGTTGGCGGCAAGATGAACCGTCAAACGGGTGAATATGATATTGAGCCAAACGCTGTTCTAGTTTTTGATCTTGAGTTGCTGGAAATTAAATCGGCCGCTAAAAAGCCTGAAGCGCCAGCAGCGGAATAATTCGCTAAGCTGGACCAATAAAAACCCCCTGTCATCTTTTGCTGCCAGGGGGTTTTTTTATGTGTGTCCTAGGGGGGCGTTTCGGCCAGTTTTAGTTGATGAATAAAACCGTTTGAAGCAATGGCGTTGTATTCGCCTTCGTTTTCACCAAAAGATACTGCGAGCACGGCGGTGCTGGTAGGTTTCCATGCGCTGCGTTTTGGCATCTTCCAGCGCGTAATCTCAGTTAGGGAAGCTAAATCCCAGAGTTGCACAACTTGATCGGGGCGGCCGGTCAGCAGCAGTCTGTTATCGCGACTGAAGTTTGCCGTGCTAAAACTGATCCCGCGTTTCAGGCGCTCTGAGCCGAGGGGGATTTCCCCTAGGGCTTCGCCGCTGCGTGTGCGCCAGAGTAGAGCTCTGTCGAACTTGCTCATTGAAAGAGCAAGGCTGCCGTCGGGTGAGAGTTTCACCAGCTTCACTTCGGCATCAAATTTATGTCGGGCGAGCTCCTTGCCTGAAGCAACATCCCAGAGTATCGAGGTACCGTCTTCTGAGCCTGTGAGTGCCAGCCTGCCGTTGCGGCTTAAATCTACGCTGCGAACACGATTGCCGTGTTTGAATGTGTGGATCACGCCGCCGCGTTGAATATCAAATAAAACCGCGGAGTGATCGCTTAGGCCGAGTAGTGCTGTGCGTGCATTGGGGCTGAGTTTTGCGGACAGAATCTCACCAGGGGCTGTCCAGTAGCGAAGCCCTTCCCCCGTTTTGGTGTCCCACAGGACTAGAGTCGCAGGGTCTGCGGTGAGGGCAAAGTTGTTGTCTGGTGAAATGTCACTAACGACAATTGTTGAGGTCTCTTCGCCGCTGTGATTCCAGTTGTATAGCCGTTCGTTTGTCTCGAGTCGCCAAAAACTGCCGCCATGAGTGATCGAACCGACTACTGCAAGGGTTCCGTCGTCGCTTAGTGCGGCGGAATACAAGCCCTTTACCGCAACTTCAAGCGACTGATTTGGCGCCTGGGCTGAGTCGCAGCCGCTGATAAAAGAAAGTAGGGCTATTAGAGGTGTTGTTAGGAGCGATCTAACCGCCCTAGAGCTAGAGATATGCATTTATCCATACCTTGCTGCGTGAGGTTTATTTTTGGTGGGCTTTTATAAGAATATCAGCTCAATCTGTTGTTAAGCATAGCAGTGATAGTCGGGGGCGATGGGTGATGTTTTGTTTTGGCGTTTGCGGGTAATAAAAAAGCGCCCAAATGGCGCTTATGATTTCTTGGTGAGTTGCAGGGTTTTGTGCACCTGTTAACTGTCTATTTCTGGCTTAGTCGAGGTGGTCTTTATGGGCGACATGCAATACTTTGATTGCCACATCTTCAGCTTCAAAGCGAGCGGCTAGCATTTCCCCGAGTCGAGAAAGGTCCGCAGGCAAAGCCTCTAAATCATCAACTTCTTGGTACTTATCGTTAAAGTCGAGAATATATTCCGTGGTGGAATCAACTTTCTTAAACTGTTCGGCGGCCGTCGCTAGACCTTCTTCATCCTCAAAGGCACGCCCCTCATCGACGAGTTGGCCGTAAACTTCAAAGTGCCCTGCGGAGACATAGTCGACCATAATTTGGCACATGGAGCGCAAGATACTTCCGCGTTGAGACTGTTCGTCATCGACCACATCAGAGAGGTCGCAGTACAGAACTAGCATTTGCTGACGCTCTTTTAGCCAGCGATCAATAATTTCACTGACACCGCCCCATCGTTCCTGTGCGGATTGACACTCTTCCAGCATTGTTAACACCTTATTAGAAAAATTTTTTTTGGGTTAAATTTCCAAGACTGATGCCCGAGAATTTATTTTAAACCAATCGTTTGCTCGCGCTGAGGCGAACGCAAAGTTACCGCGCCGGCCACCATAAACGTGGCTATTAATGCCGGCTTATCGAATCACTTTACGCGAGTCGGGCAGGCTTCAAGATAGGGGATAAAAAGACTAAGAGCAAGTGTTTTGGCTTGTACTGATGGGTCGCTTAAAGCGCCGCCGAGCAAGCTTGGTAGGCGATCACGACGGCTTCGTCTAAATTAGCTGGCGGATTACCTGAATACTCAGCTGAGTGCACGTTAAGATCCAGTTCGGATGACATGGCGGCGCGCTTAGGGGGTGTAGTAATGGGGTTTGATCCGGCGCAGATGCCGCAATCTGAACTATGCTTTAGGCAGATATTGGAATAAACGAGAGAGTTGAAAATGAACAGGTTTAGCGTGTTACGTCTGCTGTGTATGCTTGTGGGCTTGCAGTTCGCGTTGGCGAATGTCGCTTGGGCTGAAGATGATGTGGAGTCAGCGGATGCTGCGGGCGAGGCTGAGTCGCCCGAGGGCGCGGCTGAAGGTCAGACCGCAGCGGCGATTTATCTGCCATTGAAGCCCGCCTTTATTGTTAATTATGGTGGTGTTGGCAAACTCAAGTATTTAAAGGCCGACGTATCGGTACGTTTGGCGAGTTCTGACGCGGCAAACTCTGTCCGCCATCATCTACCTTATATCCGCAACAACTTAGTGATGCTGTTTTCAAGCCAGACGAGTGAGTCGCTCGACTCACAGGCTGGAAGGGAGGCTCTACGTTCCGACGCACTTGCCGAAATTAGCAAGATTCTGCTCGAAGAGGACAATCAGGACGGTGTTATAGAGGTGTTTTTTGACACCTTTATTTTACAAAAATAGCTGGATAATCAGCCAAGTGAGCGAATAACTACGGCGTTAGCAGCGGTTTTTACACATAGTGTATTGGCCGTAATAGCGCTCTAGGAATTCTGCAAATGGTTGCTGGTCAGGCGCTTCTAGTGCCCGCTGTTCTTCAATCGACTGCTGTCTCATCTGGACTAGACGTTTTTCCTCTGCGCTAGTAGGCGGGTTGTTTAATAGTTGTTGATGGTGCCGCTCCGACAGTTCGAGTGCGTAACGAGCATAGTTCAATTTGTTTGATTTTAACTCTTCAAGTAGTCGTGCGGATGGTGTCAGGCTAGGGTCTTCTAACTTCTTCGCTTGATTGTGTAATGATTCGCTGAACAAGGTGCAGCCATTGGCTGTGTCTAGCGCCGTGGCTACGCTTTCAAATTGTTCTAACAGCTCAAGCCCCCAGGTCTTTAGTTCGACTTCTTCGTTTACAGTTCGGCGCAACTTTAGTCCTGGTTCGCGCCCCCTCCGGACGACACGCTTTTGGTTGTGCATGATTGCTTCTGCTTCCGCCTTGTGGGTGTCTGGGCTTGGCATCAATGCACAAAAAATCAAAAAGACATCGAGGAACCGAATTTGTTCGTCGGTAATACCGAGTACCGAGTCGGTACTTACGTCGAGGCAGCGAACCTCAATATATTCCACGCCGCGATTGTCGAGTGCCGAGAGCGCGGTTTCGCCGGGTTTGGCGGCGCGCTTTGGGCGTATTGAGCTGTAAAATTCATTTTCGATTTGTAGTAAGCCAGTATTGAGCTGGCGGTAATTTCCTGCTTCGTCGGTGGTGCCAATATCAGCGTAGGCTTTGTGCTCCTGGGTGATGGCGCGACACAGTGAGTTAATGTAGGAGTTCTTGTCGTTGTAGCACACATATAAATCTTCCTGTGCGCTGCTTTGATAGCCAAGGTCGCCCATTCGCAGTGATGTGCCGTAGGGTGCATGCAGTGTATGAGAGAGTTCGTCCATGAATTCCAAGTCGTGCGGGCGATCGCGAACAAAGCTGCGGCAGATGGCTGGCGATGAGCCGAACAGGTAAATCAGCAGCCAGTAATAACGGCGAAAGTTTCGTATCAATCCGAAGTAGGCGCGGTCTTTGTAGGCTTGTAAGTTCAATATGCTGTTATCGCGATGGCGCAAAAAGGCCCAGAAAGCGTTCGGTAGCGAAAAGTTGTAGTGAACACCCGCGACAGTTTGCATGGCTCGACCATATCGGTGGCCAAGCCCAACGCGATAAACGGTCTTCATGCGCCCATTATTCGACTTGCCGTATTGGGCCACGGGAATGCTGTCGTCCTCGCCTAGAGCGCAGGGCATGCTTTGTGTCCAGAGTCGTTCGCCGTGCTCTAGCTGCTGTGCGGTAAATCGTTGCAGCAGGCTTAGGTTGTTAAGCAGGTCGTCGATGCTGTGGCAGGGCGGGGTGATAAATTCCAGCAGGGCTTCGCTAAAATCGGTCGTGATCTGAGGGTGAGTAAGAGCAGCGCCAAGACGCTCGGGGTGCGGTGACACCGCGAGATTACCCGTAGGTGTCACTCTTAGGCTTTCGCGCTCTACACCGCGTAAAATACCGGTTAGCAGCGATGCGTTTTCCGGCTCGAGCAGTTCGGGGGGAACCTGCAGTTGATGCGGCATGCGTTTAACCTACGTCTGTTATTGGCTGAGATTTTGGTTCGGCTTGAAAATCCGCTTCACCTGCGTCGGCGTCGTCTAGGTTTGTGTTTGGTTCTGCAGTGGCGCTGCTGGTGTCGTCGGTTGGGAGCACTAGCGCGCCATTGGCGGCTGTTTCGAGTGATTTAATTTGGATTCGAACATCTGGGTCTTTTACCGTTAGCTCAACCATCAAGTTTATCGCTTCATCTTTATATTCAGAGCGGTAGAGGGAGCGGCTGTCTGAGCCGTCGAGCCACTCTTTGCTTTTTCCAAAGTATTGTTGATGTTGATTTGCGAGGACAAAAACTTGATTCATAGACAACTAATCCGTCGGTTGGTGTGTGCTTCAGAATATGGGGGAAAAACTTGTGAATTCAGCCCCCAATTGTGAAAAAATCTAGAATAAACATACCGTTGACATACCAATCCTCATTCAGCCTGTATAAACTTGACGACCTTCTGCTGAAACGGCGGCGCCCTACGATTGGCTGCTAAGCCCATGTGGGCTGGGTTTGCGAGCTGGTGCGAGAGTGAATTAGAGGTCGTCCAGCAGTAGGTTTAAACGCTCGAGGGTGCTTGTTTTTGTTGTTGCGGTGCAATGCACGGCAACAAAACTCCCGATCGTAGAGCTGAATACCCTATAACGATAATGATCATAACAAGGGTTAATGTAGTCGTGTCTTGCGTAAACGCATAGATCGTTTGCCTCGCCTTGAGGGCCAATCAGCGATGACTATATTAAACCGACTTGGAGAAATATAAGTGACGACAGCGCTCGCAGATAATCCACTGCTAATCGCCGCCAATGATTATTGGCAGCGAACTGTCGTCTTTCTGAAGCGTGTTCCGCTTATCTATTGGCGTAACTTGCTGTTATTTTTGGCCGCTTTCTGGATCTGCAACAGCGTTGGTGGATTGTTTTGGTGGTTGGTGCCAGCTTCCACGCCGTTACAGCCCGCCCGTTTGGCCGTTCCGGTTAAAGAAGAGGTTACTGTTTCCCGCGCAGACATCGATATATCGGTTCTGCAGGAGCTCAAGTTGTTTGGTGATGGCGGCACCGCACCGGTGCTAGATGTAGCTGAATCTCAGCTCGCACCCGCCTTGGACGGTTTGGAAGAGGGGGCGGCTACTACTCGGTTGAGTTTGCAGTTGAACGGTATTATTTCCAGCACTGATCCGCAGAGTGCGCGCGCGATCATCGCCGATGGCAACGACCAGCAGCTTTACCGTATTGGCGAGGAGATCGCCAAAGCGCAGGGCGTAAAGCTGGCTAAAGTTCTTGAAGAGCGTGTTATTTTGGATAACAACGGCAGCTATGAATCTCTTTGGCTGTATTCGGAAGCCGATTTCAAGCAATCACAAAATAATCGCAACCGCTACACCGTGCCGCGTACCGGTGGGCGCGATCCAAACGATACCTTGGCGCAGGCGCCATCCCAGAAAAAAACCATTAGCAAGAGCGATATGCCGCAGTCGGTAAGCGATGTGGTGCGCTTTAGTGTGCATCGTGAAAATGGTGAAATGGTAGGTTATAAATTGCGTCCGGGGCGCGATCGCAAACTGTTCGAAGAGGTGGGTCTACAGTCTGGGGATATAGTAACGTCTGTGAACGGACGCGAAATGACCGATCCGAAACAGCTTCGAGAAGTTTATCAGGAGTTGAAAGCCGCTACCGAGGCCAATTTAGTTGTGCGTCGTGGCGACGAAGACTTACAAATAACGATTAGAGTTGACAATTCAGGTGGATAAAACCGTGTTAAAGAATATTGCAGCCATAGTTTGCGTGGCCATACTCTCACTCGCAAGTGTGAATCAGGGCTGGGCTCAAGCCAGCCCGCAACAGACTTGGACAGTCAACTTCAAAGATTCTGATATTCAAGAAGTGATTAAATTCGTGGCTGAAGTGACCGGCAAGACAATGGTCATTGACCCGCGAGTAAAAGGGCGGGTGAAGGTTATATCCCAAAAATCCCTGAGTGAACGTGAGCTTATGGAGCTGTTTCGCTCCGTGCTAGAAGTCCACGATTTCGCTGTTGTGGAAGTGGGTAATATCGTGCGGATTCTGCCGTTAAAAGATGCACGCTCGTCGCCCTTGCCAGTAACGACTCACTCGGAAATTGACGAGGGTTACGTTACCCAAGTCATTCAACTGAAAAACATTGCCGCGGCAAAAGTGCTGCCAGTGTTGCGTCCTTTGGTGCCCCAACATTCCCACTTGGCGGCCTATGATCCAAGTAACGCCATCGTGGTGTCAGATACCGCTGCAAATATTGAACGCTTAAAAGAAGTGATCAAAATGATCGATACTGCGGCGCTGCCCGTGACTGAGGTTATCGAGCTAAAGTATGCGGACGCGGACAGTTTGGTGGCAACCCTAAGCAAGTTGAGCCGAGAAGAAAATAAAGGCGCGCCGTCATCGAATCAATTGCAAATGGTCGCCGACAAGCGCAATAACGCGATTCTACTGAGCGGCGAAGACTTACAGCGCGAGCGCGCTAAATTGTTGATTTACCGTCTTGATAGGCCTCAGCATCAGACCGGTAACGTGCGCGTTGTTTACTTGGAATACGCCGATGCAAAAGAAGTGGCAACAGTGCTGAGCAAAGTTGTACAAAACATGTCCCGCCTTGAAACCGCGGGAGAGAAGGGCAAAACAAAAACTAGCGGCGCGACAGTAGAGGCCGATGAAGCGACTAACAGTATCCTAGTCACCGCTGACGGCGATACTCTCGATTCGTTGCTGGCAGTAGTTGCCCGCCTTGATATACGACGTGCACAAGTACTGGTCGAAGCGATTATTGTGGAAATCAACGCCGATGCAGACGAGAGTTTAGGTGTTGAATGGCTGTTTACGAATTCTGAAGACGGTGTTCTCGGCAGTTCCATTTCGGGTACTGCACCGATTGGCAATGTCGCTGCTGGTGCTGTAACCGGTGGAGATGAAGGCTTGCTGCAAATGGCAAATGGTCTGATTGGCACCACAGGTCAAGTGCTCGGCGCCGTTGGGGTCAATGGTCCGCAGAAGTTTGTAACCCTACTAACCGCGCTAAAGAAAAATAACAACGCCAACATTCTATCGACGCCGTCGTTGTTAACAATGGACAACCACGAGGCTAGTATTTCGGTAGGCCAGAAGGTTCCCTTTCAGACCGGTAGCTATACCGCCACCAATGGTGGTGTTGGTATCTCTAGCCCCTTCTCAACTACTCAGCGTGAAGATGTGGGTATCTTGTTGACCGTAACACCTCAGGTGAATAACGAGGGCAACAAAATTTTACTCGATGTGTCGCAAGAGGTTTCAAGCCTAACGGCCGATTCTGTGGGCGGCCAGCCGATTACCTCACAGAGTAAAATCGATACTCAAATTCTTGCGGCCGATGGTGAAATATTGGTTTTGGGTGGCCTGATTAAAGACGATATTCAAGATGGTAACCAGCGCGTTCCCCTGTTGGGTGATATCCCGCTGATCGGTAACCTGTTTAAATTCAAATCGACTAAGTATGTGCGCGCTAATCTGATGGTGTTTTTGCGGGCGAAAATTATTCGTGATGACGAGACCCTGTATGGTGCGACCGCTGAAAAATACGGCTATGTGCGCGACTTGCAGATACAGCAGCGTGAGAAAGGTTTAGAGCTAATGGATGATAGTATCGTACCGGTATTGCCAGAAATTAATTCTAAAAACCTCCGCGCTACGCCGAGCGAAGAGTAAGGGGTGGCACGGTGACTGAAGAAGTAGCCTTGGTACATACGCGTTTACCCTTTTCCTTTGCCAACACCTATGGGGTGATGCTGGAGGACGGCAAGGTGTATTCGATGCCTGGAATCAGCGGTCAAACCTTGCTTGAGCTACGCCGTCATCTCGGTCGCCCATTCGAGCTGGAAGAGCTTGATGAGGCAACCTTCAAGGCTCGGCTCACCCGCGCTTACCAGAGTACTGATGGCGAAGCCCAGCAAGCCGTTGAGGATATGGGTGCCGAGTTTGATTTGAGTGCCTTGGCCGAAGATATTCCCGACGATAGCGAGCTTTTGTCGGGCGATGGTGATGCCCCCGTTATCCGCTTGATTAACGCGGTTTTGTCTCAGGGCGTGCAGGAAAAAGCCTCGGATATTCACGTTGAACCCTACGAAGACCGGGTTTCTATTCGTTTTCGTGTCGACGGTATTTTGAACGAGGTCTTGTCGCCCAAGCCGCAGCTTGCTCCGGTACTGGTGTCGCGTTTAAAAGTTATGGCACGGCTGGATATCGCCGAGAAGCGAATTCCGCAGGATGGCCGTATTACCGTTAAGCTGGCCGGCCATGCGGTTGATATTCGTGTTTCTACCATCCCTTCTGCGCATGGCGAGCGGGTGGTGTTGCGACTCTTGGATCAGGCGGCGGGTCAGCTGTCCTTGGGTCAGCTGCGTATGCCAAAAGAGATTCAAGCCAACTTTGAGGCTGCGCTGGTAAAACCTCACGGTATTATCTTGGTTACCGGCCCTACAGGTTCCGGTAAAACTACATCGCTTTATGCCGGTTTGAGTCACTTAAACACACGCAGTCGCAATATCTTAACGGTCGAAGATCCAATCGAATATCTGTTACCTGGGATCGGTCAGACTCAGGTTAATACCAAAGTCGACATGACCTTCGCCCGCGGCTTGCGCGCGATTCTTCGACAGGATCCAGATGTGGTGATGATTGGTGAAATTCGTGACCGTGAAACCGCAGCAATTGCTGTGCAGGCGAGTTTGACCGGTCACTTGGTTCTTTCCACGCTCCACACCAATACGGCAATTGGTGCGGTCACGCGCTTGCAAGATATGGGTGTAGAGCCCTTCCTGCTTTCATCTAGTCTTGAGGCTCTTATGGCTCAGCGACTTGTTCGTATGCTTTGCAATGAATGTAAAGAGCCTCACACCGCGACAGAATCTGAATCGGTGCGCTTGGGCGTCCCTGAACATTCACTTGTTTATAAGCCAGTAGGTTGCGACAAGTGTCACCATACGGGTTATCGCGGGCGTGCTGGCATCTACGAACTCATTCTTATTGACGATCAGCTGCGCCAGCTCGTGCACGAAGGTGCTGGTGAGCAAGCGATGATTGCCTATGCCCGTAAGCATTGTAGTGCGATTGACCAAAACGGTCGCGATCGCGTGTTGAACGGCGATACCAGTATTGAGGAGGTGTTGCGGGTAACTGCAATATCCTAGTGTTAAACCATGGCCGCTTATAGTTATCAAGCGCTGGATGCGCGCGGTAAAACAGTAAAGGGTGTTATCGAAGGCGACTCCGAGCGTCAGGTTCGCAACCAGTTGCGTGCTAAGCAACTGAAACCTTTAAACGTTAAAACCACGCGGCAAAAAAATACCGGTAAATCAGACTCGGGTTTTGGCTTCCAGTTTGGTCGCCCGCACATGAATTATCGTGACGTGTCGCTGGTAACGCGGCAGCTGGCATCGCTGGTGCAATCGGGCCTGCCCATTGACGAGGTGCTCCACTCTACGGCCAAGCAGAGCCGTAAACCCGCTGCAAAAACAATCTTGTTGCAAGTGCGCTCAAGAGTACTTGAGGGCTTGGGTTTGGCGCAGGCTATGGCCGAAGTGCCGCGTGTGTTCGACAACCTCTACCGCGCCATGGTTAAAGCAGGTGAATCGTCCGGCTATCTCGGCCCCGTTCTAGAGCAGCTCGCCGACTACACCGAGCGAACTCAAGAGACTAAGCAAAAGTTAAAGATGGCGATGGTCTACCCGATCATCATGATCTGCGTCAGTATCTCTGTGGTGACTTTGCTGATGGTCAAGGTGGTACCCAAGCTGGTTGGGCTGTTCGAGCGCAACAAATCTGATTTGCCCGCGGTTACTGAATTCCTGATAGGCGCCAGCAATTTTTTGGTTAACTACGGTATCTTTTTATTGCTCGGCCTTGTTGCGCTCGGTGCTTTTTTAAAGTGGTTGTTACGTTCAGAAAAACGCAAACGCGCTTGGCATAAAATCCAATTGCGACTGCCGTTGATGGGTGAGTTGATTATGCAGGGCGAGTGTTCTCGTTATGCGAATACCCTCGGGTTACTGGTGAACTCGGGCGTACCTTTGTTGGAAGGCTTGCGGATTGCCTCTCAGGTTCTTACCAATAACGAACTGAAGCGCGCTAGTCAGGAAGTGGCTATTGCGGTGCAAGAAGGTTCCAGTTTACACAAAGCTTTGGATCAGGCGGGCGCATTCCCTCCCTTGCTGGTACAGATGGCCGCCAGTGGTGAAGCCAACGGTAAGTTAGCCGAACAGCTGCTGCATGCGGCGCGCAACCAAGAGCGCGAGCTAGAGTTTTCTGTGAATACCGCTTTGGGTTTGATGGAGCCTTTAATGGTGTTGTTTATGGGCGGTATCGTCACTTTTATTGTAATTGCTATTTTGTTGCCCATTTTCCAGATGAATCAGTTGGTACACTAGCTTGAATACGAGGCCTTGGTTTGCAGGCTTGCTCAACGAAATATGATTATTGATGGATAGATAACAGCCAATTGTCTGCGCTTATCGTTAAGCCGACATAAGACTCAAGAATTTAAGCACGACCTTAGGAAGGAAGTAACACGATGATAAAAGCAAAAAACATGAAAGGCTTCAGCCTTATCGAAATTATGGTGGTATTGGTGATTATGGGTTTACTCGCCTCGATCGTGGCTCCCAACGTTATGGAGGCCCTCTCAGGCAGTAAATTACAGAAGGTACAGGCCGACTTCGCCAACATTGAAACCGCGCTAAAAATGTACAAGCTTGATAACTTTGTCTACCCGAGTAGTGAGCAGGGTTTGGAAGCTTTGGTGAGTCGTCCGAGCTCCTCGCCAGAACCTAAGAATTGGCGTAAAGGCGGTTATCTACCCGAATTGCCGGAAGATCCATGGGGAACTCCTTACCTCTACACCAGTCCTGCGGATGGCCATCCCTACGAGATTTACACGCTCGGCGCTGACGGCGTACGTGGTGGGCAGGAAGAAGGCACCGATATTGGCAATTGGGATAAAGCTGGCGACAATAATCAATAGCGCATACTAGGTAACATTTATGGCGAAAACGATGGGTATGCGAGCGAATAAACGCTGCGCGGGGTTTTCGCTTTTAGAAATTCTAGTAGTACTAGTGGTCATTGGCGTGGTGATGGGCGGTGTTAGCGTCTCTGTAAACCAAGGCGGGCCAGAAAAACAGATGCGTAGCGCGGTAGAAAAGTTTGCCAATTACGCTGATTTTGCCAGTGAAATGTCAGTACTCAATGGCCGCCCTTTTGGTCTGTTACTCGAGCCGCCAAGCTGGAGTGAAAACCCAGAAGATCGCGGTTGGCGCTATAAATGGCAAGTAATGACCGAGCAGGGCTGGATCGATTACCCTGAGCTGCCGGCCGTCGAACTTGACCGTGAAATAAAGCTCTTTATCAGTATCGACGATGAAGATTGGGATTGGCAAGACGCGCCGGAGGTAAATCTCCCTGCCATAGCTTTTTACCCAGATGGTGAAGCTACACGGTTTAATATTGAATTTAGTCTCGACGATTTCGACGAAACCAGCGAGAACGTTGCACTGGATGACTGGGGTCGCGTAGTTTGGGTCGAGAAAGAAGAAATGCTGGAAGAGATTAAAGAGGAACTGGGTGATTTTTAACATCCAAAGAGCAGAGGGTTTAACTTTGTGCTGGTGGCAACTATGTTGCTGATACGCTTGCAATTGAGGTAATACTGAATAAATACCATGAACAAGGTTGCCGGTTTTACCCTCATAGAAGTGTTGATTGCTCTCATTATTGTTGGTGTTGCACTACCTGCGTTGTTATTACGTGTGCAGTCGGTGTCAGATCATACTGGTGCGATTGAAGAAAAAACCTATGCCTATTGGATTGCCTCCAACAAGTTGGAAGAAATCACCCTAGACGCCAGAATTAAAAAACAGATACCTAAAAGCGAACGTCATGACACGATTGACTATGCCGGCCGCGAATGGCATTGGCGGATAAAGCCAGAGACAACGGCAACTGAAAAGTTATATCGAATTGAGATTAGTGTTGGTATCGACGATGACTCGTCAATTGCAACGCTAGCGGGGTTTGTTTATGACCCCAATTAGAGGTCAGCGTGGGATCTCGCTACTCGAAGTTTTAATCGCAGCGGTAATCATGGCAACGATCGCGGTATTGGCGTTTGGAGCGCTAGATGTGAGTCAGCGTTCTGCCGAGGTTAGTACCGATAAAATTCGTGAAATCCAACTGCTTGATCGCAGCTGGGTATTGGTTGAAAACGATTTGCGCAATGCGTTGCGCTACGCCGGCATCAATCAATTTGGCGATTTAATGCCGTCGATGTTAATTGACGAACGGGGTGAGTTCCCGTTCATGTTTATTCGCGGCGGCATGGCCAACCCCTTGGGGAATCCACGTACCGAAGTTATGCGTGTAGCCTATCGGGTAGAAGATGAAATTTTAATGCGCTATAGCTGGATTGACCCATTTAATGTCGATGAAGATATTGCTCGGGTACAAAAGATTTTAGCGGGCGTTTCGGAATTTTCGGTAACAGCTTTACCCGATCAAGGTGCAACAGGTGTTAAAGAAGGCCCTTGGTTGGATGAGTGGCCCGGCAATGGAACCAGCAGCGCCACGCCAGATAAACTGCCGATCGCCGTTAAGATTTCGTTCGAGCTTGAAGGCCGTGGTGAATTGACCCGCCTGTTCGCCCTGCTGCCGGGAGACTAGCGAATGACCACACAGAAAAAACCGCTGCAAATGAATTCAACAGGATTCAAGCGAGGCCCACAGCAAAGCCAGCGAGGCGTTGCACTGGTGTTGGCGTTGTTGATTGTCGCCTTGGTCACCACTATTGCAGTTGAGCTGAGTTGGCGTTTTGATCTCAGTATTGTCCGTGCTGGTAATCGCTGGTTTGGTATGCAGGGCGATATCTATTTACGTGGTGCGGAAGACTTTGCCAAGTGGGGGTTGCAGCAGGACAAACTGCAAGAGCAGGCGAGTGGCAAGGCAATTGATACGCTTTACGATGTTTGGGCAACACCCTTAGAAGCACCGATCGATGAGAGTTGGATTCGCGGTCGTATGGAAGATGCTCAGGGCCGATTTAATTTAAATTTGCTAGCAAAAAGTGCTCAGCCTATTAAGGGGCGCGCGCCAGAACCCTGGGAACGATTTACGGCGAGTCAGCGGCGCTTTATTCGATTGTTGCAAACTATCAATTTGAGCGATTCCACTCTTGAAGGTGAGGGTGTATATCTCGATGAGCAGTCGGCGATAAATATTACTGAGGCCGTCATCGACTGGATTGACGTCGACAGCAATGTAACAGGGTTTGGCGGCGCCGAATCTGATTATTACAGTGGTTTGGAGCCGCCCTACCTCGTCGCCAATAAAAAGTTTATGAGTGTAAGCGAGCTCTATTTAATTCGCGGCATGAATTATAAGTTGTATCAGGGCTTGCTGCCTTTTGTGATCGCGTTACCGGAGCAAGCTTTAACTAATGTTAATACCATGTCCTTAGAAATGTTGCGTACTATTAATGATAAGCGATCGTTAATGCCGAATAGTATCGAAGACGCGCAGTATATTTTCTCTGAGCGCGGTGGCGGTTTTGACACAGTTGGCGACTTTCAAGGCGCATCTTCAGTTGATCAGGTTGTCGGTGTCGCTGCGAATGGTCAAAGTAATTTTGATGCGACAGATCTAGTGGTCGCCACCGAATATTTTTTATTGTTTACCGAAGTGCAGGTGGATGACTATATTCGTCGCAGTAAAAGTTTGTTGCGACGGGTGAATGACGAAGTGACAACCCTTAGGCGCACAGACGCTAATTTTTAAGTAAGAGCCTGGCGACGGGCCCAACAATAGAGATAAGAATCGTGGCTGAAAAATTATTCGCCCGTAACACAGCAGATGGCCTTTGGCAGTGGCGCCGAGTCGCCAGCGATGGCCATTGGTCTGGCGACACTTTTAAAACTGGCGATGCCGATGCCTTGGCGCAAGAGGTAGGCGGCGACGACTTGCCTGTAGCCTTAGTTGTACCCGGCCAGTGGGTGGTGTCTACCCATGTTGAAATCGATATTAAAGATAAGCGTCACTTCGCCAAGTTACTTCCTTATGAAATGGAAGAAGAGCTGATTGATAGCGTTGAAGATTTACACATGGCGTTCGGCCCTATTACCGGCGATTCCGTGGATGTTCTTTATTTAAAATCGGATGTAATGAATAGTGTGGTGGCAGACCTTATTGCCGCCAACTGCGATTTCCGCACAGCGCTGCCAGATTATTTAAATCTGATCGTAGAAGATAAAGGGTTAACCTTTATCTACGAGGACGGCGTTGTCATAGCGCGACTCGGGAAGATGCGCGGCTTTGCGATAGAGGCGAGTATGGCGCCAATGATACTTGCCGACCTTGGTGAAACGCAAAAGGTCGATGGCCCTATTAATTTGGTCGCGGAAAATGATTACGACCTCGATAAGTTAACCCTTTGGCTGCCGGAGCAGTGGCGTTCGGAAGCGGAAGACAGCCCAGAACTGGTACGAAATATTGGTGGGCTTTGGGATTGGATCGATACCGGCAGCGATCGCCAGCCGATAAATTTACGCAGTGGCAGTTACTCGCGTCAGCTACCGCTTACACGTTGGCTGCAGGAATGGAAAACACCACTGGTTGCACTCGCCGCCGCTTATGTTATTGCGCTCGCCGTTACCTTCTTTCAATATCAAGTGGCGAAGAGTCAGCAGAAAACAATTCTTTCGCAGATGAACGCCGTTTATCAGCAGGCCGTTCCCAATGGTCGTGGTGGCGACCCTGAGCGAAAGTTAGAAACGCTCGTGAAAACGCTAAAGGGTGGACCATCCGGCGGTACAACTAACTTTGTTGCACTATTAAATAGCGTTGCCAAGGCGGTGAAGCAGGCCGGCAATATCACCATGAGCAGCATCCGCTACACGGGTGATCAGCGCGAGTTAATGTTGAATATTGAGGGCAGTAGTTTTGCCGAGCTCGAAACCTTGCGTGGGGCTGTTACCGCTGAAGGCTTTGCGGCGGAGTTACTGCGTGTTGAAGCTAAAGGTGATCGTCACAGCGCGCGCATGAAAGTAACAGAGGTGGCTAAGTGAACGAAATAAAAGAATGGTGGAATCAGGCCTCCAGTCGTGACCAGATTTATCTTGTGGCTCTCGGCCTAGTCTTAGCTTTGTATTTTTTGTACGCGGCAATTTTGAAGCCGACCTACGATATGCGTAATGCTCAGTTGCGAACCAATATTGCGCAAACAGAAGCCTTGGCGCGAGTACGTGAATATGCGGCAATTTGGATGAGTCGAGATGAAGCTAACGCCGGCGCGGCGAAGAAAGCCAGTATTGTTGAAGCGGTGGATGAGAGTTTACGCAAGCACAGCTTACAGTTATCGGGTATGCAGCCCAGTGGCAATAGCGATGTGCGCTTGCGTTTAGACCAAGTAAATTTTGACAACTTTTTGGCTTGGGTAAATGAAGTTGAGAATGCTCAGCGCATAGAGATAAAAGATCTTTCTATCGCAAACGGTTCAAACCCAGGATTTGTTTCGGTCAACGTGCGCTTACATCGCGATTAACTCTGACTAAAAAATAATACAAGACTCAAACTATGGCCCTTAAATTACTCAAGCCACTCGCCATTGTGTTTCTCGTGGTGTATTTCGTTTATTTGGTTGTCTCCCGCGCTCCTGCCGAGTTGGCGGCATCAGCCCTGCATAAGCGTGTGCCGGCGCTATGGCTTACCGGCGTGAAAGGCACCGTGTGGTCTGGCCAAGCGGCCAGCGGTCAATACGACCTAGCAAAATCGTCGCTACCGCTCGGAGAGGTTAAGTGGCGCATCAGCTTTTGGTCGCTACTGACTTTGAAGCCCTGTATCCAATTTGAGACCGGCCCGTCGAGCACCACCGCGAGTGGCAAAGCGTGTCAAAGTTTGGCGGGTACCACCTATTTAAAAGATTTGAGTATTAATTCCAGTGTTGCACCGTTTAGCGAATATCTAGCGGTAGAGTTAGGTGGTCGAGGTTCGGTTGATGTCGTTACTGGCGAGCTGCGTTTTGGTAGTAACAATAGTGTTAATGTGGAATCTTTGGATGCCCGTCTCGCATGGCAAAATGCGCAGGCTAACACTGGTGACTCATGGATGAATTTAGGCTCCTACGCCGCAACGGTGAAGGAAAATACCAGTAAAGGTGTAACCGCACAGATCTTTAATTTAGAAGCGCCAGTGAATATGGAAATGGCCGCCAACTGGACTCAGGAGAGTGGCTGGCATCTAAATGGCAGTGTGGTGATGCTCGAAAAGGCTCCCGACTTACTCAAGCAAGGTATTCAGTTGGTGGGCCAAGAGTTGGCGCCGAACACCTATCAAGTCACTTGGCCTTAACCGACCCATCGGCCTCTAGTTGGAGTGCCAGCGATGTTTGCGAATAAATTCCCGCCGTTAACCGCGTATCTATTGTGTTTATGTTCGCTAGGTATTTTCTCTGCCAAAGCTAACGCCGCTTGGGTGGAGGATACGCAGAACATTATGGGTACGCGTATCAGTATTAGCTTCTGGCATGACTCAGCCGCAATTGCACAGCGCGCGCTTGCCGATGGCATGGCTGAAATGCGTCGTATCGACCAAACACTTTCCCCCTATATTGAAACTAGTGATTTAGCTTTGCTGAATAAAAATGCAGCGGCTGCACCGCAAGCCATCTCTGACGAGTTATTATTTTTAGTCGATAAATCGCTCTATTACAGCCGCTTAAGTGACGGCGCCTTTGATATTACCTTCGCTTCGCTCGGTTGGTTTTACGACTACCGCAATAAGTTACAGCCGAGTGTGAAGCAGCGCGACAAATTGTTACCGGCGATTAATTACAAGTGGTTGCAGTTGAACCCTAAGCAAAAAACGTTGCGCTTTTTACACCCGAATGTGCGCATCGATCTCGGTGGAATCGCGAAAGGTTACGCGGTCGATCGAGTTATTGATATTTTAAAAGGCTACGGTGTTGAGCACGCGACAGTAAGTGCCGGAGGCGATAGCCGAGTGTTGGGCGACAAAGGTGGTCGGCCTTGGATGGTGGGAATTAAAAACCCACGGGACGGCGGCGATGAAAGCGCCGCGCCGGTTATTCGTTTACCGTTAGAAAATGTCGCAATTTCTACCTCGGGTGATTACGAGCGCTATTTTATTGATGATCAAGGTCATCGCGTGCACCACATTATCAATCCTAAAACGGGCGAGTCCGCTAGTGGTCTGGTTAGTGTCACCATACTCGGGCCACAGGGCGCCGATACCGATCCGTTATCGACAACCGTATTCGTACTCGGTGTTGAAAAAGGGTTGGCGCTTATCAATCAGTTGCGAGGGTTTGATGCGATTTTAATCGATAGCAAAGGCACTGTTTTTTACAGTGACGGTTTGCTAGCACCTGATGCCGCGCCTGCAACTAGCGGCGCCGCGAGCTAAAGTTGTGTTTAGGTACTAATTACTTAGGCTTGTAACAAGGTCGTCGAGTAAATTCATATCCATTGTTTCGGCATCTATCAGGGTGAAGTGATCGGCGTTGGTTAAAATTAAATGGCTGCTGATATCCCCGCTGGCTACTGCGCTATCGGCGAATGCTTGGCTAAGCCTTGCTGGAACGATCGAGTCCTTATCGCCACTGATCATTACGGTCTCAATTTCAAACGGTAGTAGCTTTACGGGAGAGGCGCTGGCTAGCCTTGCGGTTCGCTCCGCTGCCGAAATGTTATCGCCAATGATTGCTTGTGCACCGTAGCTGCAAGCTCCGCTTTCTAAGTCACCGATACCGGCCAAAGATACAACACCTGCCACAGGCTGTGGTGTCGGGTTATACAGCTCGCTGCTCATCGGGATATTTCCCCTGCCTGCCAACCACAACGCAAGATGACCGCCAGCACTATGCCCCATGGTTACCACACGATTGGTGTCTATCGGGTACTGGTTAGCAAGGGTCCGCAGGTAATCGGTTGCGCGAGCTACATCGAGAAACATATTCGGCCATTCACCACCATTACCTAGGCTGCGATACTCTATATTCCAAACAAAGAAGCCACGCGAAGCGAGGTCTGCAGAGAGTTCGTCCATTAATCGCAGGCTATAGGATGAGCTCCAGCAGCCGCCGTGGATCATTACCACCACTGGTTTTTTGTCTGCAGCGCTCAGTGATGGTTGATAGAGATCGCCGAACTGATAGTCGCCACTCGCCCAGCCTATTCGTGTCGGGTTGGTTGGAGCCGGTTGTGGTGTTGCGCTGGGCCCTGCATTTGGCGGTTCAGCAGTAGCCACTTGTGAGGGCGGTGATGTCGGAACTGATGTGGATGTTTCGATATTGCGATCTGCTCCGCCGCAGCCAACGAGGATAATAACCCACAAAGATAGGCTGAACGTTTTCGTATTTCGGGCTTTGTTATCGCTGGTCATCATCAACGCCCGTCGACAACTATTGATCAAATTCAGCATAGCTTTAAACGCCATTGTCTAGATGAGTTTTTACCGAATGGATGCTAAACAGCGGCCATCGCTATAGATAATCGATACCTAATCCAATATACGCGAGGTCGGTTTGTTTGGATGTTCTGACGTTGTCGAGGGAGTTGTTTTGGTCAAACAGGGCGCTTGGAGTTGATGCCGCTGGGGTGCTAGGCCGGAAATGGTGGATGCGATAAATAAAATAGTTGGTAAGCGATTTAGAGAAATCAGTAAAGGCGCGGGAATATCAACGCCTTTACTGATTGTTACAAGGAGATCTAGATAAATAGGCTCATATCAAAACAGCCTAGCGGTAGATGTCCTTTAATTGATCTTCGAAGATTGTCACAGGGTTGTTATAGAACTCTAGGAAGTTAGCTTCACTTTTGTGTCCTTTGTAAGGCGCGTAGAAGTGATCGATATTTTCTTTTGCTTTGTTAGCGTTACGCCAAACAAGAAAGTATGAAATTCTGCGAGCGTCGTCGTCAGCCATAATCGCGTCGAGAATAATATCTGTCCAGAAACCGTCATCAGATACTGTTTCTTGACCACCTTCAGTCAGTGCAGCGACTTTGTTCTTCTGCTGGGCAATTTTGCTAACAGCGGCAAGGCTCTTAATAAATACATCGCGGCTTTCGCGTGCGCTAACCTTGTTGTAAGGATGACCAAGATCCCAGTAGTTGTCTAAACCGATGATGTCGACATAGTCGTCGCCGGGATAACCATACATGTAACCTTCCATCGGGTTATTGATATCCATGCGGCTGCGATCCGGTGAAAAGGCGTAGATCAAATTAGTTACACCTTTTTCATTGCGCAAATAGTCGATGGTAAATTGCCATAGGGCTATATAGTCGGCCTCGTTGGATGGGCCTTTACCCCACCAAAACCAGTCGCCGTTATGTTCGTGCCAAGGGCGGAAAATAACCGGAGCCAGCTCGGTCGAGCCATCGCTATTTGTTACCTTAAGCGCATTGTTAAATTCAACAAATTTATCCAAGGCGTCGATGAGCTTTGCGTGTGCTTCGCCACCGGGGATAAGTTTTGCAACCGTTGGCGCTTTATCCCAAGACGAGCCACCGGTCACCAGATCACGCATATGCCAGCTAATAGTACTGATGCCGCCGCGATTAAAGGTGTTGATGATTTCCTGCTGGATAAAATCAAAGCGGATGCCATCTAGGTTGTTGGCATCGCCGATTTCGAGGTGGCCAATATCCCAACCAAATACCGCTGGGTAGGAGCCGGTAATGTCTTTGACATCAGAGCGATTAGCTTCGCCGATCCATTTAACGCCGTAGGCGGTAGTATTTTGGTGCCCAAAAAGTAAATGACTATAGCTAAGGGCGGCCAGGTTACGATAAAGCGCTTGAGTCTTCGCGGTGGCTTTTGGTGTAACTAAGGTTGGCTTTGTGAATGGACTTTTGGTTGCCGCCGAGTCTTTTGCCAAGGAGCATGCGGTAAGGAGAGGGATAGCAACGAGGGCGGCAAGTAACAGCTTGCCTGGGAATTTGAACTTCATGTGAATTCCTGCTGATTTGATGGGTGGTGAGATTTTATTAAGTGTTCCAATATAACCTAATAGTTTAGACGCTATTCCGCTGCGAGTTATGTTTTTATGCGATATAGACGCGGTAGGCTAATATTTGTTGACGCAAGCGTTAGTTAGCTCCAGTGATGTGTTTGCCAGTGCCCACTGGCGGCAACTTTGGCTGCTTGTTCCGGTGTGGTTCCGCGTACCTTTAAGCAATCCATATAGAGTTGTAAGCCGTCTGAGGCTGCTTGTACAGATGGGAAAGGGCCGACATTCTCGCCCTCGCGGGTTGTAAAATACCACTTCGAATCTACACAGAAGTAACGCTTGGATCTAAACCAAACCTTCTCGGGCTCGTCTGGCGGGCGTTTATCCATGGTAAAGTTCTCGGTTTATCAATGGCTTAAGTAGCAACAGTTAAGACTGATTATAGTCATTATCTTGACCGGCGCGCGGTATGAGTTATTCACAGTTGTGGCGTGATAATTGCCATTTTGCACAAAAACCCCGTTATGTCCAATTCAAACAGGCGTGCTAAGCTCGCGCCAATTGTTTTTGGGTCGTATTTTTAAGGCTTAGATTAGAGGCGAGTTTAGATGCATATTCATATTCTCGGGATCTGCGGCACCTTTATGGGCTCTTTAGCTCAATTGGCGTGTGCTGCGGGGCATCGAGTGACGGGCTGTGACAGCAACGTCTACCCACCAATGAGTACTCAGCTAGAGCAGGTTGGTATCGAGCTAATAGAAGGGTTTCAGCCTGAACAGCTGCAGTTAAACCCCGATATGATCGTGGTTGGCAATGTTGTGAGCCGCGGCAACCCATTGATGGAAGCGGTTATGGAACGTGGCATTCCCTACACCTCCGGCCCGCAATGGATGTCTGACCATCTGTTACAAGGTCGCTGGGTAATGGCTGTTGCCGGTACGCACGGCAAAACCACAACTTCGAGTATGTTGGCGTGGATATTAGAGCAGGCTGGCATGGCGCCGGGATACCTCATTGGTGGTGTGCCCGCCAACTTCAGTTGCTCGGCGCGGTTGGGCGACAGTGACTTTTTTGTTATTGAAGCCGATGAGTACGATACCGCGTTTTTTGATAAGCGCTCTAAGTTCGTCCACTATCGGCCGCGCACTCTAGTACTCAACAACCTCGAATATGATCATGCCGATATTTTTCCTGACTTGGCTGCAATCCAGCGTCAGTTTCACCACCTAATTCGCACCGTACCTGCAAATGGTCAGATCCTAACGTCGGCCGATAGTGCTGCGCTGGAGGAAGTCTTGGAGATGGGGTGCTGGAGCGAGGTGAAACGCCTTGGGGAGCGAGCCAACAGCGACTGCGAATGGCAAGTAGAGAAACGTTCTGCCGATGGTAGCCACTTTTGTGTCTACCTATCTGGGGAGTTAGTTGGCGAGGTGAGTTGGGGGCTGCGCGGTGACCACAATCTACAAAATGCCTTAGCCGCGCTCGCCGCCGCGCGCCATGTAGGCGTTACGCCAGACCACGCTTGCGAAGCATTGGCATCTTTTAAAGGTGTAAAGCGACGACTAGAGTTGCTGGGCGAAGTTGGGCGTGGCGGCAGGGTAAAACTCTATGACGACTTTGCTCATCACCCGACGGCAATCACTTCTACCCTCGAAGGCGTGAGAGCTGGCATTGGTAGTGATCGCTTACTCGCGATTATCGAGCCGCGTTCAAATACGATGAAACTGGGGGTGCATAAGCAAGCCTTAGCCGATTCAGTAAAGGCCGCCGATGAGAGCTTTTGGTATCAGCCTGGGCAGTTGGAGTGGCAGCTCGCGGAGACCCTACAGTCTGGCGATACCTTATCGTCAAGTGACGGTAGCTCGAGTGCGGCGACTGTATTTGCAACCACGGACGCTATTGTTGCCGCAACAGTAGAGCGTGTTACGTGCGATCAATCCGTTAATTGGCATTTGGTGATTATGAGTAATGGTGGTTTTGAGAATATCCATCAGCGCCTTTTGACCGCTTTGCAAGCTGCGTTGCGCGGAGAAACAGCCGTTAGTGATCTATTGATTGACTAAGTAGCCCTGAGCGAAAAAACCGCCTCCAGCACAAAACAACCTAGCCCACTAAATATTTAGGATTAGAAAATGAGCTTCAACAGAACGATCACCCTAGCGATGACCGGAGCTTCCGGAGCCGATTACGGTTTGCGTTTGCTGCAATGCTTGCTTGCAGCCAATTGCCGAGTGTATTTGTTAATCTCACGGGCTGCAGAAGTGGTGATCAACACCGAAACAACTATGTCGCTACCCGAAGGGGCAGCTGCTCAGCAAGCTTTCTTAGCGAGTCGCTTTGATGCGGTGCCGAATCAGCTAGTGGTATTTTCTCGAGAGGATTGGTTTTCTCCGGTTGCATCGGGTTCGAGTAGCCCGAGCAGTATGGTGGTGTGCCCAGCCAGCGGTGGCACGCTTTCAGCGATTGCCCAGGGTGCCAGTAATAACCTAATCGAACGCGCCGCAGATGTAGCGCTAAAAGAGCGACGCCAGCTAATTTTGGTGCCGCGCGAAACGCCCTATTCGGAAATCCACCTTAAGAATATGCTGGCTTTGACGCAGATGGGAGCGGTGGTGTTGCCCGCGAGCCCGGGGTTTTATACCAAGCCGAATGGTATTGAGGATCTTATTGATTTTATTGTGGCAAGAATCCTTGATCAGCTAAACATAGAGCAAGAGCTGTTTCCTCGCTGGGGCGAAGGTGATGTTGTGAGTCTGCCGAACCTAGATTAAACCGAGTACCTTGGCCGTTACGGCCGCAAAAATCAGCAGGATTGCAGCAGCGGCAGCAATCGCCACGCGATTCTTTCCACTGTTGTCTACCGGTTCTT
>NZ_MRUH01000169.1 GCF_001922985.1 Teredinibacter waterburyi
CAACTTCAGCGCTCGCGTTGTAGTTGGACTGGGCCTCGGCAGTGGGCACCGCCTTTGGGTGTTTACTGGAGCCGTTTGGCAGTTTTATACCTGGCCCAAAAATACGGAAACTGTAAACATCCAGACGAATGCGATCACCAGCAACGACTTCCGCGCGACTGATGCGCTCGTCGTTTACAAAAGTACCGTTCGCGGACTTACAATCTTCCAGTATCAGTAGATCGCCCTGTAGGCTCAAGGTCGCATGTTCACGCGAGAGGTGGGTGCCGGGGAAAACAATATCGCACTGTTTGCCGCGGCCAATGCTTAATGTGCTGTTATTATCGAAGATTAATGGAAATTCTTGCCCTGTTAACCAACTTGAATCGGCGATAAGTGCCCAGTATTGATTGTTGTCGGTTTGCGTCTCAGCAATGGGGTCAACTATTTCAAGCTCTACCGAGCCCAAGCGAATATGATCGCCGTAGGAAATTTGTTTGCTGGTAATGCGCTGATTATTGATATAACTGCCGCTCTCAGAACCGAGATCGCGCAGATGGTAATTGTCGCCGTCGCGGAAGATCTTGGCATGATGAGGCGCAATGTCGGGCTCGTCGAGCACTAGATGATTATCGCTCGCCTGTCCAATGGCGTAGGCGCGCTCCATAATCCAAAACGGATCTTTGCGCGGATGCTTGTAACGAATTTTTAACATATTGCTATTATGAGGCTCGCAAAGTCGCCAGTATAATGCGCGGGCACCAAAATCGTAATACGACAAGTGGCTAAAAGTGTGGCATGGAGCCGAAATTCGGCAATCTTTATTGAATTTGCTGCTGCAATTAGCAAAGGCCTCATTCTAAGGTCTTAGTGTAAGGCCCGAGCAGTTAATCTTACTGCTTAGGTTTTACGGCTTACCAGATATGTATACTCTTCTAAGGACGACTACCAGATTATGTTCAGCCGACTGTTTGATTCCTACCTCTCCCTCATAACGCGTTACCCCAAAAGCACCCTTATATTTCTCGGGCTTATTACCGCAGTTTTAGCTGCGGGCTTACCCAACTTTAAGCTGGATGCCTCTGCCGATTCGCTTACCTTGGAAAACGATACCGATTTAGACTTTTTTCGAGAAGTCACCAAGGAGTTCCAAAGTGGCGATTTTCTGGTTGTAACCTTTAAGCCGAGCGGAGAGTTATTTAGCGACGAGTCACTAATATTGTTAGATCAGTTGCGCGGAGAACTAGCGGCTGTGGAAGGTGTAGTGGGGGTCAACAGCATCTTGGATGTGCCCTTGATTTACAGCCCGTTACAGTCACTAACGGAAATGGTCAAAGAGCCGCGTAACTTGCGAACTCTTGGGGTTGATTACCAGCTTGCGCGCAAAGAGTTCTTAACCAGTCCAGTGTACAAGGACTTTATCCTCAGTCCCGACGGTCAGGTCACTGCACTGCAGTTAAACCTTGCCGTAGACGAAACGTTTTTAGCCTTGGTTAAACAGCGCGATGAGCTGCGGGAACGGTATAAAACAGGCGAGTTAAGTGAGGCGCAGGCCACTGAGTTAGAACGCGTATCAGCTGAATTGCTTAGCCATCGCACGGCTGCCGATGAGCGATCACGAGCGCGCGTTGCAAAGATACGTACGATTGTTGCCAGCTATAAAGATCGCGCAGAAATATTTGTAGGCGGTTTGACAATGATTACCGCAGACATGATCAGCTTTATTAAAAGTGATCTGGTGGTGTTTGGCTCCGCCGTAGTGCTGTTCATGATCTTGGTGCTGGCAATCATTTTCCGTTCGATAAAGTTTGTTGTTATTCCTATGCTTTGCTGTGTAATGGCTGTGGTCATGATGTTGGGTTACGTAAGCTGGGTGGATTGGCGGTTAACCGTTATCTCGTCAAATTTCGTCGCTTTGCTATTAATTATTTCACTGGCGATCATTATTCATTTGGTTGTGCGTTACCGAGAGTTCGTCGAGCAGCAGCCGAACTGGACTCAGCGCGAGTTGGTCATAGCGACTGCTCAGTTTATGGCTCGCCCCTGTCTCTACACCGTGCTTACCTCGGTCGTCGCCTTTGCCTCGCTGGTAGTGAGTGATATTCGCCCGGTAATCGACTTTGGTTGGTTAATGACCGCGGGCTTACTGTTGGCATTATTTTTAGCCTTCACCATCCTGCCCGCCGCGTTGATGTTGTTTAAGCGCGATGTTATTAGTGCATCCGTAGTGACGCATGCAAATGGCGCTAGCCGCCACCCGCTAACCTATTACTTCTCTCGCTTTGTCGAGCGTCGCGGTAGTCTCGTGCTGATTGTGGCTTTAATTATCGCCTTAGCTAGCGCTTGGGGTATTACGCGGTTGCAAGTTGAAAACCGATTTATCGACTACTTCCACAAGGATACGGAAATCTATCAGGGCTTAGCTGTTATCGATTCCGACCTTGGTGGTACCACCTCAATGGATATTATTATCGATCCGCCCAAGGTAAATAAGCCGGCCGTTGCAAATAATCCAGAGGTGAAGTTTAGCGATGACGAATTTGGCGGTGACCCCTTCGCCGCTGCGGCGTCTGCAGCTGACGATGAGTTTTCCGGTGAGTTCGGTGATGACTTTGATGCAGGCTTTGGCGATGCGGGCACGAAAGCGCAGCAATCGAAAGGCAGCTACTGGATGACGGTAAGTGGTCTGCGACAAATTGAGGCGGTACATGATTATTTAGATTCACTGCCGGAAGTCGGCAAGGTGCAATCCTTGGCGATCTTGTACAAGGTTGGTAAGGATATCAACGGCAGCCTAAATGACTTCGAGCTGGCGATTATGCAGCGAGCGTTACCAGACGTGGTGAAGTCGGCTTTGGTAAGCCCTTATCTTTCTGAACAGAATGATCGCGCGCGAATTAGTTTAAGAATTCACGATGGCTACCCAGGTTTACAGCGTGCCGAATTGGTGAGGCGTATTCAAAAGCATCTTCAGGACGAGTCACTACTCGCCCCTGACAGCTACCGTTTTTCGGGCCTGTTAATACTCTATAACAACATGCTGCAAAGTTTGTTTAATTCACAGATTGTAACTTTAGGCACAGTGCTAATCGGCATTTTGATTATGTTTATGGTGCTGTTTCAGTCGATCAAACTTGCCTTTGTAGCGATTATCCCCACGGTTGTTGCGGCCAGTTCGATTTTGGGCTTTATGGGAATCTTTGGTTTACCACTCGATATGATGACTATTACGGTAGCAGCCATTACGGTTGGTATAGGTGTCGATAACACCATTCACTATGTGCATCGTTTCCGTCGGGAAATGGAACAGGATAAGGACTATATTGCGAGTATGTATCGCGCTCATGAATCTATAGGTCGCGCGATGTTCTATACATCCGTAATTATTATTTTTGGCTTCGCGATAATGGTGTTGTCGGCGTTTATTCCCACCATCTATTTTGGTTTGTTAACCGGCTTGGCGATGTTTACGGCATTGCTGGGTGCGCTGTTACTGTTACCGAAATTGCTGCTCTGGTTTAAGCCTTTTTAAATACGCTTGGCAGCAGGCGTTGTACGCCGCTGCATAATAGCCAGCCGAATAGTATTCCGGTTACATTGGTGGCGGCGTCGAATAAGTTCGGGTCGCGACCGACAATAAAACCTTGCGCAGCTTCAATGCTAAGCGAAAAGCATAGCGCCACTATGAACAGCACCTTCGGTTTTAAATAATCGTAAAAAGCAAACCACAGCGAACTAAACAATAAAATATTTCCGACAAAATGCAGTATCACCGCGGAGATGTGAAACTGCATTGCGTCTGGATTAGGGCTTAGCGCCTCGTGAATAAAAATGCCAATAGCGAGTAAACATTGGCTACGCCGAAGCAGTACTACGGGCACGCTGTGCCAAAGGTTAAGGGCTTGTATCATTGCGGGTGAATAGTCTCAGTAAATAGATAGGACGAGTTAAATTAAATGGGAATGGAGATGCAAAATTTTGCGCCGCCCAAACCGCTGTCGAGCACTTCTAACGAACCGCCATAGCTGGCAAGCATGTCTAATGTTATTGCCAAACCAATGCCTTGCCCTTGAGTACTGGTGTCCGCACGGGCGCCGCGCGTTAGTATTTCTTTCTTTTCGAGGCTGCCAATTCCCGAGCCGTTATCTTCCACGAAAATCATCAACGCGTCGCTGGTTTTGTAGGCGCTAATACCAATTGTGTTGCGGCCGTATTTAAACGCATTTTCGATAATGTTGCCGAGCATCTCAAGTGCGTCGCCTTCATCTCCGGGAAACATTAACTGTTCACTAATATCAACATCGACGGTAAATTGCTTTTCTCTATATACCTTTGTTAGTGCTGATGTTAAACGCCGAACCACCTCCTGCAGCGATACCGATGTCAGCGAAGTGTGAGTGGTTCGCAGCGTGGCGCGTTGTAATTGATGCTGAATAATGGAAGACATGCGAGAAATTTGTTCATCGATTAATCGGTCTCGCTCATGCGTTGTGGCCCTGCTGGTCGTTGCGGGATCGCTGTGCTCGCGATTGGCTAGGGTTGCGCGCATAACGGCTAGAGGTGTCTTTAAACTGTGGGCGAGATCAGCCATGGTGTTTTTGTAACGCTCGCGCTGAGCTTGTTCACTTTCGAGAAGGCTGTTTAGATTGTGAGTGACGGGCGAAATCTCGGAAGGGTAGTTTCCGTCTAGACGTTTTTTATTGCCCTGTTGGAAAATACTAAGATCTGTAGCAAGACGTTTAAGTGGGTATAGCCCCCAAAATGTAATGAGTAACTGCGCAAGAATAAGTAATAGCGCGAGGCCGCCAAGCCAAAATGCTAAAGCTTTCCGATAAGCTAAGAGTTCCGTTTCGGTCTCACTGGCGTCGTGGAAGATTACAAAGCGAAATGCCTGATCGCCAGTTTCTAGTTCCCATACAGAATCAAATCTGAGTTGGTAAAATCGGTTTTTTTCGAGCGCTACCTCGGTGAATAATTCTGGTTCATTTTGTGGTTCTAAACTCGCTAGTAGAGCTGCGTCGCTAATCGAACTTTGCGTGCGTATTTGGTTTAGCTGGCTGGGACTGGAATCACTATGCCACACGATGTTGTGGTCGGCGTCCGCTACAAAAGCGAACAACCCAGACTGTGGAGTATTGAATCGAGGCTCGGGCAGTGCTGATGGCAGTGTTAATTCGTTGCCTTGCGGTTCTGAAGCGCCGAGTAAAAGGTATAGTTGTCCTCGCAAGCTTTGTTGTTCGGCTTTCTCCAAACTAAACAGGTACGCCTTGTCCAGCGAGTAGGCGCTGAAGCCTAATAGTAGTGGTAAAACAATTAACGACAAGAGGGTAATGCGAGCCGTAAGCGAATTTAGCGACTTGGCCATAATAATAGACAACCTATTGATTGTGGCGTGGAGCGAACGGTGGCTGGCGGTTCGATGAATACTTTTGGCGTATCACTAATTTAAACTCCCTGCTTGGCTAGATAGTGTAAATATAAATCGTGTCCCCTCACCCTCAGTGCTTTGCACGTCAATTTTTCCGCCGTGGTTAGCGACTATGCGTTTCGCAGTGCTTAGGCCAAGCCCCGATCCCTTGTATTCTTTTTCTGTATGTAAACGCTGAAAGGGTAAAAATATTTTTTGTAAGTATTCTTGGTCAATACCAATGCCGTTGTCACTGATGGTGATTTGGAAAGCATCGTCGATTTCTTCACAGTCGATATCAATTCGTGGATTGTTGTTGTTGTACTTTACGCCATTTTCAATAATGTTCTGAAATAAGATGAACAGCTGGGCGCGATCGCCGTACACGGTTGGTAGAGTCCCGCTGTGAACAGTAACGGTTTTGCTGTTATCGAACTGTAACTGCTTTACGACATCAGTGCTGAGCTGATTGAGATCGACGCTACTTTTAGTAGCGGTGGTCATATCTGCGCGCAGGTGTTCGTATAGTCCGTCTATCAATTGTTCGATAACAATATGCTTAGCGTCGATTAGCCTAAAGATATTAAGTTCGGATTCGTTAAGCTCTAGGTGATCAGTCAGTTCGGATTTTAATAATTCTATTAGATGTTTTAGATTTCTTAACGGGCTTTTAAAGTCGTGGGATAGGCTTCTACAAAATGCTTCTAGGTCGTCGTTCTTTACTTCCATTTGCACTTGGTTTTTTTTGCGTTCAATAGCGTAGGTGCAGACGCGGTTCAGAAATGCCGGTGTTAGTTCATCTTTAGGTAGATAATCCTGCATACCTTTGTGAATTAAACTGCGCGCAAGGTCTTCATCACCGAGCGAGGTTAGCACCACAATTGGTGTGTCGGTTATTAGCGCTTCAAGTTTAGATATGGTGTCAGCGATAGGTGAATCGGGTAACTGTAAGTCGCATAACGCAATATCAAAGTGGTGTTTTTGAAGGTTAGTTATTCCGTCGTGTAATAGTGTTGAGTGGGTGATAGTGTAGCCTGTTTCAAAACCTTGCTGACACAGGTCTTGAATTAGTTCAGCGTGATCGAGGTTGTCCTCTACGAGAAGTATATTCATGATTGGGTTCTGATTTCCTTACCAGGGGGAGAGTGATAGCGAACACAAGTAGGATGCCATTGTTGTCGAATCAATTGGTTTGGTTATGAATTGTGTGGCTCCTAGCGCTAAACAGACCCGCTTTTCATAGTCGGTGCAGGACGTCGTTAGTATCATCACCGGAACATGTTGTAATGAAGGGCTAGATTTTAATTTTTTTAAAGTATTAACGCCATTCAGTCTCGGCATTTTCAAGTCCAACAGAATTAAGTCGGGGAGATCTTGCGGGTCGGCATCGCTTAATTTTTCGAGTAAGGCCGCGCCGTCAATTAAGTGGGTGATTTTGTGTTGGGGGCTGCAATCGTATAACGCATCGGCAATAAGTTCGGCGTGATCGAGGTTGTCTTCGGCGATCATTATTGAGAGGCTGTCTGTAGGCTTTAGATTGGTTTGCATGGGCTATTAGTCTGTTTCGTTAGCGTTGATACTGCCGAGTTTTTTAGTTGTGGCCTCAGGGAAATATAAGGTAAAAACACTTCCCTCGTCTAGTTTTGAGGATAGGGTTACCTTCCCTTGGTGTTTATCCATAATGGTTTTAACAATGGCTAGACCTACTCCGGAGCCACCGCTGTGCTCTAGTTTTTCAAATAATTTAAAGATTGTTTCGTGATTCTGTTTGTCGATTCCCTTGCCGTTGTCTTGCACCTGAATACAGGTGTAACCCTGGGTAAGCTGGTAGCTGATATTGATGATCGGTTGGCGATCATCTGCACGGTAATGAATGGCGTTGCTAATGAGGTTTTGTAAGCATTGTTGTAGTAGGGTTTCATTGCTGTGAACCGAGCAGGTGCCATTGGTCAATTGAATCTTAGCAGCGCTCATATTTATATCGCTTTCGATGGATCGCAACACCTTGTTAACGCTGCTTTGCAAATCACATTTGGCGTATTGAATATCGCTGCGGGCTATTCTAGATAGTCGCAGAAGCTCCTCCAGCAACTTATTCATCTGATCGACATTAGAGATTATTCGATTCAGCCGGTGGCGACTCTTTTCGCTCACGTTATCTTTTTCTTCTTCCTCTAAGCGTAATGAAAACCCCTTAATCGTAACGAGCGGCGCTTTTAAATCGTGCGAAATAGTGTAGATAAACTGTTCTAACTCGCGGTTTTTTGAGGTTAGCTGTTTGTTAAGATTTAACATGGCTTTGTGCAGTCGTTGCTGATCGCTAATATCACGAACAATTGCGGCAACGCCGGCGAGATTATCGTTGCCTAGTAATATGGGGGATAGGGTCACCGAGATAAAAGGAGCGTTGTCGTTAATGCGGCGTGCGTTTATTTCAAATTGTGGTTTTGTATGTTCTGTTAACACTGACTTGAAGTATTGCATTGCCGTAGGCTGGTAGCTGTCCTCAAATATTGTTGTTAATAGTGGCTTGCCGAGCGCATAGGTTTTGTCTTGCCCGAACAGTTTTTCAGCATGGGGGTTCCAGTCGGTAATTGTGCCGTCTCGATCGGTCGTGATAATTGCATCGCCAGAACCTTGGATCAGCGCCTGTAGGTCGCCTTTCAGGCGTTGTTCAATAAGTGTTTTATTACTTAAAAGCCAGCTTAGGGTAAGTAATAGGAAGCAGACAATATAAGAGATGATTGCAATTGACGCCGCCGATAGCTGGCGGTTAAATATTGTTGAGTTTATATCGGCGATATCTTTGGTAGTGACAAGATGAAAAAATCGTTGTTGAGTTCCGCTGCCGGATGGGATTTTATTCATCGCAAACAAAAAGTGTTGTTTCGTTTTGGCGTCGATAAAAATATGATTACTGGTTGGTGTGCTGTTTTCGTTGCTGCTAGGTTGCCAGCGAGAAATATCGCCGTACTCGAATTTAAACGGCAGTTTTGGGTCTGGATGAATAAGATATCGACCAGCTTGATCGCTAAGAATGAGCGAGGTACTTTTTTCTAAATTTGAGTTCAGGCTGTCGAGTAACGCTTTTGCGTTGAAGTTAATAATAATAATTCCGAAGGGTTGTCGTTCGCTCTCATAAATGGCAGTTGCGACTCGGTAAGTTGGCCATGGTGGTTGCTCGATTTCGCCGAACTCTCGATTAAGATTAATATCAGAAACGTATACTTGCTGTTCGCCTAGCGCTAGGGTTTCGCGTATATAGGGGCGGCTCCCTTTTTCTTGTAGTTCCGCCGCGGGTACTATCACAATATTGGCGGCCTCGCGTTGCACGCGTATCAGCTCGAGACCGTCATTGGCAGCGGCTATATATCGAATTTGAGCGATGGCGGGGTTGGCGAGCAGGTAGGCCTTGAAGATAACTTGGAGTCGCTCCAGCCATTGGGCCCTGCTTGTCCCGTCGTAGGGGTCGACGCCGTTGTTTTTAGTTGCTCTTACAATGCCCTGTATCGGGGGGGTCGCCGCTAAAAAGCGCACGTGATGTTCGCTGGAGCTGAGTTCGCGTTTTAATATATCGCTACGCAACTGCGCTTGGTTGGCGAGCAGTGAATTGTTTTCCGCGTAGACATTTTTTTCGATTTGCCAATTTAACGCCAATTGTGCCGCGCCAACGCCAATTGTAAGCGCGAGCAGCAATATAAAATAAGCGCGTTTACTTATGAAGAATGTTGGCATTATCGACTTCGCTCCTTGCGAAAGGCCGGTTAGTGAGTGGCACTTGTGTTACCAATCCCGCATTAAAGATTGTGCGTTAGCTGGGTAGTGTTTCATTGACCGTAAGGGCAAACCTATAGCCCAGCCCGCGCACTGTGCGAATTGGACTAAGGCTCCCGTCTGGGTCTAGCTTTTTGCGCAGCCTGCCGATAAAAACTTCAATGACATTGCTGTCGCGTTCATAGTCCTGATTGTAGAGGTGTTCGGTAAGGACAGTTTTGGATATAGCCTCGCCGGCATGGAGTACGAGGTACTCCAAGGTGTTGTACTCAAAGCTAGTTAACTCTACTTCCGTATCGTTTAGTGATACCCGCTTGCTACTGGTATCAATTGCGATTGGTCCGAATCGTAGTTGTGGCGTTGAGTGACCGGCCGAGCGTCGAATGAGGGCGTTTACGCGCGCGCGCAGTTCTTCGCTGTGAAAAGGTTTGACTAGATAGTCGTCGGCACCCGCTTCGAGGCCGTTGACCTTATCTTGCCAGTGTCCGCGTGCGGTAAGGACGAGCACCGGATATTTTCGATTGGCGGCTCTCAGCCGTTTAATCACTTCGATACCGTCAATGCCGGGTAGGCCGATATCGATAATCGCAAGATCATAATCGAATTCGGTTGCGTAATAACTGCCCTCTATACCGTCGGCGGCACTGTCGAGAACAAATTTTTGAGCGCTAAAAAAATCGATTAGTTGCTGGCGAATGGCGGTTTCATCTTCAACGATTAATAGTTTCACGGCTTAACCTCCTGCAGATCTAGCCGACGCCGCCGGTATTTTTACAATCTTCACCTTGCCCGATTGCTGTAAAAGCTTAACCCGATAAACACCACCAGCTTCGCTCACATTAAGCACCTTGCCGCCATACTTTTGTTGTGCAATGGCTGCTGCGCGCGCTTTGCTTGTAGCGCCACTATCGTTTTGCGCTAGCTGCATCACGGCTTGTGAGGCGGCAGCGGTTACAGGTGCAACGACACTTATGCCCACAAAGGCAAGGCAAATGAATAGGGGGAGGTGTGCAAATGTTTTTAAATTCATGGTCATAATCAATTCGCAGTTTGAGTTCGCCATTCTAATCGGAACCGGACGCTTGCGGTATCGGTTAACCTTCCCCGGCATTGCAAGGTGTGTGGCCCCTTTGTCAGTTGGTGTTCTGAGGGTTTAGATACTGAGCGTTCGCGGCAATATCGAACTTAGTGTGTGTTGATGCGCTAAAGAATACAACGGCTTGGCTGAACGGCATCTGAATTATAGCTTTAATGCAGTGGTTGAGCCGGAATTAGGATTAAGCCATTACGGCGAACTAGCTTAGTAAACACTGGGAGTATGCTGCCTATCGCGATTTAATGACATCTAGATGAATTATTTAGGTGACTTTTATGTCGCTTTTTTTAAATTTGATGGCATTAACGAGAACGTCTTATTAGTGTCAAACTCTATCCCTAGGCTCTCGCCACAGGAGTTGTTCTCAGTCCGAATGGCGATAATTAGATAATTGGAGAGCCTTAGATGTTCAAATTACTGTCTGCGCGCTACCTGCTGGCCGCGTTATGCACAACCGTCACACCCTTCAGCCTGTTAGCTGCAGCGCAGGCGGATATTAGTATTAGCGAGATTCACTACGATAACGATGGCACTGATACCGGCGAGGCTATAGAGCTAAGTGGGCCAGTCGGCGCAGAACTAAGCGGTTGGAGCTTGGTGCTCTATAACGGCTCTGCTAGCCAGCGTGCGCCCTACAATACCTTTGCGATAAGTGGTGAACTCAGCGCGGTTGAGGGCTGTGAGCGTGGCTATTTTACACTTAGCTTGCCTGCGAACGGTTTGCAAAATGGCGCGCCAGACGGTATTGCATTACTGGACGACAGTGCAAATGTAGTTCAGTTTTTAAGTTATGAGGGTGCCTTTGAGGCGCTGGATGGCCCCGCTGTTGGTTTGCTGAGTGAAGACATTGGTGTGTCGGAAAGCAGTACTACGCCGGTTGGCTATTCATTGCAGTTTGATTATTTAAATCAGGTTTGGCTGCCGCCGGCTGAAAGTAATTTTGGTCGTTGTGAGGCTGGTGTCATTCTTGAGCCGACACCAACTCTGACACCCAGGCCCAGTACCGAGCCAAGTCCAGAGCCAGCACCTGAACGGGTAAAGATTCATCAGATCCAAGGCGCTGGCGCGGAAGTAACACGCAGCGATGAAGTGATTGTTGAGGCGATTGTGGTTGGCGTCTACCAAGGTAGCGATCAATTGCGCGGCTTCTTTATTCAGGAGGAGGATGCCGATAGCGATAGCAATGCTCAGACCTCCGAAGGTATTTTCGTGTACTGCGGCAGTTGCACGGTCGCGGTCAGTGTTGGCGATCAGGTTCGTGTTACTGGTGCGGCGTCGGACTACTACGGCATGAGCCAATTGAATCCGGCCAGCGCGGATGCGGTTGTGATTCTCAGTTCCAACAATCCACTACCTAGTCCGGCGCAAATTAGCTTGCCGGTGGCGGTAACCTCCCAGAGCTTAGATCAGGCTCAAGCAGAAATTGATTCCTTCTACGAAGCTTATGAAGGTATGTTGGTTAGCATAAGCAGTGAGCTGTTTGCGACTGAGTACTACCAGTTGGGTCGCTACGGCGAAGTCGTTTTGGCCGCGGGTGACCGTTTTCGTCAGTTTACCGATGTGGCGGAGCCAGATGCCGACGCTTGGATCGCGCATCAAATTCAGATGGCGACGGCGAGAATAGTACTCGATGACGGCAGTAGCACTCAGAATCCGATACAGGTCCTCAACCCTTTGCCAGGGTTGAGCGGTGAGAACGGCCTGCGCGGTGGGGCTTCGGTGGTTGGTCTTACCGGGCCTTTGCATTACGCCTACGATAAGTGGCGTATTCAGCCGGTCCCAGGTGTGTACGACTACCGTTTTAATGACAACAACCCTCGTACAGAAGCGCCATTGCAAGGTTTGGGGAACTTGCGCATTGCCAGTTTTAATGTACTGAACTATTTCACCACCTTGGATGATGGTGTTGCGCAATGCGGGCCAGAGGCCAATATGGATTGTCGCGGCGCGAATTCAGTTGCTGAGTTGCAGCGTCAGCAGGATAAGATTGTTGCGGCACTGTGTGCGTTAGATGCGGATGTTGTCGGTCTGATGGAACTGGAAAACCCTGCTTTGGGCGCCGAAGTAACGCCGGTAGAGACCTTAGTTGATGCGCTTAACCGCGGTTGTACAACATCTAGTTCCGATGCTTACCAAGCGCTGGTCACCGGTAGCCTTGGCAGCGATGCGATCAGCGTCGGGATTATCTATCGCCCAACGACGGTTGCCAAAATAGGGACTACTGCTGTTCTCGATGACTTAGAATTTACTGACCCTCTGTCTAGTGGCGAAGCTAAAAATCGTGCGGCGTTGGCGCAAAGTTTTCAACATCTAGCGAGCGGGGAAAACTTTACTGTGGCAGTAAACCATCTTAAGTCTAAGGGTTCTTCCTGCGGCACTGGAGATGATGATGTGAGCACGGGTCAAGGGAATTGTAACTCTACACGTACCGCCGCTGCCGAGCGTGAAGTGGCGTGGCTGGCCAGTCATCCAACCGCTATCGATACACCTTATCAATTGGTTATTGGCGATCTAAACGCCTACCGTAAAGAAGCCCCAATTAACGCCTTCAAGAACGCGGGTTACCGGGATTTAATTGATCAGTTTATCGGTGCCGAAGCCTACGGTTATGTGTTCGATGGTCAGCTCGGCTATCTCGATCACGCGCTGGCGAGCGAGGCCTTGGCGGGGCGTGTGGTCGCGGTTGCCGACTGGCATATCAATGCTGATGAGATCAATTTACTCGACTACAACAGCGAATATAAGCCGGATAATTATCTTTCAGATCCTGCTAGCTCTACCGATCTCTATAAGGCCGATGCTTATCGTTCGTCTGATCACGACCCTGTCATTATTGCGCTAGATTTTTCTGCGGTCGTTGGCGTACCTAGCTGCATGGGCCGTGAGGCCACTATTTATGTAGAGGCAGAAAATGGTCATATTGTAGGTGGTCCGCTGAACGGACAGCTATACCGTGGCACCTTGATCGGCAGCCAGCATGACGATGTTATGGTTGGCACTCCCGCTAGGGATCTGATTGTTAGCCTCGCTGGCGATGATTTAGTTTGTGCCGGTGCGGGCAGGGATGTGCTGTTGGGTGGTAATGGACGTGATCAACTCAATGGCGGCGACGGACGTGATCGTTTGTTCGGTGGTCGTGGGAAGGATATTTGCGTAGCGGGGGAGCAGTTATTTGGATGTGAAGCTGATGTTTGGCCGGATAGGCATGAGAAACCGCGTCATTCGCAGCCTAGCAAACATAGCAAGGGTGAATCCTAACGGTTATAAATACCCAGTCGACGGATAATGGCCAGCTGGGTCTGCGCCGACTGGGTATCGCCCATTCTGGTCTAAATTGCTTCACCAAAGGGCCGCTGCGAGTTTAGTCGTAGGGCCCTTTTTTTGTGAGGGCTATAACCACCGCTTCACGTAAGCTACTTGCGGAGTATGTGGCGCGAGAAAGATCTTGCAGCGCAGAAAAGTCATTTGCGATCACGATGACTTCCATGCCTGCGGCGAGCGCTGATTCGACGCCGGTGCGACTGTCTTCAATCGCGATGCAATCTTTGGCTTTGAGTTTAAGCATTTGCGCGCACTGCAAATAGACATCGGGCGCTGGTTTGCCGGATTTGACGTCATCGCGAGTCGAGATTGCGCCGAAATAGGATCGCAATTGATGGCTGTCGAGCGAGGAATCAATCTCTACGCGGCCTGCGCCAGTGGCGATTCCCATTTTCATGCCGGCGGAGTAGCTTAGCGCTACTGCTTCATGAGTGTCGGGGTAGAGCGGAAAGGCGGTATTATCCAGATGGGCGCGGGCAGCGGCTAATTTGGTGGCGGTTAGCTCGGCGGCGGATATCGCAAGATCAAAGTCCTTTACCATGCGTTCGGCATTTTTATCTGTAGGTACACCGGCGTGATGGCGAATATAATCATCGCGATTGAGTTCTGTGGAATAAGAGCGTAAAACATCGCGCCAGATCTCAAAGTGAACGCGTTCTGAGTCGACTAGCGTGCCATCGTGGTCAAATATAATGCCCTTAATCACAGGTAACTCCTTCCGCGTGTGGTTTTACTCATTAATTGTTAACTAGCTTGGTATCATAGCGCGCCTTAAGCCGCGCCATTATTAGGGATGCCGCACCTAAGTGATATGTAAATTAACGGCAGAGTTGAAGCAGAATTAACGTTATTAAACCGAAGGGTAACAGAACGGACGGGAATATGGGGTCAAGGTTCGATTGGGGTGGTAGTACAGAGGTGTACAGATATTTTTGTTTGAAGGTTGTGTTGATTTGTGGGTTGCTGGTGGCCAGTGGCTGTACTTTTAGCAACCAAAAAAATACCGATGCGGCGCTACAGGAAAAAGCCGAGCAGTTAGCTCGTCACAGCGATCTTTTGCTCGAACAGGCCGAGCAGCTAGACTCTCTACAGTTTTCCCAGCAAGCGCTCACGGAGCAGTTAGAGTTAATGCAGCTTCAAATTCAAGATGTCCATGAAGTGGTTACAGGCGAATCAGCACCGGTAACGGCTAGCGTGCCAGTGGGCTCGCCAGCGGCAATTCCCGTTGACAATACTAGTGATGTGCAGCCTAAAACAACCGACAAATTGGTTTTAGGGCGGGTTGAATGGGTGTGGTTACCTGTCGCTCAGCAACGCTACAAGGCCCGCATAGATACGGGCGCGGCGACTTCGTCGATTAGCGCGGTTGATGTGCAGAGGTTCGAGCGTGACGGCAAGCGCTGGGTGCGTTTTACGGTGCCAGGCGAAGGCGGTAGTCAAGCCTTCGAAACACCTTTACTGCACCATAAAAAAATTCGCCAGGCATCGCTCGAAGAGTTGGAGCGGCGCCCAGTTGTTGAGTTGTTGGTACAGGTTGGCGACAAGGTTGAGGGCGTCGAGTTTACCCTTACTGATCGCAATAAAATGCTTTATCCGGTACTGCTCGGCCGTAATTTTTTACAGGACTTTGCCATGGTAGATGTTTCGCTTAAATTTACGCAGTCGCGTAAGCTGCGCGATTCGCTAGCCGAGAAGGCGCAGACCACAGCGCAAAAGAAAGCACCGCAAAAAGCAGCACAAGAACCCAAGTAGCTGAATTTTCAAGTTCTTGGGTTTTCGGTTTCGGGCTTTTTCAAATTGGAATTTACTCAAATGAGGGCGTAGCCGGCAGGCTTTTCAGTGTCGCGCCCAAGTTTCCAGCGGCGCTTACTAAGTCAAAATTGCCAAGCTAATTCTTAATTCTATTCAACCGTCTATTACATCCAAAACAGGTTCAGCTGTGAGATTGTCCAAATCAAGAGCGCCCTTTTATACCTTCGTTGCCTTATTGTTAATAGCGGGTTTTGGACTCGCAGCCTACCGTCACATTGCCTTTGATGTACCTTGGCTGCCGGGTGAGAAACGTCAAATCTGGTCAATTGAGGCGAAAATTGAATACTTGGCAAAGGGCGAGCCGGTAAAGCTTTCGCTTGCAATCCCCGATACCCAAATGGGCTTCGAGCGTTTGGGGGAGCACACCGCCAGCCCTGGCTATGGGTTGGCCTTTACCGATGCCGCCGCAGATGGTTCCAGCGGTCGACGAGCGGAGTGGTCGGCGCGTTCGGTGTGGGGTAAGCAAACACTTTATTACCGTGTCGATATGTTGGTCGACCCAAATCAGCGCGTGGACCTGTCATCACCTTCTATCGCCCCGCCTAAGATGCTGCAGGGCGATGGCCCGCAAGTTACCGCCGCTTTGCAATTACTTGAAAACGCGCTCGCTCGCTCGGCCGATAACTTCACGCTCACCCGTGAGTTGATTCGCGAGTTCCGTACCGAGGCTCAAAGTGCCCAGCTGTTAGGGCAGGCCCAAACCCGCATCGATTGGCTGGTCGATTTGTTGCACCATGCGGGAGTGCCAGCGCGCAAGGTGCTGCTGCTGAACCTCGAAGATGGCCGTCGCCGGCAGTCGCTAGCGCCGGTATTGCAAGTGTTTGAAGGGGATGGCTATCAACTATTTGATCCTGCGACTGGCAAGCAGGGTCGCAAACCAAATCAAATATTGTGGGAATATCACTCCGCCGCCTTGCTGGATTTAATTGGCGGCAATCAATCGACGGTACATTTTTCGGTTATCGAACAAGAGGTTCCGGTAAATCAGGTGATCGAACGTGAAAGTGTGCGCCGTAGCAGCCTGCTGGATTTTTCAATTCACAGCCTGCCCTTGGAAGAACAAGCACTGTTTAAGGGTATTTTGTTAATTCCCGTCGGTGTGCTCGTGGTTGTTATGCTGCGAATCCTCGTCGGCTTGCGTACCTCTGGCACCTTTATGCCGGTGCTTATTGCCATGGCATTTATTCAAACTAGCCTGTTGACGGGCGTAGTCGGCTTTCTGCTTATTGTGGGGGTAGGGCTGATGATTCGCAGCTACCTTTCGCAGTTAAACCTGCTGCTTATCGCACGTATATCGGCAGTGATTATTTCGGTGATTGTATTGATCGCTGTGTTTGCAGTACTGGCTTATCAGCTGGGCTTGAGTGAAGGATTAAAAATCACCTTCTTCCCGATGATTATTCTTAGCTGGACTATAGAGCGCATGTCAATCCTGTGGGAAGAGGAAGGCCCAAAACAGGTGTTGGTACAGGGCGGCGGTTCTCTCGTAGTAGCCATGCTGGCTTATGTGGTGATGACCAACGACATAGTGCGTCACCTCACCTTTAACTTTTTGAGCTTGCAGCTGATCTTTATGGCGTTGGTATTAATGCTGGGCAGCTACAAAGGTTACCGTCTTTCCGAGATTCGTCGTTTCAAAGAGTTGTTGCCGAAGGATGGAAACTAGAGATGTTAGCTAGCAAAGCTTGCGGCCGGTGCTGGCTGGCGATGGCGAAAGGGGCTTAAGCGTGTTTAATTTTTGGCGAACACGAATAAAACCGCTTTATAGCATGGGTATTCTGGGAATGAACCGGCGTAATATTTCCTATATTAGCGCCTACAACCCACGCTATTTAATGCCTTTGGTCGACGATAAATTAAAAACCAAACAGTTGGCGCTGGAGCATGATGTACCGGTACCAGAAATGATCGGTGTGGTGGATAGCCAGCCGGCCATTAAAAATGTGGAGTTATTGCTACGCGGTCAGAAGAGTTTTTGTATAAAGCCGGCCAAGGGTTCCGGTGGCAAGGGAATTCTGGTCATTATCAGGGTCGAAGAAGGCCGCTACTATCGCAGTAATGGCCAGCCAATTGAGTTGCCCGATATTCAGCGCCATCTCTCCAATATTCTCGCGGGCTTGTTTTCCTTGGGCGGCGCGATGGATGTCGCGATTGTGGAAGGTTTGATCGTTGTCGATCCGTTTCTTGCCGAGTACTCCTACGAGGGGGTGCCCGATATACGTTTAATTGTGTTTCGCGGCGTGCCGGTGATGTCGATGATGCGGCTTTCCTGTGCTGTCTCTCAAGGTAAGGCAAATCTTCATCAGGGGGCCGTGGGTGTCGGCATCGATGTGGGGTCTGGGCGCGCGGTAAATGCGGTGCAGCGCGATCATAGGGTCAGTCATCACCCCGATACCGGTTGTGATTTGATGCGTTTAGCCGTACCTCGTTGGCAGGAATTGCTAGAGCTGGGCTGCGCCTGTTCCGATATGACAGGCCTCGGCTATCTCGGCGTCGACCTAGTGTTGGATGCCAATCAGGGCCCTGTGCTGCTGGAGCTTAACGCGCGCCCAGGCCTGTCGATTCAAATCGCTAATCATGCCGGTTTGCTGCCGCGCCTGCGCGAAATCGAAAAACTGAAAAACCCCGCTCGGATGTCGGTGCGACAACGCATCGATTTTGCTCGTCGCCACTTCTCTGCCGAACCCCTTGCTCCTGTTGCGCCGTCGGAAATAATTCCCGTTTCTACCTGACCCTGACGGGGTGGGGCGTTATAATGCCCGCAGTTTCCTTTGAATGACCCGAATTAGCAGACGAATATGCAACAGACCACAGACAATCAAGACCACGCCGCCGTCGAACTCTCTGTACATGACTACATGGTAGGGCTCGGCCGCAATGCGCGCGCGGCGTCACGTATTATGATGGCGGCGACAACCCAGCAAAAAAACGATGCGCTACTCGCTATTGGCGATGTGCTTAATGAGCAGCGTGAGGCGATTGCGATCGCCAACGCCATAGACGTTGCTAAGGGGGAGGCCAACGGGCTTGATCCGGCATTATTGGATCGTTTGGCGCTTACGCCGGAGCGTATCGACAGCATGATCGAAGGCCTGCTGCAGGTTGCGGCTTTGCGTGACCCCTGCGGTGAAATTACCGATCTGAGCTATCGACCCTCGGGCATTCAGATTGGCAAAATGCGCGTGCCCCTTGGTGTGGTAGGCATTATTTATGAGTCGCGACCCAACGTTACTATCGACGCGGCGAGCCTTTGTTTGAAATCGGGCAACGCGACGATTTTACGCGGCGGCAGCGAAGCGATTAACTCCAATCGTGCAATTGCTAAATGCATCAGCGCTGGACTTGCTAAGGCCGGATTACCCGCCACATCTGTACAGGTTGTCGAGACAACTGATCGCGCCGCTGTCGGCGAATTAATCACCATGCCGGCCTATGTCGACGTAATTGTGCCACGCGGCGGTCGCAGCTTGATTGAGCGTATCGCCAACGAGTCGAGGGTTAGCGTGATTAAACACCTAGACGGTATTTGCCACGTTTATATCGATGACAATGCTGATACCGATAAGGCCTTCGATATTGCGCTTAACAGTAAAACCCATCGCTATGGTGTTTGTAACGCAATGGAAACCTTGCTGGTAGCGGAAGCGGTTGCCGCTCAAGTGCTGCCGCCTCTGGCTGCGGCCTATGCCGAAAAAGGCGTAGAGTTGCGCGGCTGCAGTGCCACCCAAGCGCTGCTACCCGGTATAAACGCCGCCACCGAAAGTGATTGGGATACGGAGTATCTGGCACCTGTATTGTCGATAAAAATCGTTGCGGGTATGGACGAAGCTATCGATCACATCGCAGCGCACAGTTCGGGTCATACCGAATGTATTGTTACCGAAAACTACAGTAAAGCGCGCCAGTTTTTGGCTCGCGTCGATTCGAGTTCGGTAATGGTGAATGCGTCTACGCGCTTTGCCGATGGCTTTCAGTATGGCTTGGGTGCCGAAATCGGCATTTCCACAGATAAGATCCATGCGCGCGGCCCGGTCGGTTTAGAAGGGCTAACCTCGCAAAAGTGGATTGTATTGGGTGACGGACATATCCTCGCCTAAATCCGCGCCTGCTAAGGGCCAAGCCTCAGTCTCGGAGATGGCGCGGCGTCATTCGTCTGACACAAAAACACTGGTATTGTTTGGCGGCAGCTTCGACCCAGTGCACAATGGTCACCTAAGTGCTGCGCTGGATGCTCGCGCGCAGTTAAAGGCGGCTTCCGTAAGCTTGTTGCCCTGCCATTTGCCGCCGCACAAAGCGACGCTACAGGCCACTGGCGAACAGCGCTTGCAGATGCTGCGTTTGGCTATCGCAGGTACCCCTGAGCTAGTTGTAGACCCTTGGGAACTGGAGCAGGACAGTCCGTCCTACACTTTCGCGACCTTAACTCATTATCGACAGGTGTACGGTCCTGAGGCGTGTCTGATTTTTTTAATGGGTTGGGATTCATTGCAAACCATTATGAGCTGGTATCGCTGGCAGGAGCTTGAGCGCTTGGCGAACTTCGCGGTTTGGCCTCGTCCGGGCTACAGCTGTTTAAGCGGTGAAGTACAGGCATGGGTCGATCAGCGTCAAGTTGCCGCTGGCGAGTTGCAGCAGTATTGCGCGGGCAAACTTGCCTTTTTGCAGACGGCGCCAGTGGCTATTTCGTCGAGCGCGATACGTGATGGGATAGCTGTGGGTAGCGCGATAGAAAATGCCGAACTCGACGCTAATACTAGCCGTGGAGACGAAAATAATGCGCGGCTGAAGACTCTCATCCCCGCAGCGGTTTGGGACTATATTAAGCTCAACCAACTGTATTTAAACACTTTATAGTTAAACTGCCCAATAGGGCAAAATAGGTAAAACAATGACAGAAAAAACGCTTGCTGACGTCGTAAATGGTGCTTTAGAAGACCTAAAAGGACACGATATTCATGTGCTCGACGTCACCACCCTAAGTAACGTGATGGACCAGCTGGTGATCGCTACCGGTACCTCGAATCGCCATGTTAAGTCGTTGGCCAATAATGTTGTGGTCGATGCAAAAGAATCGGGGTTTCAGCCCATCGGGGTTGAAGGTATGGAAACCGGAGAATGGGTATTGGTAGATTTCGGTGATACGGTTGTTCACGTAATGTTGAAAGAGACTCGTGATTTCTACGAGTTGGAAAAGCTTTGGTCTACCGCCCCTGCTAGTCGCAGTGCAACTTGATCGTAGCGTTCTGTATTCGCTTCTATAGCCGGCCTAGTGTCGGTTAGTTCCCGCCTCGTTAGCCCGCGTCTGTTAATTCATGAAAATAGATCTTATTGCCGTTGGAACCAAGATGCCGTCCTGGGTGCAGGAGGGGTATCAAGAGTACGCCAAACGCCTACCTCGGGATTTAAGCCTAAACTTAGTGGAACTTCCGCTGGCAAATCGTTCTAAAAATACGAATGTAGATCAGGTAAAAGCTGCCGAAGGCGAGCAGATTTTATCTGTAATTGGCAGTCCGTCCGGCAATCACCGCGTTATTGCGCTCGACGTATTGGGTAAAAAGCTGAGTACCGAGTTGCTTGCCGAGAAAATGGCGAGCTGGCGCATGGACGGTGTGAACGTTAGTTTGTTGATCGGTGGGCCCGACGGTTTATCACCTAAATGCCTGAATCGCGCCGATGAAAAATGGTCGTTGTCTGGGCTTACGCTGCCGCACCCTTTGGTGCGTATTGTGTTGGCGGAGCAGCTCTACCGAGCTTGGACTATATTGCAGAATCATCCTTATCATAAATAAGAAACAACTGAATCAATCGTCAAGAAAGTGAGTCTAACCACGCAGCATGAACTGGGCCGGCAAGGATTTCCACGAGTTTAAAGACCATCACCAGGAAGCGCGAGTTTTTGGTTATAGAGTGGCGCTCGCATTTTTGTTGGTTTTAGTGATGTTCGGCTTGCTGGTAGCGCGTTACTACAAGTTGCAGGTTGTTGATCATCAAGATTACGTGACTCGCTCTGATAACAATCGGATTCAGTTGCGGCCCATCCCCCCCAACCGCGGCTTGATCTACGACAACCACGGTGAGCTGTTAGCGGACAACCGTCCTAGCTTTACTTTGTCGGTAGTAAAAGAGCGGGCGGGCGACCTCGAGAAAACTATTGCCCAGTTAAGTGAGTTGGTGAGTATTGATGAGCGCGACGTCGAAAATTTCTACAAGCGTTTACATCAACGCCGTCGTCCCTTCGAAGCCGTGCCGCTGCGCTACCGTTTGAGCGAAGAGGAAATCTCGCGCTTTTCGGTGAATGAATTTCAATTTGAAGGTGTGGAGATTGAAGCGCAGTTGATGCGTTATTACCCGCAGGCAGCATTATTCGCTCATACATTAGGCTATGTGGGTCGCATCAATGAGCATGAACTCAGCTCTTTTGACGAGGATACCTACCGCCGTTACAGCGGCACGCACAGTATTGGCAAGATCGGTTTAGAGAAGTTTTACGAGTCTATTTTGTTAGGCGAAGTGGGCAGTGAAAATATTGAAACCAATGCGCACGGTCGCGTATTGCGCACACTTAATACACGCGACCCTGAACCCGGTGCCGATCTACATCTATTTCTTGATGTGCGATTACAGCAAGTCGCTGTGAAGGAGCTTGACGGTCGTCGCGGAGCGGTGGTCGCTATTGATGTAAATACCGGTGGCGTGCTGGCGATGGTGAGCGCGCCAAGTTACGACCCGAATTTATTTGTGAGTGGAATTTCCTACGCGGATTACCGTGCGCTGAATGAGTCGCGCGATTTACCCTTGTTCAATCGTGCTATCCAGGGCCAGTATCCGCCGGGCTCGACTATTAAACCGGTGTTAGGACTGGCGGGCCTTGCGAATGGCGTGGTGAATTTTCAAACGCGAATTTCTGACCCAGGCTACTACCAGCTCGAAACCGATGAGCGTTTCTACCGAGATTGGAAAAAGGGCGGTCACGGCACCCGTGTGAATTTGCGGCAAGCTCTTATGGAATCCTGCGATGTGTATTTTTACGATATGGCCTTCCGCATGGGGGTAGATCGAATGCACGCATTTGGAATTCAGTTTGGTCTTGGCAGTAAGACGGCTATCGATATTCCAAGTGAGCGCAGTGGCATCTGGCCGTCGCGGGAATGGAAGCGCAAGACTCGCGGCATGCACTGGTTTCCCGGCGACAGTATCAATGTCAGTATTGGTCAGGGTGATGTTCTCACCACGCCGCTACAGTTGGCGGTAATGACCGCAACTATCGCTTCGCGCGGTCGTCACCTCGCCCCGCGGCTAGTGCGAAGTATTGGTGATACCGAGACAGAATTGCAGGTGGTGGACGAGGTTCAAGTTAACGACATCTATTGGGATTATGTTATCAGCGCGATGGAAGGCACTGTTCACGACCCGCGTGGAACAGCCTATCGAGTTGGCCGTGGTGCAAAGTATCGCAGCGCGGGCAAGACCGGCACCGCTCAAGTGGTGGGCATCGCGCAAGATGCTGAGTACGATTCGGACACTATGGACGAGCGCCATTGGGATCACGCCCTTTATATTGGCTTTGCACCGGTTGAAAATCCGCAAATTGCGCTCGCGGTTATCGTTGAAAATGGTGAACATGGTGGCAGCGCCGCAGGGCCTATTGCACGCAAAATGTTTGATGAATATTTAGCTCCGCCAAGTGAGGCTGTGCAATGAAAATTACCAGCCAAGACTTTGTCCGTAGATTACCAGACTCGAACGTGCAATTTGCGCGTGGCCCTGCTTGGTCGCATCGTTTGCGCGTAGATCCAATCTTGCTGCTGCTTCTTTTGGTGATCACCTGTTTTGGACTTGCCGTGCTTTATAGCGCTAGCGGGCAGAATGAGTTGATGCTGCGCCGCCAAGGGATATTTTTCATTATCGCTTACAGCGCTATGTTTATTACCGCACAGCTCGATTTGCAAATGTTGCGGCGCTGGTCGGTTTGGCTCTATTTAGTTGGCATTATCCTGCTCATTGCTGTGTTGCTTATTGGCGTTGGCGCGAAGGGCGCGAAGCGTTGGGTCAGCCTAGGTTTTATTCGTTTTCAACCCTCAGAAATTCTGAAAATAGCGGTACCGGTAATGATGGCCGCTTATTTTTCCGCGCGTCGTTTGCCGCCCTCGCTGGCGGATGTGCTGATGAGTTTGGTGATAGTGTTGACCCCTGGTGTGCTCATTTTTTTACAGCCAGACTTAGGCACGGCGATTCTAATCTCAACCTCCGGTTTGATCGTTCTGTTTATGGCGGGCTTACAGTGGCGTTACATTTTTGGCAGCTTGGCAATGGTTGGGGCGAGTATTTGGCCAATGTGGCATTTCATCATGAAGGACTACCAAAAGCAGCGGGTGTTGACGCTTTTGGACCCTGAGGCCGATAAGCTGGGTGCCGGTTGGAATATTATTCAATCGAAGACAGCGATTGGTTCTGGGGGCTTACCCGGGAAAGGGCTGTTTAACGGAACCCAATCACAATTAGATTTTCTGCCCGAGAGCCATACAGATTTCATTATTGCAGTGATGGCCGAAGAGTTGGGCTTGTACGGTGTGCTTATGTTGTTGGCGCTTTATCTATTAGTTGTCGCGCGAGGTCTTATTATTGCTTTTGCGGCACGCAATATGTTCAATCGATTGTTAGCGGCGAGTATTACGCTCACGTTTTTTGTTTATGTTTTTGTTAACGTAGGAATGGTTGCTGGAATGTTACCCGTGGTTGGAGTACCGCTTCCCTTAGTCAGTTTAGGGGGAACTTCAATTGTAACCTTGTTGACGGGGTTCGGGCTGCTAATGGCGATTGCTACAGATCCGAAAAATACCTCGGTTTCTTAGTGCGCCGTAAGTGTCGAACGTTTTCGCTACGAATGATAAATAATGACTGTTTTCCACTCGTATAAAACGAGTCTCAACGTCTTAAGTGAGGTTAGTGTGTTGTACAAAGTTGTAGAGTTCAAACGCAATAAAATAAGTGGAAGCTATTGGAAAGTCGCTATCGCGGCAGCGGCTTTGCTGGCGTCTGCCAGTGTTCGCGCTGACTATGCGAGTCATCCGGCGGCACCGGCTTTTATCGATAAGCTGGTAGCGGAACATAAGTTTAACGCCGATGAGGTGCGAGCGGCTCTTGCTGGTGCCGAGAAGAAACAATCAATTCTCGATGCCATTGCGCGTCCAGCGGAAAAGACCAAACCCTGGTTTGAGTATCGCAAAATATTTTTGGGTGCCGATCGCGTTGCTCAGGGGGTAGAGTTTTGGAATACCCACCAAGCCACCCTCGCTCGGGCCAGCAAAGAAATGGGTGTAGAAGAAGAGGTGGTCGTCGCCATTATCGGTGTGGAAACCCGTTATGGCCGTTACATGGGCAGCTATCGTGTACTCGATGCGCTGGCGACGCTGGGTTTTGACTACTCCCCGCGGGCCAAATTCTTTAGCTCAGAGCTCGAGAACTTTTTCCTGTTGGCGCGCGAGCAAAAACAAAATATCGGTGATTTAAAAGGCTCCTATGCTGGGGCAATGGGCTACGGTCAGTTTATTCCGAGCAGCTATCGCGCTTACGCGGTGGATTTTGACGGTAACGGCGTGTCGGATATTTGGAATGACCCCGTCGATGCCATCGGTAGCGTTGCAAACTATTTCAAACGCCATGGTTGGAAAAAAGGCGAGCCGGTTTTTAGCCGTGCGCTTATAGCGAAAGACTACGATCAATCCGTTTTAAACGCACGAGTTAGGCCGCACCTTACGTTGCAAGAAGCCGCTGCGATGGGGTTTACGCCTGCGGAAGGCCGTTTCAATCGTGACGAAAAGGTTGTGCCTCTGGAATATGAGGGCGAGCTTGGCAAGGAGTTCTGGTTAGGCTTTTCGAACTTCTATACTATTACTCGCTACAATCGCAGCCAGATGTATGCGCTAGCGGTGTGGCAGCTCAGCCAAGAAATTCGTTACGCATACGAGCAGCAAGCAGCGGCGGCCACAACTTCCGATTAACCCTAGGCGGGTGTTTAGTTTACGGTGAAAAAGTTCGTTACCTTGATGTATAGCTCTTTGTTTTCTGAGCGTTCGCCGCTGTTCTTTGCGGTAATTCGCGCGGCACGCTTCAGTTTGGGTGTGCTGGGTGTATGCTTGCTGGTTAGTGCCTGCGCCTCGCAAAAGCGCGTTTACAAAATGAAACACGACGCCTACCCCACGAAAGCGGTAAGCGTCGACCATATTCCCGATGCGGTACCGCGAGTCGAGCCACGAACGATTGCCGGTAATAAAAACCCCTATAAAGTCGCGGGTAAAACTTATCGAATTTTGAATAACCCCGAGGGGTATAAGAAAAAGGGCGTCGCGTCTTGGTATGGCCGAAAATTCCACGGCGAGCGCACCTCCAATGGCGAAATTTACGATATGTACGCCATGACGGCTGCCCACACCACACTGCCAATCCCAAGCTATGTCCGGGTAACAAATCTCGATAATGATCGGTCAGTGATTGTGCGAATTAATGATCGCGGGCCGTTTCACGACAATCGCCTAATCGACTTGTCCTATTCGGCGGCAAAAAAGCTCGGTTACGTTAATCACGGCACGGCGCGGGTTATGGTCGAATATATCGATCCGCATGATTATCGGGCGACGGCTACAGAGTCATCTCGCCAGACGTCTGTATCTGACGAGCCGCTCGCACCTAGTCCCGCCCATGCGGGAGGATATAGTTTACCGGCCAATACCTTTCTACAGGTTGGCGCGTTTGGTCAGCGTACCAGTGCAGAGGCACTACAGCGTCGTCTTTCGGCTCTCACCTCGTTTCCGGTGAATGTGCTCAGCCCCAAACAAGTTGGTAAGGGAAAGTGGTATCGCGTCCATATTGGGCCAATTTCCGACAACTTGGATGTGTTGTTACTGCGCGAAACCTTAGCCGCAGAGAACTTGCCCGAGCCTCATGTTGTCTACCTCTAAATCCTAGCGTCTATTCTGGCTGGCAACTCGGGTTTTAGCCTGAAAACTGCTACAATGGCCGCCTTTTGACGCGCTGGTCTTTTCTCAAAATCACAGGTTTCTGTTCTCAATGAATGTGTCTTTGTTTCAACTTTCGTTTGCTCTTCGTAAATTCTCGCGCTGTTTGGTTGCTGTTGTGGCGCTGCCATTGTTAATAGTGACGAGCATGTCGTCCTTGGCTGCGCCGGTGATTATCCCCGCTCCACCGCAGCTGGCGGCTAGCGCTTATCTGTTGATTGATGCCGACACCGGTAAGGTTTTGATCGAGCATAACGCCGATCAATCGCTACCGCCCGCTAGCCTTACTAAAATGATGACCAGCTATATAGTGTCTGAAGAGATTGATGCTGGGCGCTTAACTGAAAGCGAGTTGGTGCGGGTTAGCGACGACGCGTGGAAGCGCGGTGGTTCGGCCAGTGGTAGTTCGACCATGTTTTTGGAGGCGCGATCGGAGGTGCCGGCAATCGATATGCTGCGCGGTGTGATCGTACAGTCTGGCAACGATGCGTCTATTGCCCTGGCACAACATATTGCTGGGGGGGAAAAAGCCTTTGCCGATATTATGAATCAGCAGGCGCAGTTACTTGGCATGACCAGCACGCATTTTGTCAATGCCACCGGCTGGCCGGCGGAAGGTCACGTTACTACGGCGCGAGATTTGGCGCGTTTAGCCCGAGCAGTGATCAATGACCACCCCGAGCATTACAATATTTATTCTGAAAAATATTTTAAACACAACGGTATTAGTCAGCCAAATCGCAACAAACTTTTGTTCACCGACAGCTCTGTTGACGGGCTTAAAACAGGTCATACTGAAGCGGCTGGCTATTGTTTGGTGGCGTCTGCTAAAAAGCAGGGTATGCGATTGATTTCCGTAGTAATGGGCGCCCGTTCAGAATCATCCCGTGCGGCTGAGTCGCAAAAACTATTGTCCTACGGGTTTCGCTACTATCAAACCGTAAAACTATACAGTGCAGGAGACGAGTTAAGTCGTGTGCGTGTGTGGGGCGGTGAACCGAAGGATGTTGGCTTAACCTTGGCAGAAGACATCTGGGTTACGATTCCGCGCGGTTCTGAAGGTGATGTAGCTGCAGTGACCGAAATTGACCTAGTTATCGAGGCTCCTGTTGTGAAGGGTAAGGTACTCGGACAATTGCGTGTTAGTCAGGCTGATGAAACACTTGCCAGTGCAGACTTAATTGCGGCTGCGGACGTAGCACAAGCTGGTGTGGTGACCCGCTTTATGGATTGGATACAACAAAAGTTCGCAGCTGAATAAGCTGCTTTACGGTCTTTTAGTCTAATCTGTGTTTTCTAGAGGTATTCTGCGTGAACAATGATAACCCGCCGCCTAAAATCGAATTCCCTTGTCCCGATTACCCGATAAAGGTGTTGGGGGAGGCCACTGAGCGTTATCGCGAGATTGTGCTCAGTGTGATGGAGATTCACGCCCCGGATTTCGATATCGAAAAAATCACCATACGCGATAGCCGCAATGGAACATTTCAGTCGGTTACCGTGTTTATTACCGCTACTGGTGTTGACCAGTTGCAGGCCATCTTTGACGATTTGAAAAAGCTACCTGAAACGCGGATGGTTCTTTAACTCGTGCCGCAAGCGGATATCGAGTTGGGCAGCGTCTCGTCAGACGACACTCTAAGCATTCCTCCAGCGCCCATGAACTTACGCGTGCGCGTCTTGGGGCGGCGCAGTTACCAAACTGTTTGGCAGGAAATGCGAGACTTTACCGATCAGCGCACGGCGGCTAGCGAAGATGAGTTGTGGCTGGTCGAGCATGAGCCTGTCTATACTCAGGGGCAGGCGGGGAAACCCGAACATCTGTTAAACCCAACGAATATTCCTGTTGTTAAGTCTGACCGCGGTGGTCAAATTACCTACCACGGCCCAGGCCAGCTGGTCGCCTATCCCTTGCTGAGCTTAAAGCGACTTAAGCTCGGAGTGCGAGACTTGGTGACTTTAATCGAGGAGTCTGTGGTCATGCTATTAGCGGATTATGGCATAGCGGCAGCGGCCCGTGCGGACGCGCCCGGTGTTTATGTTCAGGATAAGAAGATTGCCTCTTTGGGGTTGCGGGTACGTAAAAGTTGTAGCTACCACGGTGTGGCGATCAATGTGGATATGGATTTAACCCCGTTTTTGGGGATTAACCCCTGTGGTTATGAAGATTTGGTGATGACGCAAATAGCCGACTATGTGGCGGAGCCGCCATTGCTAAGTGCGGTGCAACAGGCCTATGCGAAAGTGTTGGCCGATAAACTCGGTTTGCAGCTGCAAATGTGCGGCGCAAAGGTATCGACAGAGCGTTAACTGTGAGCGAAAAAAAATGACAGAAGAAGTAACCCCCGTAAAACGCACTCGCCGCATTAAGCAGGGCGAGAAATTGCGAGATGCCGATAAGGTTGAGCGTATTCCGGTAAAGGTGATCGCCACCGACGCGCTGTTGCGCAAGCCGGATTGGATCCGAATTAAAGTTACCGCTTCGCCGGAAGTCGATCGCATTAAAAAGTTATTGCGAAAGAATAAGCTATCGACCGTATGTGAAGAGGCCAACTGCCCAAACCTGAGCGAGTGTTTTAGCGGCGGCACCGCGACTTTTATGATCATGGGTGATATTTGTACGCGACGCTGTCCGTTCTGCGATGTTGGTCATGGTAAGCCCAACCCACTGGATGAACACGAAGCCAAGAACCTAGCTGGTGCTATCGCGGATATGGGTCTTAAATATGTTGTTATCACCTCGGTAGATCGTGACGACCTGCGTGACGGCGGTGCCCAACACTTTGCCGATTGTATTCGCGAATCACGTGCGCTCTCGCCAAATTTACAGGTAGAAGTCCTGACCCCAGACTTTCGCGGCCGTATGGATATTGCGCTCGATATTCTTGAGAAGGAAGCGCCCGATGTCTTCAACCATAACCTAGAAACCGTACCGCGTTTGTATCGCGAGGCGCGCCCCGGGGCAAACTACAAGTGGTCGCTAGAATTACTCAAGCAATACAAACAGCGCCGCCCCGACGTTCTGACGAAATCCGGTTTGATGGTGGGCTTGGGTGAAACCAAAGAAGAAATCTTTGCCGTGCTTAAAGATATGCGAGAGCACAATATTGATATGCTCACCATTGGCCAATATCTACAGCCATCGCGCGATCACTTACCGGTAAAACGCTATGTGGAGCCGAGTGAGTTTGACGAATACACCGAAGTCGCAAAACAGCTGGGCTTTGTGCATGCCGCCTGTGGGCCGTTGGTAAGATCGTCTTACCATGCCGATAAGCAGGCGCACGGCGAAGTGGTTAAATAACACCTCTATGAGCGCTATTGAAATACACGATTTGCGGGACTTCCCGCAGTGGCTGTCGGCAGTTGCCGAATGGCATCATCATGAATGGCTGCAAGGTTGCGGGGGGCGAGCGATTGACAGCGCCGGCGCGCTAGCCAAGCGGATCAAATTGCTACAAGAGCACACCGACGATCAACTCATTCCGCGAACCTTTCTCGCCATTGCTAAGACCGATGACGGCGAGAAGCTGCCGGTAGGTTCGGTGAGTATTGTTTACTATCATTTCACCAGTCAGAGCACTCCCGGCGAGTGGCTGACGAATCTTTATGTCGATGAACACTATCGCTGCGCGGGGGTTGGGCAGCAGTTGCTAATCCATGCAGAACAGTTTGCGGCTACGGCTGGGATCGGTTTGTTGCGCTTATACACGCGCGATCAGGATAGCTTTTATAGTAAGCGCAATTGGCGGTTCTCCCATCAGGGGAGAGTGCAGGGTTCGGTAGTTTCGGTATTTGATAAGCGCTTGGGCGGCGTTGGCTAGGCTGGTTTGGCGTTGGCTAGGCTGGTTTAAAGTACAGTACTAACTTGCCGATTGAATAAGTTGTCGCCCCAGTAGGCTGTTGCTTGTGGGGCTAGGCAGAAACGTTTTAAATCAGGCCGCCGTAGATTGTCGCGAGTAGCTTAGCACTTGCCCTTTAAACGGCTTGGTTAGATAGTCGGTGTGCTCTGGTTTTACTTGGCTATGGTCATAGCCGAGCTTAACCATGGCTTTGCTAAAACGTGCGTGGTGGCCGCGACCGGGGTCAACTAAAACCACCTCGCAGTTGGCGAGTGCATGTTGATCGATAAAGTTTGCCAACAGTTCGCTGTGCGCGCTTTCGTACAAAATATCGCTGCCAATGATTAAATCGAACTGACCCATCTTGGTAATATCGTCTTCCCACGCCGTTCGCGTAAATGGAATCGCTGGCCCGCCATTTAGCGTCACGTTGTGCGCCAAGAAGCCGGCCACTTCAGGGTGATAATCCGTAGCCGAAATATCGGCGCAGCGTTTATTCAAAACCAAGCTCGCCAAACCGATACCACAGCCCACCTCTAAGACACGCTTGCCCGCAATATCGAAATCTAGCATTAAATGCGCGAGTACTGAGCTTGAATCCCAGACAATTCCAAAGAGTGGCCAGGCGGCGTCGGAAATACCCAGGCGATCTGCTTCTCCATCCGCATCTGCAAATTGTTGGTTATCGCGCAGGGTGCGGACATGAATGTCCATGCCGGTAAATTCAATAGTCGAATAGCGGGTACGAATACCGTCGATAGGGGTGAACATAGAAAACCTTTGCTGTCTCTGGTGGACGCAGCAGGTAGGAGGGTGGAGTGGCCACGCGGGAGGCCGTATATTACAGGCTTCTTGCTTAAAAAGCGAACAGACAAGGGCGTTGGTCAAGCTGTGCAGAAGTGTGCCAAGTCGAGTGACTTGCACTGACAGGGCCATTGCAAAAGAGTAGAATCGCCCCCTTATTTGTGCCCCCCCTGTTTTATTGTTGAGATGCCATCATGACCCAGCCCAAAGTCGGCTTTGTATCCCTCGGTTGCCCGAAAGCCTTGGTAGATTCCGAACGTATCCTTACTCAGTTAAAAATTGATGGTTACCAAGTGGTACCCACTTATCACGAAGCCGATATGGTGGTTGTGAATACCTGCGGCTTTATCGATAGCGCCAAGCAGGAGTCACTCGACGCGATTAGCGAAGCTATGGCTGAAAATGGCAAGGTTATCGTTACCGGTTGTATGGGAAAGGGCAAAGATGCCGAAGTGATCAAACAGGCCTTCCCTAACGTGCTGAGCGTTACTGGCCCAGCGGCCTACGAAGAGGTGATGGGCGCTGTGCACAGCTATATTCCGCCGTCGCAGCAACACAACCCACTGATTGATTTAGTGCCGCCACAAGGCGTTAAGCTAACACCGCGCCACTACGCCTACCTGAAGATTTCGGAAGGTTGTAATCATCGCTGCTCGTTTTGCATTATTCCGGATATGCGTGGTGATCTTGTCAGTCGTCCAATTGGCAGCGTGATGGATGAAGCCAAGCGGCTTGTGGATGCCGGTACTCAAGAGCTTTTGGTGATATCCCAAGATACCAGCGCCTATGGTGTAGACGTTAAATATCAAACCGGATTTTGGCAGGGCCGCCCGCTTAAAACTCGGATGTTGGAACTCTGCGAGGCGTTGGGTGAGCTGGGAGTATGGGTTCGATTGCACTATGTATACCCCTACCCCCACGTGGATAACGTCATACCGCTAATGGCCGAAGGCAAAATCTTGCCTTATCTCGATATTCCCTTTCAGCACTCTAGTCCGCGTATTCTAAAGGCGATGCGGCGCCCGGCTCACCAAGAGAAAACCTTGGAGCGTATTCATAAGTGGCGCGAAAATTGCCCTGACCTTACCTTGAGATCGACATTTATTGTCGGTTTCCCAGGTGAGACAGATGACGATTTTGAGCACCTGTTGCAGTGGTTGCAGGAAGCCCAGCTAGATCGCGTTGGTTGCTTCCAGTATTCGCCAGTCGACGGCGCAAAAGCGAACGATTTACCCGACCATGTGCCGGAAATTGTCAAAAAAGAACGCTGGGAGCGCTTTATGGAGGCTCAGCAAGCCATTTCTGCCGCGCGATTACAGCGAAAAGTGGGGCGTGAACTGGAGGTGTTAGTCGATAGCTCTGAAGGCGAAAATGCGCTGGGTCGCAGCTACGCAGATGCTCCAGAGATTGACGGCGTGGTGATTATTGAGGGCGCTGCGGGCTTGGCACCGGGTAGCCGAGTTAAGGTGAATGTAACCGCCGCCGATGAATACGATCTTTGGGCTGAGCTGAAGTAGACGCCTTAGTCTATTCTTAGTAAAGCACGGATGGAGCGTAAAGGTATGAGCTAGAGGGCTTGCTGTTCGTGGGTGGCTGTAAACCTTGATCGTTGATCTGCCTAATATTGTTATAAGCTCAGAGAGTAGCGCTAAAGAATGAAAGATGAAGAATCGTCCAAAGCCCTCGACAACACTCTGATTACTCAGGCCTGTGCTTGGGTAAATAACGATAGCGATGCGCGCGTCTACATGGGGCTCTTACTTGAGCACATCCCGGTATTGGTGTCTGCAATCGCCGCAGATGGCAGTGTGGTATTTGCGAGTCGTCACCACTCTTTGCTTGCTGGCGTGCCGGCTGAAATTCATAACGCCCAGACCGAGCCAGATCTTTATCCCGCCTTTGTACAAACACGTTTAGCCGAGTTGCAAGATCAAGACTTAAACGGCGATGGCGAGCAGGTTTGGGAGTTAAGTGCTAAGCACAAAGATGGCACTATGCACCTGTATCGTATGCGCCGCGTGTTTATTAGCCACTATAGTGACGGTCGCGCCGAACTTAGCTCTGCATCGGCCTGTATCAATTGCGTCACATTCACCATTGGTATCGACGTTACTGAACACAAAGAGGCCGAAAATGCGCTACGTGATCACCAATCTCATATCAACTATGTAACCTTTCACGACCCACTTACCGGCCTTGCCAATCGCTCGCTGTTTTACGACAGAATGAAAAAAAGCATTTCCCGCGCGCGCCGCAGTGATACCGGCTTAGCCATTATGCTGCTGGATTTGGATCGATTTAAAAATATTAACGATAGCCTCGGCCACGACGCCGGGGATGCTTTCCTAAAGCATATCGCACGTAGTTTGACCGAAGAGTTGCGCGATACCGACACGGTTGCGCGTTTGGGCGGTGATGAATTTGTTATCGCCTTGGAAAATATCACCGAAATTGAGTCGGTACAGAAGATAGCCGAAAAACTATTGGCGAGTTTATCGCAACCGGTGAATATGCGTGGACATGAAATTGTCACCACCGCCAGTATTGGTGTGAGCGTATTTCCTGCCGATGGGGATTCCGTCGACCAGCTCCTAAAGCATGCAGATACCGCGATGTACCGCGCCAAGGCCGCGGGCAAAAATCGTTTTCAGTTTTTTGTTCAGGCCATGTCCGATAACGCGGTAAATTTTCTGTTGTTAGAAAACGACCTGCGTCGCGCCATAGAGCAAGATGAGTTGCTGCTTTTTTATCAGCCACAAATCGATCTTAACAACGGCCAAATAATTGGTGTTGAGGCGCTTGTGCGCTGGCAGCATCGCGTGCGCGGTTTGGTCTCTCCGGTTCACTTTATTCCTCTAGCGGAAGAAACTGGCCTGATAGAGCCGCTTGGGGACTGGGTGCTGCGGCATGCTTGTGAGCGTTTTCAGGCTTGGCTGGACGCGGGGCTTAACCTGGGCAAAATTTCGGTCAACCTTTCTACTCGCCAGTTCCGCCAGGAGAGTTTTGAGACCACAGTTCAGAAAATTCTCACCGAAACGGGATTGCCAGCAGAATACCTAGAGCTGGAAATAACCGAAACATCGGCAATGGAAAATGCCGCATCATCGATTGAAACCTTGAAATGTCTCAGTGATATGGGGCTTTCCTTAGCCATTGACGACTTCGGCACTGGCTATTCATCGCTCTCCTACTTGCAACGATTCCCAATTCAAAAGCTGAAAATCGATCGCAGCTTTATTGTCGATGTCGACAACGATATGCAAGAAGCGGCCATTGCTAAGTCGATTATCGACCTGGCCCACAATATGTGTTTGCAGGTTATCGCTGAGGGCGTGGAGCGGCCGTCTCAGTCAAAGTGGCTAATTGCCCGCGGTTGTGATCAAGTGCAGGGCTTTTACTACAGTAGGCCGCTCAGCGAAGAGGCGCTACTCGAGTTTGTAAACGATCCGGTTCGAGCGACTCGTTACCACGACTGTGTGCGTCTGCGATTATAAAACTTCCATAAACGCGCGCTATTCCGTGTTTTCTTTTTTTTATGGCGCTTTCCTTGGGGTAATGGCGGGGATTTTGTCTCGAAATCCTGTAAAATCAGATCCTTAAATCTTTGTTCAAAGTCTGCGCGCTAGATTCTGCCAGTAGTTGGGTTTCGTTGCTTTTGCGTATTCTCTTTTTTTATCACTTCTTCACAGGTAGTTCAAAATGATACAGCGAATAGGGGTCTTAACCAGTGGTGGTGACGCGCCAGGTATGAACGCGGCCGTGCGATCTGTTGTGCGTACTGCATTGCACCACGATATGGAAGTGTTTGGGATCTATAACGGATATCAAGGCCTCTATAACGGCGAGATTAAACTGCTGGATCGACGCTCAGTTGCGGACATGATTAATCGTGGCGGTACCTTCTTGGGTTCGGCGCGCTTCCCCGAGTTTCGCAACGAAGAGATTCGTAAAGAAGCGATTAAAAACCTACACGAGCACGGCATTGAAGCGCTTGTCGTTATCGGTGGTGACGGCTCCTATATGGGTGCTAAAAAATTAACTGAGATGGGATTTCCCTGTATCGGTCTGCCCGGCACAATCGACAATGATGTAGCGGGCACCGACTATACCATTGGCTTCTTTACCGCTTTGAATACGGTGTTGGATGCGCTCGATCGTTTGCGCGACACCTCAAGTTCACACAAACGAATTTCCGTGGTAGAGATTATGGGCCGCCATTGCGGTGACCTAACGGTCGCTTCGGCGATTGGTTGCGGGGCCGAATTTGCCATAGTGCCCGAAGAACCCTTTGATGAAGCCGTTTTTCTCGATCAGTTGCGAGACCATGTTGCACACGGTAAAAATCACGCAATAGTGTGTATTACCGAAAAAATTACCGATGTCTATAAATTGGCCGAACGTATTGAAGCGGCAACTAAGTTAGAGACGCGTGCGACGGTTCTTGGTCATATTCAGCGCGGTGGTGCTCCTACCGCCTTCGATCGCCTATTGGCAAGCCGCATGGGCGCCTATGCTGTGCGTCTATTGCGTGAAGGGCTTGGCGGCCGCTGTGTGGGGATTCAAGCGAACGAGCTAGTACACCACGATATTATCGATGCACTGGAAAATATGACACGCCCTTATAATCCTCGCCTAGTCGAGCTTTGTCACAAGCTGGCATAACGCAATTGATAGGCCGAGGAAATGGTTATGGCGTTAGGCTCGGCGGATAAGAGCGAGGCTGCGACGGGGCTTTCGCCAGTGGATTCAGCTGTGAGTTCAACAAGCTCTGCCGTCGCGCTACCGGCCCCAAGTTTGCTGTACGGTTTAATCTTGTCCGGCCCCAAGCGCGGTTCCACTATCGAGTGGTCGACCTTACAGAGCCATATCTTTGGCGATCCAAATTCCACTCTAGAGCTAGATCGTGAAACGATCTGGCTCCACATCGACTACACCCATCCAGATGCCAAGCAATGGCTAAACCGGCAGCATTGTGTAAGCCCCTTAGTGGCCGAAGCCTTGTTGCGCGAAGAGGCGCGTCCGCGAATTAGTGTTCTTGGTAATTCGCTACTGGCGTCGCTGCGCAGTATTAACTTCAGCGCAGAAGCCAACCCCGAAGACATGGTGGCACTGCGCCTATGGACTGACGCGCGCTTGATTATTACTTCGCGCCGTCGTCACGTACTTGCCGCTCAGGAAATGGCCGAGCGCATCCAGTCGGGTGAAGGGCCGGAAACGGCGTCAGGGTTTTTGGTGGCGCTGTGTGAAACTCTCATGCTGCATATGCAGGAGACGATTTCTGATATTGAAGATTATCTCGGCGATATTGAAGAGCAGGTGCTACTAAGCCCCGGCTTACAATTGCGTACCGAAGTGGCAAAGTTACGGCGTCAGGCGATTGCCTTAAGGCGTTACCTTGCACCCCAGCGCGATGCCATGCTGCAGCTGCAAAATGACAAAATAAGTTGGCTCAATAACGACGATCGCTCGCGCCTACGTGAGACTACTGATCACTTGCACCGCTATATTGAAGATCTTGATTCGGTCCGCGACCGCGCCGCCGTTACCCAGGAAGAGCTCGCGAACCGTCTCGCCGAACAACTGAACAATCGCATGTATGTGCTGTCATTAGTTGCAGCGATTTTTCTACCGCTCGGGTTTTTTACCGGTTTACTAGGTATTAATGTCGGCGGTATTCCGTTGGCAAATTCAAGTATTGGCTTTGTTGTGGTGCTGGGCCTTTTGGTCGTTGTTGTGTCGCTACAACTTTGGTTACTAAAAATAAAAAAATGGTTTTAATTATGAATACTTATCGCAACTCATTTCTGTTCACGTTGGCTCAAAGCTTTGTTGTCTGTTTTTCCGTGCTGCTGTTTGCCAATGCCGGTTATGCCCATGAAAACCACAACAAAATGCCGGTGTCTATAAAAAAGGCATTGGACATAGGTTTGTCGACAGCGCACCAATACAGCCGTGAAGATTCGCCATTCGCGCTAAAAAAGCTGCCTGTAAGTTGGGCTGCGCTGGATCAATCTGCCGTTAAAATCCATAAAAATGGCCGCGGCTACTATATTGTCTCGGTGGAAAACAAAGCCGAAGCTAAAACCTTATATGTTTTGATCGCACTTGCCGGTGACGTATTCGATGCAAACTTCAGCGGCGAATTTAAGTTGTTCCCCAAGCCTGGTTATATTCCCCATGACTGATCGGCTTGAATCTAGCAAGGATCGGCTGGCACCAGGGGAATCGATAGCAAGCGTGCAGGCCTATCTGCGCGACTTCGCCAGGCAGCGTGATTGGCAGCAATACCACAACCCTAAAAATTTGGTTATGGCGCTCAGCGTAGAGGCGTCGGAGCTACTAGAAATTTTTCAGTGGCTTAGCCCTGAGCAGGCGGAAAATCTAAATCCTCAACAGCGTGAAGCTGCCAGCCATGAAATGGCCGATGTCTTTCTGTACCTGTTGCGTTTAGCCGATCAACTGGATATCGACCTGTGGGACGCGGTCGCGCTCAAAACAAAGCTAAATGAAGCGCGCTATCCTGCCGATAAAGTTCGCGGTAGCGCGAAAAAATATTCGGATTATACCGATTAGGCCAAGTGCATGGCGCTGTTATAGCGCCTTACAGTGTATCGAGTGCACGCCAGTGACTGCCGCCGTCAGTCGCCACTAGAGGCGCTGCAAATTCTAAGAACTCGGTTACTTCTGCGGTTAACGACCAAGGCGGATTAATCACAATCATACCGCTACCTCGCATCCCTTTTGCCGCTTCATCCGCCGTTACCGAGAGCTCGTAGCATGCAATTTTCTCATGTTGTTGCTTGCGCACTGCACGGTGTAAGCGCGCCACCTGATCTGAATTTACAATCGGATACCAAATTGCGTAAACACCCGTCGAAAACTTACGTGTTAGTACCTGCAGATGATCCGCCACTTTGCTGTAGTCCTGCTTAAGCTCGTAGGAGGGGTCGATAAACACTACACCGCGTCGTTCGACAGGAGGCAGAAGTGATGCGCTTTTTTGGAAGCCATCAACGTCATAGCAGTGAGAATTCTTAAAAGCGGACATGGTTTTTTCGAGTCGAGGAAAGTCTTGTGGGTGTAGTTCACAAAGCTCCAAACGGTCGTAGGGGCGCAGTAGCTGTGCCGCCAGCCACGGCGAACCCGGGTAGCTGTAGCTATTGTTTGAACCGCATTTGGCAACTAAGTTGAGGTAGTCTTTAACTAATGCGGGTGTTTTCGGTGCATTGCGAATACGGCCAATACCGTCGTTGTATTCCTGAAGCTTCTGCGCCTCCGATGTATTTAAATCGTAGCGTCCTGCACCTGCGTGGGTATCGATATAACGCAGAGGTTTATCTTTTTGAGTGAGGTAGGACAATATTCTACACAGTGTGTAGTGCTTTAATATGTCGGCGTGGTTACCTGCATGGTAAAGGTGGCGATAGCTGAGCATTATTGATTGGTATCCTGATTGATTGGTGCGCTAGGGGTACGCGCGCGAAGATAGTGACTGTTTAATTAGCGGTGCTGGGATTTAGTGTTTGCAGGTCGTTAATGTTGAGCCATAGTTGGTTGTTCGCAAGTGGGGTTTGTTCGGAGAGCAGGGGATTGGTCAGCTTAAGCACTTTGCGCTCATGCAGTTTTGCGCGGCGAATATCGCTGCCAAAGCGATCGTAGAAAATCTCGTCGAACGAACCGTTGTTAATGGCTTTTAATAATCCCTGCTCAATAATATCTGCGAGCGCTTGATTATCTTTTGCGACAAAAAAATAGTAGGCGGCGGGGTAGTGCAGCGCTAAATGATTTTCCACCACGAGGTCGGATTCGCTGAATTGTTGCTGCTCGTTCCACACTTCTACTAAGGACCGTGGAAAATAGTCGATACGGCCGACGTCGAGCATTTTGAATAAGCCACGGCTATAGGACGAGAGTTCTAGTGCAAAATTGTTTTTATCGAGGATTTCGGCATCGGGCCAGTCGTGACCTTGCCCAGCTACCATTTTCTGCAGCCCCGCTGTTGTCTCAATAGCGGCAAAGTGAGCTTGGTTTCTGGTGTGAATAAAGAGCAGGCGCCAGCCGATTAGGCCCTTATAGATGGGGACTCGAATAGGGCGCAACATAGATTCGTGTCGCTGGTTGGTCATTAGCCAGTGTACGTCGTAGCGGCCATCAATAAGATTGCGGCTGCTGCGGCTTTCCAGAACCCAAGATGAGTTAACAGGTTGCAGCTTTAAAGGTTGGTTCATTTCCGCAAAGGCGAGCTCTAGGAGCTTAAGCTTGTAAAGGTCGTTCGGGTTGATCTCGCCAGATTCGAGCCCTGGGTAACGTACCAGCCAGCTTTGCGGTGGGACGGTACTGTTGGTTTCGATGGCTGGCTGGATACCATGCGGAACAGTGGTGGGCGTAGGCGACCCCGCCGCTAATACTGGCGCAATCAGGCTGATCGAAAATAGAAAAACAACGAATTTTACCGAGAGCATGACCTAGCGCTATGTATTATGACGGGTTGTGTTCACTAGTATGTTACTAATCGAGCGGAGTATCCATTTAAAAAGGGCTCGAGAATTGTCCATTAAACTAATTTTAGTGTGTAACTTAAATTTAACAATTCACTTTTTAGAATGCTTGTTGCGCGTGGAGGGCCGGGTGCTCCTGATCCCTACCTATCGCGTTTATGGGCCACAATAGGAGTAGCAATTGCGATGAGTAAGGCAACGACAGTAGCGCCGGTGTTGGTTGTTAGTCAGTTGGAAATTCTCGATATAGCGTCCAAATCACGCGATGTTATTCACGTTGGAGCCGATGTATTTGAGGCGCCAAATTGGCATCCATACGATAATTATTTGATTATTAATCGCGCTGGATACTTGTATCGAGTGGACCTTGAAAGCCATGTGGTTAAACAGATCGATACCGACTTTGCGGTAAGGTGCAACAACGATCACGGCATCTCGGCTGACGGAAAATGGTTGGTGGTGAGTCATCATGATAGCGAAAGCGATGATAAATCAGTGCTATATATATTGCCGGTAGAGGGCGGGGTTCCGCGTAGGGTTACCGAGCATGCGCCATCCTATTGGCACGGTTGGTCACCGGACGGTAAAACCTTGGCCTATGTCGCTGGACGCACTGCCAGTAAAGACTATGACATCTACTCGATCTCTGTAGAAGGTGGCCCAGAAACCCGTTTAACCGCTACCCCAGGGCTTGATGACGGCCCAGATTACTCCCCCTGTGGACGCTATATTTATTACAACTCCTACCAAACTGGAATGATGCAAATATGGCGGATGGATGCCGACGGAGCTAACCCAGTACAGCTTGTCGAGTCGCCACATTCGGACTGGTTTCCGCACCCTTCACCCGATGGTAAATGGTTGGTGTTTATTCGCTATCTTGAAAATCAACAGGAAGCTCATCCGTTTGGACGGGATGTACAGCTTATGTTGTTAAACAATGACAGTGGTGAACTGCAGCCGTTAACTGATATTTTTTATGGTGGACAGGGGAGTTTGAATGTTCCGAGTTGGTCGCCGGACAGCAAGAAGCTGGCGTTCGTAAGCTATATTGATCAAGCCTGAGAGTAAGTGGCCTGTACGTTCTAAGGAATAATAAAGCCACTCATTAATCAATGGCTTTATCCCATGATCGTGCAGTTGCCGCCAATCGATTTCGCTTTGGCAATTGCCGTGTCGAGATCTTGAAATGCGGTGATGAAGCCGCCTTCCACGCCGAGCTCACAAATTGACGCACAGATGGTAACGCTGGATCGTTTGCTTTTTTCTTGAATCCAAGCGGATAAAATTTTACGAATATTTTCCACCATCACAAATGCGCTTGCGGTGTCGGTGTCGGGGCAGAGCATCACAAATTCGTCGCTGTCCCAACGCGCCAGAACATGGTCGGCACGAGCGTGAGACTGAATGACGTCGGTAATGTTTTGTAAGAAGTCATCTGTGTTAGCGAGGCCAAGATGTTCTTTGGCATTTTTAAATTGATCAATGCTAAAGAGTGCGAGTGACGCTGTTTTAGTGCTTGCCGTGCTATTTAGAAAGCGGTCGATTTCTGCGGTGAAACCTAAGCGGTTTAAGGTTCCTGTTAGCGGGTCCGACTTCGACAGGTTTTCCAACTCTGCGGAACGTGTTTTAAGCTTTTGGTTAAGTTCGTTCAACTCATCGATACGGTTAAGGTTCTCCTGACCGGCGCGGTATAATGCTAACCAGCGCATTAAGGCAACCGCAAATGCGCCAAGCAGCCAAAGCGTAATGATACCTAAATACCATTGTTCTGCGGAAATACGCTTCCCGACTAATTCAACATTAATAATACGAATTTCGTGATCGCCAAATGGGTAGGGGTTTGCAAAATCCAGCCCAATGTTGACGACGTTAGCGAACTCGGGTCTGGATTGTTCGCGGGTAAGTTCGTAGTGATCTATCCACCAGTCGGCAACGGTGAACTCATTTAACTCTATATTTATTGGCCGATTTAAGTCGGAGGTATTGAGTTGCACACTCATAAATTTGCCATCATAGCCGTCGAGTTTATCCGCCATTGTGGCGTCGTAGTCGCGCAGATAAAGGCGAATTTTTTTCGCAGGTCCGGTGTAGGTGATATGTAGGTTTAAAGAGTCGTATTGTGTTAAGTCTAAACCTTTACTGTGGCTCGTACCCGGTACTGCGGAAATACCGCAAAAAGGATATTGCAGCCCTTCGCGCAGTTTACAGGCCCACAACCCGTTGGTTTGATCTAGCCAGTAGGCTTCGCTTTCGCCACCGTCGCGGCTATCTGCGTAAAGAGAACGCCGTGAATCGGGCGAGCTCATTACCTGCAGGGTTCTGTCGGGGATGTGTTTGTATAGGGCTATTGCCGCAACGCTTAACAGCGGCGCTATAAGAATGTAGACAATCGATCGAGATTTAATCATTTGCAGACCTGAAAGCGTTGTAAATAGAAGGCATAACTGTGTTGTCCAATTTGGGATCGCCAGCGCTAGTCCGTGCTATTGGGTGTTGGCAGGTAAATAACACAGTTGCGACCGGAATCCTTTGCACGATAAAGCGCGTCGTCGGCACGTTTGAATGCGGTGGTAAACGTGTCCGATGAAGAGAACATTGTTGCGCCGATGCTGATGCTTACACTCAAGGGGTTATGTGCTTCAAATCGATAGGCCGCTACCGCACCGCGGAGTTTGTCGGCAAGTAGGCGCAGATACTCAGCGTTAATATCGGTGCAAACTAACAGGAATTCCTCCCCGCCCCAGCGTCCGAATACGTCTTTGTCGCGGGTATTTAGCGAGACCACGGCGGTTAAGCCCTGAAGAATTCTATCGCCAGCATCATGACCGCGACGATCATTGATACGTTTGAAATGGTCGACATCGATTACAAGTAAACCAATGTTGTCGCGAGTTCTATTTTTTTCTAGCAGTTCAAATATGAATTGCTCCATACCTCCGCGATTTAAAATGCCGGTAAGGGTATCGGTAGTCGATTTAACTTCGTATTCGTGCTTTTCAATTTCAAGCTTGTGGTAGCTAGAGGCGAGTTCAGTTAGGCGCTGTGTTTCGGCTTGTGATTTTTTGTTCAGTGTATAAAAGCGGCCGATACCTTCCCAGGCGAGCAGGCACATCCACAAAATAATAATCGCGAAGAATAAGTCTTCGCGCTCCAACCACTCGCCGACCATCTCAATCTTGTTGATGCGCAGCTTATGTGTACCTGGAGTGACGTAATCGATGCCGATGGTGACGACATTATCAAATTCAGTGCCTGCTAAGCGGCGAGGTAGGTCGAACTGGGTAAGCCACCAGTCGATAACCGTGAGCTCGTTAAAGTCAATAAAGACATCGCCATGAAGGTCTTGAGTGCGCAACATCAGCGACATAAATTTACTGGAGTTCTGATCCGCTTCTTTAGAGTAAGCAGGATTGAAGTTGCGAATAAATACACGGATACGTGAGGCATCACCCTCGTAGGTTAGGTTTAGTTTGAATCCTCGGTAAGCGGAAAAGTCTAAACCTTCGCCGGCGGGTAGGCCGAAGGAAATGGAATAGCCACAACCGCCGTGAGTCTCGCTTTCTCGGTATTCGCACAACCACTCAACATCCTCTTGGTTTACCCACTCAGCGGTGCTGGTGCCACCCCAGTCGGAGTCTGCATAGATTGAATGAACCATACCGCCGTTTGGGTGCAGCATAAGCTCGCGTTCTGGAATATAGCGGGCACAAAGCACTGCGATTAGCGTAATGAGAACGGCGCAAAGTCGTACGGCGTTGTAGAGAGTCGAACTCATGTAGCTTACCTTTGAGGCAACGGATGATATTGAAAGATGCTTAATGCCTAGCTTATGTACGCACTATTACCAATCTATGTGGCCACATGGTTGCCAGCATGATAATGGCGTGAATTGTGGCTTGGGTTTTAGTATGAGGGTCGCTTGATAGAGACCTAGATAGCAGCCTAGAACCGAGCTAGAAGCTAACTGAATTCTAAATAGTGGCGTGCATTTTCCTATCAGTATAGAGCAGATATTACGGGGCGGAGGTTTCTACTGAGGAATTTTAAGCTCGCAACTCTATTATTGCCGGGAGTTGATAGTTGGAAGTTGGAAGTTGGAAGTTGAGAGTAGGGAGTTGAGAGTAGGGAGTTGATTCGCGTGGTTCGATTCAGGGCCAGTAATCCGCGGTAATCGAGTCGAGGGGGCTAATTGCGGAGTAGAGGATGCAATTGCTCGATAGAGCACTAGTTAGTGCGATCCATCCAGCTCCACAGTGTGAGTGCCGCATCGCAGAGTGACGTTGCATTCTCTGCATGTGCGGGATCGAGATTTTCCATCATAGTCGAAACGGCAAAAATCATATGTTTAAAGCCCTGTTGTCGTTGGCTGTTGTTGCCGCTGCGTAGCTGTAAAACACAGCGCTGTAACAAATCGATAAGTTGTTGCAGGTTTAGGTCATTGCCACTGGAAAGGGTTAGCTGTAATCCGTAAAGATCGTCCCACACTTCATCGAGCGTATCGGCATCGATGGGGGTTTCGCCCAAGTGGGCTCGCAGGCGCGTCTTGAGCTTGTGCAGGGCGAGTAAACTCGACGTATTTGTATCGATAGGTTCGCTAGGCGGCGGGAATAAAGATGTCATGTTAACTAATTCTCCAGACGACAACTTACGTCAATTCAGTCGAATCTATAAGGCACTTTACGTGCCAGTGTTGTGAGGGTGTGTTTTTTAGTAGTGACTTCAACGGCTTAGCCGAGGTGCTGATGATGCTTAGGGATTGTGAGGGGGGCGACAAATGTTGCAGCAAGCAAAGTATGGCTGCCGAATGGCGTTACATATTGACGATTACTTGCTGCGTCTGAAGTGGTTTGCTGGACCATATCAGTTTTTTTCACGTGCACGCACCAGCCGCTTATTAAGTGCCTGCCGAGTTATCCCGAGCAGTGTTGCGGCGATACCTTGATTGCCCTCTGCCCGCGTTAGTGCCGCTTGAATCAATTGGTCTTCGGCTTCTTTAAGGGTTGGTAGGGGTTGGTCGTCGCCCCAGCCTGCGCCGCTCGCCATTTCAGCTGGCGCCAGTATTAGTTGCTCCGCACTGTTGTTGCCAATCGCTGTGTGAAAGCTCGCGAGGGACAGTGCCGTGCCTTGCTGTCTAGCCACAGCATCAAAAATCATTCCCTCTAGTTCGCGAATATTGCCGGGAAATGCGTATTGTTTTAACAGTGTGTAGAGCTCTACCGGCACGCTCGGTGGTGTACGTTCAAAGTCCTTGGCGGCCTTGGCGACCAAGTGTTCAATGAGTGCCGGAAGATCGCCAATCCGCTGCCTAAGCGATGGGATTTGAATGTGATGAGAGCGCAAGCGGTAGTAGAGATCGAGCCGAAATTTGCCGTCCTTTATCGCGCTGAGAAGGTCTACGTTGGTGGCGCAAACGACGCGGGCATTGGTATTTACTGGGTGATCTTCGCCGAGTGGGTAAAACTCTTTTTCCTGCAGTAGGCGCAAGAGTTTTACCTGTGAAGATTCTGATAAGTCACCGATCTCGTCGAGAAAAATTGTGCCGTTCTGAGCGGTTTTAATAAGCCCGTCACGTTTACTTTCGGCGCCGGTAAAGGCCCCGCGTTTATGACCAAACAAGGTGTCGGAGAAGGCAATATCGTCTAGCCCAGAGACACTTACCGCGACGAAGTTGCCGCTGCGCCCAGAGGCGTCGTGTAACGCTCGTGCAAATAGCTCCTTCCCTGTACCGGTTTCACCGGTTACGAGAACCGGCTGCGGAGTTCGCGCGACGGCTTCCATATAGCGAAACAGGGAGAGCATATCGTCATCTTCGGTTACGATCGGGGCGAAGGCGGCGGGGTTTTTGATGGTGTTATCGAGTAGCGTCGCGCGCAGGTTTTCAACTTCTTCGCGCAGCGAGCGCAGCTCTAAGGCTCGATTTACCGAGGTGATAAGGCGAGCTTTATCAACCGGTTTAACAAGGTAGTCGACAGCGCCGCGGCGCATGCAATCAACCGCGATTTCGAGCTCATTGGCGGCCGTCATCATGATTACGGGAATGTCTGGGTGACGTTCACACACCTCAGATAAGAGATCCACGCCGGAAATGTGAGGCATATTGAGGTCGAGTAATACAGCGTCAACTTTATTCTGTTCTAGGGTGGCTTGAAGTTCGCGGCCGTCCTCTAAGGTGATGACTGATTCAATGCCGGCGGTACGCAACACCACTGAGGCGCTGCGCAGTAGCTGCGGTTCGTCGTCAACCAATACCAATAACTGGGTGTTGGGTTGCTCTGCCACGTGGCTCTCCATTTTGTCACAACAAAACTCTAGCGGGCTAATGTTCGGTAATTCGACTTCGGGGGTGCTAGAGGGTGATGCTGTGTTATTTTTAGTATTTTGACGTCACAGCTAGCAATATTTATGCCGAATGTAACGATTATGGGTTGTTACATTTTAGCGGTTGGGCCGGTGGATACCTATGGAGAGAGCGCCGCCCGCTGTTAGTTGTAGTGCACGGGCTCTACTTTGCTCCGGTTGTTTTTTGTTTGGGGTGCGACAAAAGTTGACTCTGGGTGATGGTAAAATAAAAAAGGTATTACAAATCAATGGCCTGGGCTTGCAAACATTTGTCCTTCTGTCGCCTTTTGTCGTATGGGGGTTGCGTGAAGGCTTGAGCAATAGCACCTCTCTCTATTGGTGATCGCTTAGTAGTGGTAGATAGATAGTCATGAGCGTGCCTTCGCCTATCTGACTGGCCACTTCTATTGTGCCTTTATGATCTTTGATCATACGGTAGCAAATAGAAAGGCCGAGGCCGGTGCCGCCTTGGCCCTGGCGAGTGGTATAAAAGGGGTCAAATATCTGTTGTAGTTGGTCTTGCTGAATGCCACAGCCAGTATCTCTAATCTCAATAATGGCCTGATCTAAATGATTGGCTCTAGTGGAGATGCTGATGGACTGGTTATTGTCATCTAATGCTTGCAGGCCATTCACAATGAGATTCACCAATACCTGCTCGATATGTTGTGGGTTGCCGTTAATCATTAGGTTTTCGCTACAGAGTGAAACCGTAAAGTTGTCGCAGTGCTTTTTAATGATCGGCTGTAGGAATTTGACCGTGCGTTCAATCAGCGGGTTGATCGCTAGCTCACTAAACTCTAGGGTTTCGTCAGGGCGAGCAAAGTCTTTTAAGTCTTTAACAATGCGCGCGATACGTTGCGCGCCATAGCTAATATCTTCGGTGAGTGTCTCTAGGGTTGATCGCAGTTCATCGTAGGGAATGCCGCCAATCATGGGCTTATCGTCTTCGTCCTCTAGGTAGTCATCGATAAGATCGAGCATCTCTGGTTGAAAGTGCCGAAGTAGGTCGTTGTTCATTTGAATCAAATGGTTGGGATTATTCACTTCGTGAGCGACACCTGCCACTAATGTACCGATAGACGCGAGCTTGTTAGCTTGGATCAATTGCGATTCCTGGGTGTGGCTTTTTGCTTCTAGGGCGCGCAGTTCGGTGAGGTCTTTGATAATCGTTACAGCGCCGGGTACGCCGTCGAGCTGAATAGCCTGGGTAGACAGCAATACCGTTAATATCGAGCCATCGCTGTGGGTAAACTGTGCTTCGAAGTTATTAACCTTGCCATCGCGCTGTAACTGTTCAACCATTAAATTTCGCTGGCTTTGATCGCGCCATAAGCCAAACAGGGACGTTTCTTTGCCAAGCACTTGCGTACGTTTGTAGCCGGTAAGCTGCTCGAAGGCGGGGTTTACATCGAGGTAACAATAGCCCTCGCTGGTACTGCGATCTAAGAGAATGATCGCGTCGGGAGATGCGGTAAATATTTTTTCGAATCGTTCGCGCGAGGTTAGCAGTTCTAACTCGGTAAGCTTACGTCGAGTGATATCCATAGAGACACCAAACTTGCGCAGCGGCTCGCCTGTTTTGCTGAAGATGGTGTGGACCATACCCTGCATATAGCGCATCTCACCATCGGCACGCATGATGCGGTAATCCCGCATTTGGGGTTCAAGTGTGTTGGCTGAGAGTAGTTGACTGACCTCATCTCGGTCATCGATATGCACATGCTCAATAAAGCGCTTGATCGTGGGGGTGAAGGTTGGCGAGTCGTAGCCATAGATGCGGAAAAATTCGTCGCTCGCGGTCATTTCACGATTTTGGTAGCTGTAAACCCAGTGCCCCATCTGGGCGATTTTTTGTGCTTGCAGGAGTTGCAATTCACTTTCCCGCAGCGATTGCTCGCTTTGCTTGAGGTCGCTTTCTGATTGTCGAATGCGGCTAATATCCAATAAGATCCCAAAGATCTTGTTGTCTTGGCCGTCAAGGTCATACTCGCGCCGCGCGTTGGCTAAGACGTAGCGGGTATCGCCGTCAGGGGTGACAATACGATGCTCAATTTCTATGCGTTTACCTTTTGCCATGCGCAGCGCTTGAGCCACTTTATCGCGGTCGTCGGGATGAATTCGAGCGCGTAGTTGGCGCCATGATAATTGAGCGTCATGTTTGTCGAAACCGTAGATGCGGTAAAACTCGTCGCTGGCATCGATCGAATCGGTACTGCCGTCGTAGAACCAGTAACCCAGGTGGGCTATTGACTGGGCTTCTTCTAAGCGTGATTCACTGAGTAGCAGTCTGTCTTCGGCGAGCACCTTGTCCGTTATATCGCTACAAATACCCCAGAGTCTAACCAGCTGTTGGTTTTCTGAGATACCTAATAAATTTACGCTGAGAAAACGGGGCTCACTGCCGGCAACTTGTATTTTAAGGAAGCTATCGTGGACGCGATAATTTTGCTGGATAAGCTTTTTCAGTAGCGCGTTGCTAGCGAGGGGGAATGCGGAAAAAGATGTGTCGGAAATGGTTTGACCGGCAACTTCACGCATTGACTGGCCTATCGCATTGCATTCTTGAATGACGCCATTGGCACGCATTTGAGCAACCAGTTCTGCAGGGGCTTGGTTGAGATCAATTGCCGGTTCAAATTCGCAGCGCCAAATCGCTTCGGTATTGTTTTCAATTAGCGCGCGGTAACGCGATTCGCCCATTTTAACTTCTTCATAGGCCGTTTTTAGTTGGCTGTTCATAGTGTTGTACGCCGTAACGACATCATCGAACAAATCGTCAGCGTTACCGTCCCAGAAGCGGGTGCGTTTTAACTGGAGTGGCGCCGCATCTAGCAGGCTATTGCGATCACTAACGTAGTTGGCAATATGGCGCAGGTGCCGAAACACGATTTTGTCGAACAAAAATGTAATAAAGAGCGCGATTAGAATGGTTTTGATGGTGTTGAGTAACAAGGTCATGCCGAGGTGTTCGAGCAGTGCTTGGTAGACTGGCTTTAGGGCCGTATAGACATTGAGTTCACCCACTAAAATACGCCCGCGTTCGCGGCCTTCATACACCAAGGGGTAGTTTCGCGATATGTAGCTTTCGTGCGGGTCTAGAACGCCGCTTTTTGCATAAACCGCTTGATCGGTTATAACCTCGACGTAGGCAACGCCCGGTAGCTGCTGAATATTGTGTACTTCCGCCTGCGCTTGCTCCTGATAAAATGACCAAAGTGAAAATACTAGGCTGGCGGTTGCCGTTGTTTCTATGTGGTCCAGCTGTAATTCAATACGGTCAATTTCACGTTCGTATTCGAGATAAAGCTGTAAACCTGTGGTGACGACTGAGAGTGCCGAGGCGCAGATAAGCACGTACACAATAAACCGCGTGCTGATCGATCGTTGCTTATTCATAGAGTGAATACCCACATTCTTACTGACGACGCTTCAGAGAAAGATAGCCGTGCGTCCAGTTCATCCTTTCGAACAGATTATAGTTCGCACCGAGTGCGAGGCGTAGAATACCGAGCGAAGATCCACATTGCGCGTTGTTCGCACGGTAGTGCTGAGCTTTACTTTTGCGGCCGAGGCCTTCTAGGATAAAGATCCTGTCTTATCCATGCAGAATAACAGAATTAAAGTTTAGCGGCTTTATCTCTAAACACGGTCATTTTTGCTACAAATATTCGAAAACTAAGGGGAAAAATATGGAAAAATATATTCAAGAATTGATGCAAGACGCGCCGGAATTGATTACCACCTATGGTCTTAAGGTTATTCTGGCCATTGCAGTCTATATCGTAGGTAAATGGGTCGCGACGCTAATTGTTAAGGTATTGCTTAAAGGTATGAATGCTCGCAAGGTAGATCCAACCATTGCGGGTTTCGTTAAAAATATCGTCTACTACGTTATCTTGGTGATGGTGGTTATTGCCGCGCTTGGTCAGTTGGGCGTACAAACGGCATCGTTTGTTGCCATTATAGGTGCTGCGGGTTTAGCCATAGGTTTTGCTTTGCAGGGCGCGCTTTCTAATTTCGCTTCTGGGGTGCTGTTAATTGCGTTCCGTCCCTTTAAGGTCGGAGATTTTGTTGAGGCCGGTGGCGCCGCTGGTGTTATTAAAGAGCTCTCAATCTTTTCTACCATTATGACGACTGGCGATAACAAAACCATCATCATTGCTAACTCCTCGATTACGGGCGGAAATATTGTTAACTATTCGACTCAGGCAGAGCGCCGCGTTGATTTAACCGTTGGCGTAAGTTACGGCGCGGACCTATCGTTGGTGCGTAAAGAGTTAGAAACCTTAGCGGCGGCGGACGAGCGTGTTATTCAGGATAAAGGTATTACCATTGGTGTGGTTGCACTCGCTGATTCGTCGGTTAATTTTGTCTACCGTGTTTGGGTGAAAACCGCCGACTACTGGGGTGTTTATTTTGATATGAACGAACGTATTAAAAAGCGCTTTGACGAGGTCGGTATTGAAATTCCATTCCCACAAATGAATGTTCACGTAAATCAAGTTAAGAGTTAATTGATTCGTTGCTAAGCCAATAGTGTAGGGTCTATTGCTGAAATTTAGGCGGTAGATCCTGCAATTCCGACCAAGCGATTGGCCGAGAAAGCCAATAACCTTGGGTGTAATTACAATCTGTCGTTTGCAGGAAGCTAAGTTGCTCCGCTGTTTCCACTCCTTCCGCGGTTACCTCCATTTTATATAAGCTTGCCAGCGACATAACGAGTTTGACCATTCGAATTTCGTGATCGTCTTCGGCCGTTATATTCCAGATGAAAGAGCGATCAATTTTTAAGTTGTGTACGGGGTAACGACGCAACTGATTGAATGCGGTGTAGCCCATGCCAAAATCATCAAGTGCCAGCTTTATGCCTAATTTATTTAACGACTCCATTACCGCCATACAGCGCTCGTCGTGCGCTATTACGCTGGTTTCAGTGATTTCCAATTGAATTTTCGCGGCATCGACGTTGTAGCGCTTGAGCAATTCTTCCAGCTTTTTAGGGAACAGCACATTGTGTAATTCGAGTGCGGAAATATTAATCGAATAGACGATATCTCGCAGCGGGCTAGATGCTGGAAGGTTGTGAATCTTCTGCAAAATATCGCGAATAACCCAAAGGTCTATATCGCGAATGAGGCCGAGCGCTTCTGCCGCGGGGATAAATTTGTCTGGGTAAATGCCGCTAAGCACCGGTGCATCGCAGCGAATCAAAACCTCTACCCCTGCAACCGAAAGGCTGTGGCAGTGGTAAATAGGTTGGAACACCAAGTGGAACAAATCTTCTTCTATAGCTTTTCTAAGACCGTGCTCGATCTGGCGCTGCTCTTCCAGTTGCTGTGCGAGAGCATCGTCAAAAAAGCGAAAGCCGCTTTTACCCATGCGTTTAGCTTCGTTAAGTGCGGCATCGGTATTGGCGAGCAATGCTTCAAAATCGAAGTGTGCGCGGCTGGCAAAACCAATACCTATACTAATACTGATGCGGGTTTCGTTACCGTCGAGCATAAAAGGCTCGGCGGCTACATCGATAAGACGCATTGCTATGGTTTGCGCTACATCAGTTGAGCTGATATCGGGGATCGACAGTGCAAACTCATCGCCCGACAAGCGCGCAATATTGGTAATCTGATTATTTGCGCCCTGCCCACTTGCGTGCACTAAATCATGACTTCGCAGAGACTGGCAAATACGTGCGGCAAAAGCTTGTAGCAGTTTGTCGCCGGTGTTGTGGCCAAAGCTATCGTTTACATTTTTAAAGCCATCTAAGTCGATAAAAAATAGCGCAAGATCAAGGTTGTTTTTCTGTAGCTTGATGAGCGTGGCAATAAGCCAGGTTGAAAACCCTCTGCGGTTAGTGGTTCCGGTTAGGTAGTCGTAATTGGCGTCAAACAGAAGGGCATTTTGTTGTTTATCGACCACATAGGAAAACGCTGCGGAGAAAATAATCGTGGTGATTAACGCAATGGAGACGAGTAGGTGGAGGTGCGGCGCAACACTGTTGAGTGCGGCGGCGAGAGTGATAACCACAATCGCCAGCGAGGCGTAAAAGGCGCGGCGATAATCTAAAATATAAAATAACGCAGCGCACAATGGATATACCAGCGCCAAACCTGCAAGTCCAAACCGATAACTACTAAGGGTCAGGGCTGTAAAAAGTGCGCTAAAAAGGATGTAGTAGAGGCCGATAACGGACTTGCGTCTACATAAAGTTGTTAGGATGCAAATCAGGCTAATACTGGCCGTGCCGGTTGCAAATGCCAGCAACCACTGCTCGCACAGCAGCTGATATAGTGTATAGCCGCTGCAAATTAATAAAGCCGCAGAGTGCAGAGCGATAGACGTTACTGTAGATAGAGTCGAACTGGTCGACTGATTAATAGCCATTGAATTAACTTGATTACCTTGTCTAAACCATCTGCTTTATTCAATTCAACAAAAGTCGATGAATTTTGCTGCCACTGAACGGCTATGTTTTAAAGTCTAGACGGATATTTGGAAAAGAGTCGTGTAAATGCACATAGTTGGGCGTAAAAATAAGCCGTTGTTATTGGCCGAGCGAAAGTTTGGGGGAGGCTACCGCGCTGCGATGCCGCTGTGGGTGTATTTAGTGGTAGTGTTTATCCAGCTAGATTGTGCCGCGCTCGCCTATGCAGAATTAGATCCCCCCCATTCCATCGAGTCGGCCGCGGTATTATTCGGGGCTTTGGCACGTATCAGTGACCCTAAACTATCGCCAAGTGGGCGTTATATTGCTTACAAGTCTGCTGGCGCGGATGGCTTTGATTTGCGTGTGGTTCGGTTAGATTTGGATTCGGCTGCGCTAAGTATAGATGTGACACAACTGTTGTCGGAGCTGAATTCTGAGCCGGTTGGCGATGACACTGACAGCGATCAAAACACCATCGGGGATACTTTTACGCAGGCCGGTAATAGTGTGCGTTTTGAAGATGGACTGAAATTGCACTCATATGCCTGGGCAAACGACGAGCGCTTGGTGTTGCAGCTACGCAAGACCATTCGCAGCGCGACACGTGGCTGGGTAGATGTGCTGAAGCTTGCGAGCGTAGGTGTAACCGGCTCTGAACTGGTGGAGTTTGCGATGGATCGCAATGACCAAGGTGACTTTTTGCAGTTCCCTCAGGTGGTCTCGTGGCTGCCAAATGATCCAGACCATATTTTAGCCGCGCTCGACGATGAGCGCGGTATGTGGGCGAGGCCGATGATTCACCGCGTCAATATTGTTACCGGTGAGCGTGAACTGGCCGCTCGCAACCCTTTTGGTTTTAACCGCTGGTTGGCGGACACCTCGGGCGAACTGCGCATTGGTGTACGTCTCGGTACTGACCCTGCGCCACACCAGACCACCTACGCCTTTTTGTCGGGCCGATGGCAGCAAGTATTAGATCAACCCTATCTACAAGCGGAGCGCATAGATCCTGTCGCTATAGCCTCAGCAGAGGATTTGACCGCCCTGGGATTAGCAATTGAATCACCGGTCACACCACCCTATTTAATTGTAGAGCTAGGCAATGCTCCGCCAAATCAAACCGGTCGGCGTTATGTGTATGATCTTGAGCACAACACAATAATCGGCCCGCAGCCGCGTTCCGCCCAGCAGTATCTTGCAAAGCGTTTGTCGAGGCGTTTTCCCGGCGCCCGAGTTGAGGTTAGCTCGCAAACATCGGACAAGCGCTGGACGTTATTAGAGGTTGCTTCGGACAAGATGCCGCCACGATTGTATTTGTTGGATCAATCTGAAACGCGTAGCGTCAGCAGTAAAAAAGACAAGAAGCTACGCGTATTGACCTATGCCTACCCGGCCTTAAAAAACTATGACTTAGCGAGTATGCGAGCAGTAGCATACCAAGCACGCGATGGGCGTCGTATCCCCGCTTACCTTACTGTGCCAAAGCGAACCGCGCTAGATAGAGATGACGGTCGTGAAAAGTCTGCATTGTTGCCGCTGGTTGTATACCCGCACGGAGGCCCTTGGTCGCGAGATCAGTGGGGGTTTGATCCCTATGTGCAGTTTTTTGCGAGTGCGGGTTACGCGGTTTTACAGCCGCAGTATCGCGGTTCGACTGGCTTTGGGGCTGAGCATCTCGAGGCTGGGTATCAGCAGTGGGGGCAAGCGATTCAAGACGATATCAGCGATGGCGTTCAGTGGCTCGCAGCGCAAGGTATTGTTGATTCAGAAAGAGTGTGTATTGTTGGTGAGAGCTTTGGTGGCTATGCGGCGGCCATGGGGTTAATAAAAACCCCAGAGCTGTATCAATGCGCCGTCTCCATTAATGGTGTTATGGATTTGGATCAGCACAATAATGATCTTGGCCATTCACTTTTTCCGACGGTAGGAAAAAAAATGGCCAATGATGGCAACGCGATCATATCGTTTTCACCTTACCATCAAGTAAACAAAGTTCGTTTACCGCTTTTATTGATAGCGTCGAAAAAAGATACTGTGGTTCCGGTTGAACATTCGCGCAAAATGTACCGGCGTTTGCTCGGGCAGCGAAAACCGGTCAACTACCTCGAAATAAGCGATGGCGGCCACTGGCGTAATAACAGTGCGCACGAGACGGAAAAAATGCGAGTTGTAGGTGAATTTTTAGCGCGCTATTTAGATGCCGAGTAAGGAATCTAAGGCCGTTGCTTTTTACGAATTTTATTCGCGATAAAGTTTTACCCTTGAACAATTGTCCCGTTTGCCTTCTTTCTTGCTGGCATACATCGCATTGTCGGCGCGAAATAAAAGCTTGTTCGCGGTTAAGCCTTCCTCCCAAATGGCGATACCTGCACTAATGCAGATATCCAGTAGCTGCTGCGTACCGTCAACTGTGAGTTCAACAGGTACCGATATTTTATCTATTTTGGCCTGTACTACGTCGACAATCTCACGCTTATCTCTTAGGTGTGTATAAATCAAAACAAATTCGTCGCCGGCAAGCCGTGCGGCAATATCAGTTTTACGCAGTTCTGCGGAAAGCCGTTTAGCGACGCATTTAAGTAGATCGTCACCGGCTTGATGGCCAAAATTATCATTCACTGCTTTAAAATCATCGAGATCGAGCATTACCGCAGCGAAGGTTGTGTGCTTGCGTTCGGAAGAATCGATAATCTCTTGCATGCGTTGGAAGAGCGCCGCTCGGTTTGGCAATTCGGTGAGTGAATCGGTTAAAGCTTGATTGCGCAAGGTTTGAATTAAATGGTGACGTTCAATTGTGTAGACAATGGTTCGAGACAACAGCGAGGTATTCGCTTCACCTTTGGGGATATAGTCTGCGGCACCTTCAATAACGGCCTGCTCGCCCATTGCCTCGTCGTTACTGCCGGTTAAAATAATAACGGGCACATCAAAGCTAAATTTCTTCAGTTGTAGCAGCGTGTCGATACCTGTGGTTATGCCCAAGCCCAAATCGAGTAGAACGACATCAAAATTTTTTCGGTTTAATTCTTCGCACGCAGAAGACAGGTCCAAACAATGAGTTAGGGAGTATTCTCGACGGGTGTCTTTCTTTAGGAGCATGTTGAGACGATAGTAATCATCCTCATCGTCTTCAATAACGAGCATCGATATGCGGTCGTAGGCACTACCTGAATATTGTTTTATGGAGTCCATTAATTTCGACCTTAGCGCTTTCTCATAGACGTTAATAGGGATGTCTGAAACCAAAAATCACAGAAATGTTGCAGCATGGATATCATCTCTTGGTATGAGCCGGGTTTAATGCAATAAGCGTTCGCACCAATCTTATAGCATTCTTGTAATTCTTGGTTGGCATTGGATGTGGTGTAGATAACAACCGGAATCATTGAAAAGTGAGTCGAGCTTTTCAGCAGCTTTAATGTTTGTTTGCCGTCTAGTACGGGCATGTTCAAATCGAGCAATACAACATCAGGCATATTGTCGCCGTCTTCTTTGCGTTGTTCCAAAATTGCGATTAGGTCGGCTCCGTGTTCGGCGCAAATAAGTTCGGGGGCGCCTCGTACTTTTGCGAGCGCGCAGCGAACTAAATATTGATCATCGTAGTCGTCGTCACATAGCATCAATAGAGGCTTTTTCGTTAGTTTGGACACACGTTAGTCTCCATCGGCGAGCTCGATAATAAAAGTCGCCCCTTCGTTGGGTGAAGATTTTGCGAAAATTGTGCCGCCATGTGCGGCAACAATTTGTCTGCATAATGCTAACCCCATACCGTGGCCTTTGATATTTCTACCTACCAGTCGTTTGAAGGGTTCAAAAATAGCCTCGCTTAAGTCTTGACTAAATCCCACACCGTTATCGGATATTTCGACAATACTATTTCCACCATGACTTCGACCGCTAATCTTGATGATCGTATTTTTTTTGGAAAGATCTGCATAGCGAATACTGTTGGTAATTAAATTATGTAGCACTTGCAGGAAGCCGCTCTTGTCGACATATAGAATGGTGTCTTGAGTTAGCTCAATCTCTGCGCCGGATTCACTGATAAGTGCCGATAAATCATCGCGCGCGAGCTGTACTAAATCTGATAAGTTGTTGTCAGTTTTGTCGACTTTTTCGCGTGAATAGCGGGAAAGCTGTAACAGGCTGTCGATCATTTCGCGCATTCGAGTAGCGGCATTACTAATTCTATTCAGCTCATATCGAGCATCGGGGTCATCAATTTTTCCGCTCAGGCGCTGCTCTAAACTTTCTGAAAAGGTGGTGATCTTACGTAGTGGTTCCTGTAGGTCGTGGGATGCTGAGTAGGCAAAACGCTCCAGTGATGCGTTCGATTCGGCAAGTGCTTGCTCCACGGCTTTGCGGTCCGATATGTCTTCAAAAACGATTATAAAGTGACTGTTTTTACCGACATCATTGCGCGCGATAGAAACCGTGATATAGACCCAAAGCAATTCGCCATCGTATTTTATATAGCGTTTTTCCATCATGTATTGATCGGTATCGCCGTTGATTAGGGAGGCGATTAGGTCATCGTCTTTGTGTAGGTCTTCGGGGTAAACAATGTCGGCTAGCTCAAGTGTCATTAAATGAGCGTGGGGGTAGCCGAGTATATCGCAGAGGCGTTTGTTAATGCGCAACCAATTGCCATCTAACCCTAAGTGGGCAATACCTACGGCGGCTTGCTCGAAGGTTGTGTAGAAATCTAGCGCCAACTTTTTAATGCTTTCTTCGCGTTCTTTTAATGAGGTTATATCGACAAAGGCGCTAAGGAGTTCTAGAGGCTTATTGTCCTCGTCAAAGGAATAAACGGAATCGCGGCTATAGCACCAGATCCAGTGACCATGTTTATGGCGTAAGCGAAACTGCACGATCTCGCCTTCGGTATCACAGTTGTGAAAGATCTTGGCAACATGGCTGTTGAGCTGGGCTTGGTCATCTGGGTGAACTAAGTCAATAAGTTCAAGTTCGTACTCAATATTTTTCAGGTCGTCTAGACTGTAACCGGTGATGGTTGAAAACTGCTCGTTGATAAAAGTACTTTTACTGGAGCGCACATTTAAAATGTAAGTACCGCAAAGGGATTTATTCAGCACGGCATTTAAGAAATGTGATTTGTCGGCCAGCTTGTGCTCAAGCTCGGTCTTCTCGTTAATGTTGGCGAGTGTTCCAGACATGAGTAGCGGCTGATTGTGCGCATCAAACTGAGTGTTGCCGCGCGCGTGCATCCACTCATAATTGCCAGATTCAGCAATACCCCGATAGATTACGTCGTATTTCTCGCCGTTAAAATGGGCTTCTAACGCGTTGTTCACCCGCTCTCGGTGATCCGGATGTATGTGGTTTCGCCAGTGGCTGATCTGTGGTTGTTGATCGCATTCGGCTAGACCAATTAAACGCATTAGTGACGGGCTGTACCAAACATCATCCGTTTTTAGATTCCATTCCCAGATGCCGTCGTCGATGGCGTTAATTGCGCGCCCGATGCGGTTAGACCTTTCTAGTACTTGGTGTTTCTCTGCGGCTAGGCCGTTAAAGTCGACAATAGACGCAAATGCAAATTTGTCGCCGTTAAATTCGTGTACTGACAAGCTGATTTCAATGGCGACATCGGCCCCAGTTTTCTTCACGCCCAGTACAATCCGGCCCTCTGCCATGGCATGATTTTGGGATGGATTTTTAAAATATTGCTCTACCAAAAAATTGTGGTGCGGTGTTTCACTGGTTTTAATCAATTGTTCCAACGGCGCGCCAACCAATTCATCTTGGTCGTAACCAAACATTTTTTCTAATGCACGGTTTGCAATGTGAACCTTTTGCTGCTGATTGATAACCAGAAGGCCTGTTGGGATAAGTTCGGTCGCGAATTTAAATATCGATTCGGCGCGACGCTCCAGTTCACTGGTAAGGCGTTTGTGACGTTCATCGGCGGCAACCTTCAATGCCGACTCCAATTCTGCAGGTGTAGGGATACTTAAAATAAGCGGGATTGCTCTGAAAAGCACGACGGCCGTTAATACGCTGGCGATGGCGGTAAATATTTTGAGTAGGCCCTGGATGCCGTAGGCGCCGTGCCAAACGGTGTAGATATTGAATAGATGGGTTAAACCGCACAATAGAATAAATGCGGCAAACAGCAAAAACACGCTACGAAAACGGATATTTTTACGTTTAAATAAAAGCCATAATAAAAGTGCGGAAATAACAAAGTAGGCGATGCCTATTAATAGGTCGGAGATTACGTTTGACCAGAGGATGTCGGGGCGCCAGTAATAGCAATGCCCGTGAGGCATAAAATCACCCGTAAATAGTGAGTCCGACATGGCGCACATTTCCCTTTTCTGTGTCTTATCGTTTACGCTGTCAGTGTATTACTTAATAAATGTATAAACTGAACCACTAAAGTGTGGCTCAGTTTATCGGAGAACGCCAATGGATATTAGCGGCGAATAGCCGGATATTGACTTGGCGCCGGCTTGGGCCAGCGCTGTTTCGGAGAATAATTAGTGGCGGCCACGCAACTCTAGACGGTTAGCAAACTCCTGCATGATAAGCATGTAAAGTTCGTTACCTAGATAGAGATCTTCGACTTTGTGATCGATGCTGGGGTTGTCATTTACCTCGATCACGAAAACGTGGTTATCCTTTTGTTTGATGTCAACACCGTAAAGTCCTCGCCCGATCATGGCACAGGCTTTTAGCGCTGCATCCAAAACATTTCGAGGAACTTCAAAAGTGGGAAGTGTTTCAAAATTTCCTGAGCTGTGACGTTTTGCACCGTGGTTGTAAATTTGCCAATGCTTTTTCGCCATATGGTAACGGCAGGCATAAATTGCGCGGCCGTTAAGCACGCCGATACGCCAATCGAAATCGGTAAAATAAAATTCTTGAATCAGAACCAGCGCCGTTTCTTGAAACAGCTCGTCTAATTTTTCTTTTAGTTCCTCGCGATCTTTTACTTTGTATACGCCCTTAGAGAAGGATCCCTCCGGTAGTTTAATCACCAGCGGGTAGCTAAATTCGGCCTCAATATTATTCAGATCGGTTTCGCCACTGTTAATGGCCACGCGTGTTTTCAGTGATGGCACTTGGTTGTAACTAAAGGCGTCGTGAAGGAACACTTTGTTACAGCAGCGCAAAATCGATGTGGGGTCGTCGATAACGACTAAACCTTCCTGTTCGGCTTTGCGAGCTAGCCGATAGGTGTGATGGTCGATCGATGTCGTTTCGCGAATAAACAGCGCATCGTACTGGCTGATTTGACCGGCTTGAGCCGCTGTAATAGTTTCCGCATGAATCCCCACTTTTGAGGCAGCTTTAATAAAACGCTTTATCGCATCCTTATCGCTGGGTGGTGTCGCTTCTTCTGGGTCTATTAAAATGGCGAGTTCCCAGCGATGCCGTTGCTTGGTGCTGCGACGTGTCCACACTTTTTCGGCAAAGCGGTCGAGACGTTGCCAAAAGGCTTCACGCTGGTCGTTCTCCAGTTGTTGGTAGGCAAACCGAGCGACACTTAAGCGCCAGCCCTGTTCGCAATGCTCAAGTGATAAGCGCAGTACCGGTGATGGGAACTTGTCGAACACTTGGCGTGCGATTTTTTTCCAAGCCTCATTTTCGGCCCAGCCAAAATAAACCAGACAGTGCGCATCTTCACTATTGCTGAGGCCAGCAATTAGTTCTGGCGGCAGGCTATAACTAAAGCTTACGCTGGTATCGTCTGCTAGATCACGAAGATAGTTTACGGTTCCAACACTTGGTAGTGCTAGGTGCTGTCGCGCCTCTGCTAGAAGCGAACAATAGTAACCGCGGCTGAGATAGTGCTCGGTATCACACAGGTTAATCACCCGGGTCTTGGGTTCGTTACGTTTTGGGTACTCGGCAAGATACTGCTCGAAGGTAATGACTCGAAAGTTGGGGTGTTCGACGAGTTGTTGTTCGTTATCGACGACAATAAGTGTTTGAATCATGGAGCGTTCTATTCCTGTGAAGGCGTGGTGTTGATCAGGGTGAGGAGCAGATCAAGAAATGCGGAAACAGACGTCAACGGAGCTGTTTCTGACAGTGTATGGTAGCCGGATGTTGGAATTTGCAATGTGGTGCCATCAACTAAACCATTTGAGGCCGCAATAATTCGTCCCATCTCGGTTGAGCCTAAACTGTGTGGCGACTCGCCTTTAGCGCACAACTCGGCATTGAGTTGCACCACGTATTCGTCTTTAAACTGGTAGCGCCAGCCGCGGGCTTCGCAAAGTTGTCGCAAACGCGCGGTGAGCTCGCTATTAAAAACAGCGTTGGCATCGCGATTGCGCAGTACTAAGTCTTGCTGACAGGCGGCTTCAAAATTTGGATAGGGACTGGTATCGACCACTAATAACTGATTTGTCGAACCACCAAAACGGCGAAACCATTCCAATAGGTAACGCCAGCTTTTGCCGGCCTCTTCTTGTGCGGTAAAAAAAGCGGTGCCTTCAAAGCCCTGTTCAAACATATAAACCAAAATTGCTGCAGTCAGCACGTTGTCGAGTTGACCAACCAGTGCTTGGTCGGTCACCTTTAGCTTGTCGACAAAGGCTACCGGCGTTCCGGCAACCAAGTGGCTCATATTTTCCAGTTCGAAAATAAGGTTGTTGCGATATTCGCAAACGTGAGCACTGGTGATGGTGCCGCTACCGCGATAAGCGCCAGACCAAGGTTCGTAGGCGTAGACACGCTCTTGAGAGAAGCGGTTTACAATTTTTTTCATAAGCTGTTCGTCGACAGAATTGCCGAGTAGGTCGGAACGAGCGCCGGCAACGAAGGCCGCATATTGAAATTCATTTGGCCCAGTGCAGACCAGACCATGACGGTCGATGTGTGCCGAGAACATTAAGCTGTCGGGCTTGTTACCCTGAGCCACCAGCAAGCCTTCGTACCAGGTTACCTGCGCGCCGCGCTCTTCAAGTTCCCGCTGTAAGACTCGAAAGAACGAGTGTTCTGCACCGACGACACTCGGGCTGCGGATTAAAATGTGTAGTAGCTCCAGCAGCGAGCTTGGCAGATTAGTCGCTATTGTCGGTAAGTGCGCCTCTGGGTTGGCGTCGACTCTGGAGGGAGGAACGGATTCGGTCATTCGGTGTCAATCCTGAAGATAGAATAGGAATAGAAGGTAGCCGTTTTGCAGAGACGGTAAGGTTTCTGCGGTAACGATTTGAATCGCTTAAATAGCACGCCACTAGCTGTGCTGCAATCGATATTGAGTGAAATTGAAAAAAACACTGGCGTTAGATTTCGACAACCTACTGAGGTTGGAATCGTGTGAGAGATGAGGCGTGAGCGTGTTTGCAACGTCACTACAGGAACATCAACTTCAATCATAAATAATGGTAATAGTTATGACACGTTTTAAGGATAACAAGGGTGCTTTGTTTGGCGACACTTGCAGTGTTCGCCCTACTCGATGTGGTTGGCTTGCGGGCTTGGCGTTGGTGGTACTTTTCAGCGGCTGCAGTGCGAGAGGAACTTACGAGAGCTTCTACCAGAACCGCATGAACGAATGCTTACACATTCTTAACCGCGACGAACAGCGCGAGTGTGAACGCGCGGCAAATAAAACCTATGAACAATACATGCGGGACCGCGAATTGAACCGCACCGGCTCCGCTGCTAGTTAACCGGCAAAACCTCCAGTTCGTACCATAGGCTAGCTGAGCTTGGTGAGGTTTTAACGTAGCTGTTATGACCATCGTCAGACACCTCTAGACGCGCTGCTCGCTGGCCGCTTTCGTCGAGGGCCCAAGCTTGCAGGCGTTCACTTACAACCGGTAAAACGAGTTCAAATTGCGGCATTTCGACTAAGGTGGGTGCCTCTCCCCAAATGCTACTGCTCGACTGATCTGTTTGAGGGGCACGCAGAAGTGTATTGCGACGCTCATCTTTCCATAGCATTTTGCTATTGTTCATCTCGCCGCTGGCCACTACCAAAATAGACGCCCCTTTATCGAGATTTTTTAAGCTGCCGTGCTGAGCGGTGATGGCCACGGTTGCCCAGCCTAACCTAGTGTCTTGCATGTAGAGTTTAATGTCGTCGCAGGCAAATTTTTGCTGGTCGATAAAGCCCGTAGCCATACAGGTTTTGTTGGAATCCAAAGTAACAACACCTCCGGCGATGGGGCGTACATCCCAGCTTAATTCTTTTGTATCCGAAACGGCGAGCAGACTTTTTGATTTGCGATCGAGCCGCGCTACGCCTTGCGGGTTTGGCCCCAAGTCAAGCGCGACGGCGTGTTCAAAGGGGAGCGCGTGAGGGGGTTGTAAATGGGTACCGCTACTAATATTCCAAGCGTGACTTCTGGAGGACAAAATATCTAGTTCGACCTCTTTGGTGAAGTTGAGCTTGAGTTGTTGTTGGGCAACCTTGGCGTCGCCGCGTCGAAAAATATTGGCTGCCACGGCGAAGTTAGCCATCACGCTCGGGTGCTGGCTAATGTTAAAAAAGTTGTCGACCATTGCCACATCCCAATTGTTGTGTCGGCCTGCGCCGTAGTCAAAATAATAGATACCGTCCCAATCTTGGAATGAGGCGTAGGCTGCAATTAACAGCGGGCCCTCGGCTGCATAGGAGTTTGGGTAGGGATGATTATATTCGCTAACCGTAAATGGCAAGCCGGCAACACGCTGAAATGACAAACTGAACAGTGTGTTGTCGAGCGCATTGACCATTGCGTCGTTGCTCACCGTCCAGTTGTCGTTGCTCCATCCACTCGCTGGAAAAGAGGGATGACGCCAGTAGTCGTGGCCATCGATAAAACCAAAGCGTTGCTGTATTGATGGTGTACTTAACGCGGCGATGGTGCCATAGGCTAAGCCTGTAATCTTTAACTCATCTACTAGAAAGCTGTGCATGTCGGCCCAATAGCTTTCATCTAGATCTCGCAAAAAGGCCATCCAATCGTGGCTGCGTTGTTGGTCGTATTGACCTTGTAGCTGATTAATGGGAATGGATGCCTCTTCTAACGTTTTTGTCGGGTCGAGTTCTTCAATCACGCCGCCTGGTACTAAACTTACGTCTGAAATTTCGATTAGGCCTTTTTGTTTTGCGAACTGCGAAATTGTAATGCGCGCTTGCCGTTCGGCATTACTAACCCTAAAAGTCTTGCTAAATGAGCGCCATTGAGGTGCTAGTAAAAATTCGCCTGGCGCGATCATGTTCCAGGGTGGGTAGTTTTGTTGTAGGCCAATAGCGACATAAGAGTGGGTTGCCGAGCGCGCCCGAAAGCTTAGCGTGTAAAGGCTGTTCTTCTCGAGCTGTAGGTTGGTTTGATTTAGCTGGACATGCCAAGACTCTCTACCGGCCTTGGTAATACGCAGCTTTAGATGTTGCTGTCCGTCTTCGTTTACGGAATGAGCACTAGCTTGTGCATCCTGATGCTGTTCCAAAACCCAGTGTTGAATGCCTTGCATAAAACGGCCATCGTGAACTAACTCAGCACCAGCATCTTGATACTCGCTCTGCCACGCCGAGCGCAAGCTGCTGGTATCGTGATATTTTGTGCTTAGCCAAGTATTCCACTGTTTTTGCAATTGCTGCGAAAATAGCTGCGGCCAGAGTGCCATACCGCCATCGAAGTAGTGCTGTAATAGACTGTTTTCGTTGTTGATTTCGACTATGGCGACGGCGGGATCCTGGGCGTAGCTGAGCTTGGTGTAGGGGTTGATGTGAGTCAGCAGTGCGCGTGCGTAATCCTTCTCAAGACTGCGCATTTTCGGTAGCACGTAGGTTAGGCTGTGGCGCTGTTTCCAATCGAGCTGTTCAATTTCTATAGGTAAGCCATCGCTAGCGGTATATACCCGCGCAGTTTGTAAATTAAGGTTGCTGTAGATGCCTACCTTTTTAAGCTCTGCAATAAAGTAATCTAGTAGATCCAGCGCATCGGCGTCGATTGAACCCGACAAGCCGCCGCCTTTGCCGCTAGCGCCGGTGAGACTGGTGCTTCCCCAACTGCTTTCGAGGTGATGGAAGCGAACAATGTTTACGCCGAATTTCGCTAATCTTGCGGCGATTTTAGGGGCGAGTTCTCGGCTGGGGAACGCGGAGCTAGAGGTGATATTTACGCCCCAAAACTTTTGTCGGTGCTCGCCAAGGTAAAAGTGTCCGTTGCGGGATGTTAGCGCGCCATACTTGCCTGCTGGTGTATGGTTTAGCTTTTCACCGATGTGGGTAATGCCAGCGCTGGCATCATCGAAGGGCAATACGAAAGGCTTCATGGAGGGTGTGTTTTGCGCTGCAGACGCCGAATTTTTAACTGAGGTCGAGCTCGTTGTAATTGGTATTTGTGTTACCGATTTGGCCACACCTTTAACGTCGTTGTGAGCGCTGTTGTCATTTCTGGTTTCCGCTTGTGGGACTTTATCCACTGGCTGAGTCGATTTAGCACAGCCGCTAAACACTACACAGGCTAATGCGATTGGCAGTAGCGTCGAGCCGAAATAGCGGTCGCGTCTGTGGCGGTGTTGTGTATCTATATACATCATCGATTAAGGTAATTACATAAGTGGGTTTGCAAGTCTGTGGCGCAGTCCTGTAAGGCGCGAGTGTTGGCGATTACGGCGTCGATATTATCGTCATCTTCGGCACAATGTTCGACGAGTTTGCAGTATTGGTATAAACGGCTAGCTTCTAAATGCCCGCTACTTCCCTTAAGTGCGTGGACGACATCTTTAATCGTGGTGATGTCGGTTTGATCGACCGCTTTTTCGAGCTTTTCGATAGATTCTGGTAAATGTTTTAGGAAGCTATTGAGCAGTAACTGCAGACGCTCTGGGCGGTTTTTAAGACGTGCTAGGGCGGCCTCTTCATTCCACAATGCGGCATTAACTGCAGCCGCTAATAGGTGGGTGTGTGAAGCCGTGGCGGAACTGTGATCATTGGTGTTAGGGGTATTTGCGCCGTTGCTTGTGCTTAGTGCAGTGTCGCTTGTATCTGAGCTGGCGCTGCCAGAAGACTCGTTACGTTGTGTGTCTTCAGGTGACCTGTTCGTCGTTGACAGCCATTGGCTGAGTGCCTTGTGAAGGAGGGTGACGTTGACTGGCTTACTAATGTAATCGTCCATGCCCGCAGCGATACACTTTTCGCGATCCCCCGCCATAACGTTGGCGGTCATGGCGATAATAGGAATGGCACTATACTCTGGCCCGGCGGCGGCGCTGCGGATCGCACGGGTAGCAGCGTAACCATCCATCTCCGGCATTTGGCAGTCAATAATAACGAGCCTATAGGCATCGACGCCTTGATTCGCCTTAAGAGCCGCTAGGGCCTCGATACCGTTACCGGCAATATCCACAATGACGTTTAGCTCCGTCAATAAAAGACGACCGACTTCCTGATTAACTGGGTTGTCTTCAACTAATAAAATTCTCTCACCGTTGAACTTTGACAGTTTGTTAGACATTTTTTCGTGATGAAATGGCGTTTGAACGACATTGGTAGTGGAGCAGAAAGATTTTGCTTTTAGTTGAGCGCGCGCGAAAAGGCGACTTAGGTTGTCGAGTGTCCCTGGGAAGTGACCACAGGCATCAAAGCCGAGTTGTTCAAAATCGAGCTCGACGTTTGTGTCGGTCATGGTTATCAAAATGGGGGTGTTAGTCGAGTTGCCTTTAGCGCAAAAATAGTCGGGAATTTGCTTGAGTGCTTCATGTGGACAGTGAGCATCGACGAGTATCCAGTAAAACGGCTGGCTAGTTTTGTTTGATTCGATAAGTTCGATAGCCGCTGTACTGTCGTCCACGACGGTTAGGGAGCCGCCCCATAAGCGGAAAATACGCGCGCATATGGCGCGCTGATTAGTTGCGGCGCCGACCCATAACATCGACTGTTCATTTAAATCGAAGCGCGGTTTAGCGGTTTGATTGTTGCGTGGATTATTTAAATTAATACTAAAGTCGAAACGGCTACCTTGTCCGTACTCGCTAGTTACGGTAATTCCACCTTTCATTAGGCTGCACAAACGTTTGCATATGGCTAAGCCCAGCCCCGTACCGCCAAACTGACGTGTCGTCGAGGCATCTACCTGGGTGAAGGGGCTGAATAGTTTGCTAATTTTTTCGCTGGGGATACCAATTCCTGTATCGATAACAGAGCAGGTAAACGTGTAGCCCTGTTCAATCAATAAAAGATCGCACTTGATCATGATCGAGCCTTCGGCGGTAAATTTGATAGCATTTCCGACAAGGTTATTGAGCAGTTGCTGGAGTCGACCTGGGTCGCCGCGAACCAATGTGGTGGCTATGTCGAGGTGATCTAGCGATAGTTCCACACCTTTTTCGTGGGCCCGAATTGCCATGGGTTCAACAAAGCTTTCGAGCACGGCAATAAGGTCAAAATCGACCTCTTCAAGCGAAAGCTTACCCTCGTCGATTTTAGAGTAATCGAGAATGTCGTTAATAATATGTAACAGGTTTTCGGAGCTGCGCCGCGCGATGCCGACTTTACGTTCCTGCTCGCCGTCGAGTTTGCTGCGCTGCAGAAGGTTGATCATGCCAATAATGCCGTTTAGCGGCGTGCGAATTTCGTGGCTCATCATCGCTAGAAATTCGCTCTTTGCGCGCGCCCCAGACTCGGCTAATTCTTTCGCCTCGATATTGGCGAATTCAGCGGATTTTTGTTCGTCAATATCTTGAATTGAGCCGTACAAACGTACGCATTTTCCGTGTTCAAATTCCGGTTGCCCAGCGGCATTAACCCAGCGATTACGGCCCTTGGCTGTGGTAATTTCTAGCTCTAAATCCCAAGGGGCTCCGGTGGTTACAGCCGCTTCAAACGCCTTTTCTATTTGGGTGCGATTATGGCCTTCGTTGTAAAAATGTAAGCCGTCTTCAACGCTGGGTTGGTAGTCGTCGTCGACTTCGTGAATTTCTCGAGTCATTGGCGACCATGTTAGCTCTTGGGTTGCGATAATGTATTCCCATGCGCCAATGCGGGCGAGCCGGCTCATTGACTCCATGAGGTTACGCTGCCGTTGCAGTTGTGATTCTTTGGCTTTCTCGGCCGAGATGTCGAGTGCAGTTGCGTAGATTTTATCGCTGCTTGGGTCCGGGGTTATGTACCAAGCAAAATAGTGATAGCTGCCATCTTGACAGCGCAGGCGACTGCGTAAACCTGAAACCTTTACGCCGCCAACTAATTTACCCAGTGCGTCTTGAGCACCTAAGCGGTCATCTGGGTGTACCAAATCTTGAATATTGCTGCGCAGAAGTTCGTCCTCTGAGTAGCCGAGAACCCGCATAAACGACTTATTGGCCTTCTTCAGATCGCCATCAGTATTGGTAATACCCATTAATGTGGGCGACAAATCAAAGAAGCTTTGCATTTCTTTTTGGGAGCGTTCTAATTGCTGTGCCGCTAATTTTTGGCGGGTGATATCTGTGTGGGTGCCCACCATCCGTAAGGGTTTGCCGTTATCGAGCCACTCAACAACCTTGCCAACATCCCGTACCCAAACCCAGTAGCCATCTTTGTGGCGCAGTCGTGCTTCGCTGGTGTACTGAACGGCTTTGCTGGCCCAATGCTGTTGTAAATTGTGTTCCACCATTTTGGTGTCATCGGGATGGGCGAGGTTTATCCAGGTCTCGATGCTTAAGGGTTGGAGTTCGTCGAGGGTATATCCGGCTATTTCGGCCCAGCGCTTGTTAATATTTACGGCGCCGGTTAGCAGGTTCCAGTCCCAAGTGCCCACGCCAGTACTTTCAATAATGAGTTCAAGGTGGTCTTGGCTCTCGGTAAGCGCTTTATCGATTTGTTTGCGGGTGGAAATATCTTCGATAATCAGCCAGACAAATTCGCGGCCATTGGTACTGGTAATTCTCATAGCGCTAAAGATGGCCGGTGATATGGAGCCGTCTTTATTTTTCGTTGTTGTTTCGTAGCGATCAATGATGCCTCGCTGCTGCAGCGAATCTATTTGGGTGTTGTTACTTTCAGTGAACTCGGATGTAAATAACGAGTTTACGGTTAGGCTGCCAATTTCGTTGCGGCTATAGCCCGCTGTAGTGAGCAAACTTTTGTTGGCATCGACAACTTGCCCACTTTTGAAATCGGCCAGCGCAATGCCAATTGGGGCTAGCTCGAATAGGCTTTGTAGTAGTGTGTCCTTGTCTTTGCGCGCGAGTAAAAGGCGCAGTACTGTGTATGTTGGTAGCAAAATAAGCAGGGCGATTAGGGTACATATAATCCGTAATGGCCAGGCGTTATTTGCGATTACCTGCCAGCCTTGGCTGGGTTCGGCGTAAAGCATCCAATAGCCATTGGGAAGCTGTACCGGCATAGACACTGTCTCAGCTTCTAGCAATCGGCTATCACCATAAAACACTTCGCCTTGCTCGCCGCTGCCGTCGCGTCCTTGAATGGCGATATTTAAGATGGCGTCGATGTCTGAGAGGCCGACAAAACGGTATAACTTATCAACATCAATAACAGCCGACAGCAGGCCCCAGAAGCGTTCCGGCTTTGTGCCATCGGGGCTTTGGCTAAACACTGGTATTCGCCCAATTATCCCGGAGCCGCCCTGCTTTAATATTAGCGGCCCAGCCACGGTAATGTTTCCGGAGTCTCGAGCGGCTATGGCGGCGGCGCGCTGTACGGGTTGTTGTAAATAATCTAAGCCAATTGCCGACTCATTGCCCTTTAAGGGGTAAACGTAGCGAATAACTAAATCGGGGGCGAAGCCCAAGTTTCGCAGTTGTGTTTTCTCTGTCACCATCTGTGCGGCAACCAATTCGAAGGTCGTCTGATCCATATTAGGCTGGGCGTTTATCAGGGCGGCAAGCCCCTGAACCGTTTGCAGATTGGTGTTGATAGCGCCCTCAAGCTTGGCGCGGACGATCCCGAGTTGGTCGTGTACGGTGGTGCGCTGTTGTTGGTGAGCGCGTTGGTTGTTGAGATGGTCGACATAGACGATAGCGAAGCCAAGCATCGGCAGCGCAACGGCTAAATATAGCCATGCTAGGCGCGCGGCTAAGTGCACTTTGTTTTGCGTAAATCGCGAAACAAATCGTGTTAGCGGGTCTAAATTATGAAGATTGCTATAGGGCATCGAGTTTCGCACAGCTGTTCTAAGGGGTGAGATGCCTGAAGTATAGACGCTCCTCAAAAGCCTTCGAATATTAAACTTCAGGTGGAGTGGGGCGCCGCCGTTCGCTGACGCCGGCTTTTAGGTAAGGGCTTTAAACCAACTCTTGGTTTGGGCTACGGCGCTGGCATGGTCGACGATTGGCAGAGGGTAGTTACATTGCGCCGCTTGAAAGCTGTTGGGCTGGTGAATTGACTTGTTATCGAGCTCAGCAAGCTCTGCTAGGTAGCGTCGAATGAAGGTGCCATCTGGGTCGAAGCGCTGTGATTGTCGAGTGGGGTTGAAGATGCGGAAGTAGGGAACGGCGTCGACACCGGTTGAAGCGCTCCACTGCCAGCCACCATTGTTTGATGCCAAGTCACCATCGACGAGCTGCTCCATAAAATAGGCTTCGCCGAGGCGCCAGTCAATAAAGAGGTGCTTGCATAAAAACATGGCGACAACCATTCGCAAGCGGTTGTGCATCCAGCCGGTTTGCGCCAGCTGGCGCATAGCGGCATCCACCAGTGGGTAGCCGGTCGCACCCTCGCACCAGGCCTGAAAGTGTTTGGGGTCGTGACGCCAGGGGAGCTGGTCTGTAGCGGATTTAAACGGCTTAAATTTACAGATATGGGGGTGGGCGACCATCACGTGTCGATAAAAGTCGCGCCATATAAGTTCATTGAGCCAAGTGCTGGCGCCCAGTTGTTGGCTATCTTGCTGCAGTGCGCCAAAGTGCGCGCTGGCGTCGATGCACTGCCGCGCGCTAATTATGCCCAGCGCAAGATAAGGCGAAAGTGCGCTAGTGCCTTCGAGACTGGGGATATCGCGATACTGATGGTAGGTGTCGATGGACTGCTCGCAAAAACGCTTCAAGCGCGCTTGCGCTTCGTCTTCCCCCGCGGGCCACAATGTTTGCCAATGGGCTTCTGAATGGCTGCGCGTTGAGGTTTCTAGTGCTGGTTTGTCTAAAGTTGATTTGCCTAATAAAGCACGATGTGCGGTAAGTGCGCGAAGGTCTGATGCGAAATTATCCTTGGCGTTTTGGACGAGTGGCCGTTGTGCTTTTGGCTTTGGCCAGCAAGGCCTAGCACTGTGTTCAAAGGCTTTTAGCCAAGCGCGCTTAAAGGGGGTGAAAACCTTGTAGTCTTCACCCGTTAACGTTTTGATTTTGCCTGGCGCTATGGCGCACTGGTCGTGAAAGCTCTGCAGGCTAATATCGAGCGACTGCAGTGTTCGTCGTACCTCGGTTTCACAGGCCGCTTCATTCACTTCGTATTCTGTATTACAAAAAACCTGGCTTATCTGGCATTGCTGCGCGAATTCGGCCATGGCGTAGGGCAGCGCCGCAAAGGTGTCGCAGTTGAGGATATGGAGCGGCACGTTAATTTGCGCGAGTTGTTCCGCTAGACTTTGCAGCTGGCGTAGCAGTAGCGATTGCTTGGCGGCAGACATCTTGTGCTGGCGCCATTGCTGAGCGGTAATAAAGAATATCGCTAGGGTCGGCCCGTCGGACATCGCGTGGTGCAGCGCGGGGTTATCTTGCAGGCGAAAATCCGCGCGAAACCACATTAGATTCATAGGCTTAGTGCTCGAGTCGTATTAAAGGTATTGCAGTTCGTCGGGGTAGGGCGCGAAGTAGTAGGACTCGCCGATATAGTCATTCGGGTTTTTGCGAAAGTGATGACGGAGGAGTGTCATGGGAACGGTAAGCGGCAGGCCCTCGTTGCGGCACTTCGCCAAGGCTTCGTTGATCTCGTGTTTATCGACGCTGTCGATATCGCGCTTGAGATAGCCCTGTATATGTTGCAATACATTGATATGGTTGCGGCGAGTCGCTTGTTTGCGTAAGCACTGCATAAGCGCGGCAAGGTATTCAGCCGCGAAGTTATCGAGATCGTTGCGGGGTATGTTGGCGATCATCTGGCCGAGTTTACGGTAGTAATCTTGGTGTCGAGACATCAAATTAAACTTGTGACGGCGATGAAAATCTACCAGCGCTTTTGGCGTAAGTCCGTCTGCCAACATCTGCTTCCAGCGATGCATCACGTAAACGCGTTCGATAAAGTTTTCGCGCAGTGGACGGTCGTGTAAGCGACCTTCTTCTTCTACCGGCAGGTTGGGGTTGTTGCGCATCAGTTGTTGCGCGAATAGCCCTACACCGGTGCGGCTGGGCTGGCCATTGGTGTACACCTTTACTCTTTCCATGCCGCAGCTGGGGGAATCTTTCTTTAAAATATAACCGCACAAATCCGCCACCCACTCCTGCTGTTGATCGGCGCTGTCGCTCAACTTCTCGGTGACATCAAGGGTGCTATCGCGCGTGCCGACCACCCGCTGAATAGGATCTAGGGGGTTGTTACCCGCGTTGACGATACGAATCGTTTGGCGCGGCACGCCCAAGCCGATGCTCATTTCTGGGCAAAAGGTTTTAAATTCGAAGTATTGGCTCAATACCCGCTCAAGAAAAATTTGGCGTTTATGGCCGCCGTCGAAGCGCACGGCCTCGCCCATCAGGCAACTACTTACCCCGACTTTAATAGGCAATGCTGCTGTTGTATTGGTTGAGTGAGTTGTGCTGCCAGTCATGGATGCTGCTCTTTGTGTGTTAACCGCTGTTAGCCAAATGCGTGGTTGTGGCGCAGTATGGGATTAAGCCAGCGGGTAAAGAACCCTGTGAATTGAATCGGCGCGTCTAACACCATCAAACAAATGCATTCGGCGTCTTTGGTCACCACCGGCTTGTGGCGGTCGCCGCTGTTACGCAAAATAAAGTCGCCTTTGCGATAAATGCCATCGACATCAGAAAAACTACCTTCAAGTACCAAGGTTAGCTCATCTCCGGTGTGGGCGTGATGAGGCATTTTACCGCCGGGCTGAACGCGGCTAAGCGCAACTTGCGAGCCGTCTTTATCGCGACAGAGCGTCGCAATTTTAATGGATGGCGAGACGCGCACCCACTCCAGGGAATCGAAGCTGCCTTTAATAAACTGGCTCAAGCAGCGCGGCACCTTGTAAGCCTTGCCGTTGCTGGTCGGTTTGCTCGCGGGCTGATCTGATATGGATACGGGTGCAGAGTCGAGTTGAAGAGTTTCGTCGTCGAGCATGCTAAATACCTTTTGCTTGAGCCCCTCGTCAATACTATCACCGTGAAGTTGCAGCGACTGGCTTTCAAAAAGCTGGGCGCCGACATGCACGAGTGTATCCGACATTTGTCGACAGTGAGCGCAGTGCTCGAGGTGAGCGGCGACACAGAGTGCGTGGCTTAAGCTGAGGCTTCCCGACGCGTAATCGGCCAATACTTCTGGCATAGGGTGATGATTTAACATGGGCTGCTACCTCTTAATACTGACGGCGAGCTTTTTCAAAGCTAAGCGCACGCGTGATTTTACTGTGCCAAGTGGAAGCTGCAGTTCTTCTGCGACTTCTTTGTGGGTTTTGCCTTCTAGATAGACCTTCTTTAACGCTAGCCGTTGATCGTCGGGCAGTTGGCTCATGCCCGCTTGAACCACGTCGGCGGAGCGCTTTTGCAGTGCGGCCTGAAACGGGTCGCCGTCTTCGGCGGGTATTTCGCTCCACAAATATTCCGGGTCAATATCCGATTGGTGGCGGCTATTTTTGCGCAGGTAGTCGATGCGAGCATTACGCGCCAAGGTGAAAATCCAAGTACTCGCCGACGCAAATTCGGGTTTGTAGGTGTGTGCTTTGCGCCATACTTTGATCATCACTTCTTGCGCTACTTCATCCGCCAAAATTGCCGAGCCGGGGTGGGCAGACAGGGTAAAAGCACGCAACAGCGGCATGTAGTGATCAAAAAGACGACTAAAAGCGTCACGATCGCGGTCGTTGGCAACCAACAGAAGGTCATCCGTATGTTGCTGTGGCGTCTTGGTTACGGCAGTAGTCGTCACGGTTTTAGGCCTTAGTTTTATCGTTTCGAACCATTGTACGCAGCGCTGGGTAGGCTTGGATGACTGTGTGTAAAAATGTTTTATCAATCGAGCCCTATAATCTGTAGCAGGGGGCGCCTTTTAGGTATTTCAATTGGGCTGTGAATTGTTCAATTAAAACAAGCGCTTGGTAGTTCAGGCACACGCTGGGTAATCTCAGTTTTACTCCGCGCCGTATACAAGCCTAAATACCTGTTTTTAAACGTTTGCCAGACCAGACCAGACCAGACCTGAGCTAAAGGCTTTGAGAACTTTAATCACGAAGCTTACCAGAGCTTTAGGACGCTTCGTTAATAGCATCATTTAACCGACGGCATCGTTTAATCAATAACATCGTTCAAGCACAAGAGTAAATACACCATGTCTACAGCACAACCGCAGATTGTTGGCACTCAGCTGGTAGAGCGTTTTAAGCGCTTCTACGCCGATATCCGCCAGCTGCCGCTCGACGATATCGAGTCGCTCTATCACCCGGATGTGGTATTTAAAGATCCTGTCCACTGCCTGCGCGGGACACACTGCTTGCATGCTTATATGAGCGACATTTGCACAGGGGTTAGTGAGGGCCGCTTTGAGTATCTCGATCAGGTGATTGGGCTAGATAGTGCTTATATCAAATGGAATATGCATTTTGTCCACCCTCGTCTCGGTAGCCGTTTGATTACCGTGCGTGGCATGTCGCAAATAAAATTTTGCGACCGTATTCATTACCATGAAGACGTCTATGATATGGGCGCTATGTTGTACGAGCATGTGCCGGTGATTGGCGGTGCAACACGTTGGTTGCGGAAAAATCTTGTGAAAAAAGGTCAGTAATAAATCTAGAAAATTGCGGTTTAGCGTTCGGGTTACCGCCGGTGAGTAATGCATGACAATTAAAGGTGAAACAATTTGGGTGACCGGTGCGAGTTCCGGCTTAGGTCGAGAGCTTGCTCTGCGTTTAGCTGAGGCTGGCAATACCGTGATTGCCAGCGCCCGCAATATGGAAGCTTTACGCGATTTGGTGGAAGGGTTCAGCAATATCCATATTTTTGAATTTGATGTGAGCCAGCGCGAACAAGTTTCAAATATTCGGGCAAGCCTAGAGCAGCGATATTCGTCTATTGACCGGGTTATTCTCAACGCTGGAACCTGTGAATATTTTAATGTGCATAAACCGGACTGGAGCATGATTGGTCGGGTGTCTCAGGTAAACTTTATTGGTGCTGTTAACACGCTGGAAGCGGTGTGGGGTTTACTACTTGCCGCACCTAAACCGCACATCGTCGGTGTCGGTTCTCAGGCTGTGGGCGCGCCTTTCCCGCGCACCCAGGCATACGGTGCATCAAAAGCCGCGCTGCATTATTTTCTGGAATCAATGCGGGTCGATCTACAATTGTTAAATGTCGATGTGACGCTACTCAAGCCGGGTTTTGTTGATACGCCATTGACACAACGCAATGATTTTTCGATGCCCTTCCTGTGGCCGCCAGAAAAAGCTGCGGTAAAGATGTTGGCGGCGCTTGAAAAGCGTCAGCGCAGCTATGCATTTCCACTGCCGTTAAGTTTATTGTTGTGGTTTGGGCGAAGTTTTCCGCGTATCTGGTTGCGGTTAATGCGGCCCTCGGTGGTTGCCGATGCAGCCGGGGATTAGTCGAAAATTAATGTAAGGGTAAACAATAGTTCATAGCGAATAAGCGGCAACATTTACCGCTATGTGAATTCTATTCAAATCAATCAATAGGGACACCATTTTGAAAGTAGCTGTAATTGGAACAGGCATATCGGGATTGACTAGCGCCTACTTACTACATAAATCATGTGATATTCACCTGTTTGAAGCGGCTGACAGAATTGGTGGTCACACTGCAACCGTCGATGTCAATTATGACGGCAGGGATTACGCAATCGATACTGGATTTATTGTCTACAACGATTGGACCTACCCTAACTTCATAAAACTGTTGGATCGCCTTGGAGTGAAAAACCAACCAACCGAAATGAGTTTTAGTGTTAGCTGTCGCAATACAGGCTTGGAATATGGCGGCAATAATCTCAATAGTCTTTTTGCCCAGCGCCGCAATATCGTCAATATTCCGTACATGCGTATGCTGTTGAATATTATGCGATTCAACAAAGAAGCGATTCGCGATCTCGAGTCGGGTCAGCTAAACGAGTCGATGACATTGGGTGAATATCTAAAGGCCAATGGCTACAGCGAATTATTTGCCAGCCACTATTTAGTGCCCATGGGCAGCGCGATATGGTCGGCAACCCTCGAGTCTATGTTGCAATTTCCGCTGTTGTTCTTTGTTCGCTTTTTTAAAAATCACGGTTTACTCAGTGTTAACAATCGTCCCCAGTGGCGTGTACTTAAAGGTGGTTCACGGGCTTATCTCAAGCCGTTAAGCGCTCCCTTTGTAGACCGGATTCAATTGAATTCAAAAATCAAAGGTGTACAGCGACAAGACCAGAACGTGGTTATAACTTTCGTTGATGGGCGTGCGCAGGAATTTGATCAGGTAATATTTGCGTGCCATAGCGATCAGGCTTTGGCGTTATTGGCAGACCCTAGCGAACAAGAGCAGGATATTCTTGGCGCAATTCCCTATCGTAATAACGAAGTCATTTTACATGCCGACAGCGCAATATTACCGCAGGAAAAAACCGCGTGGTCGAGCTGGAATTACCACCTAGGTAAAGACTCAGATAAACCACCAGCGCTAAGTTACAACATGAATATTCTGCAGGGAATCGAATCTGATACCACCTTCGTCGTTACCTTGAATGCGCGCGAGCTAATCGATCAAAAGAAAATCATTGCTGAATTTAATTACGCCCACCCTGTTTTTTCACTTAAGGCAATTGCCGCGCAAGCGCGTTGGCAGGAGATAAACGGGGTGAACAAAACGTGGTTCTGCGGTGCTTACTGGCAGAACGGTTTTCATGAAGATGGTTGTAGCAGCGGTATTCGTGTCGCCAAGGCGCTGGGTGCAGAATGGAGCTAGCCAGCGCGATTTACACCGGCATGGTACGGCATCGCCGTGTTAGCCCCCGTAAACACAGGTTTAGTTATCAGGTGTTTATGATGTATTTAGATTTAGATGAGGTCGACGATGTTTGCAGCAAAAGCCTCTTGTGGTCCTCAAAACGTTTTTGGCGGGATCCTTTTCGATTGGCGAGATTCAGTCGTTCAGACTACTTTGGAGACGCTAGCCAACCACTAAAGGATGAGGTCTTAGCTGCAGTGAATCAGAGCTTGGATTTGAAACTGGACGGCCCTGTTAGGCTGTTAACCAACTGTCGATACTATGGGTTTATAATTAATCCAATTTCTATCTACTACTGTTACGACGCCGAACAGCAACTTCAAGCGATGCTGCTAGAGGTAACCAATACGCCTTGGCGCGAGCGTCATGCCTACATACTACGTTGTGATCCAGACAAATCGGTGCAGCGTATAAGTTTTGACAAGCAGATGCATGTATCACCCTTTCATGAAATGGCGTTGGAATACGATTGGCGCAGCAACACGCCAGAGAAGACGCTGGGCGTTCACATGAAAAATATTAGTAAAGATGGCGCTGCTATTTTTGATGCAACATTAAGTTTGCGGCGCTTAGAACTAAATGGCAAAAATTTAAGCCGTGCGATTTTAACCTACCCGCTAATGACGCTAAAAGTATTCGCAGCCATCTATTGGCAAGCATTAAAGCTGTGGTTAAAAAAAGTACCTATCTACAGCCACCCTAACGGCAGCCGTGGTGTTTAGAAACGTTAGGCTAAATTTTATTTTAGAAGAGTGGTTTATTTTTAATGGAAAAGTTTGGCGTTGATGCAGTTGTTAATTACACCGCACGCCCCTGCCACGTAAACATTGCTAACGTAGAAAAAGAGGACTGGTCGTAGTGGAATCTGCAAGTATTGCCAATGTGAAAATTCAAGATAAACGTGATTTCTCTTGGCTGGATAAACTAGCCAAAAAAGCCGTGCTAGCTGTGTGTAAGCGTTTGCAGCGCGGCCACCTAACAATTGAAGATAACGGTGAAGTCTATCGGTTTGGCGAGCCAGCCGAAAAAGCTGAGATTATTGCGCATATTCAGGTGCATCAATATAGCGCCTATAGAGATGTTTTTTTTCATGGCAGTATTGGATCCGGTGAAGCCTATATGCGCGGAGCTTGGACATCACCAGATCTGTTGAACGTGATTCAACTCTGGGTCGCGAACGCCAAAATACTCGATAAGATGGATAATGAACGGCCTTGGATTAGTCGCTTTATGGCGAAAATTCTTCACAGTTTTAATGAGAATTCTCGGTTTGGTTCACGCAAAAATATTTCCGCCCACTATGATCTTGGTAATGACTTCTTTAAGTTGTTTTTAGATAAAACAATGATGTACTCGTCGGCGGTTTTTCCCGAAAAAACGTCGACTTTGGAGGAGGGTTCTCTGCACAAACTGGAGTTGCTGTGTCAAAAGTTACAGCTTACGGATAGCGATCATCTACTGGAAATCGGCACCGGCTGGGGCGGTTTGGCGGTGTATGCTGCGAAAAATTACGGGTGTAAGGTTACCACCACTACCATCTCGAAAGAGCAGCATGATTATGCGCAGCAGCGCGTCGACGAGCTTGGCTTGCAAAACCAGGTGACGGTGTTGCTTGAAGACTATCGAGACCTTCGCGGCCAATACGACAAGTTAGTGTCGGTAGAAATGATTGAAGCGGTTGGTCATGAATACTATGCAGATTATTTCAGTCGTTGTAGTCAGCTATTAAAAGCGGGTGGTTTGATGGCGATTCAGGCAATCACGATTAGTGATCAGCGCTATCAACAAGCAAAGCAATCGGTAGATTTTATTCAGCGCTATATCTTCCCTGGGGGGTGCCTACCGTCGAATGAAGTTATTGCTAGCTGCGTCAGCCGTCATACCGATATGCACATTATTGACCTGCAAGATATTACCGCTCACTACGCGCGCACGCTTCGCCTTTGGCGAGAAGCCTTTTTTAGTGAACTAGAGCAGGTAAAAACTCAGGGTTTCGACGATGTATTTTGTCGTATGTGGGAATTCTATCTGTGTTACTGCGAGGGAGGCTTCCGTGAGCGCGTTATAAGTACTGGCCAATTTGTATTCGCGAAGCCAGATTACCGTTTCTCGTGAGTTTCTTTCTCGATTTCATCCTAGGAATTTAGCCAGAGTACTTATTAGTTGAAGGTATACACAAATTGAAGGCCCCTATAAATTGCAGAATTGCATAAATTAATGTCACGCAGAATCGCCGTTATTGGTAATGCACTAGGCTTTCAATTGCTGTGGTTATTGTGCGTGCAGGGCAATAATATTTTAGCCGTCGCGGCAACGGCTATTGCACTTATTGGCCACTGGCGATGGGTCGCAAACTTCTCAGATGAATGGCGTTTGGTTGTTACCTTTGCCCTATGCGGATTGTTGAGTGAGTCGATCATCGCGAACCTTGGTTTAATACAATTTCATGGTGTTATTGGTTTACAGTCAATCGGCCTGCCCCTTTATATTGCCCCGCCCTGGCTAGTGTGTTTGTGGGCAATGATGGCTACAACCCTAAGGCACAGCTTGATCTTCTTAGACTGTCGTCCGCTATTGGCTGTGGTGCTAGCCTTGGTATTTGTACCGTTGAGTTATTTTGCGGGTGCGAAAATTTCCGGTTCGATTTTGGTTGACCCCATGTATTTACCCTTATTAGTGGAAGGCTTAATCTGGGCCGTAGCCTTACCTCTGGCAATGGCCTTGGTTCGGCCCCAGTAGAATTTTGTCGGCGTTTATTAACTGAAGTGGAGACGATGTACTTGGAATTCGCGATAAGTTTCTTCGATAGAAAAAATCGCCGCAAGAGATGTGTGATTGCGGCTATGGTTAAGGTTCTGTTGTTTTGTATACCCTTCAGTACGGCCTTAAAAAGTCACGCTGAGTGCGATCTTGGTCAAATCGTCGGGAACGCACATGATTCAAAAACCGGCGAGTTACTCTATATCGAAGAGCACGGCCCACGTATAGACGCGAAGCAAACTATTATTTATCGCGAAAAAAATGGCGATAGCTTCGCAGAAAAAAGTCTAGATTTTAGCGTAAGCGAATTCGCCCCGAGTGTTGTGCAGGTAAATAATTTAGCGGGTGAAAAAATTGTCGTCGAGGTGTCGTCTGATAACCGTATCAACGCGAGCTATCGAGAAGACCGAGAGGCAAAAACTAAAGCGAAGAGCCTCGCTCCAGAGCAACTCCCCGTTATCGATGCCGGCTTCGATAACGTGTTGCGCGATCACTGGCTAACGCTCATTAACGGCGAAACTCTAGAATTCGATTATTTTGTGCCGTCGCGGTTGAGTAGCGTAGCGCTTAAAGCGGAAGCCGTGGCCTGCGACGATGAAGATTCCGTATGTTTTAAAGTGAGCGCTGCAAACTGGCTGCTTAGAGCGTTAATAAAGCCGCTAAACCTTACCTACTCGGCTAGCTGTCAACGCCTTATACGATTTGTGGGTACATCCAACATTGCCGATGCCGAGGGCAATTATCAATTTGTGGATATTCGTTATGAATACTTGGATACATCGCTTGTTAGTCAGAAGTTGTAATTATTTTCGAGGTGTTGCGCTTAGTCTAAGTCTAGGTTTGCTCGCCTTAATAAGTTCCTGCTCAAGTGTCGAGCTAGAAACCTACGCCGATAACCAGCCTAAAATGGACGTAGAAACATTTTTTAGCGGTCGTTTAACCGCGCATGGCATAGTTAAAAACCGAGGCGGTGAGGTAATCCGCTATTTTAACGCGACCATCGATGCAAGCTGGAATGAAGATGGTATTGGCACCCTAGACGAACGTTTTATTTTCGATGACGGCGAACAGCAAACGCGTGTGTGGACATTAGTCCCCGATGACGATGTCTATATTGCGACAGCTGGAGATGTGGTTGGTAGTTCGAATTTACGCTCGGCTGGCAATGCCTTGTTTTTAAATTACGTTCTGCAGATTCCTTATAAAGACTCAACGCTTAATTTAGCCGTTGACGATCGTATGTACCTTGTTAACGACACGACGTTAATTAATGAAACGATTATGGCGAAATGGGGCTTTGAGGTAGGTTATGTCACTTTAGTGATAATAAAACGTTAATATTCTGGGTAGTACCCTGATTATGGCGTTTTTGGCCTGCAGGCGTTCCACTTTTTTAAAGTCGCCTATTTCAACAGCCCCCCCCCTCCTTACTAGTTAAATTTAGCGGCGTTCACTTTCACGGCTTGGATCACTCGTAGTAGGCCTCTCGCAGAACCATTTGGTATTGTTTGAGTCTAATTATTCATTAATCCCCTGCAATAAATCCCTTTATCTCATCCAGCGTCCGATGGACCAGCTTATACCGTGTGATACTTTATCTGTGTATTTGTAATCCACCCCGCCTATTGTGGCGCCATCTACAGAGTTACAAATATCAACATTTTCGACGATATTAATGGCATAGAAAGTGATATATCTAGAACCCTAAAGCCAAACAAGCGCTAGAATAAAACTAATGCAGCTAAACGCTGGCATTAGTTGCCAAGCGTAACCGTGGGTTGATACTGTTCAGCTCGGTTCGAATTTGAAGAAAACTCTGACGACAAATAACCCCGCTAAAACTGGATCACATATTCGGTGATTAGTGTTTGAAATGGCTGGACTTTTAAAGTTTGGCGCGGCTTGAAAAAGGCGTTGTCGGCTAGTTAACCTGTTAATGGAGAGTGACGTTGAGCGCTAAATTGTGCCAAATTTTGACATACCTGAAAACGCGCAGGGCATTGCTAACGACATATGTGTCGATACTTATGCTGGCTAGCGGTGTGGCTTTCGCCGCAGACCTCGAAGTGGAAGACGCGTTGAATCCAGTTGCAAATGAGGTCGACAACACGGCGATTACTCCACTCAGTGAAGAAGTTGAAGATCTCAAAAAGGCAGCACTGGAATTGAATCGCGATTTACTGATTCTTGAAGAGGAGCTGTTGTTTCCCGCCAATACCCAAGTGATGGTGTTTTTGTCTGTTGATACCGGCACATTTTTCCGTTTGGATGCGGTTAAGCTTTCGCTCGACGATAAGCTTGTTGCTAGCCATCTTTACACGCCTCGCCAGAACGATGCCCTTGTTCGAGGTGGTATCCAGCGACTCTATGTTGGCAATTTAAAAACCGGCGAGCACCAGATAACCGCAGTATTTACCGGTATCGGCCCCGACAGCCGCGAATACAAGCGTGCCGCAACGGTGTTAATTGATAAAACTGATGAGCCAAAGATGCTGGAGATTCGCGTTCAAGACTCTACCGAAAACATGCAACCGGAATTCGATTTTAAAGAATGGGAGCTGTAACTCGTTTCGCTAGCCTCGCTGGGATACTGATAGTCGCCGTAACCGCTAACTCTAGCGTCGCGGCCAAAGTCAAACCCCACAGCACCGTGGCCGATCTGCGCTACGGCGTTGCGCTGTACCACTATTACCAGCAAGATTATATGACCGCCCTCAGTGAGTTGTTGGTGGCGAAACAGCGCGGTGGAATACAGGGCCACGGCGATAACCCCGAGATTATGGAGGGGGGGTTTGCGCTCGCCTATGGCATTGATAATTACGCCGCCGAGATCTTTGAGGATGTGCTCGCCAAAAATGTGTCTGAAGAGGCGCAGGTAACGGCTTGGTATTATCTCGCCAAAATGCGCTACCAGCGCCGAGATTGGCAGGCGTCTTATAAGTCTATGGCGCGGGTTACCGAGCTGACCACCAAGAATCGCGACAGTGCTGAACGCGTCGGTGCTGATCTAACCGAGCTCAAAATCAATTTAGCCATCAAACAAGACGATCTGGAGCAGGCCGAATACCTGCTGAAGCGCGAGCCCACCGACGACGCATGGCTGCCCTACGCTTGGTACAACGTTGGCACCGGCTGGGCACGCCGTCAAAACTTTACTCGTGCAGTGCGCTTCTTCGACTTAATTGCCGAACAATCTTACAGCGATCCCGAACGCCGCGCCCTTTACGACAAGGCCATGACCTCCGCTGGTTACAGCCTACTACTTTCTGGAAAGTTTCAGCTGGCGATGGAAAAGTTCTCCTCGGTGCGGCTTAACAGCCCCGTGTCTGGTCGCGCGTTACTGGGCTATGGTTGGGCGGCTGTTGAACTAGAGAATTATGCCGAAGCGCTGAAGGTGTGGAAGCACCTAAGTGCAGCGACCTATATCGATGAAAATGCCCAAGAGGCGTTGGTAGCGGTGCCCTATGCTTACGAAAAAATGGGCAACGACGGTCTGGCACTAAAATATTTTCAAGAAGCCGAACGCAATTATCTTGATGAAATGAATCGCCTCGACGAAGTGATAGAAAATCTGAAAGGTGAAGCCTTACTTGAGGCATTAAATCTCGATGCGGATAACAGTCAGGGCTGGGTTATCTATGCAGAAAAGCACGCACTTACGCCGCAGTTGAGTTATTTGGTGAGTCTGTTTTCGCGGCAAGATTTCCAGCTGTTGGTGCAGGACCTTCGCGATCTCATTGCAATTCACAACAATATTCAAACTTGGCGAGAGCGCTTAGGTTTTTATACCGGCATGTTGGATGAGCGAGAGACCGATCGTCTAAGTAAGGCGACGCTGATCGAAGCCGGTGAGCTAAAGCAGCAAATTGGGACGCTGGAACGTCAGCGTTCAGAGCTGGCTCAAACAGTCGAGAAAATGGCCGCCGAAAAAGATTACTTCGCACTCGTCGATGAGGATCAAGCTGATTTGATCGAGCGGGTAACGCGATCACTTCAGCGGGTGCCACGTCTGCGCGCTAGCGATCCGTTTATTGATGAAAGTGAGGAAGCTCTGCGCCGCTATTACGGTTTATTAATGTGGGATACCAGTGAGCAGTTTTCCGCACGTATGTGGCAAGCCATTAAATCCCTCAACACCTTAGACGAAACCATAAAAATACTGCGTAGAAACTATAAAAAAATTGAGCAGATTGTAAACCAAGCGCCGGACCTTCAGCCTTATCGAGACAGAATTTCAACGGCTGAACAGACCCTCGAAAACCAAAGCGCCAGTGTAGATCTAGTGCTTAAAAATACCCAAGAGCGCTTACGCCTGCAGGTCGTTACCGAACTAAGTGCACAGCGCGATCGCTTGCAGCACTATCTCGCCCAAAGCCGCTTGTCGATCGCACGCTTATTAGATAAAACCCTAATGGAAGCCAATAACATTGTACCGGCTCAGGTTCCAATGGATTCCAGTGCCGTAATGGAAAAAGGACCAGAAAATAAAGAATCAGTAAATTACGAGTCGGAAAATGCGGTGGCCACGCCATGAGCCGCTTTATATTTAATCGACTCGCTGCGGCAGCCATTGTGGCTTCATCATTGGTGGCTTGCTCGTCGAACGGTCCAGACTATGGTCCTACCTTGGCGAGTCTGACAATTGAAGATAGTTTTGAAGAACCCTTACCGATACCGAAAACTAGCATTAAACAAATTGAACAAACCTATCGTTCGGCCTTAGATGTCGCACGTGACCCAGAAATACGTCACCAGATTTTGGTGCGCCTTGCCGATTTGGAAATGGCGCGAAGCCAGGAAGACCAGCTCGATGATGTTGCAAAAGACAGTTATTTTGACGACGCGGTAACCATGTATGAAGAGCTCATTACTTTAAATAGTTCAGAAACGGTTAACGGCGAAACCATGTCGAACGAGCGTTTGCTTTATCAGTTATCCAAGGCCTACGCACTGGATGGCCGCATGCAGGAATCGAAACAGGCCTTGGCAAAATTAGTTGCTGAGTACCCCACCTCTATGTATGCCACCGAGGCAGTGTTTCGGCGCGCAGAACAAGCCTTCAGTGACGGCGACTATGTCAGTGCGGAAGTATTTTATAAAAATGTTATGGCGGTGGGAGATGCTACCCCGTTTTATGGCAATGCAGTGTATATGCACGGTTGGTCTCAGTTTAAGCAAAATAAGAACCGCGCCTCGCTGCGTTCCTTTACTGAGGTGTTAGATCGCCTAATCCCCGAAGGGCAAACTCTAACGGGAATTGCCAACAGCGATCGGTCGCTAGTAGAAGATACTCTGCGTGTTATGAGCATTGTTTTTTCGTATCTTGATGGAGCACCGTCGATTACCGAAATATATCGAGCCCTGGGCGAACGTCACTATCAGCATTTAATTTATATGGCGTTGGGCGATTTGTATCTCGAGAAGGATCGATTCCGCGATAGTGCTGATACCTACCAGCACTACGTCGAAAATTTCCCGCAAACCGACTACTCGCCGGGCTTTAGTGTAAAAGCGATTGAGGTTTATGGCTTAGGGAATTTTCCTAGTTTGGTGTTGCCGGCGAAAGAAATATTCGTGCGAAATTACGGTGTTTATAGCACCTATTGGCAAGCGCGTGATGAGAATTTACGCGAGACACTAAAGCCGAATTTATTACAGTACTTAGATGAGCTTTCCAGTTACTATCACGCGCAAGCTTTAGCCAATATAAAAGTACGTAGCGATATTGCGCTGGCAAAAAGCCGTGGTGAAAAAACAAAGCTGAAAGCTCCAAAGCAATCGCCTGTGGAGCAGTTCTTACAAGCTTCGGCCTATTACCAGCAATTTGTCGATACCTTCCCGCAAGACCCTCGAACCCCTGAAATGACTTTCCTCATGGCGGAAAGCTACTACGAGGCAGGACAGCTTCGTGAAGCGGTAAAAGCCTATGAAACCGTGGCCTACAATTATTTGGATACTAAGCGCGGTGCCGATTCGGGTTACGCCGCATTAGTAGCGTTACAACAGCTGATCGAAACTGCGCCGCGCACTAACGATACCGAAACAACCGCCTACCAAGCGTTGCAGGCTCACCATACTAATAGTGCCGTTAATTTTGCCGACTATTATCCTAACGACGCGCGCGCGACGGCAGTACTAACCAGTGCGGCACAAGATGTATTCAATAGCGGCGATTTACCGCGAGCACTGGCACTTGCTGAACGCATGACCCAATGGCAGCCAGCGCCGGAAAAATCGCTGCTAAAAACCGCTTGGTTACTAGTTGCACACAGCCATTACGATCTACAAGCTTATGTTGCTGCAGAGGCGGCTTATCGCGAAATTTTGGTATTGCTTGGTCCGATTAAGCCAGCCGAAAAGCCAAGTCAGGAGCGCGTGCAGGTTGTGGAACGAATTGCGGCGAGTATGTACAAAATCGCAGAACAACAAGTTGTCGATGGCGATAAGCCCGCTGCGGTATTGCGCTTGCTAGCGATTAACGAAGTTGCGCCGAATAGTGAGATCGCCATTAAAGGCCAGTACGATGCGGCAACCTATCTAATGGAATTAGAGGAGTGGTCGCGCGCAGAAGACGTGTTGCTGCGTTTTCAATCTTTATATTCGTCACACCCTCTGAGTGCAAACCTATTGCCTAAGTTAGCCTTGATCTATCAGTCGACTGGGCAGTGGCAAAAAGCCGCGAGTATCTTGGCGAAAATGTCTGAGTCTGGCGACCCAGATGTACGCCGACAATCCCTGTTCTTGTCGGCCGAACTCTACGAAAAGGCGGGTCGTATTGGCGATGCTATTAATCAATATAGAAACTATGCCAATAATTACGTGCAGCCGTTTGATATAGCAACGGAAGCGCGGGCAAAGTTGGTTGAGCTATATGGGAAAACCGGAGACGACAATAAGCGTAATTTCTGGCTGCAAAAACTTATCGACGAAGATAAAAAAGCCGGATCTAAGCGTACACCACGTTCGAAAACCTTAGCGGCAATGGCGGCTTCGAAATTTGCAAATGACGAGTATCAGCGCTTCAGTCGCTTAAAACTTACCTTGCCGATAAAGAAAAGTTTAAAAGCAAAAAAATCTGCTATGGACCAAACGCTAAAACTGTACGGCAAGGTTATGGAATATGGCGTTGCAGAATATGTGACAGATGCAAGTTATAAAATTGGTTTGGTTTACGGCCAGTTAAGCCGCGACTTAATTGATTCAGAACGACCTTCCGGCTTGGACGATTTAGCATTGGAACAGTATGAAATCTTGCTGGAGGAACAGGCGTTTCCGTTTGAAGAGAAGGCTATTGATATTCATGCTGGTAACGCCGAGCGGGCTTGGCAGGGTATCTATGACGAAGGCGTTAAGAATAGCTTCGATGCGCTGGCAAAATTGCTGCCCGCTCGCTATGGCAAACAGGAACAAAAAGAAGAGGTGAGTCGTGGCCTACGTTAACCGTTACCGCGCAGCACAACGTTCGGGTCTGCCAATATCGCTACCACTCATTGTGTTGCTCGTATTTTTACAGGCGTGTCAGTCATTGCCGAAAAACGATCAAGCCGATGCGAGTGCAGTCAAAAAAGGGGACACCGAACAATCTGTGGATGCTTCGGTTGCCCTTGATGAAGCTGTTCCGCTTGTGTTGATCCCCGATCCATATCAGAGTCAGCAGTCGAACGTATCCGCACAAGCTAAAGCCGATTTCGCCACAGCACTTACGGCAATGAACGCTAAAAAATGGAAGCAAGCGGAACAGATGCTAACCTTACTAGCAGCAACCTATCCCGAACTTTCCGGCCCCCATGTCAACTTGGGTATTGTTCAGAGCGAGTTGGGTGAGCGCGGTAAAGCTGAACTGTCGTTTCGCCGCGCAATCGTGATAAACCCCGCCAATATGGATGCCTATACGCATTTGGGTGTTTTATACCGAGAAACCGGACGCTTTGCCGAGGCCGAACAAGTTTATCTCGATGCACTCGCCGCTTGGCCGCACCATATTGCCAGCCATCGTAACATCGGAATTTTGTATGATCTTTATATGGGGCGTTTAGCTGAGGCCCTGCCACATTACCAAATGGCGCAGCGGTTAATTACATTAACCAGCGAAAAACCAGATCGTAAACTAAAGGGTTGGATTGTAGATCTTGAACGTCGGTTGGCAGCAAGCGAGCGATAATTTTATCCAGCGAAAAGTGGTTGTGAAAATGAATAGACTAAATCGAATGAGTGTTCCCCAACTTTTCGCGGACAGCCGTAATGGTAAGGGCTGCGCCAGTAACTTTCGGCTCGTAGATACAGGTGTTGTTAGCTGGATGCTAGGCTGGACAATTAGTGTCGCAGCTATGATATTTTCCTGTAGCTACGCTAATGCTCAAACCGATAGAAATGACAATGCCGCCAATGATAGCAATGTGGTGGAATTAAGTACGACGGTAACTGGCAACCAAGAGCAGCCGCGAGTGATCTATGTTGTCCCCTGGAAACCTGCCGAAGATAACGCATTACTTTATCGACCGTTGAACAGCCAAACTTCGGATAACATTTTTGGTCATGTGGAGCGTAGCGAACATAAACGCGAATTAAAGTTTATTAAAGAAATCGAGAAAAAATAACACCATTATTTAACTACTCAATATTTAAACCATTGTAAATAAAAGCAAGGTCATACCTCGGAGGCAATATCATTCATGAATACCGTGATTAGTTTTTTTCAAAACGGTGGTCCCTTTATGTATCCCATCGCGTTAGTGTTGGTTGTGGGTTTAGGGCTATCTATAGAACGCTGGGTTTTTTTAACGGCTGCGAAGGGTTCCAACCGCCGTACCTTTAATCGTTTGCTGCCATTGCTCCAAAAAAAGGACTACGCGGCAGTGGTTGATTTGGCGCGACAAACACGTGCGCCGGTCGGCCGCATCGTCGCGGCTGGCATTGCTCGTATGCAACAAACCCCGCGTCGAGATGAAATTGAGTACGCGATGGAAGAGGGCGTAATGGAGGCTGTACCACGTTTAGAAAAGCGTACCGGTTATCTTGCGACTCTAGCGAATATTTCTACGCTGCTTGGTCTGCTGGGTACCATTATGGGTTTGATTGCGGCGTTTACGGCGGTTGCCAATGCCGAGCCTTCAGAAAAAGCGACCTTACTTTCGCAGAGTATTTCAGTGGCGATGAACACCACGGCTTTTGGTTTGATGGCAGCAATTCCACTGCTGTTGTTCCATGCAATGTTGCAAACTAAAACAACCGAAATTGTCGATAGCTTAGAGATGGCTGGTATCAAGTGTTTGAATATTATGTCGAACGGCAATACATTTCAGTCGCGTACTCGCACGGGTGATGCCGTGCGTTAATAGGCACGTAATTTTTTCAAGCCTTAATTTAATTTGTAACAAATACAGCCGGCGGACGCTATGCGCACACGACGAATCAGAGAGGATGCAGATCTCGATATCACATCCTTTATGAACCTGATGATCATTCTGGTACCTGTACTGCTTATGAGCATGGTGTTTTCTCATATCACTGTGCTCGATCTCCAATTGCCTGACCTTGCCGCAGAGCCGGGTGCCAGTACCGATCTTAAAAACGAATCGCTTGAGTTGGTTATTAGCGACGATGTGATGGTAATTAATTTCCCCGCAGGTGTTGAGGTTAAACGCATCGGGAAAATAGAGACCGATGGCGAGCTCGATTACGATTACAGTTTGCTTTCCGATGCACTCCAGCAGGTGAAGCGGTTGTTGAGAAATAGGGATATCGACAAAAAAGACATCACAATTTTGTCGCAGCCAGATACTGACTATCAAACTATTGTTAGGGCGATGGATACGGTTCGAAGCTATAAAGCCGTTGTTGCTGTTTCAGTAGTCGATGCGGAACTCTTCCCAGCAATTTCCTTGGGCGACGCACCGCAAAAAAGCGCTGCAGTTGCGGGAGAAAAGCCATGAAGCAGTCACGACACGCAAAACGAATGGCGCGAACTCAGCGGCGGCATAAAGGCCAAGGTAAGTTAAATCTTGTGTCCTTGATGGATATTTTTACGATTTTGGTTTTTTTCCTATTGGTAAACTCCTCTGATGTTCAGGTCTTGCAGAGCAATAAAGATATAAAACTACCAGAATCTCATGCCGAAACACCGCCAGAAGAAAATCTCATTGTCACAGTTAGTGATGAAGCTATTTTGGTGGGCGGGCGTATGGTTGCCGAAACTGCGCTGGTTAAACTGAGTAAACGTAGCGACATTGTGGCATTGAAAGAAGAGCTAGAGTTTCTCGCTAAGCGCAAACCTTATCGGAATGAAGAGGAAGAAAAAGCCGGTCGCGACGTCACTATCATGGGTGATAAAGAGATACCCTATGCGCTTCTAAAGAAGATAATGACGACATGTGCGGAAGCCGATTATCGTAATATTTCCCTCGCGGTAAGCAAGATCGCTTCAGACGAAACCGCCGCGGCGAAGGAGGGATAAGATGGCTGTAATTCTAACTGCGCCCAATTTACAGCTACCATGGTCGTCGACCATTGATGACGACCGCCGCTTTTGGCGAATCACGGGGCTATTGTTTATCCCGTTTTTTTTGGTGAGCGTGGCCATTCCGCTTGTCGAAGTGCCTGAGTTAAAGCGTGAAGAATTAACTAAGTTGCCGCCGCAACTAGCACGCCTAAAACTTGAGGAGAAGGTGTTGCCCACGCCTATCCCGACGCCAGTGCCAACACCGGAACCCACGGCCGAGCCAACGCCTGAGCCGGAAGCTGAAAAGGTTGAGCCGAAACCCACACCCGTGCCACCGAAAGTAGAACCGAAAAAACCAGAGCCAACACCGAAGCCTACCCTTGAACCAGCCAAGTTGATTCAAGCAAAAGAAGTCGCACAGGCACAGATAAATGAATTTGCTGATTTACTTTCTGATATTCGTGATACGCCAGATTTGCCTGAAGTTGGCACCCAGCTTGATTCTTCTACAGGTGAAGCGGCGCAGGTGGATCGCAGTATTATTGGCAATAAAGCGAAAGCGGGCAGTGGTGGTATCGACTCGTCGAAGCTCAGCCGTGATACTGGTGGTGTAGCCTTAGCGGGCAAGAAATCAACGCAGGTAGACAGTAAATTAGCCGAAGCGACCGCCAAGGCCGCGGCAAGCCAGCAACAGGCCAGTCGCGATGGCCGGCCGCGCAGCGAAGAGCAGATGCGCCGGGTTATGGATCGCAACAAGGGCGCGATGGATGCAATTTATAATCGCGCCTTGCGTAAAGATCCTACCTTGGAAGGCAAGGTCGTATTCGAAATGATTATTGAGCCGGATGGACGGATTTCTTCAGCGAAAATTCTCTCGAGCGATTTCGACAATCCCGCGCTGGAAGCAAAACTCTTAGCGAAGATTCGTTCGATTAACTTTGGCGCTGAGGCGGTTATTAAAACAACCTTGCGGTTTAGTTTCGACTTTCTTCCCTATTAAATTTGACCAAACGCTAAAGTAAAAAAGCCCGCATTGAGCTGCGGGCTTTTTTTTGCGAGCTAAACGCTATTAGTGCCTACTACATTTTTACGAAAGGCGGCTTAGGCTGCTATTTAGCCACTAAGAATAACGTCGTTAAATTATTGTTGTTGGATGGCGCGCGACCAACACAGTGAATAAACGCGAGTGCATCGATGTCTGCCGCCGATTCTATGTTGGTGTTAACGGCGCAAGAAATTTCTGCGGAAAGGTTTAACGAGTCCGTGAAGGTCCCACGTATAACACCGGCTGTAGGTACGTTTAAGTCCCCTTCTAAAGCGAGTGTTGAGGAGGCCTGACCACGGGTGTCGTTAAGTAGGTCGGTAATGCTATGTAATTCACAGCTGCCATTATCACAGTTGGCGTGTACCGCTTGGGTTTTAGTTCCGGTTAAGGTTGCATCGTAATAAAAGCCAACAAATTCGCCATCGAAACTTGTTCGCTCGATAACCGCGAGCGAGGGTGTACTTAACAGTATCTGCGGGTTGGCAAGCCCGCTTCCGCTGGTGTCGCCCAAGGTGAAGATATTGGTGCTTGTTGAAACGAAGTAACGATTGTTGGCGGTTTCAACTATGCCTTGATCACAGCTTTCTCCGGTTTCGAGGGCGCGACTACTTTGGTTGTAGTCATCGGGTGTATCGAGGCTGATTCGGCTATTTAAGCGAGCTTGATAGTCACCGGGGTAGTAACTGAGTCGACCATAGTCTTTTAAGGTATCGCTATTGCGATCGATATTATTTTTTTGCTGGATCAATGACCAGACTTGATTTTCGCTATCGCTACTGGGGCAGTCGTCACTCGGTACCTGTATTAATGGTGTATAGCCGCTGGGCTCTAAGCTAGCGATTAGCATAAGTGAATCGCCAACCTGCAACCCTGCATAGCTGTCGTCGCGGTAGATGCCGCTACCATCGCTAGCGTCGGTCACTTCAAGAATTGTGAAGCCGCTATTGGCAAGGCTATAACTCCCTTCCACGGTAACGTCGATAGCGGTATCGGCCTCGTTGCGGCGCTCTAGGGTAAAGGTGGAATCGGTGCGATTTAAGGCTGTTTCCCAAATTCCGGCACTGCCTTGGCCAATAAAGCTAACAATGGTATCACTGCCGTCATTACCGTCGCCGCTGCTGTCTCCTTCTGATTCCGGGTCGTCAAAACCGGCCTTACAGCCTGCCAAGAGCGTGAGCAGCGCAGCACTTAAAAGGAGGGTTTTACCTTGGGAGGGAAGAAAGTTAGTAGCCACGTGCAGAACCTCTGTCGTTGTTTCGGTAGTCGCGGTTTTACCCGCGAACCAGTCTGACAGAACGGTGGGTGTAACCGTGGAATTTAATTATTGTTAGCAATAGCGGTGTGGAGCTAGTACCACACCGAGACGAAGAACCTTATCACATTGGCGCTAAAACTGTAGGCAGGCTCGTTTCCCAAACCAAATTCTTGAGTGTTTTCTGGGGTTTTATTGGGGTAGTTGTCGTAGTCGAAACTCATATAATCCCAATACAGATTAAGCGTAAGCTTGTCGAAAACGCTGGCCCAGTCTGCTTTTACCTCATAGCTTGCGCCCAAGCCTAGGGTGAAATCGCTGAATGCGCTCATCTCTTTATCGCTAGCCATAAATTCCCGCGGCTCGGTGAAAACACTCGCGTAAAAATCTGCTTGATTTTGACTGTAGGCGCGATACTTAGTTTCAAAAATCCACTGGTCTTTATAGGGGTGGATATAGCGCAGTTCGTAGTTATTCGATTTCACACCCCAGCTGTCGGTGTAGGTACGTACCTCAGCGCGCAGGGCTGCACGATAAGGCAGGTAGTACATGCTGCGTAAGGCGTAGGCGTCACTGTTATGAGTGGTGGGGTAGGATTCAAACGGAGTTGATAAACCGCCAACCTGTGACAGTCGAACCTGGCGATAAGCGTTGTTAAGAAAGCCGGTGTCCGAGACGGTCTCGGCACTGAAAGACATGATCCAGTTTTTGGTTAGGATTTGGGTAAAGCCTAAACTAAAACGCTGGTGTTGTGCCGGTTGGCTAAAATTCTCATCACCGTTGCGCATCACAGTATCGTTACCCTGAGAATAGCCGAGGGTTAAGGTTGATAAGTCGCCAAAAAATTCTTGGCTAATACCAATCCCGACAGTCGAAGCTTCATAGTCAGTTTCTATACTGCGGGTATAACTTAAACTCATGGTGGTGCGGTCGTGTAAGTAGTCGATGCCGCCGCCGGTTTCAGTTCGCTCTTCGGTATAGGCGCTGCCCTGAGTAAGCACATCGAGCGATGCGCTAGAAACCATATCGACATAGTAATTACCCCACACGGATACGGTTTCGGCAAACTGTTTGCGCACTAACACCGATGGCCCATTAATTGTTACACCACCACCTTCGTAGCTATGGTAAAGCAGCTCGCTGCGATCTTCCGGTAGAACGGCGGCTAAGGCTGTGCCTTGAGCGAAGACCGCCACTAGTAAAAGTAGGTGGGCTGCAATTCTCGGGCTATGTTGTTGGTTTACATGAAACATGGTGCTTTCGTGCTCGGTTGAATTAGCCAAATTAACAGTTTTAGTGTGCAAGTATTTCGGTGCTTGGCGGTAATTAAAACATGGCCAAACTTTACATTTGTTCGTGCGAGAAAAGTCTAGTTGCAACCGCAACCACCGCCGGCGCTGCCTTCTGCGCCGCGTCCAGCCTCGCGGGCTTCAAAAACGTGATTCATATATTTAGTCGATGCAGGGTTTGATTCAAACGACATAATCGGGTCGGCAATATTTTCACGCTCGTAGGGCTTAACCCAAGGCTGGATAAAAGAGCAGCCACAAAACAAACCGAGCACAACAAGGTAGCCGAAGGCTTTACTCCCAGCTGTGATGCAGGTGATTAGCGACTGCATGATCGGAGTAACGCTTTGATATGAGTTTTATAGGCTTTCTCATCGCCGGGCTTATAGCCGCGATGCAAATAGGTCATGTTGCCATCGCAGTCGATCATAACGGAGCTGGGCATGGCGTCAACGTCGTAAGCTTCGCTGACTTTACTGGTCGTGTCGTAAACAATCGGGAAGCTTACGGGTATTTCTTTTAATACTGCGTTAGCCGCTTCTGAATCCGCTTCTACGTTAACGCCTAACAAGGTAAAGCCCGCACCGGAATAGCGGCTATAAAGCTCGTCGAGTAAAGGCATTTCTTGGCGGCAGGGGCCGCACCAAGATGCCCAGAAATTCAACATAACGACTTGACCGCGTAAGTCGGCGAGACGGATATTTTTGCCGCTATTCGATTTTAAGGTGAAGTCGTGAGCCTTGCCCTTAAGATCCTTGGCGTGCAAAGCACCGCTAAAACTAAAAAAAAGCGCGAACGCAATTAGTGTTAATAATTGGGGTAGATATTTTTTCATAAGTCTGTCTCTGTTACTGACTGCAAAAATTAATTAAAGATCGCCAGATTAAATAATCTTGGCCGATTAATAAAACCTTACTGGCCGATGCCGCCGGTAAGTTTAAAAATATAAGGATAAACCTAGGTGGGTTTCCAAATTTTGAATCGATTTATCTTCACCCAATAAATTGTGGGTAAAGAGGTGATTACGAACATCTAACCTTAGGGCGACCCAGTCGGTAAAAAATAAACGAAAGCCGCCGCCAAAGTTATAGGTGAAGTATTCGTTGTCGCCAAACTGAGTATTACCGGCGCCGCCGATAACGTAATAGGCGGTGTTAAAGGCATATTTACGGCCGACAAAGACTTCGCCCGGCAGCAAGTTAATACCTACCGACAAATTGTAGTAGTTGAGCGTGCGCTGGTCTTCGGTTAGCAGTGGTGTGCCGCCGCTAAGAAGTTCATAGCTGGTTTCGGTTGTTGTGGTTGTACCGTAGGCCGCTTCCATAAAAAGGTCTTCGGTAATATGGAAGGCCGCACGCACGCCGTAGACGTCGTTGGTGCCGAAGTCTTCAACACTCATAACACCGGTAAACAAGCCAAATTCAAAGTTCTCTGAGTCGACTTTTGCTTCGATAATATCGCGACGTTCTAGATCGGGGTTGATCACCGCTTCCAGAACCGACTCGCTGTTGGTTCCGGATTCGTCGTCTGACTGAGCCAAGGCTGAATTAGTGCCCAGGGTGAGCAGCAGCGTTAGAAAAAGATACTGCAACCGATTTTCCATTCATCAACCTCTTCATTGCTTTCGCGTTTTGTTAGCAGGGTGTGATCGTTGTACTCAAGACGCAGCAAAAAATTGCGCGAGAGGTAGACAAAAAAGCCTCCGCCAACGGTGAGTACGCTATTTTCCCGGTTTTCGACTTGTACGATATCGGAACTGGGCGAGATCGCAATGGTACCGGTTCCCAGTGTGAAAAATGGTGATGTGCGCCATTCCGGAAACGGTTGGTGAACGGCATTCAAACTGATTAATTTACTGTCGGAAAACTCACCAAAGGCTTGGGTGTATTTAAGCTCTGCGGAGATATTAGGGGTTAGGTGGTATCCCAAGTAGGTGGTGAGCCCGCGTGCGCCGGAAAAGTCGCTGCCACTAAAGCCGAATTCCCAGCGTCGCTCTACATAGTCTTGCCAGTCGGGCGCCGCTAAATCGATTGCACTGCCATTGGGGGCAAGGGTGGTGGCGAGTTGGCGGCGGTGTACCCAGCCCTGTTTGCCTTTACTTGTGACAATTTTGTACCAATCGGTGCGGCTTTTTAGCAGGCTAATAGTTTCGCCTTTTTCGACGATATGATAAATCGGGTAGCCGCGCCCCGGCCCAGTGTGCATTTCGGCAAAGGGATCGGTGACCGTAACACGCTGCGGCTCTTTCGCGACGGCCACGCTTGCAATGGCAAGCAAGCAGAGCAACCCTAGACTGCGCTTAGCGAGACGTCTAAGTGGTTGACCTATTGCGCCTGTCGCTTTGCGTTGCGCGTTAGTTAATGTGTTAAGAAAGTTCAATAGTCTATCTGCTCGTGCAACCTGTGGTTGGTTCGTGGGCAATGATTGATTTGCCGTCTACGGCGCTTCAAACGGATTATTGTAGTACTGGCCGCCAATATCCAACCATTCTGCAATAAGTTTTAACTCGGCGCCATTTAATCGGCCGAGGTGTGAACCGCCTTCCTCAAATAGGCTGTAAAAGCGATCGCTGGCTAAAGCGCCATTGGGCGACATTAGCGATGCAGCGCGATTACCGGTAGCTTGCCGAACGGGAATGGGCATCAATACACCATCGACATCTTCCAGTTCTTGCACCATATAAGGCACAAGATTGTCGTTTTCGTCGCGCACCAAGGTTAGCGCCGGGTCGGTATTATCAGCGGGTGCCGGTTGTGTGTTGCCGTCGGCATCAAGCGCTTCGAATTGGGCGACGGTATCGATGACCAGCTGAATCATTTGATATTGAATTTCACCATCGATTACTACTATCTCGGTTTCTGGGCGGATCGCACCGGTGCGTTCGTCGACTTCCAACACTAAGTTGCCAAACAACAGCGACGCATAGGAGGTGGCGTAGTCTTCGCGTTCTGGCGACTGTTCCCCGCTTAAGTTTAGCTGCTCATTACCGGCGGGGATAATAAGTGCGCCGTCGGCGTTGCGGGAATTGTGACAACTGGTGCAGGTGTAATCGGCCACTAGCATATCGTCGTCATCAAATACCCGTCGGTCTAAATCCCATAGTGGCTGAATATGTTCCATGTAGTTGATCACACTGCGGCACAAGCTGTTCCAATTGGCACCACAGTTGGTTGGCGCGCTGGTACTGAGGTCGCGAAAGTTCAAATCAACCACTGGTGCGCGAGGTCGTATGCCGTCATCTGTCCATTCTTGATAATCGGTGATGTTCATCGCCGGTGTGCGTACGCCATTTACACGAGCAAAGTATTGCGCCATGGTTTCGCCGACTTCGGGCGCCAGCTGGGCAAAGCCGTTGGCGTCGATTAACTGGGTGCCAGGAAAACTGCCGCCGCCAGTAGCGCCAGTATTTAGGGATGGATGTTCGGCGTCGGCGCGGCCATGGGCAACTTCACTGTCAGCGTCGCTGTGGCAGCCGGTACATTGACGCGTCTCTCCGGCACGCAGGGTTAGCCAATATTCGTGTCTTGGGCCTATGTCGCCGCTGCCGTCAGCGGTTACCCGCTTGCCGTCTGCGTTAAGAATCGAGAAGGTAAAGGCGACATCTGCGGGTACTTTTACCATAACCGAACCGTCCGGTTCGATCGGGACGTAGCCGAGGATATCTTTCATTTGGTTACCGGCACGGCCGTAAGCGCTGTTATCGAAATCAATAACATCTTCGCTGGCGTATGATACGGCCTTAAGGAGCCGTAAAAAACGTGCGGGACGTTCGGTGGCTGGAGTGATGTTTGGGTTGGCTGTCGCGTTGATACCGGCTGGGGATATGTCTATGCCGTCCAAGTCATAGACACTGCGAATATGAAGGATACCGACATTCTCATCGGCGAGTGACTGTTCGTAATCTATACCGGCTAATATGCCGGGAAGATAATCCGGCAGTGGTCGCGCTTCAATAACGATCGCCTCAGTGAAAATAGTATCGAGCTCGGGCAGTACCACCGGCGCTTGGGTGTCGGTAATTGGGTCGTAAATCCAGAGGCCGTAAACCGGCGGTGCAATTTGAATAGTGCCGAGGGCCAGAGCTTTTTCTGTGCAGGGGTAGTTGCCGACTGAGGTACTGGCTACAACAACCGGTGATTCGGTTTCGTCGAGCGGATCGCCGTTGCGATTAACGTAGGCGCCATCGTCGTTAATGAGTTCAGAATTGCCGTTGATAAAAATACCGAGTTTATAGCCGCGTAACTGGCAGGGGCTCCAGCTGGCTAATTGGCGACCGGTTCCATCGTCTATTGGGTAGGCGGAATTGTACGAACCGCTGAGCGTGATGTTGCCGTCACTGCGCACCTGGCCGGAGACAAGTGATTCTTGCGCGACACCCTCGTTGCCGTCGACGGTTTGATTGGCTTCAATAAAGTTAGCAATATCAATCGCGACTATATCGCCACCGTAACGACTATTGAGCCGTGGTTTTAAGCTAACTTGCACACGTCCGTCCGGAAGCTCGCGAGGCTTAGCAAACACTGCTTGAGCGTCGTCGCTACCGGTGTTTTGGCTGTGGAATCCATAGGCTAAACTTACATCGGTACCATCTGGGCGAACGGTGTAGAGACTGAGACGATCTTTGCTATTTAAATAATTATCCCAGCGTAAAAATATAATGCGGCCGTCACTTAAAACACTGGGCTGTAAATCGTGACTTTGATTAAAGGTAATTTGTTTTACATCGCTGCCATCGTCATTCATGGTGTGTAGTACCAGCGCTTCGGTTTCTTCGCGATCTTCTGTTAGCGCGGCGAATTGCGGTTTATTTTCATCGAGTAATACGGCGCGTGAGCGGCGTTGTCGCGTAGACGAAAATACGATGCGGTCGTCGGGTAAATACGCGGGCGAAATATCTTGCCCTTCTTCGGCAATAATGTCGGATTCAATAATACGGCGTAAAACCGCTGTTTCTAAGTTGTATTCCCAAATATTCCATGTTGGCTGATCTTCCTCGTCCGCATCGGCAATTTCAGGCGCGCGCATAGCAAAAATAAGTTTACTGGCGTCGCTATTCAGAGATAAATCTTTTACGTCGTAGGGCGGGGTGAATGTAGCCGGTGTGTCGGTTGATTCTGTGTCGCTTGCGGCGACTTCAACACTAAAGGCGATATCGGTAATAACTGTAAAATCGGCAGGCACCGATGCGCGATCTTTAACGATTAAGCGTGCGCCGGGATTAAATGCGAGCGGGTCGAGTATGTTATCGGCTACCGCAATGCCATCTTCGTCGAGCGGAATGGGGCGTTCAATATAAGCGATAGGAAAATCCACAACCACTGGGTCGGGCTCTTGGCTATTGCCGCTGCTGCCACTGTTGCTAACATCGCAACCTTGTAGGCAAGCTAGGGCGAAGGCTATCGAGCTGAGGTGCCAAAGTGATTTCATAGAGTTTCTCAATTAATTCCTGCCGGATGAATCATGCGTCATTTTACGCGATAAAAAAGAAGTTTCAGGTTGCTAAGCTTCGGTATTTTGCAAAAAACCGCACGTAAATTTAACCGTGCGTTAAAAGTCTAGGCCAATGTAAAACAAGCTCTATGCCGAAAACAGGCTTTTTTTGAGTAAATGTCCACGGGGTTACGATTCTTTACATAATAAAAGTTTTTTTAGGCGAATATGTAACCGTGCTAAATCAGTTTGGTTTTCCGGAATGTCTTGTATGCGTAGCTTTCGGTGGACAAGCCGCTTGTGGAGTAACTGATTTCTTAGAGCCTTTTTGTTAAGAAACACAATTGCTTAAATCTTTATGTATGCATCAAGAAAGTTTGGCGAGCGAATATATGAAGTGGTTCTCAAATTTTTGCCGCATTGCTGTAAAAAGTATGAGAGTTGTAATTTGCGGAACAAAAACTGCGTTAGCACGGGATAGATTTTGAGTTTGGTTCTGCATTTGATTGCATTGTTGGTTAGCGCAACGAAGTTTGTCCTCAGATATTTAGGTTAATGGTGATATGCCTGTTCTGCGAGCTGACAATTTTTGACCAGAGCCAACAATTTTTGCGGAACGGACAGTTCGTAAAAATAGAGCGTTTTTTTGCTATAAGCGCTTTTTGCCAAGCCGGCGGTCGGAAGGGGAAACAGCTACCCGCAATAGCCACTACACTGGTTTTATTGCGGTTGGTGTAACACACAAAATGTGCGCTTAGGTGTAGAGCTGAAAATAACTTGGTGCTGACAAAGGTGTAGTGCTAAGTAAGCTGTAGTGCAGAATTAGCAGCGCCAAGAATATATTCACGCGTTCGCGGTAATCGCGAAACCAAGTATTAAATAGAATTCAGTAGAGTGGGTAAGGCTATGAACAAGCGTCACAATCACTGTCGGTTTAGGCAAATCAGTTCGGTGAGGGTCAGGTTCTCCAGCGCTAAGCAGCTTCTGCTGGTCGCTCTCAGCGCTGTCAGTTTCGCTGTGTCTCTAGCGGCCGAAGCTGGAAAGCTGGAGCAGGCAAAGCGCATGCATGAGCGTCTTGCCGGCGTGCCCCCGAGCGAAGAAATACTGCTGCAAATGAAGACAGATCTCGACAATGGCGATGGTATTGCCGCCGCGATGAAAGCCATGGAGCATGATGCTTTTTACAATGTGACAATTAAAAATTGGGCGGCACCTTGGACTAATCGCGAGCAGAATGTGTTCGTGCCACTTAATGATTACATCGCCACGGTAGTGGGTTTTGTTCGCGATAGTAAAGCATTCCCCGGCGACGACTCTGCACCGGGAAAGGATTTTCGCGAGCTGTTGTACGCCGACGTTTTGTACGAAGCGAATAGCAGCCTAGGTTTGCCAGCCTACTCTACTTCAAACAACAATCACTACGAGCAATTGGAGTCTGGTGGCTATAGCTTGCAAGATAATTTGATCGAGCGCAGCCAGTCGACGCTCACCGGTTTGCCCGCAGAGGCCACGGCCGGCGTGGTAACGTCGCGCGCCGCATCGAAGGCGTTTTTTATCGCCGGTACCAATCGCGCCAATTTTCGCTTTACCTTGATGAACCATCTCTGTCTTGATTTGGAGCAGGTCCACGATGTTACTCGCGTACCGGATAGAATTCGTCAGGATGTTTCGCGCAGCCCCGGTGGCGATGCGAGGGTTTTTCTCAATAACTGTATAGGTTGCCATTCGGGAATGGACCCAATGGCTCAAGCCTTTGCCTACTACGATTATGTCTACGATGCCGACACCGATCTTACCGGTGAAAATGGTTCACTTTCCTACAATCGTGATGGTGATATCGATCCAGAAACCGAGTCGCGGGTAAAGGCTAAATACCGTATTAACAGCGCAACGTTTCCTTTTGGCTACGTTACGCCCGACAACCATTGGAATAATTACTGGCGCGAGGGGATCAATAAAAACCTCGGCTGGGACGAAAGCCTAGATGGTGCCGGCGAAGGTGCGAGCAGCATGTTACAAGAACTCGCTCACTCTCAGGCATTTGCATCTTGCCAAGTGAAAAAAGTTTTTAAGGCGGTGTGCTTACGCGATCCAGGTGACAGCGACGACCGCGGTCAAATTAGTAGCATGACCGACGATTTCAAGGCCAACGGCTACAACATAAAGCAGGTTTGGGCCGAGTCTGCTAACTACTGTAAGGGAGAATAATGATGACTCTTCAAGCTCCCTCAAAAAACACATTCTCTAAACTGGTTTTGCGAAGTGCCTTACTGGTTGCTATAGCGCTAAATTTAGCGGCCTGCGGCAGCGGCGATAGCGGTCAGGAAAATACGATTCTGCCCGACACCAGTGCCAGTGATCGCGAGTCTGGCATTGTGTATAAAGGCCCGCCTCCGGTGGATGCCGACGTGAGTGCCTTTAAAGCCAATATCTGGGATAACCTAGCCACCGAAGAACGCTGTGGCCAGTGCCATATTGCCGGTGGAGTATCGCCGGAATTTGTACGCACTGACGATATTAATCTTGCCTACGCTGCGGCTAGTCGTTTGATTGATTTAACCGCGCCATCGCTTTCACGCATGGTCGAAAAAGTTGGTGGAGGCCACAGTTGCTGGCGAGATGATCCGCAGGTGTGTGCATCCATCATTACCAACTATATCGAAGCCTGGGCGACCGTTACCGGCACCGAGTCCGACAAAATCGTGCTGGTAGCGCCGCAAACGTTGCATGATGTTACCGACAGTCGCAGCTTCCCAGGGGATAGTGATGCCTTTGCGAGCACTGTTCATCCATTGCTAACGGAATACTGTTCAAACTGCCACTCAGAAGATTCAGCGTTGCAGCAACAGCCCTACATCGCTAGTGCCGATCCAGATGTCGCCTACGATGCCAGTAAGAGCAAAATCAACTTAGACGATGCCGCCGGTTCGCGTTTGGTAACGCGTTTACGCAGTGAATTTCACAACTGTTGGGATGGCAGTTGCGCAACTAGCGCTAGCGAGATGGAAGCGGCGATTAATCAGTTGATTAATGCGATTCCAATCACCGAGGTCGACCCTAGTTTGGTTGTCAGCCGAGCGTTAAGTTTGCCGGAAGGCATTGTCGCGAGTAACGGCGGTCGTATGAAGGCTAATGCCATTGCTCTCTACGAGTTCCAAAGTGATTCTTTGGAAAAGGCTTACGATACCAGTGGTGTGGAACCGGCACTCGACCTAAACCTTATTGGCAATGTCGAGCGTGTTGGTGGCTGGGGTATTCGTATTAATGATGGCAAGGCACAGGGCTCGACCAGTGCCAGCGCCAAGCTACATAAGCTGATTACCGCCACGGGAGAATATTCACTCGAAGCTTGGGTAGTTCCAGACAATGTGACTCAGGATGGCCCTGCGCGTATCGTCAGCTATTCCGGCGGCCCCGAGATCCGCAACTTCACTCTTGGTCAAACCCTCTATAACTACAACTATCTGAACCGCAGTACCAAAGCGGATGGCAACGGTATGCCGATGTTGTCCACGCCAGATGCCGACGAGGTGTTGCAGGCAACCCTGCAGCATGTGGTGGTGAACTTCAGCGCAATATCCGGCACCTCTATTTACCTGAACGGTGAAAAGATTGTCGAGAACGCCGATATGGCCGGTGCGTCCTTGAATGACTGGGATAACACCTTTGCATTAGTACTTGGCCGCGAGGTAGATGACGACGATATGTGGCAGGGGGTGATTCGTTATCTCGCCATTCACAAATTGACATTAACCGAAGCTGAGATTCAAAAGAATTTCGAGGTGGGCGTCGGCGAAAAATTCTATCTGTTGTTTAGCGTTGATCAGCATGTGGATTTGCCGGATTCCTATATTGTGTTCCAAGTTCAGCAGTTCGACAGTTACAGCTATCTGTTTAACAGCCCGTTCTTCATTAGCCTTAGCGATCAGGCGCCAGAAGCTCCGTTTGAAATTGACGGCATGCGAATTGGTATTAATGGTCGCGAAGTTCCGATAGGGCAGGCGTTTGCCAATATTAAAATGCCTATCTCCAGCGCCAATTATGACGCTGAAAATGGTGTTCCCTTATCGACGCTGGGGGCGATTATTCCTTTGGATAAGGGCGCGGATTCCGATCAGTTTTTCCTCAGCTTCGATCGTATTGGTAGCGCTAGTTACAATCGCGTGGAGTCCAATCCTCCTGCACCGGGTGTCGCCGCAGATCTTGGCGAACAGAGTGATATTGGCCTGCGTACCTTCGCTGAAATTCATGCAACTCTAGCGCAAGCGACCGGTGTAACCCTCGCCACTATGCCCAGCGCTGTTGCCGCCGTGTACGAAATTGTGAAGCAGCAGTTGCCAACGGTGGAAAACATCGACGGCTTTGTTGCGGCTCATCAGGCGGGTGTGATGCAGCTGGCGGTTTCTCACTGCACGGCGTTGGTAGATGACAGCAGTCGACGCGCGACTCTTTTCCCTGGGTTTGATTTCGGTGCCGAGATTAGTGTCGATAATGTCGATCTGCTCACCAACCCGTTACTAACAGGACTGGCGGCACAGGAATTGAGTTTTGACGATCCCGACACGGGCGCCACCACTAAAAGCTTGGACACGCAGCCAATGCCAGATGACGTGCGCGCGCTTATATACGACCTTGTAATGGATATGGACGGTGCCGGCACGCGCAACACTGCGATTGCCGTGTGCGCCTCAACTCTCGGCAGTGCCGTGATGATCATCCAATAACTGAATTTGCAATAGGAAACTCCCATGGCCAAGCGTAAGAATTTTTTCAGCCCCGATGAGCCCCTGCTGCATCAGGATCATCATCGCCCCAAAACGCGACGAGACTTTATCGCCCAAGGCTTTCGTGCAGGTGCTGGGTCGGTTGTTGGCACCTCCATTTTTAGTATGTTTGCCAAGCCGAATAAAGCCTTCGCTTTGTCGAGCGACATCAACGACATGCTCGACGAGTGTGGTATTAGCTTAGGTGCCGGTAAGATCCCGTTTATTTGTTTTGACCTTGCCGGCGGTGCGAATATCGCAGGCTCTAATGTTTTAGTTGGCGGTCAAGGCGGGCAGATGGACTTTCTCGGTACCGCTGGTTACAGCAAACAGGGCTTGCCTGGCGATATGATTCCCGGCTTACCAGAAGCGACCCCGGCCGAGGGAAGCAATGGCGACCATACCGATACCCAGTTGGGTTTGGCGTTCCATTCAGATAGCGGCTATTTGCGCGGAATTTTGGAGCGCACCTCCTTGACCACACGTGCAGGTGTCAATGGCGCCGTGATTGCGGCGCGCTCGGAGAACGATACCGGCAACAATCCGCACAATCCCATGTACGCCATTAATATGGCTGGCGCTAATGGTGAATTACTTACCCTAGCGGGGTCGCGAAGTAGTGATTCTGGCGGCAACTCTATGGCGCCGGCGGATATGATTAACAACGAGGTTCGACCGACTAAAATCGACCGGCCATCCGATGTGACCGGTTTGGTCGACGTGGGTGATTTTGGCAGCTTGAGTGAGTCGCAGGTTGTCAATGTTATGGAAGCTGTGGCGCGTATTAGCGAAGCCAAATTGGGTCGTGTTAACACCGGCTTGTCTACCGATGCAGAAGTAAAACGCTTGTTGCATTGCGCCTATATTAAAAGCGCTTATCTGGCCGAGAAATTCCCTAACCCCGCCATTCTCGATCCGGCATTAGATACCGATATAGTCGGCCCTGGTGGTATTTTTACTAGCGAAGAATTTAACAACGATCGTGAATTTCAAAAAGCGGCGTCGGTTATGAAACTGGTGATTGGCGGCTACGCCGGCGCCGGCACCGTCACCATGGGCGGCTACGATTATCATACGGGCGATCGCGCGACGGGCGAACAGCGTGATTTGCGCGCAGGCCGTTGTATGGGGGCCTGTTTAGAATACGCCGCCCGCAACAACATGCCACTGATGATGTACGTGTTCAGTGATGGTTCGGTATTCAGCAATGGCATGCTCGACAACACGATTGAAGGTCGCGGTAAAGGTGTTTGGACCGGTGACAATCAACAAACGGCATCGGCCTTCTTTTTAGTTTATAACCCCGGCAGTCGACCTGTCTTGGTGGGCGCCACGCCGGAAGAGCAAGCGATCCATCAGCAAATTGGATATATGCGCGCCAGTGGTGATGTTGAAACCAGCTCTAGCTCGGATCGACCCAACCCTGCGGCGAATAACGTTAACTTGTTAGTGCAAACGGTAATGCTTAATTACATGGCGCTGCACGGCGAGTCAGGGCAATTTGAGCAGGCGTTTACCAATCGCGGGCTTTTCCACGGTCTCGGCAGTGCAGGAATGATGGATCGAATTACCGCATTTCAACCCATAGTCTCGGGCACCGTTACGGGTTAATTTGGGGTTAAATGTTTTTTCTTATGAGTTTCGTGTAGTTAACAGCAATTTCTTATGGTTTATTGATTCAAGAAAGCCCTGAAATCGTACAACACCTTCGACGCTCCTTGTCTATGCTTAACAGAGTAGAAAACAATGGCACAAGGTAAACTCGATGACCCTACACAATGAAACTCTTCCGTTATTGCTCCTTAAGGCCCGTGAAAATTCCATCGCGATGGTGAGGCCGGTGCTCCAGCAGTTTGGGCTAACCGAGCAACAATGGCGCGTTATTCGAACGCTGCTACGAGAAGGTGAGATGAATGCGCAGGATCTTGCCATGGAGAGCTGCATACTGAGCCCCAGCTTATCGCGAATTCTTACGCGCTTGGACAGCGACGGCATTATTTTACGTAAAACCGATAGCAATGATCAGCGTGCTTTAATAATCCGCTTGAGCGCCAAAGGTAAGCGTCTACATGATCGAATTGCGCCAAAGGTGGATCAGCAATATAAAGTGTTGTCGCAAAATGTGGGTAAAGACACCATTCAAGATCTTGTCGGGCTACTGCAAACATTTTCCGCTAGCCCCTTAACAAGAACAGGCATTTAGTAAATCGTATCTAAACCATCGCCCATAAGTTCTACCCGAGCCTCTGTGTAGTCGCGAAACCGGCCAGTTTTCGCCCAAGTCTCTTCCTTACAAATCTCTTCACGCCGAACACCGCGCCTGATAGCGGTGCTCGACGTTTAGTCGCCAGGTTAATTTTCGAGATAACCACATGCAAGTTTTGACTTGCACTGTCCGCCGTGGAAATCCATCATAGCCGCCTCTCTCACTATCAAGCGTAGGAATTGTTATGGCCGATATGTCGGGTTCCGTGAAGACGATTATGTATGCCTTTGTGGCGAATCTTGGTATCGCAATTATTAAATCATTTGCGGCCGTAGTTACCGGTTCTGGCGCTATGTTGGCAGAGGCGATTCACTCCTTTGCGGACTGTGCTAATCAGCTACTGTTGTTTTTGGGCATCAAGCGCGCCAAGCGCCCGCCAAGCCCCGAGTTTCCGCTTGGCTACGGTAAAGAAATCTACTTTTGGTCGTTTATTGTGGCGGTGATGTTGTTCTCGGTTGGTGGGCTTTTTTCCATCTACGAAGGGGTTCACAAGCTAGCCCATCCAGAACCCTTAGCGAAACCGCATATAGCTTTAATCGTATTGGCGATATCGATGGTGCTTGAGGCAGGTGCGCTGTTGGGCTGTATGTCGGTGGTTCGCCCTAAACTTAATGGGCGCAGCTGGTGGCAGTGGTTTCGCAAGTCTCGGCAAAGCGAATTGGTTGTGGTTTTCGGTGAGGACTCGGCCGCATTGCTGGGTTTGACCGCCGCTTTTGTGGCTGTAGTTGCAACAATGATCACCGGCAATCCACTGTACGACGCTCTAGGTTCTATTGCGATTGGCGCGTTTCTAATCGTTATCGCCATATTGGTTGGACGAGAAGTGAAAGAGCTATTGGTTGGCCAAGGGGTAGATCGACCGGTACAGATGGCGATGGAGCAAACCTTACGCGACGATAAGCGCATAGCCGAGCTTTACAACGTTATTACCTATCAGATGGGCAATGACGTTATGGTGGCGGTGAAGGCACGGATGTGCGAAGAGGGTTCAGTTGCCCAGTTATTGAACGACATTAATGCTACTGAAGCCGATTTTAAGCGCGCCTACCCTCAGGTGTTGTGGTTGTTTTTTGAGGCAGATAACAGCGACGACTGATCGAACTATGGTCGTTTTGCGCAGCCTACGGGCGGTGCAAAACGCCTAGGTTGTGGTCTAGGTCGGCTAGCAACAAATTACTTCGAAAACAAGATTGAATGCGCAGCCAAAAGTTGCGCATAATCCCCCCCTCTCAAAATTCTCTCGCTTTTCCAGCGAATCGATAAAGCAGTCAAATCGAGGCACACACAGCACCATGAGTAGCATTAATCAACGCATTGCTGAAGAACTCAACGCATCTATCCATCAAGTTAACGCCGCCGTTGGCCTGCTCGACGAAGGTTCAACCGTTCCTTTTATTTCGCGTTATCGTAAGGAAGTTACTGGCGGTCTCGACGACACCCAGCTGCGCCAACTGGACGAACGGCTCACCTATTTACGAGATTTGGAAGATCGGCGTGCCACGATCCTGACCTCGATTGCAGAGCAAGAAAAACTAACTCCAGCGCTCGAAGCACAAATTAAAGGTGCTCTAACCAAGACCCAGCTGGAAGATCTTTATCTACCTTACAAGCCAAAGCGTCGTACCAAGGCGCAAATTGCTCGCGAGGCCGGTTTAGAGCCATTGGCAGATTTACTCTTTAATGATCCGAGCAAAGATCCCGAAGCTGAAGCAGTGGCGTTCTTTAACACTGAGCATAAAATCGAAGACGCCAAAGCGGCGCTAGATGGTGCCAAGCAAATTCTTATGGAGCGTTTCAGCGAAGATGCTGTACTACTCGATAAGCTGCGTAACTTCTTGCGCAATGAAAGTTTTCTGCAAGCGAAAGTGATTGATGGCAAACAGACGGAAGGGGCGAAGTTTCAGGATTACTTCGAACACTGCGAACCTTTCTCCAAGGTGCCATCGCACCGCGCGCTGGCAATGTTCCGTGGTCGCAACGAGGGAGTTTTAAGTATTGCCTTTGTTATGAGTGACAAAGAGGACGAGGTAGCTACAGTTCACCCATGTGAACTTATGGTCGCGGAGCACCAGCAAATTGAAGATCAGGGCCGCGCTGCCGATAAATGGTTAGCCGAGGTTGTTCGTTGGACGTGGCGAGTAAAACTACTAACACATTTAGAAACAGATTTACTCGGCGACCTGCGTGAAAGATCGGAAGCCGATGCGATCGATGTGTTCGCTCACAACTTAAAAGATTTGCTGCTCGCCGCACCCGCAGGGCAAAAAGCGACGCTAGCGCTCGATCCCGGTTTGCGCACTGGCTGTAAAGTGGCGGTGGTTGATGCGACCGGTCAAGTACTAGATCATTGTGCTATTTACCCTACGCCACCACAAAATCGTATTATGGAATCCGAAGCGGTAATCGTTGCGTTATGTAAAAAACATAATGTGAATTTAATCGCTATCGGCAATGGTACGGCGAGCCGTGAAACGGATAAGTTTGTTGGCGATGTATTAAAAGCACACAAAGATTTGAATGTTCAAAAAGTTATGGTGAACGAGTCTGGCGCGTCTGTGTATTCAGCATCGGAATTTGCCGCGAAGGAATTTCCCGATCTAGACGTAACCATACGTGGCGCTGTGTCCATTGCGCGACGCTTGCAAGACCCACTTGCCGAGCTGGTAAAAATTGATCCGAAGTCGATTGGTGTAGGCCAGTATCAACACGACGTATCGCAAACGCGCTTAGCCAAATCGCTGGATGCGGTTGTGGAAGATTGTGTAAACGGTGTGGGGGTGGAAATTAATACGGCGTCGGCGCCATTATTAGCACGGGTATCGGGTTTAAGTAACAGTATCGCCAATAATATTGTCGAATTCCGCAATCAAAACGGTGCCTTTAATAATCGTAAACAGCTGTTAAAAGTATCGCGTTTAGGTGAGAAAGCTTTTGAGCAGTGCGCTGGCTTTTTGCGTATAGCTGGCGGCGACAATCCTCTCGATGGTTCGGGAGTACACCCGGAATCCTATGTCGTAGTAGAGCGCATAGCTGCCAAGAACGGGCGTGAAGTTAAAGGTATTATTGGCGATGCGGGGTTTTTGCGCGGCCTTAAAGCGGCTGACTACACCGACGAAAAATTTGGTGTCCCTACGGTTACCGATATTATTCAAGAACTTGAAAAGCCGGGGCGCGATCCTCGCCCAGAATTTAAAACGGCGCAGTTTCAAGACGGCGTAGAAAAGTTATCGGACCTTAATCCGGGCATGACATTGGAAGGTACGGTTACCAACGTAACCAACTTTGGAGCCTTTGTTGATGTCGGTGTCCACCAAGATGGCTTGGTGCATATTTCTGCACTGTCGCATACCTTCGTGAAAGATCCGCGTGAAGTTGTTAAGGCTGGCGATATCGTTCAGGTAAAAGTGATGGAAGTTGATGTGCAACGTAAGCGCATCGCTTTATCTATGCGACTGGACGACGAGCCGGGCGAAAAAACCTCTGGCGGAGGCGGACGTCGCGAAGGTGGTATGAGCCAAGCACAACGTAAGCAGGCAAGCCCGAAGCCACAAGCGGCTGCGGTCGGAACTATGGCGGCACTGTTTGAACAGGCCAAGAAGAAGCAGCGTTAAATTGTATTGTTCGGCTAAATAAAAAAAGCGGGGGCTTATTAGGCCACCCGCGAGTCGGTTGTATAAACGTTGTATTACCTGTAGGCGGCAATTTATTTAAGTGCTGTATTTGTTCGTTTTTACTTTTATTTCTAGTTGTTAGTTATCAGCGCTAACAGGCTTAGGCGTTTGTTGGGCTGTCCAGTGTTACCGAGCGGCCAAGCTTCATTATTTGTAAACCAACAATACAGCTCACAATTAAAATCGCTAAGTAAACCCCAAAAATACTGCCAAAATCCAAGGTGTAATTCCACGGCCTAGCTATACCTAAAAAGCAAGCATAGAGCCAGGACACGATCGATATAGCACCTGTCAAGGTTAGTGGTATTGAATCTCGAGCCGGCATAGCCGCGATCACAACGCCCTCTTTTAATTTCGGTAAGCTGTAGTGGTGCAATACAAAACCATTGATGGTCAATGCAATAACAACCGCAAACTTGACCCACAACTTTTGGTTGGTGAGATAAACCTCGGGCTGGTTAATATAACCGAGTGCCACCAGTGCCAATCCAGTTATCCAAAGAAATACCAGCGTCCAAGTTACGGTTGTTTGCGCTTGGGCGAGTTGTAGCAATACATTTTTTGTTAAGGCTTTTTTCTTGTGGGTCCAGAGTTCAAGGTCCTGCATTAAGATCGCACCAACGGCGATACACGCAGAAATAAGGTGGCCGTATACCAATAGAGTTTTCATGTGTGGTTCCTGATCGAGGGAGTGCTCACTCTGTTAGCTGTGGCATCTCATTATTAGATTTATGGGTACTGACTATCGTTTTAGAAAATAGGACGATTGAAAATGTGATGAGCGAGGCCGCTAATTCCCTACAGACAGTAGGTGCATAGCATACAGTTCGGCGTGGTGGTGGATTTGATTCGGATCAAATCTGTAGGGAATCTAAGCCTACCTACAAGAGGATAAGGGAAAGTTATTGACCATGGGATGTGAGGAGAAGTGACAGCGAGGAGGCAAAACGAGCGCATAAAAAAGGCGACTGCGACAAAGTTGTCGGCAGCCGCCCAGTTTCGTTATTCAACGAGACTAAATGTTGGAATTACATGCGGGAAACGGTGCGATTAGAATCTAGCCACTGGTTCAGCTCAGTGATATCGACTGCAGATAAAGTACCAGCCGCTTCTTTTAGGCGCAGAGAGGTCAGTATGTAGGTGTACAGCGAATCTAGGTAATTACGCTGGGCGCGGTATAAATTACGCTGTGCATTTAACACGTCAACCAAATCACGAGTGCCAACATCGTAACCCGCTTGGGTGGCTTCGAGTGCGCTTTGGTTGGATGTAATCGCTTGGGTGCGCGCTTTAACGGTGGTCACGCTGGTCACAACGGTAAGGTGTAAAGAGCGAGTGGCCTGCACAATATCACGCTGCGTTTGTTTCAGTATTTCCTTGGCCTGAATATATTCTTGCTGGGCTTTGCGACGTGATGCGGAGGTCCCGCCACCGTTAAAAATAGGTACAGATACGGTAATACCAATCGATGTGCCTTGGTTGTTAGTATCGGTTTCATCGAAACCTTGACCCGCGTTAGTGTCGTAGTCGGATATGCCGAGACGGCCGGTTACGGTTGGGTAGTGGCCAGCCTTTTGTGCGGCTGCGGTGCGTCGAGCTGTTTCGGCGGTTAGCTCTTGGGTTTTTAAACTGAAGTTGTTGTTAAGTGCTAAGTCCACCCAAGCATTGCGTTCCTGAGGAACCGGCAAGGCGACGGGTACGTCCTCACGTAAGGGCGCTAATTCATTGTAGGGTTGACCGGTGATAACTTCGAGAGCTTCGAAGGCTATCCCCAGCAATCCCTCGGCAATAATGCGCTCAGCCATGGCTGAGTCAAAAACGGCTTGAGCTTCGTGAACCTCAGTGATTGCGGTTAGTCCTACCTCGAAACGCTGTCGTGTTTGTTCCAGCTGATGAGAGAGCGCGTTTTCTTCGGCTCTTGCAGTTTGTAAATTATCAACCGCTTGGAGTGCGTTGAAATAGGCTTCGGCGACACGAACTATCAATACTTGCTCGGCCATACGGTATTGAGCTTGGGCTATGTCGCCAGTTGCTTTACTCAGTTGGTAATTTTCCCAGAGCGCCATGTTAAACAGCGGTTGAACCAGCGAGACTTCGTAGCCAGTGCGTGTTGAATCGCCGCTGCTTTTTTGATCGTTGATGTAGGTGATGCCTGCATCGGTATCTATTGGACCTGAGTAAGTTGTGTCACTACTTGAGTCGGTCCAGCTTGCTGTAGCGTTAATAGATGGGAGCAGCCCTGCGCGACCGATGTTGCGGTTTTCTCTACCTGCGGCGTAACCGGCTTGAGCGGCTTTAAAGGTGTGATCATTGGAAAGCGCTTGCTCATATATCTCAAGTAGTGTGGAGGCATTTGCGCTGCTTAACGCAAGTAGTGGGCTGGTAAGTATCACTGCTGAAAGCAGCTTGCGACAATGCTTAATCATGAATAGTCCCTAAGTCCCTAATGGTTCAATGAAAGTGTATAAGCGAATAGCTGGGATTTTATATTAGTTAAACCTAATGTTAAATGTTTCTTTTTGTATGCGGCCTTCTCAACGCGAGTGAAAAGCTAAGCTTCGGGTTGCATGTAGTATCTCACCAGGCTCTCAGTGAGCACTAGCAGTGAGTACTAGGCTCACTTTGTTTGTCTATCGCTTGCGTAATGAGTAATACAACGACTTATCGATGATTACTTCCAATGTGTTTTACCGAGTGTTTTGGCTTTCGACGGCGGTTATTCAAGCACAGCGAAAGGCAAGAACAGGGCAAAAAATATGTTCACTCGCGCGGCAACACAGGATATTCGCGCAAGATTCGGTTTACAGTGGGAGGCCCACCCCATAAACTGACCTCCAATTGGCCTGAGTGTTCAGGTTTTAATCTTGTCGGGGTGCCCCTGCGTAAGTAGGAGAAGGCTGAGAAACACCCGCTGACCTGATCCGGTTAGTACCGGCGTAGGGAACGAGACGATCTTCCGCATCTTTTGTTTCTCCCTTCACTTTGGTCTCCGGTCTCGGCCATCTCGGGCTTCAGCGATAACTGTTCATTGCAAGCGAATGGCAAATACATTTTGGCTTTTGAACTGTATTAAAGCGATCGCGCGACGAGTTTATAATGTTACAGCGTCACCCCTTAATCTTAACTATTGCCGGTAGCGATTCCTTTGCTGGGGCGGGTTTACAGGCCGACATAAAAACAGCGGCGGCACTTAATTGCTATTGTTGTACTGTGGTTACGGCCATTACGGCCCAAAATAGCCGCGGCGTAAGTGCTGTATGGCCAGTTTCCCTTCAGCAGTTATTGGGCCAATTGGAACAGGTGCTAGCTGATATTACGCCCAGCGTAATCAAACTAGGTATGCTTGCCAACCCGGAAATTGTTACAGGTTTAGCGAGTTTTTTGCGCGACTACCGCGCGCGGGTCGATGTGCCGCTAATCGTCGACACTGTACTGCGTTCAACCACAGGTGCCAATCTATTATCGGCGAACTTGACTGATTATTCCGCGCAGATTTTAAGTCAGGCGAGTTTGATTACGCCTAATTTAGCCGAAGCAAGTGCCTTGTTGGGTTGCGACCTAGCAGGCGGCGAGGCCGAGATGGCAACGCAGGCACAAGCACTGTTAGCGACTGGCGCCGCGGCGGTACTGTTAAAAGGTGGCCACTTAGAAAGTGCAAACGCAAGTGATTGCTTTGTGAGCAATGCTTACCCCAAGCCGTTATTTTTTCGGCAGCCGCGTGTTGATACTCGCAACAGTCACGGAACCGGATGTACGCTTGCAACTGCAATTTCGGCGTATATCGCGCAAGGCGAAGACCTAATTACAGCCATAGGTCTAGCAAAAACCTATGTCAGTGGCGCTTTAGCCGGCGCCGACAGCTTAAATATTGTGCCTGAAAACGGCCCCTTAAATCATTTTTTTGACGCGTTAGAGAGAGAGTAATGGACAGTAATACAGACACTAAAAACGATACCTATTTAAGTCAAACCGCCGAGGTTGACGCTTCCTCAATCAAACCCTTCCCGCGTTCGGAAAAAATTTATATTCAAGGTTCGCGCCCCGATATTCGGGTGCCAATGCGCGAAATATCACTTGACGATACGCCTACAGAATTGGGCGGCGAGAAGAATCCGCCGGTACGTGTCTATGACACTTCTGGCCCCTACAGCGACCCCAGTGTTAGCGTTGATTTACGTCTTGGCTTGCCGGATATTCGTAGTACTTGGATTGAAGAGCGTGGCGATACCGAATTTCTTAGTGGTAAGAGTTCAGATTTTGCAAACGAACGCTTAAACGACTCAAAACTCGCTACCCTTCGGTTCGAACATTTACGCACGCCGCGCAAGGCCAAGCCCGGTGCTAACGTGTCGCAAATGTACTACGCACGTCAGGGTATTATTACCCCAGAAATGGAATACATTGCCATCCGCGAAAATATGAGTTGGCAGCAGGCCCGAGAACAGGGTGTGTTAGAAAATCAGCACTCTGGTGAATCGTTTGGTGCAAATATCCCCGATGAAATTACGCCGGAATTTGTGCGCTCAGAAGTTGCTTGCGGCCGCGCCATCATCCCAGCCAATATTAATCATACCGAGCTAGAGCCAATGATTATTGGCCGTAACTTTCTGGTAAAAATTAACGGCAATATCGGCAATAGCGCACTGGGTTCTTCTATTGAAGAGGAAGTGGCAAAGCTCACGTGGGGTACTCGTTGGGGTGCCGATACCATAATGGATTTATCTACGGGTAAAAATATTCACGAAACGCGCGAATGGATTATTCGTAATTCATCGGTGCCAATCGGTACGGTGCCAATATATCAAGCGCTTGAAAAGGTCGACGGCATTGCTGAAAACTTAACGTGGGAAATATTTCGCGACACGTTAATAGAGCAAGCGGAACAGGGGGTGGACTACTTTACGATTCACGCCGGTGTGTTATTGCGCTATGTGCCGTTAACAGCCAAACGGGTTACCGGTATTGTATCGCGCGGCGGATCGATAATGGCTAAGTGGTGTTTGGCTCACCACAAAGAAAACTTTTTATATACCCATTTCAATGACATTTGCGAAATTATGAAAGCTTACGATGTGAGCTTCTCTCTGGGCGACGGTTTGCGTCCGGGCTCCATTGCTGACGCTAATGATGAGGCGCAGTTTGGCGAGTTGGAAACACTGGGTGAGCTTACTAAAATTGCATGGCAGCACGATGTGCAAACGATGATTGAAGGCCCTGGTCACGTGCCGATGCAAATGATCAAGGAGAATATGGACAAGCAGTTGAGAGAATGCGGCGAAGCGCCGTTCTATACGCTTGGCCCATTAACTACGGATATTGCACCGGGTTACGATCATATTACATCGGGTATTGGAGCTGCGATGATCGGTTGGTACGGCTGTGCCATGCTCTGCTACGTTACGCCGAAAGAACACTTGGGGTTACCGAATAAAGACGACGTTAAAGAAGGTATTATCACCTATAAAATTGCCGCCCACGCGGCCGATTTGGCCAAGGGGCATCCGGGCGCTCAGTTGCGCGATAATGCTTTGTCAAAGGCGCGATTTGAATTCCGTTGGGAAGATCAATTTAATTTGGGTTTAGATCCGGATACTGCCCGCTCTTATCACGATGAAACCTTGCCTAAAGAGTCCGCCAAGGTTGCGCACTTTTGCTCAATGTGCGGGCCAAAGTTCTGTTCAATGAAAATTACTCAGGAAGTCCGAGATTACGTTGCGCGAGAAGGCACGGATATTCAAGCGATTCCCGAAGAAGCCGTTGTGCGGTTGGTTGATGTTGAATCGGAAATGCAGAAAAAATCTGAAGAGTTTCGCGCGGCTGGTAGTGAGATATATTCGAAAGTGTAGCTGAATTAAAGATACGTTGATTTTTAAATAAACGTGATTTTTGCGTTTGACGCACTGAGCGTTAAGCGCAAATTTAATCGGCAGCAACTGGAATGATTATGGCAAACCCGTTAGAGAAAACGCAGTACGGTAAAGATGATTTTGAAGTGGAAGACGATAAAATTGTCTACGATGGATTCTTCAAGATGTACCACTTACGTCTCAAACACAAAACCTTTGCTGGCGGGTGGCTGGGGCCTATTTCGCGCGAGTTATTTCATCGCGGCGAAGCAGCCGCAGCTATTGTCTATGACCGTAAACAGGATCTCGTTGGATTGATCGAGCAATTTCGCATCGGAGCTCTGGATTCTCCCTACGGCCCTTGGTGCCTGGAAACCGTTGCGGGAATGATGGAGCCGGGTGAGAGCGGCGATGGTTTAATCGCTCGCGAGCTGGAAGAGGAGGCCGGTATTGTTGGCGCTGAGTTGGTGTATATCACCAGCTATTATTCATCGCCGGGTGGTTGTAACGAAAAGATTCACCTATATTGTGCATTATGCGACCTAACCGACGCGGGTGGTCACTTTGGTTTGGCGGAAGAGCATGAAGACATCCGCTTTTCTGTCCATCCCGCCGAAGAGGTGTTCGCAACCATGTACAGCAATCGCACCAATAATGCGGCAACCCTTTTGGGTTTGCAGTGGCTGCAATTAAATCGGTCGCGCCTGCGTGAGCAGTCGCTTTGAGGTATCAAAAAAGCGATGGTGGATTCATCTAAGCCAGACGGTAGGTCTGAGCGCGTCGAGAAGCACAGTTCTGCAAGCGCGCCGGCAGTGGAAGCAGCGTTCGCGCCTATGCCCACTCCGACTAAACTAACCCCCAAAAAAAATATCTCTGTCGATATTAAAAGTCACCATGCTCAATGCGAGCTGAACTTTCATCGCATGCTTACGCTGATGCCAAAGTGGGATGAAGGTGCTCGCGATTGGTCTTTTGCCCTGGGGGCTGGCGGCTTGTTCGTGGTACAGCTTACTGTGCTGGATGCTGCGCCCTATACGACAACCGTTGAGGTTGTGCAGCGGCAGCAAGGTTTACAGCCACCGAGATTAGTGGTGCGGTTATATCACGATGCCAATATGGCCGAAATCGTGTCTTGGGATAGGCATCGGAACTGGCGTCCTCAGTACGAGTATCCCAACCCGCAGATGTACCACGCCGACGAAAAACTAGAGTTGAATCGCTTCCTTGGCGAGTGGTTGGAATTTTGTCACAAGCAGGGTTATGCACAGCCATACAATTGTGAAGTGGTTCGCGTAACCAAGAAATAGCCTCTACGCATTTCGGCAAAATCGGCCCAAACTATTGTCTACAGATACACGGCTCTTCGATGCGGGGCTTTTAATTTATAGAACCTTCAAACGCGAATTGGAGATCATTCAACCCAGTTTTGGTCGATTCGTGAATGCTAGGTATACAAGCGACAAGAACTTAAGAGCTTAAGCCTCAACGCGCTTTCGCTGAGTATCTTAGCTAAGTATTAAGGATAACAAGGATTGCGAGTGGCGCTATGAGACCATTTAGACTTTTACAGATAACGGATTGTCACTTAGGTAGTCAGCCAGGCGAAAAGCTTTTAGGGCTAGATACAGACCAAAGCTTATACGACGTCCTGCAGCTGCTTCAGGCCAACGAGGCGCCAGATATGATCCTCGCCACTGGAGATATCTCCAATGACGGCGGGGTTGCTTCTTACGAGCGCTTTATTCATATTATTGAACGTTACTTCCCCAACACCCCACTGGCATGGCTCCCTGGTAACCACGACGAACCCATGAATATGGATCAGGTGGCGCGCTTACCGATAGAAGCTCACTGTGTGCGTGGTGGCTGGAATATGATATTTCTCGATTCGCGTATACCAATGGAAGAAGGTGGCGACTTGCCTCCTAATGAATTGGAACGCTTGGACAAGCAGCTCGCGGCCTATCCGCGCTTACCTGCGATGGTGTTTCTGCATCACCAGCCGGTACCGGTTGGCAGTGCTTGGCTTGATGGCTATGTGGTGCGCAACCATGAAGACTTTTTCAGTGTTATTGACCGCCACCCTAACGTTAAGGCTATTTGCTGGGGGCATGTCCACCAGTATCACAACAGCCAGCGCAATGGTGTCGAGCTACTTGCTACCCCCTCAACCTGTATTCAGTTTCTACCCCACTCGGACAAATTCGCGGTGGATACAGCGATGCCTGGGTATCGTCGATTCGAGCTACATGCAAATGGCCACTTTGCCACTCAGGTAAGCCGAGTACGTCAAAAAGTCTATAAAATCGACTTCGCCTCTTCCGGCTATTGAGTACATTTTAATTAAGCCTTATCGGGCTAACCCTTCCTAAAAAACCCCGCAATAGCGGGGTTTTTCAATTCTGCGCGCCAATTTTATCCAATTATTAAAAAACTGTTGACAGCGACCGCTCTCGAGAATAGTGTACCACCACACTAGTACACTATGTTGATGTGTGTTGGTGGTGCAGGGCTACTACTGAGCCCTTCATAAGGTACTTATTAATACTAACAATTTAAATCGAATGCCATTTGGCATAACTAACCTAGAAGGAATCGCAATCATGTGGAAAATATTGACTACTCTAACTATCGTCGACGTTGTTTTGTTTGTTGGTATCGCTACTGCTCCAGCCCATACTCGCGCTGTAGGCTTGGATGCCCCCAGCCCAGTTGTGGTTGAGCTTGCTGCTGAAGTTGCCGTTACTGATGTAATTGTTGAAACTAACATCAACGCAGCGCGCTGAGCGTGGTGATTATAGTAGCGGCTGCGATCGCCACTAACCGGCGAATGACAGGTACAATAGCGGGTCTCGCAGTCGCTCTAGTGTTGAGCAAATCAGTATCTTAAATACGTAATTTCGGTGAGTTTTATGGCAGCACTTATTTATGTACATGGATTTCTCAGTTCACCGAAGTCAGCAAAGGCTCAAATTACCAAACGATGGCTAGCAAAAAATCGCCCAGATATCGAGTTCTATTGCCCTAGTTTAAGTGCGTATTCAGAATTGGCGCAGGCCAAACTTGAGGGATTAATAAAGACATTAGAATCCCAAACGGTGTATCTAATCGGCAGTTCGTTAGGCGGCTTCTGGTCTACCCATCTAATTGAACGATGCAGCGCAGACAAGGCTGTACTTATAAATCCAGCCGTGGCGCCACACACTCGCTTTAGTAGTTGGGTTGGCGAAACATTCCAAAGCTACTATTCCGACGACACTTACGAGCTTGATCAAACCGATATCGACAAGCTGGCAGAGTTGGATTGTGCTACATTAACGCACCCCGAAAAATACTGGTTAATGGTTCAAACTGGCGATGAAACGCTGGACTACCGCGATGCAGTGCAACGTTACCGAGCCTGTAAACAGCTAGTGGAAGAGGGCGGCGATCATAGCTTTAGCGGTTATCAAGATTGGTTGCCCGCGATCATAGAATTTTTAGAAGCCTAATAACGATTAGCTTAAATCGAAATACGTCTAAACCAAAACACTCCATACCTCAACAATAAGAGCAGTAACTAGAGCGACATGGCAAATTACAGCGCAGAAGATATTGAAGTACTGACAGGCCTAGACCCTGTTAAAAAACGCCCAGGGATGTACACCGATACAATTCGCCCCAACCACCTAGCCCAAGAGATTATCGACAATAGCGTCGACGAGGCGCTAGCTGGGCACGCACGTAAAATTGAAGTGGTGCTACACAAAGATCAGTCGGTAACGGTGAGTGACGACGGCCGCGGTATGCCAGTAGATTTACACCCGGAACAGAAAAAACCGGGGGTGGAAGTGATTCTTTCTACACTCCATGCCGGTGGAAAATTCTCGAATAAAAACTATCAGTTTTCCGGTGGCTTGCACGGCGTTGGGATTTCCGTTGTGAATGCCTTGTCGCAAATATTAGAAGTGACGATTAAACGCGATGGTCAGGTTTATCGCATCGGTTTTGAAAATGGTGACAAAACCGTAGACCTGCATGTGATTGATACCTGCGGTAAACGCAATACGGGCACATCCGTTCGCTTCTTGGCCAACCCCAAATATTTCGATTCGCCTAAAATTTCTGTCTCGCGTATGCGTCATGTGCTACGCGCAAAAGCGGTACTTTGCCCCGGCTTAGAAGTTGTCTTTACCGATGAGCAATCTGGCGATGTCGATACTTGGTACTACGAAGACGGCTTAAAAGACTACTTAGTTGCCGCGACTCAAGGTTGGGAAACACTACCGGCGAGCCCTTTCATTGGTAGCTTTAGCGGTACCACCGAAGCGGCTGATTGGGCCGTACAATGGTTGCCAGAAGGCGGTGAGGTAATCCAAGAAAGCTACGTTAACCTAATTCCTACCGCTCAAGGCGGCACCCACGTAAATGGCTTGCGCAGTGGCTTGATGGACGCCATGCGCGATTACTGTGAAATTCGCAATATCATTCCACGCGGGGTAAAACTTACTCCAGATGATATTTGGAGTAACTGTTGTTTTGTGCTCTCGTCTAAGTTGGCCGACCCACAATTTTCCGGGCAAACCAAAGAGCGTCTATCGTCTCGTGAGGCTGCTGCATTTGTGTCCGGTGTCGCAAAAGATGCGTTTAGCCTCTGGTTAAATCAGCACACAGAAGATGGTGATAAGCTCGCCGAATTTTGCATTAATAATGCGCAACGACGCGTTCGCTCAAGCAAAAAAATTGCACGCAAGCGCATTACCGCTGGCCCCGCGCTACCGGGAAAACTCGCCGATTGTTCGTCTGCTGACCCCACTAACAGTGAAATATTTTTTGTGGAAGGGGACTCAGCCGGCGGTTCAGCAAAACAAGCCCGCGACCGCGAGCATCAAGCTATCATGCCGTTGCGCGGAAAGATTCTAAATACCTGGGAAGTCGATAGCCAAGACGTATTGGCGTCGCAGGAAGTTCACGATATCTCCGTTGCGCTGGGAATCGATCCCGGTTCCGATGACCTCACTAATTTGCGCTACCACAAGGTTTGTATTCTCGCCGACGCCGACTCTGATGGCCTTCACATTGCCACTTTGTTATGTGCGTTGTTTGTAAGGCACTTTCCGGCGTTGGTTCATTCAGGGCATATCTATGTGGCGATGCCACCCTTGTTCCGTATTGATATTGGTCAGGATGTTTACTACGCATTGGATGAAAGCGAAAAGCAGGGTTACCTCGAGCGCATCGTTGCCGAAAAGAAAAAAGGCAAGGTGAATGTGCAGCGCTTTAAGGGGCTGGGTGAGATGAACCCGCTACAATTGCGAGAGACAACCATGGCTGTCGATACGCGCCGATTAGTCCAGCTGACGATTTCCGCTGAAGACGATACCCATCAAATTCTCGATATGTTACTGGCAAAGAAGCGTTCTCCCGATCGCAAGCAGTGGTTGGAGTCAAAGGGGAATCTGGCGGATGTAGAGGTGTAGCGTTTAGCTATATCAAAGAAAGCCCAGCAATAATACTCCGGTTATCCTAAGCATTCGATATTAACAGGCTAACCGAGTATGTTTTTACAGGGCGGTGTATACACCGCCCTGTAAATTGTTTGTAACAAAACATTGGCTGATATTAATGGCTCACAATATTGAGGTTATCATTCACTTCGATCCAAAGAGCGACCGTACGCTCAACTCCAATTTGTTTCATTTTTCCTTCTCCCATACGACGAACGTTTACACCTAGCTGTCGCAATAAACGCTCACAGGCCAAGCTTGTAACTGTGACGTAGCTTTTTACATTATTTTCTTTCGCGAAATCGTAAAAAGATCTCACCAAATCCAACGTAACGTTACCGAAATTTCCTCTTGCCTTATCAGCCGATCCTTTCTTTACTGCAAAGCGACTGATTTCCCATATCCCTTCGCGTTCTGGTGCGGTCTCGCCTTGAAGTAATTCCGGGAAAATAGATTTAAGCATGTAGTCGCCTGTAGTTGGCAGTGCACGCCAGCATCCTTTTACTTCCTGTGTTTCATCGGTAACGGCAATAAAGTGCGGGTTGAGTTCGTCAAACTGGTCGCGCTCACGGCCATTTTCTGAAGGGATTTCCCAGTCGAGTCGTTGAATAAATGTTTCGTGGCGAAGTTTTAATATGCCATCGATGATTGAAAGGTTGTTGGCGTCGGCTGAATTTTCGGTAGTAAAGATTGTGGTGTTCATGATTGGTCTCGCTCCGTGTTTGTTTGCGAGGTCCAATCTATTTTTTAGGGGGGGTGCTGGTTAGCTGTCAGAAGTGACACTTTCGGAGTGGTGTTGAAAAATACCGTTTAAAATCAGTCGTTTACGGTCTGGTTTTTTGCGACCTGCTAGATCTTGCAGGTAGTACCTAGGGGCGTGCTGGGATAGCCGTAGTGGCATATAGGAAGTGTGAATAACGGGAGTTTGTGTAGTTCGTTTTGCTGATATAGGAGAGGAGATTTACTGAAAGTAAGGCGGTAACAATAATTATTTTGTGATGCGTGACGCGGTAATTGGAGTGGCCTTCATGATGGCGAACTAAATATTGATTGCAGGTAGTGAAACGACTCCGACAATTTTAAATTTACACAGAAGTTAATAAATTTTGAAAGTCGACCGTAAGTGAATGGGTTTAACCGTGTGATGAAAATAGAGTCTGTATCTGCTACCTGCAATTACTGACAGGTAGGCAGATACCTTAAGCATTGATAAATTGTGCTTCATCACGCGAACAAAGGTTAGATGTGAATTTCGTCGTGCCGTGCACAAGCGATAATTTATTGTTGTATTACGTTCGTATATAACAGCCGGTTAACCGGTTGTTGCTTTTCTCCTTACTAGAAGTCCGAGGCAGAGTTGAAGAATTTATCCTCAAACGATAAACCCGCACGCGTACTTAACAACGCCATTAATCTGGCGCTCACCAGTGCGCAAAAAAATTCTCGTCGCGCTGGCGTTGGCTGGAGCTTAACAGACGAAAACTATAACCATCTAAATAGTGGTGGCATGATTGCAGGTGCCGATCCCCTAACATTGCCAGCGGTGATTGACCGCTACGGGGATAAGCTACATTCGCTTGTAATGACTCTTGAACCTCTGCCACGAATTATGGATGTGCAGGGTCTGACTGAAGCACTTGAACGTTCCAGTTGCGCAATAGTTTATATCTGTTATAGAAACGATGAGATGGCTGAAGCGAGCCACTATTGGCAGGATTGGATAGGTGGTTGGCACGGCGAAGTGGTGTACCTTCCATCTAGTGCTGCTGCAATTGAATTGGCTTTGGGGCCCGCAAAGGTCATGCGTCAATTACAGCCGTGGGTAACCGCTGTGTCAGCGGCTGATATGACCGGTAATTCGATACCACTTAAAACTTTCGAGCAGGAATTTGGGTTTAGTGCACAGCTTGATGAGTTGGTAAATCAGTCTCGCGCGATTTGCTATTCAACCTCTCAGGCTGATGCTGTGTCGCTTCTGTCGGAAGATAATTATTCTGGGGAGTTGTTGGAACTTTACGAAGTAAATGATGTGCAGTCGTTTGCGGCGATACTCAAACACTGCGCCACCGAAAGGCGCTGCAGTGTTGTCGCAATAGTGGATGTACGCTTTTTGGCGGAGATGATAGAGAGTAATCTGTGTAACGAAATTATTCATCACCTTGCCGTAGCTGACTGTGTACCAACGACGCCAGCCTCTAGTTTAAATGGGCTTACACCGCCAGTACCCCATTTGCCCTTGAGTAATTGGCAGTTGATAAATAGCTCGTCAATGGGCAATTGTACCCAATTAATTTTACGGCCAATAGAAAACGCTTTGCCGGAGGCGGCGCTAGGGCATAGCCTTAATTAGGCCATACATTATGGCTTTTGCAACGGCGTGTTGGCGGTTGGCCGCGCCGAGTTTTTTGGTTGCACCGGTAAGGTGAAAAATAGCGGTACGTTCGGAAACATTCATGATCTGCGACATTTCCCAGGCCGTTTTTCCTTCGCATGCCCAAAATAGACTTTCCTGTTCGCGAGGAGTTAAGGGATCTAAGGGGGAGCGATCGATATTTAGCTTTAGGTAGGTTTCAAATAGCGAGTAGCTAAAGTACTGAGCAAAAGGCAGCGCGTTCAATAAGCGTTGGTCGAGATCTAGCTCAACCGTGCTGGCGAGGCTAAGAATACACACTTCACCGGACGGTGCTTTTACGGGTACCGATAAGCCATCTACAAGACCGCGAGCTTTCGCGGCTTCCATTAACTGTACTCCAACCGCATCGCAGTACTTATCCATACGCATTAGGCGATTCCACGTAATGGGTACGGTATTGTCGAAGCAGTAACGAACAACTGGATCGCTTTTTTGCATATCGTTTTCAAAGTATCCCTCAGTCCAGTCAGTGGGGTAGTTTGAAATAGTGAATATTTGTGGGGCACTCAACGACGTGGCATTACAGACACCAAACAAATAAAACTCGAGGTCGCAAAGCTTACAGAATTTTAAGCAAATCTCTTCGATTTCGGTTGTTGTCTTGATTTGAGAAAGGGTATCGATCAGAGCGTAAAGCTCATCCATGTGAATGTTCATAAGCGATTACTTTCATACAGGGTTAATTAGTGGTGTTATCCTTTCCTAACTAATTTGTCGGATCTAACCTATTTTATTGTTATTCAAGATCGGTATTGCCTTTAAGAAGACGATTCTAATAAAGATAGAGCCCAACGGTTTAGTTTGGGGTAGCCCTGCTGATACGGAAATTAAAAAGACGCACTGGCATTTAATAACACTGAATCGCTACCGGCTTGAAGAAACTAGCACAGCCGATTAATACAATACAATAGAAAACTAACGCTAATTAAAGTATTCGGCCAAGCATATAGCTGTTGGTGCGGAGTTTACAGACAGTATTAATCAAAGTTGGCGTCTATTATCGGTAATTATCGCTTAAACTAGCAGATATCGGGAGCTCGTTAACGTTAATAGTGAACAATAATGCCTGATGAGTAGACTGTCCAAAATCGTGAATTTTTTAGGGCAAGAGGAATTGCGCGACAGGTTTGCGCTGATGTGGCGGATATAAGATCGTAATAGTTTGGGGAAAGATTTGCGGTAGTGGTGAGGTTTGTCCGATGGTCTTGCCCAGAAGGACAAGACCAAACGTTGGAACTGAAGGCTTAAACATCGCACCCCGATCCTGATAGCGCTAGTGTAATTCTTAAGACTGCAAATCTAAGCGTTACAAGTATGGGCATTCGAAATAAGAACTTTTGAATTAGTAATCGTCAACCATTAACCCCCCATCAATACTTTAGCTAGCACTACAAACAGCTTGATAGTCGGCAAGTTCAATCTCTGCAGTATTGTTTGAGCAGCATTCGCACTTTTCGTCCTTGTGTATATTCAGCTCTCGGAAGCGGCTATTCAAGGCGTCGTAGCTGATCATTTTGCCGACCAATGGACGACCTATGTCGAGTAAAAGCTTCAGTGTTTCAACCGCGCAAAGCATTCCTATCACCCCGGGCAAGACACCTAATACACCCGCATCGCTGCATGATGGCGCTAGCTCTGGTGGCGGTGGCGATGGATAAACGCATCGATAACAGGGCCCCTTAGACGGCCAAAATACACTCATTTGGCCATCAAAGCGGAATATTGAGCCGTGAATAAAAGGCTTATCCAGTCTAACGCAGGTGTCGTTTACAAGGTAGCGTGTGGCAAAGTTGTCGGTACCATCGACTACTACATCGTATTGTTCAAATATTGATAATGCGTTGTCAGCCGACAGCCGTATTTGATGCTCGACCACTTTTACATCGGGATTTAAATGCTCGATGAATGCGCGCGCGCTTTCCGTTTTTGGTTTCCCAATCGTATCGGTGGTGTGAATAATTTGTCGCTGTAAATTAGACGCGTCGACAATGTCGTCATCAATAATACCGATGGTGCCGACGCCGGCCGCCGCCAAGTACATCAATATTGGGCTGCCAAGTCCGCCGGCGCCAATACAGAGTACGCGAGATTCCAGTAGTTTTATCTGACCTTCTTCTTTAACTTCGGGTAAAGTAATGTGGCGCAGGTAACGCTGACGTTGGCTTTCGTCTAGGCTTTTAGGTTGAATAAAGTTATAGCCGGCAGCTTTCCATCCTTCGAATCCTTGTTCCATATTGTAAACATTGGTGTAGCCCATAGTTTGTAGTGTGTTCGCCGCGAGTAACGATCGCAAGCCGCTAGCGCATGTTACTACAACCTTTACGTGCGGATCTTTGAGTTCGCGCTCTGCCTGCATCTCCAGAACGCTACGATCAATATGGATAGAGCTGGGTATAAACCCTTGCGCGCGTTCATCGTGCGAACGAACATCAATAATGACCACTGATTCGCCAGCTACGATTAAATTCTGAAGTGATTGAGGTGTGAGATGCGGAATGCTCTTTTGTAAGCGTTCTCGCAGGTCTTGAAAATGACTACCGCCGGAAATTGCTGGAAGAATTTCAATGACATCGCCATTGGCGATAGCACTATCCAGCCCGTCGTACATTCGGATGTCATCGTTGTTGAGAAAAATATTCACAAACCGATGCAATGATCCGGCTTCGGAAAATAGCTGCTTGCCTACGTCGTGAAACTGCTCGGTTAGATGAGAAAGCGCTTGGCCGACAGTTTTGCCGCTAACTTCCACTTCAGACTGACCATCTGTGTGTAAGCGAAGCGGGCCAGGAATGAGAATAGTCGTCATGGTCATAGTGTCCTGTTGTGAGTGGTGTGTTGATTCAGCATTTACGATTTCTATCGTATTTTCGTTCCAGTGATCCTTGTTACGACTCCACGCTGTTAGCGTTTCCGCAACTCCTGCATTTACGCTAACAATAAGGTAGCTATAGCCCGGCCAAGGGTTGCTCTCGCGCAAATCCGCCTGGGACGGCTTGGCAATATCATCTGGATGGCTATGATAAAAACCGACAATATCTAAACCCATCATTCTCGCATGGTGACTTGCGGCTACCAGCGCATCAGCAGCGAAACTAAATTGCCAGCTGCGATCGCTTTTATTGGCCGCATTGTTTAGCGGAATTGTAGTGCTTACGTACTGTCTTTCGGTCGTAGATTCGTTTGTGGCGCCAATGAGCAAACCACAGGCTTCATCGGGGTAGCAGCGCGTAGCGTGCTGTTGGATCTGCTCCAATGAAGTGGGTGTGATCTGTATCTTACGCACAGGCAAGTAACACTTCTTCGATAAAGGTACCTTTGTCGAGCCGGAATGAAGTGCGTGCGAAGCTTTGCGCGGTTTGATCATGGGTTACCATGATGATGCTTTTACCAAAATCTTTATTTAGCAGACGCAGAGTTTCCAATACTTCATTAGACGTGTCGCGATCCAAATTTCCTGTAGGTTCATCACAAAGCAATACCGGTAAATCCGCAACCAGTGCACGGGCAATGGCGACGCGCTGTTGCTGGCCGCCGGAAAGCTGCGCAGGTTTATGCTTGGCTCTATCGGTCAGCCCGACAAGTTCTAAAGCCGCAGCAACTTTACGCTGACGTTCAGTTCGGGTTAACTTGGTCATAAGCAGAGGCAGCTCAACATTCTGCTGTGCACTTAACAGCGAAATTAAATTAAATTGTTGGAAAATAAAGCCGACATTCTGGGCGCGCCAACGGGTGAGTTGTGATTGGTTAAGATTGTCGATACGAGTATCGCGAAACCAAATTTCACCACTATTAATCGTGTCAACGCCGCCGAGTATGTTGAGTAAAGTTGTTTTCCCCGATCCGCTTGGACCGAGAATTGCGCAAAACTCACCATCTTTTATGGTCATATCTAGCTTGTCGAAAATACCGACGCGCTCATTTGAATCGCTGTAAAACTTATCAACTTTTTTAAGAGTAAAAATCGCATCTTTCATGATTGCACCTGGCTCTAGGCTTTGGGGGGCGCGAAACTAACTTTCACGCCCATCTCGGGAAGAATTTTTGAATCTACATCGGCTATCTTTATACGTACGCGAATGGTCGCTTTAGCTCTATCTGCAGTGGGAATAATACGAACAACCTGACCGCTAAACTTCCAGCCAGGATAGGCATAGAGTTCCCCGACAATTTTTTGATTTTTACTGATTCTTTCGATAAACGATTCATTAACGTCGACGACGATCTCTAATGAGTCCATGTCAACGATCGTACATAAACCGGTACGTGTGTAACCGCCACCCGCTGTACTCGGCGAGATGATCTCCCCTAGCTGTGCATTTTTCTCTGTGACAACCCCTGAAAAAGGTGCCGTTATTACGTAGTCGTTAAGTAGTGTTTGCTGTTTTTTAACTTGCACGATTGATGTCTCGTACTGAGATTGGGCGACTTCAATCTGATTCTGTAAGCTTTTAACCTGGGTACCTAGGCGGGAATAGTTTGCATCGTTGGAATAGCCAGAGGAATGTAACTGCTCTTCACGTGCCAACACATTTAGTGCTTGTTCTAACTCTAATTCTTTGGTGTGAACTGCTAAAAGCAAACTTTTAGATTGCGATTGCAGCAGTTCTAGATCGACTCTAGCTTGAGCGTCATCTAGGGTTGCAATCACTTCCCCTTTTTTAATATAGGTGCCTTCTTCTACATTAATGCTAGTGATTAGGCCGAAATTTTTAGCGGAAACGGTCGCCATGCGCCGTGCAACTATGTAGCCAGATGCTTCAAGAGCGGCGCGCGCGTTCAATTCGCGTGAAGTGTCTGTAGAAGATTTAGGGGCGGAGACTGGCCTAGCTTCGAGAGTGTAGGTATCCTTTAGTTCTGGTGCGGCATCGAGCACGAGGCTTTTGCTATCCAGTGCTACCGATTTACTAGTGTCACCAATATTTGAATATTGGTAATAGGCTACGACAGGCAAGGAAACTAATAAGCCTGCAGCAAAAACCGGCCAGACTACACGTTTGCTACGCGTTGCTGGGACTGCGCGCTCCATACTGAGTTCTTTAAGAAGCTGTTCTTTTGTATTCATTGGGCTGTCACCTTGAGATTGCAAAAATTACAGCGCTAAGCGCTGGTTAACACCTCGATGAGCGGGGATGCATACCGCCAAGAATCCGACTATTGCTGATAATAAAAATGCTTGTAAGGCTATGCTGCCGTTAACCGATAAAGAATAAGAAACTGAATCAAAACTGCTGCCCATAGTGGTGGCGATAAATCCGTCGAATACCAGCAGCGCAATACCAATACCTACCCCGGCACCAACAACGGAACAAAGCAGCGACTCAAATAGGACGCTAATAAAAATACCCCAGCGACTAAAACCCAGCTGCCGTAAAATGACGAACTCGCGACGACGTGAGTCGATAGAAATTTGCATCGCGTTATAGATGCCGGTGAAAGTTCCAATGGAAAGCAGTATCGCGAGCGGCCAGGCGAGGTATGAAACCAAGTTAACCATACCTTCGGTTTGCTTAGAGAAATATTGCTTTTCGCTCTGCACAGCCAAATCTAAACGAATGTCTTCCGCGGAATATAGGGTTAGGTCGAAAAGAGCATCCTTATCAATTAATGCAATGCGTGCTGACTGATATTGATTGTGACGGTTATAGGCGCTTTGAACGCTGCTAAGATCGGCCCAAACTTCAGATTCAAATAAATTACCAGCGAGAGAGAATGTACCAACGACAGTCCAGTCGGAACCGCTTAGGCGCAGGGTGTTACCGACATCTAAGCCTTTTACTTCGCCAGCAATTTTTTCGCCTACCAGTATTTCATTTAGGCCGGGGGAGAACATTCTGCCAGAAGTGAGCTTAAAGCCTTCACGCAATACCGGTCCGTACTTAGTCATGCCTCGCAATGTAATATTTCGTTTAATGTTTTCGGCACGAGTACGGACGCCGACGATAACGCTGAGTTCGGAAGATAAAAGTGTGTTGCCATCCAATTTTTTTACGCCTGGAGCAGACTGTAATAATTCGATTTGCTCACGGGTAAGCTGACTGTTCATTTCGTTCTGTGCCTGACCACTCATCAGCATGGCGATATTTTCAGATCCGGTATTGTTTAGTGCTTGCCGAAACCCTTCGGACATCGACAAAAAACCAACTAAGACAATGACCACCAATGTAGACGCTAAAACAATGGTTCCGGAAACCCAGCGGCGTTTAAAAATATTGCCGAGTGTTATATAAATAAGTCGACTTAAAATTGCAGGTGACATAACTAGGCCTCGCGAGAGAATGCGTCGATTGGTTTCATGGTTGCGGCTAATAACGCTGGTATGCTACAAACTATAGTGCCGATCGCAATTGCAATAGCGAGCATCTCCGTCAGTACTTGAGGAGTAATACTTAAATTGGGTAGCAAGTCTGGAAGGTTCACGCTAATTAGGTGGTTAGCTATCATGGCGAGAAGTAGTCCCGCGATGGCGCCGAGCAATATTAGTAAAAATCCTTCGCTAATGATTAGTGCTAGCACCCCAGTCTTGCCGAAGCCTAGCATTTTCAATATTCCGATATCGCGAGTACGCTGTCGAACAGTTAGTGTCAGGGTGGAGCACACAACTAAAATAATGCTGGTAAAGGCGATAAATAAAATACTTTGTATCATCAGAGAAATATCGCCCAGCTGTTTAAAAAACTCGGTGTGAAAGGCGCGGTCGGTGGTGGTGCTAGTACGGTTATAGAATTGACTGAAGTGCTCATCTATTCGCAACGCCAAGTTCTCTACGGATACTCCGGGGGTGGCTGTAATTACGTAGGTTCCAGCGGTATCTCTAAGAGACGTTCGTGCTTCATTTAAATACTTGTAGTGAGTGATAATATAATTTCGACCACCTGCCTCGGCAGAGTTCTCAAACGTTCCACTCACCGTAAAGGGCCAAAAGTCTTCACCATTGTCGGGGAAAAACATAATGCTTTTTAACGGTATTCTATCGCCTACCTTCCAGCCGTATTTTCGCATTAGTGCTTCGCTTACCAACATTCCACCCGTAGTGGTAAGAAAATTGTTGCGATGCTCATTACTCATCTGCATTTCCGGGTGCTGCTGTATCCATGATTCCCCTTGCACAGCAAACGCCATTAGCATTTTGTTAGGATCTTGATAATAGGCTCCTATCCACGTCGCTGGCGTCACGGCGCTAACGCCCTCAATCTGTTTTATTCGGTCGCGATAGTTGATTGGCAACGGCTGGGTCATGCCTGCCTCGTGAGTCATAATCAAGCGATTCTTTCCGAATTCGTCAGTACCACCGAACATCGAGAAGCGCAGTGCGCCGAGCACGCCATATACTAAGAAGGCAACAGAAATTGTAATGACTAGCAACGAGCTACGCGATTTGTTGGCGATTATTGACTGATAAATTAACGTGTAAAAACTCATTTTTATACTCCTTGTACCGCATTCGCTAATAAGCGAGCGAGATAGCATTCCTGAGTTGGGATTACGCCTAAACGGTTGTTCATCATATGTACCTGCGAACTCAGCATCAATTGCACGGCTGTGTGGAAGTCATCTTCTGTTTCCACTGGAGCACCGGTTAGCGGCGATACTAATTCGCCATTCTTCCAAATACTTTCAAATTCTGTGATCGCATCGCGGATTGAAGCAGACCAAATAGTCTCTAACGTTTGCTTGCTATCGCGATCATTAATACTGTGAAGTAACTCCCCGACAGTTCTAACAATACCGGCATTTGCCTCTTTACCCGCGGATAGTTCCGCCTCTGCTGCGGCTTCAGAATAGGTTCGCCAATAGCTGGCGTAGCCATCAAAAAAATCAAAACCGGAGTTCGAGTCACAGCTGTAGCCGAAAAAAGTTGCCGCCATCAATGACATGGCGCGCATTAAGTGTTGCTGTACGTTGGTATTAGGTTCGCGGCAGATACGCAAAACAATATCGCTAGAAACCTGAAATAATTGTTCGTTAACTAGAATTGCCTGATCACCACCGTAGCGGGTAATCTCTGGTTCGTAGCTAATTGGCACTACTGCACCTTCGCCGTACCAATCTAATGTTTCGATGTTAAGTGTTTCTCCATCAAAAGAGTGCGCGCCATAGTATTGCTCACGGGTTATTGCCTTATCGGCGCTGTAGTCGACAATGACTTCTTGCAGCGCGTTTTGTAGCGCATCAGATTGATATGGTTTGTTGATTTTAAAACGTAGCCGCAGGTGTGGACCACCGTCCCAGTAGCGAATAAAGAACCAACGATCTAAAGAGTTTGAATTGACTAAACGCTGAACTTGCGGTGCTAACCATTCATTGAGAAAGCGCAAGGATTTCTCTGGGTCGGACAAGAATACATGCAGGCTTAGCCAATTGTTTTCATTCATTAGATTAATCCAATTTTATAGTTGGTGCGCCGGTTGAATCCCATTAATACCTGGTAAATAAGTTGCCCGGAAAATTGTAAGTCGTGCTCAATCTTATTTTCCTTAAACATTCTTACCGGTCTGGAAAACAACCCAAACGCGGTTGCAGTTATATTTAAATCTTGTGCCAACATGCCTGCAGCGATATGTACTCGGCGGAACATTTCATCGTCATGCTTTGTCTGTGCTTCGGCAAGATCAACAGTCATCAGCACCGATAGCGTCATAGCAGACATATTAAATTTCAAAACCTTATTTGGTAGCGCCGCTTGCATGTCAGTGACAAGTTCCCGTCCTGTTTTTTGCTGAAGCTGCACAACGCCATCTTGATCGTACAAAGCAACCGGTGCAGAGTTGGCATCCAACCATAAAAAATTTAATTTAACTGAGTCTTCACCAGGGTATACGGGTCGTCTAGCGCGTAGCGCATGAAATGTTGCTAGTAACTTATCCAAAAAGTCTGCAGGTAGCGATTTACTGCTAGGGGCAAATCCTGCGGCATCATTTCCGGAATTACGTTTTCGGAACAGTTTCAGTATATCTATGTGGTGGTGGGGATCGTCACTGTCAGTTGTTACAGGCGAGGCTGCTGCTGCAGGGCTGAACATTGGTATGGGGTTTGCCGAAGGTGCTTGAAACAATGCGACGAGTGCTTCTAGTTTTGAAAATCTTGACGTTAGATCTTTGCGGCGCTGCCACTGTGGGAGGGTGCGCACAACGGATGGCAGCGTTGCCAAGGATAGCGTGGCATCAGGCAGTTTGGCGGGTAGGGCAAACACGGTTGTTTCGAGCTTGTCCACACAGTCGAGCGATTGGTTCCACGTTTCGGGCTTTATCTCGCTTGCTAATTGCTGCCAGCCTAACAAGGTTAAAAGGTGCTCTGCTTGAGATTTAAGCCCACCGATCTCCAGATTTACAGGAAAGGGCGAAAATTCTCCGTACTTGTCTGCCAATTGCCAGTAGTGTGCAACGCCGACTATTGCCAGGGTGGCGCTGCCTAGTAGGTGCTGAAATTGCTCGCCTTCGGCAATCAATTCCAGCGCGTGGTAGTTGGCGTGGTATTGATATAAGCGTGGAATATCTTCGGCGACTACCACCATTACTCTATAAGGGCGAAGGCAGCGTACCGAAGGCACTGGCGTGTGCACTTTATAGGCGTTTTGCGGCTCAAATGTTTGTAGTGCAGCGAGGTAACGTAAGTAGAGCGATAGCTGCTGGCAAAATGGAAGATTAGTCGCGGCTTTGCCACCTTGAAGGTAATCTTTAAGAGACAGCAGTGTGTCTGGCAGGTGAGTGTCGAGGAGCCGCAATTTTGCGGCTCGCGTCGATTGTATCGGTGTGTAAACCTCACCCGCTTTTGGCGGGCGGAACGCCGGCACATCGAGTGAATCAAAGCGGCGATAGGTTCCCATAGCCCACGCTTCTTTATAGTCAAGTCGTTCCATATCGTCGTGTGGCTGCATGATTGATGCTCCTATGGAAAGTTATGTGGGTATGGGTTCAAGTCTTCACGTTTAAACTCACGGCCGGTGTCTAGGTGCGCACTTACTTTGTTGATGCGGTCGAGCGCTTCGCGGCGGTACTGATGCCCAAAGGTGACCGGCGACAAACCCGGTGCCAGAACCTTTACGCAGCTCAGCCCAGATTTTTCTAGCTCGTCAAAATTGAGGTCGATTGCAATCATATCTGTAGCAACATTCAAAACTTTGTCGATGCAATGGCGTAAGTCGTCGGTAAGATCTGGGTTGCGCATTTGTAAGTCTTGCTGCGAATAGAGCTCGTCCAAGGTGTATTTGTGTTGGTCGCCCTCAAACAAAAAACTAAGGCGTTGATAACTTTCCGGTAGGCTATAAAGCAGCACGTGGTCGTTCATTTCACGTACTTTATTTGCGTCGTGCAATAACTCGTGTGCACGCTCACGAAATTGCGGCAAGGATTTCTGGTAAACGCCCATGGAAGTTGTAACTTCGACCAGTGCACCAAAGATGGCCTGTTGCGGGTCGAAGTGGGCACCTGCAGCGCAGTAAGATTTAACTGGGGCATTATCGGAAGGGTCGACGATCATTGCCCACACCACGGGAATGTCGATATCTAGGCGTATATCAAATACATGAAGCTCGAAGCCCTGTGCTTTACTGCGTGCTATTAGCGTTCGAATACGTTCATCTTCCAGGCTCTCTAGGTCGAGCTGACGCGGTGGTATACGCGCATACCAAGAGGTAAAGTAAGCATCGCGCTCGACGACTTCAAGTAAGCCGTACAACATTGCTTCCTCGCGCGAGCCCCCCAGTGCACAACCATTGGATGAGTCGTACACGAAACGGTTAATAGGGTTTTTTATCTGGTCGGCTTTCAGCCAGTAGTAGACCAGTTGCTCCGGCACTAGCACGGGCTTTTGCAGGCGAAACGAATACCCCCACTTCCAGTTGTACTCGAGGTCTTCAGAGTAAGCCATCATATTAAAGCCGGGCATATCCAATTGGTCGTGGTTGTGTAACACAAAATCGCGCGGGTCAACGGCGTGTTCTTTAAGATCGCGGTAGCAACCACGCACCAGGTTTTTTACACCGCGGGCCGCTTGTCCAGAATAGCGTTCGAGCGCTTCGAGTATGGAAACCAGTTCGGATTTTTCACGTGTTTCGGTGCGCCCGTATCCCACTTCGATATTGTTGTCGTGGAAGATCGGTGCCTCTGCCGCGTAAAGTGGCATAAGGTCGGAATTAATGCTGTGAAATACGTGCTTAATCAACCCTGTCCATCTATCGACGTAGGTTTCTTTGAGGTTGCTTAAATCAAGCGTGCTGTTCGCTGCACGAAAATCTCCCGGGTTATCTTTTATTCGTGGCTGTAATTCTAATGCCACCAATTCTGCAGAGTCGTCTGGGCGAACGTCGCAAACAGGGCAGGCTGGGTAGGAAATAACGGGGTGACGGGTAATCTTAAGTGCGTGAGTTTGAATGCGTACCGCGTCTTGGCAGCGGCCGAGGCCCTGCTCGATGTCGTTTAAACGGGACGTTAACTTTTGTACAAAGGCGTCGCGTACCGGTTGGGAAAGAGGTTTACTCGATGTGCGTAGCCGGTCGGTAGGCAGCGTGTCTTGCGCTGTCCAATGATTGCTCTGTCGTAGATTGTTGTTAGCCCACTCCTTCAGGCAAAAAAAACAGCCAGATTTATTAGTGAGCAAGGTTGGCGCCAACCAAATGTCACCTGGCTCGACGGCAATAACAAGCGCGGGCGTGCCGGCGAAGCGCACCTGTGTTAGTTGGCGCTGAATAAAATCGCTAGCATGTACATCGGCGATAATAATGACCAGCTTGGCACTTGCAGTGTCCAGTGGTAATTCTGCAACCACTTGTGCTTGTTGTTGGTAGGCGAGGGATACCGCTCGAAGCGTTGGGGCTTGTAACCCAGTACCCTGATCGACGATTAAAATAGGTTTGTCTGCTGGATTATTCACTTTATGCGCTCCTCGCTATAGTGACAGATCCCACTACGTAGGAATTGGTGGTGAAAACAGTGTCCAATAATTGTTCGGTAACGTTTATTGGGATTAATTGTTCCGAACCCATATCATCCAACGCCTTGCCGCTTAGATATGAGGTTGCAGTTTGGAAGCTGGTAATTATGTCTATGTCGGAACGGTGCTCCAGGTCCGGTAACTGGAAGCGACTACAGGCGGCGCCAAGTGCCTCAGAAATCGCTGTAATGGCATCTACGCCGTACCCAAGTCCAAGAATGTTCGTGTCGGCAACAGCCCGTGCTGCCCAAGCGCGTATGCCTGGCTCGCGGAAGAGCTCAACTTTAATGCGCTGTGGTTGGTAAAGCCGTAGTACGCGCAGTAGCATTTGAACCTCTTCATTTTCAAGTTCGTCTGGAAACGCGTAATAGGACACGGAGTGTTGCTTGAATTCAGCGCTATTGATAACCGCTAGGGTTGTCGCTAGCTGTTTCCACGACTCATAGTCATAGGAGGAAACAATATTGCTATCGTTAATGTTAAAGAGTGTTTTAGCGTACTGAGTAAGCGACCGAGAAAGCGTGCGCATACCGGCGTCTTGTGCGCTTGTTCCCCAGCCGTGTACATCTTGATTGGCGGCGTTAGCGCTACGCGGGTAACGTATGCGAATCGCGTCGTGGTACAGCGGTAATTGTTTTAAGCGTTTGGACGGCTCAGGTGAAAAAGGCCCGAGTATCTCGTCAAAACTCGGCGCTAAGTTCATCAGTAGTGTCTCGTAATCACTGACTGGTCGCCCATCTGGAACCTCAAATTCAACTCGAAAATCGATAGGATTAAGTGGTGCGTTACGATCCAGCGTTGCTACCGGCAGAATCGGGTGATAGTCAACATCTAGCCAGGGTGAAATAATTGCGCAGTGATTGCGCATTTCAGATTTATAGATATTGAAAAAGTGGTTAATAAAACTGTATGCGCACACCGAGCCAATAAGCGCATGGCTAGCGGGAGAATGTAAACTGTCCTGATCGTAATCGAAGTTGGCTGGTAGCCAATTTAAAAAATCTAAATAATTGGTGAAGCCCTGTTCATTCAGCGGGCTGACGAAGCCGTGATTACGGGTTGAGGATGCGACCATAAATGCATGATTGTTCAGCCGAATACTTGCTGAATCGGACACGAATCTATCGAGTACTTGAACTTCATCGGCGGCAAATAGAACGAATTCTTGTCGGCCGGATGACAGCTGCTGGTTAAGCATGTCCTCATTTAAAAGCGTATAGCTAAACCCGCTATCATCCTTAGCTCGACTATCCAGTAACTGTTGGAATTCCGCTAGCTTTAGGCGCGAAGTTTCCATACCTGTGAACAGGATGTCGACATGACCAATGCCAGACATTACCAAACCGTTAAGTGTAGATTTTAGGGTGTGGCCGTTGCCAACAAGGACTATCCGTGTCTCACGCCAGCGGTTGAATTCGGTTAGATATTCACTATCGAGGTTGTCTTGTAGGAACCGCAAAAACTCAAGCGTCTCGCTGTTTTCTCCGAATTGTTCGCAGATGGCTTTTTCTGCAGTCGCATCTATTAGCATGTCGTGTGCAGTTAGCTCTTCGAATAAACGATTAACAAATGGCGCGATTTTATCTGGCAAATTATTGATGATGCTTTCCCTATCGCTACCGGAATCCATAAAGTGAATGACGCGAGAGACTAGCGGATACAAGCCTTTTCCTTTTAGTGCAAAGGTCTTTGCGCCAGCTTCAAACAGCACGCCATCTTCGGTTTCTGCGAAGTACACATAGTTTTTAAGCTTTAACCATTGTGAGCTGATCATGCTGTAGCCTCCTTGCGTGACTCTGTATACCCTGGAATCATAATGTCTTGCCAAGTGATATCGAGAAGGCCCTCAACCGTGGCGGCCGTCATATTACAAATGCAGTATTTTTCCGCAGGTGATACGTTAAGTGCCGGTAGTAGAAAGTAGAAAAAGTTGATCAAAGTTCGGTAGGACATAAACTCCGGAGATTGCAATAGCTTTAATCCTTCGTCATTCTCCAAGGCAATCGCCATTGGGCCTTTTTTCTCACCGTAGTGGAGCTCATCGGGGATGTCTGCTGCAATCACTTTGAGATTGTCTTGAAAAATATTTTCGCCGACTAAAAAATCATGGTTTGTAGCCACGATATTCTCGATACGCTGATAGCAGTCTGCAGCTATCGGCATCCATTCGGAAAATAACGACTGCAGCTCTGGGTCATCGCTAACATTGCCGAAATCGCCAGATAAAATTGCCGCTATAGATACGTCGAGCGAGGCTTTATATTTATTTGCTACGTTATCGAAGTGCGTACGAATGCGGCCGTCATTGTCGTAATGGACCATAAAGAATTCAGCGTGGGAACGGAACGAATTAAAACCGCGCCCTAGCCCATGATTTCGGTAAAAGGTGCCGGCGCCTGCTAAAAGTATACTGAGTGCGACAAAGAAATCGGACTTACGGTGTTGCTTAAGTGACTGCAAACGAAATACTAGGGGTAAGGTCGCCGCAAGGAAGCGGGATTTTAGTTCGCCAAATTCGTTCAGTTTTAAGGTGGAATTTTGAATGAACTTAGCTTTGCTAATTGAGTTGTTTTCTAGCAGTGGTAAATAGGGGCCCGGTTCAATTTCCACCAAAGCGAGTTGCTGAGATGTACGCTGGTAGCTGATTGGGTCTAGCTTTTGGGTTGAAGGATTTTCCTCTAGCCAAGCTAGTAAAGTACTTTCTGATGCGGGGTAAATATCATGATCGAAAGTCTCTGCATCGCAGTCGATTACTAAGTCTACGTGAGGCCCCAGCTTCCAGTGTGGAGCGATAAATACTTGCGATACACGTGTATCGCTGGATAGCTGCTCGACAATTTGACGAAGTGGCCCCGCAATTAGAGCGCTATTATCGGGCTCGAAGTAGGCCACACGAATAACATTTTTCATTTTAATACCCCTTTTACGCAAAAATAGTTAAGTTAGAATTATTATGGGTCTTGCCGATCGGCAGCCTGCCGCGACAATTCAATATGGAATTCGGCGACGTGCTTACGATCGTCTACCTGTACGTGCTGATCGTCTAAACGGGGAAGTACTTCTGCCAATGTCAAATCGAACTGACTGCGCTTTAGAATGCGCGCTAATTGGCGGACGTAGCGTGGGTCGTCGAACCGAACATAGAAGGGCTTGGCATCTTTAAATGACACTTGATTCCAGTCGATACCGCTGTCCGCACCGGCTACTTTGCCATCACCTATTGGAAAGGCTCGTACAAAGGCCTCGTTGGGAAGGTTGTATTCCTCTTTCCATTTTTGGACGGCCATAAAGAAATCAAACGGTGTTAGATTTTCATCTGGAACAAACTCGCGCGGCACCAGGTGCATGCTTCGAGAGATAACCACATTGCCAACAGAAACGCGCGGAATACGGGTAATTTCACCCTCTTTAATTAAGCCGCAATTGAACAGTGTTCCAATGGTATAAAAGTTAAGACCGTTAGCATTATTGATAGCTATAAAGCGTTGCACCTGTGGCATTAGGCTTGGTATTAGGAACCCCTGGTACCAGACATCCAAAATCTTATCGTCTGAATCGATAAAGACAACTTTGTGGGTAACTTCGTCATAGCGCAGGCGTAGATCGCGTATAGATGTTTTTTCGGTTTGCTGCCAGTTGTTAGCAAAGGGCTCAATGGTGATTTCCTTATCGGCCATACGCGGGTGCTTGTTGGCATTAAACCCAAATACCCCAGGCATTTCGGCATACTGCCCCTCCCGTGAACAGCGATTGAGGTAGTCCTTAATGTGTTCTAGTTGGTCGTCGGGCAAAATTTCTAAGAAACGAGACATCAAACCAGAGTTACCGCCAAAAACCTGATTGATGACAAACTTGGGGTTAGTGTCTGCGTTAAAAACCTGTCCTACATAGCTATGGGAAACGTTGCGATTGCGAATTTGTTGAGGCAATTTTGCGGTCAATTCGCGAAGTGTTTCGGCTGAGACATCGACATCAACATCGCTGGCAAGGTAGGGCGCCATAAATGCATCCCAAGAGTCGGCGATTTCGGAATAATTTTTATAGGTATCTGAATCTGGGGCCATCTTATCCCAGCTGGGTTCAAAGCCGAATTGGGCTACACCATAAATGTCATCGAACTCGCGAATCAGATCCAACGGGTTGGTGCAGATATGGTCAGCACCATAGCGCCAGATAAAATAATCGGCGAATTGTGCTTGAATCTTCTGGTTCATGTCCAATATTGGTGAGAGTTCAAGAATCGCGTGTAAGTCGTCACTAAAGGCAGAAATTGTCGATTCCGATATATCGCTCGCGCAATCAGTTAGATAGGTGTTTTCAAAAAAAGCTGGGCGCTCCATAGTGGGATCAATACTTGACCCAATAGAGCTGGCGAGCTCTTGAGATAGAGCCTCTATTTTTTCGGTAACGTCTGCGCGTGTGGCGTGGTCTTGATTTGCGTAACTTTGTACGTACTCACGTAGTTCGCGAATTTTTAAGACCCCGGTATCAAAGCGGCCATCAAAAGCGGCCAATACTTGTTCTGCCCAGTCGAGTATGTCGACCTGTTCGGTAGCGCCGAGGTCAGGTAGTACCAAACCAATGCTAAACAGCTTGTTGATATAGGCAAACGTGGTTTCGTTGTTTAGCTTGGGCGCCTTTTCGCAAACTCGTGCAATTAATTCGTCGGTATATATTCCTGGGTGATCGGAGAGTGTTTGGAGTATGCACTGCAACGCACCGTTAAGCGGAAGCTCAACTCGAGACTCGCCTGTTCCCCAGGTTTTTCCACCGGCGGTATTGCCTTTGTTCACTTGCGTAAAGCGAAGTTTACTATTGGCAAGTTCGATACTTGAGTTCAAGTACAGAGGGAAATAATCTTTCCAGCCAGTGAAGTCTTCAAGAAGTCGATCGACTATTTGTTTTAAAAGCCCAGACTTATATTCAACGCGACTTTCGGTAGAACTCTTGAATTCTATATGAGGACTGGTGCGATTATCGTTAGCCCAGCTACCTACATAAACTACCGTAAGCGCGGACAATGGGCTGGTCTTTGTAGAGCAACGTGTTAGGTACTGGAATAGGGTGTCGTCTAGTTTGCGTTTTTTCTTCGCATTAATAGGGCGAAGTTCGCCATCACCATAAGTATTCTCAAAATCGCGGAATAGCTTTGGATTTGAATAACTAACGCCTTGACGCATGTTGTTTCGTCGCCAGCTGTTACCTAGGTGACGATAAGCACTAGCGACTTCGTTCTCGTATGCTGTTTGGATTTCAGCGTCCATCTGTTCGAGCTTTACGAGTAAGTCATTTGCAGAACTAATGTGGCTGAATGCTTCGTCGTCGAGTTGGCTTTCCAGGTTGGCTAAAGCGCCCGCTTTAACGCGTTTGCCGTTAAAAAGTGCGCGCTTGCTATTAAGTAGATCACGCGAAAGTGTTTTATCTTCGACCCCGGGAATAAGCGCTTCAAGCGTGGCAACGGCGCCAGCTAATGCTGACGATAAGGTTGTTTCGATATGGCGCTTCTTTTCTATGCAGCGAACGGTTAGCCCGCAGCCAGGAAACTTAAGCAAGTCGACAGGTTCGCCGGCAACTCGCAATATATAGTTAGGGTGATAAAAAATATCTTTTGTCGATGATTCGGCGTTGATAGACGTCTTAATAGCAAGGTTGGTATTCATGATTAATCCTTAATTATTATTTTGCTGACCAGCGAAAAATTCGGCTTGATACGACTAGCCCAATTATCCCTGCGGCAACGCAAATGGATGTAGGTAGTAAAGCGACGCTACTAAATAGACTGCCCTGCCACGATAACCGCAAAATATCGACAACATGTTTCATCGGAATAATGTTGGCAATAACCTGTACGAAACCTGGTAGCTGTTCTAGCGGCATGCCTGCGCCAGAAAGCATTAGCATCACCTGAAAAGTAACAATGCTTGCGCCAAAGGCTGCACCGGACGTTTTGAAGAAGGAACCAAACATGAAGCCAAGAGAAAATAGTGCGAATCCGCTCAGGCTAAGGCCAATAAATATTTGACCAATATGCTCAGGTGGAACCCGATCAAACATTAGCCAGCCAAGAATAAAAATCTGAATTGTACCGCCAAGAAAAAGTAGGAATGAACGTATCGTTGTCGCACTAAAAATGACGCTCATGTGCAAAGGCGTAATTACCAGCCGGCGAAAGAAACCACGCTCTTTATATATAGCTAACCCTGGGCCAATATTAAACAGTGCTACATTTAATAGAATAATCCCCATAAAGCTCGCCGTGTACTGATCGTAGTAGCTGACGCTTCCTTCGCCATAAGTCATGTCACGAAACATAAACCCGAAAATCAAATACATTAAGGCGGGAAATACGAACGCGAAAAACATAACCATTGGTTCACGCATAAAAAGTTTACAGTCTAATAAAAGGTACGATTTGAGCTGTTTGGCGTACATTACTGCTGCTCCTGTTTTTTACTTACATAGTATTCGAATGCTTCATCTAGACCGCCGCCTAAACTTGCGGCTTTTTCTCGAATTTCTTCGGGTAACCCGTTAAACACCACACGCCCCTCTGAGAGCATAATAATTCGGTCGCCGAGATTTACCGCTTCATCCATATAGTGGGTAGTAAATATTAGTGTTTTGCCACGTGATTTAAGTGATTTAAGGCAATTCCACAAATCGCGCCGTGAAATCGGGTCGAGCCCTACGGTAGGTTCGTCGAGCAGTACGATATCGGGGTCATTAATAACGGCGAGCGCTAGTGCGACACGTTGCGCCATACCGCCGGAAAGACTTTTAATTTGTATGTCTAGGTATTCGCCCAGTCGTAGCCACTTTACGATCTCGTCGATTGGCAAGGTTTTTTTATAAAGGGATTTGAAAAAGTTTAGGTAGTCGCGTGCTGTAGCACGTTCGAACAGTTGGGTTTCTTGAAGCTGAACACCGATGCGTTCGATGTGTGCGCCAGGGTTTTTAATAAGGTCGTGATCGAATGCTTTTAGCTCACCGCCAGTGTCAGGTGTTTGTAGCCCGCATAGCAATTCCATCAGCGTTGTTTTACCAGCTCCGTTTGGGCCCATAAGAACAGTGGTTTCGCCCAGGAAGAAATTGATGTCGGTTGGCAGAAGTGCTTTTTTGTCGCCATAGGTTTTAGCAACTTGCTTTACGCTTAGCACACTATTTTTTTCAGTCTCTACTGAAGGTGTTGCGGTGATGTGGTCAATCTTTTCTGCCGCTTCCATGGGTATCTCCAGAACTTTTTAATAAAATTAAATTCGCTATAGTTGGTCGGTGAGAGGCTGCCACGCAATGAGGGTGAAACATTGCGTGGCAGTCTCACCAGACTTAATTAGCCGCCAGTACTTGAACAGCTAGAAGAAGAGCCGCAGCTTGAGCAGGAGTTACAAGAGCTAATACCGCTGGACGCGCCAGTTTCCGGTAAAGCCATTGCATCTTTCATGCTTACTACTTCTAAGTCATTCAAATCCAAGCTATCTACATCTACGTCGTTAAAATCAATTTTGTTAGACATTGGTTATTCCTTTTTAAGTTAAGTTTTAAGTTAATTTTTAAAGCTAATGCCGATTAACGGTGAACAGTTGTCTCGGCGATTACTCCTCACAAAACAACGATATGTAATTTAGTATTCTCAATAAAGTTGAGCGATCCATTTAGGGTGTGACACTCGCTCTATTGATAAATAGTAAAACCGGATTTCATTCCTATACATATTTCGCTGCTTCGTAAGTTGTGTCGATGTTGTCCGACGGGGATCACTCTACCAAACATAATTATTTGAACTAGATGTAACAAGTGACAGTGCGGCGGCTTGAAACTCGCTATTGCGGGGGAGCTGAATGCGGTGTTTTGGATGGCAATAGTTATGTAAGTTTATGTTTTAAATGGAATAAACTCGCCGAATATGAAATCTATTATTAACGACGGGAAAGATGTTTTTAGAAGTTAGATAAGCTGTAACTTCTGCCAGTATCCCGATGAATTTTTGCCGTTATTCATAGAACGATATTGGCGTTGTTACGCTGAAGTGAGTATCGCAAAAAGTCTTCATTCTTTATTGGAATGGCGGAACCTTAGCCGTGATTGGTATTTGAATCTGCGAACTCTGCTACCAGGGAGGGGCGGTAGTAATCATTTAGTGGGTGGCGTTAGCGCTCTGTGTTTGTAGGGGGGGGCGCAGGACGCGCTGAATAGCCTAGCGGAGTTTAGTTTGCTAGCGAATGGGGTTGGCATATCGGCTATTTAGAGGGCGATACCTGCAAGATCTTGCAGTAGTGCGATTCAGCGCTTTTGCCTATCCTGTCGTTACGTTGATTACGTTGCTCTTCTGTAGTTAGCCAGTCAACGTTTTTTGGTTTCGAATGTTTGCGTATCCGAAACGCCAAGGACGGCATCCAAACCACTATGGAAAGGTGGAACCAGCATTTGAAGCTCTATCTAATTTGTTAGGCTGGCAAAAATTGCCCGACCGAATTCAGGAGATGAACATGAGAAAGTTTACTTTTAAAACCATCGCACAAGTGTTTGTCGGTGTGGCCTTGGTTGCAGCCCAGCAGCCCGTGATCAGCGGTACTGGTGTAAACGTTACCGTTGCTATAACCGGTGTGCGTTCCGATGAAGGTAGCTTACGCACCGCATTGTGTACCAGTGAAGACAGCTTTCCGTCGGACTGTAAAATTCGTAAAGAAGTTAAGGCTTCGCAAGGCACCGTAAAAGTGGAGTTCGAAGGTGTGGCGCCAGGCCGATATGCATTTGCGGTATTTCACGATGAAAACGCCAACGGGCGAGTGGATATGAAAAATTTTATCTTTCCAAAAGAGGGTTTGGCATTTGGAAAGGATGCAATGGGTACTCGCGGTATTCCAAAGTTTGAGCAGGCCGCCATCGAGATAGAGGGCGAAAGTAAGAGCGTGGTGAAAATGCGTTATATGCGCTAACAGTAACGAAGAAAATCATTCGCTACGTCGCCGTTAATTCGGCGCGCTAGTTTTTGTTGTGTGGTAATTCCCATACGCCACAAGTATTGCCACAAAACACGCTGTAGGAAAGTAGGAGATCTTATGTTTGCAAACCATAACGCTCAGGATAAGACCTATTTTGATGGTACTCATCGAGCCTGCAGCCCCGAAGAAACCTTTAATCGTAATTGGCCGCTGGCAAAACAGTTGGGTATTACCCGCGTAGCGGATATTACCGGGCTCGATACTATTGGTATTCCAGTGTGTGTTGCTATTCGGCCAAATTCACGTGGACTATCAACTTCGCAAGGCAAGGGCTTAGATCTATTTTCGGCCAAGACATCGGCGTTAATGGAAAGCATAGAAAGTTGGCACGCCGAAAATATAGATTTGCCGTTGCGACACAATTCTTATGCGGGCTTAATAAACGCCGGCGAGCAAGTGGTGGACATAACCAGCATCAGTACCTACACCGATAGCTATGTAAGTTCGACCACACCCATCTATTGGGTGCAAGGGCAAGATCTGATTAGCCGCAAACCGATGTGGGTACCGTTTGATACCGTAAGTACGAATTTTACTTGGTCCGGGCGGGGTAGCACTCAGGCCAATTTTGTTATTTCCACTAATGGACTTTCATCTGGTAATACCCAGCAGGAGGCCATTGCCCACGCGCTTGCGGAGGCTGTGGAAAGAGATGCAATTGAACTTGCACGAGACGCCATTCGCGCAGGTGCAACTAGTATCAAGGTAAAACCAGAGACCATAAATGATGCGAACTGCCAAAAGCTATTCGACGCACTAGCACAGGCGGATATTCTCTATGGTGTCTACAACATAACCTCCGATTTTAAGATTCCATGCTTCTCATGCACCATCGTCGACCGAGAGTCTCAAGGACGCTGGCGCACGCTACCGGCTTTTAGCGGGTATGGTTGCCATCCCTCCCCAGAAGTTGCGGTTATGCGTGCGGTAACGGAAGCAATTCAAAGCCGCTTGACGCATATTTCCGGTAGCCGCGACGATATCTTTTGGGCCGAGTACAGTAAGTTGGGCAACAGCGATGACCTAGATCAATACCGTCGTATTATTGAAGATATACCGGCGAGCGTAGACTTTACTAAAATCGAATCGATTAGCAGCCAAGGTTTTAATACCGATATCCAGCAAATGTTGGATATATTAGATAATAAAGGTGTAAGCCAAGTAGTGGTGGTTGACCTTTCTAAACCGAATATAAATGTGCCCGTGGTGAAAGTGGTCGTAGCTGGATTGATGTCGCCCAGCGAGAAATCCGGCACCAAACAAGTGCGCGCTATAAAGCGCGAGGTCAATACTGCGCGAGGATTAACTGCATGAGTGTCTATGTCTTTTTAGGCCCGAGTTTGCCTCTAGCTGAAGCGGAAGCGCTATTAAGTGCGGAGTATTACCCGCCGGTGGCGATGGGTGATATCTATAACATTGTTAGCCAGCGAGCCAAAAGCGGTGATTGCCTGTTAATTATTGATGGTGTGTTCGAACAAGTACCTGCGGTGTGGCACAAAGAAATTCTGTTCGCTTTATCACAAGGCGTACATGTTATGGGAGCTTCCAGCATGGGCGCACTGCGTGCCGCGGAGCTAGATAGCTTTGGCATGCGAGGCTTAGGCGACGTGTACGAAGCCTATGCGAACGGCAGTATAAATGATGACGATGAGGTTGCAGTCGCTCACGCATCGGCGGAGTCTGGATACCGTTCTCTTTCCGAGGCAATGGTGAATATTCGTGCAGCGGTCGCAGACGCGCAGCAGGAAAACTATCTGGATGTGAATACAGCAAGCTGGATCATTAATACTGCAAAAGCGCTGTACTACCCAGATCGAAACTGGCCGACGTTGTTGCAGATTGGCCGCGAGACTGGTTACGAGCAGCAGCTTACGGCTTTCAAAACATTTTTACGAGAGCGCAAGCCAAACCAAAAACGCGAGGATGCAATTGCGGCACTTAATTTTCTAGCACAGCCAGAGAATTTACCCAGCACGCCGTTTAAAGCGGAATTCGTTTTTGAAACTACCAGTTTCTGGGTTGGCCTTACTCGCACCGCTGCAATGAAAGTTACCCTACCTAGAAGTGATGCCCGTGCTAAACCTAACGTTGTTGCCGAACCTTCGATTGGTGAAGGACGGAATGTCGGCATAGATGAACAGGCGGCGCTTGCGCACTTGAAGTCTCAACCCGTGCAATGGCAGAAATACACCACTACAGCTCTAATCGGCAAGTTGGTTAGTGCGTTAGGGGATGAGCTTCATGTTAGCGCAGATGATTATAAGCAGGCTTTAAGCGAGTTCTGTGTAGCGGAAGATCTTCGCTCTGGTGTTGCACTAGAGGCGTGGCTTAGTGCTCGCCAGTTAAGTCGTGCGCAATTTAATGCCGAGATAGAAAATAGAGCGCGGTTGGCAATATTTACGCGTATACACAGTCACGATATTGAGTATCGCGCCCAGGTTCAAAGTAAGCTTGATAATCGCTGGGGGGCCGCGGTCGACTATACGCACAAGGCAAAACTAATGCTGTCGCAGCTGGGCATTCAAAAGCCGAACCTTGAGTCTGCTGGTGTTACAGCCGATCAGCTGCAAGCGTGGTACGAGAAAACCCACAATGTAAATATAGATTTTTCGGATCGCACGGTCGCTCGCTTGGGGTTTGAATCTACACGCGACTATATCAATCAATTACTTATCCAATATATTGTTGAGCAGCGAGCGGCTGCATAACAACGTCGTTCCGTTCAATACTCACGTTTTTATCTAGGTTTCGGTTAGGCCAAGACTTGGGCGCAGGCTATCGAATTTAGCTGAATACGAAAGCATACGTACTATCTCTAAGAAATTTAATCGATATTCGCTAATATTTTTTTAATTAAGATGGTGATCGTTGTTTGGGCAAGACCGTACGAAGGTTAAACCAGCTGTGATAGAGGGAGCCAATTGTACATATTGCAATAGATGTCATTAAAAACCCCGCCTGTAGCGCTTGCCACGATATACCAATAGTGCCACGGAAGTTACCATTCATAACGTGAACGCGAAACGCCCACCACAACAGAGCCTTATGGTTACTGGGATAGGTGCGAAAGAATAAAGGATGGCATTTAAACAGATTTTCGTAGGCATAGTTACGAGAGTAGGACGAGAAAGTTCCAGAGGTTAACCTGTTCGTATGTAACTCATTTTTAAGAATTCCTACGCAGGGCAAGTAATAGGGTACGGCTTCGTTTGTTAGCAGCTTAATAAATAAATCGGTATCTTCGCCAACGTTAAACTTTGGGTTGAAACCGCCACACTCCTCGAACACTTCTTTACGTATCGCTAGGCCAAAGCTAGCGCCAAGGGCAAGGATATTGGCTATTTTTTCGTGTTGTGTCTCAGCGACGGCAGGCTTTCGTACAATTTGAGTCAAATGTTTTCCGCCGACGTGTTGCGGTGGGAATACAAATTTTACACCGCACCAACAATAATCAAACGTCTCTGTTTTAATCGCGGTTGCCACCGCATTTAGATAGCCTGGTGCCATGAGGTCGTCGTCATCTAAAAAAACAATCCAATCGCCACTTGCGTTTCGTACACCGGTATTGCGAGCGACGGATACGCCTAGCGCATTCGGTTGTGTTATGTAGTTTACCGATTTGCCAAATTCTGCTAAGAAATCGCTGTAATCCTCATTGGATCCATCGTTTACAACAATTATTTCGCTGTCGGGTACATCTTGGGCGATAAGCGATTTTACCGCACGACGCAAATGATTAGGTCGATTATGCGTTGGTATAACAATTGAAAATTTAGGCGGAGTCATAGCGCTATCCGGTAGTGTATTAAATATAGTCTTATGTCATTACATACTACCCTTTTGCCCATGCTTAGCACCTCTAAGATCTAACAGCTACGTTAACTTTTTGTGTGGGGTAAGCTAACTGCCAGTATGAAAATATAATTTCGCAGCGTAATTAGTCGTAACTAATTAAGGTTTTTACAATGTATACACCTCCGCCAGAGATATTCTCCACCTTGTGCGATTTCCGTTCTTACTCTCCCGCCCCCTTGTCGGCGGATAATATTAAGTGGTTTAAATATGCTGCAAGGTGTGAAACGGCTACGCTACTTTATAACGAGTTTAACGAACCCAAGGGCTATGTAGTGTGGGCTGAGATCAGTCGAGAAACACTGAATATACTTTGGAAAACAAATCAATTTCCACGTTACATTTACGAATGGGAAGAAGGAAAAATTCGTTTGATTCTCGATGTTTCAATTGACCCGGGCGAACGCGAATCAATAGTCAAGGCGCTGCGAACACTACTGCGCAGCTGGAAAATAGTTGCGTTCAAACGTCGCGAGTTACGCCTGTATGTTCGTAATAATATGCGATTTAAAAGACTCTTCTAGCTCCATATCCATAGGAAATTTGTTGTGAGACCATCCAAATTATTACCGGAAATGCTGGTGCCCTGTGAAGTGAAAAATATGCCAACAGAAGGGTTGGTGTGGGCCGATAGTGCGTTTATTGCTGCTCAATCGTCTGACGCGGCTGTAGCGGATAAGCGCCAAAAAATAACCGATGATTGGTCTATAGGTATAGATGGGTCGCCTTGTTTCGAAGGTGTAGATTTTATCGGGGGCACCGAACAAAAAGTGTTTGGTGAACGCTATGGCGGCTTTGGTACGGCTAAAAATGGTGGTGGTGTACGCTGTGTTAATCGTGGTGACGTGCAAGCTAAAGGTATCGGCGTTAACCCATTAATAGGGCGAGACGCGTTAGAGGGCTACTGTACAGGCTCGTTAAATTTACTGGAAGGTGTTACCGAAACGGTATTTTCGAGAGTGCTGAATCGGGTGTTCCCGTTGGGTGCCGCAAAAATATATGGCTTGATTGCTACCGGCCCGAAAATGTCGACTTATAAAAATGCCGATGTAGAAAAATTCGCGAACGGCGTTGATTGTTGGGGGGCGATTTTGCTGCGTGAAGCCTGTGTCAGGCCAGCCCATTTTTTTCGGACAATCGACTACCAGCGTCACCCAAACTATAAGCACCAGCTAATGTCGGATGTAGCGCGAGTGCGTCGGGTTAATCGTGAGTTTCGAAAATCTTGTGGTGACGATAAGGGTTTTTTGGGCGTGCTTGGCCAGTTTATTAAAAATCATGCAAATCAATTTGCCTTCGCTAGGGTAGCGCGTTTTGCACACGGGGCGGCCACAGCTTCTAATTTGACCTTGGACGGGCGCTGGCTTGATCTGCCTATCTCCAGCTTCCTGCCGGGCAATCGGAACTATCGCTTGTCACTCAATCAGTTGCCATTTTTTAGCGAACACAAGGTTTTGGACCCAACAATTGTCGAGCTGGCCTATACCTATGGGAAGTACAACGAAGTACATATCGATCCGAACCCCTTAATTGAATACTACCATCGGCTTTATCGTTATTATTTACATCGACATTGCGGTTGGGTGTTGGGAGTTTCGAGTGACGCTTGGCCCAAGCCGGGCCAGTCGGCGGGAGCGGATGACTTTGTCGAAATACTGCTCGATATGCTTGATGATAATAAACGCATGATATGGAATTCGCCCTATGTACTGGAGAGCTACGACCCTGTTTCGCAGTTGTTGACTTATTTATTTTCCGAAGGCGGACAGTTGTACCCAGTAGATACCGATCTGCCAAAGCGAATTCAAGCGATGCTGGATGAGCGTTTACCAGCAAATAAAGGTTTAGAGCTTGTGTCGAGTTTTTTTCTGGGTTCGGCCAATGCAGCGGCAGAGACAGTTGCAACGGCGATTCGTGCATTAAAGCGAACGCTGTTGTCTTCGTTATTTTATAGCGGCAGAGTTCGCAGTCATTTAGAGTCGCTGATCGATGCTGAAGATATAAGCGTTTATGAAGAGTTTATAGAGCGATGCGACCGCCAAGCCGATTGGATTTTTGAGGACGATGGCAACTTGGTATATCTGTATCGTTCGTCGGATGCGTGCCTAGCCTGGTCGGTGAACGAAGCGACGTTTGTTGTCGCTAGCTCCGACGGCGTTTTACAAAAATGCAGCTCAGCTTCACAGTGGTTACAGTCAAAGCCTAAGCATATTTTTTGTGTCGACGGCTACGACTTTTTTCCGGTGGTACTGAAAATACTTTCAGCTGCCGAGGCGATTACAGTGGTGAAATCTCAGCCGTACGAGGCGTGCAGTTCCTTTGCGGCTAGCCGTTAGTTGGAATAAAAACCAAAGGCTGGCAGGTTTGATTTTGCATTCGCTGCCATATTAGTCGCCGCAATCAATGCCTTTAGCTTCAATCAAGTGCTGGTAGCGGCTGTCGGTTAAGGTACGTAAAAAACATACCAGAGCTTCAACCTCCTCGGCGGATAATTTATTGCCGTCTTCCAATTCCGTTAAGGCTACCGTTTCACTAACTTCTGGCTCACGCCAAGCCAAGCCCGTTTCTGGGTTAAGGGTGTGAACCGAATCGGTTAGGAAGTGATCGTAAAATTCAATGACGGTTTTTAAATCCCTAAATACACCGTTGTGCATGTAGGGTTCCGTTACCGCCACGTTGCGTAAGCTCGGCACTTTAAACTTGCCTACTTCGCCGCGATCGCTAACAGCGCCGTTTTCGAACAAGCCTTCGTCGATAAAGTCTTCGCCTTTGCCGTTTACTGCACGTATATCGACATTCGCGGGCACACCGATATTGTGATATTCGAAGTTGGTGAACAGCTCTTGTTTGTGGCTGTTGGCGTGTAGCTGGTGGCAGGTGGCGCAGTTGGTAAACTGCTGGGAGAAAAACAGTGCCTTACCTTGCGCCGCTTTCGATAGAGGGTCGTACTGGTATTCGCCTTTTAGCGATAAGTCGTAGAGCGAATCGAAGGGCGCGAATTCCGGTGTTTTTTCAAACTCGCCAATACTGTCGGCCATGGCGGCATAGGCCAATTCCGTATTGTCGAATATGGTGCTGCCGTAAAGCCGTTTCAGCGCGGCAACATAGTCATCGTTTTCTTCTAGGCGCATTACCGCCGTAGCTTTGTCGGCCAGCCCCATTTCAATAGGGTTGGTTGGTGGTGCCTCGGCTTGGGCGGCAAGATTGGTGGCGCGACCATCCCAAAATTGACCGCCAACAAAGCCGGTGTAATCACCCTGTTGGCTATTAAAGCGCGCGTGACTGCTCTGCCCGAAGGGGGGGCTAAACATCGCGTAAGCGGCGCTCGGAGTATTGCGATCACCGAGGGAAAGCTCGTCGTCACCGAGCGACACTGCTGGAATTTCACCCTCGGCATTTAAACGATTGTCGATAAAGGCGTGGTCGGGGTTGTGGCAGGTGGCGCAGGACTGGCTACGATTCTCGGAGAAATTAACATCCGCAAACAACAGTGCGCCTAGCTCAGCTTTTGATGTTATGGCGCTGCCAGACGAGCTGCTAGTAGAGGAGCTGCTCGACGATGAACTGCTGCTAGAGGAACCCGAACCATTACTACTACCAGAAGTTCCGCCGCCACAACTCGCCAAAACAAATGCGCTGCTCAGTATAAGTGGTAGGAATCGCTTGCCCTGCTTACTGCATTTTGTCACCGGAACACCCGCCTGTTAATCACCTAGTATTTGTGAGGAAAAGCACTTTATCACAAGCATCACATATAGTTAACAATAATCGTTCTCGTAAGTAGTTGATAGTAATTATCATTTAGATTATGATCTCCACCACTAATCTTGGCTTCAAACTTTGGCCCCAATGCCTGTATTCAGGTGTTCTTATGTTAAGTGGAACTTCGTTATGACCCTTTTTGTTGATCTGCATAAAAGCGCTACTCGCGCAGTTTTCGGCATTGCTCTCACCTCACTGTTAGCGGCTTGTGGCGGTGGCGGCTCTTCTTCTAGCTCAGATGGAGGCTCGTCATCTAGCTCTTCTTCATCGTCCAGTTCCAGCTCGTCCGGTGCGATGCTTAATATCGACAATGTACGCAAGGTGTTAAACACCAACGCAGACATTGCTTTAGCCGTTTATAGTGACGCGGTCGATACTGCAGTTGAATTGCAAACAGCTATTGCGACTTTTAAAGCCGAGGCAACACAAGATAATTTGGATGCCGCCAAGCGGGCGTGGTTGGTCGCGCGCGAGCCCTACGGTCAGAGTGAGGTTTACCGCTTTCGTTTAAGCCCTATCGATTCTACCGATTACCAAAGTGAAGACGGCCCGGAAGGCGATATTAATGCTTGGCCGTTGGGTGAAGCCTTAATCGACTATGTTACCACCGGTACCGATTTTGGTGATGACCAAGTAGGTGTGAGCGAGCACGCTACTGGTGTGAATTACCCAACTGAAAATATTATTAACTCAAGTGTTACCATTGATACCAGCTTAATTGCCAACACAGCAACTGCAGGTGACGAGCACGATGTTATTGCCGGTTACCACGCCATAGAATTTATGTTGTGGGGGCAGGACTTAAACAATGACGGCAGCGCAAATACCGAATCCGATCGTGAGTTATCGTCCGGCGGCAACCTGCTAAATTCTGGCGGGCATCGACCGCTAACCGATTTCACTACCGACCAGTACGCGGCGCGTCGTTTTCAATACCTTGAAGTTGTAGCCGAAAAATTGGTGGCAGATTTAACCAGTGTGCGCGACGGTTGGGTTGCCGGCGCTAGTTATCGCAGCGCCTTTACGACTATCGAAAACGAAACCGAAGCGAAAGCGAAGTTGGCCGAAATTCTTACCGGTATGGGCACCTTGTCTGAAGGTGAGCTAGCGGGTGAGCGTATGCAAATCGCGTTTAGTTCGAACTCCCAAGAAGATGAGCATTCATGCTTTTCGGATAATACCCACCGCGATGTGTGGCTAAATGCTGAAGGTGTAAGTAATAGTTACTACGGTGATTATACTGGCTACGATAGCACCCTCGACGGCATTGATAATACAACCGATCGTGCGGTTAACGGCTATGGTTTAGATGACTATCTACTCGATGCAGGTTTAACCGATCTTGCCGATTCTGTGGCGGCGGCACTTAGTACCACTGCAACTCACTATACCGAGATTGATTATTCAGCGCGGGTAGACGGCAAGCCATTTGATGTTTTGATCATGGACGAAAACCGCAATGCGGCTAACCCCATATACAAAACGATTATCGCCTTGAATGCACAGTCGACACTTATTGCGGAAGTAGCTAATACCTTAGATGTTGGTGTGGCTGTGGTAGATGGTGATGCTTCTAGTTGTGATACTACTCAGCCGGGTAATAGTTGCGACTAACTTAGTTGGTTGAGACGTTAATATGTCTAACCCGAAATGTATGTTCAACCCGATGTAGTTTATGGGCAAAAAATATCGTTTCGTAACCTTTGTAAAAAAGCCGGTTTTTACCCGGCTTTTTGCGTTTTTGTTTGTATTGCTTGCCAGTTTAAGTTACGCAATATTTTTACTCGGTTGCGATCCTTATAACTCCCCCGTAGGTAGCCGCTTTGATGTGCCCGCACCAACTAAGGCCGAGCTTTTACCTGCAGGAGCGGCGACCATCATGGGGCAGGCTTTTCCGCGCTTTGATCAGGCGGCAGCCAACCTACCGCAAGCGCTCAAGGCGAATTTTTTCGCCGGGAAAGCGCTCGCCGAACAACCTTGGATAAAAGCCCCAGCAACTACCAACGCGCGCGATGGTCTCGGCCCAATCTACAACGCACGCAGCTGTTTGGCCTGTCATATCCAAGGCGGTCGTGGAATTATTCCGGCCAACGATGGCGCCGACTTGGTTAGTGCTATTGTCCGATTAAGCGTCGCGTCGCCGTCTGCAAATGAAATGCAGTTTGTCGAAATTGGCGTATGGCCAGAGCCTCGCTACGGCGATCAACTGCAAACCCAGTCGACCGCCTTGGCGCATCAACTTGGAAAAATTAAAAACCCGCAACAGGGTTACGAGCCCAGTGCCGGAGAAGTACTGCCCGAGGCTTACGTCAGTGTCGATTGGTTAAATGAGCAATTTGTTTACCCCGACAAGACCGCAGTGCAATTGCGTCGCCCCAAGTTAAACTTTAGCTTTATGGGCTATGGCGAATTTGCCGAGGGCGTACAAATAAGCCTACGCAATGCGCCGGCCATTCACGGCATGGGTTTGTTGGAATTAATAGACCAGTACGATATAAATCGCTGGGCAGATCCAAGTGATAATAATCGCGATGGTATTTCGGGTCGAATCAATCAAGTGTGGGATTCGGTGCTACATACCCGACGCCCTGGGCGTTTTGGCCACAAAGCAAACCGACCAAATGTGGCCAGTGCGGTTGCCGCGGCCTTTGTCAATGATGTCGGTATTACCAACCCTATTTTTCCGCAGCAGCCCTGTACCGAATACCAATTAAATTGCCTGCAGCAAATTCACGGCGCGGCAAATCCGTCTGTAAACAAGAATCAACTGGAGCGCACTTCGGGTAAAACGAATGATGACGATGCGGTTGAACTACCACAACATCTTTTAGAACTCGTGATAAATTTTAATCGCAATCTCGGAGTGCCCCAGCGACGTGATGCAACGAGTGAAAGCGTTTTGGCTGGGCGCGAACACTTTTATAGATTGGGGTGTGCGGCTTGTCATAGACCGAGTTATACCACGCAAAAAAGTGCCGATTTTCCGCATTTGTCTGAACAGATTATTTGGCCCTATACGGATTTATTGCTCCACGATATGGGCCCAGAATTGGCCGATGGCCGACCCGACTTTCTCGCCAGCGGTAGCGAGTGGCGCACACCACCTTTGTGGGGCTTAGGCTTAAGCGAACAGGTTAACGGCAGTAACAACCTACTACACGATGGCCGCGCGCAATCGGTAGAAGAGGCCATTCTTTGGCATGGTGGCGAAGCCGCTGTGGCACGGGATCGCTTCGTGCACATGTCGGCAACCGCTCGGGCAAGCTTAATTGCTTTTGTAAATTCACTTTAAAATTACACACTATGATATTCAGTCGAAAAAAAATCGCGGGTCTTGATCTTGCTCGGCGCCGTTATCTTGCGGGTAGCAGCGCGTGGCTGGTGAGTTTGCCTTTTACGGCGAGTCACAGTTTCGCAAATGCCAACACCGGTGTGCATAAAAAGATAGGGTTTGACGATTGCTGGGTGTCGGCTCAGGGCGATAGCCCTGCAACCTACGGCACGGCTTGGCTAAACAGTCGCGACCAAATGATACAAATCGCGAACAGTGGCTTTCGTGGTCACGACTGTGTTGCCCTGGCAAATAAAGACAACCACGTGTTGATGATTGCGCGTCGCCCCGGTCGAACTGCGACGGAATTAAATATATTGTCCGGCGCGCAGAGTGCGCAATTTAGTTGCCCTGAAAATCGTCAGTTTGAAGGTCACGCCTGTTGTAGCGGGGATGGTCGGATGTTGTACACAACAGAAACCGATCGCTACAGTGGAGAGGGCTATATCGGTGTCTATCGCAGTTCCGATTACCATCGTATTGGTGAGTACCCAAGTGGTGGCATTGGCCCTCATCAATTAAAACTTATGCCAGATTTAACCACGCTGGTGGTGGCCAATGGCGGTATGCGCGGCAAAGCCAATAGCGAAACCTGGTTGCCGACAAATTTGGATAGCATGCAGTCGAGCCTAGCCTACTTAAACGCTGCAACCGGCGAGTTGCTGGAGCAGCGTTTTTTAGCGGAAGAAAAAGCCAGTATCCGTCACCTAGATGTTACCGCCGAAGGGGTTGTTGTCGTGGGGTTACAGGTACAGCGCAGCGCAATGACGAGCGATAAAATCGTCGCGCTCGGTGCAGTGCATCGACGTGACAGTGAACTTAAATTGTTAACGGCCCCCGATATCCTCTGGCAAAATATGCGCGACTACGTTGGCAGTGTCGCAGTCAACAATCAGTTTAATCGTTTGGTTTTAACCAGTCCGCGCGGTAATGTAGCGGCGTTTTGGGAGATCGAATCTGGCGAGCTTGCGGGCTACCTCAGCTTGCATGATGTGTGTGGGGCGGCCATGACTGCAGACCAAAGTGAATGCGTACTCTCTAACTCCAGCGGCGCGTTGCGTTTTATAAATATGGCGAATTTGCAAGAACAGCGCGCTAAGCGCCTAGCGTTCGAACAGTTACGTTGGGATAACCATTTGGTTAATGTAAGTGCTCGTTAGCGGGGCGTTAGATGGGCACAATTGAATTTAATATGCTCGATCTCATTGGTCGACGAATAAATATATCCACAGGGGTGGTGTAGATGCAGTTTAGAAAAGTGAGTAGTGGCTACCGTTTAGTAGTTCTGACGGTATTGTCGGGCGTGTTACTGGCCAGTTGCGGCGGTTCGCGCGGCAACGATCCGGTGGTGGCGAATCAGGCTAGCCTCGATGAAACCTTAGTAAGAATAACCGAGAAAACCCTAGTGCCAGCGGTTAATAATTTTGCTGGTGCTGCTGCTCAGTTCGATGCAACGGTTGCCGATTACTGCGCGGCGCCAAGCGAAGCGGTATTGATTGCACTGCAGGATAATTGGCGGCAACTGGCGTCTAGCTGGTATCGCGTTATCCCCTATAACTTTGGCCCGCTTAACGATGATGTGGTCTTCCCCGAATATATTCAGTTCGACTCGCTGCGGTTGCGCGGCACTAACTACCGGGCAACGGTTCGCACACAGGTAACCCAAAATATTCAGGCAGAATACGCGTTAGATGAAGCTTATTTTGCATCGCAAGCCTTTCAGAAGATGGGTTTGTTAGCGCTCGAAGTGTTGGTTTTCGAAACCTCGGGTTTAGCGGATGGCGAAACGATCAGCCCGGCTGAACCGACCAGTGCGAATATCAATTTTGATTATTTTCTATACCCGCGCAAGTGCGAGATGTTAATAGGCGTGTCGCAACAGTTTACCGCGCGCGCCGAAGCAGTTCAGCAAGGTTGGACTACGCAGTATAAAAATAGCGGCAGTAGCTATGCTCAGCTTTTTGCTAGCAATAATTTAGATGCGGGAACCGATAACATCACGGTACTGCTTACTAGCGTGCAGGAGTTTTTAGACTATTTAAAACAGCGTAATGTGGTAGCCATTGCGGCGCAGTCGTCGGGTTACGCTTGGACTTTGTTAGAGCAAAGTATTGATGAGATAGACGGCTTATTAAATGGGAGCCGCACAGACAGCTTTAATATATTCGCCATTATGACGGCCGCAGGTTACACCCAGCCAGTGGCAACGGTGCGCGAAAATATCGCTTTTGCACGAGCCAGCATCGCAAACAAAAATGCTATCGACTTAGGTGTTGCCTTGGCGTTACTAGACGGTAATTTTAAACGTGAAATACCCGATAGCCTCGATGTGGAATTGGGAATCAACTTTACTGACGGCGACTAATGCCAGCGGCAGTCAAGGTCGACGGCCAGAGCGTCTATTCACGAAATTATAATTTTTAAATTGCACATAATCACAGGACCAGAACATGAATTTCTCCCCAAAACATATCTTGCTGCCATTTACCTTTAGCGTGGCAGGCGCGGCACTGGCTTCGTTTAGTTATGCTGCAGAAACCCCACCGCCGGAAGTCGAGGTGCGGGAAAAGCAAACGGTCGAAGCATTACAGCAGCGTATCGAAGAGCTAGAAATAACCCTAAACGAGCGCTTAGAATCCTTGGCAGATGCAGTAGAAGCTAATCCGTCAGCCGAGGCAGTCAGTAGCAATCGTGTGCATATTGGTGGCTACGGTGAAATGCATTACAACAACCTCAGCATAGAAACCAATAGCGAAACCCCAGACCAAGACTTTCGCCAGTTAGAACTACACCGCATGGTGTTGTTTATTGGTTACGAATTTAACGATTGGGCGCGCTTTATTACTGAATTCGAAGTGGAGCATGTTTTGGTTAGCGATGGCGCGCGCGGCGCAGTTGAAATCGAGCAGGCCTATGTCGAATTAGACCTACAAAAAAACATGCATCTAAAAACCGGTGTGCTACTTGCGCCCTTGGGCATCATTAACGAAACCCACGAACCGCCAACCTTTTATGGTGTTGAGCGCCCCATCATCGAAACCACCATAATTCCAACCACCTGGTATGGTGCCGGTGCAAGCCTAAAACAGAGTTTCGATAACGGCGTAACCTACGATTTGATGATTTCGGAAGGTCTCAAAACCGACGACCCAACCTCTAACCCTAATGCCGAGCCATTTAATTTAAAGCAGGGTAAGCAAAAAGCGTCGTTCGCCGCCGCCTACGATATGGCGGTAACAGCACGTGTTGCCTACCGTGGTATTAAAGGGCTAGAGCTTTCAGGTTATACCCAATATCAGCCAGATCTCGACCAAAGTGCCGAAATCTCCTATGCCGATGCAGCCACTCTTGTTGGCGGCCACGCAATCTACCAGTGGGATCAGTTCACCGCCAAGGCGCTTTATGCGCGCTGGCAGCTGGACGGCGATGCCGCGGCAGACGCCGGTAAAGACGTACAAGATGGCGGCTATATAGAGTTGGCCTGGAAGCCGGCTGAACGCTGGGGCCTGTTCGCGCGTCAAAGTGAGTGGTCACAAACAGAAGGTGAGAGCAACAGCCAAACCGACATCGGCGTGAGCTTTTTGCCGCTGGAAGATGTTGTCTTCAAGGCCGACTACCAATTCCAAAGTGGCGACACTCAGGAAACCCAAGGCTTTAACCTAGGCGTTGGCTACCAGTTTTAGATCATCCCCCCGCCTCTAGTTATTGCTAGAGGTACTAAAAACAGCAGGCTGAAATAGCCTGCTGTTCTGCTTGATACTGCTCATAGCGATAATATCTAAAAATAGCTATTGCCCTACATCTTGAAACGATTAAACTATTCGCCACTACATATAGTGCTATTAGCCCAATTCGCCTTGTTTTGTCCTCAGCGATTTCAGACTTGCCTACACAGCCATTGCAAGAAAAGTGAACACTTACCAACAGGTGTACGGATATGTCCAACCAACTGCAAACCAACCCAATTGAAGCGGTCACGCTACAGCCGGCCTCTTTCGATATCTGGCAGAAAAAATATTGCCTCACCGACGACAAGGGCGAAGCGGTCGATAAAACCCTCGACCATACCTACCAGCGCGTTGCCAATACCTTGGCCGACGTCGAACCGAAACGTCGCGACCACTGGTACAACGAATTTCTTTGGGCGCTGCGCAAAGGTGCAATTCCCGCAGGTCGCATTATCTCTAACGCCGGAGCATCGGCCTACAAGCCTGCCACCTCCACCATTAACTGTACAGTCTCTGGCACTATAGAAGACTCGTTGCACGATATTCTCGGCAAAAATATGGAGGCCGGTTTAACACTTAAAGCGGGTTGTGGAATTGGTTATGAATTTTCCACGTTGCGACCACGCGGCGCGCATGTGGCTGGTGCCGGTGCGCAAACCTCTGGGCCGCTGTCGTTTATGGATATCTTCGACAAGATGTGTTTTACCATCTCGTCGGCCGGTGGTCGTCGCGGCGCACAAATGGCCACCTTCGATGTACATCACCCAGACGTCGCCGACTTTATTACCGCCAAGCGTGAAGATGGCCGCTTGCGACAATTTAACCTGTCGCTACTGATTACCGATGAATTTATTCAAGCGGTGAGATCCGATAGTGAATGGTTATTGTCTTTCCCGATTTTGAAACGTGACGAAGCGCGCGATGTGGTTGCCGGTGCGCAAGTGGTGTGGCGCAAGCTAGAACATATTAGCGACCAATACCTGCGCAACGATCGCGGCGATGTGGCCTGCCTGGTGTACGAGACCATACCGGCACGCAAGCTGTGGCATAAAATTATGCGCTCCACTTACGATTTTGCCGAGCCAGGTTTTATTCTTATCGACCGCGTAAACAGTTGGAACAATAACTGGTTCTGCGAAAGCATTCGCGCCACTAACCCCTGCGGCGAGCAACCCTTGCCGCCGTATGGTAGTTGCTTGTTAGGTTCAGTAAATCTCACCGGCTTTGTCGAAAACGCCTTTACCGCCGAGGCGCGTTTTAATTGGGATGAATTCCGCAAGCTGGTGGCCATCTTTACCCGTATGCTCGACAACGTGGTAGAAATTAACGGTTTGGCACTGCCACAACAGCAGGCGGAAATTAAACGTAAGCGTCGTCATGGCATGGGCTTTTTAGGTTTGGGCTCGGCGCTAACGCTGTTGCGCATTCCCTACGGTAGCCCCGCGTCTATCGCCTTTACCGAACAGGTATCCAAAGAATTGGCGCTAACCGGCTGGCGAGAAGGTTTGGCTTTGGCGAAAGAAAAAGGCGCAGCGCCTATTTTCGATGAGGACTTCACCATCACCGAGAGTTTGTTGGCAACGCGCCCAGAACTCGAAAAAGAATTTAAGCTTGGCGATAAAGTAAGCGGCAAAATTTTACACGCAAAATACAGCCGCTATATGCAACAGCTCGCCGAGGAAGATCCAGAACTTATTGCCGCGATTACTGAACACGGGTGTCGATTTACCCACCACAGCTCGATTGCGCCCACCGGCACTATTTCACTTTCGCTTGCCAATAATGCCAGCAACGGTATCGAGCCAAGTTTTGCCCACCACTATTCACGCAATGTTATTAACCAGGGGCGCAAGAGCAAAGACAAGGTTGATGTGTTTTCTTACGAACTATTGCGTTATCGCCAGTTGGTGAATGCCGAGGCAAAACCCTATACCGACGAAGACGACAAAGTGTTGCCAGATTATTTTGTTGTCAGCGACCAAATTTTGCCCGAGCAACATGTTGATGTGCAGGCCGCCGCGCAAAAGTGGGTGGACTCATCGATTTCTAAAACCATTAACGTGCCCACCGATATTGATTTTGAAAGTTTCAAAAGTATCTACCTCTACGCACACGAAAAAGGCTTAAAAGGCTGTACCACCTTCCGCTTTAATCCCGAAGCCTTCCAAGGCGTACTGGTAAAAGAAAAAGATCTTGAGGATACCGAGTACCGATTTACCCTGGAAGACGGCAGCGAAGTAACCTTCAAAGGTAACGAAGAAGTGGAATACGATGGCGAAGTTCACACCGCCGCAAATTTGTACGATGCCCTTAAAGAAGGCTACTACGGTAAATATTAAGGCTGGCGCCACAGATCAGGTAAACATCATGCGAAAAATCGACAAAAAAATTACCGGCTACTCGGTGAGTGCCGCAAATGAAGATGCAAAAAACCTAGCGGCTCTGGCAGAGCCCGCTGTAACCATCGAGCAAATGCACGAAAAATTCGCTCGTCCAGAAACGCTGGAAGGCTCTACCTATAAAATTAAAACCCCGTTGTCGGACCACGCCCTTTATATCACCATTAACGATGTGATCTTGAACCCCGGTACCGACCACGAATTGCGACGACCCTTTGAGATTTTTATCAACTCAAAAAATCTCGAGCACTTTCAATGGGTGGTGGCATTAACGCGGGTTATTTCGGCGGTGTTTAGAAAGGGCGGCGACGTTACCTTTTTGACCGAAGAGCTAAAAGCCGTGTTCGACCCGACCGGTGGTTATTTTAAAAGTGGTGGCCGTTTTATGCCGTCTTTGGTGGCCGAAATTGGCGAGGCCATTGAAACCCACATGAAGAAAATTGGCCTGATAAAACCCGAGGCTCTCAGTGACGTGCAAATGGAAGTGTTGTCGGAGAAAAAAGCCGAGTACGAAGTGCGCAACAACCTACAGCCAAGCGCCGAGGGTTTTCCGGCTAGCGCGGATCTGTGCTTAAAGTGTCACACCAAGGCGGTGATTTTATTGGACGGCTGTAAAACCTGTTTGAGTTGCGGCAATTCTAAGTGCGGTTAACCCGCTCTTTTCTTTCCAGTCTCAACAGTTTTAACGGTTGCCCCAAGGGTTAACGTTGGGTTTAGGTTTTGAGTCGTCGGGTGATGCTTGCTTGCTCCGAGTTGTTTTATCGCTCGGGGCAGTTTTTCCGCTCTGGGCAGTTTTTCCGCTCTGGGCAGTTTTCGGGCTCTGGGCAGTTTGTTTGCTCTGGGCAGTTTGTTTGCTCTGGGCAGTTTTCGGGCTCTGGGCAGTTTCCTCGTTCGAACGGTTAGTTTTGTTGCGGGTAGCGGCGGCGGTTTTAGTGAAGCTATTAGTAAGCGTCGCAAGGTATAAAGCTTCCACCTTGTCGCGCGCCCACGGGGTTTTACGTAAAAACTTCAAGCTAGATTTAACCGAGGGGTCGCTTTTAAAGCAATTAATATTTATCCGCTCGGCCAAGGTCTGCCAACCGAAGTGATCAACCAGTTCGGTAACAACCGTTTCAAGTTTTACCCCGTGGAGTGGGTTGTTGGGTTGTTTTTGTTGCATAAAATAAACCTTGTATTAACGCGAAAAAGGTAGTGCTAGCAGGGTAGGGCTAAGTTTTAAATAAACGCACTACTGGCACGCAGTAGTTGCCCGCATAACCATGCGGCGTAGGTGCCAACCGCATAACCGAGTACAGCCAATAAAACACCTACTGGTGCAAGCGAAGGGTGAAATGCCGCTGCAACCACGGGTGCTGAAGCCGCGCCGCCAATATTCGCTTGGCTGCCAACGGCCATATAAAACAGTGGTGCTTTTAAAAGTTTGCAGGCAAATAACATTAAACTGGCGTGTATAGCCATCCAAATAGCCCCCAGTAAAAATAATATGGGTGCATCGAGTAGCGCGCCTAAATTCATATGGGTGCCTATGGCGGCCACCAGAATATAAATAAACACCGTACCAATTTTAGAAGCGCCAGCGCCCTCTAGTTTGCGCGCCTTGGTAAACGAAAGTGCGACCCCGCCGGTAGTTGCAATTACCACCAACCAAAAAAAGCCGCTGGTTAAACTAAAGCGCGCACTGTTCGGAAAGTTCGCCAAAAACCAAGGGGCTAGGCCGTCGGCACAAAAGTGCGCAAGACCGGTTATGCCAAATGCCAGCGCGCCAATTAACATTAGGTCTGCGGTGGCAGGAATACGCGAACTGCTGCGTTCTAATTGTTCTACTCGGTCTACCAGTGCATCCAGTGCTTTGGTATCGATACCGCGATTGCGATCCAGTCGCTGCGATTTTCCCGCCAGTACTAACAAAACCGCCATCCAACAGTTTGCAATTAATACATCTACGGCGACCATCGCGGTAAAAATATCGTTACTTGCATGAAAAATTTCACGCATAGCGGTTTGGTTTGCCGAGCCGCCAATCCAAGAGCCTGCCAAGGTTGTCATGCCTCGCCATACTTGTTCAACCCCTTGTACTTGAATGGCCTCGGGGGTAAGCCACGCCAACAGAAGCAAGGCGATAGGGCCGCCGATAACAACGCCAGTAGTGCCCACTAAAAACAGTATGAGTGCTTTCGGGCCGAGGTTGATTATGGCTTTAAGGTCAATGCTCAAGCAGAGCAGTACCAGTGCAGCGGGTAAAAGATAGCGCGAGGCAAAAAAATAGATTTTGGAATTGTGGGTATCAATAATATGAAAATTAGCCAGTAGCGCCGGTAAAAAGTAACAGAGCAAAATAGCCGGTACAACGCTGTAGAACGCTTTAAAAAACCGATGGCTGCTGGAATGGGTGTAAAACACTGCGCCGAGTATCAAAAAAAGTAACCCAGCAATGGTTGCGTCGTTGGTAATCATAAAAGCCCTTAGCTTATCCAGCGATCAAAAGGTTCTACGGTAACGATTTCACCTGCGCTCACATTGCCTCGGTCTTGCTCCAAAACCACATAGCAATTACCCGCCACCATGCTAGAAAAAATCGCCGAGCCTTGGTTGCCGGTGCTGTGAACTTCAAGTGTGCCGTTATGGTTAGTTAGCAAGCCGCGCTGGAAATCGGTTCGGCCTGGGCGCTTTTTGAACGCGCTCGCGCTAGGTACTTGTAGTCGCAGCGGTTGCGGAAAGGCTTCGCCACTCATTTGGCGCAATTTAGGCAAGGCAAGTTGGTGAAAGGTAACCGCCGACGAAACGGGGTTGCCGGGTAAACCAAAAAACGCCGTCGCATTTTTGCGATTGTTCGCATCGGGAGTGCTTGTTTGATTATGCAAATAACCAAACGCAAAGGGTTTACCCGGTTTAATCGCCAGCTTATAAAAAGCGATATCGCCTAGGCGTTGTAAAATATCGCGAGTGAAATCCGCATCGCCAACCGACACACCGCCGGAGGAAATAACCGCATCGGCTTGCACCGCCGCTTGCTTAAACGCTTGCTCAATAGCGGCTGGGTTGTCGGCAATAATACCGAGGTCTATCACTTCCAAATTTAGGCGTTGTAATAGGGTGGTAATCATCAGGCGATTACTATCGTACACACAGCCTTGTGGTAATTCTGTACCGGGCAAACGCAGCTCGTCGCCGGTTGAGAATACGGCGACTTTTAATTTTCGGTACACGGCTACGTGGCTAACCCCAAGTGTTGCTAGCATACCAATATGAACACCCGACAAACGCAGGCCTTGCGTAAACACCTGTTGCCCGCGCTCGACATCACTGCCCGCGCTGCGAATGTTTGCGCCTAGCTGAGGACGATGGTTAATGCGCAGCTGTTTTGAATCGTTTAGCGCTACGTTCTCTTGAATAACCACGGTGTCGCAGCCTTGCGGAAGCTGGGCACCGGTCATAATCCGCACACAGTTGCCGGACGGTACTTGTTGGCTGTAGGCGTTGCCAGCGAGTGCTGTACCCACCACCTTTAGCGGGCTGTTGCCATCCCAGCTTGCATCGCAATAGGCGTAGCCGTCCATTGCCGAATTGTCGTAGTTGGGTATTTGTGAGGGCGAGGCTACATCTTCGGCGAGCACGCGATCTAAGCCGCTGCTAATAGCAACCTGCTCGGTTGCCAGTGGCAAGACGTTTTGAGGGCGTGCCTGCTCGAGTTCGGCCAGCGCGGTTTCGAGTGGTTTGAGTCCGGGGCGGTCGCAATCGTTGTTGGTTACTGTCACGTGTTTGAGATCTCGTTGGTCATATTTGCGGCGGGGCGGGTAGCTAGTATAGCAAGCAGGCTTGGCCTTGGCTGCCGAGCATCTACAGTGACAAAAGCGTCAGAATGTGTGCGATAGCGCAAATAATACACCGGCATGGCGCTTATAATTCTATTTCTGATCCGGTTGGTGTAGTTTGTGAGGCTGGTATTGTTTGTGAGTTTGGTGACATTAGCTAGCTCATTTTTCTTTGAATTTTAAGTGCTAGGGTACAAATCTGATGCGGAGTTTATCGAGCCTTAATCGCACTGGCGTGTTGCTGGCGATTACCCTGTGCGGTGCTTCGGTCGCTATTGCCAATCCCAAACTCGAATTTAAAACGGCTTATATGGCCTACCAAAAATGTATTCAAGTCAAAGATTACGGCTGTGCGGTAAGCAATGCCGAAAAAGCATACCTCGCGGGACAAGATGCCTTCCGCCCCGGCAGTATGAATCTCGCCGACCTTGCCTATAACTATGGCAATGTATTGCTCGCCTCCACCAATCCAGTACACAAAGCTAAGTCGCTTGCAGCGCTAGAAGAAGCCTTGCCGTTAGTTAAGGACGCCTTCGGCGAAGAGTCAGAGCGCATGCTTGCTTTGCTAGCAGACTTGGTAGAAGCACAAGGCTATGCGCCGGCGACAGTAGAAAAAAATGTAGGTTACTGGGAGCAGGCAGTAGAGCTTTCGCAAAAGCTGAATGGCAAAAAGAGTGTACCTCACGCGCAAGTGTTAATGCGTGTTACCAATGTGCCATTAAATCAGCCGGGGTACGATTCAGATAAAGCCTACAAGTTAGCCAAGCTCGCCCATAAACTTATCCGGTCGGAATTTGGCGAATCGTCTAGTGCAGCCGGGTTAGTGGCGTTTAGTTTAGGTAGGTATGAACTGTCGATAAAAGAATACAAAGATGCGGTGGATAATTTTAATTCCGCCTTGCCCGGTTTGGCCGACGCCAAAAATGATTCGGCGGAGCGTTTGCGGCAAGCACACATAGGCTTGGTCACGGCATACCAAAATTTGGGTAAACCCGAGCGAGCCACAGAACATTGTATTGCGGTTACCAAACTTGCACCGGTTGCAAATACTAAAGCGATCCAGCCTTTGTATCAGCCTGCGCCAAACTTTAGCGACGATGATCTTGCCAGCACCCAAGCAGCGAGTGCGAAATTCCAGTTCACCGTCACGGCCGAGGGGAGTGTTGCGGATTTAGTGGTAGTGACCAATACCTTTACCGAAGCGATGTTGAATACACTGCAGCAAGCCATTCTGAATTATCGCTACGCCCCCAAAGTTGTCGGCGGCGAAACCACCGACACCAAGGGTGTTATTTATACGTTTAAGTTGTAGCTGTAACTACACCGCTAATGGGGGTCTGTCCCCCATTGTCCTTAAAATATTATTCAGTGCAATGGAAGAGCTGCTGGGTTGAATAAACTGCACGCGTTCGTC
>NZ_MRUH01000170.1 GCF_001922985.1 Teredinibacter waterburyi
ACCAGCGCCGCCAACCACTTCGCCGCCTTCCGGGCCTGCCATAGCCGTACCCCAAAGCACTGAAGATACCGCCACCGCAAGTGCGCACCGCCTAAACCTAACGGGAGTTAGCTCACTAAAAGCGCTCATATTCTTCATACAAAATCCCTTTTTATTACTTGGGTTACTGCTGGCCATAACGCGACTTACCACTTTTTATACAGCCTACACGCTGTGTAGTTACAAAAAACAATCACCAAATTAGGCGGGTAAAGGCTTTACCCTTCCGACTTGGAAAGTATAACGCGCTCATTGGTTTCAAAATCCACCACCATTACGGCGCCCAAACTGACAGTGGTCAGATACACAAACTCGCCGTGTTCCGGCAATATAAATCCGCCGAACGCTATATCAAAGCCAAGATCAGCACTTAAGAACGACTGCATAGCCTGCGTATCTAAATCCAACTCTAAAATCAGCGTGTCATCTCTTGAAGCGATCAATACACGATTGCGTCCTCCCATCTGGTCAAGCACCATTTGAGTTCTAAAACCAATCCACTGAAGGGGCAGCTCTTCGTCGGTAATGGTGCTAAATAAGGTTTGCGAACCAGTTGCCAGATCCACCTCCAGTACATCCTGAGAACCCGCCAAGGAAACCAGCATGCTATTTCGCTCCGGCAAAATCACACTGCCGCCTGGCCACCTCATCAGATCGTTTACTTCTGGCACGGTGGGGCTACTGAGTACCGAGAAACTCTCAAATGCCATATCAAATTCATACAACACACTGGCACTCATCATAGAAAATATTAAACGGGGTTCGCTTCCCGTGCGATCTATGATTACCCCCCCCCCC
>NZ_MRUH01000171.1 GCF_001922985.1 Teredinibacter waterburyi
AATCGCTAATGTCAACAGTATAAAGTGCCGGAATGTCAGAGCTTCTACTTGCGGCAACAACATACAATTGCTGGCTTGGCGCATCCCACACCATGTTGTATATATATATGTGATCTTCGGTCATTCCCGTTATGGCTTGTTCGGTTCTCACGCCCGTCGTTAAGTCCACTAAAATAACCTTGGCACCAAACTCTACACCGTTATCGCCCGCATCTGCATAATTTGAAAGCACCAAGGTATTTAAGGATTCATCGGGGTAAATGAAGCCGCTTAGGGCTCCGTTAATTTTTGCCCCAAAATGAGGAAAGCTATCAGCGTGGGTAACAGTCGAATTTTGCTTAACAAACACACTGGCAACATCGGTATCAGCATTGCCGCTGCTATCTTCTATATTGACCGATATCGTATTATCACCAACCTCCAAGGCTATATTCGAACGCCATTTCAAGGTATCTGGGTCTATTGTTACTTCTGCTGTACTTTCTACCCCGTTTACAAACAGAGTAATGCTTTCAATATCGCTGTAATCGTCCTCTGCGGTTCCTCGAATGGTTAACGACTCGGTTGTCGCCCAAGAAACCGGTGGAGGAAACACAATGGCTGCGGTGGGGGCGGTAACGTCATCTAGGGTGGTGATAGCGAATTCAGCACTTACACCACCAATCGTTAGGGTGACAGTTGATGCAGTTGATGGCGCCGCAGATGATTTACCGGTAACTCGTACCGTTTGGCCGTTAAGAATTTCACCGGCGGCGGGGGTTGAGGTTGCGCCATCAATAGAGTAGTCGCCACCAACAATGGTTACGGGCGCGGCATCGTTTATACCGGTAATGGTAATGGTGTTAGAGGCCACCCATACATCTGGGGTTGCACCGGTTGCATCGGTAAAACTAAACGCATCTGGGGTTATATCTTGAGCCAGTGTGGTTACCGCGAAGGTCGCCTGCACATCACCTAGGCTCAGCACGGTATTTTGAGTGGTGCTGAAGGTGGCGGCGCTGGTGGTTTGTAGGGTGATTTCTTGGCCTTCGGTTACGGTGCCGGCTTCGGCGGTGTAGTCGCTACCATCAATTGAGTATTCGCCGCCGGTAATGCTTATGGCTATCGCATCGTTTATACCGCTTACGGTTACGGTGTTGGAGCTAAGCGTGGCGTTAAGCGCTTGATCGCTTAGGGCATTAAAGGTGATTGCCTCGGGGCTAATATCTTGTGCAACGGTGCT
>NZ_MRUH01000022.1 GCF_001922985.1 Teredinibacter waterburyi
ATGCTCTCAGTATCGCTAAGCCCAGTCATAAAAATAACGGGGATATTACGCAACGCAGGGTTTGACTTTAATTTTTCACAGGTTTCAAAGCCATCGATAATCGGCATAATTGCATCTAGCAGAATAACGTCGGGGGTGAGCTTTTGCGCAATGGTAATCGCTTGGTTGCCATCCAGGGCTACGAGCGTTGTCATACCGGTATTTTCGAGTGCGTCGTTTAGCATTCCCAGCGTATCGGGAGAGTCGTCAACGATGAGTATGAGACGGGTATCGTCTTGTAGGGTTTTCATTGCGGTATTGCCTTTACTAATTCAATGATTTTATTAAACCTCACCTCCTTGATGTAGCGTTTAAACTGGGTAACAAATACAGGGCTTATATTGGCCGTATCACTAAGCTCGGCGGCGATAGATTTTAGCCCACTTAGATGGCCAATTTCTGCAAGCTCAATAATATTTTCACATTGCTTTTGACTGGGAAGTTGCTGTTCAGCGGCTACAGAGAATTGTGTACTGGCTGCTTTGTTTTTACCGCTTGCCTGAATGTAAGATTGGTCGGCCGTTTTAGATTCGTATATCCATTCAAGATTCAAAAATTTGTCTAAACTCTGTAGCAAATCATCGAGTCGAATGGGCTTAATAAGGTAGTGGTTGTAGGGCGCTTCTTGAATTTCGGTTTTACTGCGCAACAGCAACTCGTCATCGCTTAGTATGTCTTCGTTGGCATTGGCCGTAACCATGACGATGGGAACCTGGAAGCCGATTTGACGTAGTGTTTCCGCAAGTTTCGGCCCGTCCATACCCGGCATGCGCCGATCGATTAAGAATATATTGGGGGTAAAGTCCTCGATCATATCGAGGCAGGATTCAGCATCGGGTGCCTCTACCACGCCGAAACCCAATGGCGTTAACAAGTCGCCAATCAAGCCTCTATGGGTTGCATCATCGTCCACCACCATAATTGAGCGGCGTTCACCTTGGTAACCGTAAATTTTTCGTGGCTTAACATATTCACTGCGAGGAATATCGACGCGCGACAACATTAACCACACTGTAAAAATACAGCCGCCTTCTGGATTGGGTTCTACGGATATGTCACCGCCCATAATGTCGGTTAGTAAACGGGTAATGGTTAGCCCTAAACCTGTGCCGGGTACGGCCGGGTTACCGGGCCGACGAACGCGCTCGAAGGGTTTAAATATACGTTCGAATTCGTCCTCATGAATACCGACACCAGTATCGGTAATTTTAAATTCAGCAACTTGATTGCGGTAGCTAATACTAAATTTAACTTGACCATGCTCGGTGAATTTAACCGCATTCGATAGCAAGTTGATAAGAATCTGGCGCACGCGCTTTTCATCGCCCATTACGGCTGCCGGTATGGGGGATAGCCGTTCAAAAACAAAATCTAAATCTTTGTCTTCCGCTTGAATTCTGAACATCAATTCCAGTTGATCGAGCAAGCTTTTAAAGCGAATCGGGTTGCGCTGTATTTCTAGGCGGCCTGCTTCTATTTTAGATATGTCCAGAAGACCTTCAATCAAATCCGCTAGGTGTTCACCGCTACGTTTGATAACCGAAATCTTATCGCGCGCTGATTCTGCAATGGACTGATCCATCTCCATAAGTTGGGCATAGCCTAGTACGGTATTTAACGGTGAACGCAATTCGTGACTTATACCAGTCAAGTAGCGGCTTTTAGCATTGTTCGCCGCTTCGGCCTGCTCTTTTGCCATCTGTAACTTTAAGTCGGTTTTTTCGTGAGCTTCTATTTCTTGAACAAGTTTTCGGGTTTGCGTTTGCGATTCTTCTTGGGCCACGATCTGGCTCTGATGAGCTAATACAAATAGCCAGCAAATAACGCCGGCAACAATGGTAAGAATAAAAAATACCTTCCAGAGGGTAGCTTCTAAGAGCAGGTTAATATCTAGGCTGTCGGTGCGAATGTTTGTGTAAATTAACGCTAGAAGTATGCCGGTAACGGCCGCAACAACTGAAAGCAGCAGCACGAAATGCAGTAGGCGTAAATTGATATAGTCGGCGGCAAAATCGGGTAGCCATCTTTGCGTGAGTTGAATAAAACGTGCGCCTAGATCGAGACCAGTTTTACACGAATCCTGACAGCGCGCATCAAGAGAACAGCAAAGCGAACAGATATAGCCATCATAGGCCGGGCACATGGCCATATCTTCCGTTTCAAAATGATTCTGGCAAATACTGCATTCCACATCTTCGCATTTGTCGGTAAAAATAAATGGGCTGCGCGCTATATAGTATTTTCCCTTGGTAATTACTGCCAGTAATGGCGCAATCACAAAGGCGCTTAGCAGCGCTATAAAGTGCGCGAGAGCGTGGGCATGATCACCGAAAATACCAAGGTAAGAAAGTATGCCGATAGACGATGCCGCTAGCATTGCCCCTACGCCAACGGGGTTAACGTCGTAAAGGTAAGCGCGTTTAAATTCAATATGCTTTGGGCTCAAGCCTAAGGGCTTATTCAGCACCAGATCTGCAACCAACGCGCCGACCCAACTGACGGCAACTATGGCATAGATGCTGAGCGTACTTTCAAAGGCGTGGTAGATACCTAGTTCCATAAGGAGCAGGGCAATGGCAACGTTAAATACCAGCCAGACTACACGGCCAGGATGGTTATGAGTTAGCCGCGAGAAAAAATTGGACCAAGCGATGGAGCCCGCGTAGGCATTTGTGACATTAATCTTCAGCTGAGAAATAACCACAAAAATGCCGGCTAGGGCGAGTGCGAGGTGTTGGTTATCGGTAACGAAACGAAATGCAACCGCGTACATGGTGGCAGGGTCGGCGGCATCACTAATGGTGCTGCCATACTTAACGGCGACCACGGCGAGGAACGAACCAATCAGCATTTTTATACAACCCACAACAATCCAGCCTGGCCCAGCGAGAATTAATGCTGTCCACCATTTTGCGCGGTTCTCTGGAGTTTTTTCCGGTAAAAATCGTAGGAAGTCTACCTGCTCGCCAATTTGTGCGACTAGGGCAAACATCACCGAAGCGGCGGCACCGAAGAGCAGAATATCCAAACCGATTTGTGTTTGCTTGGTGCCTTGATAGTCCTGCCAGTCTCGGTATAAGGTCGCGTCGTTGAAAAAAATAAAAATAAACGGCAGTAGTTGTAAAGCAATCCAGATGGGCTGAGTCCAGAGTTGGAATCGACTTATAAAAGTTATGCCGTAAAAAACCAGTGGTATTACCACGATGGAGCTAATCACATAGCCAATCGCGAGGGGGATGGCGAGAGTTAATTCCAGAGCCTTGGCCATAATGGCGGCTTCTAGGGCAAAGAAAATAAATGTGAAAGAGGCATATATAAGTGAGGTTGCGGTAGAGCCGATATAGCCAAAGCCTGCACCACGAGTGAGCAAATCTATGTCGACGCCATATTTTGCAGCGTAATAGCAGATGGGTAAACCCGCTGCAAAAATCAAAACGCCAACGACTAAGATAGCAGCGGCGGCGTTCTCAAAACCGTAACTAAGTGTAATGGCGGCGCCGATGGCTTCTAGGGCGAGAAAGGATATTGCCCCTAGGGCGGTGTTGGCGACGCGCCCTAGTGACCAGCGACGCGATGCCTTGGCGGTAAAGCGCAGAGCATAGTCTTCTAGGGTTTGGTTGTTCACCCACTGGTTGTAGTTTCGTCTTACGCGATAAATTTGCTGTTTCGCCGCCATAATTTCATACCCTCGGCCACGAAGCGCTTACCTCTGCCAAACACAACTGAAATGTAACTGTTTAATTTAGATCTAGCTCGGTTTAGGTGCGGCTTGTAGTTATAAACCGCGTTATGTGCTGTAGGTGTGTAAAGCTGCCCCTCCTGGATTTCCCTATGTCACACCTAATCTTTAAGGATTATGAGCGATTATCGGGCCAAGATTAATTCGTTGTTCAAATCTTCCGTATTATCGACTGATTAATTCACTCAACTTAGCTGCTTCTCACCTCGCTTACGCGCACAAAATATAAGGCTTTGTGCCGCTTTCATATGCGTTAAATAACGTAGTTAAGGGGATCATTTGTCGAATACCCAGTAGCGGCGACAACATCGACAATGGCGCTACACCACAGTTTTCCGTGATAGAACCACTACAGAGGATAAACCATGAAAGCTACATCAGTTATTAAGAGTTTGACGCGCTTTGAGTTCCGACGAGGTCTCCTAAGAGTTGTTGGGGTGAGCGCTTTTTTATTGGCGAGCTTGTCGGCGCAAGCCGATAGCGCAAATACCACAGGCCTTGCTGTTACCGATGATACGGTTACGGTTGGCATCCTTCATTCACTAACCGGCACCATGGCGATTAGTGAGACAGGCGCACAGGAAGCCGAGAAACTGGCTATCAAGCAAATTAATGATATGGGCGGCATTCTCGGTCGGCAGATTAAAGTGATTCAAGAAGATGGTGCGAGTGACTGGCCAACCTTCGCAGAAAAATCCCGTAAGCTATTGGTAAAAGATAAGGTTGCAGCTGTATTTGGTTGTTGGACTTCAGCTTCGCGAAAAGCGGCCCTGCCTGTTTTTGAAAAAGAAAACGGCTTGCTTTATTACCCAACCTTCTACGAGGGGCTTGAGCAATCTAAAAACGTGATTTACACCGGTCAAGAAGCGACTCAGCAAATTCTTGATGGCTTAAATTGGGTAGCAAAAGAGAAGGGTGCGAAAACATTTTACCTTATTGGCTCGGACTACATCTGGCCACGTACCTCGATGAAAATTGCGCGTAAGCATATCGAGAACGTTCTTGGAGGCAAAGTTGTTGGTGAAGAATACAAGCCGCTCGGCAATACCCAGTTCGGCTCTGTAATTAACAAAATTCGTTTGAAAAAGCCTGATGTTATCTATGCCGCGGTTGTTGGTGGCAGTAACGTTGCGTGGTTTAAGCAATTAAAAGCAGCCGGTATTACTTCTAAGAAGCAAACCCTACTAACCATTTCGGTAACTGAAGATGAAGTGTTAGGCATAGGCGGTGAAAACCTTGAAGGCTTCTACTCAATAATGAAGTACTTCCAAAGTCAGGATAACCCTAACAACAAAGCGTTCGTTAAAGCCTTTAAAGAAATGTGGGGTGACGATAGCGTAATTGGTGATGTGACCCAGGCAGCCTATCTCGGCCCATGGTTATGGAAGGCCGCTGTTGAAAAAGCTGGAACCTTTGATGTTGATAAAGTGGTAGCGGTTTCTGAAATGGGCGATATCGAATTGACTACAGCGCCGGAAGGCTACGTTAAATTGCATAAAAATCACCACCTATGGAGTGTTGCGCGAGTAGGTAAGTGGAACAAGGATGGTCAAGCAACTGTTGTCTATGAATCTGAGTTGTTAGAGCCAGACCCCTTCCCAGCTGGCTACCAGTAGCTGGTGAGTATACGGACAAGGACGTTCGTTTCATTGTTCCAATTAGATTAATTAATTAGCGGAGATTTCAAATGGGCGAATATACCTACAGCGAATTGGGGTCCATATTGGCAATGCAGGGCTTCGCGGGTATTAGTTTATTCAGCGTACTACTTTTAATGGCCCTCGGTTTGGCCATTATTTTTGGTCAGATGGGTGTGATTAATATGGCCCACGGTGAGTTTATGGCGGTTGGTGCCTACACCACCTACTTTATGTCTAGCCTTACTGAAAGCTACCTTCCAACTTTAATGCCTTACTACTTCTTAATTGCGATATTGCTTTCGTTTCTGGTTGCGGGGTTACTCGGCTATCTCGCCGAATTCGCTTTGATAAGGCATTTGTATAAGCGCCCACTCGATACCTTGCTTGCGACCTGGGGCTTAAGTTTAATTATGCAGCAATCGTTTCGTTCTATTTTTGGTGCACGTGAAGTAAGCCCGACGCTACCGGATTGGTTGATGGGATCTTACCAACCGACGGAAACGATTGATATTCCACTTAACGGAATGTTCGTATTAGCACTGACGGCTGTTGTAACACTAGGTGTTTTTTATCTTCTATTTAAATCGAGTTGGGGTTTGCGTGTTCGCGCTACCACCCAAAACCGAATTATGAGTGGTGCTGTCGGCATCAATACCAAGAAAATCGACCGCTATACCTTCGCGTTAGGCTGCGGCATCGCCGGTATTGCTGGGGCTGCATTTACCACCATTGCGTCTACAGGGCCAACTACGGGTTCACTCTATATTGTTGATACCTTTATGGTTGTGGTCTTCGGTGGCGCTGCCAGCTTATTTGGCACCATTGCATCGGCATTTTCTATTGCCCAGGCGCAATCTATTCTCGAGTTCTTTATTAGCGGATCTATGGCGAAGGTATACACCTTACTCGCACTGGTCATTATTTTGATGTTTAAGCCAGAAGGGCTTTTCGCTAGCAAGGTTCGTCGTTAGACGATGGTCATCTAGGGTTTATAACTAGCGGTTTAAACTTGGTTGAGCGTTAAACCCTAATACCAAACTTGCTGACGGTAACAGGCTTAAAAATATTTAGGAGACGAGTATGAGCTTTGTATATGAGAAATTGATGGGCGGAAAAAGTGGGCTTACAGGGTTCATTATTCTCGCTACATTGATCCTAGTTATATTTCCCACATTCTTAGATTTGTTCCGCTTAAACTTGGTGGGTAAGTATCTTACCTATGCGTTTGCGGCGGTAAGCTTAGTCCTGCTTTGGGGCTATGGCGGTACTTTAAGTTTAGGGCAGGGAATTTTCTTTGGCCTGGGCGGCTACGGCATGGCGATGTTCCTTAAGCTGGAAGCCTCATCGCCTGAAAATACCGCGATACAATCCACACCCGGAATTCCAGACTTTATGGACTGGAACCAAATTACCTCGCTACCGTGGTTTTGGGAACCCTTCAACAGCTTTACCTTTACGATTCTAGCGATCTTAATTTTACCCGCAGCTTTTGCTTACCTTGTTGGTGCGGCAATGTTTAAACGCCGCGTAGGTGGTGTTTACTTCGCCATTATTACTCAGGTAATCGCGGTAATTTTAACGGTACTTATTGTTGGCCAGCAGGGCTTTACCGGTGGTATTAACGGTATTACCGATTTGCGTACACTACACGGCTGGGACATTACCTCCAATAATGCCAAGTATATATTTTACTTCGTAAATTGCTTTTTATTGTTGGGCGTAATTGTACTGAGTCGATTCATTCTAACTAGCAAGTTTGGCCGCCTACTTTTAGCCATGCGCGATAAAGAAGATCGGGTGCGTTTTTCAGGCTACGATGTTTCTAACTTCAAAATCTTTATCTTTTGTATCGCCGCACTAATCTCCGCGATTGGCGGCGCTATGTTTACCTTGCAGGTTGGCTTTATGTCGCCGTCGTTTGTGGGCATTGTGCCTTCCATTGAAATGGTGATCTTCTGTGCGATTGGTGGACGTATGTCGCTAATAGGTGCGGTCTACGGAACATTGCTTATTAATTTTGGTAAAACCACTTTCTCCGAGTCGTTCCCTGAGCTTTGGTTGTTCTTAATGGGCGGTCTGTTTATATCGGTAGTCATGTTTTTCCCGAATGGATTGGCGGGAATCTGGGACGACTACGGACACTATTTGACTGACCGGCTTAAGCAGTTAAAAGACAAGTTTACGACGGTTGTATTGAATAGAGAGCCAAAACAGTTAGCGGAAGATGCTGGGTAGAGCAGTCACTAACCTAGCCTTATAAAACTAAGTTTATCTGGAGTGTATTATGAGTTCCGAAACTGATTTTACCTTGTCGATTGAAAACCTAACGGTTTCTTTCGACGGCTTTAAAGCGGTAGATGATCTAAATCTGTATATCGATAAAAATGAACTGCACGTGGTGATTGGCCCTAATGGGGCTGGCAAAACTACGGTGCTAGATCTTATTTGCGGCAAGACAAAGTCTACCTCTGGCAGCATAAAATTTCTTAATAAAGAACTCACCAAAATGTCGGAGCACGAAATTGTACGTGCTGGCGTGGGCCGTAAATTTCAAACACCTTCTATTTACGAAAATCTATCGGTGTTTGAAAACCTCGAAATTTCTTATCCCAAAGGTCGTGGTGTGGTCGGGTCGCTGTTCTTTAAACGAACCGATACGGTTTTGAATAAAGTCTACGAAATTGCCAAAGAGATTATGCTTTTTGATGCACTTGAGACCGAAGCTGGCTTGTTGAGCCATGGCCAAAAGCAGTGGTTGGAAATCGGCATGCTACTGATCCAAGACCCGCAGTTACTAATGCTCGATGAGCCCGTGGCGGGGATGAGTGTAAAAGAGCGCGAGCAAACGGCGGAATTATTAAACCGTATTAGCGAGGGCCGATCTGTATTGGTGATAGAACACGATATGGATTTTGTTGCACGTATTGCACACAAGGTAACGGTGTTGCACCAAGGTAAAATTCTGGCGGCGGGGAATATGCAAAAAGTTCAGAACGACCCCAAGGTTATTGAAGTCTATCTCGGTCACTAGTTGTGCAGGTTTGTCTGCTTTCGCTGTTGTCAGTGCTTGTTAATCCGAAAGGTGAATTATGCTAAATGTTTCCAATTTAAAAGTGTCTTATGGTCAGAGTGAAGTTATTCACGGTTTAGATTTCTCTGTGCCTCGCAACGAAACGCTCGCAATTATGGGGCGTAATGGCATGGGTAAGACCACGCTATTTAAATCCCTGATAGGAATCTTGCCGTTGTCTGATGGCGAGGTTGCGATAGATGGTGTGAATGTTTCAAAAATGGATAGCTATCAGCGTGTCGAAAATGGTATTGCCTATGTTCCGCAGGGGCGGATGATTTTCCCTTCCTTGACCGTACAAGAAAATATTGAGACCGGCATGGAGGTATCAAAATTAAAAAAGATACCCGACGAAATTTATGCGTTGTTTCCGGTGCTGCGCGATATGCGCAAGCGCAAAGGTGGCAACCTCTCTGGTGGTCAGCAGCAACAGTTGGCGATTGCACGTGCGCTGGTCACCAACCCTAAGGTGTTGTTGTTAGATGAACCTACGGAAGGTATTCAGCCCTCAATTATTAAAGATATTGCCAATGTGCTCAATGAGATTAAAAAGATGCGAGACATTACTATTATTGTCTCTGAGCAGGTGTTGAGTTTTACCATGGCCGTGGCTGATCGCATTATCGTTATCGATAAGGGTACGTTTATTCACGAAGATCTAAAAGAGAATGTTAATACCGACAAGATTAAGAAATACCTGTCGGTGTAAAACGGTAGGTATTTAGCGTTTATCTTGCAGTGATGGGTATATACGTTATTTGACGTAGTTTGGTTAGTCGTTTATCCAATACTTTTAGATTTCGCTGTAACCCATAATTAACAGCAATTGTTAGTAAATCGAAAGTTTTTAAATTGAATCGAACCTTGGGAGATTAAACAATGGCAGAAACAATCATTAAGGTAGATCTAAAAGAATCACCTTATACCAATGAAAAAATTCACAACCGTTGGCACCCAGATATTCCAATGGCGGTAAAAGTAAAGCCGGGCGATGATTTTAAGATTGAATGTTACGATTGGACCGGCGGCCAGATTTCCAATAACGACGACGCGGCCGATGTGCGTGACGTCGATTTGAGCCAAGTACACTTTTTATCTGGCCCCGTAGGTGTTGAGGGTGCAGAGCCCGGTGACCTTTTGGTTGTTGATATTCTCGATATTGGTACGTTCGACGAGAGTTTGTGGGGGTTTAATGGCTTCTTCTCGAAGAAAAATGGCGGCGGGTTTTTAACCGATCATTTTCCCGAAGCGCAGAAGTCTATTTGGGATATTAATGGCATGTTTACCAAGTCGCGACATGTTCCCGGTGTTGAGTACGCCGGTTTGATCCATCCGGGTTTGATCGGCTGCTTGCCATCGAAGAGTTTGCTTGAAGAGTGGAACACCCGCGAGCAAGCCTTATACGATACAGACCCAGATAAAACGCCACCACTGGCGACCTTGCCCTATGCCGATACCGCTCATATGGGGACGCTTTCCGGCGACGCCAAAGCGAAAGCCGCGGCGGAAGGTGCTCGTACTGTACCGCCAAGAGAGCACGGTGGTAACTGCGATATTAAAGATTTATCTCGCGGTTCTAAAATTTACTTCCCCGTATATGTTAAAGAGGCCGGCCTTTCGGTAGGCGACTTACACTTCAGTCAGGGTGACGGTGAAATTACCTTTTGTGGTGCGATTGAAATGGCGGGTTGGATTCACCTCCGTGTGAACCTTATTAAAGGCGGCATGGAAAAATATGCGATTAAAAACCCTATTTTCAAACCGAGCCCAATAACGCCGAAGTATGACGACTACCTAATCTTTGAAGGTATCTCGGTAGATGAGGGTGGCAAACAACATTATCTTGATGTGCATATTGCTTACCGCCAAGCGTGTTTGAATGCGATTAACTATCTAGAGAAGTTCGGCTACTCGCGAGCACAAGCCTATGCCATTTTGGGCACTGCGCCGGTGCAGGGGCATATCAGTGGTGTAGTGGATATTCCGAATGCCTGTGCGACTTTATGGCTGCCGACGGATATTTTTGAATTTAATGTACAGCCTGGTAGCGATGGTCCAACCATTGAATTAGATGGTTCTGTGCAGGTTCCTCTCGCACCTGATTTGGATTAGGTAATGTATTAGTTCACCGCCCCGTAAAATGCCAAGCCCGTATGTTGTTCCTGTGTTTGGTTAGCTCGTTGGGGCGGGTATTTATTAGCGCGCCGCTAGAGCGTTGATTTTTACCCGCTCCTCAAAATTAGAATTGAATATCAGTAATAACGGAGACCTTAAAATGCCAGTTTACGATTACAAGTGTGCCGAGCATGGTGTGTTTAATGATCTTGCGACGATGGATGATAGCGATAAGCCCTGTGCTTGTCCGCGCTGCGGCGAATTGTCTGCCCGTATTATTCGGCTTTCGCCAGAGCTGGTTAGGATGGCACCGGAAAAAAAGCACGCTCATGAGGTAAATGAGCGCAATCAGCACGAGCCTACTCATTCGACAAAAGATCGCCGCGCCGATGACGAGCAGCATTCGAAAGGTTGTGGTTGCGAGCGCAAGATAGGCAAGTCGAATTTACTGTATACAGCGAAGGGTGAGAAGATGTTCCCGTCGATGCGTCCTTGGATGATTAGTCACTGACGCTTGAATGGCGCAGGTTACTGCGTCATTACCATATCGCTTTTTAATTCCGCATGGTTAACTTCAGCCGTTTAAGTCGCTCGGCCTAACGGTTGTAGCCTCTTGTTGTAGTTTGTTCTAAGACGGCTCTTCTGTACCGCTTTGCTACGACCACCCTTCACCTTCCGTGATTCCCCGTATCTGTGTTACGTTACTTGGTATCTTGCCAATTTCAGTTATCGATATAAGGTTAACAAGTGTAGTATCTAGCTAGCTTGGCGATCATTTTTTGAGCTCTCCCCCGCCCGTCAGTATATAAACAATGGTCTATACTCTTCTTTAGTTATCAATGCCCCAGATTACGTCTCAATGCTCAATCGCGTGCCGCAGCAACTATTTTTGGCGTCGCTATATAGATCGGAATAGGAATATGTACTATGGCGAGGATACTTGTAGTCGTCCCTGACTTTTACCCCGCGATTTCAGGTTACGCAAACGCGAGTGTTAACGCGCTTTACGCTTATTGCAGCCTTGATCACGAAGTACACCTGTTAAGTTACAAGGCTGCAGAACTTCCGGAAGGGTTAAATTGCCACCTGCATATAGTCGATATTGATGATACGGCGAACCTTGACGAGAATATCGCGGCTTCACTTGCGGGTAAGTGGGATGGCGTTATCTTTGAGACTTTTGAAAGTAGCGATATTCATCTTCGCTTAGTTAAGTTGATTGATGTAAATATCGACAATGTTACCGTGAGGATTCACGGCTGTACCGAGACGGAAGTGTTCACTTCTGGCGAGTTGGCTTACCCAAGAGATATGTTCGCAGCGGCGCGCGAGCTAAGCGCGAAATTACGGCAGGTGTGGTCTACCACCCGCTACTATATTGACTATCATCGCACGCGCTATTTTAACCACGATCTGGAGCGCGCGCGCATTAGCTATCACCAACTACCTAACTTCCCCCCAGGTGATCATTACGCAGAAGCTCGCCACCTGCGTAAGCATCGACGGGAGTCGAACGCTAGTGTCGTGTTTCTAGGCCGGCTTTCATCACAAGGCGTACACCAAAAAAATGTCTATAACTTTCTCGGTGCGCTCTATCACTTAAAAGTGAATCAGCTTCTCCCCGAAGGATTTGTGGCCTATTTGGTTGGCGATGGAAATGAGGCGGAGCGGGTATTGGCGAGAATAGATACACTTGGCTTAGCGAGCGTAATTGCGTATCGCCCCAGCCTTGAACATAGCGAGACCTTAAAGTTGTTAGCGGAAGTGCGCGGTGCTTGTTTACTGTCGAAATACGAAGGCCATTCGATGTTTGCCCTTGAATGTTTTTATACCGGTGTTCCTATTTTGTTAAGCGAGAAAGTTGGTGCTGCGGAGCATAGAAATCTTGCCAGTAGTTTACTGGTCGACCCCGATGATATTTTTGCGATAGCCGATCAGATGCTTAGGTTGCTCGAGCTTGGAAGGGTTGTACGTGCAGATACTACTGAGCAAACGGATGGCTACCTCTCTAATTATTCATTCGATGTGCTTCGTCAACGTGCTAACACTTTAATCGACTTGTTGTGCGCTTAAATGACTGAGTCGAAAAATAAGGCGCCTAGAAATAGCATACCTAGCGTCCTATACCTGGTTTCGTCAAGAGTAGTTTGGCTTGTTGGTGTCGAGCACAGAATTTAGGTTGGCCGTCGTAGCTACGGAATGCCGACCGCTTATATCAAGGAGAATCTTAATGAGTGAAATTCAAATCCCAGAAGCCTGGTTTAAGTCGAAAACGATTGCGCCCGACTGGCAGTTGAACGAGGTGAATCGTACCTTATCGGGCCGTTCACTATCTTACCCAAGTTACGCGGACCTTATGGCGGATTTGTTTGATGGCGAAGATATATGGTCGCATTACAGTTTCGACGAGAATCTCGTTGACGATCTACACACTAGCGAACCGCAAGCGCATATAACAGAAGAGACATTAGATTTCGTTACCGAGACGCTCGGCAGCCCGCCCAAGCTCGTTATAGAAGTGGGTAGTTTTGTCGGCGCGTCGGCGCGGGTATTTGGCGATTGGGTGAAGCCGCACAATGGAACGGTGTTGTGCGTTGACACTTGGTGTGGCGACATCAATATGTGGCTGCATAAAAGATTCTCCGGTTTGATGGCCAAAGCCGATGGTAACCCGAAGATATTCGATCACTTTATTAACAATATTATTCGCTACGACCTGTGTTCACATGTTGTGCCCATACGGCTAACGTCTATTGCCGCCGCGCGGATGCTTTCGGCGCTTAATTATAAGGTGGATGTGGTCTATCTCGATTCTGCCCACGAAGCAGGGGAAACCTTTATGGAGTTGGCGCTTTATTGGGATTTGTTGCGGGATGGTGGTGTTTTGATTGGCGATGACTACACGGTATTCCCAGCAGTAAAGAATGATGTTGATACCTTTTGTAGGTGTAAGGGTATCGACAACTTACAGCTGTTAGAAGAAACGAAGGATACGTACTTGATAAAGAAGTAATCAAGTTGAACTGTGACGTTGGTTACTCAGAGTTTAGCTGCGCTCGGCAGGCTCTTGGCTTGCTTAGGGGGGCGATAGCGAGGGTAGATTAAAGTTTATAAGCAATTTTTGCGTATAGGTTGGACGGAAATTGGTCACGTTTTGGGAATGATGGGGGTGTAGGTTAGTGGTTCTTTACCATCTACCCCTTGCGGGAGATGGTAGCTAGAGGGAGACTTGAACTCCCGACCTCAGCATTATGAGTGCTGCGCTCTAACCAGCTGAGCTACCTAGCCACTATATCTAACCTAGTGCGTTATAGAGCTTAATCCATTTAGCTTTTTATATCGCATGTCGAACTATCTTACCTAGATGTTTTATCTTCTAGGCGGTTTAACGAGTTCCTTAACTTTTAAACCTTACTTCCCCTCGCTCTAGCCAGCAAAGTTAGCGGTGGTCGAGAGGGCGGCTATTTTCACTAGTCGCCCCTCTAAAGTCAAGCCCTGAGCGCTGCGCTTTTGCCTTTAAACGTTAAATCGGAAGTGAACAACGTCGCCATCCTTAACGATGTAGTCTTTTCCTTCCAAACGCCACTTGCCAGCTTCTTTGGCGCCAGCCTCGCCTTTGCCGGCGATAAAGTCGTTGTAGCCGACGACTTCTGCACGGATAAAGCCCTTTTCGAAGTCGGTGTGAATCTTGCCCGCAGCCTGTGGCGCAGTGGCGCCGATCGGGATAGTCCACGCACGCACTTCTTTCACACCTGCGGTGAAATAGGTATGTAGGCCAAGCAATTCATATCCGGCGCGAATTACTTGGTTGAGGCCGGGCTCTTCCATACCGAGGTCTTCCAGGAATTCCTGTTTCTCGTCATCATCGAGTTCGGCAATTTCGGCTTCAATCTTGTTGCAAAGGGTCACCACAATCGCATCTTCACTCTCAGCGATTGCTTTTACCACGTCGAGTAGGGGGTTGTTCTCGAAGCCATCTTCTTCAACGTTGGCAATGTACATGGTGGGCTTTAGGGTGAGCAGACTTAGCTCTTTTAGTGTTTTACGCTGTTCGTCGGTTAGGGTGAAGGTGCGTAGTGGCTGAGCCTCGTTGAGGTGAGGTTGAACAAGCTCAAGCAGTGCTTTAATCTCCATTGCATGCTTGTCTTTACCCTTGGCAGCCTTGGCGTAGCGTTGGATGGCTTTCTCTACGGTTTCGAGGTCCGCGAGTGCAAGTTCAGTGTTGATGACTTCGATGTCCGATGCAGGGTCAATACGTCCTTCCACGTGGACAATATTGGGGTCGTCGAAGCAGCGAACCACGTGGGCGATGGCGTCGGTCTCACGAATGTTGGCTAGAAACTTGTTGCCCAGCCCTTCTCCGTTAGACGCGCCAGCGACTAAGCCTGCGATATCAACAAACTCCATAGTCGTGGGAACAATTCGATCAGGTTTTACGATCTCGGCAAGCTTGTCTTGGCGAGGGTCTGGGACGGCGACAACACCGGCATTAGGTTCAATGGTGCAGAATGGAAAGTTTTCCGCGTCGATGCCCGCTTTCGTCAAGGCGTTAAAGAGCGTGGATTTCCCCACGTTTGGAAGGCCTACAATGCCGCAGTTAAATCCCATATCTAAGTGTCCGATTTGTCGTGTAACAGATGTTGTTAATGCTTAATTTTTTTGCTGTAGTGTTTAGGCTGTGCTGGTGTGCAGCTCGCGCATGGCCTTTTCCCAATCGCCGTTAACTAAATCGGGAACGGCTTTTTCGCTCTCCCGAATGGCGTCGTCAATCAACGCCTGCTCGGCACTCGGGGCCTTCTTTAAAACATAGTTACTGACCAGCTTGGCGTTGCCGGGGTGGCCAATTCCTATGCGTAAGCGGCCAAAGCCATTGTTGTTGCCTAGCGCTGCAATAATATCTCGCAGGCCGTTGTGACCGCCGTGACCGCCGCCAATCTTTAATTTGGCCGCCCCAGGTGCGAGATCTAATTCGTCGTGTGCAACGAGAATATTTTCTGGCGCTACCTTATAAAAGTTGGCTAACGAGGCTACAGCTTGGCCACTGCGGTTCATAAAAGTTGTGGGTATCAGTAACCGTACATCTTTGCCGCCAATAATAACTCGACCACTAAAGCCAAAGTGTTTGGGGGTGTTTTGTAACGTCTCGCCATAAGTTTGCGCGATTGCCTCAACAAAATCTTGGCCGGCATTATGACGGGTATGCGCGTATTCTGCACCTGGATTTCCGAGGCCTACAATGAGTTTTATGGCGTCTTTCATAGGGTCGTTGTCTGGGGTCGTGTTGAGTAGTTAGGGCGTTATTTTAGCAGCGAGTTGTATGGATGTTCGTGCTAAACGCAGACAGGCAGCCGAAGCTGCCTGTCTTTGCGGTAAATCCAGCGGTATAAACCGTTCTGAACTTACTCTGCGTCGCTTTCCGCTTCGCCATCTTCTGCAGCATCATCTTCAATTGCGCCCTTAGGCTTGTTGATAGATGCAACAGGTAGATCGTGGTCAGCGCCGTGGCTAAGAGCAACGGACTCAACACCTTTGGGAAGTGTAATGTCGGAAATGTGAACGGTTTGACCCAGTTCTACGTTAGCCATATCCACTTCGATAAACTCTGGTAAGTCAGCTGGCAAACAGCTGATTTCAAGGTCAATCATGGTGTGTGCGATTACGCCGCCCTGAACCTTAACGCCTTTACTGGTAACTTCGTTAATGAAGTGCAAAGGCACGCGAGTTTGCAATTTCTTGGTTTTCGAAACGCGCATAAAGTCGATATGCATTACTACTGGCTTGGCTGGGTGACGTTGCAAATCCTTAAGGATTACGTCTTCTGCTTTGCCGTCAACAACTAGGCTGATGATGTGCGAGTAAAAAGACTCGTGCTCAAGGTGCTTCATCAGTTCGTTGTGAGAAAGCGTAATGCTTTGTGGGTTTTTACGGCCACCGTAAACGATGCCGGGAACTAGGTTGGCTTCGCGACGCAGGCGGCGGCTCGCACCTTTCCCTGAATCGTCACGCTGCGCTGCTTCTATTGTAAAGTTATCTGCAGACATTTTATCTACTCCAAATATATGCCCAAACTATCCCGCGACCAGGAACAGTAAGGGGTTGTAGTGTGTCGACGCGATCCTAACTAGATGTTAACGAGGCGGCGCCGACGGTTGTGCCCACTAAGGGCAATTCCTAATGGAATTCTATAAGCCCTCGCCGAACATAGCGCTCAACGATTCTTCGTTGCTAATACGGCGCATCGCTTCGGCGAGCATGTTCGACAGGGTGAGCTGGCGAATCACTGGGCATTGTTTTGCTTCTAAAGATAGCGGAATCGAGTCTGTAACGACGAGTTCGTCCATCTGTGAATTATTCAAGCGTTCTATGGCCGGCCCGGACAATACTGGGTGGGTTGCATAGGCGACCACTTTTACGGCGCCGCGTTGCTTTAAGGCTTTGGCGGCATTGCAAAGGGTGCCAGCCGTATCCACCATGTCATCTACCAGTAGGCAGGTGCGACCTTCGATATCACCGATAATATTCATAACTTCGGCAACGTTGGCTTTTGGGCGACGCTTATCGATGATGGCCAGGTCGATATCGAGTTGCTTGGCAACTGCACGGGCGCGAACAACACCGCCAATATCGGGTGAAACCACCACCAGATCTTTAAAGTTTTGTTTTTCGATGTCTTGTAGCAGTACCGGCGAGCCGTATACGTTGTCTACGGGCACATCGAAAAAGCCCTGAATCTGTTCTGCGTGTAAATCAACCGTAAGTACGCGGTCAACGCCGACCGTTACCATCATATCGGCAACTACTTTTGCCGTGATAGGTACTCGTGCAGAGCGTACGCGTCGATCTTGGCGGGCGTAACCAAAGTAGGGGACTACAGCGGTAATGCGGCCAGCCGAGGCGCGGCGCAGTGCATCCACCATCACGATTAATTCCATGATGTTATCGTTGGTAGGTGCGCAGGTTGGTTGAATAACAAAAACGTCGCGACCGCGTACGTTCTCGTTGAGCTCGACCAAGATTTCACCGTCTGAGAAGTTTTCTACGGTGGCATCCCCGAGAGGTATCCCCAAATTGCTAACAACACGTTCAGCGAGTTCTGGGTTAGCGTTACCGCTAAATACCATCAAATCAGGCACTATCTGGCTCCTTCTTCAGAATGGATCGAATTTTACTTACGGAAGGATATTGGAGGAAATGCAGAGGAAAATGGCTGGGGCGGAAGGACTCGAACCTACGAATGACGGGATCAAAACCCGTTGCCTTACCACTTGGCGACGCCCCAGTGAAAACTGCCCTCAAGTGAGGCACTGATGCAATGGCGAATCGTTAATACCTTTAGCCACAAAACCGTTTATATGCTTTGGTCTATTGGCGAAAACGTTCCAAGCGCTATCTTCAGATTTAAATGATGCAAAAACACATGCACCGGTACCTGTTAATTGCGCCGAGCCATACTGATTGAGCCAATCAACCGCATCTCTCACCTGCGGAAAAAGCCTTTCAACCAAGGGTTGACAGTCATTTTTCCCGCCCTTCTCGAGGAAGGCCGCTACTGTAATGGCGGTCGTATCTCTTGTCAAATCTTTATGCGAAAAAATTGCTTTGGTGGAGACATGACAATTTGGCGCCAATACGACGAACCAGCGTGTCTCCATGTTGAGCGGTTGAAGCTTTTCACCGATTCCTTCTGCCCAGGCGGTTTGACCGCGAACGAATACGGGAACATCGGCACCCAGCGAGCGCCCTAGCATGGCTAGCTCATCGATACTTAGCTCACAGCGCCAGAGTTTGTTCAGGCCGAGCAGTGCGCTGGCCGCGTTGCTACTGCCGCCTCCAATGCCGCCGCCCATAGGTAATATTTTGCTTAGCTGCATGGTTGCGCCCTGTGTGCAGCCTGTGTGTTGCTGTAATAGTTGCGCAGCCTTATAAATAAGATTGTCTTTTGCTGCTAGGCCCGGAATGTTGGGGCTAATTTGAATCTTGCCGCTATCATTGTGGCTGATTGTTAAGGTGTCGCCAGAATCGAGCAGCTGGAAGACCGTTTGCAGCAGGTGGTAACCCTCGGCATTCTGGCCAAGGATGTGAAGGAATAGGTTGAGTTTTGCCGGACACGGCAGGATCAGTTCAGTCATTTGTTTTCTGCTGGGCTGCGAGCCAGCGCTTGAGGATGATGGTAAGCTTTAGTGCGTCGCGATTGGCGACAATCTTTGCCGGTAGGCGGAGCCCTTCCAGCTCTTGGTAGCGGGGATAACTTATCAGCCAGCCGCGCTGCTCTATGAGGGCGACAGTGCCGTCGGGGTTGTATTCGATTCTGCTCGCGACACTATCGGGCGAAGCAATGCCGCGCACCCAGTAGCGCATTTCACTTACCGGAATTGTCCAGTCAAGACGCTCAGCCAGAAGCTGTTCAGCATTGGCTGCACGCCATTGCTGGCCATCGGCGTTGAGCGTTACCTGTTTGTTTTTGCGGCTGAGGCTGGCTGCGCCTTGACCGAGTGGGCCGCTAAAGTGAATGTTGTAGTCTGAGCCGCGATTGCGCCACGTAAAATTAGCACTCTGTCCCTTGCCGTCTAGTTTGAGTCCGAATTTGCCGTCTAGATCCCAATGGGTAAACTGTTCGGCGCTAGCGGGCACAGTAACTTGGGCATCACCTTGCCTAGAGCCGAGGCTCTGGCAGCCTTGCAAAAGCACGCTTAACACAAGTGCAAGGCCTACTAAACATTGACTCGAATAACCGTAAGCTGGCGACATAATCTAATTAAGCTCTACCTGCAGGCGCTGTAGCGTTTTCTTTATGATGCTACTGCTCGGATTTTGCTGCAGTGCATCCCGCCAAACCGCGCGCGCCGCGTCACTATCGCCCGATACCCAAAGTACTTCGCCTAGATGCGCGGCTATCTCGTGGTCTGGCATGGCCTTCAACGCCGCTCTCAACCGTACTAGCGCTGCTGGGATATTGCCGCGCCGGTACTCTACCCAGCCCATGCTATCCATCACAGCGGGGTCGTCCGGCGCCAGTACGAAGGCCTTGCTGATATAGGTGTAGGCTTCGTCGAGGCGATCGGTTAAGTCCGCGAGTGTGTAGCCTAAAGCGTTAAGTGCGGCGGCATTCTCCGGGTTGAGCGCAATTATTCGTTTAAGGTCCCGCTCTGCACCCTCTAAATTATTGATGCGGGTGTAGAGCATGGCGCGCGAGTAGAGGGCGTTGGTCGCATCGGGGAATTCTTCCAGAGCTTCGCTTAACAGCAGCTCTGCTGCCGCGATTTGACCCGCGCTCAACAGGACTTCGGATTCTAGAATATAGAGGCCCTCGCGGTAGCCTGATTGCGGGGACTCCGGCGCTAAAGCCGTGCGCGCCTGACGCAGCATGGTTAGCGCTTCTAGAGACTGATCTTCAGCGACCAACAGATCTTTGGCGCGAGACAAGGCGGCGACGTAGTTATGGCCCGGCTGGACCTGCTGGTAGTGTTTGATGGCGCTGCTTCGATCTTGCTTTTGACTGTAGATAACGCCTAGGTTGAAGTTCGCCGAAGAGAGGTAGTGGCCGGTTTCGATTAAGGTTAAGAAGTGTTGCTCGGCGTCATCGGTTCGTCCTGACTCCAGCTCCACTAGCCCGAGAGAGAAGAGTATCTCGGGGTCTTGAGGTGCAACCTTAAGCAGCGACTTAAATTGTTCACGGCTTTCATTAATGTCGTATGCGGACATTAACCTCGCGTAGCGGGCTCGCAGTGCGAAATTTCCGGGGTTGGCCGCGACCAGATCCGCTAGCTTTTTAAGCGCCAGCTCCGGTTTGCCGAGCATTTGTAAAATATGCGCTTCTTGATAAGAGGCCTGTAGATTATTGGGTTCTATCGTCAGCGTGCGTTTTATCGCCGTTAACGCTTCTTCTGGGCGATTGGACTCTGTTAGCAAAATACTGGTGCCGAGGAGGAGTAGGCTGTTCTGTGGGTGGCGTTTGGCTAGCGCTTGGTAGCGACTAAGTAAGTCCTGCAGTAAGAATGGGTCGCCACCCACGGCGCGTAGTGCAATCGAGTCGAATGGCGCGGGTTGACCGAGGCCGGCAAGTTGCTCCGCTTGATATAGCGCTTCGAGCAAGCGATTTGCCTGAATCAATTCGGCCATGAAAATCAGCTGAGCATCCAGGTTGCTTGGTTCTAGTTCGTGCCATTGTTGGGCTAACGCTAAAGCGCTGCTGTGAGCTTCTAGGATGCGGGCTATTTGGGTGGCGCGTCCAGTAACGGCTGGGTCCCTAGTGGTCAGGGCCTGTTGCTGGTAATTGCTAAGTGCGATGTCATAACGGCGTCGGTCGATAGCCATTTCCGCCACTAATAGGGCGTATAGAGATTCGCTGCTAAAGGGGCGGTCCACCTTGGCGCTCGATATTGCCGCTGCATTTTCGTTTGTGTTTTTGGTTGGCGTATCGGTGGCTTGTTGGCTCGCCATATTGGCGCAGCCAGAGGTGGCAGCTATCAAAGAGCCAAGTATTAGCGAGCGCCACCAGCTGTTGCCACTATAGGAGGAGGCGTGTGCGGTCGACATTTTTGTGCGGGTGATGCGGGTGAATAGGGGCAATGTATCTAATCTCTCTCGGCTGACTCTGGTGTTTCTAGCGCTTTAGGCCATAACTAAACTATACAGGCCGTTGAGCCGGTATGGGCTTTAAGGCTTTTTCGGGAACAGGTATTTCCCCCGGCGAGTATAAGTACTAATCAATATGAGTGTAACCAGTATAGGCTGGAGTCGCTGACCTAGCTTGTGACAGGGTTTGCGCGCCAGAGTTCTGCTGTGGCTAGTTCCCCAGTATATCAAGCTTGCGTCTGGAGGGAAGTGCCCCAATTTCGGCGATAATACCGTACTACGGCGGGGGTGATTTTCGTGACCGATGTTTTTAAAACCCTGTAACTATGGGCTGCTTGGCGCAGGTGAAAACGCTTTTGCTCGGCACAGCGCTTGCCTTCTTCGGTGGTAAACAAGAAAATGGGCGGTTTTTCACGCTGTATGCTGCTGTGGGCCAAGTAGTGTTGACTCGGATTGGTTCGCGTCGGAGAGGTATCCGGCTGTATATAAATAGCCATCAGGTCGTTGGCTGATTTCGGTGTGAACGGTCGCTTAAGGAGTTGTTAGGCGGCTCTAATTTTAGGTTTTTCGGTAGATATGACGTTTATTGCGCTAGGTATCAATCACAATACCGCGAGTCTCGAAATACGCGAGAGAGTCGCATTTGCCCCTGCCGAAATCGAGCAGGCGCTTCAGAACGCGCAAAATTCCAGTGTGGCCAGCGAGATCGCAATACTTTCCACCTGCAATCGCACGGAAATCTACTGTCAGTCAGAATCCGATTCTCGGCAGTTGTTGCAATGGCTAGCCGATCACAAGAATGCCGAGTTTGAACAATTGGTTGCGGCCCACTATGTGTATCAAGGTGGTGACGCTGCTCGCCATATGATGTCGGTCGCTAGCGGATTGGATTCGCTGGTACTCGGCGAACCGCAAATACTCGGTCAAATGAAATCTTGCTACGCGGTGGCTCAAGAAGCCGGCGTGCTCGGTACGGGACTGCACGATGCTTTTCAGCGGGTGTTTGCGGTGGCGAAAAAAGTACGTTCCGAGACGGCGATTGGTGAAAACCCTGTTTCGGTTGCCTATGCAGCCGTGGCTCTGGCGCAGCAGATATTTTCGGATCTAAAGCGCGATACCGCGTTGTTAATTGGTGCCGGGGAAACCATAGAACTGGTTGCTAGACACCTAAAGAATCATGGAATTAAGCGGATTATTGTCGCCAATCGAACCCTCGGTAATGCCCGCAAGCTGGCAAATGAATTAGATGCGGAGGCGATATTGCTGGCTGACATTCCGGATTATCTATATCAGGCGGATATCGTCATCTCCTCCACCGCGAGTCAATTGCCGCTGTTAGGTAAGGGCGCTGTCGAGCAGGCGCTTAAAAAGCGTAAACACCGCCCCATGTTTATGGTTGATATTGCCGTACCGCGCGATATCGAACCGCAGGTCGCTGAACTTGCGGATGTTTACCTGTATACGGTGGACGACTTAAAAGAAGTTATCGACGAAAATAAAAAGTCTCGTGAGGAAGCGGCGCATATCGCTCGCGAGATCATTAATGCGGGGGTTGAACGGTTTGAGGCGGATCAACGAGCGCTTTCGGCGGTGACCGTAGTAAAAGCTTTTCGGCAGTCGGTCGATGGTCTGCGTGAGCAGGAACTTCAAAAAAGTTTGCGAGCCTTAGAGGCCGGCGGTGATCCGGCAGAAATAATGGCTGCACTTTCGCGCAACCTAACCAATAAATTTTTGCATCAGCCAACGTCGCAATTAAAAAAGGCCAGTGCTGATGGCCGCGACCATATGATTACCGAGTTCCAGACACTGTTTGGATTAAATACTCTAAAAGATGAAGAGTCCGATTCTTGATTGCTCGGTCGACACCCATACACATACTCAAAGTGAAATAACGAGTTTATGAAAGATTCCATTAAAGCCAAGCTAGAAAACCTTGCCGAACGCTACACCGAGGTGGGCGCCCTGCTGAGCGATGCCGGCATTATTGCCAACCAAAATAAATTTCGCGAGCTGTCTAAAGAGTACGCCGAAATTGAACCTGTGGTTGAGTGTTTTAATCGTTACCAAACCGTCATGGACGATATTGCCGAAGCCAAGGCGTTAATGGCAGACGGCGATGCCGATATGCGCGAGATGGCTCAAGAAGAATTAAAAGATAGCGAAAAACTTATCGAGCCACTTGAACTGGAATTGCAAAAGCTATTGTTGCCGAAAGACCCCAACGACGGCAAAAACGTATATTTGGAAATCCGCGCGGGAACGGGTGGCGATGAGGCTGCAATTTTTTCCGGCGATTTATTTCGTATGTATTCGCGCTTTGCCGAGGAAATGGGCTGGCGAGTAGAAGTGATTAGCGAGAACCAAGGCGAACATGGCGGCTACAAGGAAATCATTACCCGTGTCGTTGGGCAGGGCGTGTATTCGAAAATGAAGTTTGAGTCGGGTGCTCACCGTGTTCAGCGCGTGCCAGAAACGGAATCTCAGGGGCGGATTCACACCTCAGCTTGTACCGTTGCGGTAATGCCGGAAGCCGATGAGGCAGAAGAGGTCAATATTAATAAAGCGGATTTGCGCGTCGACACATTTCGCGCTTCCGGCGCTGGTGGACAGCACGTCAACAAAACCGACTCCGCTATTCGAATTATCCACATTCCTTCGGGCATAGTGGTGGAGTGTCAGGACGAACGATCACAGCATAAAAACCGAGCCAAGGCGATGTCGCTACTGGCCACCAAACTTAATAACGCGCAATCGGAAAAAGCGGCGGCAGAGCAGGCCAGCGAACGTAAAAGTTTGGTGGGAAGCGGTGATCGCTCCGAACGCATTCGAACCTACAACTACCCGCAGGGGCGTGTAACTGATCACCGAATTAATTTAACCTTGTACAAGTTAGACGAGATTATGCAGGGCGCTTTAATTGATGTAGTGCAGCCGTTGGTAAATGAATATCAAGCCGACTTGCTCGCGGCGTTAAGCCAGTAATGATCACTGCAGCTGTACATTCTGTCGCCGCCTGTTTGCGCGCGGCGCAGCTGCAATTACACAAAAGTGATTCTGCACGGCTAGACGCGGAAGTCCTGCTCGGCCATGTGTTAAACAAAAGCAGAACCTGGCTGTATACCTGGCCGGAAAAGCCCCTTTCTCCCGATAACTATCAAACCTTCCAGCAACTGCTCGCACGCCGTGAGACGGGTGAGCCAATTGCACATATTACCGGCGAGCGCGAATTTTGGTCGCTGAGTTTTTTTGTTTCTGCAGCGACACTTATACCGCGTCCTGATACCGAACAGTTGGTTGAGGCCGTGCTGGATATTGTGAATGTCGGTGCGGGAAAAGAGATTGGATGTAGCACTCCTCAGCGAATGTTGGACTTGGGAACAGGGACTGGCGCGATTGCAATTGCGCTAGCTACGGAATTGCCGCAGGCTGAAATTATTGCTGTGGATTATTCCGCAGAGGCTGTTGCGCTCGCTGAAAAAAATCGCCAGCGTCATGGCTGTGACAATCTTCGTTGTATTCAAAGCGACTGGTATGACGCGCTGCGCCGTGATGCTGGCGTGATTAACCAGTTTGACGTAATCGTAAGTAATCCACCTTATATCGCTGCCAGCGATGAGCATCTCCAGCAGGGTGATGTGCGCTTCGAGCCGCGCTCTGCGCTTGTCGCGGAACATGACGGTTTGGCGGATATTGAAATTATCATCGCGCAGGGACGAGAGTTCTTGGCTTCTGGCGGTTGGTTGTTATTGGAACACGGCTGGCGTCAAGCTGAGGCGGTGGCCGCGATTTTTAACCGTTGCGGGTATGCTGCGATTACCACCCGACAGGATTTGGCCGGAAACGATCGCGTAACGCTTGCCCAGTATAAAATTTAACAGGCTAACTCGCTAACTAGAAAGGAGCGACAAATGGACGATAAACAATTGTTGCGTTACAGCCGCCATATTTTATTGCCTCAGGTCGATATTAAAGGCCAAGAAGCGATTAGTGCGGGGCGGGTGTTGATTATAGGAATAGGTGGTTTGGGTTCGCCGGTTTCCATGTATCTTGCAGCTTCTGGTGTGGGGACTTTGGTGCTGGTAGATGACGATAAGGTCGATGTTTCGAATCTGCAGCGGCAAATTGTCCATCGCGAATACACCCTAGGCTTGAGTAAAGTTGAATCGGCGGCGCAAACACTAGCGGCGATTAATTCTACTGTTTGTATTAAAACACTTGCTCGGCGCTTGGATGAGATTACGTTAATGGAGCAGGTGGAGAAGGCTGATGTGGTAGTTGATTGCAGCGATAACTTTGTTACCCGCAAGTTGCTAAACCGTACTTGCTTAGCCACGCGAACCCCCTTGGTGTCGGGTGCAGCAATACGTTTAGAGGGGCAGCTCGCCGTGTTTGATTTTCGTGATCAAACCTGCCCCTGCTATCAATGTTTATATGCGCTTACGGGAGATGAAGATCTAACCTGCTCGCAAAATGGGGTGCTTTCGCCGGTGGTGGGTGTGGTCGGAAGTCATCAAGCTTTAGAGGCGCTGAAAATTCTAGGCAGTTTTGGCAAGTTAAACGCGGGACGCCTTGCCCTGTTCGACGGTTATGCAAATCAATGGCGCTACTTGAACGCACAGAAAGATCCGAAGTGTGAAGTCTGCGGTAATCCTTAGGCGTGTTTTTTTAAAGTAAAAAAACGGCCGCATAGGCGGCCGGTGTTGCTGTTACGCAAGTGAGGTTATTGCTTTAGAACTTAATTTTAAGCTCCAAAGCAACAGTGCGTGGACGCCGCACAAAACTGTAGAAGGTGTTGGTATTAAATTGCGAGTCGGAAAGCGGTGCATTGCCGGAGTAGGAAACCACCTCCTCGTTTAACAGGTTTTTGCCCAGTATTGCGATACTAATATTTTCTGACTCCATACCCAAACGTAAACCCATCATAGTGTAAGGGTCGATGTCGCCATTCGGGTCAAGATTTACGTGTACCTGTTGCTCGGCAACTTGCTGTAAATCCAGTAGCGCAACAAGGTTCCAGCCGTCGTCGAGTGGACGGTAGTAATCTAGTGATAGGTTAACGGTATAGTCTGGCGTGTAGACGCCACGTTTACCTGTGTAGTCGCAGGTATCCAAAATGTTATCACCGTTTAAGTCGACTCCATCACGTGTCTGGCCGGGGTAACAGTTGCCATTTTTAAAATCTTTGTATTCAAAATCGAGTAGCGATATGCCGTAGCGAGCGGTAAGGTTTTCCGTTACCAAGAAACGACCATCAACTTCCAAGCCTTGCACTAATACCTCTTTTGCATTGCCAACATTAAAGCCGACACCGCCGTCGAACTGACTGATCTGCAAATCGTGGTATGTGGTGTGGTAAAGCGAAAAGTTTAATTCAGCACGACCATCGAGCAGGGTGTTTTTCATGCCAAGTTCAATTGCGTCAGCAGTCTCTTCTTCAAATTCGAAATACAGAGTTGGGTTGAGCTCGGCTCCAGAGGCCGTGCCCGCTGGCGCGGAAAAGTAGCCAACGCTATTTGACCGAGGGTCAAAGCCACCCGCTTTAAAACCGGTAGTAAACGAGGCATAGGCCATGCTGTCGCCATTGATGTCGTACTCAATGTTGAGCAAAGGGGTAAACGCCGATTCGTCACGACTGCCGGAAATATTGTGGCCACTATTTTCTAATACCGGCCAGTTGCTGGGGTCGGTATTGGGTAGCGGGATATAGCGTGCCTGTTCACTTTCCGCTAAAAATAAGCTCAAGTAAGCGTAGGCAGCAACCGGATCGTTCAACGGTTCCGATGTGCTGGGGTCGATAATGTTGAGTACTTTACTCGCGTCTTTGGTTTCTTCGGTATAGCGGGCGCCCAAGGTAATATGCCATTCGTCATTCGCGTTCCAAGTCGCTCGCGCGAAGAGCGCCCAAGCTGTTGATTCTTGGATAAAGTCGCGTCGTAAACCGGTGTTCGACATCATTGGGGCTGAGTTTGTTAGAAAATTCCCCTCGAGAATATCGATCTGATCGACAAATGTTTGGGTGTAGTCTTGATAGAAAACGCCTGCTAGCCACTCAATCTTTTCGCCAACCGGTGAGGCCAAGCGAATCTCCTGACTAAACTGATCGTAGTCTTCGTAGAGGTTCACATTGAGGATATCGGCGGCAACAAAATCGCAGTCGCACAGTTCATGATAATTAAAGTTTAGCTTGCCGGTTATAGCGGTCAGTGCGTAATCGCCGATGTCGTAATCGGCTTTAAAGGTGTAGTTGTTGATTTTGTTGGTGCTGGTCTCAAGTGTGTTGACTTGGCGTTCATAGTTGAGCTCGGAGTCGATACTCGGTTGGCTGAGTATCTCTAGGTAGTCGGCGTAAGTTGGCTGCCCGTCGATAAGTGGCTGGTCATAAGTGATTTCAATTGCCCGTCCAATTGTGTCGAATTCACTTTGTTCTGCTTTGAAATAGAGGTTTAGGTTATCGCCGGCATCCCAGTCAACACTCAAACGCAGTGCGGATTCATCACGCTGTGGCTGGTCGCTGTTGAGGTAGGTGTTGGCCATATAGCCGTCATCGGACAGGCCTCGTGCCGCTAAGCGAACGCGGACGTCCTCGCTAACTGGGCCGGATACCATGCCGTTCACTTCCCAGGTATTAAAGTTCATTTCCTTGGACGCAGACACCGAGCCGGTGAAGTCTGATGAGGGTTTAGCTGTGGTGAGGTTGAGCGCCCCAGCAATACTGTTTTTGCCAAACAGTGTGCTTTGCGGACCGCGCAATAGCTCGGCGCGCTCCATATCCATCATCGGCGCGCGAAACAGCTGTGCGCGGCCGTAGTAGATACCGTCTATATACATGCCGACGGACTGCTCAAAACCCTGGCTGTTGTCGGAGCCGATACCGCGTACTCGCACCTGGGTGCTAAAGCCAGTTTCGGTAAAATGAATATTGGGCATGTGCACCGTTAGGTCACTGAGGTTTTCGATACCGGATGCTTCGAGCTGTTCGCCGGTAATGGCCGACACGGATAGCGGCACATCTTGTAGGCTTTCCACGCGTTTTTGCGCGGTGACAATAACCTCTTCTAGGCGCAGATGATGCGCGGGGTCGGTGACTTGTGCCTGCGCAGATAGGCCGACACTAAGGCTCGCCATGCCGACGGCAAAGGCGAGCGGTCGTAAGGCAAAACGGGGGGACGGAAGCGCTTTCTGGGGCGCGCGACCAATTGACTGCTGAAAAGAGGCTGATTTGTGCATTATTCCTCCGAACTCTATGTTGCCTACTTGGCTTTATAATTTTGTTTTCTGCTTGTTTCTTCGTTTGGCGTGCGGCGGATGGGCAAGTCGGGTGTGTAAGCGCACAGTTGGTCGCGCTTTTTGCTCGCGATTATCTGACCGCAAACCGATATGTTCGCGCAAAGTCCGTTTTGCCAGTGTATTAAGTCTAGCCAAAAATAGCGGCAAGTTAGCATTTATTCGATTGGTGCAAACTCGCGCCATATCTGCTGCCTCGGCATGATGGCTATACCGGATGGCAATAATAGCTGCAGTCGGTAAAAGTTAACACTAACCAGATCGAAAAACGCCTTAGTATTGAAGAAATACGGTTAGCCGGGTGGAAGCGTGTTGCTAAAGGCGCCAGAGTGGGATGTTTGCTGCTGCACATTGGTTGCGATCAAACAGGCCTTTTACGTCGAAAAGCGCTCCCTTGGGGCGCAAGCAGGCACCAATTTCGTGGATGGTTAGTGCTCTATATGCGTTGTGGGCAACGGTAAATACCATCGCGTCTAAGAGTTTAATGTCGTCCAGTGAGCTGAGCGCGACCTGGTATTCCTGTTGCGCTTCGGCAGCATCGGCGAGCGGGTCGTGAACGAGAAGCTCTACTTCGTATCCCTTAAAGGCATTAATAACATCGATCACTTTAGAGTTGCGTAAATCTGGGCAGTTCTCTTTGAAGGTTAAACCCATAATCGCGACGCGGGCGCCCTTTACAATTTTGCCTGCACGAATCATCTGCTTGATAACTTGTTGGGCAATATATTCGCCCATATTGTCATTTATTCGACGGCCAGCGAGTATCACATGGGGGTGGTAGCCCATTTTTTCGGATTTGTGGGTAAGGTAGAAGGGGTCGACACCGATACAGTGGCCGCCGACTAAACCGGGCCGAAACGGCAGAAAGTTCCACTTGGTGCCGGCGGCTTCAAGAACGTCTAAGGTGTCAATATCCATGCGATTAAAGATGACCGCGAGCTCGTTCATTAGGGCGATGTTTAAATCACGCTGGGTGTTTTCAATGACTTTGGCCGCTTCTGCAACACGGATTGATGCGGCTTTGAAAACCCCGGCGGTGACTACGCTAGCATAGACTTCTGCGACGATCTCTAATACTTCCGGTGTTTGCCCCGCGACGATTTTGGTGATTTTTGTAAAGGTGTGTTCTTTGTCGCCCGGGTTTATTCGCTCCGGCGAGTAGCCCACAAAAAAATCCTTGCCGCAGACCAGGCCAGATTCGGCTTCTAATACGGGTACGCAGTCTTCTTCGGTCGCACCGGGGTAAACCGTGGATTCATAGACAACAATGTCACCTTGCTTTAATTGCGGCCCCAGACTTTTCGAAGCGCTTAAAAGAGGCGTAAGATCGGGCTGCCGCGCACTGTTAATGGGGGTTGGCACAGCTATAATGTGGAAGTTGGCCTGACTAAGGTCGCTCGCATTACTGCTGAAAACAATTTTCGCTGACTGTAATTGGTCGCCGTTAACCTCAAGAGTTCTATCGTTACCCGCTTGTAGTTCTGCGATTCTGCGCGGACTAATATCAAAGCCAATAACGGAGTGCTTTTGCCCGAATGCGACTGCAACCGGCAGGCCAACATAGCCGAGCCCAATAACCGAAATTTTTCTGTCGTTCATGTTTGCCCGTGAAGTAAGCTGCTGTTTTGATGTTGGCTATCATAGCCGTTTGCCGATAAAGCTGCGGAATAGCTTGCAGTGTGGACCTTGACTGTGTACAAAGCCTAGCTCACTTTTAATGAAGATACCCCCGAAATATGTCCAATCAGCCCGATACTATAACTCCTACAGCCGCGCCAAGCACTAAGCCTGCGGTTGAGCGATTACGTTTTGACCAGATGGAGTTGTCTTCTCCTATACAGCGTGCGCTGGCTGAAATGGGCTTTGAATTTTGCTCTCCAATCCAAGAAAAGTCGTTGCCATTTAGCCTAAGCGGTCACGATGTCCTGGGTAAGGCGCAAACGGGTACAGGGAAAACAGCCGCATTTTTGATCGCGCTGTTTGAAGATTTGCTGGCAAATCCCGCGCCGGAAGAGCGCTACGGCGGTGAGGCTCGAGCCTTGGTGATTGCGCCCACGCGTGAGCTGGTGATGCAGATCGCCTCAGATGCGAAAATTATTGGCAAGTACACCGGTTTATCGGTGCACACCTTAGTTGGCGGCATGGACTACGGCAAACAACTACAGGCACTGCATTCTGGGCATGTGGATATTTTAGTGGCGACGCCTGGGCGTTTACTGGATTTTTGCGAAAAGCGTGAAGTCTACTTGGATCAGCTCGAGCTGATGGTTATCGATGAAGCTGATCGCATGCTGGATATGGGCTTTATCCCTCAGGTGAAGCGAATTGTTCGTATGGCGCCGGCTAAAACACATCGTCAAACACTGTTGTTCTCTGCGACTTTTTCCGATGATGTTTTGCGTTTGGCAGAGCAGTGGATGTTGGATCGCGTTACGGTAGAAATTGAACCTGAATCAGTAGCGACCGATACCGTCGAGCAGCTGGTGTACTTGGTTTCCGGTGACGAAAAGTTCACTCTACTGAATAATTTGATGGCGCGTGAAGATGTCACCAGTTTGATGATCTTCGCCAACCGCCGCGATCAGTGCCGACGTTTACACGAGAAACTGCGCAAGAAGGGTTATCGAGTGGGGTTGTTGTCGGGCGAGATTGCTCAGGCAAAGCGTATAAAAACGCTAGATGACTTTAAGGCGGGTCGCATACAAGCGATTGTTGCAACCGATGTTGCTGGTCGTGGTATTCATATTGACGATGTGTCTCACGTTGTGAACTACACATTACCAGAAGAGCCGGAAGACTATGTACACCGAATTGGCCGTACCGGTCGTGCTGGCAGCAGTGGTCAGTCGATAAGTTTTGCCTGTGAAGACGATGCCTTTTTACTGCCGGATATTGAAACCTTACTGGGTCGTAAGCTGGAATGCTTGCAGCCGCCAGATGAGCTTTTAAAGTAATTTACCCCCATCTCTGCCCGCTTTGCGTTCGAGGAAGGTTGTCATTCTTCCTCGTTTACTTTCTTTATTATCCGCGTTCGCTACCTGTAAATCCTCTCTGCGCGCCCTAGTTGCGGTTTGTTTATTTCTTCACGCCTTGATTGTTCGTGGCCGACTATCTGGCGCACTATCTAGCCCGTTATCGATTTGTTGATCTACCTAGTTATTCGTTTAGCCCTCTACTTTCTTGTCCAGCGTGCGCCCACATACTCCTTAGTTACCTCTCGCGGGGCGCTGTATCAACTACACTTACTGGATTAGTTGGTCTTTGTGTATGCGTGTGGGGTTCGGAGAAGGTAATGAAGAAGGTTCTTGTTGTAGAAGACAGTGTCATGGTGATGAAGGTGTTAACCCATGTTTTGTCGCGTAGTGATCAGGTGCTCCCTGTCTATGCGAAGAGCTTTTCCGAGGCGAAGGCCCGAGTGGAGTCTGGGGAGCATGAGTTTTTTGCAGCGCTAGTTGATTTGTCTTTACCCGATGCGCCGGATGGCGAAGTCGTGGACTACACCCTTGGACTCGATATTCCCACTATTGTGCTTACCGGTTCCTTCGATGAAAAGCGCCGAGCTGATCTACTGAATAAAGGTATCGTCGACTATGTTACTAAAGAGGGGCGCTATTCCTACCAATATGCGCTCGGCGTTTTACATCGTCTAATTAAAAATCAGCGAGTAAAAGTGTTGGTGGTGGACGACTCATCTACAGCCCGCAAGTTTGTCTCGCAGATGCTGCGTTTGCATCTTTACCCTGTGTTTGAGGCGGAAGATGGCGTGGAGGCGATTAAAGTATTGCTCGCCAACCCCGATATTAAAATTTTGATTACTGACTATCATATGCCGCGAATGGATGGCTTTGAGTTGGTGAAAAATATTCGCGTAAAGTATGAAAAGTCAGATTTGATCATTGTCGGTTTGTCGTCGGAAGGGGATGGCACCTTATCGGCTAAATTTATCAAGCACGGCGCCAACGATTTTTTGCGCAAACCATTTAACCACGAAGAGTTTCATTGCCGGATTACTCACAATGTTGAATATCTGGAGATGATCGAAAAATTGCGCGATGCCGTTAATCGCGATGATCTCACCGGCTGCTATAGCCGCAAATACTTTTTCCAGCACGGCGGTGAGCTTTATCGCAATGCAGTTGCTGCAAATGTACCTATCTCGCTTGCGATTCTAAATCTAGATGATTTTCGCAAGATTAATGAGCGTTACGGAAATGATGTCGGCAACGATATTATTTGCCAAGTGGCGACGAATTTACGCCGGGTATTTGGACGTTTTCTTGTGGCGAGGGCCGATGGTGAGGAGTTTTACGCACTTTTATCGGGGCTGCCAAACGACAAGGCCTGTGCATTTGTCGACCGAGCGAGGCAGGTTGTTTCCGCCGATTCTCACAGTATCGACAGTACCGGTGACGCCGCTTTTGCCGGCGTTTCCTTGAGCGCTGGAGTCACCAGTGTTACCGGTGAATCACTAGATTTGATGATTGCACGTGCGGGCGATTGCCTGCAGCGTGCAAAAGATGTCGGTGGTGATATGACAATGGGGGATGATTAGACTTGATCGCAGTCGCGTAACTCATTCAACCAAAACAGAGTTCCGCCAGTAACGGCGGCGGGCATGGCGAATATATTGAATATGGGGATAACGCTGCAGCCCATTACAATTGCCCCGAATCCGGTACTGCTGTATTTGCATTGCCAAATATTGCTGCGTAATTTCACAAAGGATAACTTGTGGTTGTCGGCTGGGTAGTCCGCATATTGTATGGTCATACACCAAGCTCCCCACGCTAGCCCTACAAGAGGTGCGAGCAATTGAATAATGGGTAGGGTGCCGAGGAAGATCATAATTAACGTGACCAATATCCCGCGGGTAATAAAATACCAAAGCTTAGTTAGTTCGCGTCCGAGGACGCGCGGGATCATAGCGCTAAGCGGTTCCGAGATTGGTTTTACGCCGGTAAGTAACTCTTCGGTTTTTTCAGCAAGTAAGCCGTAAAACGGCGCGGCGATAATGTTGGTAATAATGTTAAAGCTGTAAGCGTAAATTAACAGCGCGATAACAATTAATACCGCGCCGAGAATACGGCCCAGCAAGGTGATCGCCGGCTGTGCCCACGCTAACCAGTTTGGTGGCTCAATGGCAAGCGCGCCTGAAAAAACACCCAGATAGGATATCAGTAGGCCGGTAAGCACCACGAACAGGATGATGTTAACCAATAGCGGCACGAGTATGTAGGCTCGTAAGCTAGGGTGCCAGAGTAAACGAGCCCCCTGAAAGAAGTAGTTCACACCGCTGGCGGTTTGGTTTTTTACGGGTATTGGATCCATTGTATTCGCCGGTGATCGCGTAGCGCGTTTCGTTTTTGTAGGCTCGTTAGAGCGTGGCGCCAGCAGCGGTTAGGGCTTGCTTGTACTCATTACTTTGGCGGTGGTCGCTGACAATTTTCAGCAGGGTTTCACCACGCGGGTTTTTAGCGTTTAGGTTGTGTCCCGCCTCTTTGAAAAACTGGACAAAGGTTTCAAAATTTTCGGCCTGCATACCGCGATAGGCGCGTTCGAGAATATTAAAGTCGGCATTTACGTCGCCGTGGCTTTCTACATTAAGAAAGCTGCGGACGCGCTCGTCGTCGAAGATTTCACCAAGTACTTTTTGTTTATCTTTCTTTTGGGACATTGTTATTTCCTGAGTTCGGTTTATTTTGTGTTGGAGGACTGGCGGTTTGCGTCAGCTAGCCCTCAAGCTTTGCAAGTAAAATAGCATTCAATTGCTGCGGGTTTGCCTGGCCGCGCGATGCTTTCATCGCCTGACCTACGAAAAACCCGAGCATCTTAGGCCGCTTGGACTCGTCTGCGCTGCGATAGTTTTCAACTTGGGCAGAATTGTTGGCAATGACTTCATCAACAATCTTTTCCAGTGCGCCGGAGTCGGAAACCTGCTTTAGGCCTTTCGCCTCGATAATCTCATCGGCGTTGCCCTCGCCATCCCACATTGCCTCAAATACGGTCTTGGCAATTTTGTTGGAAATGGTTTGATCTTTAATTCGCACGATTAAGCCCGCTAACTGTTCGGGACTAACCTTGGCGGCAGCAATGCTCAGCTCCTCGCTGTTTAAGCGGGCCGATACTTCCCCCATTACCCAGTTTGCCGCCAGTTTTGCGTCACCGCAGGCCGCAGCGGTAGATTCAAAAAATGCCGAGGTAGCGGCGTCGGCGCTAAGGCTGCCAGCGTCGTAATTGGAAAGCCCAAAGGTCGCTTCGAAGCGCGCCTGTCGCGCATCTGGTAGCTCTGGGAGCATTTTGCGCACCGCCTCGATATAGTCGTCATCAATAATAACGGGCAGCAGGTCAGGGCAGGGAAAGTAACGGTAATCGTTAGCTTCTTCTTTTGAGCGCATTGAGCGAGCGGTGTGGGTATCACCGTCGTAGAGGCGTGTTTCTTGTTTTATCGTGCCGCCGTCTTCCAAAACTTCGATTTGTCGCTCAACTTCTTGGTGAATACAGCGCTCCATAAAACGGAAGGAGTTGAGGTTCTTGGTTTCGGTGCGAGTGCCGAGCTCTTCTTGGCCTTTCGGGCGTACCGAAATATTAACGTCGAAGCGCATCGAACCCTGCGACATTTCGCCATCGCAAATCCCCAGTGATGTTACCAGCGAGTGAAGTTTGCGGGCGAAGGCGACGGCTTCTTCGGAGGTGCGCATATCCGGATCGGTAACAACTTCAATTAGGGGGGTGCCGGCGCGGTTGAGGTCGATACCGCTCATGCCGTGGTAATCTTCGTGCAGGGATTTACCAGCATCTTCCTCTAAGTGGGCGTGGTGAATGCCGACACGTTTGGTGCGGCCACCCTCTAGCTGTAGGTCAACGTAGCCGCGGCCGACAATAGGCTCTGCCAACTGCGTTGTTTGATAGCCTTTTGGCAGGTCTGGGTAAAAATAGTTTTTACGTTCAAACACTGAGCGCTTGCCAATTTCGGCATTAACCGCCAAGCCAAACATCGTGGCGAAGCGAAAAGCTTGTTCGTTGGGCGAAGGCAGGGTGCCGGGCATGGCCAGATCGATGGCGCAGGCCTGCGTATTGGGCTCGGCGCCAAAGGTGATACTCGAGCCGGAAAAAATCTTGGTTTTTGTGGCCAACTGCACGTGAATCTCGAGGCCGATAACTGTTTCCCATTCCATATTTGTTTCTCTCTAACCTCGTTAAGCGATATCTGCTGGAGCTTGTTGGTGGAAGTCTGTGCGCTGCTGGAACTGATGCGCCAGATTGAGCAGTTTGGCTTCGGCAAAGAAGTTGCCAATTAGCTGCAAGCCAACGGGCTTGTTGTCGACCATACCGCAAGGAATCGACATGCCTGGCAGGCCTGCGAGGTTGGTAGCGATGGTGTAGATGTCCTCTAAATACATGGCTACTGGGTCGTCGCCCTTGCTGCCAAATTCGAACGCGGGGGATGGTGAAGTGGGCCCCATAATCACGTCGACTTGTTTGAATGCGTCGTCAAAGTCTTGTTTGATTAAACGTCGAACCTGTTGGGCTTTACCGTAGTAAGCGTCGTAATAGCCGGCACTTAGACAGTAGGTGCCAACCAAAATACGGCGTTTAACTTCGTCGCCAAAGCCTTCGCCGCGGGAGCGTTTGTAGAGGTCTTCTAAGTCTTTAGGGTTGTCGCAACGGTAGCCGTAGCGCACGCCGTCAAAACGCGACAAGTTGGCGGAGCACTCGGCTGGCGCGATCACATAATAAGCTGGGACGGACAAGCCGGTATGTGGCAGTGAGATTGATTTAATCTTTGCTCCCGCCGCTTCGTAGAGTTTGATAGCGGCTTCTACTGCCGCCAGCGTGCCGGGGTTTAAACCCTCGCCGAAATATTCTTTTGGAATACCAATGGTTACGCCTTCTAGCGAGTCGCCCAAGTTGGCGGTGTAGTCTTCTAGTGGTTGATCTACGCAGGTTGAGTCTTTGCTGTCATAGCTGGCCATAACATTGAGCATTATCGCCGAGTCTTTCGCCGTACGGGTCATTACGCCACCTTGGTCGAGGCTGGAGGCGAATGCAATCATACCCCAGCGCGAAACGCGACCGTAGGTGGGTTTGATGCCCGTAATGCCGCACAGGGCTGCTGGCTGGCGAATCGAACCCCCGGTGTCAGACGCTGTAGCGCCCGGAGTTAAACGCGCGGCAACCGATGCCGCCGAGCCGCCAGAGGAGCCCCCCGGCACACAATTGGTGTCCCAGGGGTTTTTAACCGCGCCGAAATAGCTGGTTTCGTTGGACGACCCCATGGCGAATTCATCCATGTTGGTTTTGCCCAGCATAACCGCGCCGGCGTTGAGATAGTTTTCTACGACGGTGGCGTTGTAGGGGGGTACGAAGTTGTCGAGCATTTTCGAGCCGCAGGTGGTTTTTACACCATCGGTACAAAAAATGTCTTTATGCGAGAAGGGCACGCCACACATGATGTGGGTATCGCCAGCGGCCAGCTTTATATCGGCGGCGCGAGCTTGGGCGAGGGCCTGTTCGCGAGTAACGCTGATAAACGCGTTGTAGTTTGGGTCTAAGGATTCAATACGGTTGAGGAAGTGTTCGGTAACCTCCACGCTTGAGAATTCTTTTGCCTTTAGTTTCTGGCTTATTTCGGCAATGGTCAGGTTGTGCATTGCGGGGTCCTGATGTGTTGTCAGTTTATGCTGCTAGATACCACTTCGTCAGTGCTCTAAGTAAGATGAATAACGGTTAAAACCTAACAAAGGTTGGTCATTCAAGCGGTCTTTGCCATGGGGCGTTTCGATGAAGAATCGCCCATGTCACACCACTTAAATACGCTATTCTTACTAGAGTTTGCTGAGTCTTGTGCGTTGCTTTAATTCGTTGATCTTGTTGTTCTAATTCAATGGTTATTCGATCACTTTAGGAACAAGATAGAGGCCATCTTCTGTCGCTGGTGCGATAGCTTGGAATCTTTCCCGCTGGTTGGGTTCAGATACTTCGTCGATGCGCAATTTTTGAATAGCGTCGAGGGGGTGAGCCATAGGGGCTGTGCCGTCGGTATTGGCGGCTTGCAATTGATCCACTAAGGCTAAAACGCCAGTGATACTTTTTGCAGTTTCATCGATGGTTTCATCGTTGATATTTAGGCGCGCTAAATGCGCGAGTTTTTCAATTTCGGATACGTCCACTCGATGCTCCAACAGGCTTATTACAGTAAAGCGCGTAACGTTACCATATTTGCGCCTTGCTCAAAATCCCCGGCGTTGTTAGAGTGCCCTTCATTTATGTAAGCGCAGTCTAAACTGCCTCTTTTAAATAGAGAAACACAGGTTTTGTTCTATGTTAAAACGCCTCCGCGGTATTTTTTCAAACGATCTTTCGATCGATCTCGGCACCGCCAATACCCTTATTTATGTTCGTGATCGCGGTATCGTTCTCGATGAGCCTTCGGTAGTTGCGATTCGAAACCACAATGGTCAGAAATCGGTCGAGGCTGTAGGTATGGCCGCCAAGCGTATGCTCGGGCGCACGCCAGGCAATATTACGGCAATTCGCCCACTAAAAGATGGTGTAATTGCTGACTTTCAGGTCACTGAAAAAATGTTGCAACACTTTATTCGCAAGGTACATGAAAATAGCTGGTTTCAGCCTAGTCCACGGGTGTTGATATGTGTGCCGTGTTTGTCCACCGAGGTGGAGAAACGAGCCATTCGCGAGTCTGCACTTGGCGCTGGTGCTCGCGAGGTGCGATTAATTGAAGAGCCAATGGCTGCAGCCATTGGTGCCGGGTTAAATGTCGATGATGCCACCGGCTCTATGGTGGTTGATATTGGCGGCGGTACTACTGAAATTGCGATTATCTCCCTCAACGGTGTTGTTCTATCTGACTCTGTCCGTATCGGTGGCGACCGTTTTGATGAGGCGATTGTTAATTTTGTCCGCCGTAAATACGGCAGCGTGATCGGTGATGCTACCGCTGAGCGCATAAAGAAAGAGATCGGCTGCGCCTACGCCGGTAGCGAGCTGCTGGAAATTGACGTACGCGGCCGCAATTTAGCCGAAGGTGTACCGAAAAGCTTCACCTTGAACAGTGACGAGGTGCTCGAAGCGCTCCAAGAGCCGCTGTCTGGCATAGTCCAATCGATTAAGAGTGCGTTGGAATTAGCGCCGCCAGAATTGGCTTCCGACATCGCCGAAAGCGGTATTGTTCTAACCGGCGGCGGCGCGCTACTACGCGATTTGGATCGCCTGTTAACCGAAGAGACTGGCTTACCGGTTCTGGTTGCTGAAGACCCTTTGACGTGCGTGGCGCGTGGTGGTGGTCGCGCTATGGAGCTAATGGATCAGCGCAATATCGATTTGCTTTATTAGTCTTTCTTACTTCAGTAATACTGTTTGGTTGAGGGGCGTCGTCAATAGCGTGTTGCTTACATAGCCTCGTAATTTTAGCTCTTTAGTTGTCGTTTTCCGATGAAAGTCTCTAGTCAATAGCCTGTAGTCTGCTCGGCTTGTAATTGTTCTTTCTGTTAGATTGCCGCCGCGCAAGAACGATATTGTAGAATATGTCGTCTTAGTCGTTCTGGTACAGGGGAGGTCCCATAAAGCCGTTATTTTCACAAGGCCCATCGCTGGCTACTCGGATGACGCTGCTGACGGTGTTGTCGCTTGCCATAGCGGCGATCTATACCTATACGGACTGGTTCGACGACCTTAAAAATCGTGCCACCGATATCTATGCTCCGCTCTACTGGGTGTCGGACTTGCCTGGGCGAGCTAGCGAGTGGGCCGATAACCGCAGTATGCCTCGTGCAAAGCTTGCTCAAGAGAACGAAGCTCTGCGCACCGAGTTGCTTGTCCACAAACGCAAACTACAACAACTTGCCTCTCTAAAAGCCGAAAATGTGCGACTGCGGCAACTTTTAAACTCTGCCGATACCCTCGAAGATCGTGTCATCATTGCCGAGTTGATCGGTATTGCGCCCGACCCTGAAATACACAAGGTCATTCTCAATAAAGGCAGCGCGGATGGCGTTTACGTCGGCCAAGCGATGTTGGATGCAACCGGTTTGATGGGGCAAATCGTGCACGTGGGTGTACACGCCAGCCAGGCACTGCTTATCTCGGATACCAGTCATGCCTTACCGGTGCAAGTGAATCGGAATGGCGTGCGACTAATCGTTGAGGGTATTGGCGATCTCTATAAGTTGGCGGTGCGGCACGCCCCTAACACGGTTGATATTCAGGTGGGCGACTTATTGGTCAGTAGCGGTCTCGGTCAGCGTTTTCCGGTTGGCTACCCCGTTGCAGAGGTTACTGAAGTTATAGCCGACCCTGCCAAGCCTTTTGCGCAGGTGACGGCACGGCCCATGGCTGAGCTTAATCGCAGCCGCCATGTGCTGTTAGTGTTTGATCAACCGCCAGCGGAAGAGCCATAAATGTCTTCCCGTCGGCGTGTGATGGTACTTATTTTTGCCAGTTTATTGCTGGCTTTGATTTTTTGCGTTTATCCTTTGCCACCCGCTTTTGCCTTGGTGCGCCCAGAATTATTGTGCCTGTTGATGATCTACTGGATTATGGATTCTCCTCAGCACTTCGGAATGCTGTTTGGCTGGTGTATTGGGCTGGTTCAAGATGTCGCCGAAAATACGGTTTGGGGGGCACATGCACTAGCCTTAATGCTGGTGGCCTATGTCTGTCAGGTGTCTTACCAGCGCATGCGTAGCTATTCTGTCTGGCATCAGTCGATGTGGATTTTTGTCTTTCTCGGTATGCATCAGGTTATCGCTAATTGGGTGCAGAGTATGGCCGGGTACCACGCTCAGGTTTACTCGCTATTGATGCCAGCCGTGGTGACCGCACTGTTTTGGCCCTTGCTAATACTGGTTATGCGGCAGATTCGTGTCGTCCATATCTTTCATTAAATGATAAACTCTCCCTTCTGAAGCGCACATTCTTTATTGATTGTAGTAAGTGCGTGCTTTTCCCCCTAATTTTTGAGCCTAGACTCAAACTACCAGCAACAGGATGTGCATCCCGTGTCAGCGTCTGTGTCCCTCTATCTTGCCTCTCAGTCACCGCGGCGACGTGAACTGTTAGATCAGATCGGCGTCTCATATAAAGTGGTCTCTATCGATGTTGAAGAGTGCGCTGCTCCTAGCGAGTTGCCCTTGGCCTATGTGTGCCGTTTGGCGGCAGACAAGGCGGCTGCAGGTGTAGTGCAAACGGCAGGTAACATTCCCGTACTGGGCTCCGATACTGTTGTGGTGTGCGACGATTTACTTCTTGAAAAACCTCAAAGTCGCGAACACGCCGTTGCTATGCTGCAGCAATTGTCGGGTCGTGGCCACCAAGTGATTACGGCGGTTTGTGTTGCAAATACCGAGCGCAGCGAAACTCTATATAGCCTTACTGAGGTTGAGTTTCGCGGGATTTCGGTTGCCGAGGCCGAGTCCTATTGGGAGTCGGGCGAGCCGGCAGACAAGGCGGGAGGCTACGCTATTCAGGGCCTTGGCGCTGTTTTCGTCAAGAAGATGAGTGGTAGCTATACCGGTGTGGTGGGCTTACCGCTTTATGAGACGCAGTTGTTGTTAAATCGGTTTAACGTGCCCATGTGGCAGAGAAACTAAACCATACTTAATCAACAGTAATTAAACACTTACTTAATATTGGTTTTCAAACCTATGAGTGAAGAAATTTTAGTTAATTTTGGCCCGACAGAAACACGAGCCGCACTGGTCGAAAATGGTGTGTTGCAAGAAGTGTATGTAGAGCGTGCACGCAATAAAGGGTTTGTTGGCAATATTTATAAAGGCAAGGTTGTGCGGGTATTGCCTGGGATGCAGGCTGGATTCGTCGATATTGGCCAGGAGCGCGCTGGATTTATTCATGTTGGTGATATTGCTGCAATGCGCGAAGACGATGGCGAATTGCGCATGGGTACTGCGAGTAGCGACGCCGACATTCGCCAGTATCTACGCGAGGGGCAAGAAATACTGGTGCAGGTAACTAAAGACCCTATTAGTAGCAAGGGCGCACGCCTGACCACACACCTTTCCGTGTCGGCGCGCTATTTGGTTTACATGCCAAACAGCGAGCATATTGGCATTTCAAACCGAATCGAAGATGAAGATGAGCGCGCGCGCTTGAAAGCGATTGTCGAAAAGTTAGCGGCGGAGCACAGCGAGCAATACAAGGGTGGCGGGTTCATTGTGCGCACAGTAGCCGAAGGTGCCACAGAAGAAGAAATGCGCGCAGACATCCCATTTGTTTTTCGGCTCTGGCACGATTTGGCCGACACAATTAAGGCCGCTAAAGCGCCGGACATTATCTACGAAGATTTGCCCTTGTACATGCGTACCATCCGCGATTTGATGCGCCCGAATATCGAGCGAGTAAGAATTGATTCGAGAGAATCCTTTGCGCGTATGGAAAAGTTTGCTGAGCACTATGCCCCAGAAATTGGCGGCCGGATTGAACACTATCCAGGCGAGCGGCCACTCTTCGATCTCTATGGGGTTGAGGATGAAATTCAAAAAGCCCTGGATAAAAAAGTTGTTTTGAAGTCTGGCGGTTATCTGATTGTTGAACAAACCGAAGCGATGAACACCATCGATGTAAACACCGGCGCATTTGTTGGTCATCGCAATTTAGAAGAAACCATTTTTAAAACCAACCTAGAGGCGGCTGCAGCTATCGCTCGCCAGCTGCGGCTGCGTAATCTAGGCGGTATTATCATTATCGATTTCATCGATATGAAAGATGCAGAGCATCAGCGCCAAGTGTTGCGCACACTCGAAAAGTGTTTAGAAAAAGATCGCTCTAAAACCAGTATTACCGGCGTGTCCGAATTAGGTTTGGTGGAGATGACTCGTAAGCGCACGCGCGAGTCTCTCGGTCAAGTGCTGTGCGATACCTGCCCTGTGTGTGACGGCCGCGGCAAACTGAAGTCTGCTGTTACCATATGTTACGAGATTTTCCGCGAAATATTACGCGAAGCTCGAACCTACGAGAATGAACGCTTTTTAGTGTTGGTATCGCAGGCGGTAATTGATCATATACTCGATCAAGAATCCGATAGTGTTGCAGATTTGGAAGCCTTTATCGGTCGGCCAATACAGTTTCAGGTTGAAACACTCTACAACCAAGAGCAGTACGATATTATCTTGGTGTGATTTGTCGCGGCTGGGGCTCATCTCGTCGACCCGGCGACGGTATTTGAATAGTCGACGCTGAGTATAACCATCGCAAAGCGGAAAAAAATGAAAGGACAATAGGTTAGGTGCTACGTTTTTCGAGAGCAGCTTTGAAACAGGTCTCCAAGCGCTTCTGGGGGACGGTATTCACGCTTATTATTGCGCTAGCGGTGTTGGTGCAAATAGGGCGTGAGGCATTCCCGTTGCTCAACGATTATCGTGACGATATCGCCGCTACCATCGGACGCCAACTGGGAATTAACCTTCATTTGGGGGAGCTGTCGGCTTCCTGGTCTGGATTGCGTCCGAGCATTACCTTAAGTCAGGTTGAGGCGTCCAGCCTGGATCAACAACTTATCTTTACCGCCGAAAATGTCGTCGCTGAATTGAGTTTAATCGACTCTTTAATGCGCTGGCAGTTGGCATGGCATCGTCTGGGCTTCCAAGATTTAGCAACAACCCTAGAGCAAACCGAGCAGGGCCGTTGGCGAGTGCGCGGCATGCCGCCAATGAAAGCGTCGTCAAAAAGCTTCAAAATTGATGACCCGCTCGATATTTTTCTGTTTGGTCGGCGGGTAGAAATCACTAATGCTCAGCTGCACTTGCTGTTTCGTACTGGGCAAGATTCACAAGTCTCCGTGCCCACCATCGTGCTGGAAAACGACCGAGACTTTCACCGCGTGAGGGCATCCGCCTCTGTTGATGGTGAGCCTGAATTTGTCACCTTAGTGGTAGAGGGCACCGGCGACCCACGCGATGACGAGAACTTTAATTCAAAAGGTTATCTTTCTGTACGTAACTTTCCGATGGAAAAAGCCTTGGCAGCCTTTGCGGGAAACTTTTGGGAGGGCGACGAAGAGCAGGAGTGGCGAGAAGGTCACAGGTTAAATTTACAGCTTTGGTACGAGGGCACTAGCTATAAGGGCATCGATATTACAGGTGTGCTACAAGCTGATGGTTTACCGTTAAAAGTCCCTGATCACATTCAGCTGCCAACGGGTTTGACCACGATTATTAGTGGCGGCTGGAGCGGGCTGTCGGGCTGGGATGTCAACTTGCAAAAAATGCAGTTAACCTGGCCTGAATTCCGTTCTCCGGCTATAGACGTCAATTACTACGGAGGCTTTGCGCGCGCATCCGGCTTTCGATTAAGTGACTTGGATATCGAAAGTTGGGTTAGCTTGGCGCGCAATATCGGCTTGCATCAGAGCTTTGCGGGTAACATCGTCGACACGCTCTCGCCAAAGGGAACGCTCACAAATATCAACGTGAGTTTGACCAGCAAAGAGGAGGGCTATTTTAAACTGCGTTCCCACCTAGAGGCAGGTAGCGTAAAAGCGTTTCATGAAGCGCCCGCAGCGTCGGGAATTGATGCCGATATCGAGGCAAGCCTGTGGGGCGGCACGGGCAATGTTTTCGTCAGTGATCACGCTGAACTCGATTTGGCCAAGATTTACGATCAACCCATTGTGTTTAATCACTTAGACGCCCAAGTTCGCTGGCAAATAGATCCGAAACTTCGGCGCGTGTATGTTACGACTGGGTTGATTGAGGCAACTACCGAATACGGCGACGCCCACGCTAATCTAGCGCTTACGTTACCCTTTGATCGCGCCGCCGGCGAGCCCGTCATGACCTTGGCGGTTGGCGCTGAGTCTATACCCGTTACCGCACACACCTCGTTCGTACCAAAGTTAATTCCGGCACCTTTGTATTCTTGGCTAAGTACTAGTATTCGCGCAGGAACCGCTAGCGATTTGAGCTTTATTTATCACGGTTCTCTGCTAAAAAAACCCGAGGTTACCCCCAGCATTCAGCTTTTTGCGAAGATTGAAAATGGTGACCTATCGTTTGATCCCAACTGGCCAAGGCTCGAAAATTTGAGCGGCTATATCAAGCTTGATAACGATAATCTAGATGTCCACATTGATCAGGCCTCGTTACTTGGTAACCGTGTGAACGATGCCAATATTGCGCTGCTGAACCATGTGGCTGGTGGTGATCCGGCGTTGCGTATTTCTGGCCAGCTAGACAGCAATGCTGGTGCGGCAATGGAGCTGCTAAAGCAAAGTCCGGTGCGTGAAGTGTTCGGTTCTACGTTTGATTCTTGGGGCTTCGCCGGCGATGTTTCGGCGGCGATTGAATTGTTGGTACCTTTAAGTGAATCGGGCGAAATGCGACAGGCGATCGACGTCAGTTTTACTCAGGCGCGTATCGATATGCGTGATATTGGATTACTGGTCGAGAATGTTAGCGGCGAGCTAAATTACGATTCCGATAAGGGTTTAACCGCCGAATCGATAACCGCAGAAGTTTGGGGTGAGCCGGTAAAAGCTTCGATCGATAGCCCTAGGGTAAGCGCGCCGAAAGGTGTAAAAAAACTGGATACCCGTATTCATTTTAGCGGGCGGGTTACTGTTGCCGATGTATACCGTTGGACTAATCGCCCAGAACTTGGCTTTTATTCTGGGCAAACCGGTATTGCCGGCGTGCTAACAATTCCTGCCGCTAATACTCGTGCTTACGATGCGTTGATTGAAATAAAATCGAATATGGTTGGCGTGGCCGCAGAGCTTCCGCAGCCTTTAGCGAAATCGGCTAATCAAGTACGTCAACTAGACCTGAGTTTGCAACTGCACAACGGGTTTCAACAGTACAGTATCAGCTTTGATGATTGGGTTAAGTTCAGTTTGAAAAGTGGCGAGACTATTCCCACCAGTGCTCAGCTTGCTTTTGGAAAAGATCTAAAACCTCTTACAGAAGGACACTTTGATGTATTTGGTAATGTACCATCCGGCGATTTAGAAGAGTGGAATGATGCCAAAGCGCGTTACTTTGCGTTTACCGAAATAGCCGAAGCGCGTGCGGAAACCGCTGCAACAGAGGAAGATATTCCCATACGTTTAGATATCGAAATTGGCCGAGCTTCACTGGGTTCAAGTCACGCTGATAATGTATCGGTTACAGGCTTGGGAACCTTTGAGCAATGGGGGCTACGTGTCGATAGTGAAATGATTGCTGGCAACATCATTATTCATAGTGACGACCGACCAATTGAAATGCATTTGGATTATTTGCATATTCCCGAGGTTGACGCTGCCGCAACTGAAGACGCCGAAGATGCCATAACTAAAACTGATCTCAACAAAAAGTCCTCGCCAGAAACAAACCTGCTGAGTGACAGTGTGCTCGCGGATATAGATTTGTCCGAGTTAGTTGCCGTTAATTTCTCAACGCAGCTATTGAGTATCGCGGGTCGTGAACTCGGCAATATTAAATTCGACCTGCGCTTGTTAGGCGACGGAATTATTTGTAAAAACATCTCTGGAAATCTCGATGGGATCTTAATCGGTGACGCAACCTTCTCCAAAAAAGATAAAACGGACCGAGCCAAAGCGGGGCGGAAAGAGTCAGCTGTGCCGGCTATCCCTGCTGAGCGTAGAGAGCCGGATTCAAAAGTGTCAAACCATACAGAGCAGTATGCAGAATTTATTTGGACCCAAACCGAAGCTGGTAATTACAGCCATTTCACTGGACGGTTACGCGCCTTCGACGGCGGCGAGGTGATCCAGGCTTGGGGCCAACCTAAGGTTGTAGAAATGGACGATACGATGGTGGATGCTGATTTATCTTGGGCTGGAGCGCCGGATGAGATTAGCCTGCAGACTATCCGTGGCGTCGTTGTTTTTGAAATGTTAGATGGCAGTTTTATTCGCGATGCAGCGGAAAATGAAAATGGCTTGTTGCGGTTGTTGGCGTTGTTTAACTTTGACACCTTAGCGCGACGTTTACGTTTAGACTTTTCTGACCTCGCCAAAGAAGGCTTCGCGTTTGAAAGTGTCTCGGGACGATTTGAGTTTGCCGATGGTTGGGTCTATATAAAACAGCCTTTAGTTGTAGAGTCTACATCTTCAAAAATACAAATGGCAGGCACCTTAGATCTATTGCGCGAAGAGGTTGATGCGGAGTTGGTGGCGACGCTACCACTGGGTGGTAACTTATCATTCGCGGCGGCGTTAGTGGCGGGATTACCGGCTGCTCTTGGTGTGTATCTCATTAGTAAAATATTCAAAAGCCAAGTTGATAAAGTGTCGAGCGTTACCTATGAAATAGGTGGCCCTTGGGAGGATCCCACGCTTAAGTTTCACAAGGTATTTAGTGATTCTGCGGCAGAACGAAAAGGTAAAGAAGCCGAATCATTACAGCGCGGCCGGGACTCTGAAGCTGCCGAGTCTTCACCCGCTACTGAGGCGTCGCAAGACGAGGCTGGTAATGACAGCGAGAAGCTAAAATGACGGCGCCTTTACTTGTCGCTGGTTTACAAATGGTCAGCCGGCCGGCTACAGCGCCGGGCGCGTTGCGGCACAATCTTTCTATCGCTCAACAGCAAGTCGCAACGGCAGCGCAGAAAGGCGCAGAATTAGTGGTGCTGGCGGAAAACTTTCTGGTGTTTGCCGACTCTCAACGCTACTCCCAGCAAGCACAATGTGAGTGGTTACTGGCATTAGCCGCATTGGCCAAACGCTATCAGTTGTGGCTCGTGGCCGGTAGTTTGCCGCTCAGTTATTTTGATTGGCGGCCTAACGATAGGGTTGACGAGCTGCGCTGGTCGAATAGGTCTGGCGACGAGATTGGGTCTGCGCAGAATAAACCCTATGCAACCTGCGTGGTTTTTAATAGCGAGGGCGCGATCGCGGGCGTATATCGAAAGATGCATTTGTTCGACGTGAGTGTTGCGCATAGCCAAGTAGGGAATGAACAAGTAGGGAATGAACAAGTAGGGAATGAACAAGTCGGCGATGATCAAGTGGGTGAATCAGCCGCGAGCACGTCCGTTAGCGCCAAGGCTACAACAGCCCATTCAAGCGAGACACCGACGCGACAGAGCTACCGAGAGTCGGATCAATTTCAACATGGGGATGAACCAGCGTTAGTCGAAACCCCTTGGGGGCGATTAGGTTTGGCAATTTGCTACGACTTGCGCTTTCCCGAATATTTTCGCCATCTAGCTCTTGAAGGCGCCGATTTTTTTGCACTTCCATCCGCCTTTACCTACACCACCGGCCGCTCCCACTGGGAGATTTTGTGTCGTGCGAGGGCAATTGAAACACAGAGTTTTTTTATTGCAGTGAATCAGGGCGGAGAGCATTCAGTAAACCGAAAAACCTGGGGCGATAGCATGATCGTCGACGCTTGGGGACGGGTCTTATCGAGGGCGGGCAGTGAAAGCACGACGACACGATCGGATGCACAGTTGGGCGAGACCTTAGTGCTAGCGACGTTTGATCGCGAGGCACAGCAAATAATGCGTCGCGATATGCCCATTGCCGAACACCGGCGTTTATAGGTTTTATGCCCTGCAATGCTATTCGTTTACTGTAAACAATCACGAATATATTTGAACAGCTTGCGTGCAATAACCGGTGGTTTGAGTTCGGTGCGCTTGGCGTTGTCTTCCGCTTCTTTTTGAGCTCCGCGAATTAGCTGGCGCAGATGTTGGCGGTCACAGTTGGGGAAGGATTCAATAAAGTTCTCTAGCGATTGATTCTCGCCGGCCATTAGTTGGTCGCGCCAATTTTCGATCAGGTGATGTTGGCGAACCGTTTTATGTTGGTCCTCAAAAATCTTTTCATAGGCACTGTTAATGGCCTCGTGGTCGGCGGCGCGCATAAGCTTGCCGATAAATTGAAAGTGACGCTTACGCGCACTGCGCTGGGTAACATTAGGCGCTTCTTGAATCGCTTTTAGCAGGGCGCCATCAACTGGAATAGTTGCCAGTTGAGCGGGTTTCAATTCCACCAGTTTTTCGCCTAAAACACGCAGTTCATGCATTTCCTTTTTGACGCGAGTTTTACTCTTTTCGTCAAACTCCTCGTCATATTCGTACTCTTGTTCTTTGTCATTATTCATTTGGTTCTACTCGGTAACAGGTTTTACTGGTAAAAAGTGATGGGCGGCGAGCATAAATCATTACGCGTAAAAATACGTCGCTAAACCCAAGAAGGCGAAAAAGCCGACGACATCGGTAACGGTTGTCAGGGTTACTCCGCCTGCGAGAGCTGGGTCTACCTTCATCGCCCGCAAAAATATTGGCACCAGTGCGCCGGCTAATGAAGCGGTGATTAGGTTTATCACCATGGCTGCGCCTAAGATCATTGCCAATTGTAAGTCGTTGAACCACCAGGCGACTACTAAGCCTACAATCAGCGCCCAGAGTAGCCCGTTAAATATTCCTACACGCAGCTCTCTGGATAGCAGCCAACTTAAATTACTCGGCCCAATGTGACCAAGTGCCATGCCGCGAATCACCACGGTAAGCGTCTGTGAGCCAGCTACGCCGCCCATACTGGCAACAATCGGCATAAGTACGGCTAGCGCTACAACTTTTTCAATTGTGCCTTCAAAAATATTAATGACGGAGGAGGCTAAAATTGCGGTAATTAAATTAACGCCTAACCAAATGGCGCGGCGCGGGGTTGTTTTAACGGCGGTCGCGAAGGTGTCTTCGTCTTCGTCGAGACCGGCCATACTCATTAGCGAGTGATCGGCTTGGTCGCGAATCACGTCGACCACGTCATCGATGGTAATACGGCCGAGGAGTTTGCCCTGCTTGTCCACCACCGGCGCAGAAATCCAATCGTGTTGTTCAAACAGTTTTGCCACTTCAATATCCGACATGTCGCAGCGAATCGGATCTGTGTCGGTGACCATGACTTCTCGAACCGTAACATTTGGCGCGGAGGTAAGAAGCCTGCTTAACGGCAACAGACCTAAATACTCATCTTTGCGGTTCACCACAATCAAACTGTCGGTAGATGGTGGAAGATCACTGTGGCGGCGCAGGTAACGCAGCACCACGTCAAGGCTAAAGCGCGGGCGCACGGTAATCGTATCGGTGTTGGTAAGACCGCCAGCGGTATCTTCACTGTAAGAAAGAATGGTTTCTACGCGACTGCGGTCTTGATCGGTCATGGCCAGCAACACTTCCTGAATAATTGCTTCGGGGAGTTGTTGCAATATATCTACGACGTCGTCTGATTCCAGCCCTTCGGTGAGACGAACCAGTTCTTTTGTGTTTAAGCGCTTTAAAAAATGACTCTGAATGTCGTATGACAATTCTTCAAGCACTTCACCGGAAACGTCTTTATCGATAAGTTCCCACAAGAGTGATCGTGAAGGTGGCGGTGATGACTCTATGAGTCGTGCAATTTCGACCGGACGTAAGCCGTTTAATAGTCGCCGTACTTCGCGAAATGTGCCGCTTTCGAGAAGTACCTGAAACTTACCCAATTGGGCGTGCGGCTGGCTCTCAAACTGTTCCGAGGGGTGCGGCATAGAGTAAATGTTCCTATGGGTTACGGCGTAGTGTTCATGTGGAGGTGAGGCGTTGTAACGAGAGCAAATTGTATACGTTAAACAGGTTCGCCGAAACGTTTAGTTCTGTAACGGTGTGGCCGTGCTTTGGCGTATCGAGTGAAGATAAGTATCGGCAGGAACGGTTGAGAAGGTCGTTGTACGTGGGTAATCGGTAGTAGTGAGCTGTTATTAAGGTGGAGTGTTAATTAGATCGATGGTTGCTTTGCTGTCTGGTGGCGAGGTGTTCTTTTAAAAACGTTTCGATGCTAGACGCGCGTGAAAAATACCAACCTTGGAAGTAATCGTAACCGAGATTTTTCATGGTGTTGTATTCTTCGAGCGTTTCAACGCCTTCGGCGATTACACGCATACCCAGGCGGTGAGCCATTTCTGCAATACCTGCATTTAGCGCTTGATGACGAGTGTTTGTTTGCACATCTTTTACGAGCATTTGGTCTAGTTTTAATGAATCGATCGGTAGGGATAGCAAATGGGTAATCGACGAGTAGCCGCTGCCGAAGTCATCCAGAGCGATGCTAACTCCCTTATCGCGCAGCAGGTTGATATGCGACTTGCAGGCGTCGATATTGTTTATCATTTCGCGTTCGGTTATTTCGATGCAAATGCGCTCCGGGTCTATACCGTCTTCTGTAAACCATCGCAAAAGATAGGAAGCAAAGCTGCGGTCAATTAACTGGCTCGCGCTGACATTGATATTGATGCGATCTAGTTTTAGGTTTGATTGTTCGGCTTGCGCTAACAGATCGCCACATTGAGCAACGATCCTACGGGTAAGCGCGTTGTTTACCGGGCTGCGTTCTACTACAGGGATAAAGTCGTTTGGACCGACCTTTCCCAGCGTTGGCGAGGTCCAGCGCGCTAGCGCTTCGGCACAGAGGTTACCTTTGCCCTCTAGTGGGTAGTAAGCTTGAAATTCGGCGCCAAATTCGCGATTAGTAACCGCGTTGCTGAGTTCAGATTTAATGCTCATTGTGCGAGCATAGGTGGTTTCCATGGTGGCAGTAAAAAAGCACACGTTCCCGGCATTTTTTTTAGCTTCATACATGGCTAAGTCGGCGCGCTGGATAAGTGTTTCTAGTGTGCCTGCGTCTGGGTAAAAGGCGACACCGACTGAGGCCGAGGAGAAAATTTCTTGTGTGTTAACGGTAAACGGTTCGGCAAAACAGCTTAGTACGCGTTCAACTAGGGCGTAGCACTCGTTTTTGTGGTTGGTAATGTCGGCTATGATGACAAATTCGTCGCCTCCTAGGCGTGCGATGAAATCTGAACTCCGAACAACTGTCTTAGCTCTCGCAGCTACTTGGCGCAGCAGTTCATCGCCCGTCGAATGACCTAGGCTGTCGTTGATTTCTTTAAACTTATTGATATCGAAGTAAATCAAGGCGACTTCCGAACCAGTCCGCGCGGCACGAAAGAGTGTTCGTCGGGCTTGACTGTCAAAGTAGGCGCGGTTTGGCAGTGTTGTGAGAAAGTCGTGGTGAGCACTTTGTTCTAGCTTTTGATTGCGGTCTGCGGTTTCTTCCAGTGCAGCTTTAAGTTTTAACTCGATTGCTTTGCGCTCTTGCGCGTAGCGGATGCTGCGAGAGAAGTTGGTGGAGCTAACCTCGTTTTTGGAAAGATAATCCTGTGCGCCAGAACTCAGCGCCTCAACCGCAATGCTTTCATCTTGTGTGCCTGTAAGCACCAAGATAGCGGTGTTTGGGTTTAGTTTTGATACCGCTGAAACCGTTGCGGCGCCGCTCGAATCAGGAAGGTGCAGATCCAGTAGAATGGCGTCAAATTTGCGCTCATTTAGCAGTGATGTTGCTTGTTGCAGTGTGGTTGCGAGGGTGATGTCTGCTAGGTTGTGATAAGACCCTTCTAGCATCACCTGTATCAGCTCGGCATCGGCGGGGTTGTCTTCTACAACTAAAAACTGGCCTTTAGCCGTACAAGACTGCAAGTGGGGCGGCGACTTTACTATCATCTATGCGATTTCTTAGATAACGAGGGTTAGCGAGCTGTCAGTCTGTTCCGTAGGTATAGACGACTTTCAGACCGCTTGCAATTCCGTTTTCGTAGCTGATTTTACCGCCATGTAATTGGCCGATGCGTTCACAGAGTGCCAAACCCATGCCCACGCCGGGGTAGTCTTGCTCTGCGTGACCGCGCCAAAAGTGACGCCCTAAATTGGGGCGTTGCTCTTCACTAACACCTATGCCGTTGTCTTCGATCGAAATACTGCTGTTATTCCCAATTGAACTAGAACTAATAGTGATTTGGCATCCGTCGTCTTCGGCTTTACGCTGAAACAGGATGGCATTGAGTAAGATATTTGAAAAAAATCGGTGCCAGTGTTCTGCGACGCCAGTGAAATTTGGCAGGGTGTTAACAATCTTTAATTCTGGTTGCTTGGTGTCGGGAAACTGGTTTTGATACTGGGCACAACAGTCGCGCCAAACGTTGTCGATTAGCACGTTGAGGTCGATGGCGGTGGCTGGCATACGCGTTGACAGTCGCGAGTATTCTAACATCGCATCGAGCATGATTTGCGCACGCTTGCCGCTGTCGATCATCAGTGAAAGCCAATAGATCTCGCGTTCCTCCAGGCGATCGCTGGCGCGCTGTTTTAATAGTTCCGAAAAACGCAGCATTGACCTGAGTGAAGCGCCGAGATCGTGGGAAACACCATAACTTAAGCGTTCGAGTATTTCGCGGTCATTGGTTGTGTTTTTCTTGGCTCCGGAATCGTTAGCGGTATCGCTATTCGGTTCGGTTTCCGAAGCTTTTATCGGTGTTGAACTCACGGGCTCTATTCCTTTTTGCCCGTAGGGAGTTGGACTATAGATAACCAGAAGTTCTCAATCGAGCGAATTGCATCTAAGAACTGATTGACGTCCACGGGTTTGGTAATGAAGCTGTTGGCATGCTCTCTGTAACCGATAGCAACATCCTGTTCTGCATCCGATGATGTCAAAATAATTACGGGTACGGTTTTGTAGGTGTCATTTTTACGAAGCTGCTTGAGTATTTCTAAGCCGCTAACGTTGGGGAGGTTGATGTCTAGCAGAATTAAATCGGGCGGAGCTTTTCCTTCTGTAAAATAGTGCAGGGCTTCGTTGCCGTCGGTGATCACGGTCATATCGACAAGCATCCGCGCTGACTCTAAACCGATCTTCACCAGTTCAATATCCGCTAGGTTATCTTCAATCAGCATTACTTTAATCGGTTTTGTCATCTTCTATCTCATTACTAGCTTGTAGAATTGTGGCGCGACATTAGTTAGGGGAGTGGTGACGGATCTAAGGTTGATCTCTCGCGTTTTTTGTTAGTGTTTTTCTTTTTGTTTTGGTCGATGGCCGGCTGTTCAGTAGGCATCATTTTATATTGACTATAGCTGGTATCACAGCTTTGGCGATTCTCCGTTTAGGTATTTTTTCGGTAAAGCCGATCTGCGGTTCTTAGCAACGCCGTTAGATAACCTAGTGGGGTTTGGGTGAGCTTTGCGCGTTGGAAGGTGTTGTTTACTGGACTAGGTTTGTACCGCGAGGTCGTTTCGCTGCGGGGTTAGCGGAGCCGTGACGGTAAGTAGTAGCGCTTTATTCGCCCTCGCCAAAGTAATCGTTAATAAGTGTTTCGATGGCGTCCAACGCGGCGACCTCGTCTTCACCATCAGCAGTTACGCAAACATCGGTACCTTGGGCGGCGGCTAACAACATTAGCGACATAATACCTTTGGCATCGGTAACTTTACCTTTTACTTCGACGCGAATATCACTGGAGAAGCGACCGGCTAAGCTGGCGAGTTTGGTTGCAGCCCGCGCGTGTAGGCCAAGTTTATTGATGATTTTTAGCTGTCGTTGTTGCATTGCGTTGTTATTTTGATGGGCCTTGATAATTCAAGGTGGGTTAATGAGTGCCAAGTTGACGATGGCGAGCCTGTACATTCTTATAGTCGTTTTTGAGCGCTTTTGCGAGTCGCTCGCACATATAAACTGAGCGATGCCTGCCGCCGGTACAGCCTATAGCAACGGTTAGATAGCTGCGGTTATTCTGTTCGAATTTCGGTATCCATTTCTGCAAAAAGTCGCAAATGTCGTTAAACATGTCGTTAACATCCTGCTCAGCGCTAAGAAACTCCGTCACGCCATTATCTAATCCAGTTTGTTCGCGCAGTGCTTGGTTCCAGAAGGGGTTCGGCAGACAGCGCACATCAAAGACAAAATCCATATCAATTGGAATGCCGTACTTAAAGCCAAAGGATTTAAACATAATAGCCATCCCTTTCGACTGCTCGCCAACAATAAGACGCTTTACCGCACTGCGCAGTTCATGCAAGGAGAGTTGAGTTGTATCGAGGGTGTAGTCGGCAATCTTAGCGACAGGGGCTAGTATTTCACTCTCTTCTGCTATGGCCTCGTGCAGGCCGGTTGATTCGTCTGAGAGAGGGTGGCGGCGACGCGTTTCGCTGAAGCGTTTTAGTAGTACTTCGGTAGAAGAGTCTAAGAATATAACTTGAATATTGGCGCGGGGGATGCTGCCGCTGTCGATAAAGTCGACCAGCTGGTTCAAATTGGAGTTGATGTTCCGAGCGTCAATGCCTATGGCGAAGTCGGATTGCTGTTGGCTGGCAGTGGGTAAAATTTGCTCCACTAAAGCTGGCAGCAGGGTAACGGGAATATTGTCGATACAGGTAAAGCCTTCGTCTTCAAGCAAGTGAAGTGCTGAAGATTTGCCCGATCCTGACCTGCCACTGACTACCAGTAAGCGCATGGATAATCCTTTGGGGGAGATGTTTCGAAGCCATGCTTGACTAGCTTTAGCTAGGCCAAGCTCTAGGAGGAAACACTCGATGCATGGGAAGCTTTAGTCGCTGCTAGTGAGCTTCTACGAACTCACTGCTTGCTGCGGTTTACAATAGTCGCTTGGCTGTCCTTTGCAGTACTTGCTAGGCGTAGTGTTTCCGTTCTGGGCCTAGTTTACACCAGATGCGACTCGAAACAATTCCATGTCGCTGTCGCTTTTTCTAAGTGCCTTGACGAAGGTGTCGGTTTGCAGGGCTTGGGCGAGCTCGGCCAATGTTTCTAGGTGGGATGCGGCAGCGTCTTCAGGCACCAGCATAGCGAAGATAAGATCGATGGGCTTGCCGTCTATTGCGTCAAAGTCGACAGGCTCGTCTAGGGTAAAGCAGGCACATAGTGTCTTTCCGCCCGTAGCAAAACGACAGTGTGGAATGGCGATACCTTTGCCTATGCCGGTTGAGCCAAGACGCTCTCGGTTGATTAGGTTTTGAAAGAGTTCGGTCGGGTCGGCGTCGGGAAGTGCGTCGGCAAAGGTTTGAGCCAAATTTTCAAGCAGGCGTTTTTTACTTCCACCCACTACTCTGGCTTTAGTTCTGTCGGCACTTAAAATCGATGAGATCTGCATAGCATTGTTCACTGCGTTGCTGCAATCAGGCGCGCATTCTACCAATATTGCGCGCTGTGCCAAGCTCTAATTCACATTCTTGAACTTAGACTAGTCGCTTACGCTCATTTGATGGTGGAATATTAAGCGATTCTCGATACTTGGCAATGGTTCGTCGCGCCACTTGTATACCTTGTTCGGCCAGTAGCGCGGTGATCTTGGAGTCGCTGAGGGGTTTGCGAGTGTTTTCCGCTGCGACCAACTTTCGGATAATCGCGCGAATAGCGGTGGAGGAGCATTCTCCCCCCGAGTCGGTGGCAACATGGCTGGAAAAAAAGTATTTCAGCTCGAAAATACCCTGGGGTGTATGCATATATTTTTGTGTGGTTACACGAGAAATGGTGGATTCATGCATTTCTACAATCTCGGCCACATCGTGTAATACCATAGGTCGCATCGCTTCCGGGCCGTGTTCTAGAAAGCCCTGTTGTTTTTCGACGATACAGGTGGAGACTTTTAAGAGCGTCTCGTTACGACTTTGTAGGCTTTTTAAAAACCAGCGCGCCTCCTGAAGATTGTCCCGCAAGAAGACGTTATCTGCACTGCTATCAGCGCGTTTTACTAGTGAGGCGTAATCGCTGTTAATTCGCAGCTTCGGGGCAATATCGGGGTTTAGCTCTACCATCCAGCGATTATTGATTTTGCTAACAAACACATCGGGAACGACATATTCGGTAGTGTTTTCACCGATATGCTCGCCAGGGCGAGGGTTGAGCTTTTGAATAACTTCAATTGCTGCCTGAAGTTCATGTTCCTTAAGCTTTAGCTTGCGCATCAATTGCTTAAAGTCGCGGCCACCCAAAAGTTCTAGGTAGTTTTTTACCAGCTCCTTGGCGTTCTCGACATCGCGATTGCCATTGTCAATTTGATTTAACTGGATGAGTAGGCACTCGCGAACATCTTGGCTAAATACGCCGGGCGGATCAAATTGCTGAAGCCGGTGCAGTACCGCTACCACTTCGTCTAGCTCTAGCTCTTCGTGGTGAGCCTGCAAACCTTCGAATATTTCGGCGAGATTTTGATTGAGCATACCGCTCGGTTCAACCGCATCGATAAGCGTCTCGGCGATCTCGTTGTCCAGCGCGGACATGGGGGTGAGGTTGAGCTGCCAGTAGAGGTGATCTTGGAGCGACTCTGACGATGCGCGACGCGAGTCATAGTCGTAGTCTTCGCCGTCGGGGCGCGATAGTCCAGAGCCGGTGGGGATTGGGTCGTATATGTCGTCCCAGCTGGTGTCTACGGCAAGGTCTGTAGGAATGTTGTCTTCATTCCATTCCGTTTCGGCAGTGTTGCTACTGTCGTCATTCGTTTGGGTGCTGGAGTCGCTTTTTGTCGCTTCTGCTTTGCTTTGTTGCGCTGATTCGGTGGCGCTATCGCTGGCTTCGTTGTGATTTAGATCGCCATTTTCGCCGCTTGAGCTGGCAGCGCTACTGTCGAAATCTTCCTCGCCGACGTCAAGCATGGGGTTGGAGTCGAGCGCTTCTTGGATTTCGGCCTGGAGATCCAGAGTCGATAGCTGTAACAGGCGTATGGCCTGCTGCAGCTGCGGCGTCATCGTCAGTTGTTGTCCCAGTTTTAGCTGGAGTGATTGCTTCATATTGGCTAGTCGCTGCCGTTTTGGGCTTTATTCTAAGTTGGTGTTGATTGCGACGTTGGTCGGTCTTACTGGTGGCAACTCAGTGCCGAGCGCTAGGCTGGCAGGTAGATGAGGTCTGAGCGCACAAGACTAACTAACGCCTGTTTTGCTCTAGTTTAGTCTCGCAGCGGGCGACAAGCAATGATTTTGAGCTATTTTGAAAGCAACTATTATGCCGGAAGTGGTAGCGTGCTTTAAAGGAATGTCAAGGAGGGAAGTGCTGCGCTCGTAGCTGGTCTGATAGCGGATGCGAAGATACTACTCCCATTTTTTATGGATTTCGATAGTTTTGCACCTTGCTAGGGCGTATTTCGATCACAATCGGCCGGAAATTGTTAGCCGCGGTTGATAGCGGGCGTTTGTTTCGATTGGCTTTGTTTGCAGCGGTTTCCGGTTCGCTATAGCGTAAAGTGTTGACCGAGGTACACTTCTCTCACTTTTTTGTTGTTTAGTACGTCGACGGAGGCACCTTCTGCAATGATGTGACCTTCAGACACAATGTAGGCTTTTTCGCAAATATCGAGGGTCTCGCGCACATTGTGATCGGTAATGAGCACACCAATACCGCGCTTTTTCAGATGTTGCACAATTTGTTTGATGTCGCTTACCGAAATCGGGTCGACACCTGCGAAGGGTTCGTCTAGCAATACGAATGCCGGCTCGGTTGCGAGTGCGCGCGCAATCTCCACTCTGCGGCGCTCGCCGCCAGACAGCGCCATACCCATGCTGGCGCGAATATGTTGGATATTAAATTCGCTTAACAGAGTTTCTAGCTGATCTTGGCGTTGTTTGCGATTCAGCTCTTTGCGTGTTTCCAATATCGCCATGATGTTATCGGCAACCGTGAGTTTTCGAAATACCGACGCTTCTTGAGGTAAATAGCCTAATCCCGCGCGTGCGCGCTCGTGCATTGAGAGCCGAGTGACGTCGCGCTCGCCAATACTAATACGGCCGCGATCGGCTTTTACGATGCCGGCAATCATGTAGAAGCAGGTTGTTTTACCCGCGCCATTGGGGCCGAGCAGACCGACGATTTGGCCATCCTCAACAGTAAGCGAGACATCAATGACGACTTTTCGTCCCTTGTAGCTTTTGGCTAGGTTTTCGGCTTTTAATTGCGGCATGGGGTTGTTACAGGGCTCTTATTGAAGTGCATCAGGCTGTTGATTTGTCGGCTTGTTTGCGGAGCTGGGTTGAGTATTTTCGGCGGCCGCATCATCGCTGGTTTTAGTTGTTTTGTTGAGCGCTTTAGGTGGGATGACCATTTTCACTCGTTGATCTATGGCGGAGCCGTCGGCTTTGCTGTCAGCTTTCACCACTGATTTTTTTACGTCGTATTCGATCCGGTTGCCACTCAGGCTGGTGCCTTCTTGTTTGAGTGCGGCGTTGTCGATGAGATGGAGCGTTTCTTTGCCAATAAAGTATTCTAGGCGGTCGGCCTGAGCGGTTACCGGCTGTTGCCCCGCTCGAGGTGTTTGACTGAATAGCGCCGGGTTTCCGGTTGCGACAACTTTTGAATAATTGTCGTTGTTGCCGTGAATTACAACCTTGTCGGCAACAATTCTCATACTGCCTTTTTCCATAACCACTGTGCCAGCGTAGGTGGTAGTAGCATTTAGATCGTCGAGTTCGGCCGAGTCGGCTTGAATACTAAGGGGTTTATCTTTGTCGTCAGGTAGTGCTATAGCCACGTCTGCAAACAGCGCGATAATAAGGATATGCAACACGGTCTTGCATCGCTGTATGGCGGCTTGAGCGTGATTGTTAAGGGCAGTTATCATCGGGCTAAACTTCGCTGAATTAGTTGGTTGGCTATTGTATCGATTTTTGCACTGAGGCTAATTGTGATCATTGCAATGATTGCAATGAAGGTACCGCAAACTCGTGCACGGCGCGGACCTTGCTTAATAGTCGTATTTTGCGCGCATTAAAGTCTGCGTGCAGCCCCACGGCTTCAATCGTGCCGCTAGTGGTTCGTATTGTAACAGGCTCTTCGGTCTCGGCGATTTTTTGTGCGGGATAGATGGTCAAGGTTTCGGTGCTGAATTCTGAGCGGTGCGGCTTTAGCGCTGCCGGGTTCGCGGGCAGGCTGGCTTGCGGCAACGGTAAGCGATCTTGCCAGATACGCACATTATCCCAAAGCTCGATCTGTTCTTGATTTTGGTTTATTCGTCCCTCTCGCGCTTCGATATGCCAAGGTTGGTTATTTTGGTAGAGCGTGAACTGGGGGTCTTTGATTAAGGTGTATTCTTGCCCGACTTCAGAGTTGTCTGACGCTGCGCCTGCTTGAGGCTCAATAAGGTAATGTTCTAGGCGGCGAGCGGTAAATTCGTATTCTAGTTCGCCAGCTTCGTTAAAGTGTCGAGTTGAGGCGTGATCGGCTAGGGCGTAGGGGTGCAGCGGGGCATCTGTGCGCGATGGATTGCCAGCGGGCAGGATTTTTTCCGACGAGTCCCAGAGCACCACGATACCGCAAATGGCGACAAGGATTAAGGCAAGGGTAGTGATGTTTTTGTTTGGCATGATTAGCGCGTGTACTTCTCAAGTGCTTGTTGGTAACTACCCTGTGCGGTCATGATAAGGTCGCACGCTTCACGAACAGCCCCTTCGCCACCCATGCGGCTACTTTGCCAGTGGGATAGCTCGATAACGGCAGGGTGAGCATTTTGCACGGTTAAAGCGAGCCCGACCCTGGTCATGACGGTTAGGTCGGGGTAATCGTCTCCCATAAACGCAATTTCGCTCAATTCACAAGGGTGGTTGGCGAGCAGTTCCTGCATGGCGATAAACTTGTCTTCGCGGCCTTGAATTACGCGGGTTATTCCCAAATCTTGCGCACGCTTTGCTACCAATTCACTTTTGCGTCCAGTGATAATTCCGACGTTAACCCCAGATCTCATAAGCTGCTTCAACCCTTGGCCGTCGAGGGTATGGAAGGCTTTCATCTCATAGCCTTCGCTACTGAAGTAGAGTTTGCCGTCAGTTAGCACGCCGTCAACGTCGAGCAATAAAAGCTTTATTTGCTTGGCTTTTGCGTGGATCTCATTGAGGGTCAAGTGGTGCATCTCGGTTTTACTCTAGGTTCGCGGTGTTATTGGTGTGGGGGTTCGTAACTTAAAGGAGGCCGGCCTTAAGCATATCGTGCATATGTAAAATGCCGACCGGTCGCTGATCGTCGTCGACGACTAGCAGCGCGGTAATCTTATATTTTTCCATCAAATTTACCGCCTCAGCAGCGAGCAGGTTTGGCGAAGCTGTCCGTGGCCTTGCCGACATGACCTCTGCAATGCAGGTATGTTTAACGTCGAGGTCGCGATCGAGGCAGCGTCTCAAGTCACCATCCGTAAATGCGCCGATGAGTTGGCCGTTGTCATTTGTAACACCAGTAATACCAAAGCCTTTGCGGCTGATTTCACTCAGGGCATCGAGTAGTGCGGTACTTGGCGTTACGGCAGGAATTGCGTCGCCGCTGTGCATTACGTCACTTACCCGCAACAGCAGCTTGCGTCCGATGGCTCCGCCTGGATGGGAGAAAGCGAAGTCTTCGGCGGTAAAACCGCGCGCTTCCAGCAAGGCTACGGCTAAGGCGTCGCCTAGCACCAAGGTTACAGTCGTGCTGGACGTTGGTGCCAAATCAAGGGGGCAGGCCTCGCTAGCGACGCTGATGTCGAGCCAGACGTCTGCGGCTTCCTGCAGTGGGCTGCGCTGTTTTCCGCTCATTGTTATCAGCGGAATGCCCAGACGCTTAATCATCGGCAAAAGCGTTAGCAGTTCCGGTGAGCTGCCAGAGTTGGAAATCGCAATAAACACATCGTTGCGGGTAACCATGCCTAGATCGCCGTGACCAGCCTCGCCCGGGTGGACAAAAATTGCTGGTGTGCCAGTGCTGGAAAGGGTCGCGGCAATTTTTTTGGCGATGTGACCAGATTTGCCCATGCCCGATACGATGACCCGACCTTCGCTTTTAAGCATCAGCTTGCAGGCCGCTTCAAACTGGTCGCCAATACGCTGTTCCAGCTGTGCCACAGCGTCACGCTCCATCGTTACGGTGCGGCGCCCAGCTTGAATAAAGTCAAAAGTATTTGTCATGGTACCTATTTTTAGTGCGCCTGCTGAGTCGTGAAAAACAAGACAACATAATAGCCTATATAGGCTGTGAGCAGGACGGCTCCGGCGAAACGAAAGATTGCTGCTTGTTTGTTGCCCGAGGTCTTGAGGTTGGCTTGTTCGGGCTTTACTTCCGGCGAAGCGGCGCGAGTTCGGTTTTTCCATAGTGTGGCGCCAATCAGCAAACCCAGTAGCAACGTAACGAGTAGCATGATGCCGTAATCGCGGTAGAATACCGCAGCATCTAGTGCCAGCGGGTGAATAATCGCGGGAACCGACATCACGGCAAGTAAATTAAACATATTTGAGCCGAGTATATTACCCAGGGCGATATCGTGATGACCTTTTAGGGCGCTGGCGACCGAAGCGGCCAGTTCCGGCAGGCTAGTCCCTACAGCAATAACGGTTAGACCAATAATGAGCGGGCTTACACCTGCGAGTTCGGCGGCGCTTTTCGCCCCCCAAACTAATATTTCTGAGCTTACAATCAGCGCCACCAAACCGATAAGGAACCAGAAAATCGCTTTGGATGTGGTGAGGTTGGGAATTTCTTCCTCTTCCGCCGCTTCGCTCGGGTTTAATGTCTTCTGCTTGATGATTACCAAAAATGCGACTGCGGGGATTAGCACGGCGATTAGTACATAGCCTTCGTATGTATCCAGCGTACCATCGGCCAAAAATAGGCCCGCCAGCAATGTAACCCCTAGCAAGATTGGCAGTTCATGTTTGAAAATATGGTGTTGTACGGGAATTCGAGCAACGAGTGCGGTTATCCCCAGTACCAGGCCGATGTTGGCTATGTTAGAGCCAATCGCGTTGCCCACGGCGAGATCGCCGGCTCCTTTTAGGGAGGCGCTGATAGCCACCATAACTTCTGGGGCGGATGTACCGAAGGAGACGATGGTAAGCCCAATAACCATTGGGCTTATACCAAACGAGTTCGCAATCGAGGCGCTACCCGCAACAAAACGGTCAGAACTCCAGATAAGGCCGGCGAAACCCGTTAAAATCGCGACTGCCGCAAGCAGCTCTATAGGTAGGGATTGCAACATAGTCGTGGCGTCTCGTTTGACTGGATCGGTGGTTGGGGGTGAGGTGGCGTACAAAAATTCACTTTTGTCACACCCCGCAGTTCATTACAATGCGTAACGTCTTTGGGGGCGCCATCTTACAGTGACCATTCTTGCTGGTTCAACTGCCGTTCAGGTTAGTTGTGTAAAACTTCAGACTAGCACAGAGGCCCGTCGGCCTATTTTCTTTGGATATCGAATTTTTTAGGAGTATTAAACGTGACTATATCAATGGGCTTTGCCCCTAACGTCAAACAAATTCTCGCGCGTTTCGCACTGTTCTGTTGTGCGTGCGGGGTGCTGTTTTCGTCTGTAGTCGATGCGGCTTCGCCAGCGCCTGCCGCGGTGAACAATGAAGGCCCAGTTGCTATTGTTGAGCAGGTAACAAAAGATTTGATGAGCCTAGTTGCTACTCACAAAGGACAGCTAGACACCAACCCTACAGTTTTTTTCAATAAAGTCGAAACCTTACTTGATGAGGTAATCGCCTTCCCTTACATAGCCAAAAACGTGATGGGGCCAGACTATTGGAACAAGGCTACCCCAAAGCAGCAGCAAGCGTTTGTGGAGAACTTTAAGCGTGGCATGGTAGAAACTTATGCAAAGGGCATGGCTAGCAATCTAGACCTTAAAATAGAAGTGATGGCTGCCGAGAGCGAGGTTGGCGATCGCAAGGCCAGCGTGGTTCAGCGTATTACAGGCCCAGACAGCACCAACCGTATTGTATACACCTTAGGCTTAGGTCGCAGCGGCGAATGGAAGCTATTAAATGTGGTGCTGAACGGTATTAACCTAGGTGTTACTTTCCGCGGTCAATTTAACCAGTCTGTAAAGGATCACAAAGGCGATTTGCAGGCGGCGATTGACGCCTGGCACTAGTTTCCTCTCCCTAGCTGCGCTACCGTTCCGGTACGACGCGACCCTCTCTGAATGAAAGCGGGTGCTATCCACCCGCTTTTTTATTAAAATGGCCGCCTTTTGAGCGGAACAGCCTCGGTTTCTGCTTGCGACTGTTATCTTTGTCGACCTTTCTACGATGTTTCGCCGCCTCTTTGGGTCGCGAGCCGTTAACGGAAAGGCAGAGTCTAGCCGCGAGCTCGATGCCGTCATTTCTGACGCTCACCCATGACTAATCAAGGCCATAGCTATGCAGCCACACGAAATTAAAGCCGCGCTCGAAGCGGCGATTGCAGATTCTGAAGTCGATGCCGCCACAGAGGGGAATCACGCTCATGTGACGGTTGTAAGCCCCGTCTTCGAAGGCTTATCCCCCGTTAAAAAACAGCAGCTTGTTTATGGCGCTCTGCGCGAAGCCATTGCTAGTGGCGTCATTCATGCGGTGCATATGAAAACTTATACCCCTGCAGAGTGGGCCGCGCTGCAAAACTAAGTCTTCTGGGGTTGGCTGTTTCTCCATATGATCAGCGTTTTTAGCCCATTTCCCTAATAATTACCAATTCTGCCACAGGCAAAAAAATCCCTATGGATAAACTTATTATTAAAGGTGGCGGCCCTATTAAGGGTGAGATCAAAATTTCTGGGTCGAAGAATTCTGGCTTGCCGATACTTGCTGCAACCTTGCTCGCTCGCGATCCGATGCATATTTGCAACTTGCCGCATCTCAACGACATTACCACCATGTTGGCGCTACTTCGCTGTATGGGCGTGGGTATTACCATTGATGAGAAGATGTGTGTCGAAATTGACCCGACCCTATTAACCGAGTGCGAGGCTCCTTACGAGCTGGTGAAAACCATGCGCGCCTCCATTCTTGTGTTGGGACCGATGCTGGCTCGGTTCGGTGTTGCCGATGTGTCCTTCCCTGGCGGCTGCGCAATTGGTAGTCGGCCGGTGGATATTCACCTGAAAGGCTTGGAGGCCATGGGGGCGACCATTGAAATTGATGGTGGCTATATTCGTGCGCGTGCGCCACAAGGCTTGAAAGGTGCTCATTTCGTGATGGAAAAAGTGACTGTAGGCGGCACCGAAAACCTGTTGATGGCCGCTTGTTTAGCTGAGGGTACGACAGTGCTCGAAAATGCCGCGCGGGAACCCGAAATTGTCGACCTCGCCGAATGCTTGATCGCCATGGGTGCAAAAATTAAAGGCGTTGGTTCCGACCGACTAGAGATCGAAGGCGTAAAGGATCTTCACGGTTGCGTATATAGCGTAATGCCCGACCGTATCGAAACTGGCACCTACTTGGTTGCGGCGGCGGCAACACGAGGCTCGATTAAACTGCGTCGTACCCGTGCCGACATTCTCACCTCGGTGCTGAAAAAGCTTGAGGAAGCGGGTGCGAAAATCACCTCTGGTGACGATTGGATCGAATTGGATATGGAAGGTCGGCGACCGCGTGGCGTCAATATACGTACCGCCCCTTATCCGGCGTTTCCAACCGATATGCAGTCGCAGTTTACCGCCATGAACGCAGTCGCGGAAGGCGCTTCGGCGGTGACCGAAACCATTTTCGAAAACCGTCTGATTCAAATTCACGAACTTAACCGCATGGGTGCAACCATTGGCCTTGAAGGCAATACTGCGCTGATTAATGGCGTTGAGCGGCTGAAAGGCGCGCCCGTGATGGCTTCCGATTTGCGCGCTTCTGCCAGTTTGGTAATTGCGGCGTTGGTGGCCGATGGTGAAACCATAGTCGACCGCATCTATCACATAGATCGCGGTTACGAATGTATCGAAGAAAAATTGCAGTTATTGGGCGTTGATATTCGTCGCGTACCCGGTTAACTCAAACAGTCTGAAGCAAGGAATTACCTATGTCGCAACTTACCATTGCGTTGACCAAGGGTCGAATTTTACAAGAAACCTTACCGTTATTAGCCGCGGCGGGTATCGAACCACTTGAAGATATTAGCAAGAGCCGCAAGTTAACCTTTGAAACCAGCTCGCAAAATGTGCGGTTGTTAATTCTGCGCGGAGTGGATGTTCCCACCTATGTTGAATTTGGTGCGGCGGACGTCGGCGTTTCCGGCAAGGACACACTCATTGAACACAACAGTAACAGCTATTACGAGCCGCTCGACTTACAAATTGCCAAGTGCAGAATGATGACGGCTGGAATTGTCGGCAAGCCTGTTAAGCCCGGTAGAATTCGAGTTGCCACCAAGTATGTAAACTTAGCTAAGCGCTATTATGCGGAGCAGGGCCGTCAGGTCGATGTTATTAAGCTTTACGGCGCGATGGAACTGGCTCCGATTATGAACCTGTGCGATGAAATTGTTGATATTGTTGACACTGGCAATACGCTTAAAGCCAATGGTCTCGAAGCTCGCGATAAAATTGCCGACATCAGTTCGCGACTAATTGTGAACAAGGCGTCGATGAAGATGAAACACTGTGAAATTGAAGCGCTTATCGATGCAATCGGCAGCGCCGTTAGTGAACGTAACTAGGAACTGAAAGATGTTAATCAATCGGCTTGATACCAGTAGCCCAGACTTCGATGCCAAACTTACTTCTCTGCTCGAATGGGAAGGTGCGGCGAATGCGGAGGTTGAGCGTGTGGTTAAGTCTGTGCTTAGCGATGTGCGTCAGCGTGGTGATACGGCGCTAATAGAGTACACCAACCGTTTTGATCGACGAGATGTAAAGCGGGGGCAGGACTTAATTATCGAGTCAGCCGCTTTGCAGGCGGCGCTGGCAAAAATCCCGCAACAACAAGTGGATGCCTTGAAGCAGGCAGCTGCTCGAATCGAGGCTTACCACCAGCATCAGGTTCAGGCGTCTTGGCAATATCAAGAAGCCGATGGAACTATACTTGGCCAAAAAGTTACCCCGCTGGATCGTGTTGGACTTTATGTACCGGGAGGCAAAGCCGCCTACCCATCGTCGATTTTAATGTCGGCGATACCGGCCAAGGTGGCGGGCGTAGAAGAGGTTGTACTGGTCACACCGACGCCTGATGGCATTACCAACGATATTGTACTTGCGGCTGCAGCGATTGCGGGCGTAGATCGTGTTATTACCGTAGGTGGGGCTCAGGCGGTCGCGGCACTTGCATATGGCACAGCAACGGTCCCTAAGGTTGATAAAATTGTCGGCCCCGGCAATATCTATGTGGCTACCGCCAAGCGCGAAGTGTTCGGTGTAGTGGATATCGATATGATCGCTGGCCCCTCGGAGATATTGATTGTCTGCGACGGTAAAACCAACCCCGATTGGGTGGCGATGGATTTGTTTTCGCAAGCCGAGCACGATGAGATTGCTCAGGCGATTTTACTCTCGCCGGACCGAGAGTTTTTGGCGGCCGTTGAAGCGAGCATTGCGCGTTTACTGCCGACTTTAGAGCGCGAGGCCATCGCGGCCGTTTCGCTGCGCAATCGCGGCGCTTTAATTGCGACCGATACGATGGAGCAAGCTTTAGAGCTAGTGAATCGCATCGCACCCGAACACTTGGAGTTGTCGGTAGATGACCCCGAGGCGTTACTGCCGAGCATTCGCCACGCAGGCGCTATTTTTATGGGGCGGCATACTTCGGAATCAATTGGGGATTACTGCGCCGGACCGAATCACGTGCTGCCGACATCGGGCACTGCAAGATTTTCGTCGCCGTTGGGGGTTTACGATTACGTAAAGCGCTCGTCAATTATTTACTGCTCGCCAGAAGGCGCTTCAAACCTCGGTAAGGTGGCTTCAGTTTTGGCTCGTGGTGAATCCTTGGAAGCGCATGCGCGCGCGGCCGAGTATCGAATAAAAGACGACGAATAAAGAACAGCGAATAACGAGCGACAACGAACCTGCATCGTCAGTGCTTCACTATCTTTAGGCTGTTCTGCCTGGGGCAAAGTTATAAATCTAAAAGAGACTTTGAGCAGTACTGCTTAGGGGCGAATAACAATAACGAGGATATGATCATGCCGACCAAACGTCTGGCCCAACTACTTTTTATGGCTATCGCTGCCTGCTTGTTTAGCGCCTGTAGTAAATCTGAAGACAGCGAGCTAGCGATTGAAAGCCTTGCCCCTAGCGAGAAGCCCGCTGCGCAAATAAAAGCAGAGTCAGCAAATCGCGTTAGTGAATTGATGGAAGTGTCGGGTTTTAACGATCAGATACTGCAGATGCAATCTGGAGTCCTCGCGTCGGCAGACCAGTCGCTTGCCGCCGATTTAGCCGATCGTTACACCGTACTCGATATTTTATCGAAAGCTTTTTCCCCTGCTTTTTTACAAGCCGAGGCGCAGCGTCATATCGAACGCGAGTTGTCATCCGCCGATGTTACTGCCGCTTTAGCGTGGTTGCAGTCCGAGACCGGGCAGACGATTACGGCATTAGAGATGCAATATGCGAATGCCGAAGCGCAGCAAGCCGCAGCAGAGGCTTTCCGTGACTTGTCTAAAAATACCGAGCGGTTACAGTTGGTGGGGCGTCTTGATGACGAAATTGGTGGTACTGCCAGTTCAGTAGATGTGATGCTGAGCGTCCAAAACTCGATGAAGCAGGCGCTGAATGCAAAGGCGGATAGCGGCTCCGAGCTTGCGGTGCTCAGCGAGCAGCAGTTAGCAGAGCAAGCGACTTTGCTTGTCGATCAGTTTCGGCCTTTGGTCGAGGCCAGCTATTTGTATAACTATCGCAGTTTAACGGTCGAGCAATTGCAGTCTTATATTGATTTCGCGGCTACTGAATCGGCTCGGCGTTATCACGCGGTTTTGGCCGACAGTATTAAGCGTGCCATGTCTGCTGCCGCCGGCAATGCTGGTTTGGCCATCTCGGAGATGGCGCGTTAAATATCTTAGATGTTTTCCGGCGCAACGACTGGGTGTGGTGTGTCAACTAGCGGCGCATCCTTCTCCGTCAAGTTATGTTTGTAAGTCTTTGAAATAAAAGAACAAAAATAACAATAATTTTTGGCATATTTCATGCTCCAGTGTATATCGAGTTCAACAGGAAGGTAGCCTTTGGTTACCTATTCGCAACGGAGATATATTTTGACCAGCTTTTGGTTACTGCAAAACACTTCTGACTTACGCTCTTCTAGCTTTGAATTAAACTCGGTATCGGATGATGCGCTAAAGTCTGCGAAACGCTTACTTAACGACTTGTCGGTAAAGTTGTGTGTGTTAGATAGCCGTATGTTTTTAGGTTTCTTTTCTGTCGAGAGTGCGCTTAGAGACCTTGCCTCGCTTGCAGAAAATGACGTGGTTACACTGCACCCACCGGTTGCAGAAATTGTTTCCTCGCTAACGCTGGCGATGAAAGCAATTTTTCGGGCCGGCCCATCTCAGGCAAAAAGCGGCCTATTTTTGGCATCCAATACCGTCGAATGCTTGAATCAAACCTTAACGGCCTACTACGTTGATGGCGACAAGGATGCATTGCTGCTTCTTACTGAAAACGTCCAGTCTCTACTAATGTGGATACATGAAATCGAGGGTTAGACGTTCCGCTTTCTTTCTTCAGCTAGACCTCGCAAGAAATACTCGAACAGATATAATTTGATTTACCGCATGTAGCGGGCATGGTCCCCGTGTTTTAATCCTTCCGACGATTAAAATATTACAAGGGGATAAGAATGCAATCTGCCAATAAGCCAATACCGGTAAGGAGTGCCCACCTTAACCGTTGGCCCGCGTGGATGGATATGGCACAGGGTGCGACCGGATTAATACTCGTACTTTTTATGTGGACTCATATGTTCCTCGTGTCCAGTATTCTACTTGGCAAAGACGCCATGTATTTTGTTGCGCGTTTATTTGAGGGGGAGCCTATGCTCGGCAAACCCTACCCAATATTGGTAAGTTTATTTGCCGTATTTATTCTAACCTTGATTGTTGTTCACGCCGTTCTAGCCTTGCGCAAGTTTCCAAACAGCGCGAGCCAGTATCGTACATTACACCAACATCTCGGCAACTTGAAACACGCCGACTCCTCCCTTTGGTATGTACAGGTTTTGACTGGGTTCGCGCTTTTTTTCCTCGCTTCTGTCCACCTCTATCAATTAATTACGCACCCCGCCGACATAGGCCCTTACGCTTCATCTGATCGTGTCTGGAGTGGTCGCGTTTGGCCGTTGTATTTAATCCTATTGTTTGTCGTTGAGTTGCACGCAGGTATAGGTATCTATCGGTTGGTCATTAAGTGGGGTTTGTTTTTGGGTGATAACGCTAAGCGTAACCGAAAAATACTTCATTCAATCAAGTGGGCACTAACAATCTTTTTTATCGTACTCGGCCTCTTCACCTTAGGTGCTTACATGAAAATTGGTGCGGAACACGCCGACCGTGTCGGCGAGCGCTATGTGCCTAGCTATCATCAAACTGAAAGTAATCATCAAATTCAAACTGATCTTCAGGTTGAAAGCGACGCAGATGCAGAAAGCCCTGCGAGTCCACATTGATGCAGCTACACACAAACAATCTACTTTTAGATAAATCATTTAATTCGGCAAACAATTGGAATCTAAAATGAAAACAATTTACACCGACGCATTGGTTATTGGCGGTGGCTTAGCCGGACTGCGAGTAGCCATTGGTATTCGCCGTCGCGGTCACGATGTGGTTGTGCTGAGTTTAGTGCCGCCAAAGCGCTCCCACTCTGCGGCCGCACAAGGTGGCATGCAGGCCAGCCTTGGCAACTCATCAATGGGGCAGGGCGACAATGAGGATGTTCACTTTTTTGATACGGTGCGCGGTAGCGACTGGGGTGCCGATCAGGATGTTGTACGCATGTTTGTTAACACCGCACCGAAAGCTGTCCGCGAGTTAGCGGCATGGGGGGTGCCGTGGAATCGCGTTGAACGCGGCGATCATCAAAGTGTTATCGACGGCAAAAATGTAACCCTCACGGAAAGCGAAGAAGCGCACGGGCTAATTACTGCGCGTAACTTTGGTGGTACTCAAAAGTGGCGCACGTCTTATGTGAGTGACGGCACCGGCCACTCTATGCTCTATACCATGAGTAACCAAGCTATTGCGGAAGATATACCTGTACACGAACGTATGGAGGCGGTCGCGTTAATCCATGATGGTGAACGTTGCTCTGGTGCCGTAGTGCGGAATTTAAAAACCGGTGAGTTAATTAATTATGTTGCCAAATCGACCTGTATCGCGACTGGCGGTTATGGTCGTCTCTATCGCGCGACTACAAACGCAGTCATCAATGAGGGCATGGGTACGGCTATAGCGTTGGAAACCGGTGTTGCTGCTTTGGGCAATATGGAAGCCGTACAATTCCACCCAACGGCTATTTTCCCCGCCGGTATTTTGGTGACGGAAGGTTGTCGCGGTGACGGCGGTTTACTGTTGGACGTCGATGGTCACCGTTTTATGCCGGATTATGAACCGGGCAAAAAAGAACTCGCTTCGCGCGATGTGGTAAGCCGCTGTATGGAGACCCATATTGCCAGCGGTAAAGGTGTGCAATCGCGCTTTGGTGAGCACCTTTGGTTGGATATTCGCCTGTTAGGTAAAAAACACATAGACACCCGCCTGCGCGAAGTGAAGGAAATTTGTAATTACTTTTTAGGCATTGAGCCGGCAGATAGTTTAATTCCAGTTCGTCCGGCTCAGCACTATTCTATGGGCGGCGTACGAACTGATTTTCGTGGCGAATCACCTACTTTGAAGGGCTTGTTCGCGGCAGGAGAATCCGCCTGTTGGGATATGCATGGTTTTAATCGCCTCGGCGGAAACTCGGTTGCTGAAACCGTGGTTGCCGGCATGATTGTTGGCGAATACATGTCTGACTTTTTAGAAAGCTCTGCCGGTGATATCACCGTCTCCTCCGCACTCATTCGCGATGCTTACAATAAACAAGCAAAGTACATGGCTGGGTTTGGCGACCGTAATCGAACCGAAAATCCCCTGCATATTATGCGCGAAATGCAAGAATTGATGTCTGCAAACGTGGCGATTTTTCGCAATACCGAACGCTTGTCTAGCGCCGTAGAAAAACTCCAGCAGCTTGCGATTCGAGCACAAAAAATTAGTGTTCGCAGTAGCGCTCGCGGTGCCAACCCTGATCTGGTTGCCGCTTATCGTGTGCAAAAAATGATTAAGTTGTCGCTGTGTGTTGCACAGGGAGCGTTACAGCGCGAAGAAAGTCGCGGCGCTCACTTCCGTGAAGACTTTCCTTTACGCAACGATAAAGATTGGTTGTGCCGAACCTTGGCAACATGGAGTGAAGGCGCAACGATGCCAACTCTTAACTATGAGCCACTGCATGTTAATAAAATGGAGCTGCCTCCCGGATGGCGTGGCTATGGTGTTGAAGATCGGGTAGATCACCCCGACACCGCGGCACGTCAAGCTGAGGTAGATGCGGTGCGAGCTAAGTTTGAGGGCGGGGATAGATTTGCTGCACAAGAAGCGTTGATGCCCTACAGCGATAAACTTCCCGAGAAGTTGCGTCGTCGCAATGCTCGCCTAGGTGAGAAAGGAGATACGCAATGAGCCAAAATACCAAGCATGAGGTGAGCAGCTTGAATACTATTCCTGTGAAAAATGTAGACGGTTTGCGCCGTCTTACCATTAATATCTTCCGCCACAATCCGGAAGACGCGAACAGCGTTCCGCATATGGATAGCTTTGTAATTGAAGAAGCGGATTCCATGACACTGTTTATCGCTTTAAATGAACTGAGAGAAAATCAAGATCCAACGTTGCAATTCGACTTTGTTTGCCGAGCCGGTATTTGTGGTAGCTGCGCTATGTTGGTGAACGGCCGCCCTACACTGGCATGCCGAACACTGACCAAGGATTTACCCGAGGTCATAACCCTGGCGCCGCTGCCGGGCTTCGCGCTTATTGGTGATTTATCTGTGGATACAGGTGTTTGGATGCGCGGCATGAGTGAACGCTTACAAACTTGGGTGCACTCGCAAGAGGAGCGTGACTTCTGTGAAATGGAAGAAAAAATGGAGCCGGAGTTAGCGGATAAAATTTATGAGCTGGAACGCTGTATCGAGTGCGGCTGTTGTATTGCCGCCTGTGGTACGGCGCAAATGCGGCCGGATTTTGTCGGCGCTGTGGGAATCAATCAGCTTGCTCGTTTTCGTTTAGACCCTCGCGACGAACGTACCGACGCCGATTTTTATGAGGTCGTTGGCGATGAAAATGGCGTGTTTGGTTGCATGACCCTGCTAGGCTGTGACGATATGTGTCCTAAATCCTTACCCTTAGCTCAGCAGCTCGCCTATATGCGTCGCAAGATGGCGCTGGCTTCCTAGGGTTGTTAGTAGGAGCGTGTTAGCTGTGGGGTAGGAATTTCAGTCGGAGCAGAGACGTAATCGTCACAACATAACGGAATCACAACCTAAGCGCTGGCGAATGTCGGCGCTTTTTTTTGGATGGATTCAGGCGTTAAAGTTTAGCTGGCGATAGGTTGAGAGCCCAGTACGGCTTCGACGGTACGAATCTTTCCTTCGCGGACAATTTCGATAGTGACCTTGTCGCCGGGGCGCGATTGGCCAACTTCTTGAAGCCCCCACCGGCCGTCGCCGACGAGTTCACCATTGATGCGGGTGATTACGTCGCCAGAGCGCAAACCGGCAGTATGGGCTGGGCCCTGCGGATAGATCGAGGTAATCAGCATGCCGTTGGTGGAGCGCAAGTTAAAGGACTGCGCCAGTTGCGGTGTTAACTGTTGAAATTCTACGCCCAGCCAGCCGCGTACCACGCGTCCAAATTCAACGATATCGTTTAAGGTTTGGATCGCGGTATCGGCGGGTATCGCAAAGCCAATCCCGCCGGAGCCGGATTGATCAAGGTTGGCGGTGTTGATACCAAGTAAGTTGCCATGAGCATCGACTAGCGCACCACCGGAGTTGCCGGGGTTAATGGCGGCATCGGTTTGAATGAAGTTTTCAAAGTCGGCGATATTGAACCCGCGTCGGCGAGTTGCGCTGATTATCCCTTGGGTGACCGTTTGTCCCATACCGAATGAATTGCCGATCGCCAGTACCACGTCGCCGACTTGCGCGTTGTCGGGCGAGCCAATGGGAATTGGCGAAATATTATCTAGATCAATTTTTAGTACGGCGAGATCGGTTTTGCGGTCGACGCCTTTAATCTCTGCGCGCGCTTCGCGGCCGTCTTGCAGCGCCACAACAATCTCGTCAACTCCCGAGATAACGTGATTATTGGTAAGAATGTAGCCTTCACTTGAAACGATTACACCAGAGCCGCGCGCGAGTTGCATACGCTGTTGAGCAGGGATATCGGAGCGATTGAAGTAAAGCCTGAATATGGGATTGTCAGCAAGCGGGTGGCGGCGATTCTTGATTTGTTTAAGTGTATAGAGGTTCACCACAGATGGTGCTGCACGCCTTACTGCATTGGCGTAAGAGGTTTGGCCCTGGCCGTGCCAGTTGTCGCCTTCCTCTGGTGATAGTGAAGCTGAACTATTGCCGCTGTTGCTTTGCGGTGGCCTACCCGTTTGCAGTTGGGGGAATAATACTAGTGACGCAAGCGCAACCAGCACGCCAAGTGTGGCGGGCCAGCGAAGGTAGAGGAAAAGTGCGCGTAAGCGTTGAGTCATTAGTGGCTCTAGATGTTCGCGCAGCGGTGGACGCTGCGCATCGAGGTTATTGATTAACTGGTGGTTTTTGTCTTTGGCTTAGTGGCGTGTAGAGGGTGTTGCGCGTGCAGCTCGTCGTCATCTTTCAAGCCGTAATCTTCGCTTAGAGTACCTTTTTGCCCTGGTGTTTTTGGGGCCCAGTCTTTGGGGGCTTCGTATTTGATGTCGTCCATCTCGAACTTTGCTTCGATGCCCAGATGCGGGTCGCCGGTCGCCAGCATGTCTCGACCGATTTCAGAATTGGTCAGAGATATAGCCCCCTTGGCAAGGTGCTCGTGAACCTCTCTATAGCTTTGGGTGAGATTGTTCACCAGCTTGGATGTGTCGGCAAAATGCTGAGCAACTTCTTGTTGATATTGGTTCAGCTCTTGGCGGGCGAGATCGAGGCTCTTTTCGAGGTCTCGTTGCTGTTCTGGTGGCACCAGTGAGCGACTAATAACGGCGCCAATCAAACCGCCAACACAGAACACGATTGCGCTGATCATTAATAAAATTTCAAGCGAAAACAAAGTAAGCCTCCAATAATTCCTTGCGCTATATAGTTGGCCTGATGCGTGTTGCTTGCATCGAGGGCTCTGAATGCTGCCTATAATACACCAGTGAGGGTTTGGAGCAGCCACAAGAATCGACAAAATTAGCTAAGGCTTGGAATAAACGCCTCAGCGAGCTGGTATAGTAGCGTCTTTGTGTATGCGAAATAGTCGTTGAATCTCCGCTTTCGACGTTATGTTTGAATCTATCCGCAACTCTAGCCGTTTTTTAGCAGTGTCTTTATGGTCGACTCCCCTTTACAGCGTTACACCAGCGATCTGGCCGCGGGTTATCAGCCGGATGCGGCTCAGAAACACGCCATCGAATTACTCGACGAGTTAAGTCGTCAATTAGCAGCGCCTAGTGCGAAAGCTAGCTGGGTTCGCGCCAAACTCGATACCGGTTCGCTTTGGCAGCGTATGCGCAATGCCTTACAGCCACTGCCGGCTGTACCTCAGGGGCTGTATTTTTGGGGTGGGGTTGGACGCGGCAAAACCTATTTGATGGATCTTTTTTTCGAAGCCTTGCCTTTCGAGCAGAAGTTGCGCACCCACTTTCACCGCTTTATGCGCAGCGTACATAAAGAGTTGAAAACCTTACCAGAGCAGGCAAACCCCCTAGATATTGTCGCCGAGAAAATTGCACAGGATACTCGCGTCATCTGTTTTGATGAGTTTTTTGTTGTCGACATTACCGACGCGATGATTCTAGCTAACTTGTTGCGCGCTCTGTTTGCGCGTGGTGTTGTGCTGGTGGCGACATCCAATATTGAGCCTAATGGTTTGTATCGCGACGGTTTGCAGAGGGCGCGTTTCTTGCCCGCAATCGGGTTGCTAAACCAGCATACTCAAGTGGTAAATGTGGATGGTGGTATTGACTACCGCTTGCGTGCATTGGAGCAGTTGCCATTATACCAATGGCCACACAGCGAACAGGCTGTTACTCAGCTGCAGGCTTGCTTTAATGATTTAGTTTCCGAGCATGAAGTGATCCGGCAGAATTGTACTGTCGAGATTGAGGGGCGCCATATCGCGGTTAAACGCTTGGCGGACGGGGTTGTGTGGTTTGATTTCTTAGCGCTATGCGACGGTCCGAGGTCACAGAATGACTATATCGAGCTGGCACGTGAGTTCCATACGGTGATTGTTGCGGGCGTTCCGGCGTTTACCGCAGCCAATGACGATCAGGCGCGCCGTTTCATTTATCTTGTTGATGAGTTTTACGATCGCGGAGTGAAACTGATCTTGTCGGCTGATTTGCCGCTCGCAGAGCTTTACGGCGATGGGTGTTTAGGGTTTGAGTTTGAGCGCACTATGAGCAGGCTTCGAGAAATGCAAAGTACCGATTATTTAGCTCGAGCCCACAAGTCTTAATAGGTCGTGGTATTGCGAAAGGTTTGAATGATCGCGGCATTTTCCGCTTCGCTTAATTTTGGGTTGGGTAGGATAATAATTGTCGCTTCTTTTGGAATCGGGTTCGCAAGCTGCTTTGGGAAGTGTTTTTGTAGCAGCTTGGTGAGAGAGCCATCGCTAAAAATTTGTTCTATACCATATTGATACCGAGCGGCTATGAGGGGGTTGTTACGACTCACCACTATTTGTACGGGGAGCGGGTAGTAAATGTAAATATCCGGAAGTATCGTCAAGGTAGGCTGGGTTGTCGAGGCGTTGGCTAAGGCTCCATCGACTTCCAGCACACTTAGCGGCAGGAGCTGAAAGCGCCCACTGGTAAGCATACGGAATAGATTGCCAAAGCTTTCCGATGTTACGACATTTACGTCCGCCGCTCGGTAGATCTCAACCTCAGTCCAGTTACTTCCCTGCCCAATCTTGAATTGTTTTAATTCGTCTAATGAACGAATTTGACTCAACTGAGCCAAGTTCCGGCTGTCGATAATAGATTGTCGCAAACCGATCATATGTTTGAGGTAAGGTCGCGAAAATACAGCAATTTGGTCTGTACCGTGAAACTGGTTAGAAAGGTCGCTATTTACTAGTGAGTCCCACTCGTTTTCGAGAAGCCCTTTGCGTGCTCTCGCTACCGACATTGGGCGGGAATCTGTATTGAGCTTGTAGGGGCCGAATTTATCGCTGCCGGCATCTAATATCAGCGAGATTAAGTCTAGGTAAAATGCATCTAGCGATTGGCTCCCGTAAGAGGGGATGTGGCGAATTTCCTGCGGTAAAGCTGGCGTCTCGTCGACTACTCCGCCACGAGCGAAGCCAGAAGCCGCTGACAGCGCCGCTGTTAAGGCAGCGCAGCAGATAAGAAATCGCTGAAATCTAATCAAAAGCCGCAAAGCGATCGTTTCTCCATAAGTGATGGCCGCAAGTGATGGCCGCGCCGCTTGATACTGGGTGCGGCAATATAATGGCTGAAGGCCAGTTAAGTATGGCCTAAGGTTTGTGTTTTCGCGATTAATCGGGATAAAAGCACGCTTAAATTGCGTTAATTCTATAGGTAGGTGGCGCTCTAATAGCTTTCAGTTAAGTCGTGTGCTTAAGCTAGTGATTCTTGTTCTAATAACGGAGCTAGAAGTGTCTATGGAGTTGCTTGATTATTGCTCAAGGCTTCTGTAGAATCCGCGCTCCTTTTGGTCTGTGGGCTATTCCGCGACCGCATTTTGGATTTTAAATATAAACCCGTACCTTCGTAAGGCAGATATAACATGAAGACCATCAGTGCCAACAATGAAACAGTTCAACGCGACTGGTACATCATCGACGCAGAAGGCAAGACTCTCGGCCGTATGGCTGCAGAGATTGCTCACCGCTTGCGCGGGAAGCATAAGCCTGAGTTTACCCCTCACGTGGATACTGGCGACTACATCGTTGTAGTTAACGCCGAAAAAGTACACGTGACGGGTAAAAAAGCGAAAGATAAGATGTACTATCATCACACCGGTTATATCGGTGGGATCAAGTCGATTAGCTTCGAAAAATTAATCGTTAAAGCTCCTGAGCGCACCATTGAAACAGCCGTACGCGGCATGTTGCCAAGAGGCCCATTGGGTCGTGCAATGTTCAAGAAACTCAAGGTGTATGCCGGCGATGTGCATCCACATACCGCACAACAGCCGCAAGAACTCAACATATAAGATCAGGAGCATAACATGGCAGCTGAACAATACTACGGTACGGGTCGTCGTAAAACGTCCACCGCGCGCGTATTCCTAACGACAGGAACAGGCGTAATCACTGTAAACGACCGCACTCTAGATGAGTACTTCGGTCGTGAAGTAGCTCGTATGATCGTGCGCCAGCCTTTGGTGCTTACCGATAATAATGAGCGCTTCGACGTAAAAGTCACTGTAAAAGGTGGTGGTTCATTCGGGCAGGCCGGTGCAATTCGCCACGGTGTTACGCGTGCCTTGATGGCCTACGATGAGGCCTTGCGCCAATCGTTGCGTGCCGCAGGTTACGTTACGCGTGACGCGCGTGAAGTTGAACGGAAGAAAGTTGGTTTGCGCAAAGCGCGTAAGAAGCCACAATTCTCAAAGCGTTAATTCGCACGCTTGGTTGTTTGGGTGGGGCTTTTTGTGCCACCTCAAAACCTTCGGAAAACGCCCAAGCCGTTGTGGTTTGGGCGTTTTTGTTTTCTGTCGTCGCGTGTATGGATGTGGCAAAAAACGCCTTTTTCCTTGTTACTTTTGGGGAATTTCTTTACCATATCGCCACTTTTTATGGGGGCGTTTTCTCTGTAATAGGTTGCGCAGAGCCTGGGGTTTTGCTCCAGTCCAAATAAGTCTCTTGGTTTAATTTCCGTGATCGACCCCTGCGAGTGTCGGTGGTACGGAATTAGCGACTATAATAAGCCTGACTTTTTTCAGGGCCTCTGTGGTTGTGAATGGCTGCTCGTTAAGTTCAGTAATTTACAATCCTCGCCACCTGTTCATACGAATATCATTTTCCGAGATTCGCGACATCAATCAAAACTGGCCTACAGTAAGCTGTAAGGGGAGAAGATCGTCATGAGTAATGACGGAGTTAACCAAAGTCGTCGGCGGGTACTAACCGCGATGACGTCTGTTGTCGGTGCCGCCGGTGTAGTGGGCGTTGCTGTTCCATTTGTGGGTTCTTGGAACCCGAGTGCTAAAGCGAAAGCCGCTGGCGCTCCAGTAGAGTTTAATCTATCAAAACTAGTACCTGGTCAGATGGTAACGGTTGAGTGGCGTGGCAAGCCTGTCTATGTTGTACGTCGCACGCAGGAGTCTCTTCAGAGTCTTGATGCCGTTGCAGATCGTTTGCGCGACCCAGAGTCTGCGAAATCAGTTCAGCCGGCTTACACACAGAATGTCTACCGTTCAATTAAAGAAGAATTTTTGGTTTTAGTGGGTATTTGTACTCACTTGGGGTGTGCCCCGACCTATCGGCCCGATGTAGGTGCTGAAGATCTTGGTGGATCTGAGTGGCTGGGCGGTTTTTTCTGTCGCTGCCACGGTTCAAAATTTGATTTGGCCGGTCGTGTGTTTCAAGGTGTTCCAGCGCCAATCAATCTGGAAATCCCCCCTTATAAATTTCTAAACGACGATGTGATTCTCATCGGCGTAGATCAGGAGGCTTAAGAAGATGACAAGTTGGCTTACTGGTTTGTGGAATTGGGTCGATGCACGTTTGCCTGTACAGCGTGCGTGGGATACCCACATGGGCAAGTACTACGCGCCCAAAAACTTTAACTTTTGGTACTTTTTTGGTGTGCTCTCATTGGTTGTGCTGGTTAACCAGCTGCTAACCGGTGTTTGGCTTACTATGAGTTATAACCCAACCGCGGAAGGCGCTTTCGCCTCTGTTGAGTACATCATGCGCGATGTGCCTTACGGTTGGTTGATCCGCTATATGCACTCAACCGGCGCCTCGGCGTTCTTTTTGGTTGTGTATCTGCATATGTTCCGTGGCCTTATGTACGGTTCCTACCGCGCTCCTCGAGAGTTGGTGTGGATCTTCGGGATGGTGATCTACGTTGCTTTGATGGCTGAGGCCTTCATGGGTTACGTATTGCCTTGGGGGCAAATGTCCTACTGGGGCGCGCAGGTTATTGTGAACTTGTTTGGCGCAATTCCTTATGTAGGCGAAGATCTCGTTCAGTGGATTCGCGGCGATTACCTTATTTCCGGTGCGACTTTGAATCGCTTTTTTGCCTTGCATGTTGTCGCGGTGCCAATCGTGCTGTTAGCTTTGGTGGTATTGCACCTGCTAGCGCTTCACGAAGTTGGCTCGAACAATCCCGACGGCGTTGAGATCAAAAAGAATAAAGATGAAAACGGCATACCGAAAGATGGTATTCCCTTCCATCCATATTATTCAGTACACGATCTCGTTGGTATTACGGTATTTCTGTTTGCCTTTTGTGGGGTGATATTCTTTGCTCCAGAGATGGGCGGTATGTTCCTTGAGCACGCCAACTTTGAACAGGCAAATGGTCTGAAAACGCCAGAGCATATCGCGCCGGTTTGGTATTTCACCCCGTTCTATGCGATTTTACGGGCTGTTACTTTTGATCTGGGTGGCGTGTTCACTTCCAAGCTGCTCGGCTTTATTGCCATGGCCTTGGCGATTGTGATTCTGTTCTTCCTACCTTGGTTGGATCGCTCAAAAGCAAAATCTGTACGCTACAAAGGCTTTGTCTCGAAGTTGATGCTGATTTTGTTCGCAGCTAACTTTGTTGTTCTAGGTATTTTAGGACTTAAAGCTCCATCGTTAGAGCGTACGATGCTCGCACAGATTGCAACGCTCTTTTACTTTGCGTTCTTTTTAACCATGCCATTTTGGACCAACGCAGGTCGTAAGAGCTTCTTCTCTATTGTGGTTAGTTGGGCTTTGGCATTGTGGATTGCCTATGCATCTGCTGTAACGCTTATCCATGCGATGAACGCCCCAGACTCTCACGTTGTATGGTTTGTTTACCTCTACGGTTTTGCAGTTGCAGGTTTTGTTGCGGCGCTGCCTTGGTTAACTGCGAAAGACTCTGAGAAGCCCGAGCCGGCGCGTTTGCAGATGAAAGGTTTACCTAAGACGCTTGTCTGGGGTGGGTTTGTACTGTTCTTGCTGTTGGTGATTATCCCAATTAAAGCCGTCGGTGCTACCGGCGGTGCCTGTGGTGCTGTGCCCTGTGATCATTTCGAAGCTGATCTAAGCGATAAAGAATCTTTACAAACCGGCGCTAAGTACTTCGTCAACTATTGTATGGGGTGCCACGCGGCGTCTTATTCACGTTTTGAGCGAGTTGCGACTGACTTGGATATCCCGTCTGAAGCAATGTTAGAGAACTTGGTGTTCGGTGATCAGCGGATCGGTGATTTGATGACCATTTCTATGACGCCAGAAAAGTCCAAGAAGTGGTTAGGGGCTGCTCCTCCCGATCTTACCTTAGCTGCGCGCGCGCGTTCGCCCGAGTGGATTTATACCTTCCTACGTAACTTCTACAAAGATGATTCGCGTCCAACTGGTGTAAATAACAAAGTGTTCGCCAGTGTGGGCATGCCGCATGTGCTGTTAGAGTTACAGGGCCTGCCCGAGTGTGCGCCCGGTGAAGCGCATGACGGCCACGGTGACGTGGTTCGTAACGAAATGGGTGAGCCAGTGTTAACCTCTTGTGGGTCATTACAGGTTGGTGATTTTAAGGGCTCCTTGACGGCTGAAGAGTATGATCAGGCTGTCTACGATTTAGTGAACTTTATGACTTACATGGCTGAGCCGGTTGCCGACTCACGTGTAAGAATTGGTATTTATGTATTTCTATTCCTGTCTGTACTTCTCGTATTTACCTGGTTGTTGAATCGTGAGTATTGGAAAGACGTACATTAATAAGCGCTTGGCAGTGGTAAGGCCCTAATGGGCCTTTCTCTGTCTTTGGACTACTAACATACTTTGGGGATAGAAAATGGGAGTTGTAACTAAACGCTCATCCATGACCTACTTTTCCGACAGCAAGGACCACTATAGTCATCGCGTTAGAATCGTGTTGGCGGAAAAAGGTGTAACTGTGGATGTCGTTGATGTCGATTCAACACAAATTCCCGCTGAATTGAGTGAGATCAATCCATACAACTCGCTGCCAACCTTGGTTGATCGCGATCTTACCTTGTATGAAACTCGCGTTATGATGGAGTATCTAGATGAACGTTTTCCGCATCCTCCGTTATTACCCGTGTACCCAGTAGCGAGAGCTGAGAGCCGTCAGTTTATCTACCGAATTGAGAGCGATTGGTGCCCTCTAGTAGATATATTGGCGGGAAACAAAAGCAAAGAAGCAAAAGAGGCTGCCGCTAAGGATCTAAAAGATAGCTTAGTTGCAATCGCGCCGATCTTTGCCGAAAAGCCTTATTTTATGAGCGATGAGTTCACTTTGGTGGACTGTTGTTTAGCACCGATTTTGTGGCGTTTAAAAGCCTACGGTGTCGCGTTGCCGAATACTCGTCAGGTATTGCCGTTGTTGGAGTACATGGAGAGAATTTTCAACCGTGGATCATTCATCGAAAGCCTTACCGATTACGAGCGCGAACTTAGAACTAGTTCTGTAAGTTAATTGCTGAGGAAGGATGCAGAGTTACCAATGTCGATGACATCTAGTAGACCTTATATGATCCGCGCTCTTTATGAGTGGATTGTAGATAACGACTTCACCCCCCACATAGTTGTAAATGCTTTGGCTGGAGGGGTGGAAGTTCCACAGCAATACGTGAATAAAGAGGGGCAGATTGTCCTTAACGTAGCCCCTAGAGCGGTTGCCACCCTAGAGCTGGGTAATAAAGCAATCTCGTTTAACGCGCGTTTCGGTGGAATCCCTACAGACATTTACGTGCCCTCTCACGCAGTGTTAGGGATTTATGCTCGCGAGAATGGTCAGGGCATGATGTTTGATTCGGAGCCTGGCGGCCAGCCCGATCCAGATCCAGCTGCACCAATACCTCCCTCAGGTAAGCAGGATACAAAGCGCCCTAGCTTAAGGGTCGTTAAGTAACGCCCCCTTGTCCGCCATCAAACACAGCTCAGGCTGTGTTTATCTTCCCCTTGCCAAGAATTTTGATTAGACTTGCTGTTTGCTCAGTTTCTGATCTGTATTAAGTAAACGGCCTTTTGGCGCAAGAATTCCCATTTTGTCGCTTTTGGGTGGTTTTTGATGGCGACAATCCGGTACCTGTTGCCATACAATCTTCTTAATACCACAAAAAAATTATAACTATTCAGAGGGCTCCAAATGGCAATACTACAGCATACGTTTGGTATCATGACTAATCCTGCGGCGGAGTGGTTGTTGATTCGCAACGAAAACTCGTCGTTTAAACAGGTGTTTTTGGGGCACGTACCAATTCTTGCTTTGATTCCTGCGATTTCAGCGTTTTACGGCGTTACTCAAGTAGGCTGGAGCGTCGGTTCTGCCGACCCTGTAAAGCTTTCTGTAGATAGTGCTGTGGCACTTTGTGTACTCACTTACGTTGCATTAATGGTTGGTGTATTCGTGTTTGGCGAATTTATTAACTGGATGTCGCGAACATATGGTGTTTCCGATACTGAAGAGCGTCGCCATCATGCTGGAACGGCATTGGCGGTATGTGTAACCACGCCATTATTTTTGGTGGGAATCTTTAATGTTGTGCCCTCTATCTGGGTAAATGCTGCCGCGATGTTGGTGGCGGGTAGTTATTCAGTATATCTAATTTACGAAGGCCTACCGGTGGTGATGAATATCAACAAGGAGCGTGCATTTATGTATGCTTCATCGGTAATTACAGTGGGTTTAGTGCTGATGGTAACCGCTATGATTGGTACTGTTTTGGTTTGGGGGATGGGTGTTGGACCAGTCTATGTAGACTGATTAGCATAATGCTGTATGTGCGAGAGCGGCCTGGGCTCTCTCGTAACTGCTTATTCGAACATTGAGTAAAGTCGACTATTATAATAACTATGACTATTCAACTAAGCGAAAATAACAGTTCTGCTCGCCGTGAATTTCCAAGCATTATGGATATTGAGGCATCAGGATTCGGCAATCAAAGCTATCCGATCGAGATTGGCGTGGTTGCGTCATCTGGCGCTCGCTATTGCTCGCTTATCCGCCCAGAACCCGAGTGGACTCACTGGTGTAAAGATGCTGCGAGTATTCACTGTATCCCTCGGCGCTCGCTGTTATTACGAGGAGCGCCAATTCGTGAAGTTGCCTCTGAGTTAAACGAGTTCTTAAAAGACTCTACCGTTTATAGCGACGGCTGGTCACACGACAAGACATGGTTGATAAAGCTGTTCTATGCCGCCAATATGCCGCCCACCTTTCGGCTAAGCCCGATAGAAGCGATTACCAGTGACGAGCAGTTAGCGATTTGGGATGACACCAAGCAAATTGTCGCCGCGAATATGGGCTTGTTGCGCCACCGCGCGAGTAGTGATGCTCTGATGATCCAGCAAACCTATCTCGAAACGCGACGGAAACTCCGAGATTATCAAATGCTTGGCAACCGTCGCTTAGAAGAACTCAAGCTCCGGCATGCCGATAAGCCTCTGCTAGGCTATGGTTCCGTTGCAAAATAATAGCGCTTACGTCTAGCCTCTTGTGCTCCGGCACCCGCATCATAGCAATGTCTTGCTGAGTTTTAGTCGTCCCTGGCGCATCAAACTAAGCCAGTCTCCTTTTAGCTTTCCTTAGGGGCCAGTATCAACGTCGCTAGCATTGATGAGCGGTGGTACGGGGCAATTTAACGAGTCGGCAATCGCTCGGTACAACTCCACTTCCTCTGTTGTCACCATGTTATCGCTGCCGATGGTTATCGCTAGGGCTTTCAAAAGCCGCGGTTTTTCCAGCTCTTTTAGATTGGCTATAGCGGCTAAGGCACTATCGAGCTTGCTAAACGTAAACCCTTCGCTGCTAAGTGTAAATTTAACTTTTGAGACTTCTAAGCTATTGATACCTTTTTGGAAAGCCCCGCCAGGAGATTGGCTTTTACCTGCGTACACCACAAGGCTAAATATAAGGCTAATTTCGTCTTTTAATTCTAGGAGGGAGAGCCCTTTTGAAAGGGTGACTGGGTTTAAATTATTGGTGACTATTCGGTGGAGGCACCATTCAAATAAGCTGATTTTCTTGTCGGCGTGAATAAGTGTTAGCAGGCACCTGTTGAAGACTTGCAGTTGCGGTGCTGACATCAATTTAAGCGCCGGAATACTCATCTCAATTAAGGTAATGGCCGATCGCCGCGGTAATTGGTAGACGTACTTGTGCAGCGCTGTTACCACCTTATAGGTCGCAGGGTGCGCGATAGTTCTTAATTGCTCGAGTTGAAGTTCACGTACATCGTTTGCCTTATCTAATATAAGGCAATATATCAGCGCTCGAGCACTAAAGGTTTGATGGGCTGCATCGCGCAGATTAACCGGAATTTCGTTGATTGCGGCGCTCGCGTGGGCAGCATGCTTTGGGGTGATGGGTTCTAGGCTTAGCGCTGCGACAGCAACAAACTGCGAGAGTGACTCTAGTTTCCCGCTAGCGACTGAGTGTGCCCCCGCGCCGCTAGAGTGCTGTTCGGATGAGTTGAAATTTCCGCTTTGGTTGGTTCCCAAGCTTCCCGCTTTAGAGGGTTTCGATTGCTGCGGTTCGTTTTTAATATAGCTGCCGTTCCAGCCTGGTAGCACGCGCTTGATACGTTGGTGCAGTGGTGGGTGGGTCGCCAGTGGGCTAAATGCGTGAGAGACGCCTTCGACGAAAAACATATGGCTGAACTGAGCCGCATTGCCGTTACTTATTGTCGACCCTGTAGTTGCGCCACCGATTTTACGTAAGGCGTTGCCAATACCGTTAGGATTTCGAGTGAATTGTACGGCGGATGCATCTGCAAGGAATTCTCGCTGTCGACTTACTGCGGCTTTTATAAGGTTACCGAAGAAGGTTCCGCTGTAGCCGATTGCTATAAAGGCTAGTCCGAGTAACGCAAAACTGTTGCCATTTTTTCCCTTTCGCGATGAATATGTTCGATGTGGCGAACTATAAAGAAGTAATTTACCGATTAAGCCGATAACTAAAATGCCGTGTAAAATTGCCACGAGCCGCATATTCAGGCGCATATCGCCATTGTGAATATGGCTAAATTCATGGGCGATTATACCTTGCAGCTCTTCTCGATTTAACAGTTCGATACAGCCACGAGTAATGCCGATCACGGCGTCGCGACGGGTAAGTCCAGCTGCAAAAGCGTTAATACTTTGGTCGTTGATGCGATACACCAGCGGCACTGGGTTACCTGAAGCAATGGCGATTTCTTCCACTACATTGAGTAGACGTTTTTCCGCTGGAGAGGCAGTCTCGTGGCTAAGAACATAGCCTCCGAGTGCGACGGCTACGGCACTACCACCACCGTTTAATTGCATCCACTTGTACACGCTGGCAACTAACACAGTTGCCACGACTCCAGCTGCGATTGAGTATCCGAGCTGTGATTGCGCAACATCGAGCAAAAAAGCCAGTAGAGAACTGCGATCGAACGGTTGCTGAATAAGACCGGAGTTATCGGAAAAGAAAAGTAGTGCAGCGACGGCTGCAACCGTGAGTGCGATTAGTGAAATTACCGCGAGACTAAGCAACAGTACCAGCAAAGTGGTTCGTTTTTTTGCACTTTGCTGGTGTTGGAAAAAATTCATGTGACGCGCTTAGCCTAGGCTGCCAAATTGGGGGTGTGATCTAGAAACGGCGTTAGAAGCGCACTTGTGGGGCAGCTTGAATCGCAGCGCTATCTTCAAACTCGAGAAGTTTTGCGTCCTGGCTATGGCCGAAAAAGGCGGCAAAAAATACTGGGGGGAAGCTTTGGCGATAGCTGTTGTAGGCGGTGATATTATCGTTGTAGGACTGACGAGCAAACGCGACACGGTTTTCGGTGGTGGTTAGCTCTTCGCTTAATTGCGTCATGTTGTCACTGGCTTTTAGGTCGGGGTAGGCTTCCATGACAACATTTAAGCGCCCCAGTGCGCTACTCAATGCGCCCTCTGCTCCAGCCAATCCTGCCATAGCCGTCGCATCGCCAGGGTTGGCAGCCGCTGCTTTTAGGCCGGACATCGCCGCATTACGTGCGTTAATTACCGCTTCAAGCGTTTCTCGTTCGTGGGCCATATAGCTTTTGGCAACTTCCACTAGATTCGGGATTAGGTCATAACGGCGTTTGAGCTGCACCTCTATTTGCGCAAACGCATTTTGGAATTGGTTCTTCAGGTTTACGAGTTGGTTATAGATTGAAGCTATGTAGAAAAACACGAGTAGCAATACGACTAGGGTTACGATTGTAGAAGTAGACATAAAGTGGAGCTCCAGTCGAAAAAGGGGTTAACGGCAGTCTAGCCGTAGGGCAGGGCTGTGCCAATAAAGAGGTGCGGCGTTTGTGATCTAAATTCGTAATTTATAGCGCGTGGATGCGAATGCAACAACTCACTAGGTTAGCGGCGTTAGTCTATATATTCGATAGCGCGTACAACTTTGCTAATACCCGACGCGGAACTGACAACCGTCGTTATTTTATCGGCTTGTACTTGAGTCATTTTACCCATCAGGAAAACAACCTCATCTTGAACCACTACTTTCACGCGGCTGGAATCGATATCGCGGTGCGCCATAAGTTTTAAGCGAATTTTTGATGCCAGCCAATTATCATTGGTACGAGACAAAATGCTGCTGTTAGGGCTTAGTTTAAGCTCGTTATAGACCTGACGTACTTTGTTGACAGCGCGCGCGGTTTTGCCTGCGAGCTCGTATTCGGCTTTGCTCGGCACTTCGCCACTGATTAATACGACTTGGTTATACACGGTAACTTCGATATGCGCATCGGCAAGTGCTGGGCTAGCTTTGCGAATGTTAACCGCGACGATCGTTTTTAAGTTAGCGTCGTCCCAGTAGTTGCCGAAACTACGTTTACTGGGGTCGGTTTGAATTGGCTCGTTAGTGGTAGCGTCGACGAGCGTTACGCAGCCAGTTAGTACTGAAGAAATGCTTGCCCAAAACAGAATGCTGGCAAGGGTTTTGAGCGTGGCGCTACATGGAAAATTAAACAGGAAATCAACCTTAAACAAATATTTAAACATGGATCTAGGTCACTCCAAACCAAAAAGCTTGTTGTCGATTAGGTCGCAAATACAAAATAGGCTAAGTAGATGAATTTCGTGGATTCGGCCGCGTGAATTTACCGTAACACAAATCTCTACATCATTATCGGTGAGCAGTGTTGCAATATCACCGCCATCGCGACCGCTTAACGCGACCACGGTCATGTCGCGATCGTGAGCTGCACTTACGGCTTGCACTAGATTAGTCGAATTTCCACTACTGCTGATTACCAATAAAATATCGCCAGCTTGGCCCAGTGCTCTGATCGGCTTGGCGAATACATCGCCGTAATTGTAGTCCGCGGCTATAGCGGTATAAGTAGACACATTACTGCCAAGCCAAACGGCGGGTAAGCCGGGGCGTTCTTTCTCATAACGGTCTAGCAAAGCCGAGGTGAAAATTTGCGAGAGAGCGGAGGAAGTCCCGTTACCGCAAACCAGTATTTTTTTATCGTTTAGCAGCGCAGCTACCATTGCATCGCTGGCTTGCTCGATGGGTATCGCAAGAGCCTCCCCCACCTGCATTTTGGCTTCGACACTTTTTTGAAAAAGATTGTAGACGCGTTGAGACATAAAATTTAAAAGGCCGATTTAATCCATTGCGTTTCCGATTCGCTCATGCCAATCACGTCAAAACGCAACGCCATGTTAGCAGAATTTGCTTGTTGCATAAGGTAATACTGAGCGGTGCGCTGAATCTTTTGTTGTTTGCTGCGTGTAACGGTTTCGATGGCAGAGCCAAAGCGGTTTGATTTACGAAAGCGTACCTCGATAAAAACAAGCGTATTGCCGTCACGCATAATGAGATCTATTTCGCCAAGCTTACAAGAGAAGTTGCGGGCTATTGGATGTAGACCGTGATCGCGTAAATAGTGTTCCGCAGCGGCTTCGGCTTTTGCTCCTGCTGTTTGTGGAGCCGCTTCAGGTTTTGTTGTCGTTTTATCCGCGGCTCTCTTTAACTCGATTTTCATCCCTGTAACCTTTATAGAAGTGTCAATCCGTCGCAACAGACTTATTTATTAGCTATTGCTCAGCGGCTGGTTTATCGACTGTTATAGCTGCTGTCGTTGGGTAGGCTCGGCCACGGACAAATTGCGCCCAGGTTTGTTCGCGTACGACACGACGTTCAGTGTCTAGGCGAATGACACCGGTACTACCGTAAAAGTGTGATTGACTTACGCTCTCAAGTTGTTTGAGGCGAGGGTATATGTGGAACGCGTCTACGCCGAGGGCGTAGAGCCGCTGATAGCTGTTCGCATCGTTACTGGCTTGCTCGATTGCCTGTTTTTCTGCTAAATCGGTACTGAAGAACCAGGGTAAAGTCGTGAATCGAATACCGTTCATATCGCGATCGGCATTGTCGTCGGCGTTGCCATCGTAAACATAACTCGTCGCGTAGACAGGAATATTGCCGGCGTAGTGAAAGGCAAGTATCGGTTTTAGTTGACGAGCTTGAGTGCTGTGGGCGACTAAGAAGATCAAGTCTATGTCGGCGCGTGGACGTGGTTCAAACTCGATGGTTTGGCCGAGTATTTGGCGCATTTCACGCGCACGTTCTTGACTGTCGCTGATGTCCATCGCTTGGCGAATTAAGTTGGAATACTCTTTTTGCGTCTCGTAACGGTAGTTGCCGACGAGGTGGCCGCCAAGCTCTTGCCAAGTTTGCGTGAAGGCGCTGCTATTGCGATCGCCCCATTGATTGTTCGGCGCTAGGATCATGACGCTGCGGTGCCCGTCTAGCCAAGCGCGCTCGGCTACCTGTCTGGCTTCATCCTCTACGGCTAGACCGAACTGAAACAGCTGTTCGGTGCCTCCTGTTGGGTTTTCGACATAGTTCAAGGCTAGTGTCGGCACAGGAAGGCTCGGACGCAATGCAAGCTCATCGATCCGCGCTTTGTCGAGAGGGCCAATAACTAAATCCGCGCCACTGGTTACCGCATGGTCGTAAACAAGGTTTATATCGTTGATTTCGGTGTCGTAAAACTGCATAACGGGCATGGCTTCGCCCTGTCCTGCGAGGTTGTAATACGCGGCCATCAGACCGTCGCGAACAGCTTGCGAAGCTTGGGCATATTTTCCGCTAAGTGGCAGTAACACGGCGACGTTTTGCGGTTGATGCTCGACCAGTTGCTTGAGTAGTTGCAGATCGGCAGGTAGTCGCAGGCTGGCGGGGTGGTCGGGCCAGTTCAGCGCCCAGTTTTCAACACTTTGGAGCTGCTGGCGCATATTGGTCTGGTTGTTTTTGCTTAGTGCGGCGAGGGTATACCAGCCCTGAGTAATAGTGTCGGCGGCGCGGTCGGCTTCGTGTAAAAGCTCACTGTAAGGCTGTCTCATTAAGACTTGCCAGAGGCTATCTTGATTAAGTTCGCGTTCTTCACTTTGGGGGGCGGTGCTTTCCAGTAATGCGTCCAAGCGCAAACGCTGCTGTACGGCACTGTGGAATTCAGCAATGTTTTCCAGTGTGTCGGCACGGCTAAACAACGCTTCAACTTGCTTCTCTGGAGCCGCATTTTGCAATAAGCGCGCGAAGCGTGAGTTCCAGAGTAGTCCTTTGGCGACAAAATAGCGGCCATCTTGGCTGGCTATGTGTGCAGCGAGCAGCGAGTATGTGAAATAATGCTCGTCGTTAAGCGTTGCGGGGTTAATGCTGTCGAGGCTGTTGTGAGCCCAGTCGCGTTCACCGAGTTGTAACATCGCTTGCACCGCGGTGAGCATTAACTCTGTGCGCTCAACGCCGTTGCTGGATTCGGCGTCTTTAAGTAGCGCTGAAATGGTGTCTTTGTCCCAGCTTCGTTCGCCAGCATCGCCGGTTTTCGTGGGCGTGCTGCCACAACTGCTGAGCAGTGTAAGCAGGCAGGTAATCAGTGTTGCTAGCGCTAGCGAGCGCGGTCTATTCGTTTGCGACTGAGTGAGTAACACACATCCCCCAAAATATTATTTTTTAAACGGCGTATTCGCCGCAGCATTTATCTCAAGTGACGGAAATATAACAAATGAATAACTCGAACGCGCTATACATCGTCGCAACTCCGATAGGAAACCTTGGAGATATGACCATTCGGGCGCAAGAAGTTCTGCGGTTGGTGGATATTATTGCCGCTGAAGATACGCGCCATAGTGCTCGCTTGTTACAGCATTTCCAGATTTCGACACCGTTATTGGCTTATCACGACCACACCAATGAGGCCCAAACTCAGCGCCTGTTAGACCGCCTTATCAGCGGAGACAACGTGGCACTTATATCGGATGCCGGCACGCCATTAATCTCCGACCCAGGCTACCGCTTGGTTGCCATGGCTCGACAGCAGGGTGTTAACGTGGTGCCGATACCCGGTGCCAGCGCGGTTATTACCGCTTTGTGTGCCGCAGGTTTGGCATCTGATCGGTTTGCGTTTGAAGGTTTTTTGCCAGCTAAAACCGGTGCTCGGCAGCAGCGTTTAGAGCCCTTGGCCGCCGATCCGCGCACCTTAATTTTTTACGAATCACCACACCGCATTCAAGAGTCACTGCAGGCTATGGCGCAAACCTTTGGTGAGGGACGCCAATTAGTCTTGGCACGGGAACTCACCAAAACATTTGAAACCTTTCTCAGCGGCAGTTTTATTGAGGTGCTGGCCATGCTGGAGGCTGATGCGAATCAGTTGCGCGGTGAGATGGTTGTGCTGGTGCAGGGTTATTCTGCGCCAAGCTCCGAAGCCGACAGCGTTGACCCTGAAGCTCAGCGTATTATGCGAATCCTGATGTCTGAGTTACCCCTGAAACAGGCCGCCGCTCTAGCTGCGCAGATTTCCACCGAGAAGAAAAACAAACTCTATCAGTGGGGCTTGCAAGAAAAGAATTGAGTGGCAGCCGTTGCGATAGGTTATGTGAATAGCCTATTTGCGCGCTAATCCGAATACACCCGCAGCGGCCAATAACGCCGCGGCAGTCGAAATAGACGCGTTCTGCTGCCAGTCGTAAAGTCCAAGGCAAACACTTCCAATAAGCGCTGTAACCGACAGCAAAACCACCAGCCAACCTTTGGCTTTCGTCAAGCGCGAGTATCTCTGCCGCGTCATAGCGGCGCTCATCTCTTCCAGTTGCGGCGCGATCTTAGCGAGTTGTTTAACTTCGGAGAGCGTGTCGAACAACAGGTGTGGTATTTGAGGGAATTTTTCTAGCCATTCCGGTGCTCGATACTGCAAATCCTGCCAAAGTGTTTTGGGGTGGTAGCGATTCTTTAGCCAGCGTTCGAGGTAGGGGTGCGCGGTTTGCCAAAGGTCTAGTTCTGGGTAAAGTTGGCGACCCAAGCCCTCGATGTTGAGCAACGTTTTTTGCAGTAAAACCAACTGTGGTTGCACTGGCATTTGGTAGCGTTGTGCCGTTTGAAACAGTGAGATAAGCGCCTGGCCAAACGAGATGTCTTTTAGCGGCTTTTCAAAAATGGGTTCGCATACGGAGCGAATCGCCGATTCAAAGCCGCTGATGGATGTTCCCTGTGGAACCCAGCCGCTGAGCACATGCAGTTCTGCAACTTGGCGATAGTCGCGGCGGAACATAGCCAATAGGTTACGTGCTAGGTAGTACTGATCTTCTCGGGTAAGCGAGCCGATGATGGCCATGTCGACCGCCATATAGCTCGGGTTTTGCGGGTTGCTACGCGCTACAAAGACGTTGCCGGGGTGCATGTCAGCATGAAAAAAGTTGTGTTCGAACACCTGGGTAAAAAATAATTCTACGCCCAGTTCGGCCAGTTTTTTAAGGTCGGTATTTTGCGCCTTAAGTGCGGCTACATCGGTCACCGGAATACCGTAGATACGCTCCATCACCATGACGTTTTTACGCGTATAGTCCCAGTAAACTTCCGGGACATAAAGCATGCTGGATTTTTCAAAGTTGCGGCGCAGTTGTGAAGCGTTAGCGGCTTCGCGCGCTAAGTCGAGTTCATCAAAGATGGTTTCGCGATAGTCATCGACTACCGCTACTGGTCGCAGGCGTTTCCCTTCGCGGGTATAGCGTTCTACCAAGCCGGCGAGCAGGCGCATTAAATTGACGTCTTTTTCAATAATAACGCTGATGTTGGGTCGAATAACTTTAACGACCACATCTTCGCCGGTGTGTAAGACGGCGGTATGAACCTGTGCCACTGAGGCCGAGGCTAGCGGTTGCGAGTCGAAGGTTTTAAATAAATTGTCAACGCTGTCGCCGAGACTAGCTTCTACTATGCCGATAAATATGGCGTTGTCGAATGGAGCTACATTGTCTTGCAGATGGTCGAGCTCTTCGACGATATCGGCTGGGATTAAGTCGGGGCGGGTGGAGAGAAGTTGGCCAAACTTTACAAATACGGGCCCTAATTCCTCGAGCGCATGACGCAAGCGGTTACCGCGGCTGGCTTTCGCTTTGGGGTAGAGTTTGAAGGGCAATAGCAACAAGCGTGCAAGACGGGGCACCTGATTCTTATCGATAAGCTGGTCGAGACGATAGCGTCCGAGGGTGTGAAGAATTTGGATAAGCCGAAAAAAATTACTCACGAGAAGCCTTGTGTTTTGTTCTTGTTATTGTTGTTGCTGAGCTTGCTGTAATAGCAGGCGTTGCAGGCGCGCTTCGAGACGGTCGCTAGCTTCACGTAACTGATCGACCTGCTGCACGTATTGGTCGACCTCAAGCTTGTGCGGCAACACCCGCAGTTCTTCTGTTAAAAAGTCGGCGGTGAAGCTTGCCGCTTTGCGGCTGCGCGGTTTAATCCAATTAGTTGCGGCACGTAAGGCCTGAGCAATTTGGTGCGCGGGTAGGTCGCCAAGCCGCGAGGCTAGCGCGTCTTCCCAATCAATATCCAATTGCGATAGCACTTGTTGATATTCGGACAGCAGTCCGATTTGGCCTTCAACTCTAACACCGCTGTTTGCCAGTGACGTGGAAGGTTGGGAAGCGAGTTTGATAAGGTCTTGCAGGCTGCCTTGTAGCAGGGTTGCGACGGGCGTTTCGCAATGCGCCATAACATCAAGTTGGTCTGCGAGAACAACAAAATACAGCTTTAGTTGCGGTTCGGTTATCTGCACCGCAAGAACATGGTTTTCAAGTTTCTGTAGGCCTACTTTGGTCGCTGGGTCGTAGGTTAATGCGGTATTGACGATCTTCTCTAACACCGCCGCAAGTGCGGTGACATAGGTTGGGTCGTGGTCTGCGGTTACATCATCAGCTGCCATAATTCGAGTCTCAGGCCTTAATGCCCTTGTGTAGAGCTACCACGCCGCCGGTCATATTGTAGTATTTGGTCTCGCTGAAGCCTGCGTTAGCCATCATCCCTTTTAGGGTTTCTTGGTCTGGGTGCATGCGAATGCTCTCCGCTAAGTATCGATAGCTATCGGCGTCGTTGGTGACCAGCTTGCCCATAAATGGCAGGATGCGGAACGAATAGGTGTCATATACTTTTTCGAGTAGTGCGTGTTGCGGTTTGGAAAATTCCAAGACTAACAAGCGGCCGCCGGGTTTCAGTACGCGGTACATGGCTTTTAGGGCCAGATCTTTATCAGTTACGTTGCGCAAGCCGAAGGCTATGGTAATACAATCAAAACTATTGTCGGGAAAGGGTAGGTATTGGGCATCCGCCTGAGTGTAGTGAACATTGCCGACTACGCCTTTGTCGGTGAGCTTGTCGCGGCCAACTTTGAGCATGGAGTCGTTAATGTCCGCGAGTACAACTTGGCCTTTGGGGCCAACCAAACGCGCAAATTTTGCGGTGAGGTCGCCAGTGCCTCCAGCGATATCGAGCACTGTGTCTCCGGCGCGAACGCCGGAAAGTTCGATGGTAAATTTTTTCCAGATGCGATGAACACCGCCAGACATCAAATCGTTCATCAGGTCGTATTTGGCCGCGACAGAGTGAAACACATCGGCGACGCGCTCAGCCTTTTCTTCGACCTTGACCTGCTCAAAACCAAAGTGAGTGGTTTTTTCTTCTGACATCTGGATTCCCCTTCTACTGAAGGCGGTATTGTACCCCAATTGTTGCGCCGCGCGCGTTAACCCAGAACAAAAGCGAGTGACTTTAAGCGTCTTGCTGGGGGACAGGCTTTTGCTCGCGGGATTTGGAGAAAATTAATAGTCTGGGAGAATGTTTGCTAAGTGGGGGGGACTACTGCGGGGTTGGTGGTTCCATCCACTTAACTGCGGATAGGTCCTGATCGGCTTCAGCCTGCTCTGCGGCGGCAACTCGCGTGAGGTAATCTTGCCACTTGGACTGATGGTCGCGGCCGAGTTCGTGCAGGTAACCCCAAGTAAATAGGCCTGAGTCGTGGCCATCATTAAAACTGATTCGCAGCGCGTAGTTACCTTGAGGCGCAACGGCATCGATGGCGACGTCGTGTTTGTTTCGCTGCAGTACTTCTTGGCCCGGTCCATGACCTTTTACTTCCGCAGAGGGAGAGTAAACACGCAAGTACTCCGCCGGTAGTACGTAACTGCCTTCGGCATAGTGCAACTCTAAACTGCGGGATTGGCGGTGCAGCTGTATTTTTTTCGGCTTGACCATAGGGCGCTCTAGTGTGTTCGGGCTGGTGGTTGTTGAGCCCTGCGGCCGCGGCACGCAGGGCTAAGTTATTAGAGAATAAAGCGACTCAAGTCTTCATTGTGAGACAGCTCACCCAGCTGCTCGTCGACGAATTCAGCGGTTACGGCAACACTTAACTCGGTGCCGTCGGCGGCGAATGAGACATCTTCCAAAAGTTTTTCTAGCACGGTATGCAGGCGTCGAGCACCAATATTTTCGGTATTTTCGTTGACGCGGAAGGCCGTTTCAGCAATTTGGCGAATACCCTCAGGCGTAAAGCTCAGCGTGACATTCTCGGTTGCTAGTAACGCTTGGTGTTGCTCGGTAAGTGAGGCGTCGGGCTCGGTCAAAATGCGTTCAAAATCATCAGGCGTTAGCGCCTCTAGTTCTACCCGAATAGGTAGGCGACCCTGTAATTCAGGAATGAGGTCGGACGGTTTGCTGAGGTGAAAAGCGCCGGAGGCAATAAATAAAATATGATCGGTTTTGATCATGCCGTGTTTGGTGTTGACTGTGCAGCCTTCGATTAAAGGTAGTAGGTCGCGCTGCACGCCTTCGCGAGACACGTCTGCACCGGAACTGCCGCCACGCTTAGTAACCTTGTCGATTTCGTCGAGGAAGACAATGCCGTTTTGTTCTGCTGCTTTGATGGCGCGAGCTTTTAAATCCTCTTCGTTAACGAGCTTGGCGGCTTCTTCTTCGGTGAGTTTTTTAAACGCTTTAGCGACACTAAGTTTAATTTTTTTTGTTTTGCCACTGGAGATATTAGAAAACATATTCTGCAGCTGGCTGGTCATGTCTTCCATGCCTGGCGGCGCCATGATTTCGACGCTGGGGTTGCTAGCGGACACATCTATTTCGATTTCTTTGTCGTCGAGTTCGCCTTCGCGGAGTTTTTTACGGAATATTTGTCGAGTACTGCTTTGCTGCGTTTCAGCATCGGTTCGCGCGGGTGGCAAGAGTGCATCCAGTACACGTTCTTCTGCGGCATCTTCGGCGCGGTGACGGCACTTTTCCATTTCTTGTTCGCGGAACATCTTAATCGCGTGGTCGATAAGGTCGCGGATAATTGATTCGACGTCGCGGCCAACATAGCCAACTTCGGTAAACTTGGTGGCTTCTACCTTGATGAATGGTGCATTGGCGAGCTTTGCGAGGCGTCGTGCAATTTCAGTTTTACCGACGCCGGTCGGGCCGATCATCAAAATATTTTTAGGTGTAATCTCGTTGCTAAGCTGTCCGCCGACCTGCATGCGGCGCCAGCGATTACGCAGGGCAATGGCGACGGCTTTTTTTGCAGATTGTTGACCGACGATATGCTTGTCGAGTTCGTGAACTATTTCGCGTGGAGTCATGGACGACATAAATAGGGCTCTTACATCAGGTTTGCGCCGAGGCTAAACTTTGCTCGGCCACAAATCGGGTAGGTTAAAATTCGAGGGTTTCGATGGTGAAATTGTGATTGGTGTAGACACAAATATCACCGGCGATACTTAACCCTTTTTCGACAATTTCCGGTGCCGATAGCTCGGTGTTTTCGAGTAGGGCGCGTGCAGCTGACTGGGCAAATGCGCCGCCGGAGCCAATCGCTATTAAATCGTTTTCGGGCTGAATGACATCGCCGTTGCCGGTTATGATCAGTGAGGCTTCTTTATCTGCAACGGCGAGTAGTGCTTCGAGTCGTCTTAACGCGCGGTCGGTTCGCCAGTCTTTGGCGAGCTCCACGGCGGCGCGAACTAGCTGGCCGTTGTGGGCTTCCAGCTTCGCTTCGAAGCGCTCGAAGAGGGTGAATGCGTCCGCTGTTCCGCCGGCGAAGCCCGCGATAACTTGATCTCGGTAAAGGCGTCGTACTTTGCGAGCGTTGCCTTTCATGATGGTGTTGCCCAGTGATACTTGTCCGTCGCCGCCGATAACCACTTGGTTGCCGCGTCGAATCGATAAAATAGTAGTGCCTCTGTATTGTTCCACAGTGATTCCTTGGTTTTGCCAATCCCGTTAACGTGGGGGTAGGCGTGTAAATTTCAAGCGTTGTTGATTGGGGGGGAGGGTTTTGGCTGTTGTTGAGCTTGAGTTGGCCAAATGTTGCGAGCGATAGACGCGGGTGTCGGCGAGTCGGCTATAGCTATTCGGGCAGTGCTCGCTTGAGAACGAGTGCTTGATGGCTGTTGGATACAAGGGTAGCACGTGCCTTTGCGAGTTCCGAGCGAGACGTAAATGGCCCAACGAGCACGCGGTGCCACTTTTCACCATTGCGAACACGGGCCTCTTCGACCTGCGCGTTGAGGTTGAGTAGCAGGAGTTGCACGCGCAGAGATTCCGCATCGTCTAGACCCCGAAAGGAGGCGACTTGCAGAATATATTCTTGGTTGCTCGGTTGTGCCGTATCGTTCTGTAGGGCTTTTTGTGCTGCGAGACTCTTTTCTGGCACAGCAACTTCGTTTTCTTTGAGTAGTTCGTAAAAGTCGAACCTTGGCAGCTGCGGAAGTTGGGGCTTTTTAATGAGCGGCTCGCTTGACGCTTGCGTAGGCTCGGCGCCATTGGTTATTGCTTGCACTGGGTCGAGAGACGATAAGCGCATCAGGAACATAATAAAACCACCGACCACGCATCCCGTAAACAACCATACCCAAGCGGGTACACGTGCTTCGTTCTTCTTGCGGCTGGCCGTTGGGCGGCGTTTGCGGGCGTAATCTTGCGCCATAGAGCGATTGGTTACCTTTGGGGGTTGGTGTGGAGATATTTGAGGGTGATATAGGGTCACCCAGTTTACGGCGTATAGGTGCTGTTTTGTTCGCACTGCTTTTGTTCGTGCCACTCCTAATCAGGCTGCTCTCTAAAAGTTACCACGACTAAAAAAGTTATTAGGGCGACATTTTAATGTCGCAGTATAGCTTTGTATCGCAAGGAACGCAGCGATGTATAAATATGGGCCGATAGACCGAAATAAACTGCCGCTAGACTACCACAAGATAGGTTTTGATTAAGGGAATTAACACGCTTTATTATTGACTTACAGTTGTTACCTCATCTGATATCGAGGTTTTGTATTGCCAGTCTTTACCGATGTTTGGTGGTAGTGGATACCGGCATCGACGAAGTTCGCCTAGCTTGGTTTCGGGGCGATCCCCATGCTTGATGAATTTTTCCTAAATCGGGCCCTCAATTAAAGTTCGAGTGCATCGACGTCGATAGACCAGCGCGTGCGGCGCGATAATGCGTGTTGATCTAGCTCGAAAATCACCTTTCGTAACAGTGTTTGTAATTTAGCTCGAGTCTGAGCGCGCACTTCAAATTGGTAGCGAAAGCGATCGTTTAGACGTTCCATACGTGCGGGTACGGGGCCTAGGTATTGCATTTGCGGGCTGGGCTTGGTGTGTTTGGCGCAGGCTCTTGCGACGAGGGAAAGGAATTCTTGGGCGTTTTCCGCGCGTTTAGATTCCGCGCGAAAAACGGCTAGATAAGAGAAGGGTGGTTGATTGCATGTTTGGCGTTCGTTGAGCAGTTCTCGCGCGAATCGATGGTAGCCGCGGGTTAGTAATAGTTCCAGCGCAGGGTGTTCGGGGTTGTGACTTTGGATCAGCACCGTGCCCTTGGTTTCTGCTCGTCCGGCGCGGCCCGCCACTTGAATAATAAGTTGCGCCATTCGCTCTAGCCCGCGGAAGTCAGAACTGAACAGCCCCTGATCGGCGTCGGCAATGATGACAAGTGCTAGATTGGGCAGGTGATGACCTTTCGCAAGCATTTGCGTGCCAATTAAAATCATCGGGTCGCCGCCTTGGATTTCCTCTAAACGATGCTCGAAGGCGGACTTTCCGCGAGTCGAGTCTCTATCGATACGGTGCACGGGAATGTCTGGAAATTGGCTCTGCAGCCAAATTTCAGTTTGCTCGGTGCCTTGCCCTTGAGGTTCTAGTTCACGCATTCGACATTCTGGGCATTCACGCGGTATCGGGCGCTGGGCGTCACAGTGATGGCAGTGAATGTGCGGCGGATGACGGTGAAGTGTCATCTTCGAATCGCAGTTTCGGCATTCGGCGGACCAGCCACAGTGATGGCAAAGTAATGCCGGGGCGTAGCCTCGCCGGTTAATAAATACTAATGCTTGCTGCCCTTGGGCAATGGTTTGTTGGAGTGCAACCAAGGCCTCGGGGCACAAACCTGCGTTCAGCTGTTTGCCCTTTAAATCTAACAGTTTTACGCGCGGCGGGACGGATTTTCCGGCGCGCTTGGTGAGTCGAACATGTTCGCTGCGGCCGCGAATGGCGTTATTGAGGCTTTCTAGTGACGGCGTTGCAGAGCCTAGAATGACTGGTATTTCGAGTTGACTGGCGCGATAAATAAGGAGATCGCGGGCGGAGTAACGAAAGCCATCTTGCTGCTTGAAGGAGAGGTCGTGTTCTTCGTCGATAATAACTAAACCTAAATCCTGCATTGGTGTTAGCGACGCGAGTCGAGTGCCGATGACGATTCTGGCGATACCGTCGCGAGCGGCCTGCCAGCCTGAGGTGCGCTTGGCTTCGGATACGTTGGAGTGAAGTTCGGCGATCTCGCAATTAAAGCGCTGTTGAAAGCGGCCCAGGGTTTGTGGTGTTAAGCCTATTTCGGGGACGAGCACCAGTACTTGTCGGCCAGCTTGTAACACTCTGGCGGTTAGCTGCAAATAGACCTCTGTTTTACCGCTGCCGGTAGCGCCCTCTAGTAAATAAGTGGCGTACTTGTGGTAGCGGATCGCGTCGACAGCAATTTGTTGTTCCGAATTCAGAGGTAGTGGCGCTTGCTTTAGCAGTTGTATGGGTTCTTCGTTTGGCTTGTGTAGACTGTTAATTTTGTCCTTGTCGAGATTGAAGTCTTCAATCAAGCCTTTTGCCTGCAAGGCTTTGAGAGCGCTGCGCGGGATGTCGTGAGTGTCGAGTTCATCATCGGCGAGCCAGCGATTTGCCAGCAGGTGTTGATGGGTAAGCTGTTGTTTAGGGGAGCGCTTGAGTGCATCGTTTGGCAACCCGAGGCCTTCAGTAGTGTGGCGCCAAGCTTTGCGTTGCGGCGCTAGCTTTCCCTGCCGCAATTGTTGCGGAATACTGCTTTGCAGGACTTCGCCTAGGGGCGCTTGGTAATAGTTGGCGGCCCAGGAACAGGTGGCTATGGCTTCGCTGGTCAGTATAGGTTTTGGGTCGAGAAGACTGTCGATAGCCCGTATTTTGTCGGGATTGATGCTTGGTTGTTGATGGCAGCTTGTGATAATGCCGATGAGCTCTCGATTGCCAAATTTTAGCTGGGCGCGACGCCCGATAAAGTCTAGTGGTGCCGCAGCTACCGTTGGCACAAGGCTCGCTGGTACTAGGTAGTCGAAGAGCTGCCGCATGGGAACGGGAATCGCAACGGCGAAGTACCAGTTGGCGCTGCTGGAGCTCTGTGGCAATAGGCTGGGTGTGGTCAAATTCATGTCGCGCATGATACGAATCTGCCTCGAAATTAACCACTACTAGTTTAGCGGCTGACTAGTTTAGCTGACGCCACACGCTAGCCACTAGTAAATAAGCAAGCAGCAGCGTTAAATTCCGGGATAATAAATCCCTGTTGAGCGTTTGCAGGACTTGTGCTGCATTTTTATTCTGGTAGTATTCGCGCTCTTAATTTCCCCTTTCGGGGTTATTGCGACCGATTAACGCGATACCGTGCTTGGCAAACGATCAGGTGGCGGTATCCAGAAGCGCCTAAATTAGGCGGCAGAGGCAAAATCATGCAAGAAGCTATTCAACCAAAGTACGGCCCAATGAAAGCTACCTGTAGCTGTGGCAATGTTATTGAAACTCGCTCGACTATGAAGAAAGAAATTCTTCTCGACGTATGTTCAGCTTGTCACCCGTTTTACACTGGTAAGCAGAAAGTTGCCGATACCGGTGGTCGTATCGATCGCTTCAACAAGCGTTTTACTCGCCGCGCGAGCTAAGTTAAGCGAAAATTCGCTTTTAGTTCAGTGTCGATAAAAAAACCGAGCCTAGTGCTCGGTTTTTTTATGGGAGAACGAAAGCCACTCGATCGCTCGAATGGCGCCAAGTTGAATAGCTAGAATAGCTCTTCGGTTAGGATTTCTTCTGCGCCGTAAGGAGATGCTTGCTGGGTTGGGGCGTCTTTTAGCTCGGGTACATTTTCACTGCGAAATATTTCGAAGATTGCATCTGGGTCGTCCGAGCGCGCTCTGTCTCCAGTTTCGGGGTCAATTCTTACGGTCACCAAACCTGCGGGTTGTGGGCGCTTGTATTCTGGTGTGTTGGCTAAAGCGGTACGCATAAAGTCGATCCAGATAGGCAGCGCGGCCGATCCGCCGTATTCACGTTTGCCCAGCTCGGTATTGGCGTCAAATCCTACCCACGTGGTAGCGGCAACGCTGGCGCTATACCCTGAAAACCAAGCGTCTATAGGGCCGTTAGTGGTTCCCGTTTTCCCTCCTAGGTCAGTGCGGCCCAGAACCTTGGCGCGAACTCCTGTACCTCTTTGGATCACGTCTTTTAGAATGGAGTCCATGATATAGGCGATGCGGTCGTCTAGGACTTTTGGTGCGCGGGGGTAGTCAGCAGGTTCCAGGGTGCCGAGCAGGCTTTTGATATGAAACGATAGCGCGAAAGGGTCGCCTGTGAGCTCAAAAGTTTCAATATAAGGGCCGTTCAGCGAGGCTGTTGGCAGGGGCTCTGGCTCTTCTGCTTGGGCGCTGCTCGGTGAGTTGGATTCTACGCGGAGCGGTGATTGTAGGTTTTCGTTCTCAATCTCGGCGTCGCAGTCGCGGCAAACGGTGCGTGGTTGAGCCTCAAATACGACTCTTCCATCGGTATCAACAATACGCTGAGTCAGGTAGGGCTCAACCTGATAGCCGCCGTTGGCAAAAACGGCATAACCTGTCACGACCTCTAGGGGGGTGAGGCTGAGGCTGCCTAGGGCGAGGGTTAAGTCGCGCGGCAGATCCTTTTCGTTGAACCCGAACCGATTCATGCCGGAGATCGCGTTGCCTATGCCGATCTCTTGGAGGATGCGGATCGATACGAGGTTGCGCGAGCGATATAGAGCTTTGCGAAGGCGGGTGGGCCCGTCAAAGCGGCCACCATCGTTTTCGGGTCGCCACGTACTTTCTAGCTTGGCGTCGTCGAATACGATGGGTGCGTCGTTGATAATTGTCGCCGGAGTCATACCGTTTTCGAGCGCGGCGGTGTAGACGAAAGGTTTGAAGTTGGAACCCGGCTGGCGCTTCGCTTGAGTGGCTCGATTAAAGTGGCTTTGGCTGAAGTCAAAGCCGCCTACCAAAGATAGGATCGCGCCATTTTCTGGGTTTAGGGCGACGAGCGTGGCCTGAGCTTCGGGAACTTGACTGAGCTGCCAGTTGTTATCGGGAGTTTGTTTTAGGCGTACTACGTCGCCAAGGGCGACAACGTCTGACGCTGTAGTTGGGCTCGGTCCGCGGGTGTTTTCATTGATGTAGCGGCGGGCCGCTGAGATGCCTTGCTCCCACTCAACTTTGCGCAACGAACCGTCGGCGAGAGTGGCTGTGAAGCTTTGTTCGTCTAGGGTGACGACCGCGGCTGGTAGGAGGTCTCCGTATGCCGGTATATCGGCTAGAGACTTATGCCACTGGAGTAGAGTTTCTTCGGGAACTTGGCTAAACAGCGGGGTAGGCAGGCTGTCTTCTGAGTCTGCGCCTGGGGCGTCACTCTCTGGCGCTTCGGTTTCCGGCCTCACCTGCAGGACGGTACTGGAGCTAAGCTCTAGCTGGAGTTCTGGGCCGCGATAGCCGTGACGGCTGTCGTAAGTAAGGAGCCCATCGACTACCGCTTGTTTTGCGCTATTTTGAAACTCGCCATTAACTGTCGTATATAAGCTGTAACCTTCTGTATAGGCTTTCAGTCCAAATAGGCCGATTGCTTTAGCGCGTGCCATTTCGGCAACGTAGGGCGCGTCTACATCGTTAATACTGCGGTGGTACTCCGCCGAGACCGGCTCCAGAACCGCTTGGTTGTATTGCTCATCAGTAATTTTATTTAACTCTAGCATTCGCCCCAAAATCCAATTCCGTCGTGCTAATGCTCGGGGCGGGTTGACTATCGGGTTCATTATCGATGGCCCTTTCGGGAGCCCTGCGATCATGGCAATTTGAGCTAGACTTAGCTGGTGAAGTGATTTGCCGTAATAGACTTGGCTGGCGGCTTTTATTCCGTAGGCGCGGTTGCCGAGAAATATCACATTGACATAGAGCTCTAAAATTTCTTCTTTTGTGAGCTCCTTCTCAATACGAAAGGCGAGCAGGATTTCATTAAATTTACGTGCGAAGGTTTTGCGCCGCGATAGAAACTCGTAGTTGCGCGGTATTTGCATTGTGATGGTGCTGCCGCCTTGGCCTCGCTCGCCCGTGAGTATGAGCTGAGTAGCCGCACGCAGTATACCTTTGAGCGAGACGCCAGAGTGTTCGAAGAATTCGTTATCCTCCGCCGCAAGCAGTGCATCAATATATTGCTGAGGTATCTCGTCAAACTTCACGGGGGAGCGTCGTCGCTCGCCGAACTCTGCGATAAGGTCGCCGTCAGCCGTGTAGATCCGAAGAGGTGTTTGGAGCTTTACGTCGCGCAGGCTGTCGATTGCGGGCAGCTCGGGACTAAGGTAAAGGTAGAGTCCGGATAGTACGCAGAGCACAGAGCCTGCAGCTGCGAACATCAACCATAGAGCGATGGAAAAAAGGCGCTTGTTTAATTTCATTTGATAGCTAGTTTTCGAATAATGGGTCAGAAGTTGACGTGGTTGGCTATTATAAGACCTTTTTCACACTTTACCTATGTAGTCTCTAGTTGCAGCTTGTACTTAAAGTGCTATAACATAAACATAACCTAAGTAGCGGATATAGATAGAAAAATGGGTATTCTCAGTATATTCGACAAGAAAAAGAAGCCTGTACTCGGCCTTGATGTCAGTTCAACCTCGGTAAAACTGCTGGAAATCAGTCAGCAGGGTGATGGCTATCGGGTCGAGAACTATGCCGTCCGCCCTTTGCCGCCTAATGCGGTTGTCGAAAAAAACATAAATGACCTCGAGGCTGTATCGCAAGTAGTGAAAGCGGTCGTCCAGTCGTCGCGCACTAAAATCAAAGATGCGGCCGTTGCTGTCGCTGGCTCATCGGTGATCACGAAGATTATCGAGATGCCCGGCGATCTTAGTGAGGACGCGCTCGAAACACAGATTTCCTTAGAGGCGGATCAGTATATCCCCTATCCACTTGAGGAAGTTGCGATCGATTTCGATATTCTCGGCCCCTCCGCAAAAAATCCAGACCAAATCAACGTTTTGCTGGCGGCTTGTCGCAGAGAGAATGTTGACATTCGAGTGAGCATGCTAGATTTGGCCGACCTCAAACCTAAGGTGGTGGATGTTGAGGCCTATACGATGGAGCGCGCGTTTGCTTTGATCCAAGAGCAGTTAGAGGATCAAGAAGAGCAGGTGGTTGCTATTGTCGATATTGGCGCAACCATGACAACACTCAGCGTTTTGGTTGACGGAAAGACTATCTACACCCGCGAGCAGCTGTTTGGTGGGAAGCAACTGACCGAGGAAATCCAGCGTCGTTATGGTTTGTCCGCAGAAGAAGCGGGCTTGGCCAAAAAACAAGGCGGTTTGCCGGACGACTATGAGCCTGAAGTGCTTGAACCCTTCAAAGATGCCGTGGTGCAGCAAGTGACGCGTTCGCTGCAATTCTTCTTTTCATCAAGTCAGTATAATGATGTCGATCATATCGTGTTAGCTGGTGGTGTAGCTGCATTGAATGGTCTGGCGGGCCTGATCGAAGAAAAGCTTGGGACGTCCTCCACCGTTGCCAACCCTTTTGCCAATATGTCGGTTTCATCGCGAGTAAATCACGCAGCGCTGTTAAACGACGCTCCCGCGCTTATGATTGCCGCGGGCCTAGCTATGAGGAGCTTTGTGTAACATGGCTCAGATTAACCTTTTACCATGGCGAGAAGAATATCGCTTAGAGCGCAAAAAAGAGTTTTTGTCGCAGTTGGCGGGTGTGTGTTTGCTTGCTGTCGGCGTCAGTTTTCTGTGGATCAAGTCAGTTGATGCACAGATCAGTACTCAGAATGAGCGCAACCGCATGCTGAACGCCGAAATTTCTCAGCTCAATGAGCAAGTGAAAGAGATTAAGACCCTTAAGAAAGAGCGATCTGAGTTGTTGAGTCGAATGAAGGTGATTCAGGCTTTAGAGGGAACTCGCTCAATCATTGTTCACTACTTTGATGAGTTCACCAAGGCTATACCCGACGGCGTATTTATCACGTCACTATCACGGCGTGGCAATTCGTTTCAGATCGAAGGTATAAGTGAGTCGAATAATAGGGTGTCAACTTTTATGCGACAGCTCGATGAGTCGGAGTGGTTTTCCGATCCCAACCTGCGCTCAGTTACCGCATCTCCGGCATATGGCAATCAGGCTAGCGAGTTCAAGATGCAGCTTAAAGCCGTGATTCCCGACGAATCTAACGATGGGGATAAATAGCATGGCTGATCTCAATAAGTATATCGAGCAGCTACAGGACTTTGATGTAAACAACATTGATTGGGATAAGGTCGGTGTTTGGCCTGCCCCAGCCCGCGCCTTCCTTTGTATTGTTGCCGCCGCCGCAATTATCTTTGGCGGTTATATGTTGTTTGTAAAAGATAAGAATGTGAGCCTTGCTTCTGCGCAAGCAAAAGAATCAGAACTTAAAACCTCATTTGAACGCAAAGCTTTTGAAGCCGCGAATTTAGAGCGTTATAAAAATCAGATGGTGGAAATGAAGGAGACTTTTGGTGCCCTTGTGTCTCGCCTGCCTACTGACACTGAGGTGCCAGGTTTACTTGAAGATATTGACGATAAAGGTGTGGATAGTCGTTTAACTATTAAAAGTATTGCGTTGCAAAACGAGGTCTCCACAGAGTTCCATATAGAGTTGCCAATAAAAATTGTGGTGAGCGGGGGGTATCATGAGTTCGGTGCTTTTGTGAGCGGTATCGCTGGTATGCCGAGAATCGTTACCTTGCACGACTTCACGATATCCAAAGAAGCCAAGAAAAATGCCGCGGGTAACAGTGTTTTGTCTATGGATATCTTGGCCAAGACTTACCGTTACAAATCTCAGGACAAATAGTGATGAATATTTTATTGCGCACTTCCGGTCCGCTGATTTTCGTGATGTTGCTCGCTGGGTGTGGAGCCGGTGATGAGTATGAGGATCTTCAGCAATATATCACTGAGATTCGGAAACGACCCGCGGGAAAAATCGAGGAACCACCAACATTCCGCCCGTTTGAAGCTTTCGTTTATGCGACAGCTGCGAACCGAAGCCCGTTTGATCGCCCGGTCGATATCGCACAGCGTATCGTTCTCAGTTCCGGCGAGAGTGTAAAACCTGATTTAAATCGTGAAAAAGAGTATCTAGAGAAGTTCGACTTATCCGCATTGGCGATGGTAGGGACGCTCGAGAAAGATGGCACGCTATGGGCGCTTATTGCGGACAGTAGCGGCGTTATTTTTCCGGTTACAACAGGAAATTACATTGGTACTAACCACGGTAAAATTGTCGAAACTGATGAGTCGAAAATTGAAATATTGGAGATTGTCTCTGACGGTCTCGAAGGCTGGCTCGAAAGACCTAGCGTTCTCGCTATTACAGAGAAGGATTAATTAGCATGTTCACACGAAAATATAGCGTCCTACTTGCGACACTACTACTGGCGGCTTCGGGCCTTGCTAGTGCCAGTACCTTGCAGGATATATCCTTCTCAGAGCTGCCCGGTGAGCGGGCTGAGATAAGGCTCGCATTTGACTCGCCGATTAGTGCCCCCCAAGGCTATTCGATAGATCAGCCTGCGCGAATCGTGCTTGATTTCTCTGATGTTGAGAATGGCTTGCCGCAAAAGAAATATCCCATGAATGTTGGTGACGTGACCGGTGCAGTGGTAGTCGCCGGTGGTGGTAAAACGCGGTTAATTATTAATTTGGCAGCTGCAGCTCCATACGTATCACGTCTTTCTGGTAGTGAGTTGGTTATAGAGATTGGCTCAGAAGCGTCGGTATCGTCGGTTCCTCAATCTAGTGGCCAGACGGCAAGCAATGTTGCCACTAGTGATTTTGCAGCACCAGTCAAAACAAACAAGGCTGTAATGTCAGGCCCAGCGATTACCGGTGTCGACTTCCGTCGCGGAGACGCAGGTGAAGGTCGCGTTATTATTAATTTGTCAGATGCTAATGTCACTATAGATATCGAAGAGGTATCTAGTGGTATTGATATTCGTTTTATGGGTGCGGATGTCCCTTCCGAGTTGCGACGAAAGCTGGACGTAATGGATTTTGCCACCCCAGTAAAAATGCTAACCACTGCGGTCGATTCTGGTGGTGCGTTGGTTAGCATAAACGCCGAAGGTGAATATGATTATTTGGCTTACCAAACCAATAACGAGTATGTGGTAAGTATAAAGCCTTTGACGCGTGCGGAGCTGGAAGAGAAGAAAAAGCAGTTCGCCTATACCGGTGAGCGCCTTTCGGTTAACTTTCAGGATATTCAGGTGCGGTCGGTATTGCAGCTTATCGCTGATTTTACCGATTTGAATCTGGTGGCTAGTGATACGGTTTCTGGCAGTATTACTTTACGTTTAGATAATGTTCCCTGGGATCAGGCTTTAGATCTTGTTTTGAAAACTAAAGGTTTGGATAAGCGTCAGATCGGCAATGTCTTGATGGTTGCGCCTGCCGCTGAGATAGCTGAGCGAGAAAAACAGGAAATCGAAACTCAGAAGCAGCTGCAAGAATTGGCACCTATGCGCACAGAGTATATTCGTATTCGTTACGCTAACGCTCGCGAACTATTTAATCTGTTCGTTGGAAGTGCTGGTAAAGGTGGCGCTGGCGCTGGCGGCGCCTCGTCCGGTGGCGCTGGAGGTAATGCTCGGAATTCAACTGGAAGTATTTTGTCTGATCGAGGTCAAGCTATTGTTGATGAGCGTACCAACTCAATTATTCTCACCGATACGGAAGAAAAGATTAACGACTTTAAGCAGTTGGTCGATCGGATAGATATTCCTGTAAAACAGGTAATGATTGAAGCGCGAATAGTTATAGCGAACTCCGATTTTAGAAAAGAGCTGGGCGTGCGAATGGCCGGCGATGCAGTAAAGACCAATTCATCTGGCAGTCATGTACATGAATTTACCGGCTCAATGGAGGGCCTGTATGCAAACGAAGATGGCGGTGTTACCGGCACGTTTTATGATACTAATGGAGATGGCGAGCTAGGCAGCCATGTGTTCCCAGCTAACTCCTTAGTTGATCTTGGAGTGTTTGGTGCGAATGGTAATATCGCGTGGAATATTATAAGCGGTAACTTCTTGCTAGGGCTCGAGCTGTCTGCACTGCAAGATACCGGTTTTGCCGAGATTGTATCTCAGCCAAAAGTTATTACAGGCGACAAGCAGCAGGCAACTATCGAGTCGGGTTCTGAAGTTCCTTATCAGGAGGAGTCTGCTAGTGGCGGTACGACCACGGCGTTTAAGGATGTTGTTCTTAGGCTTGATGTTACGCCTCAAATCACCCCTGATAACCGTATTATTATGGAGCTTAAAATTGACCAGGATTCGGTTAGTGGGGTTGCGGCGAATGGCGTACCTATCTTGGATATTACACACCTTGAAACATCAGTGTTGGTCGCTGACGGCGACACCATAGTGTTGGGTGGTATCTATCAAACGGAAACTATAAAGGGGGAAAGCAAAGTCCCCTTGTTGGGCGACATCCCTTTTGTTGGTCGTCTATTCCGAAAAGATATTCAATCCGAAGATAAGCGCGAGCTTTTGATTTTTGTGACCCCGCGTATTATGAAGTCAGACTTCTTAGAGTAGTCGTGAGCCAAGCCATTTTTTTAGTCGGTCCCATGGGGGCCGGCAAGTCTACAATCGGTAAGTTGCTCGCGCAGAGGTTGGGGTTAGAATTTCTGGATACTGACCATGTTATTGAAGCGCGTACCGGTGCGGATATACCGTGGATTTTTGATGTTGAAGGCGAGTCTGGGTTTCGTGATCGAGAGACTTTAGTCCTGCGGGATCTCGCGGATTTACAGGAAGCTGTAATCGCTACTGGGGGTGGTATCGTTACTCGGCCAGAGAACTGCGATATTTTGAGAGATGCTAAGCATGTTATTTATTTGACTGCTGGAATTGATCAGCTCGTCGAGCGAACCTACAAAGATAAAAAAAGACCTTTACTCCAAGTGGAAGATCCAAAAGCACGTATCGTTGAATTATTCAACGCGCGCGATCCACTCTATCGCGATGTTGCTACTACAGTCTTAGTGACCGATGGCCGCAGTCCGCGTGGCATAGTACAAGCTATTGTTGACTCGCTTTAGGCGCGGTCTTCGTCAACTGTTGGATGCATCCCAAACGCTTATATAGTCGCTATAGCTAAGGTCAGCTACAATGTTGGCCCCATTCATTCAAATTAGCTTAGCTTATGACTTTACGCACTATTACGGTCGACTTAGGTGATCGCAGTTACCCTATATTTATCGGTGAGAATTTGCTTACCAATCCCGAATATTTTCTCCCATACTTGGCGGCAAGTCAGGTGCTTGTCGTCACTAATGAAACCATTGATCCACTCTATTCTAAGCAGTTAAGGCAAGCGTTAGCGGGTGTGGCGAAGCTTGATTGGGTGGTGTTGCCGGATGGTGAACAATTCAAAACCCTCGAGACGTTAAATCAAATATTTGATAGCTTGTTAACGGGGAAGCACAACCGGAAAACAACGTTGGTGGCACTTGGTGGCGGTGTGATTGGCGATATGACGGGGTTTGCGGCCGCAGCTTATCAGCGCGGCGTGAACTTTATTCAGGTGCCCACTACGTTACTTTCTCAGGTCGATTCGTCCGTTGGGGGCAAGACGGGTGTTAACCACGCCTTAGGTAAAAATATGATCGGCGCATTCTATCAGCCGCGCAGTGTCATTATTGATACCCAAGTGTTAGCGACTCTGCCAGATAGAGAGCTGTCTGCAGGGCTTGCGGAGGTAATTAAGTACGGCCTAATCGCGGATATTCAATTTCTCGAATGGTTAGAGTTGAATCTGGAAAGGCTGCTGGCCCGAGATTCGGATGCCCTTGCCTATGCGATTGAGGTGTCCTGTAAGACCAAGGCTTGGGTGGTAAGCCAGGATGAGCATGAGTCAGGTATTCGAGCGATATTGAATTTAGGTCATACTTTCGGGCATGCGATCGAGTCATCTCAAGGTTATGGTGTTTGGGTTCATGGCGAGGCTGTGGGCGCTGGTATGGTGATGGCGGCGGATCTGTCTAATAGGTTGGGGTGGATTGATCATCAATTTTATCGCCGTGTAGTCAACCTTATTAAGGCGGCAGGTTTGCCAATAGCTCCACCCAAAAATATGACTCCTGAGGTTTTTCTTAGTTATATGTCGGTGGATAAAAAAGTACTGGATGGCAGTTTGCGATTGGTTTTATTGCGAGAGCCTGGCAAGGCAGTGGTTACAGAAGATTTCCCTGCTGAACTATTGCAGCAAACGTTAATGGCATTTTAATGGTTCAAATTCACGAAGTGCGTGATTTCGAAGCATACATAAATAGCACTGGGGTTGGTTTGTATGGATGGGCATCTAGGACGCGAATTAGACAGTAAAGCGCATGGCGCCGGAGCAGTCACGTCGGATGATGGCGGCTCAGCTGATTCTTCGGGTCCCGTTTTTTCGACGCCAGCGCTACAGGCTTTAATCCAACAGATGGTTCATCTTGTCGAATTTGGTGAGGGATTACCGCTTATCCAGGCGGTGTCTGGGGCAGGTAAAACCACCTTGCTCGCCCAGCTCCACTCGCAACTTCAGCATCACGACTACGTCGCTTCAGTAGCCGTTGTCGATGGGGAGTCGGCGCTAGAATTTGTTGAGAAGATCGCGGATGGGTTTGGTTTAGGTGGTGTTGTTGGTGATGACGTAGGCGAGGTTATTGCTGAGCTTCGCCACTTTGCGCAAGCGCTTGTACACGATCAGAAGAAGGGTATCCTACTTGTCGATGACGTGCATTTTTTGGATGACGCGGCGTTGGGCGCTTTGGTGAGCTTGTTGCAAGGGCATGGCGAGTCTGGTTATGGGCTTGGCGTAGTGATGGCCTCGGAGCTAGGCTTGGTCGAGAGAATCGATGCGCTGGGAGTCCTTGAGGTTCCCGTCTACGACTTTGATGTGCCGGAATTTTCGCCATCGGAGGTTGGTAAGTTCTTGTCTTTGCACTTTGGGAATATGCAGGCCCATACCAATTCATTGACGCCAGAATTGGTACAGAGTTTTTGGACTAGGTCTGATGGCTATCCTGGCCGAATCTTGGCGTTGGTGAAAATGGAGTTGTTAAAGTCCGAGCGCTCAACGTCGGTTAGTCGCAACGCCGGTAGTTGCGATCTTTCGTGGTGGCAGCGGGCCGCTACTTTGCCTCTAGGGCACGTCGCTGCGGTTGCGGTATTGGGTACTGTTTTAGTATGGGCGTTGCTATTTCGCGGTGGTTCTACACCGGTTAGCGACTCCAGCGAGACGCGTCGAGTTGAAACTTTACAGATAACGGCTAAATCCCCATCAATTGAGACCTCGAAGCCAGAATCTAGCGTAGTTCGTACTTCTGAGGCCGCATCTACGGAAGATTATTCTGGAGGGCAGGTAGCGATTGAGGATGATTCGATGGGTGATGGCGGCTCACCTCTATCCCTCGGGCAAGACCGGTATCTCCCTCCAGCGCCAAAGCTAGGCGAGGACGCGGATGCGCGAGCGGAATTGAAGGCTGATCGTGTGGGAGTAGCGAAGAGTATCGCCTCATCCAGCACGAAACTGGCGGTCGACGCACCAAGTTTGGGCGCAGCTGGTATCGTGCCCCCTAAATCGAGTGCTTCACCGAAAGCTTTAGCCGACGAACGTTTTTTGCTATCTCGTAAAGACTCGGAGTATACGCTGCAAATATTGGCCGCTAGTCAGCGTGAGTCCCTTGAGGGCTTTATTGCACAGCAGCCTAACCGTGACGACCTCTATTTATACCGTGGGCAGCGAGAGGGTAAGAACTGGTATGTCGTTGTCGCTGGCGTCTATCCTACTCGAGCAGCAGCCATTGTGGCGCGTAACGCTCTACCTGAACGGCAACGTAAAGCTGGCCCTTGGCCTAAGGCGCTGTCGACGGTTAAGGTTGAGATCTCTTCCGTTCGCTGATTTTTCGCGAATTTAACGAAGTTTCGACCCCCTCAAAATAGGGGGATCGCCTATAGCTCTTGCCTTAGACCATAACTGCAGTTAACATTCAGCGCCCAATTATCAATAGCCCCTCTGACTGGGGCTTTTTTGTCTTGCGGCGGCGCTATCTAGGTACCTTACTCTCTAGTAAAGTGTCGCTGGCGGGACGCATAATCAGGGGTAACCGATCGGTTTACAACTGAGCTATCTCTGGGCAAGCGACTTATAAGCCCTTCGGATCGAATTGTGCATAGTAGACTTTTGCGCCGTATCTCCTCCGAATTTTCTAACGGGAATTCGTAATACAATAGCCGCCAACGTAAAGTTTTCGGTTGTTGCTAAATACAAGAATCAGCAGATAAGAAGTGAATGAAAATAGTGAATGAGCCAAAAACAACCGGTCTCTACCGGGTGGATGAATTTAAAGACAACTGCGGTTTCGGACTGATTGCTCACCTCAAGGGGAAGCCTAGTCACAAGCTGCTCACCACTGGTATTGAAGCCTTGACCTGTATGACGCACAGGGGCGGCATCGCCGCGGATGGCAAGACTGGCGACGGTTGTGGTTTGTTAATTCAAAAGCCTGACAGTTTTTTGCGCGCGGTCGCTAAGGACGAGCTGGGGTTCGAGTTGGCTGAACACTATGGCGTTGGCTCAATAATGTTGAGTAACGACAGCGAAAAGGCAGAAGCCGCTAAGACGATCGTTGCCGAAGAGCTGGCTCGTCTTGGTTTGGCCGACATCGCTTGGCGAAAGGTTCCGACCGATTCAAGTTGCCTTGGTCCAATTGCGCTGGAAACCTTGCCGGCTATATACCATTTGTTAGTCAATTCAGCTGAGTCGAGCGAGCAGGAATTGATGTCGAAGTTGTTTGTCGCGCGCCGTAAGGCGGAGATTCGATTAGCAAAAGATCCTTCGTTTTACATTGCGAGCTTAAGTCACAAGGTGTTGTCGTTTAAGGGCCTGATGATGCCTGTCGACTTACCTATTTTCTATACAGATTTGGCAGATGAAAGATTGGAAACCGCGATTTGTGTTTTCCACCAAAGGTTTTCTACCAATACCTTGCCGCAGTGGCCGCTAGCGCAGCCGTTCCGTATGCTTGCTCACAATGGTGAAATCAACACGATTATGGGGAATCGCAATTGGTCTGTAGCGCGAACTAAAAAGTTCCAGACGCCATTGTTGCCTGATGTGAATGATATCGTTCCTTTGGTGAATCGCACTGGGTCGGATTCCTCGAGCCTCGATAACATGCTTGAGTTGTTGTTGGTGGGTGGCATGGATTTGCATCGGGCCGCTCGCATGCTAGTGCCGCCCGCTTGGCAGAACGTCGAGCATATGGATGGCGATTTAAAAGCCTTCTATGAATTTAATTCGATGCATATTGAGCCTTGGGATGGCCCGGCTGGTCTGGTGCTAACCGATGGCCGTCATGCGGTCTGTACTCTAGATCGCAACGGTTTGCGTCCGTCGCGTTGGGTAATCACAAAGGACGACATCATTACCGTCGCCTCAGAAATTGGGGTTTACAAATATAAGCCTGAAGATGTCGTGTCCAAAGGCCGGCTTGGTCCAGGCCAGATACTGTCGGTCGATACCGAAACCGGTACCCTTAGCCATACCCAAGATATTGATGCTATGTTAAAGGTGGGTCAGCCCTATCAAGCATGGATGAAAAAGCACGCCTTTAGAATCGAATCTAGCTTGAATCATGAGTTACCCGAGACGCAGCTAGATGACGACGCGGTTATGTCCGCTATGAAATTGTTCCAGGCTAGCTTTGAGGAGTGCGACCAAGTTATTCGTCCGCTCGCAGAGGCCGGCCAGGAAGCTGTAGGCTCTATGGGTGATGATACCCCTATGGCGGTCTTATCTCAGAAACGCCGCTCGGCCTACGATTATTTTCGACAGCAGTTTGCCCAGGTAACTAATCCGCCGATCGATCCTTTACGGGAAGCGATCGTAATGTCTTTGGAGACTTGTATCGGTCGCGAGCTATCGGTATTTGACGAAACCGAGCATCACGCCGACCGCGTGATTTTGACTAGCCCGATTTTGTCTCCAGCCAAGTTCAACGCGCTGATGAATCTAGAGCGTGCCAACTACGCGGCAACCGAGATTGACCTGAATTACGACCCAAAACGCCTAAATTTGTATCAGGCTATCGAACTGATGCTCGAGAATGTCGTTACTCAAGTTAAAGCGGGGAAAACACTTGTGGTGTTGACCGACTTTAACATTGCTGCTGACAAACTGCCGATACACGCATTGCTTGCGACAGGTGCTGTCCACCATCATCTGACCAAAGAAGGGTTGCGCTGCGACGCTAATATTATTGTCGAAACCGGCACTGCACGCGACTCACATCATGTTGCTGCGCTTATAGGTTACGGCGCTACTGCCGTTTATCCATACCTAGGCTATTACATAATTAACCGGCTTATCCATTCTGGCGAACTCGTTGCGGATTATGCTGATGCGAGCAAGAACTACCGTAAAGGCTTAGATAAAGGCTTGCTTAAGATCTTATCGAAGATGGGTATTTCTACCGTTGCATCCTATCGCGGCGCACAGTTGTTTGAAGCTGTAGGTTTGGCCGAAGAGGTTGTTGAGACTTGTTTCCCTGGAACGCCTAGTCGGATTAAGGGGGCGGATTTTAGTGACCTTGAAGCCGATCAAAAGTCGCTTGCTAAAGACGCTTGGAAGCGTCGTAAACCTATCGAGCAGGGCGGCCTTCTTAAATATGTGCACGGTCAGGAATATCACGCTTACAATCCGGATATTGTGCAAACCTTGCATAAAGCGGTGCGCTCTGGCGATTACGCGGACTGGCAGAGCTACGCCAATCTGGTCAATCATCGTCCAGTTGCAACGCTGCGCGATATGCTCAAGCTCTCCGATCAAATCACGCCGATTGCCATCGACGAAGTTGAGCCTATTGAGTCAATCCTAAAGCGCTTTGATTCGGCGGCTATGTCGCTTGGTGCTTTGAGCCCTGAAGCTCACGAAGCACTAGCGCAGGCAATGAACACGCTCGGCGGGCGTTCCAATAGCGGTGAAGGCGGTGAAGACCCCGTGCGCTTTGGAACCAATAAAGTGTCGAAAATCAAACAGGTCGCCTCCGGCCGGTTTGGCGTGACGCCACACTATTTGGTCAACGCTGAGGTGCTGCAAATTAAAGTTGCACAGGGCGCTAAGCCTGGTGAGGGTGGTCAGCTGCCCGGTGGCAAGGTGAACGACCTGATTGCGCGCTTGCGCTATTCTGTTCCTGGCGTCACGCTTATTTCGCCTCCGCCGCACCACGATATCTATTCTATCGAAGATTTGGCGCAGCTTATTTTTGACCTTAAGCAGGTTAATCCTAGCGCGTTGGTGTCGGTTAAATTGGTGTCCCGTCCTGGCGTCGGTACCATTGCCGCGGGCGTTGCTAAGGCCTATGCCGACCTGATTACAATTTCGGGCTATGACGGTGGTACGGCGGCAAGTCCGTTGACGTCTATTCGTTATGCGGGTTCACCTTGGGAACTAGGCTTGTCGGAAACTCATCAAACTTTGCGCGCTAACGACTTGCGCGGCAAGGTGCGCGTACAAACGGATGGTGGTTTGAAGTCGGGTTTGGATGTTGTTAAAGCCGCGATTCTAGGTGCTGAGAGCTTTGGCTTCGGAACGGCCCCAATGGTTGCATTGGGTTGTAAGTATCTACGTATTTGTCACCTGAATAATTGTGCTACCGGCGTCGCTACACAGCAGCATTTATTACGTAAAAATCATTATGTAGGCACTGTTGAAATGGCGATGAACTTCTTTAAGTTTGTTGCCCAGGAAACACGTGAATGGATGGCGAGTGTAGGCGTTCGAAGTCTTGAAGAACTGATCGGTCGAGTTGATTTGCTTGAGGCTATTGATGGTAATACAGAGAAACAGCGCAAGTTGGATTTAAGCCCGATCATATATACAGACGCATTTTTGCAGTCGAAGCCGCAATTTTGTCAGCAGCCTAGAAATGCACCGTTTGATAAAGGTGAGTTGGCTGAACGTATGGTAGAAACCGTTTTGCCTGCTATTGAAGCTAAGTCTGGCGGTGTTTTTGAATTCGATATTACCAACTGCGATCGCTCCGTTGGGGCGCGCATGAGCGGTGAAATCGCCAAGCGACACGGCAACCAAGGTATGGCCGACAAACCGATTGAACTGCACCTCAAAGGTATTGCTGGTCAAAGCTTCGGTGTGTGGAATGCTGGTGGTTTGAACATGTACCTCGAAGGCGATGCCAACGACTATGTCGGTAAAGGTATGGCTGGCGGTAAGTTGGTGATTCGTCCCCCTCGCGGCTCGTCTTTCAAAAGTAATGAAACTAGCATCATGGGTAATACCTGTTTGTATGGTGCAACTGGCGGCAAGGTGTTTGCTGCAGGTGGTGCTGGTGAGCGCTGTGGTGTCCGCAATTCCGGGGCACATGTGGTTGTCGAGAGTGTTGGCGATCACTGTTGTGAGTATATGACCGGTGGCGTTGTTACAGTGCTCGGTGAAACGGGCGTTAACTTCGGCGCGGGCATGACAGGCGGGTTCGCCTATGTGCTGGATGAGAAAAATAACTTCGTCGACAAGTACAACCATGAATTAGTCGATATCACACGAGTAAACACCGAGGCACTGGAAGCTCATCGCAATCATTTGCGTGGTGTTATTGAAGAGTTCGTCGCGGAAACAGAAAGCGCATGGGGACAGAACATACTGGATGATTTTGATAATTACATCGGAAGATTCTGGTTAGTCAAACCCAAAGCAGCAGATCTCGAGAGGATGTTGCACAGCGTAAAAAAGCGCGGAGAGTAGTTCTCGCCGATAGCTCTAAGAGTTAACGGCTCAGCAAAGTATTTTACTCACTCACTAATGTTTGGTGGGTTTAGAGATAGGTTTAACGGCATGGCTGAAAGATTAAACAACAATTTCCAGTTTATCGATGTTGGGCGCCAAGACCCAAACAAGAAAGATATTGGCACTCGCAAACATGAATTTGTGGAAATTTACCAACCCTTCCAAGAAGAGCAGGTGAAGGATCAATCGCACCGTTGTTTGGAGTGTGGTAACCCCTATTGTGAATGGAAGTGTCCGGTACACAACTATATTCCTAATTGGCTAAAACTTGCCGCAGAAGGTAACGTAATCGAAGCGGTAGAGCTTAGCCATCTCACTAACTCTCTGCCCGAAGTGTGTGGTCGTGTGTGTCCGCAAGACCGTCTTTGTGAAGGTGCTTGTACACTTAATGATGGTTTTGGTGCCGTGACGATCGGCAATACTGAAAAATACATCACAGATACAGCCTTGGCGTTAGGCTGGAAGCCCGATATGTCCAAGGTGGTTTGGACGGATAAAAAGGTCGCCGTTATTGGCGCCGGTCCAGCCGGTATTGGCTGTGCCGATGTGTTGGTGCGCAACGGCGTTAAACCGGTTGTATTTGATCGTCACCCAGAGATTGGCGGGCTGTTAACGTTTGGTATACCGGAGTTCAAGTTAGAAAAAACGGTAATGCAAAAGCGCCGTGAATTGTTTACAGAGATGGGCGTTGAATTTCGTTTAAACATCGAGGTCGGTAAAGACATTTCCATGGCAGAGCTACTCGAAGAGTACGATGCCGTCTTTATGGGGATGGGAACTTATACCTACATGAAGGGCGGGTTCCCCGGCGAAGACTTAAACAATGTTTATGATGCCCTGCCGTTTTTAATTTCGAATGTAAATCGCAATCTGGGTTTTGAAAAAGACCCGGCCGATTTTATTAGTGTTAAAGGGCAAAAAGTTGTTGTTCTTGGTGGTGGTGATACCGCTATGGATTGTAACCGTACATCGATTCGTCAAGGTGCCGAAAGTGTTGTTTGTGCCTACCGTCGCGACGAAGAAAATATGCCAGGCTCACGCCGCGAAGTTGCCAACGCTAAAGAAGAAGGCGTTGAATTTATGTTTAACCGTCAACCAATAGCAATTGTTGGGGACGACAAGGTAGAGGGCGTAAAAGTTGTCACTACTCGTATGGGGGAGCCTGACGAGAACGGTCGTCGTCGCCCAGAAGCTGTTCCAGATAGTGAAGAAATTATCCCTGCAGATGTAGTGTTAATTGCTTTCGGTTTCCGTCCTAGTCCAGCGCCTTGGTTTGGCGATCACGATATCTCGGTTAACAGCTGGGGTGGAGTTGAGGCGGCAGAAGAGCAAGAATTCAAGTTCCAAACATCAAACCCTAAGGTCTTTGCTGGCGGTGATATGGTGCGCGGATCGGACTTGGTTGTTACTGCCATCTGGGAAGGTCGCGAAGCGGCTCAGGGTATTCTCGACTATCTGGATGTGTAAATAACGCAAATGACTGAATTAAAAAACGACCGATTTTTACGAGCGCTGTTGCGTCAACCTGTGGATGTAACACCTGTTTGGATGATGCGCCAAGCGGGGCGTTATCTGCCTGAATATCGTGCTAGCCGATCTCGGGCTGGCGACTTTATGGCACTGTGTAGCAATCCGGAGCTGGCTTGCGAGGTTACCTTGCAGCCGTTGGAGCGCTACCCCCTCGATGCAGCAATTTTATTTTCCGACATTCTCACTATTCCGGATGCAATGGGCTTGGGGTTGTATTTTGAGCCTGGTGAAGGGCCGCGGTTCAAAAAGCCAGTGCAAACAGCCGCCGCAATTGAAGCCCTTGACGTTGTCGACCCCTATAAAGATTTGGGTTATGTGGTAGATGCGGTATCAACCATTCGCCGCGAATTAAATGGTCGAGTACCCTTGATTGGTTTTTCTGGAAGCCCTTGGACTCTGATGACCTATATGGTTGAGGGTGGTTCTAGCAAAGATTTTCGTCGCGCCAAAGCGATGCTTTACGATCAACCAGAAGTGGCCGGCATGTTGTTGGATAAGCTTGCCGACTCGGTCATTGCCTATCTCAATGCACAAATTAAAGCAGGCGCGCAGGCGGTGCAGATCTTTGATAGTTGGGGTGGCGCGCTAGCTCACGATGCCTACTTAAAGTTTTCATTGGCACCGATGAAAAAAATTATTGCGGGCTTAATTAAAGAGCACGAAGGACGGCAAGTACCGATCATTTTGTTCACTAAAGGTGGCGGACAATGGTTGGAGCCGATGGCCGATTCTGGGGCTACAGCTCTCGGATTAGATTGGACCACGCCTATCGCGAATGCCAAGGCACGGGTGGGCGGTAAAGTCGCCTTGCAGGGGAATATGGACCCTTCTGTATTGTATGCGAGCCCCGATCGTATTCGCGCAGAGGTAGCCAGAATACTGTCTGAGTTTGGTCGGGGTAATGGTCACGTGTTTAATTTAGGTCACGGTATTACGCCCGAAGTAGATCCGGAGCACGCCGGTGCGTTTATTCGTGCGGTACATGAATTCTCCGCACAGTATCACGCTCAACCTTAACCTGATTGTTGATGCTATAGCTGGTCATACCTATCAGTTGTAGCGTCTTATAGCTCTTAGGTCTAAAAGTTCTTTGCTGCTTAAGCCCCAGTCAGCAATTTCTGAAACCCGTTGGTCGTCCCTCCTTACGTCTATCCCCGTTTGTCCATTATACTTTCCGAGAGCTATACATTAGCTAAAATGGCGAACTTTATGGTAACTTTGATCAGTTATGGCAATTTTTAATCTTTAAGCTTCATTGGGGTTACGGTTGCAGATGGCGCTTTAGCTTTTGGCTAGAGTAATTTAGAGTTTTTGCGCATACAAGTGCATGGCGTGACTGAGGGTACGTTTTTGGGAATTAAGCAGGTTAAAATCGATGTCAACGAGCTTACGGTTGGCATGTTTGTATCTGGTTTGGATCGCCCGTGGACGCAAACTCCGTTTCCGCTGCAAGGCTTTTATGTTCGTGATTTAGATGAAATTAAAGAGCTTAAAGTACACTGTAATCACGTTTATATCGATGTTGCCAAGGGTTCCTCTCCGGTCAAAACAAATTTACGTCGTTTAACCTCTAACGCTGGTTCCTCGCGCAAAGCTATGCGCGCGGCCAAACAGTCCCGTATTTCCGATGTGGCCCCCCTGAAAATTAGACGCGATGTTTATCGTGAGGTCGCACCACTTGAAAAAGAAATTGCGCCAGCACGGGAGCTACACCAGCAGGTATACAATGCTGTGGGTGCTGTTATGGAGCAGATTGACCAGCAGCATCAAAACGTTCCGATTCATGAGACTAAGCGTGTTGCTAGTCAAATGGTCGACAGCGTATTGCGCAGCCCCGATGCTTTTACCTGGCTTAGTCGGGTGCGAGAAAAAGACCAATATACTTATTCTCATGCGGTGCGCTCTGCTGTTTGGGCTATTCTCTTTGGCCGCCATATTGGCTTACCCAAAAACGATTTAGACGTACTTGCAATGGGTGTACTGCTAAAAGACATCGGCAAAACGCGTTTGCCTAAGCATTTACTTGAGAGTAAGTCACGCACACCTACCGAGCAGGAAGCCTACGAGAAGTTTATCGAATATGGTGTGGAGATTTTACGCAAGTTACCAGATGTTCAGCCGCGTGTGACCTCCGTTGTTAAAACCCATTGTGAGCGGGTAAACGGCAGCGGTTATCCGCAGCACTTGCGAGCAGATAAGATTCCGCTCCTCGGTAAGATCGCGGGGATTGTTACTTTCTATGATGAAACGGTTAATCCGCGTGGTATTGACCAGCCGTTATCGCCGTCAAAAGCGGTTGCCAAGCTTTACGAATATCGAGAAATCGAATTTCAAGAGGAGTTGGTGGTTGAGTTTATTCGCGCTATTGGACTTTATCCTACCGGTACCTTGGTGGAGCTTTCAACCGGCGAAGTTGCCGTGGTTGTAGAGCAAAATTTTTCTCGACGTTTAAAGCCAATCGTTATGGTTGTCTTAGACACCTACAAACAGGCATTATCTAAGCCGCTACTAATGGATTTGGCTGCGGAAGAGCGCACCAAACAAGCCAAGGTTGACGCTGGTAAAATACTCGCGTCAGAGGTAGAGCGAATAGAAATTGTGCAAGACCTTGAGCCGGGTGCCTACGATATCGATATCGCTGGAATTCGCGATAAATACATCAGTCGTAAGCAGGCAAAAGGCCTGTTCTCACTATTTAAGCGCGGTGGTTAAGTCGCGCTTATTGGCTTAGAGTAAACACCCAGCGATTGCCCCATCTTAACTGCAGAGCCAGCAACTACGTCTGAGCCCCAATCTACGGCACCTTTTGGAAATAGAACAACCGCGGTGGAGCCTAGCTTGAAACGTCCCATTTCGGCGCCCGAAGGGAGTTCGATGGGTTCGGAAGCGGTATAGCTGAACTTGGTTGTTTTGTTGCCGCGAGGAGCGATTTCACCTGCCCACACCGTTTCGATTGAAGCAACGATCATGGCCCCAACTAAAACCACGGCCATAGGCCCAATCGCTGTATCAAAAATCGTGACTACCCGCTCGTTGCGGGCGAAGAGTGCATCGACGTTATCGGTGGTGGTTGGGTTCACCGAAAATAACGCGCCGGGCACATGAGTCATTTCGCGCAACTTTCCGCCCAGCGGCATATGAACGCGGTGATAGTCTTTTGGTGAGAGGTAAATCGTACAAAACTCGCCATCTTCAAATTCTGCGGCTAGAGCGGAATCTCCGCCGAGCAATGCTGTACAGCTAAAGCTTTTCCCCTTCGCTTGAAAAATAGCGTCTCTATCTATCTTGCCGCGTTGACTAACTGCCCCATCTGCAGGGCAAATAACATTTTCCGCTGTGTTTGCGAGCGGGCGGGCGTCGGATTTTAAGGCGCGCACGAAGAAGGCGTTAAAACTGGCATAGGCGTTTAGGTTTTCTTCCTCCGCTTCAGCCATATTGACTTGATAGTGATCCGCAAAGGTTTGAATGAAATAGCTTTTTAACCAGTTGTTGCGAGAGGCGGCAAGGCGGCCGATAAGTCGTGAGATCAGGTGTTGCGGCGCTAAATACTGCAATGCGATAAAAAAATAAGACTTCATAATCGACTCTGTTCGACGGGTGTATCTGGATGGTTTCCCCACTCGGCCCAAGAGCCGTGGTAGGCCTTAATATCAAAGTTTAAAATCCGGCCAACAAGGTAAGTAAAGCCTGACCGATGGTGGGATTGGCAATGGGTGACAATCTCTTGTCCTTTGCGAATACCCAGCATCCCTAGTCGTTCCTCAGCATCTTCCCGGATGCGGTAGTGATGGTTTGGGTCCATAAGGTTGGTCCACTCACAATTGATTGCACCCGGGATGTGGCCGCCTTTCTTGGCAAAGACTTTATCCCCTCGATACTCCTCCGGTGAGCGAGCGTCCCATACGGTAAAGTTTGGGCGGCCGAGATTGTTAAGAATATCGGGGATTTCTGCAACCGGTTGATGATTTATTTTCAACGCGGGGTAGGTGGGCGGAACGTGATTTTCATTTTGCTCAAGCTCTAAACCCGCTCCGCGCCAAGCAAGCATGCCGCCGTTTATGTAGGAATAGTGTTTGTGGCCGATAACATCGAGCGTCCAGATAAATCGCCCAGCCCAGCCACCGCCCTCGTCGTCGTAAACAATGAAATGCGTATCGGGTGTCAAGCCAAGGTGACCGAATAAACGCTGTAGCTGACTGAATTCCGGCAGTTTTCCGGGCGCAATTCCCTGTCCGGAAAACAGCGCTTGCACCGGCAGGTGTATGGCGCCAGGAATATGACCTGTTTGATACGACTGCTCTGCACAGAGATCAATAATCCGAATAGGGATGCGATCACTGGCGTCAGCTAAGGCTGGGGTCTCGCTAGTGGTTTCAGGCTCTTGTTGGAGTAGGGCATTGCGTTCCTCTAGGAAGCCGGCAAGTTGCTCGGGTTCCAACAGTAGCGGCAGGATTGACGAAGTCATGAGTCTAAATTCTCCGGGCTGGCTCGGCGACGGTTAGGGGCTGCTAGGGGCACGTACCGAGACATCATTTAGCGATTCAACAATGCGAAGGTAGCTTTCGAACCTAGTACTACAAATGGCGCCTTTTTCTAGGGCTTCCGCTATAGCGCAGTGCGGTTCGATTTGATGTTTACAGTCACGAAACTTACAGTGACCCGCAAGCTCGCGTAATTCGACAAAACCATAGATCACCTCGGCAGCATCGAGATGCCACAACCCAAATTCACGAATGCCGGGGGAGTCGATACAGTCACCGCCGGATTCAAAATGGTAGAGCCGTGAGTGCGTGGTTGTGTGCTTGCCTTTACTGACCTCTGCAGACAGTTCGCCAACTTTTAATTCTTCATCTGGCAGCAAGGATTGAATTAGCGACGATTTGCCAACCCCAGACTGGCCGACGAATATGCTTGTTTTGTCCTGCAGTGCTGTTTTTAGATCGCGAAACCCATCGAGTAGTTTCGCGGACACCTCAATTACGTTGTAGCCGAGTTGTGTGTAGATTGCGGTTGTCGCTTCCATTTTTGTTCGCTTTTCGGCTTGGAGCAGATCGCTTTTGTTGATCAAAAGTACTGGCGTAATATCGAGGTTTTCTGCTGCTACGATATATCGATCAATCAACCCGGCGAAGGGTTCAGGCTCTGAGGCAATAGTGATCAGCATGGTGTCGATATTGGCGGCGACTGGGCGCATCTTGCCGTAGATGTCCGGGCGATAGAGCCTGTTGCGGCTGGGTTCGATCGATGTGATTACCCCTATATCATCGCTAGCGCGCCATACTATGCGGTCACCGGTAACAAGTTCTTTAATGTTTGCGCGGATGTGACAGCGGTGCTTTACGCCATGCTCATCTTCAATTTCGGCTTGTTTGCCATAGTGAGTAATAACCAATCCGCGCTGCTCTATACCGAGCGATGTATCGTCGGTTAGGCTATCCGAATCTCGTGCTTTTCGTCGCGAACTTTGTTGCTGAGCGGCAATTCGGCGCGACTGCTGGTGGGTGAGTTTACGTTTACTCACGGTTGAGCAAATGTGTGAGTGGGACAGGTAAGCGGTAAGCGAGCGGGTAGTTCTGGCAAATGGGGACTTCCTCTTCTAGAATCGGCAAACACCAATTGTAGTGGAAAATGAAATGACAATCAGTGAAAACAACCTTATCTGGATCGATTTGGAAATGACCGGTCTCAGTCCAGAGAACGACACCATTATCGAGATTGCAACTATCGTCACCGATAGCCAGCTAAATACACTTGCCGAAGGACCTATGCTGGCTATTGTACAAGCGCCGCAGGTCATGGCCGCAATGGACGAGTGGTGTACGACGCAGCACGGTAAGTCTGGGTTAACCCAGCGGGTACTCGATAGCAAAACGTCCATGGCAACAGCCGAGGATGCAACGTTAGCGTTTTTGCGTAACTGGGTGCCGGCGGGCAAGTCGCCTATGTGTGGAAATTCGATTGGGCAGGATCGGCGTTTTTTACAGCGATTTATGCCGCAGCTCGCCGACTATTTTCACTATCGCAATATCGACGTTAGTACCTTAAAAGAGTTGGCTGCGCGCTGGCGCCCGGAAGCACTGGAAGGGTTTGCAAAGTCAGGCGCCCACTTGGCGCTTGATGATATTAGAGAGTCAATTGCAGAGCTTCAGCACTATCGAAAACACTTTATTCGCTAGTGAGAACTAACCCGCAAAGCCATTAAAACAAAGGGATTTTGTCATCTAAACGTTAACTTGCTGATGTTCGGCGTGTGTAGCATTCAGTTGCTAACGAGGGGGGTTCCCCTTAACTACACACACTTTTAGCTCGACGGATTGAGTACATGGCTTCATCAGATAGCAGTGGGCCTGGCAAGGGTTCTACCCCTAGCTCTACACCCACACGGGAAAAGCGCGGTGCACAGCCGCCAATACCTAGGAACTTAGAAGAGTTTTTGAACGAGGAGCAACTACTGTCACTGCGACTTATGCGTGGTTTCGGCTGGAGTCTTGCGTTTATAAGACGGCCGCTATTTCAGGAACCGCTAGTCGTTGTTACCAGTGACGAACAAAATAAAGTCGGCATCTTGGAACCTGACGGTTCTATCAATACCCGTGAGTCCGTCGCGATGCGCCATTAGCGTGACGGATACCTGAGCGGAATCTGAGCGCGCTTTTACCTTCTCTCGCGTATAATCACGTCTCTGTTGCCGTCTTTCGACGGCATTTTCATTTCTTAGATGTATAAAAGGTTGTTATAGCGTGCTCACCTCATTTATGTATCGGGGTCGCCACCTGTTGACGTTTGGTTTTCTCGCCGTCTTTCTTGGCAATTTTGGTCAGTCTTTTTATCTCGGTAGTTATGGTGCGAGTATTCAGCAGGCACTACACCTTTCAGCTACTCAATACGGTTTTATCTATTCGTTAGCGACGCTACTTGCCGGCAGCAGTTTAATGTTGCTGGGTGGGCGCATCGACAAGATGCCGCTGTTGCGTTTTGTCAGTTTAGTGGCGGCGGGTTTATTTGTGGCGAGCTTGCTGTTTTTACTGGCGTCGAATGTGTACGGCTTGCTGGCGGCGTTTTTTATGGTGCGGTTGTGTGGTCAGGGTTTGTTGCCGCACACAGGTATAACCACAATGGCGCGGTGTTTTGATAGTCACCGAGGGAAAGCGATTAGTATTGCCGGTAGTGGTGTTCCTGTTGGCGAAATTGTTTTGCCGCTGTTGGCCGCGTTCAGCATTGCAACCTTTGGTTGGCAGCAGAGCTGGCTATTGGTAAGCCTTGTTATTCCGCTGGTGTTTTTGCCGTTAACTTGGTGGTTGTTGCGCGCCGCCAGCGCCGAGGGCTTTGATTTTTCGGGCGGTGAGGAACCAGCAAACACAGAGACGAATAAGTCGCCTGCGGCTGGGCGTATGCAGGTGCTAAAAGATGGTCGATTTTGGCGTGTCTTACCTGCATTGTTGTCGGCACCTTTTGTGGTTACCGGTATTTTTATTCATCAGGCGTTTGTTATGCAGCAAATGCTTTGGGCGCCGGAGTGGTTCGCACTTTGTTTTGTGGTCTACGGTGCTGTTCATTGGGTTAGTTCGATCGCTATGGGGTTTCTAGTCGATCGCTTTAGCGCGCGTAAACTCTTACCGTTTTACAATCTGCCGCTGGTGCTTTCTATGGTGACCGTGGCGCTGCTGGACGGTAACTTTGTTGCGGTGTTGATGCTCGCATTTTTGGGGATGGCAATTGGTGGTAGTGGGCCAATTGGCGGTGCATTATGGGCCGAAACCTATGGAACAAAAAGTCTGGGGTCGATTCGTTCGATGGTAACTTCTTTTGGGGTTTGGTCTACCGCAATTTCGCCAATTTTGTTTGGTGTTCTAATCGATCATGGTGTGACGCTGACGGGCCTCTGCTGGGTTCTCGCCGCGGCGGTGCTGTTGGCGTGTATCAGTGCGGCGTTTTCCTATCGGGATGAACCTGGTGAGGTTAACCGCGCGAGCTAGGTGTCTTTAGGTCAAAACTGCAGTTTGAATAGGATTTCATCTAGGCTGGGTTGCCAGCCGAATTCGTGTAGTTTTACGCGGTTATTGTTTACCGTTACGCCTTCTTTTATCAGCAGCGCAGTTTGTTTTTTGGCGGCGTTTGAGTCGGGCGCGAAGGCTAGCTGGCCGTTCGACTTGAGTACGCGATACCAAGGTACTTGAATTTCATCTGACGCATAAGCCATACACTTTCCGACTAAACGCGCGCGCCCCGGCAGCCCCGCTAGATCTGCAACTTGCCCGTAGCTGGCGACTTTTCCCGGCGGAATCGCGACGACGGTTTGCCAAATACGTTGATGCTTTTCGTGACTGCTCATTTGAATATTGGTCATGTGCTTATTGGTTTTCTCTTGTCGGTTATGGCGCTAGGCCTAGTGCTTATGGGTAGGAAAATTTAGGTTCGATAATTAATTCAATTTAATGACTGGCTTTTAATTTTCGCTGCCGCCTTTTGGGTGGCGTTATTTGTCGGCTAAGTGCCCAGTCAATATGCTCGGCTACCAGTGCTGTAATAGGTGGACTTGTCTCGTTTCGCTTTTTTGTAAGGGCCTCAATGATCTGCTGGGATGCTGGTGCGTTACCTAAGCCAACGGCAAGATTGCGCAGCCAGTTTTGATAGCCAATACGGCGGATCGCGGAGCCTTCGGTGTTTTTTAAAAACTGCTGTTCATCCCATAAAAACAAGTCGACGAGGTCGCTTGACTCTAGTGAGTGGCGCGGGTGGAAGTCGGTTTCGGTGGTCGGCTTGGCAAACTTATTCCAAGGGCAAATAGCTTGGCAGTCGTCGCAGCCGAATACTCTGTTACCCATAACCTCGCGGAACTCTATAGGAATTGCGCCTTTGTTTTCGATGGTGAGATAGGAAATACAGCGTCGTGCGTCGAGCTGATAGGGTGCTGGGAATGCGTCAGTTGGACATATTTTTAAGCAGGCCTCGCAATCCCCGCAACGGTTCTCCATTTTTTTAGTCGCTAGAGGAAGCGGCAGGCTGGTGAGAATTTCCCCAAGAAAAAACCAGCTACCCGCATGTTCGTTGATAAGTAGCGTGTGTTTGCCTACCCAGCCAAGTCCAGCTTTTTCGGCGAGAGGCCTTTCTAGTACTGGCGCGCTATCTACAAATGCGCGTTGGTTTAGGGGGTGCGTAAAGTTGTTGTCGTCACAAAAAGTTTGAATTTGATTGGCAATTAGCGCGAGGCGTTTGCGGATAAGCTTGTGATAGTCTCGACCTAAGGCGTAACGTGACACATAAGCTTTTTGCGGTGACTTTAATATTTTTATCTGTTCTGTGTCGGGCGGCAAATAATCCATTCGTGCTGAGATTACTCGCTGCGCGCCGGGTAAAAGTTTTTCTGGCGATCCGCGTTTGTCGCTATTTTCGGCCATCCAAGCCATAGTGCCGTGAAAGCCGCGTGATAGCCACTGCTCTAGGTGTTGCTGTTCTGTCGTGAGGTTAACGTCGGTAATCGCGATTTGCTGAAAACCCTGCTCTCGTCCCCACTGTTGAATAAGCTCGGTGAGTTTTACTAAGAGTGCCTCTGGCGCGGGGCTGGAATTCGGCATGGCATATGACTTTTATTTGTTAGGGGTTTGGCTAGGCTCAGTATTTTGGCTTTGGGGGGCGCTCTAAGTCACGTATAATTTCGTTAAATTTCTTTTGTGATCAAGCTTTTATGGCAAATTTAAACCTTCCTGAATACTTTTATCAAAGTCACCAAGTGCGAGAGCTTGAAGCGCTGGTGTGTGAGCACAGCGGCGTCGCCAGTATACAGCTGATGAAGCGAGCCGGTACGGCGGCTTTTCACTTGGCGCGTGAACTTTGGCCCAATTGCGACAACCTTGTTGTGCTGTGTGGTGGGGGCAATAACGGCGGTGATGGTTATGTTGTCGCTGCACTGGCTGCACAAAAGGGGGTGAATGTGCGGGTGCTGGCAGCGGTCGATCCGGCGCAGTTGACGGGTGATGCGGAGCGAGCCTACCGCTACGCTCTTCAAGAATCTGTTGTTGTAGAGTTTGTTAACGACTGGTCTAAACCCTCTATAGATGATGCAAACACCGTTTTAGTCGATGCTTTACTTGGCATTGGTCTGATGGGTGACGTGCGAGCGCCTAGCGCAGCGGCAATTGCGTTTGTTAATCGCTCGGGGTTGCCGGTACTTGCCCTCGATGTTCCGTCTGGATTGTGTGCCGATTCCGGTGCTGTGCTTGGTAGTGCTGTCGTTGCCACAGCGACCTTGAGTTTTGTAGCAATCAAGCCCGGCTTGGTTAGCGGAGCTGTCAATCACGTTGGCGAGCTCTATCTTGAAGATCTCGGTTTGCAAAGGTTACGGCAAGTAAACGAGGGCTTCGAGCAGGCGCTATCAGTCGTTAAGCCAGCCTTAAAGCGTGTTACCACTAACGGCGAGCTCGAAGCGCTGCAGCCCCGCGACGCCAGTGCGCATAAGGGTGACTTTGGCCACGTAATGGTGATTGGTGGTGGTGCCGGTTTTGGTGGTGCAGTGATCTTGGCGGCAGAGGCGGCTGCGCGAAGTGGCAGCGGCTTGGTGAGTGTCGCAACAGACCCGCTGCATGTGGTGGCTGTCTTGGCGCGGCGACCAGAGTTAATGGCGGTTGGCGTACCTTCTGGGCAAGAGCTAGAGCTATTGTTGGAGCGGCCCAGCGTTTTGGTTGTTGGCCCAGGCTTGGGCCGTAGCCCTTGGGCTGAGCAGATGTTGCAGCAGGCGGCCGCAACTCAGAAGCCTATGGTTTTGGATGCGGATGCGCTCAATATATTAGCTGCAGGTCGGGTTTTAGCTAAAAGTGGTAAGCGCGCAAACTGGGTATTAACGCCTCACCCTGGTGAGGCGGCGCGACTACTAAATAGCACGGTTGACGCTGTTCAGCGAGATCGCTATAGCGCGGCGCGTAATTTACAGGCGATCTACGGTGGCGTGGTTGTTCTAAAGGGGGCGGGAACCGTTATCGCCAGTGATCAGGGGCTAATGGTCGCCTGTGTAGGCAATCCGGGAATGGCCAGTGGTGGTATGGGCGATGTCTTGGCAGGTGTTATCGGTGGGCTTATGGCGCAGGGGCTCAGTCCTCTAAATGCCAGCACCTTGGCTGTTTGCGTTCATGGTGATGCAGCGGATCTTGCCGTTTTGGATGGTGGTGAACGAGGCATGTTGGCGAGTGATTTAATCCCCTATATGCGCGAGCTGTTAAATCCATGAGCGTTAAAGCAAACTCAGCGGCAATGAGCTTTAGTGTGGTTTTGGCCGATGAGGCCGCAACCGTATCGGCGGGTCGAAAGTTTGGTGAGGCACTAAAGCAGGGAGCGGTTGTCTATCTCGAGGGTGTTTTAGGGGCCGGTAAAACCACATTTTGTCGAGGAGTGCTGCAAGCTTTTGGTCATTCAGGTGCCGTTAAGAGCCCCACTTATACACTGGTTGAGCCTTATGTGCTTGATATCGGTACGGTATACCATTTTGATTTGTACCGATTAGGTGACCCGGAAGAGTTAGAATATATGGGCATACGGGATTATTTTCAGGAATCTGCTGTGTGTCTGGTAGAGTGGCCGGTGCGTGGCGAGGGCTATCTGCCCTGCGCTGACATTGTGGCGACACTCTCGCCGCTGGGCGATGGCCGGCGGCTGGAGCTGCAAGCAATCAATGAGCGCGGAGCGGCTATACTTATTCTAATGAGCTAGTGCGCGCGAATTCGTGAAACTAGCAGGCGCTAGTATAAAAATAATGGCGAGCATTAGTGATTAAACATCAAGTTTGTGGGGTATTCAGCTTGGGCAAAATGGTATCGGTTCTGGCACTTGGGTTCGCGCTCTTTTTGTCTTCAGCGTCGTATGCGGCCGATATTACCAATATCCGTGTATGGCGAGCGCCAGATAGCACGCGCTTGGTGTTCGATCTAAGCGATGCGGTGGAACACAAGGTTTTCCCTCTTAAGTCTCCGGCTCGTTTGGTTATTGATATCGACGATGCTCAAATTAAAGCGAAATTTGATGAGCTTGATTTCGCCGGCTCGCCGATAAAGCAGCTTCGATACGGCAAGCGTGGCAATGATCATTTACGTGTTGTCTTGGATTTAAAGTCTGATGTTAAGCCGCGCAGTTTTGCTTTGGTGAAGCACGGTGACAAACAAGATCGCCTCGTTATAGATTTGTATGATGCCAATACCGAAACGATCAAGACGGTTGCCAAGGTTACCGAAAATGCCAGCGGTAAGCGCGATATTGTTATCGCAATCGACGCCGGCCACGGTGGCGAAGACCCTGGGGCCTTGGGGCCTCGAAAAATTCGTGAAAAGGATGTGGTATATAAAATAAGCCAGCAACTGGCCGCTATGATTGATGCCGAACCAGGCTATAAAGCTCACATGGTTCGCGAGGGTGACTACTATATTCCCTTAAAGTCGCGACGCAACAAAGCCCGCGAAGTTCGCGCTGACTTGTTTATTTCTATCCACGCCGACGCATTTAAAAACCCGAAGGCAAAAGGTGCTTCGGTATTCGCGCTTTCTCGTAGCGGTGCCACGTCTGAAACGGCAAGATTTCTAGCGTCGAAAGAAAATGAAGCTGACCTAATTGGTGGTGTTAGCGGTGTTAGTTTGGATGATAAGGATGAAATGCTAGCCGGAGTGTTAGTCGACTTATCGATGACGGCAACTTTAGCGAGCAGCCTGAATGTAGGTGAGCGAGTCTTGCAGCAGGTAGGTCGCGTTACTCGCTTACATAAGCGCCAAGTGGAGCAGGCAGGGTTCGCCGTGCTTAAGTCGCCAGACGTCCCTTCGATTTTGGTTGAGACCGGATTTATTTCAAACCCAGAAGAAGCGAATAAACTCAACACCTACTCTCACCGCAAAGAATTGGCAGAAGCTATTTTTGGTGGAGTAAAAGGTTATTTTAACGATAGCCCGCCAGCGGGAACTTTAATAGCGTACAAAAAAGGCGGCAGCAGTATTTTGCGGCACGTGATTGAAAATGGCGAAACACTTACCGCAATAGCCTTGCGCTACAACGTGTCGGTTGACGCGATTATCGCGACTAACGAACTTCGCAACCCCACCATTCGAATTGGGCAAATTCTTAAAATCCCTATCGGCAGTTAATCATGAATCAAATACATATTCTTAGCCCGCGCCTCGCCAACCAAATCGCGGCGGGAGAAGTCGTAGAACGTCCCGCATCGGTGATTAAGGAATTGGTTGAAAATAGTGTTGATGCGGGCGCTCGCCAGTTGGATGTTGAAATCGAAAATGGCGGCACTAAGTTGATGCGTGTGCGCGACGATGGTAAGGGAATTGGGCGAGAAGATTTGCCTCTTGCGCTAAGTCGTCATGCGACTAGCAAGATTAGTATTCTCGACGATTTAGAGGCCGTTGCTACCTTGGGGTTTCGAGGCGAAGCTTTGGCGAGTATTAGTTCTGTTGCGCGATTAAAGCTCACCAGTAACGATGGTTCGGAAGAGAGTGGTTGGAGTGTTGAAGCGGAGGGTCGCGATATGCTGGCGACCGTAACGCCAGCAGGACACCCGCGGGGCACATCGGTCGAAGTGCGCGACTTATTTTTTAACACCCCGGCGCGACGGAAATTTTTGCGTACCGAAAAAACAGAATATGGACGCATTGAAGATGTTATAAAACGCTTAGCTTTGTCACGTTTCGAGTTGGGGTTTTCACTAAAAAATAACGGTAAGGTGGTTCATTCTTGGCGGCCGGCGATGACTCAGTCGGAGCAGGAGCGTCGCGTCGCGCAAGTGTGTGGGCCAGCGTTTATAGAAAATGCTGTGCACCTTGATATAGATAGAGCTGGGTTGCGTTTGTGGGGGTGGGTGGCTTTGCCAACTTTTTCTCGCAGCCAAGCGGACCTCCAACATTTTTATGTGAATGGCCGAGCTATTAAAGATCGCCTTGTTACCCACGCGGTAAAGCAAGCGTATCAGGATGTGCTGTATCACGGTCGCCACCCAGCATTTGTGTTGTATCTTGAGCTGGATCCAGCCAATGTCGATGTCAATGTTCACCCTACAAAACACGAAGTACGCTTTCGCGATAACCGTTTGGTCCACGATTTTTTGTTTCGCAGTCTCCATAAAGCATTAGCGGATGTTCGCCCCAGCTCGGAGGTTCCTGCAGTGGCAACCGAACCCTATTCACAAGAGTCTATTCCGCAACAAAATCATTTGGGTTTGGCTACGCGCTCCGAAGCATCTAGTTTTTCTGGATCGGCTGGAGGGCAAGGGTTTGGCTTCGGTGGTTTTAATGGTTCTGGAAGGGATGTAACGGTCTCGCGAGGTGAATCGGCGGGCGATGCGATTGCCGAGGGCGCGGGTCATTACGCATCCTTCGGGAGTGCTTCCGCCGCACAGGGTTATATCGGCCCAACTATCGACCGGCAGGCTTTAACCGATCTTGAAACAACAGGTGAAGTTCCGCCCTTAGGGTTCGCCATCGCGCAACTAAAAGGTATTTATATTCTCGCGGAAAACGCCAACGGTTTGGTGGTTGTCGATATGCATGCGGCGCACGAGCGCATTACCTATGAGCGCATGAAAACTCAGCAGGCGAGCCAAAAAGTACAGTCGCAACCCTTGCTTGTGCCACGGGCAATTGCTGTAAGTGAAAAAGAAGCTGACCACGCCGATGATCACGCTGAAATTTTCACTCGGCTGGGGTTCGAGTTGGAGCGCGCAGGGCCCGAGTCGCTTTTGATTCGACAGGTTCCCGTAATGTTAAACGGGGCTGATATCGAACTGCTAGTGCGCGATGTATTGTCGGACCTAATCGAGTTTGGCACCAGCCAACGAATTCAAAATAATATTAATGAAATATTGGGAACTATGGCGTGCCACGGTTCCGTTCGAGCAAACCGCAAGCTTTCTTTGGCGGAAATGAATTCTTTATTACGTGACATGGAGGCTACCGAGCGCAGCGGTCAATGTAATCACGGGCGACCGACCTGGAGCCAAATGAGTTTGGACCAGCTCGATAAATTATTTTTACGGGGGCAATAGTTCGTTGCTTGGAGAAAATGCTAACACGACAATTGCTACGCAGGTTGACGGCAAGCCTTTAGCTATTGCCATCATGGGGCCGACGGCATCGGGTAAGACTGAGCTCGCGATTCGTTTGCACCAAGAGCTCGGCGCCGAAATAATTAGTGTCGATTCGGCGCTCGTTTATCGTGGCATGAATATTGGAACTGCTAAGCCTAGCGCGGAAGAGTTGGCGCGTGGTCCGCATCGATTAATTGACTTTCTCGATCCGAGTGAAAGTTATTCTGCCGCAGAATTTTGTAAGGATGCGAGCCGTGAGATTGAATCGATTGTTGCTTTAGGCAAAACGCCACTACTAGTGGGCGGCACCATGCTGTATTTTAAAGCTTTGCTGGAGGGTCTATCAGACATGCCGGCAGCTGCACCAGAAGTTCGCGCTGAGCTGGAGTTGGAGGCGACAGCAATTGGCTGGCCTGGTTTGCATGCTGAGCTGCAGCGGGTCGACCCCGTTTCGGCGGCGCGAATTCATCCCAATCACTCGCAGCGTATTAGTCGTGCGTTGGAGGTTTATCGGTCGTCAGGTAAAGCTTTGAGTGAATGGCAGGGAAGTTTTCAAGGTGGACTACTCGAAAAGTATCATTGGGTACAAATTGCAATTGCACCACAACAGCGCAGTGTTCTCCATCAGCGAATTGCATTGCGCTTTGACAAAATGCTGGAGGACGGTTTGGTGGCCGAAGTGCAAGCACTGTTTGATCGCGGCGATTTGCATCGTGATATGCCGGCGATTCGAGCGGTGGGTTATCGGCAGGTGTGGGAATATTTGTCTGGAGAAACTGATTTCAATGTAATGCGCGACAAAGGTGTTGTTGCGACGCGTCAGTTGGCGAAGCGTCAGTTAACCTGGCTGCGTGGCTGGCAGGGGCTGAGCTGGTTGAATACTCAGCAAGAATCGGGAGAAATATTAACTTCCCGTGAAATTGTGAATAAAGCCTTGAATTTTTTGCCTACAAGGGCCATATAATGGCTGTAGTTTTGGAATTGCGGAAGCTCGACCAACTTAGCATTTATTAAGGTAGTCTAAGTTTGTGTTTGCAGCGTATATTTGGCGAGACCTATTCCTATATGTCGGTGACATCTCGGTTATAGACGCTGGCATTGATCACCGAAACCGCTGTGCAGGTTTTACGGCAATTAGCGCGGTTCCGTCTATAGTTAGTTGAACAGTATTTATACGCTTGCGTCGGTTTGCTCCATCTTGTTGTCGGTGTTTACAAAGGTGCGTAACCCGGAAGTCGACGATTAATTTTTTTGTTCCTCATAAGGAGAATAAACATGTCAAAAGGGCATAGCTTACAAGACCCTTATCTTAACGTTCTGAGAAAAGAGCGAATCCCAGTTTCTATTTATCTGGTCAACGGTATTAAGCTGCAGGGTCAAGTAGAGTCATTTGACCAATTTGTTGTCTTGTTAAAAAACACCGTCAGTCAAATGGTTTATAAGCACGCCATATCGACCGTAGTGCCTTCTCGCCCAGTACGTGTTCCTATGTTGAACCCAGAAAATGGCGAAGAAATCGATAGCGGCAGTTAATCGGAGTATTGTTTGTTTTTTGATCGCCCTGAAAGCGGTGAGCTATCTGTTCTTGTTCACCTAGAGCTGCCGCTCCCAATCGAGCAGAATGACTCGCGAGAGTTTGAAGAACTTGTACTGTCAGCAGGTGGAGATCCGGTGGCGATGATCACCGGTAGTCGACCTGCGCCTAGCGCAAAGTACTTTGTTGGAACTGGCAAGTTAGATGAGCTGTTGTCTGCGGTGCGTGAGCACGAGGCGCAGATTGTCATCTTTAATCACGAATTATCCCCCAGCCAAGAGCGTAATCTAGAGCAAGCACTCGAATGTCGAGTGCTTGATCGCACCGGTTTGATTTTGGATATATTCGCCCAGCGCGCTCGTACCCACGAGGGTAAGCTGCAGGTGGAGCTCGCCCAGCTCAAGCATATGTCTACTCGCCTGATTCGCGGTTGGACCCACTTGGAGCGTCAGAAGGGCGGTATTGGGATGCGCGGCCCAGGTGAAACCCAGCTTGAAACTGACCGTCGATTATTGCGCGCTCGAATTAAAGCCATCGGCAAACGTTTGGACAAAGTACGCAAGCAGCGCGAGCAAGGGCGAAGGTCTCGACTTCGGGCTGATATACCGACGGTATCTCTTGTCGGCTATACCAACGCTGGAAAATCGACTTTGTTCAATGCGGTAACCGATTCTGATGTCTATGCGGAAGACCAGCTTTTCGCAACGCTTGATCCCACCATGCGACGCATTAGTGTGCCGGACTTGGGGGCGACAATCATGGCGGATACTGTTGGCTTTATTAGCAACTTACCCCACCGCTTGGTTGAAGCATTTCGTGCCACTTTGGAAGAGGCCGCAAGTGCAGATTTGCTGTTGCATCTCATCGATGCTGCTGACGATGAGCGCGCGCGCAACATAGAACAAGTTAACGAAGTGCTAGAGGAAATTGGCGCCCACACTCTGCCGCAGTTGTTGGTCTACAACAAAATTGATTTGCTGCAGGAAATGGCTCCGAGGCTCGACAGGGATGATCAAGGCCGTCCAATCGCTGTGTGGTTATCGGCGCGGAAGTTGGCGGAAACTGGTGAGGGACGAGACTTGCTGGAAGCGGCTATTGCCGAACTCTTAACCGAGAATGTTGTACATCAAAACATTATTTTAGCGACGGATGAAGGTAGTTTGCGGGCGCGATTATTTCGTCAAAACGCCGTGCAAAATGAACGCTACTTAGCTGACGGTCGCTGTGAGTTGGAGATCCGTTTGCCGGAGTCGGACTTGCGGCGTATTCTTTCAGCGGAGAGTTTGACTCTCGAAGATTTGACGCTTAATGATCAGTTTGGCGTTGATGGTCAGCAGATTGCGAGTTAGCGGCGCTCTGGTTTAAATAGTTGAAATACAATAAATTACCACCATATCTTGTTGATGCGTTTAGTCTCCCATCTTGGCCTTGCTGCTTTAGTCGCATTTATTCCTGTGCGTCTCTCTAGTGTGCAAAGTGCTTCAGCGAGTTGGGACTTTACGGCGCGGGATCGCCTATGCACGGTTAATCCGGCATAGATAATTAAAAACAATTGGAGTATACCCATGACCTGGAATGAACCGGGCGGTAACAATAAAGACCCTTGGGGTGGCAAGCGCGGTAATGACGGGCCACCCGATTTCGATGAGGCGATCAAAAACCTGCAGAAAAAACTGTCTGGAATTTTTGGCGGTAAAGGCGGATCCGGCGGCCCGGGTTCTAATGCTGGATCTGGCGGTGGTTTACTGATCGGATTAATTGTTGCTGCAGTTGTTGCCGTTTACTTTTATGCCGGTTCGGGTATCGTCAACGAGCAAGAGCGAGCTGTGGTTTTGCGATTGGGCGTATACCATGAAACTAAAGGTCCCGGCTTTCGCTGGAACCCACCTCTAATTGACAAGGTTTATGCCGTCAACGTTACCAAGGTTCGTTTGTGGACGACCTCCGAGCAGATGTTGACTAAAGACCTCAATATCGTCGATATAAAGTTGTCCGTTCAATACAGTATCAATCTATCGGATGCTCGTGATTTCGTGCTGAACGTGCGGGATCCGGAAGGAAGTTTGCAACAGGCCGCAAACAGCGCCTTGCGCCATGTAGCTGGCTCCACTCAGATGCACCAGATTCTAACGCTTGGGCGTGAACAAGTAGCTGCAGATGTGCAAGCTCGCTTGCAGACCTACCTGGATAACTACCGCACCGGTATTCGCATCGAGAAGGTGAACATTGAAGATTCAAACCCGCCGCGCGAAGTACAGGAAGCCTTTGATGACGTGATTCGAGCGCGGGAAGATGAAGAAAAGTTCAAGAATCAGGCGCAGGCCTACGCCAACGGTATTATCCCTGAGGCACGGGGTGGAGCTCAGCGCGTGATTGAAGAGGCTACTGCCTATAAAGAGCAGGTCATCGCTCGCGCCGAAGGTGAGGCAAAGCGCTTTGAATTGCTACTAGGCGAATACAAAAAAGCGCCAGAGGTTACTCGTCAGCGCCTCTATCTAGATGCAGTGGAAGATGTGTTGTCTAACTCGTCTAAGATTATGGTCGACGTCGAGGGAGGTAGTAATTTGCTTTATTTACCGCTTGATAAGTTGGTTAACAATAGTGCAGCGCCTGCCGGCGGTAGTGGTGGTTTAACCGCTGCCGATATCGACCTACTCACCAACCAGGTGGCAGATCAATTACGTCGTGAGTTAAGTACAACTCCACGCCGCAGGGAGGGACGCTAATGTCTACTAAAGCTCTTACGTTTCTAATTGCGGCTATTATTGCTATTTTTATAGGCGCGAACTCTGTTTACATTGTGAACGAATTTGAGCGCGGTGTTTTGCTGCGCTTTGGTAAAGTGCTGCAGGCCGATCTACAGCCGGGGTTACGGTTTAAGCTTCCTTGGATCGATCAGGTGCGCAAGTTTGAGTCTCGTGTTTTGACTTTGGATGCACGCGCAGAACGCTTCTTGACAGTCGAAAAGAAGTCTATGATTGTCGACAGCTTTGCTAAGTGGCGGATTATCAATGTGGGCACTTACTACACTGCAACAAATGGTGAAGAGGCTCGAGCCGTCCGCTTGTTGGAGCAGCGTATCAATGAAGGTTTGCGCAATCAGTTTGCACAGCGAACCTTGTTAGAGGTTGTGAGTGGTGAGCGCGATCAGTTGATGGTTGACCTGACGGCGCAGTTGAACGGGTTTACTCAGACTTCTCTTGGTATTGAGGTGGTTGATGTTCGCGTTAAGCGCATTGATCTTCCCGCCGAGGTTAGTGGCCCGGTATTCAGTCGAATGGCTGCCGAGCGTGAGCGTGAGGCGCGAGAGCATCGCTCAAAGGGTAAGGAGCAGGCTGAAATCATTCGTGCTGACGCCGATCGTCAGCGCACTATTCTTGAGGCCGAAGCCTATCGTGATGCTGAATTACTGCGCGGTGAGGGGGATGCGAAAGCGTCGCACATATATGCCAATGCCTATAGTCGCGATCCAGAGTTTTACTCGTTTGTGCGTAGTTTGAAGGCTTACCGAGCTACTTTTAGCGGCAAGCAGGATATTATGCTGGTAGATCCGGGTAGTGAATTCTTCCGCTACCTTAAAAACTCAAACGGTAAGCCTTAGTCACTGTCTAAAGCGTTGCCAATCGTGGTAAAATTACATAACCGGCTCAATAGAGCCGGTTTTTTTGTGTCGGGTCGATAAAGATGGCGGGTTTACGGCGCTTGCGATTGGCGTTCACTGCCGCTATTTGACCCTATGACAAACTGGAAGCGGCCCGTTTCCTACCCTTTTCTTGATCTGCCGGCTGGTTATTTATGTGGCAAAATCTCGCGCAAGCGATCTGCCTTGTGTTGATCATCGAAGGGATTTTACCCTTCCTGTATCCTAGTCGTTGGCGTCAGTTAGTTGCCTCTATGGCATTGCAGAGCGACCGTAAGCTACGAGTTATGGGTTTAGTCAGTATGTTGATTGGCGTAGGCCTGCTCTTGCTGGTTCATTGAAAACAGAGAATAAGTTGCGCATGAATAAAGTAGACCGATGGCTGTTGCCTGATGGTATTGAAGAAATGTTGCCGGATGAAGCCCGCAACGTCGAAGCCTTGCGGCGTAATTTGGTCGACCTTTTTCAGCGTTGGGGATACGATTACGTTATCGCGCCGCTAGTAGAATTTACCGACTCCCTCTTGACTGGGTCCGGCAGTGAAATTGAGCTACTGACATTTAAAATTACCGATCAACTCTCCGGTAAAACCATGGGTATCCGCGCTGATATTACCCCTCAGGCAGCACGTATGGATGCCCATAGCTTAATGCGCGAAGGTGTAAACCGTCTTTGTTACGCAGGTCATGTTATTCATACTCGGCCGAAGGCGCCGTTGGCTTCACGCACTCCGATTCAGGTTGGCGTCGAGCTGTTTGGTGAACCAGGAATTGATGCCGATATTGAAGTTTTAAGTGTGCTGCTGGAAACACTTAGTGCGGTCGGCGTACCGAAGCAGTATATCGATATTGGTCATGTCGGTATTTTTCGTGCCCTCGCAGAAGCGGCCGAGTTCTCTTCCGAGCAAGAAAATGCGCTGTTTGCATTGCTCCAGTCCAAGTCCGAGACCGATATTCGCAATTGGCTAGAAGCAAACGTCGCGGACGAAGTTAGTCGACGTTGTTTGTTAGCCTTGCCTCGTCTCGCGGGCAGCGCTTCTATTTTATCAAAAGCGGCCGAGTTGCTTGACGGCGCTCCAGATGAAGTGATGGCGGCCTTGGATGAATTGAGTGAGTTAAATGATGTTTTGCACGAGCGATATCCCGACGCGCAACTTTATTTTGATCTCGGTGAACTGCGTGGTTACCGCTATCATACGGGAATCGTATTTGGTGCTTTTGCCCCCGGTGTTGGTGCAGCCATAGCTAATGGTGGTCGCTATGACCATATTGGTGAAGCCTTTGGACGAGCAAGGGCCGCCACCGGTTTTGCTGCGGATCTTACTGCGATAAGCCGGATTGTTGAGTGGCCAATAGCAGAGAAACCTGCAGTATTTGCTCCGGCTTCTGGCAGCGAGCAAATGTGGATTGCGGTGCGTGATCTACGTGCAGCGGGAGAGCGAGTGGTTAGTGGTTTGTCTGGCCAGTTACAGCCATTTGAGCATCAAGTCTGTGATCGAATTTTGTTAGAGCGTGACGGTGTCGTTGAACTTCAGTCTATATAGACTCTGGCTGGCGAGTCGTTGTGCCTTGGTTGGTTTTAATTAAGTGAATTTCTGGTTTAAAGGCGTTGGTGATTCAAGTTAAACGCGGGTATTGCCTTAGTGGCAAGCTTGTAAAGCTTTCAAAGTCATCGGCGTGTAAGAGCAATACAATACGTAAAGAGTGTTAGATAGCAATGGGTAAAAATGTCGTTGTGCTAGGCACCCAGTGGGGTGACGAAGGTAAAGGAAAGATAGTCGATCTTTTAACAGAGCAGGTGTCCTATGTCGCTCGCTTTCAGGGCGGCCACAATGCGGGGCACACCTTGGTAATCGACGGCAAAAAAACGGTGTTGCACCTTATCCCCTCAGGAATATTACACAGCGGCGTAACCTGCTTTATTGGTAATGGTGTGGTGTTGGCTCCAGATGCGCTGATGACCGAGATTCGAGGTCTGGAAGAGCAGGGTGTGCCAGTGCGAGAGCGCATCCGGCTGTCTCCCGCTTGCCCGTTAATTTTGCCTTTTCACGTTGCGCTAGATTGCGCCCGCGAAACCAAGCGTGGCGCGGCTAAGATTGGTACCACTGGGCGCGGCATTGGTCCAGCCTACGAGGATAAGGTAGCGCGTCGAGGTTTGCGTTTGGGTGATATGCTGCACAGCGAACGCTTTGCGATAAAGCTTAAAGAGGTGATGGAGTACCACAATTTTGCGCTTACCGAGTATTACGGTGCAGAAGCGGTAGATTACGATCAAGTATTAGCTGATTCGCTGGCTTACGCTAAAGAGCTTATCCCGATGATTTCCGACGTGTCTGACGACTTACACAGCGCTCGTGAGGCGGGGAAGTCAATCTTATTTGAGGGTGCGCAGGGTTCTTTGCTGGATATCGATCACGGCACCTATCCGTTCGTGACTTCGTCCAACACTACTGCCGGCGGTACTGCTACGGGTTCCGGTTTCGGTCCGCTTTACCTGGATTACGTGTTGGGTATAACCAAGGCCTATACCACTCGTGTAGGTTCCGGTCCTTTCCCGACAGAGCTGGATTGTGAAGTGGGTGAGCACCTTGGTGTAAAAGGGCATGAGTTTGGAGCGACTACTGGCCGTAAGCGACGTACTGGCTGGTTTGATGCTGTGGCAGTGAGACACGCTGTGCGCATCAATAGCATGAGCGGTATGTGCCTCACAAAACTGGATGTTCTTGACGGTTTAAAAGAAGTGAAAATTTGTGTCGGCTATAACAGCGCTTCTGGCACTAAAATGGGTATTCCTTACGATGCTGAAGGCTGGGAGGAGGCTTGTCCTGTTTATGAGTCAATGCCTGGCTGGGATAGCTCTACTTATGGTGCTAAGTCTATGGCTGAATTGCCTCAAGAAGCTGTTGATTATATTCGGCGCTTAGAGGAGTTGGTCGGTATCCCAGTGGATATTATTTCTACCGGTCCTGACCGCAATGAAACTATCGTTTTACGCAGCCCTTTCGACGAAAAGTGATCTAGTCGGGGCTTTGCCTCTCTGCCGTAAAAGTGTCATCGATTTGACCTAATGTGTTTGGATACTCAAAGCCTCAGCGGTTAACGCTGGGGCTTTTTTTTGTCTAGTCGCCGCTGAGTGATAGTGGTGGCGTGCGCCAGGTCACAAGGTTCTGCTTAACACCTAGTGACGCCGTAATAATCTTGGGAAGTGTTAACTGTTCAGCATCATGTCTTAAGGCACTTAAATTATTATTTTTAATAACCCGAGAGTGTTTATTGATTTTTTCGGGAATAAAAAGGTAACCTGAAGCTTCATTTGGGGAATAAATAGGATATTTCTTATGCAATTTAAAAAGCTAATAACAACCGTTGCGCTCACGATGATCGCCTCGGGTATGGCACTAAGTGCCGGTGTGCATGCGCACGACAAGTCAAATAATGGTGCCTACGGATTTAAAGGCCACCACAGCTTTCACGGTTTTAAGCACTACCCCAAGTCCGAAGGAATGCCTTACATCAGCGACCCGGGCCAGTTTAAGGGGCCGTTTCACTGGGGTGGGTGGCATCATAAGAAAGATTTTGTAACCCGTTTCGGACCCTTTTTGTTTAAGAATGGGCGCCCATTCCGCTTTGTTGGTTCTAACAATTACTACCCTATGTACAAGTCTCAAGCAATGGTTGATAGCTTGTTTCAAGACGCATCTGATGCAGGTTTTGATGTAATGCGTGTGTGGGGTTTTTCGGTGGTCGGTAACGCTGACTTGACCGACACTATTCACAGCGGTGGTGAGGGTGTGTACTTCCATTATTGGGATGCAGAGGCTGGCGCGCCTGCTTTCAATGAAGGTGAAGACGGTTTGGTTCACCTCGACTATATTCTAGCTAAGTCTGCAGAGCTCGGATTGAAGGTAGTGTTTCCATTGACTAACAACTGGAAAGATTTCGGCGGTATGGACCAAATGGTTCGTTGGCGTGAAAACCAGTTGGCCGGTACGGATGCTGCTCGCGATATGTATCACGATGACTTCTACACTGATGAGGTTATTAAGCAGTGGTACAAAGATTGGATTAGCACCCTGCTGAACCGCACCAATAGCATTACTGGTGTGGTGTATAAGAATGATCCAACCATCATGGCTTGGGAATTGGCTAACGAGCCGCGCTGTAAGGGTAGCGGTGTTTACCCTCAGTCGGAGACATGTAATGTAGACACCTTGACCGATTGGGCCGACGAAATATCGACTTACATTAAGTCGGTTGACGGCAGTCACTTGGTTTCTGTCGGTGACGAAGGGTTCTTTTGTGACCCTGTGACTCAGGATGAAGATGGTAATGATGTTTGGCCGCATTGGACGGCTAACTGTAACGAAGGTGTCGACACTGTTGCGTTAGCTTCTCTACCGAATATCGATATTATGTCGTTCCACGCCTACCCAGATCATTGGGGTACAGACTCAGAGTGGACCGTTGAATATATCAAGCGTCATATCAAAGAAGGCTACAAGATCGGCAAGCCGGTTATGTTGGGTGAATTTGGTTGGGGCGATAAAGCGACACGCAATACGGTTTATAAAGAGTGGAGTGACACCTTCTACCGTTACGGTGGGGCCGGTGCTTTGTACTGGTTGCTTTCTTCCGAGCAGGACGACGGTAACTTGTATCCAGATTGGGATGGTTTCACTGTTTACTGCCCAAGTCCTGTCTGTACGACTTTAAGCAACTTTGCCGAGCGTATGGATAGTGGCCGCTTTTACTTTGCGCCAGTGGCAGATGTAGAAGAAGGTGCTACTGAATTTGAAACGCCAATTAGTTTCGACGTACTGGCGAATGATATTGCTTATGGTTTCTTTAATCAGTTACAGGTTGGCTCTATTGACTTAGACCCCTCTACCGATGCGGTCGAGCAAGAGTTAACGTTAGAAGAAGGGCTGTTCACTGTCGATGCTGACGGTGTCGTTACCTTCGAGCCTGCGGCCGGTTTTGTTGGTGAGGTAAGTATTGCTTATACCGTTCGCGATTGGTGGCAGGTTCCATCCAACGAGGCAACTATTAAGGTTCTCGTTAAGGCGGTAGCAGGAGCGCCGTTCCAGTTGTTCTCATTTGAAGACGGCACTCAGGGGTGGTCGCAAGCCTCTTGGCAGAGTGATGCTGGCGTAACCTCACAATCATCGGAAGGCGTAACTGATGGCGCTTCTAGTTTGTTGGTCGATGTTGATGCGGGCGGCTGGTTTCAAGCGAGCTTTAGTGAACCGCTAGACCTGAGCGATGGCTATGAAACTATTACCCTTGATATCAGTGTTGTGGACGAAGGTACCAGTGTGAATGTTGTACTGCAGTTGGGTGACTCGTGGACATGGTGTGAAGGTGAGTGGGGTTGGGTTGATAGTTGGAATACCTCCTATCAAGTTGATCTACTTTCTCTTACCTGTGATGATGCGGACTTAAGTAAGGTGCAGACAATGCTTGTGTACCTCACTACTGATGCTTATGTCGATAACGTTTGGGCGAATGGTCATAAACTGGCTGAGTAGTTTGATTTTATAATTGCCTTAACAAAAACCCGCTCTTGTAGCGGGTTTTTTTATGGGTCAAGGTTTTGCTCGCAAGCTTAGTTTGTACAACTTGCTATTGTTCTACCGGTGGTGCAGCTGGCTCAGCGGTGTGGTGGCGATCTAAGGTTCCAATATCAAGTACAGGTGAGGCGTCTATATCTTGGGCGTCCATCATTTCTGCAACGCGCTGAAGGGATGAAATGATCATCGTCTGCTCCCACTCTTCTAGCTTGGCAAACTCGCGAGTGAAGCGATCTTGCAGAGGGGTTGGTGCGGTCTTTAAGGTTTCGTTACCGAGTTCGGTAAGGTTGGCAAAAACCTTGCGCTTATCTTCGGTCGAGCGGGTTCGGCTGAGGAGCCCTCTTTTCTCGAGTCGGTCCATTATTGTCGTAACCGTAGCTTGGCTTAGATTGATGTCGTTAGCGACCGTGCCAATTGTGGTTGCCCCCTTGTTGTGCAGGCACTGCAAGGTAAGAATTTGTGGAGCTGTGAGTCCCGAGGTTTTAGATAGGTACTTCGAGTGAAGGTCGGTAGCGCGTATTACGCGTCGTAAAGAGATAAGCACACTATCTATTGGGTCCACGGTAATTCCTACTGCATAAGGGGTTTGGTGATGGCTGTATGCGTTTCGACCGATTCTAGGCCGTTTCACTATTTCTGCAAGAAAAAACACCACCTTTATATTTATTTTATTTAGTGTACAATATATTTCCTGTCGCTTATATAGCTTTATTTCGGCTATTTGTAGCCTTTATAGGCGATTATCACTTAATAGTCATTATATTTATATATAGATATATAAATATTACTGATCTAACGAAGCGGGTTTTTAGAACCTTCAGCAGGAAAATACAGAGAATGTGTGCAGCAAACATTGGTCGACCTGTCCGCTCACAGGAATGCTTAAAGGATGGCTCCGTAATGGAGATGAGAAACCCGGCGGCTGACGACGGACCGAAACTCACCGAATTGGTGCGCTTGTGCCCACCTCTTGACGCTAACTCGCGTTACTGCAACTTATTGCAGTGCTCCCACTTTTCCGCGACATCTATAGTTGCTCTCGTAGGCGAAAGGTTGGTAGGGGCAATTACTGGGTACATTATTCCTCAGTCGGCGATAGGCTCTCAGGCAGTAACCGCAGCTCCGGCAAAGGCTGAAGAGGAAACTCTGTTCGTCTGGCAAGTGGCTGTTGCGGCCGAGGCTCGCGGCGAGGGGCTGGCATCGCGAATGTTACAGCGACTCATCCAGATGCCGGCATGTAAAAATGTAGCCTATATAGAAACAACGATTACAGAAGATAACCAAGCCTCATGGGCATTGTTTCGCAGGTTTTCTGAGCAGCATTCAATTACGCTGACTAGCGCCCCTTTGTTTGACAGCGAAATACATTTTGAAGGCGAACACGCAACTGAACATTGCGTCCGTCTTGGCCCCCTTTCTAGCGTTAACTGATTACTGTTGCGCTACATATCTATCGGCAGCGCTAGCTGGCGATTCATCACAAACTCATTTTATGCTTTAAACCTCGATAGGAGGAATTATGAAAATTTTTGACGAAATTGAATCTGAAGTTCAATCATATGCACGGGCTTTTCCTCGCGTGTTCCATCGCGCGAAAAATGAATATCTGTACGATCAAGAAGGAAACGAATATTTAGACTTTTTAGCTGGGGCGGGCACCCTCAACTACGGACATAATAATGACATCTTCAAAAAGGCGTTGATCTCCTACGTCGAGGACGATGGCATCACCCATGGTTTAGATTTGCATACCAAAGCAAAAGGTGAGTTTTTAGAAAGTTTTAATGAAAAAATTCTTAAGCCGCGCAACCTAGAATATATGATGCAGTTTACTGGGCCGACCGGTAGTAATGCCGTTGAAGCTGCGTTAAAGCTCGCACGCAACGTTACCGGTAAGGAGAATGTGGTTACATTTACCAATGGTTTTCACGGTGTTAGTTTGGGCTCTCTCGCGGTAACAGGTAACAGTCATCACCGAGGTGCTGCAGGCACTAGTTTAGGTGGCGCCTGCCGTATGCCTTACGACGGTTATCTTGGTGAGAATAGTGATACCACCGAATATCTTGACAAGGTGTTGTCGGATTCCAGTAGCGGCTTTGATAACGTGGCTGCAGTAATTGTAGAGACAGTACAGGGTGAGGGCGGTATTAACGTTGCCTCATTGCAATGGCTGCGCGATCTCGACAAAGTTTGTAAGCGTCACGGCGTACTTTTGATCGTTGATGATATCCAAGCGGGTTGCGGTCGTACCGGAACTTACTTTAGTTTTGAAGAGGCTGGTATTTATCCAGATATTGTTACCCTTTCCAAATCACTCAGCGGCTACGGTTTACCTTTCGCTGTTGTTCTGATTCGTCCTGAGTTAGATCAGTGGAAGCCTGGAGAACACAACGGAACGTTCCGTGGTAATAACCTAGCATTTGTCACTGCCAAGGCTGCAGTTGATCATTACTGGTCCGACGATAGTTTTTCAAAGTCTATTAAGGCCAAGGGCGCCTATGTTGAGCAGCGCTTAAATAAAATAGCTGAAGAATATGGTAATGGTCAATTTACGACTCGAGGCCGAGGAATGTTTCGTGGGATTAACTGTGTGAATGGTGAAATAGCGGGGAAAATTACCCGAGCATCATTCAAACGAGGATTAGTCATCGAGACGAGTGGCGCGGACGATCAGGTGGTTAAATTTTTATGCCCGCTAACGATTAGCGATGAAAACTTAAAGCGCGGAATGGATATAGTCGAACAATCCATATCTGAGGTGTGCGCAAAAGAAAACACCATACCGGAAGAGAAAGAATTCTTTACTCCTTATAAAATGGTGATCTAACTATGATAGTAAGAAACTTAGCTGAAGCTGAAAATACCAGCCGTAAAATTGAATCTCCAGACGGTAACTGGAACAGCGTTCGAATGCTGCTTAAGTCCGACCAGATGGGGTTTTCATTTCACGTTACTACAATTTATAAAGGTGCAGATTTTCGAATGCACTACCAGAATCATCTCGAGTCTGTGTACTGCATGGCTGGTTCTGGTGAAATTGAAAATTTAGATGATGGTAAGGTGTACCCGATTGAAACCGGTACGCTGTACGTTTTAGATAAACATGACCGTCATATATTGCGAGCCCATGAAGAGATGAAAATGGCCTGTGTCTTCAACCCGCCGTTAACCGGTAATGAGGTTCACAATTCTGAGGGCGCTTATGAATTAAGTGGTGCCGACGAAATTACAGAGGTTTAATGATAATTCTATGAAACCGACTTTATCTAGCCGGAACGATAGTCAGCCAACAGTGGAAAAAATTGGTGGAACATCAATGACCAATTTTGAGGCTGTTTATACGAATATAATTTCAACTCCATCATTGCAAGGTCACACCGGCGGACGAATATTTGTGGTGTCAGCCTACGGTGGTATTACCGATAAACTTCTTGAGCATAAAAAGACTGGTCAGCCAGGCGTGTTTGCTTTTTTTGCTGGCAGCACGAGTGAAAATAGTTGGCGTGATGCGTTAGTGAGTTTGAAAACAGATATGTTGGCGATTAACGCTGAATTATTTTCCTGCGCAGAAAGCTTAGGGCGTGCGAATACTTTCATTTGTACGCGAATTGTTGAAGCGGAAAATTGTTTGTCGAATCTACAGCTAATTTGTCAGCATGGACATTTTGATTTGCAGAATCATCTCGCAACTGTACGTGAAATGTTAGCGAGCATAGGTGAGGCTCACAGTGCTTGGAATATGGCTGAATTGTTGCGGTTGCGAGACGTAAATGCGCGGTTTGTAGATCTGACCGGCTGGGATGATGAAAAGCACCTCGATCTCGATGAGCGTATTCGTTATTGTTTTGCTGATGTCGATATCGCCAACGAAGTTCCAATTGTGACCGGTTACGCGCATAGCATACATGGCTTAATGAACACCTTTGACCGCGGCTACAGTGAAATGACGTTTAGTCGCATCGCTGTGCAGCTAGAGGTGAAAGAGGCCATTATTCACAAGGAATTTCACCTCAGTAGTGCCGATCCTAAAATTGTTGGTGCCGCTAATGCTGTGCCGATTGGGCGCACTAACTATGATGTGGCCGATCAGCTTGCAAACTTAGGTATGGAAGCTATTCATCCTCGTGCCGCCAAAGGCTTGCGCCAAAAGAGTATTCCGTTACGCGTTAAAAATACGTTTGACCCAGAGCACGGTGGGACCTTAATTACGGGCGAATATATTAGTTCGCACCCGCGGGTTGAGATTATCGGCGGCTGTAATGGTGTCTATGCCGTTGAGGTTTTTGACCAAGATATGGTTGGAAATTTGAGCGAGTATGAGTGCACGATTATCGGGGTGATTAAGCGTTATCGCGCTCAGACAGTCGCGAAAGATATCAATGCAAACACAATTACGCACTATCTGAAAACAAACTTGAAAACCGTGAAACGTATTAATCGAATACTTCGCGAGGAATTTCCAGATGCTGAAATCAATATGAAAAAGGTCTCGGTTGTTTCTGCTATGGGTAGCGATATGCAGGTCCCGGGTATTTTAGCTGACGCTGTTACCGCCTTGGCAAAAAAAGGAATTAGCGTATTGGCGATGCATCAGTCGATGCGCCAAGTTGATATGCAATTTATCATTGAAGAGGGCGACTATGACGAGGCCATTTTGGCTCTGCACCAAAAGCTAATTGAAGTGCACGATCATGGGAGTGCCATATGTCTAGCCGTCTAAAGGTTTATGGGTGCAGTATTTGTTTAGCTATCGTGGTTGGGTTTTTTAATTCAAGTGCATACGGCGCAAAGTCGATAGAACAAGATGCCGCCAAGCGTCAGGATATTAAAGCGGCAGAAGTCGTAGAAAATCTCGATAAGCCGCTGTACAGCCCATTCGTAGAGCGCTATGTGCTCGACGAACTCCGTAATGTGCGTGCAGACCTCGCCGCGCAACGCGTAGAGCTTGTGCAAATGGTTGTTGACAGAGAATTAAATTCTGTCGATCGCGGTGTTACCTATGCAACTAACACCGTAACCTATTTTTTCTATCTGATTGCCGGTGTAAGTACCATTATGGTTTTGGTGGGCTGGACCTCGATTCGTGAAATTAAAGATCGAGTCGAGACACTGGCCGATGAAAAGGTTTCAAAGTTAGTCGCCGAGTACGAACATCGGTTGCGCTCGATCGAAACCCAGTTGAACCAAAAGTCTCTGAGTATTGAAGAGAACCGTGAGGAGATCGCGCTGACACAAGAACTGCAGTCGTTGTGGTTGCGTGCTGGGCAAGAGAACTTGCCTGCTAACAAGATTCCTATATACGACCAGATTTTGAAATTGCGAGGCGATGACTGTGAGGCTTTAAGCTATAAGGCAGATGCGTGCCTTGAGGTGGGCGAACCGCAGTGGGCGGCCAACCTCTGTCATCAGGCATTAGCTATAGATGCAGACAATACTCATGCGTTCTATCAGCTTGCTTGTGCTTACACCGTTTTGGAAAAGTATGAGGAAGCTGGGCATTATCTAAAGCGCGCCTTACAGGGTACTGAAGACTATAAAGAAGCAGCTCTGAATGACCCCGCGTTGGCATCGTTGCGCGAGCGCCCCGGTTTTAACGAGCTGTTCGCCGACAATTTTCTAGCCGAAAAAAAATAGCCTGATGGATTTTAATTTATGTTAATCAGCTTCGTTGTCTTCCTCAGTATATTTGCCGCTATCGGTTTAAGCTCCTTTTTCAAGAGCACACACCAAGCTGATGATTATTACCTTGCTAGTCGTTCTGTTAACCCTATGTTGGTTGGTCTTTCCGCTGTTGCCACGAATAATAGTGGTTACATGTTTATTGGTGTTATTGGCTATACCTACGCTACGGGCTTTTCTGCGATCTGGTTGATGATTGGTTGGATTTTGGGTGATTACCTCGCGTCAACATTCGTTCATCATCGCTTACGTAAACAAACTGCCAGTTTGGATCAGGTGAGTTTTATTGGGGTGATTAGCAGCTGGCAGAAAGAGCCAGACGTTAATACTGATGACGGTAATAGCGGTGGCCAAACCTCAAAAACGCAATCTCTGATGGGGCTGATTTCACTTGTGTTTTTACTCGCATACGCTAGTGCTCAGTTGGTCGCGGGCAGTAAGGCGCTGCAGGTTTTGTTTGACTGGCCGGCCTACGCGGGGGTTTTGATCGGCACTGTTTTGGTTGTTTCTTATTGTCTTGCCGGCGGTATCCGCGCATCTATTTGGACCGACGCGGCGCAGTCCTGCGTGATGATTGTAGCGATGGCCTTGTTGTTGATTACCGCTGTAGTTGAGCTTGGTGGTATTACATCTGCCGTTGACGCGATGAGTGAAGTGGACGGCTACCTCGATATTTTTCCAAGCGATTTAGTCTTGCCTGGAATTGCCGGTGGCCTATTGTTTATTATGGGCTGGGCGTGTGCAGGTTTTTCTGTGATTGGTCAGCCGCATATTATGGTCCGCTTTATGACCCTGAAAAATCTTGGCGATATGCGTAGTGCGCGGATCTGGTACTACCTTTGGTTTACAAGCTTCTACGGGCTGGCAACGGCGGTGGGAATGCTTTCTCGAGTTTATCTTCCTGATGTCGCTGGGTTTGATGCTGAGCTAGCCTTGCCGACGATGGCATTACAACTACTGCCGCCGGTACTGGTTGGTCTGGTGCTCGCGGGGATCTTTGCCGCAACATTATCGACCGCCGATTCGTTGGTATTAAGTTGTTCTTCTGCACTCACTCATGACATTTTTCCTGGGGATATTAAAAGCCCAGCCAAAATTAAATTTGCCACTTTTTTAATCGCTATCCTGGCCGCAACTTGGGCGCTGTTAAATCAGCAGAGTGTGTTTAGCTTGGTATTAATGGCCTGGTCTGGGCTGGCTAGTGCGTTTGCACCGCTGCTGCTATCGCGCTGTTTTGGTTGGCGTCAGAGTAATTTTGTCGCCTTAGTCGCGATTGTCGCGGGATTGTCGGTCGCTATTGGCTGGCGCTTGCTGGGATTGCAAAGTACTTTGTATGAGGGTGCTCCAGGTATGGTAGCGGGTCTTGTGATTTTGTTTGTTGGCCATCGTCGCCATGATGATTCACTAGATGCTAAGCCTGTGATCGTCGAATCTTAAATTCTAACTTAGGGCTTCCGATTAAACGGTAGCCTAATAGTAAGAACAGCACGGCAGCGTATATAAAGGTTTCGGCGTAATCGGCGCGAATTAACCAGACGTAATGTATTAACCCGAGTAGCGCTGTGAGATAGGCGAGCTTATGCAGCCGGATCCAATTTTTGCCCATGCGTTTGCGGAAATAATTTGCGGATGTGATGGCGAGCGGGATTAAAAGTAACCAAGCGCTAAAGCCGATGGTGATATAGGGGCGCTTGCGAATATCGTCCCAAACATAGGTAAATGAAAGAGACTGGTCGAATACCCAATAAATGGTTAGATGTAAGCACGCGTAAAAAAACGCGTATAGCCCCACCATACGCCGTAACTTCATTGGAGATTTCCAGCCGAGAATATTTTTAAGTGGTGAAATAGCTAGCCCTGTCAGCAGGAAGATTAGTGTCCACTTGCCGGTTTGATGGGTAAGGAATTCAACGGGATTTGCACCGAGATCTTGCTGAATAAACTTGAGAATTAGCCAAAGGCCGGGCGTTAACATCGCGACAAAGGCGAATAGCCGTACAGCACTAAATTTAGACAACCTCATGTAACCCTGCCGCTATCAAGTTTGGTTCTAATAATATTTAGACAGGTCCATTCCCGTGTAAAGTGAAGCGACTTCTGCTTCATAGCCGTTAAACAATTTTGTAGGTACTTTAAACAGTTCACCAATGCGACGCTCTCTCTGTTGGCTCCAGCGCGGGTGGCTAACATTTGGGTTTACGTTGGAGTAAAACCCATACTCTCGCGGTGCAATCATATTCCAGCTGGTTTCTGGCTCGGTTTCGGAAAAACGAATTTTTACGATGGATTTAATACTTTTGAATCCATACTTCCAAGGTACCACCAAGCGCATAGGTGCACCATTCTGGTTCGGCAGTGGCTTGCCGTAGAGGCCCACTGCAATAAAGCTTAGCGGGTGCATGGCTTCGTCTATTCGCAAACCTTCTCGGTAAGGCCACTCAATAGTGCGGCGTTTTTGACCAGGCAGTAACGCGGCCTTGTCGTAGAGTGTTTCAAAAGCAACGTATTTGGCTTTGCTAGTAGGTTCAAATCTTTTTAATAGATCTGCGAGAGGGAAACCGGTCCATGGGATTACCATCGACCAAGCTTCGACACAGCGAAGCCGATAAATTCGCTCTTCAAAACTATGGGGTTTTAAAATGTCTTCGAGGGTAAATGTCCCAGGTTTCGCGCACTCGCCTTCAACGCTAACCGTCCAAGCTGAGGTGTTTAATGCTTTGGCATTTTCATGTGGATCGCTTTTTGCCGTTCCAAGTTCATAGAAGTTGTTGTACTGGGTAATATCTTGATAGCTGGTGAGCTTTTCATCCATCTCCTGAGTACGTTTGGCAGCTCCTAAACGTCCGGCTAGGCTATCTAAACTCGAGTTTGCCCATAAAGGTAGCGATGCAAACGCTACTGCTGAGCCCAGCGCTCCAGAGCGTAGAAATCGTCGGCGGGCGTTGAATAATGCTTCATCGGTAACATCATTTTCCGTCAGCCCATAATTGCGATCGAATTTAGATGCCATCTGTCGTCTCCTAAATAGGTTATGTTCTGAGAGCTCTAGCGTGAGCTATTCGATCGATCACCGTAGGAAATCCGTTTACGCAGGGCAAACTGTTGGCGCTCTGCAATTGGGTTCGCAATTGAATAGGTATAGAGACTTATACGGCAGAAACACCTAAAAGTTCCCTGACGAGAGGAATGACTCAACTTTTAGTTGGTCGCGGTTAGATGCCAATCTTGCCGAGGATATCGATAATTTCACGTAGGGTTTGTGCGGCAATAGGGTGTTCAACAGCAAAGCGAGACTCGAGCTGGGCAACAATGTCTCCCAAGTCATCTCCGCTTGATTCATTAGCGAGAACGGAATCGATTTCAGCATCGAGGCCGCGTAGCATCGCAATTGTCTCTGGGTCGGAGAGATCAGAGTGTTTTAGTGCTTTATTGAGTTCAGCTAGTAGCGGTTTTAGGGAGTCTGCTGGAGGGGTCATAGTCTTGCCTTGAGTGTGCAGAATTTAAATGAGTTGTTTGGAACCGACGCCCCTGAGAGCGCCGATCCTGTACCTCTGCGTGACCTATTTACTCTTCCAAATCTACGGCGGCGGGGTCGCCGATCGTTGGCTTGCTATGTAGGTTGGATTTAACCGAACCTTTACGATGAGCCAATGCAGCTTCAAGTTTTTTTGCGCTGCCAGAGATCGCGGCGTATAGATCTTCATTTGAAGCATGAACCGAGACTGCGGCGCCAAGGTATTGTGTTTGTGCTTCAACTTTTTGTTCGTGTCGCTCTACAGTAAGGATGACGGAAAGGCTGTCTATGTGCGGGTAGTGGTTTTTGACTTTGGAGAACTTATGGGTAACAGATTCGCGAATGCTATCGGTTATGTCTAGATGGTGACCGGATATATTAATTTGCATATAGGATTTCCTGTTTAGATTTACCGCATGTTACGAGTACAAGGCAGAAACTTGGGCAGCGTTGATTTTATTGGGTAGTAATGACGCCAACTAACATTAGGTGACTTTCTCCAAAGGTGATCCGCGCACACGTAAATGATTACTTTCCCTCCCAATTTCTGTTGTCTCAATACCTAAATTAGGGGCTATCGCATTGATTTGCAAGTGCTGAGACTGTCTTATTTGCGCTGCCGCAATATAGTCGGGGTTATCCCCATTTGTTTAAGCGGAATAAGCTGCTCATTTTTAGATCAGAATATTTAAGGCTTTCGCCACAAGATAGGCCTAACGGCTACCCCAAGGCTACCGCTTTTGGTACGCTTGCTGGCTAAGTCAATTTGGCCACATTGGTAAAGTCGGATCGAGTGTTTTCGAGCGATTATCTGGGTCGAAAATTATAGGAGGAATAGCTATGCCATCGTTTGATATTGTTTCCGAGGTCGATCAGCAAGAGGTTCGAAACGCGGTCGAAAATGCACAGCGAGAATTGGAAACTCGGTTTGACTTTCGCGGTGTTGAGGCAAGTTTCAAATGGACGACAACGGAAACCACAGTGGCTGCGGAAGGCGATTTTCAGTTGCAGCAAATGGTGGATATCTTGCGCAACAAGCTTATCAAGAGAAATGTCGACCCTGAGACCATGAAACAAAGTGACCCGGTACATTCGGGTAAGACTTTCAGCTTAAAGATTACCTTTTTAGAGGGTATTGAGGCGCCAATGGCGAAAAAGGTTGTGAAACTAATTAAGGACAGCAAGCTCAAAGTTCAGGTCGCGATTCAGGGCGAGCAGGTACGGGTTACGGGTAAAAAGCGCGATGAGCTGCAAGATGTGATGGCTTTGGTGCGTAGCTCGGATTTGGGGCAACCCTTCCAGTTCAATAACTTTCGCGATTAGGTTGGCGCGATAATGTTAGAAAAAAAGCACCTTATCCAGCTAGCTAACGTGACTATGCCGTTTGGTAAGTACGCGGGCCGAGTGATTATTGACCTGCCAGAAGACTACCTACTTTGGTTTGCCACCAAGGGGTTCCCAGATAATCAGCTAGGCCAGTTGCTGGCCTTGGCTTTAGAGATAAAAACGAATGGGCAGGAATCTATTTTGGATCCGTTGCGTAATTATCCTGTGGTTCACTAATGACGGCTTAACGCCATTTATGCATCGTCGCTAAGCCTGCGAATTATTGACTGCTTCAACCTTACGTTCAATGAATAGTCGTTACACTCAGCGCTTCATCCCCTGCCATGCAGATTACGACTGTCTGGCGCCGCAAAAATAAAAGATCGGAGGCTCCATGAATATTTTGACTTTACACATAGCCAAGCTTTTTAAAACATCGCTATTGGTAGGTATGCTCGCGACTGCGACCGCGGCTTTAGCCGATGATTTCAGTGCGGTTAAAACCAAGGTGGAAGCTGCTATCTCCGCCGACTCGCGGCCAGCTAAGGACGCTCTGAGGGACGGCAATCGGAAACCGGTAGAAACGCTTGAGTTTTTTGGTTTGCGCGACAATATGAAAGTTATTGAGTTGGTGCCTGGCGGTGGATGGTACACACGCCTATTGGCCCCTACACTGGCCGACAAAGGCAAGCTTTACGTCGCCTATGGCACCGCTTGGATGGGCGACTTGCTCGAGCAGCCCGGTTTCGAAAAAGTTGAGGTATTAGCACCAAACCACAAACTCTACCGCCAAGATGGGAAACATTTATTTAGCCTCGAAAAGGCGGAATTAGGTGTTAACAAAGTCGATATGGTGCTGACCTTTAGAAACTACCATAACCTAGATGACGCGGCTCGGAAGACCGTAAACGATGCGGTCTTTAAATCGCTTAAATCCGGTGGTGTTTACGGTGTCGTAGATCACACCCGCCGCCATATGGAGGGCGATAGCGGTGAGAATGGTCGGCGCTTTGATCCCGTGCTGGCCATTAAAGAAATACAGGCGGCGGGCTTTGTATTGCAGGATTATTCCAGCTTACATTACCGGGCTGACGATGAGCTGCGCTACGAAGTCGGCCGCAAGTCGGTAACGGGCAACACCGATCGCTGGACCTTAAAATTTGTTAAGCCGTAAGCCCACGCCATAACGACTCATCTTCAACACTAACAGCTCGCGTACTATCAGAAAGGCCTTTGCGGTAACTCGCAAAGTCGATCTGATACTACGCGCCTCAATCGTTCGAACCATTTTCCCTACCCTAAAACGGCGTACTAGCTAAGCAAGAAGTACGGTTTTTGTGTGATGTGCGTCAAAGATATTTACTTTGATGTTTTTGGCGCTAGAATCTGTGACCAGCATCACTATTTATGGCGTGGTTTTAGGGATTTATCGATTATGGAATTTAGAAATGGCGAAGATGAGCGAGTGTGGTACCGGTTTGATCGTTTCTATCGCACCAGTGATGGCTGGTTTTTTACTACTCGAGAGGGTTCAGAAGTTGGCCCCTTTGCCAATCGGCGCGCAGCCGAAAATGGCGCCCGTATTTTTCTAGATAGCATCCGTAAGCGACAGGTTGTTGGTACCTATGCTTCGCAATTGGCTATGTCTGGCCTTTGGGCGACCACTCATTATCAATAACGATGTTGTTAACCCCGCAGTAGCCGACGTAATACATAATACTTGGGGAATCTGCTGTGGGTTGCTTTTCTGCAAGTCCTTTTCGCAGCGGTCCGTCCCGCTGTCTGCTCTGCCTAGTCCTCACTCGTCGTGTCGCCGTTTAATTTACTAAATGATTCCCGTCCTAGTAGCATGTATTCTGGCGGTCGGCGTTGCTCGCGTATTTTGTTGGTTCTAATCTTGGTTAGCCGTGCTTGGATCGAAAGCTGTCCCTGAGATAATCCAGCGTTTAAATTTGTGTAATTTCTCACATATTGTGGCTTAGTTCGACAGCTGATTCCTTTGACTCTTGCTATATAAACGATGTTTATATAGGGTTGTATTCGTGATATGTACATTGTAAATATAATGTACAGCAAACCTTATCCTGAGAAAATACATGGAACGAATCAGTCGAGCTTGGGCGGAGTGGGTGTTAAGGCACCGTATCGCTATTTTGATTGTCGCCGCCGTTATCGTCTGCAGTGCGCCGCTTAGTTATCATCAGCTTTATCACGACAACTCTAACGAAAGTTACTTTCTCGAGCAGGACCCAAACCTGGAGGCCTTTGATCGTTTGGTCGATTTATTTGGCGATCCAGAGTACCTTTTAGTTGGTATTGAGGCTCGCGCGAACGATCACGATATCTTCACCGCCGATACCATTCAGATGATTGATGAGATCACGCGTTTTCTCGAGGATCATCGGTATATAACCAAGGTTCGTTCGATAAGTAAGTATCAATACACTCACGACGACGGCGGAATGCTCGCTACTGATAACCTGTTTGAGGATATTGATTCACTGGATCAGTCCTCCGCGGAGCTGCTGACGGCTCGCGACATTATTGCACGAGAGCAGATCGCTCTAGAAAACATCGTTACCAGAGACTTTAAGCATACCCAGATAATTGCACGCACTATTTATCGGCCTGGCGAAAATCAGCATAAGGTTGAGCTTGTACAGGAGTTGCGAGGCTTTGTTGAGAGTCGTGGTTACGAGGAGCGAGGGCATCGCTTACACTTTTCCGGAGTGCCGGTTATTGGTGAGCGTATTGAAACTCTAACCGAACAAGACAAAGCGTGGCTAAACCCGCTAACGGGGTGTGTTATGTTCGTTATCATTTACCTCGTATTTCGGTCGATGTTTGCAGTGCTGGTACCGCTGTTAATAACTTTGGTGACCTTGGTGATAATTACTGGGATTCAGGGCGCACTAAAGTGGCCTTTTACGGCGGTAAATGCAGCGTTAATCCCTGCCATTATTATCTTGTGCATGGGAGCTAGCGTACATGTGCTGGTTGAGTTTTTTCAGTTTCGCTATGCGGGGAAGTCGCCGCTGGAAGCCGCTAGCGAAACCGTGACGGATCTTTTGTTTGCGATATTGTTTACTTGTGTGACTACTGCAGTAGGATTTCTTGCGCTATCGATAACTGAATTAAAGCCGGTGCGACAATTTGCGGTTCTTGCTGCGCTTGCACCGATGTTAATCTTTTTGCTTAGCGCTACAGTACTGCCGGTAATATTAAGTTTTGTACCTTGGTTGCCTCGTCGGAATCGCTCGAAAAATAAATATAGCTCAGGCGAAGACGCTCATGTTTCTCTCGATGATCCCGCTAGCCGCGATAAGCTTTCAACGCTGTTAACTGGTGGTATACCGAACTTTATCAAGCGCAATTGTAAAATGATTACACTCCTAGGTTGTGTTGTAGCCGTGGCAAGTTTTGTTGGTATTACGCAGATGCGTGTCGACTCTAACATAGCGAACTACTTCAAATCCTCTAGCGCGATGAGTAAAGATCTAAATTATTTTAATCGTACATTCAAGGGGATTAGTAATGTCGATCTTATCTTGAATTCTGGTGAAGAGGGTGGGATTAAAGACCCGAAATTCTTGCAGCAGGCGGATCAATTACAGCAGTGGTTAGCGAGCTTTCCCGAAACCGGCAAACCAACCTCTATACTCGATTTTTACAAACAGATTAATCAATCATTACACGAGGACGACCCTAGGTATTTTACGCTCCCAGATAGCCGCGCTATGGCAGCGCAGTTGTTACTACTGTACGAAAATTCTGGGCCAGATGAAGATTTAACCGACCTAAAAGATTTTAGCGATCAAAACTTGCGAATCCGAGTGCCGGTGGTAAATATGGATGAAACTCAGTTAAGTCGTCTCTTTAATAATATTAGAGATGAGGTTGCGCTCTCCTATTCAAACTTAGATGTTGTGATTACCGGTACTTTGGTTATGAATAACGCCCAAAATCACTATGTAAATAATGGTATGTTTAAGTCGTTTGGCGTCGCGATATTGACTATTGGTGTGAGCTTTATACTACTGTTTCGTTCGCTTACCTACGGTTTAATCGCCTTGATACCAAGTGTTGTTCCGGTACTTTTAACCGGCGCGATCGTCTCCTTGGCTGGAATACCCATGGACTTAGGCACAATGATTGTTGGCGCTATGACGATCGGCATTGCGGTTGATGATTCCATACATTTGATGAGCCGATATTTATTGATGCGGAAGCGTGGGCTAGGGGTTGATGCAGCAATAAAGTACGCGATGAATTCCTCTGGCAGAGCCGTGATATTAACTTCTATTATATTGGTTTGCGGGTTCTCTGTGATGTTGTTAGGGTCATTTATGTCCTATATCTACGTTGGGCTTTTTTCGGCGATGATTATGAGTTTGGCCTTATTGGGCGATTTAATTTTTATGCCGGCTCTGCTTTATCTTATTGATGGGAAATCTTCTCTAGCCAGCTTAGATGAACATACCTATGCCGATAAAAGCGCCGAATCAAATTTAAAGTCTCAGCATGTGACGCTAGAGAATTAGGGAGAAAAATAGTGATGTTAAAACGATATAAGTTTTGCAGTTTAGAACGTTTAGCTACGTTGTGCGTGATACTTGTAAATATTCTATGTTTGCCGACGTTATCAGCCGATGAAGGGCAAACGTTAAACGCTGCCGATATAATGTTAAAGGTTGATCAGCGTTATAGCGGCGATACTAGTCAAGCGACGAGCGTTTTAGTTTTAGTTGATAAGCGGCAGCGTCAACGAGTTCGCGATTTAGAAATGTATCGTGTGGAAACAAAAGAGGTTGAAAAAGCGCTAATTGTGTTTCGCAGTCCTGCGGATGTTGAGGGAACCTCCTATCTTTCTTATGAGTGGAGCGATCCAGCTATTGCCGACGATTCTTGGCTATATCTGCCAGCCTTACAGAAAGTAAAGCGTGTCGCGTCTTCGGAAGAGTCGGGTGCATTTATGGGCAGCGACTTTAGCTATGCCGATATTAATGGTACAGACTATGAGGACTACCGCTATAAAATAGAAGCTGTGAGCGAGCTTGTTGATGGGGTCGACTGTTGGGTTATTTCTTCTATCCCTGTGAGTGAGGATGTTATTGATAAAACCGGATATATCAGCTCAAAATCATGGGTAAGAAAAGATAACTTCGTGGTAGTTAAAGCGATCATCGATGTAAAGAAGGGTAAGCAAACAAAATATTTTAGTGCTACGGATATCGAAAAAATCGATGGTGTTTGGACGGCTAAGACTCTGCAAATGGTTACTGTTCGACGCGGTGAGAAGCAACACAGTAGCGTATTTAAGATAAATGAAATCGTTTATAACAAGCCGTTACCGGCCAATTTCTTCGATGCTCAGGCGATGCAGCGAGGGCTCTAAAGTGAAAGCCATTCTAGTATTCGCCAGCGTTGTTTTATTTTCGCCGGTGTCTGCACTTGCTGAGGAGGATTTTTTTGCAAGTGTCGAGGTGGACTTAGATAACACGGCTGAAGATTCTGGCAGCTTCTCCTATCGCGGCTATGTTCGTCAAAACCTTAAGCTTGGCATCGAGTCCCCGCGAGAGCAGTCCAATGTTCAGCGCTACGAGGCTGGGGTGAACGGTTTGCGTAGTGAGGGATTTTTGGAGTTTAGCGGTAAGCTAGCGCCGGATATTAGATGGCAGCTAAGTACCAAAACAGAGCTAGATTGGGTGCAGTGGCAGCTGGGCGAGCAACAGTGGGGGCTAACCGATTCTCGGCTTTTCCTGCGTGATGCGTATGTGGATTTTAGCTACGGTAATAATTGGCTTCGGGTTGGCCACCAAGTTTTGGCTTGGGGAGAGTCTGAGTCGCTGGCTATTACCGATGTGCTCAGCCCAAAAGATTTACGTGAGCCAGGTCAGGCCGAACTTGAAGATATTCGTGAAGCTCTTCCGGCAATTTCAATGTCGACAATTACCCCGTTTGGTAGTTTAACCTCTGTGGTAACGTTCGCGGCGAATGCAAATCGTAACGCCGAGCAGGGCGAAGAATTTTACTTGCTTAGTCCGTGGTGTTTGCCTCCTTGTTTAGAAAGCTATAAAAAACCGGATAAGGAGTGGGAGGTTGCTGCTAAGTGGGCTTATTCTATTGCTGGTAGCGACCTTATGTTAATGGCCGCCGAGGTAAATGATAACGAGCAGCAACTCGCGGGCTATGACGAGCGAGGGCCCATCTTCTATCAGCCAAGGTCACGCGTGATCGGTGGTAGTTTTGCCAAGGTGCTCGATCAATGGTTATTACGCAGCGAGTTTGCAAACAGCTGGAGCGATCGGTTACCTGTGGTGACAATCCCCGTGCAGGATCCGGCTCCGAGTGATCCCATTGCCGGGTTTGATAAGGTGCGTGAGTTGCGAGCTATGCTTGGTTTGGATTACGGTGGCTTCGAGAATTTGCAGTTAGCTTATGAGTTTTCTTTAGTGAAATTTCATCGCGACGGTCAGGTAGAGACAAACTATGGTCACTTTCTAAGTGCACGGCATAGCGCCATGAATGACCGGTTGAGCAATCAGTTGCGGCTGATTTATATGGGGACGGTCGAAATGAAAGTACTGCGTTGGAGTCTAGAGTATCAGATGTCCGATAATCTTCACTTGGGCGCTAGTGTTGCCCTTTATGAGGGCGACGAGGGATCCTATTTCGACGACTATTTTGCGACTAACGATGTGGCCAATCTATCGATAAAATATAGTTTTTAATCCTTGGCGGAGGCAACTGCAGGAGGCTTGGTACTGCGCTATTAATTCTGTATTATTTCAAGGGAATCAACTTGTCCCATTTAGGTTGATCCGCTGGTCTGATTACAAGGTGCGAACCATTTGACACTTAAAAACCCTGATAAGCAAAATACTAGTTATCACCACGGTAACTTAAAGCAAGCGCTGGTGGATGCTTACCTACAACTCCTCCACGAATTTCCCGTCGAAAAAATTTCCCTGCGGAAATTGGCGAGCCATGTCGGGGTGGCGGCTACAGCAGTTTACAATCACTTTCCCGACAAGATGGCGTTAGTCGTTGCGGTGAAATTGGAGTGCTTGGGCCATTTTACGCGGTATTTAGAGTCTCATGCGCCTGACACACTCGAGCCGGAAGTGCGTATCCGCGTTCTCGGTCAGAGCTATTACCGTTATTCTATTGAGCACGCGCAGTATTTTGAGCGAATTTTCCAAGAGCAGGTCCCAGATGAATATTTCACGCCAGAGCTTATAAATTGCGTTATGAGTGCGGAGAAGGCATTGCGTTCTGCTGTGCTGGCTCTACTACAAAAAAATAATCTACCGGTTAATCAGTATAACGAAGCGTTAGGCACCTATGCCTGTTGGTCTATGGCTCACGGAATTACAGCGCTTGCTAGTAAGCATATGAATCACACTGCCTGTGCGTCGGGGCGTTGGCCAGAAGAGTTTTTGTTGCACAATCAAACCTCGGTTAATAACTCTTTCGAAGCTATGACTGAAATATTAATACAGGGAATATTGGTTAGTGCGCGGAATCATACCGATTAGAGGCTGATCGGGTTGAAAGGTGTCTTCGAGATTGTGGTCAGTAGGTAATGTTGCGCCCCAGTGTCTAAGTTGGAAATTTACAATTCAGACGCTGGGGCGCATTAACGCTATAGGTCGAAATTACATGCTATAGACTAAAGTAACAGCTGTTTGTGTATCGGTACTTTCGATACCTACCGGTACTTCCGAGTTGTTGTTAATGGTGTAAGACGCTTTGATAGCAAAAGAGTCTGTTAAGGTTGCGGTAATTGCCGACTCAGCTTTGGTAGCCGTGTTCGAACCAGACTCGGTGGCAATATTACTGGCAACAGTTTGCGTGAACTTGGCGCTGGGGCTAAATTTATAGACGTATGAAGCGGCCAGCCGAATGATAAAGTTACTGTCAGTTTCACCGGTTAATGTTGATTTGTTAGTGGTGTAACCGGGACCGACGCTATAGTCTAGGTGAGACTTTTCTGTTTTAAATAGGCGGTCTGAATAACCAACGGCAAGCGTTGATTGGTAGTCGTAACCACTAAAGCGAGCATCTTCATAGGAGCCAAATATGAACAAGCCGCGATGTTCTTCATCCAATTTGTAATCGGCCTGAGCCGAAACGAAGTACTTTTGAGCCGTGGTTTGATCGGCGCTTGTAATTACCCCACCATCCACATTTTCGACTTCGTCTTCCTTGTAGAGGCCTTCGAGTACATACTGAGTGCGCCAGCTACTGAGATCTTGTTTGGCATCAATTTTACCTTTGAAGGCCGTAGACTTAGTGTTGCCGGAGGTCATTAGAGCGCCAACTTCAGCATCCAGTTGAAAGGCTTTTTCTTCTTCAGAAAATGCATTTAGCGCTAATAACGGTAGTACTAACGAGAGGGCTTTTTTCATGGGGAAATCCTTATAACTTCAATAGATTAGTAAAACACGAATACCCTTTGGCCTAACTAGCATATGCCGCGGGTTTCGTATAATCAGAGAATGGAAATAATGGTGGTAGGAATGTTGCGTCGGCAATTATACCACGCTGATTGGCGACACAAAAATGTAACAAGCCCACAAATTCGATAAATAATTTCATTTCTATAGCGTTTTATAGAGTGACTAGAGTGAAAAAATCAGGAATTAAATGGAATCGACTTACCACTTCCCCGTTATTGGAATCGTTCGCTCATGCTTTAAGGAGAAGTTTGGCATTCCTCGTCAGCCTGGCTTGGCAACTGCGTCAAAGGCAACCCTAGAAATTGTTGCGCCGTACAACAATCCCGATGCGTTTCAGGGCTTGGAGTTGGCTTCGCATATTTGGCTGCAGTTTGTTTTTCATCGGAATAATACAGAGCAATGGCGACCGAAGGTTCGCCCGCCACGTTTGGGGGGGAATAAAAGCATTGGCGTGTTTGCCACTCGGTCGCCGGTACGCCCTAGTCCGATTGGCTTGTCGGTGGTGAAACTCGAGCGCTTAGAGTTGGGGCCTTCGTTGGTGCGACTGCATTTGTCGGGAATTGATTTGCTCGATGGAACTCCAGTGTTGGATATTAAACCCTATGTTCCCTATGTTGATGCGCTGTCGGAAGCGACCAACCAGTTCGCAGAGCAGGAGCCAGCATTACTGCCGGTGATTTTTAGTGACGAGTTAAAGTTGGCGCTAGAGCAGCGAAGTGATCTGTTACGGCTCATTGAGCAGGTATTACAGCAAGACCCGCGCCCAAAATATCAAGCACTGGATGAGCAGCGACGTTACGGTACGCGTTTAGACGATGTAGAGGTTCGCTGGTATTACCAGTTAATAGAGGGGGAACTTTATGTGCGGGTCGATACGGTTGAGCCTGTGGCCTAGGCCCCAGAATGATCGGCTAGGGTTTACCTGCTTTGGCTAACCAAGAGTCTAGGGCGTTGGCAAACTTCTGTTTGTCGGCGGCAGAAAGCGGGGGCGGGCCGCCACTGTGAACACCGCTGCTGCGCATCGTTTCCATGAAGTCGCGAATATTAAGGCGTGCGCGAACATTGTCTTTGGTTAGTGCTTCGCCGCGATGGTTCAACACTTGCGCGCCTTTTGTTATAACTTCGTCGGCGAGCGGTATATCGTTGGTGATCACCATGTCGCCATCGACCATGCGTTTTACTATTTCATTGTCGGCAACATCAAAGCCTGCGCCTACTTGTAAAAAGCTTAACGCGGGCTGGTTAGGCAGACGTAAAAACTGATTCGCTACGAATACAGTTTGCACTTGAGTGCGAGCTGCCGCGCGATAGAGAATTTCTTTAATTGGAACTGGACACGCATCTGCGTCTACCCAAATAGTCATAGGCTTCAAGTCGATAAGGTTAAGGCTTTGAAGTATACCACCCTCTATTCGTCGACATTAATTTTTTGCGCTACGTGAGTAAATCCAAAAGCTGATACTAAACGGTTGCAAATCTCGCGATAGTTGGCGCATTGCAAAAGGCAGCAGCTTATTCTCCGCATTGTTTTCGAGGTGTTTAATTTTAGGGCGTATACCATTTACATGTAGTTTGCGGGAAGTGAGTTTTTTTGCGGTTATGACATATTGTTGCTGTAAACCGCCAAGCCCGGAAATGTCGGGCGACTGTTTCTGATCGGTAAGATTGATCATCAGAAGGGTGTAGCGCTCGCCATCGGGGTGGCGATGTAGGTAGGCACGAATTCGCCGACTGCTACTTTCCGCGCGATATACTGCGGTGCCCATCAGCCGTTTCCAGAACCAGCTTACCCAGTAGTCGGGTCGTGGCTTAAGTGTCAGCCGGTCGATCATTCCGTAGTCACCGCCGATCAAACTCTGTCGAATCATAACTTTTTGGCCAATGCGGGCGCCGCGCCCAAGTTGATCGGCCCACCAAAAACTTGAAGTAAATCGATCGGAAAGACGAGGCTCGCCACCGCATTGCGCCGATCCAGTTTCGCCCGTCCAGAGTTCAGCATTGGGTTGATATAGATCTCTCCAGTGTTTTAAGCGATCGCTAAAATGTGCGAAATCTTCAAAAGAGCTTGGCGAGAGAAACTTTTTAAGTGTTGCAGTGCGTGTGCGCAGTGGCGTGCGTGTACTTTGAAATGGGTAATAGTGCCAGTCAACAATGTCGAGCTGAGACTGACTGGTCTGTAAAAACTTTTCGCTTAAGTTAGAAACTGGCCGCACTGTTTCGCCTAGCTTTGGCCAGAACGCGCTCCCTGGCCCCGCAATTTTTATGCTGGGGTAGTAATGTCGTAATAACTGGGTGAAGGTGCTGTAGTCGTGCGCTAATTTTACCGCAGAAGGTTGTGATTTTAGGCCATGAAATGCCCAGTAGGCGTTTAGCTCGTTGCCTAGTTCACAAATGTTAATCGTGTAGTTGTGGTCTTTACTGTACTGCAGCAAGCTTTGAATTTCGGTGCCTTGCCAGTCGCCATGCTGGCGCCGATTAAACAATCCGTATTTTACCGTGAAGTAAAACTTTAAATGATTACGTTGGATAAATTTGTGCAAGTTATTCCACATGTCGCGGCTTAAAACCAGCGCATCGGGTTCGCCTTCTGGGTTGTGAAAATAATGGATCTTATCGGCTTCAGAGCCGCCAACACGCAGGTACGCTGGAGCGAGTGCTTGGGTGAGAATATCTAATCGCTGTTTGGATAAATCTAGTGCCGGTACGCGCAATGTGCCCAGTCCTCGTCTAACGCCTTTACTTCCCTCCCACCAAAACCCGCCGACGACCACGGAAATATCAATCGAAAAGGATAGATATTCGGGTGCTGTTTGATTTACTAACTGATCGGTGCTGCAGCGAATAGCGAGGTCTTTAATATTGGTTTTGGTGCGAAGGCCTAGCAGGCGGCGAGCACGGTTGCGAAGTGCAATATAGGTTAAGGCGCGCGGAAAGGGCATGAAGTCTTATCTAGCTGGCGGGGTCCAGTTAACGAAAGGTGCGGCGAAAACAACGGCAAGTACAGTCCTCGAGTTAAATTTAACGGCGGTACTGATAGGCCATTGTAACCTTGTTGGGTGACGAATTTATGACAGTGGCTGAATGTTGATTGCGCACTGCTTCTGATTACGCTTACTGAGTAAGCATTGCGATGCGGGTTAATTTTTACGGTAGAGGTGCCGACCTTAGTCTTATCTAGCCATTATGTATTTTCTGAAATTTTTTGGTGACGATGACCATAATAATCACGCTGAGACGTTCCGCTATATCGTTGATCGCATCACTGTGCTCAAGTTCGGCGCGCACTAATTTCTGTACTTCTTGATAGGGCGTGTCGGATTCGGCACTGAGCTTGGGAATGGTTTGAATAATTGTGCGGATTAATTGGTTGTAGTCGCCGCCGCCGTTCTTTAGTAGAATTTTTTGCGCGTGGCGTTCGAGTTCTTTAACCTTTAAGTGTGCAAGCTGAGGCGCTAGCTTTGCTTCGGGCAGTGTTAGAATGTCCTGCGTTTTCATATATGTATACAACTTGTCGAGTCTATAACTCAGTAGAGGCACCAAATGGCACTTACCGAATCAACGATGATGGAGCTGCACAGTGCTGCGCCGGATTTTTCTTTACCCGCAACCTCTGGCAAAACCTTGAGTTTGGCGGATTTTAGCAAGTATGACGCACTGGTGGTGCTCTTTATTTGTAATCATTGCCCTTATGTAATCCATATTGCCCCAGCCTTGGCTGAGTTGGCTTGCGACTATATGGAAAAAAACATCGGCTTCGTTGCTATTAATAGTAATGATACCGACGCATATCCCGCCGACAGTTTTGAATTGATGAAAGCAGAGCAGGCCTTGCGCGGTTACCCCTTCCCCTATCTATACGATGAGACCCAAGCGGTGGCTAAGGCCTATGGCGCAGCTTGTACGCCAGACCTATACGTCTTTGATGGCGCGCGAAAATTAGCTTACCGCGGTCAGTTTGATGACACCCGTCCGCATCGTATCTCCTCTGGCAACTATGACTCAGGCAAAGCTCCAGCAAATGGTGACAGCTTGAAAATTGTTTTAGATCAGCTGTTGAACGGAGAGCAACCACCGGCTAAGCAATACCCTTCTATAGGTTGCAATATCAAATGGCGGCCAGGTAACGAACCCTCCTAGGTGAGTGGGTTCGGTGGAGCTTCTTGCTGGATCGTTTTCGCGGAGTTGTTGGTAAAGCGCTATAGCTTAGCGGGTGTTAGGAGTTTAGAGGCGCTAGCGGTTCCGGTTCTTGGGTTTTGTAAGGTTCCAGTTCGGTTCCAGCCAAGCGGCTGCCGCGAAACGTTACCCTGCCTTTGTAGCGCCTGTCGCCGACGCTGGAGAACTCGAATCTATAGCTCCGCTCTACCGCAAAGAGTGACTGGCTAGAGCGAACTACTCGAAGGCGTTGCAAAATAACACTTTGGTCTAGCAGTACCACACCGGCTCGTTCAGTCGCTTGTCGGGCGACGATATAGGCGCGTGAACCAATGTTGAGATGCTGCCAAATAATACCGATAAAAGTGGCCATGGCCACCCAGCTCATTACGTCCGTTAACTGCATTTATATACCTGTAAGTTACTTGGTGCGCGCTTTGCCATACATAGTTAGGTTTTGCCCTGTGGCTTGGCTGGAGGCGTGGAGGTTCATGATCGCGGCCTGCCTGCTGATTTGCAAACGCCAATTTCATCAATTGCGTAAACATTCACCAGAAAATCGGGTAATTGGGCCTACCTTGCTGTACACTTGCGCCTCCCCAGCGCCGGCTATGGTGACTGGCATACCTGCACCACAGCGTTAGTGCGAAAAGCGATACCCACCCCAAGAGATACCCTATGAGTTTTACCTCCCTCGGCTTGTCAGAGCCGATTCTTAAGGCCGTTGCCGAAGAAGGCTATGAAACCCCGTCACCGGTTCAGGCTAAGGCCATTCCGGCTGTACTGGAAGGCCGAGATGTTATGGCCGCTGCGCAAACTGGCACCGGCAAAACTGCGGGCTTTACCCTGCCGATATTAGAGCGCTTGAGCCACGGCGCACCAGCGAAGCCGAATCAGGTTCGCGCTCTAATTCTTACGCCAACTCGTGAGTTGGCTGCCCAGGTAGGCGAAAGTGTTCGTACTTACGGCAAACATATTCGTTTAAGTTCCACCATTGTTTTTGGTGGTGTGAAAATCAATCCTCAGATGATGCGTTTGCGTCGTGGTGCCGATATCTTGGTTGCAACACCGGGCCGTCTGTTAGACCTCGCCAATCAAAATGCGGTGAAGTTTGATCAGCTTGAGATACTCGTTCTCGACGAAGCCGACCGCATGCTCGATATGGGCTTTATTCACGATATCCGCCGAATTATTCAGCGTTTACCCAAAGTGCGCCAAAACCTGCTGTTTTCGGCGACCTTTTCCGATGATATCCGCAAATTGGCGAAGGGTATTATTAATAACGACCCCATAGAGTTTTCGGTAACGCCTCGCAATACTACTGCGACGACGGTTACTCAGTGGATATGCCCAGTCGACAAACGCCAGAAAGCGCTCGTGCTGCAACAGTTGATAGAAGAAAATAACTGGCATCAGGTGCTGGTGTTTATGCGCACCAAACACGGTGCCAATAAGCTCGCAAGTTTCTTGGAAACCAAGAACATCAAAGCGGCTGCAATTCACGGCAATAAAAGTCAGGGGGCGCGCACTAAGGCTTTGGCAGATTTTAAAGCTGGAGCTGTACAGGTTTTAGTGGCCACCGATATTGCAGCGCGCGGGCTTGATATTGACCAGCTGCCGCAAGTGGTCAATTTCGAGTTGCCGAATGTCCCTGAAGATTACGTTCACCGCATTGGTCGTACCGGCCGTGCTGGCGCGACGGGGCAAGCCGTGTCGCTGGTGAGCGCTGATGAATTCAAGCAGCTATCGGATATTGAGAATTTAATACACAAGCTATTAGAGCGTCGTTTTGTTGATGGTTTCGAGCCGGTTCACGACCTTCCTGCATCACGTTTAAATGCTCGCCACCGTCCCGAACCCCGCCCGAAGAAGCCTCACTCTGAGCATCGCGATGGGCAGCGTTCAGGTGAAGCGGCTCGCGGCCATAAACCTGCGGGATCAAAACCTGCTGGCACCGGTCGGCCTACAGGTGCGCGCAACAAGCCTCGCCGTGGCGGCCCAGCAAGTAGCGGCAACCGCACCGGTGATGCTCGGCCAGCACCGAAAAGCCGTTAAATTTTTTATTGTTAGTCACGCGTTCAGCTAGGGTTAGTTGTTTGTAACCCTAGCTGAATTGTCATACTTCAGCGTTATTATCACTGCATCACAATGGTGCCATGCAGTAAGCTTGCACTAGCTTACGGCGTGGGGTTTTTGGGTTGATGCAAATACTTCTCAGCAACTCCCTTCCTAAACACCTATATCGGCGTAAATATCATCAAACTAAGCTTTAAACAGACATAATCCGCTATTTTTTCAAGTTGGCAAATTAATTGCAGAATAGTTTTTGCGAGCTGAAGCTTTGCCTCTGGCTCAAGTTAGTTTGCTTACTTTTTTGTCCCCGTTTTGGGGTTTACTGCAAGTTGCTATTCGCTAATACAATTGTTTATGCCGTTTGGCATTTGGGTGTTTTACCCGTTTATTTTACTGAGGATTTTTTATGAAAGTTGACTTAGCGTTTTATCGTTCGCTCACTGTTTCCTCAACCTTTGCTTTTGCCTTAATTATGGCAGCGGCCTATTTGCAGCCGAGTTCTGACAGTGCGTCAGAAAGTGTCGCTTCCGCTTTGGAATCGCCGACCCAGCTTGCCCTTAAATAGCCTGCATTTGGTGACCACTTAAGCGAATCTGTTCGCTGTGATGGATAGGATCCGGCCAACATTTGTTGGTGTATATTGTTCCGCCTTAAGTGGTCACTCGTTATTTTTCGCGGCTATCATATCAGCGGCTTTAGCCTCTTTGAGCGCTAAATAAAACGAGTCTAGTATTCGCTTAAACGAATTTCGCCACGCAATATTTTGCCCAGTAATATTGCGCACCATAGCTTTCGGAGGTGCTATCTCCGTTGCATCTTCAATTACGGCAATTAAATCTCCTGTTTGCGAGTGGGCAATTACCGCGCGATAGTAGAGTGTGCCTAAATTAGTAAAGGACTCTTCGCCAACCGTTGCGCTGTCCCAACTGCCGTCTTTTGAATGCTGCGGCACGAATTCGGTCATTCTAAACTCCACGGCTAGAACATCATCGCCGCCCGTAAAAGTGAGCTGCAAGTCGTCTTTTCTCTTGAATTTCTTTTTAGCAAAATAATCGAAAAAACCGCAAATTCTATCCATTTCCTTCCAGCTGGAATCGTTCCAATTTTTTGCCAGATCAGAACTTGTTTTTAACGAGATTTTCAAGCGATCAAAAGTCATTGGAAAGAATAAAACTTTATTGAAGTCGGCAAGGCTAAAGTTGCGATTGATAATAAATCGATCAAATTCATCGTTTTCCCAAACATCGAAGTTCGCGGCAACGTAGGCGGGGGTGTAGGAAATTTTGGTAAGGGAGTTCACCCGCTTGTTAGTCGCGGGGGCAGCAATTGGTTTAGCGGCGAGTTGGCTGGCAGTCGGGTTGGCCGTTTCGGCGGCTGTTTCTGTCGGATCTGTCGATACAGCGTTTGCACTATTAGCGCCAATGACGGTAATCGCTAGCACACTGATAATTGTGCTTAAAGCCCAACGCCGCTGGCGCCATGTCATTTTCGAATGCCTACACTGATCGATCATTGTTACACCTCCCTCGTTCTATAACAGTTTAGGGATGATGCCTTATTGCATTGCTCATCTCAACGTCTTATCGGGAGGCTTACTAACGCCGGTAGATGTCTTTGCGCATTGGCGCGAGACGAGCAAGTAGCTTGTTTTGCGCAGTGACTGGCGCATCCGCTTTGTTCATAGCGTCTATTAATAGTTCGACAATATGATTGAAATCTGCTTCGTCGATATGCATTCCTGTATGTATATCTTCCATTGAGTCGCCGCTATATTTACAGGGGCCGTCACTTACTTCGCAAAGATGTTCCGTTAAGAGTGTGCGGAACCGACTTAATTTCGCATCGGCAAAAAAGTGAAATACTTTCTTATCGTTACCTATATTCTGAATAAGCTCTTCGACAATACGGTCTAAGCCTTGCTCGCCACCTAATTGCTGATAAAGGCTTGGCTTTGACGCCGAGCTGACGCAAGCGCTAAGGCTAAGGGTTAACAGCAGAGCCAAAAAAAACTGGCAGACAAACCTGGCATCAAGCTGCAGAGGTGAGTTAGGCGAGAAGATCATTTAAAGATTCCCTGTTAACGAGAGATACCAACCGGTTTGGTCTGGAGCACCGGCGATAGTGCCTAGATCGATATAGGCCAGCGTTAGATTTACGTGCTTGTTTGGGAACCAAGCGATAAATACATCGCGCCAATCGGTTTCGCCAAGATTCAAATTGTCGGGCTTCTGGCGATACTCTATGCCGAAGGCAATATTTGGATTGAGAAATAGCGCACTGCTAAATTCGGCTTGCAAGCTTCGACCCTTGCTAGTACTGCCAAACCCTAGTAATCCCATCTCATTTGCTGAGGTACTGCGCAGGACAAAATTCCAAAATAGGTTATAGCCTGCCGCAGCACCTAGATGGAGTTTGCTCGCCGCGAGATAATAATCTACGCCGCTATCATCTTTTGCGCCGAGTAAGTTAGCGACGCTTGCATCGCTTAGTTCTTTTGATTGAACCCCAAAGCTTAGTTGCGGCCATCGGCTGTAAACAATATCGCCGTATAGGCGCACCTTAGCGGATACGATGGACTGTTCCAGCTCGGTATTAAGCGCAGGAACGTCAAATGTTTGCTTGGCGTAAGATAGTTCAACGCGATCAAATAGATTTGCCTGCACACCACAAACATCTAGATCATAATCACTGACGCTTGCTCGACTGCAAAATCCGCTCGCCGAAATTTCGTTATCTGAGGCGTAGCCCGCTAATTGGGCCCAGGGTACTAAGCCCCCGCCTGCGGCACCTTCTACTTGGGATACCCCTGGCGTCGCCAGAATTTTTCCACCCGCTGCAAACGTGAGACTGCTGGCAAAAACGGATAGAAGGATAAATATTCTAGTGGCGATTCCAGGGTTGAGGGTTAGGCTAAAACCTAAAGAATAAGTATTCATCTTAATGGGCATTGCTTTCATAGTTTTTCAGCCAGAGAGGAAAGTCGTTTGCTGCCATTGGTCGACTCAGGTGGTAGCCCTGAATAAGATCGCAACCCATTTGAGTAAGAAGCTGTAGTGATTCCTCATCTTCCACGCCTTCGGCTACCACAGAAAAGCCGAGGTTGTGACTTAGGTTTACCGTCGAGCGTACAATAATTTGGTCGGTTTCAGAGCTGGCAAGTTTAAGGATAAAACTCTTGTCGATTTTAATTTCGTGAATTGGGAGTTTCTTTAATTTGCTAAGAGATGACTGGCCAACTCCGTAATCGTCTACCGAAATGGTATAGCCCAAGGCGCGCAGGTTATGCAAAATATCTGACGCCGCCTGTTCGTTTTCCATTAAATCGCGTTCAGTGAGTTCCAGTGTTATGTAGCTTGGCTTGATTTTATAGTGGCTCGCTCGGGCAACTAAAAATTCAGTAAAGTCGGGGTGAGAAATATCTTGCGCAGAAATGTTGATCGACGCTTCGGTAAAAATATTGTCGGCTTGCCAGCGCTGTAAATCGTGTAGAACCTCGTTGATTACCCAGTGGGTTAGTTCAACAATTAAACCGGCCTGTTCTGCCAGGGCAATAAAAAGCTCCGGTGAGATCATACTGCCGTTGGGTTTGCGCCAGCGAATCAGCGCCTCTACCTTATTGACTTTGCCCATAGCTAAGTGCAGTTTTGGTTGGTAGAACATAAAGAGTTGCCCGTCGTTTTTTGACATAGCGGTCTTTAATTCTTCGATCAGGGCTAAGCGCTCCAGGTGAGATTCGTCGTCGCCAGTGTGGTAGGGCAGCAACTTAACACCGGCTTTACGCGATTTCTCCAATGCAATACCGGTGCGACGTACCAGCGATTTGGCGGTGTTAGCGTGCTCGGGGTAGAGGCAATAGCCCGCGCAAATAGGGTGGTTTAGTTTTAGTCCGTTTACGTCAAATGGAACATTTAGTGCGTCGATGAGCTGCAACGCCACGCTTTCTGCCGCGGTGGTTGTAGTAAGAGGAATTAAGGATAAAAATTGATCGTCGCCGAACCGGGCGTGGTTCATCCTGTAACTGTCGTGTCCTTCTGCGGCCTTGATGGTTAATCGCTGGGCGATAGCTTTTAAGTAGCTATCGCCAATGGCTGAACCTAGGTTGTCGTTAATGCTTTTAAATTGCCGCACATTAAATGCCATTAGCATAAAGGGGCTTTGCTGTTCTAATTGTTTTTCAACCAGTGACAGTAGGGTGTTGCGATTATATAACCCGGTGAGAAGATCGTGCTGTGCTTGGAAGAGTACTTGCTGTTCGCGCGCCTCGACTTCGTGGCCCATTTCTCTAAAGGTATTAAATAGAATGGTCATTTCTACGGAAGGGCTAAGTGTAGACAGGTCACCTTTATAATCACCGCGTGAAAACCTTTTGGCTATCGCTACCAGCTTTTCGAGTGGCGTTGTGAGGCGGTTACCAAGCCAGATACTTGCCAAAATCGCCACGAGAATTATAAACGCTGCTATCCACAGCATGGTCTGAATACGTTGTTCAAAGTCGAGGTAGCTTGGACGTAAATCTTTCGAGATAACCGCAACCTGATTTTGAGGGCTGCTCGTTTGGCTGTCGTTCTTGGTTGTGAGCAGTACCACACGGTTACTGTAATCTGGCCGGTCACGCCAAAACCAGTGGAAGCTGTGTGCCTCGACGACCTGCTGTAAAGGTATGTCGGCTGGCAAGCTCAAGGTGCTCGCGTAGAGGTTTTGATCGATGCTAACGAAGGACACCTCTAAGCCAGTAAGCCGTTTTAATTCTTGAGCGACTTTATCATCTATTTTAAAACCAACAACGGAGTAAGCAATCGTCCGTGGTGCTCGCACTGGCAAAATAAATATTTGGTAAAGGGTGTTGGCAATCACGACAAAGTTAGCTTTGCCCGGACTTTCGAGAATACCTTGCAGTGACTGATTGTTAATTGTATCGCTCGGCTGCGTTTGTTTACTTGCGCTGGTGCGAATGAGCTCGCCACGGGTGTCGAGTAACAGCATTAAGTCCGCATTAATGCGGTCGCCGTGGTTGTCCAAAACACTTTCTATTGTGGCGGCGTCGCGGCTGGCGACGGCTTGTTTGAATCCGAAGTCGTTGGTTAATACGGTTGTTGCGGTAACTAAAAGCCCCTCTTGCGCGCGCAGGTACTGTTGGAAGACGTTCTGGGCGTTGTCGATAGTTTCTTTTACGTAGGCAGCGTTGTGGTGGCTGCTAAACCACCATGAACTCGACAGTATGGAACCACTCGATACGACTACCAGCGCTACACATAAAGCGATAATCTGAGTTTTTAAGCTATTTTGGGGCATTTTGATACGGTGCTAGGTTTGTCAGTAAAAGTGTCTTACTAGACGCATTAGTTTCTGGCTGTGAGTGGCGTTGGTTGCGGCTGGGTAGCGAGCCAAAACTGTCTCGAAAGGTATCGCGCGGTTTGGGATTTGTCTGTACTGCAAGGGTAATGCTGCCGCTACTATTAATAATGGTAGCGGCAGGAATCTCTAATTGTACGTCGGGTTGGCTAAGTTGGAGTGGATGCCATAGGCGTACCACATCTGACGATGTGTCTAAGGTGATGTCGACACGTCCGGCAGCGTCAGAAATTTTAGTTTGTGCCGTTGCAACATAGATGTAGCCGACCATGGCGTCGTGAATATTGCAGCCTAAAACTACCACACCACTATTGTCGAAGGGGATGGGGCTCTTGGGCTTTCCTGCATATAGTTTGAGTTCGAATGGCTTGGTGGAGGAGAAGGAGTAAACGTGGTGGCGTATATCGTCACTATTTGGGAAGCTTACTTTGGCTCCGGCCTGAATAATAATCAGTTGCGGTTTAAATTGTTTGTCTACTTGGTCGATAATTTCTGGGGCCGATGCAGGTGGCAATGGTGGCAGGGGCTTCCCGTATTCCACCACGACACCGCTTAGCGGTTGGCCGTGTTGATCGATAATGGTCAATACAGCTGCGAACGCGGGGCTAGACAGCGTTGCACATATCGTTGTGTAAATAGTCGAAAGTATGCAAGCAGACAACAAAGAAAAGCGCTTTTTGGGGGTAAACATCGACACTCCTAGCCTGCGTGCTGAAGGTGAATTTGAGCTGTGCGCTTCCCCGTGGAAACACACGTACAGCAGGAATAAGTATGGTAGTGAAACCCAGTTTTATCAAAGTTAGTGGGAGCTAAATTGGTAATAAATCGATTGCTCTAGCCAAGCACTGCATGAGCGAGTAGGTAGGTAAGCCAATAGCCTGCCGAGTAGGCGATTAGTAGGTAGCCGGCCATAGAAAGGTAGCTGATAAAAGTAAGTTCTTTAACCTTGCTCATGGCGATGATACCGGCCGCAGAGCCGATTATCAGTACCGAGCCGCCGACGCCGGTGGCATAGGTTAGTGCTAGCCAGCTTGCAAGGTTCATCTCGATATCCGCTTTTAGCAGGGCGGCGGTTAAGGGTACGTTATCGAGTAGCGCCGACACCAAGCCCAATAGGTAGTTGGCGTAGTGAGTGTCTAGATTCTGATACACATGGGTGAGCTGGTTTAGCACCCCAATTTCTTTCAGCATTCCCACGATTAACAGAACACCAAGAAAGAACAGTAATGTTTCAAACTCAATTTCACGGATATAGTTGAGGATGTTGCGGTTGGTCTTTTTTCGCAGTAAAAACTGGGCGATTAGGAACATGCAGCTTAAGCCGAACAGGAAGGTAAGAACGGGCGGTATTTGAAAGAGCGAGTTGAGAACCAAGGTTGAAAAAATAGTAGCGACGAATATCAGTGATATCACTACGTCGGTGCTATCTATGGGTTGTCGAACTTGCTCGATTAGCACTCGGCCACGCATGTTTATTGAGAGCAGCCCGGCTAAGAGCAGAACAGCTGCAAGTGAGGGCAGAACAAGTAACAGTAAATTGACAATGCTGACTTTGCCGGCCATAAAAATCATCAGGGTGGTGACATCGCCGGTAATCAGCGAGACGCCGCCGCTGTTCACCGCAAAAATTATAAGGGTCGCATATTTTAAGCGTTCACGCGGGTCGATTTTGAGGCTGGTGATAACGGCCACTGAGACCAGTGTTGCCGTTACGTTATCGGCAAAGGAAGAAAACAGGAACGCAAATATACCGAGTAGTAATAGCAGGCTTCGCTCGTGAAGTGCGGAAGGCAGTAAGCGTTGCACGATGGCAGAAACAAACCCCTTGCTATTGAGATAGGCGACGAATGTCATCGCAGCCATTAGAAACAGCCAGAGGGTGGCAATTTCCAGCAGGTTTTCGTTGAGTTGCTCGTTGACCTGAGCATGGCTCGCACCATGCAGCGGGAACAGAAAGGCTAATATCCAGCAGAGGGTGCCGATGAACAGCGTAGATTTAGCCTTGTTGATATGAATAACGTCCTCAAACACCACCATTAAGAACGCAACAAAGGCTAAAACCCCGATTACTACTGCCATACATCACCTTTCGCTAGAAACATCTATGGGCGCGCATTCTACGGTCGATAACGAGGAAAGCAACTGTTTTAAGCCGTAAGGGAATTGCCGTTGGGACGGCAAGCTATACGGTTAGTTTGACGGCCAGGTTAAGGTGCTACTCAGCTTGCTAAATGCTTCTCGTAAGCGGCTGTCCCAGGCGACGTTAAGTTCGCGCAAAAAATTACTACCTTCATTGAGTTTGTGATGCTGGTCTAGGCTAAAAGAGTCGCTGCTATATACCAGCGACTCAATTGGAGGCCCTACCGTCAGGTTACTGCGCATGGTGGAATCCATGGAAACTAATGCGCATAGGGCCGCTGTTTCCAAGTCGGTATCGGGAGCCAAAATTCTATCGAGTATCGGCTTGCCGTATTTACTTTCACCAATCTGTAAATAGGGTGTGGTTTCTGAGGGGGCAATATGGTTGCCTTGGGGGTAAACCAAAAATAAACTCGGGGCACTATTTTTAATCTGCCCGCCAATAATAAAGCTGGCCTCGTAACTTACGTTACTGCTGCTGCCGTACTTGCTCTGTTGAGCAAGGTTGATCTGGCCAAGATAGTCGGCGGCATCGTCCATGCTGCTAACGCTCATTAGATTGAGTGCTGCACCTTCTTTGATGTCCATTTCGAGCTTCTTGATGACACCTTGAGTTGTGGCAAGGTTACCAGCACTAAGAATCACAAATTGACGCATGCCCGGAATACCAAACTGGTGCATCTTGCTATAGGTGCTAATTTGATCAACGCCAGCATTAGTGCGGGAGTCTGAAGTGAATACGAGCCCGTCGTTCACGGCGATGGCAACACAGTAGGTCATTTAGCGATACCTTGTTGAGGCGGGTAGGGGGTGAAGTAAGCCTGATTGTTCGGTATCTGGAGGGTAAAGTCTATGGGTATTTGGTGTGGTTTTTATAGGTTCCTCATGAATGAGAATCGCTATCGTGCCGATCTGCAATGCAGCAACAAAAAGCCGAATCAAACGGCGAATAGATTAGCTCGCGTTTCGTCATTCTTCTTACTAAAGCTGTAATTGCGGTGGCGACTTGGGGGTATAGCGTAAGTCCGCTGCTTCGTTCTTGTGTTGGTGTTCTGCTGGCGTTTAATCTGTTGTTACAAAACTAAAGCCTTGCGGATATTGATGAAAGCCATCGTAGTCCGCTTTGCCAATAGTTATGTTTGATTTTCGTAATATCGCGAACACCATATTGTAGTGAAATAAAAAGTTGGGGAGTGTGTACATCATAAAGTAGTCGTTGCCGTTAAATTCTATGTTGGCAAAACAGGCTTCGACTCTTTCATTTACTTTTGAATCGTTACTGCCCATCGACCGCACTTTTCGGTTAAATATGAAAAGTGCGGATAAGGTTCTACTCTAAGCGCTACTGTGAATTACAGGTGCTAGGGGAAATACAGCTCTGGCTGTTTTCCCAGCCCCAGCCGCTTGAAGTGTTGGTGCACATTGGGTAGGACGTACCGTACCAGTTACAGCTGCTGCCGCCACTTGACGACGAACTGCTAGAGCTGGACGAGCTACTTGAACTAGACGAACTGCTAGAACTAGACGAACTGCTAGAACTAGACGAACTGCTAGAACTCGAGCCACCCACGACGCCGCCACTTCCCGATTGGTTGTTACAGGTCGTCGCACCAATACAGCTTTGTTGGTTTTCCCATCCCCATCCCGAGTTCTGGTTACTACACAAGGGGGTTAGCGTACCGTACCAATTACATTGCTGCGCTCCGCCACCGGAACTTGACGATGAACTAGAACTAGAACTAGAACTAGAACTAGAACTAGAACTAGAACTAGAACTAGAACTAGAACTAGAACTAGTGGAGGAGCTTGACGAGGAGCTGGATGAAGAGCTGGATGAAGAGCTACTGCTGCCCGTTCCAGATATGCGCCACCAGTTTATATTCCAGCCTCCAGTTGTAGCGTAAATACCAAAGTCATGAGTGCCCGCGTCTACCGTTACGGTGTGCGATAGAGTCGTCCAGCTTTGCCAACCGCCAGTACTGGGGATGGTTAGGGCACCTAAGGCTGTGGCGCCAGCATTTATGTCTAAACTCAATTGCCCCCCTGTTTCGCTGGCCACACGGTATTCAACGGTGTAATTGCCGGTAGCCGGAATGGTGATATTGGCAAAGCTCAGCCAGTCGCCATTGTCTATCCAGCCAACATTAGCGCCGCCGCCGGAATCGGATGTTGTTTCGGTTTGTACGCCGCTCATGTCGGTGTAATCTTCCGCTTGGGTGGTGAGCGCGAAGTTACCTGTAGCGCCACTGCTGCTAGAGCTACTGCTGGAACTGCTACTGCTGGAACTGCTACTAGAGCTAGAGCCGGCCCCCTGCTGATATACGCGTACATAATCTACCCGCATTTGTGCTGGCAGCGCATTTTCGTCAATATCAAACCCAGGCCAATCACCGCCTACAGCGAGGTTGAGTAACAAGAAAAACTCTTCCTGAAATTCGTCGGTTCCATTTATTCCGTTGCTGATATCGGCTTCGTGATAAAGGTTATCGTCTAGATACCAGCGAATTGCGGAGCTGTTCCATTCAATGCTGTAGGTATGAAACTGGGTGACTTGCGTCGATACTGGTGATCCGTAGTTAGCGTACTCGTTGTTGTGGTCTTGCCAGTGGATAGTGCCGTGAGTTTCGCTCTCGGTATTGACGTGTTCCATGATGTCGATTTCACCGCACTGCGGCCACCCTTCGCTCGCAATACTGTTCCCTAGCATCCAAAATGCAGGCCATAAGCCGCTAGCCGACGGCATTAGAATGCGCGCTTCTATCTTGCCAAATTTAAAGCTTTTACGACCTTGAGTTTTTAGTCGAGCTGAGGTGTAGTCTGAACCGTTATAGGCTTCGCGCTTGGCGGTAATAACAAGTTCGCCATTTTCAACACTGGCGTTTTGCTGGCGGTAGTACTGCAGCTCATTGTTGCCCCAGCCGCTAGAGCCCGTGCCCGTTTCAAACACCCAGTCTGGGCCTATTTCACTATTGAACTCGTCGGACCAAACGAGTTGCCACTGTTGCGCATGACTTGGTAACGCCAGTAAACCGAGCAGCGGGATTGCGGCAAGGCTGGCGTAGCGCAGGCTCTTAACGCTTTGGGTAAGCCATGTAGGTAAAATGTTGAGCCTGATTATTCTTATTGCTCTTTTCATTCTGTGCATCCTTATTGGGTTTTTAAAAGACGAGGGTGATGATAGTGTAGGTTGTTAGAACTGTGTGAGCGCGTACGCGCCGAATTGTTGACTCGGTGACTCGGTTCAACAAGTCATTGTGGAATAAGTAGGTGTGGGATAAGTAGGTGTGAAACACATTATTTTAATAGGTTTTGTTACGAGGCTTGTGGTATGAAAATTTACGGCGATATAAAGTCGGGAAACTGCTACAAAATAAAATTGCTAGCATCAATACTCGACATCCATCACCAGTGGCAGCATGTCGATATTCTAGCGAAAGAAACACAAACGACGGATTTTTTAAGCAAAAACCCCAACGGTAAAATCCCCCTGCTCGAGTTGGCTAATGGTCAGTACTTGGCCGAGTCCAATGCGATATTAAACTTTTTATCTGAGGGGACTCACTTATCTTCATCCGACCCGTTTGTGCGCGCGCAAATATTGCAGTGGCAATTTTTCGAGCAGTATAGCCACGAACCTTATATTGCGGTGGCTCGTTATATTGCCAAGTATCTCGGCCTACCGGAAGCGAGACGTGGGGAATATAAGTCCAAGCAAGCGGGTGGCCACAAAGCGCTTAGGGTTATGGAGCGCCAGCTAAAAAATAGCGACTATCTTGTCGACAATAGGCTCACCATCGCCGATATCTCTTTGTATGGGTACACCCATGTTGCGGAAGAGGGCGGCTTTGATTTGTCGATCTATTCGGCCATTGGCGGTTGGCTAAAACGGATTGAAGAGCACCCAGCTTATGTCGGCATGGAGTAATACTAGCGGGCGCCAAGTGTTAGCCGTTTTTGTAGCCTTCCTAAAATTAGGGTTCACCGCTTTCGGTGGGCCCGTTGCCCATCTCGGTTATTTTCATAAGGAGTTTGTCGAACGACAGCGCTGGTTGAGCGAAAGTCAATTCAGTCAACTATTGGCTATCTGTCAGTTTTTACCCGGTCCTGCGAGTAGTCAATTGGGGTTTGCCATAGGTCTGCAGCGAGCGGGTTGGCTTGGCGCTACTGCAGCATTTTTTGCCTTTACCGCGCCTTCTGCACTTGTACTTTTTGGTTTAGCATTGTTTTTACCGCTCGTGCCAGTGACGATCGCCGCGCCGGTAATACAGGGTTTAAAACTGGTTGCTTGTGCGGTAGTTGCGGATGCGGTTATATCAATGGCAAAAAAACTTTGCCCAGACTTTTATCGCCGGGCTATAGCGGTAGTTGTGGCGGCGATATTGCTCGCGTTCAGTTTTTCGTGGCTTCAATTTTTGGTAATAGCCGGCGGCGCTATAGCGGGGTTGGTATTTTGTCGTGATTCTATAATCCCTGTTCGCGATCAAATAAAGCTTGGCTACGGCTTGCGCCATGCGGTTGTATTTTTACTTTTGTTTTTGTTGGTGTTTTTGATCTTGGCATTTGCGTCTAGCGGTGCGAGTTTAGCGACGCTAGGCGATACGTTTTATCGCGCGGGCGCTTTAGTGTTCGGTGGTGGGCATGTGTTGTTACCGCTACTGGAGCAACCTTTGGTTGCCAGCGGACTGTCAAAAGAAACATTTCTCGCCGGCTATGGGGCTGCACAAGCAATGCCTGGGCCGCTATTTTCGGTGTCGGCATTTTGGGGCGCGCTAATGCCGACGGGTTATCCGAGTTGGGTCGGCGCTTTGGTGGCGTTAAGTTGCGTTTTTTTACCGGGATTTCTTTTGTTGCTGGTTGCCCTACCTGTGTGGCAAAGCTTGTCGAGTAACACCTTGGTCGCGAGAGCTATTTCCGGTGTAAATGCAGCGGTGGTAGGGCTTTTAGCTGCGGCGCTTTACAACCCCATTTTTGTATCCAGTGTTGTCTCGGTGTTCGATTTAATCGCTGTTCTTATTGCACTTGCAATCTTGGTTGTTTGGCGTTTGTCGCCGCTGTGGGTTTTGTGTTTTTGCGTGGTTTGGAGTCTCGTGACCCCGCTCCTGCCCGCAACCTAGATTTAATCAATGACGTCGGTCTCGACCTTAGTGGGACACCGACAATATTTCAGTTGCTCGCTATTTCGGGTGGTCGTGCTATCTTGACGGGCTACGACGGTGCCGATGCAGGCAGCTATTTTATCGATAGCTATTCAACTGGCTTCGAAGTGACGCGGTTGTTGAGCTTTCCAAATGACGGTGAGCACGATATAGAGACCGATTACTCGTTTCTGCGGATGGCAAGTTTCTGGTTGTTCCGGCGTTACGGGATGGTGTTCAGTTCACGTTAACGCTCCCGCTGGAATAGCGGTTAGCTGTAGTGTGGTGTTTTTAAAGTGTTGATTTTAAAGGAAATAATGTCTTCTATTTTCTCTGCTCAGCTTTTTTGATGAGCGCCGGGCCGGACGGTGGTTATAACCACGTGACCGCCTCATCCACTGATCCCGCAGTGCTCGGAAAGCAGAAGCTTAATAATCTTAGGCTTCTGCTTATTATTTGCTAAAAATTTCCCACGAAATCGTGTATGGTAGCACCCATTTTTCACCCCCCAGACTTTTTTTAACCACTGACAATCAGAGCTAGAGTAATGAGCGACTTATCTAAATACAGAAACATCGGTATCTTCGCACACGTTGACGCTGGTAAAACCACCTCGACCGAGCGCATTTTGAAGCTTACGGGTAAAATTCACCGTACCGGTGAAGTGCACGATGGTGCCGCAACTACCGACTTCATGGAACAAGAGCAGGAGCGTGGTATTACCATTCAGTCTGCCGCGACGACCTGTTTCTGGAAAGATTACCGTTTTAACATCATCGATACCCCTGGGCACGTTGACTTCACCGTAGAAGTTTACCGTTCTTTGAAAGTACTCGATGGCGGTGTTGGCGTTTTCTGTGGTTCTGGTGGTGTTGAGCCGCAATCCGAAACCAACTGGCGCTATGCGAACGATTCAGAAGTTGCTCGTATTATCTTCGTAAACAAGTTGGACCGTATGGGTGCCGACTTCTACCGCGTTGTAGGACAGGTTAAAAAAGTATTGGGCGCAAACCCATTAGTCATGACCCTTCCGATTGGTATAGAAGATGAGTTCTGTGGTGTTGTTGATGTCCTCACCAAAAAAGCCTACATCTGGGATGACACCGGTCTGCCTGAAAACTTCGAAATTACAGATGTTCCCGCCGATATGGTCGACAAGGTAAATGAATACCATGAAGCCATGATCGAAACGGCGGTAGAGCAAGACGATGACCTAATGATGTCTTACATGGAAGGTGAAATTCCTTCTATAGAAGATATTAAGCGTTGTATCCGCAAGGGTACTGTCGCTCTAGACTTCTTCCCGACTTACTGTGGTTCTGCCTTTAAAAACAAAGGTATTCAGCTGATTCTTGACGCCGTTGTAGACTACCTACCATGCCCGACTGAAGTTGATCCTCAGCCGCTTACCGACGAAGAAGGTACAGAGACTGGCGAATTTGCCGTCGTTTCTACCGAAGAGCCACTTCGCGCGTTGGCATTTAAAATCATGGACGACCGTTTCGGCGCCTTGACCTTCGTACGTATCTATTCGGGTGTTCTTGAGAAAGGAATGACTGTACTTAACTCTTTCACCGGCAAAACTGAACGTATCGGCCGCATGGTGGAAATGCACGCTAACGATCGTACCGAAATCAGCCGCGCACAAGCTGGTGACATTATCGCTATCGTTGGTATGAAGAATGTACAAACAGGTCATACCCTATGTGATCCGAAATTCCCTTGTACCCTTGAGCCAATGGTATTCCCAGAGCCCGTTATCTCTATCGCTGTGAAGCCAAAAGATAAAGGCGGCAACGAAAAAATGGGTATCGCCATTGGTAAAATGGTTGCAGAAGATCCGACTTTCCGCGTTGAAACCGATGAAGATTCCGGCGAAACTATTCTTAAGGGGATGGGCGAACTTCACCTCGACGTTAAAGTGGACATTCTTAAGCGTACTCACGGTGTTGAGCTGGACGTAGGTAAGCCGCAGGTTGCTTACCGCGAAACTATTACTCAGGAAATCGACGATTCCTACACTCACAAGAAGCAATCTGGTGGTTCTGGTCAGTACGGTAAAATTGATTACCGCATCCGTCCGGCCGAAGCTGGAACTGGCTTTAAGTTCACCTCTGTTGTTGTCGGCGGTAACGTACCGAAAGAATTCTTCCCAGCTATTGAGAAGGGCTTTAAGTCTATGATGGGCGCCGGTACGCTTGCAGGCTTCCCTGTGTTGGACGTAGAAGTTGAGCTTTACGACGGTGGTTTCCACGCTGTTGACTCCTCGGCTGTAGCTTTCGAAATTGCTGCTCGTGGCGCTTTCCGTCAGTCCATCCCTAAGGCTGGCGCTCAGTTGTTAGAGCCAATCATGAAGGTAGACGTGTTCACTCCAGAAGATCACGTTGGTGATGTTATTGGTGACTTGAACCGTCGTCGCGGTATGATCAAAGACCAAGAAGCTGGTGTGAGCGGCGTGCGTATTAAAGCCGACGTGCCTTTGGCCGAGATGTTTGGTTATATCGGTCAACTGCGTACCATGACTTCTGGTCGTGGTCAGTTCTCGATGGAATTCTCTCACTACAGCGCATGTCCTGCGAACGTAGCGACAGAAGTTATCGCTGCAGAGAAAGCTCGTCAGGAAGCTGCTAAGAAGTAGTCGCTACTTCTTAGCTCGAAACAGAAAGCCCCGGCAACCAAGTTGCCGGGGCTTTTTTTGTACAGGATGTACTTATACCCCGAAGCACAAGGATGTGCGGGAGGGGTGTTTGTGGAAGGATGTACTTATACCCCGAAGCACAAGGATGTGCGGGAGGGGTGTTTGTGGAAGGATGTACTTATACCCCGGAGCATAAGGATGTGCGAGAGGGGTGTTTGTGGAAGGATGTACTTATCGTTTAACGACTAACGCCAAGTTTTTCCAGTGTATCGAAGGCTGAACGAATCACTTGGTGCATGTCGTAATATTTATACTCGGCGAGCCGGCCACCGAAAATCACCTTAGACTGCGCCGCAACTTCTTGCTGATACTGTTCTAGCAGCGCCGAATTTTGCGCGTCGTTTATCGGGTAGTAAGGTTCATCTTTTTCACCACAAGGGGTTGAATACTCCCTCGTGATTACGGTTTTTGGCGTAGTCACTTTTTCGAAGTGTTTGTGTTCGAGAATTCGCGTGTAGGGAACCGATTTGTCGGTGTAGTTAACCACCGCATTACCTTGCCAGTTTTCGGTATCCTTAACTTCGTGCTCAAACTTTAGCGACCGGTACTCTAACCGTCCAAATTTGTGATTAAAGAACGCATCAATTGGCCCCGTGTAAATCACGTTTTTGGCTAAGCTGTTGAACCTTTCTTGGTCGGCGAGGTAGTCGGTATTTGTTTCTACTTTTATTCCTGCGAGTATGGCTTCGATAAGCGCGGTATAGCCGCCAATCGGAATACCCTGATAACGATCGGTGAAGTAATTATTGTCGTAAGTAAACCGAACAGGTAGTCGCCGAATGATGAAGGCGGGTATTTCGGTTGCGGGTCTTCCCCACTGTTTTTCTGTATAGCCTTTAATAAGCTTTTCGTAAATATCTTTTCCTACTAGGCTTAAAGCCTGTTCTTCTAGGTTTTGTGGTTCCACCGAGCCGAAAAGACTTTTTTGTTTTGCGATTACCGCGCGCGCGTCTTCCGGCGTTTTAGTTCCCCAAAGTTGATAGAAGGTATTCATGTTAAACGGCAAGTTATAAATTTTGTCTTTAAACATCGCCATGGGTGAATTTATAAAGTTGTTGAACTCCACAAATGAATTAACGTACTCCCAAATTTCTAAATCACTGGTGTGGAAAATGTGGGCGCCATACTTATGGACGTTAATACCTTCGCGTTGCTCGGTGTAAATGTTTCCGCCGATGTGATCGCGCTTTTCTAATACGAGAACTTTCTTGCCGCTGCGATTGAGCTCTCTGGCGCATACCGAACCAAATAAACCGGAACCGACGATTAAGTAGTCGTACATAAAACTCACCTTTCTGCTGGGTAAAAGCCGCTAGAGGGATTGCGGGTCTTTGATGATAGCAGAAATGAATCCTCTAGGGCCGAGCCTAGTGTTTAACCTGCCGCAATACACCGGTATTGTCCGGTTGCCGCGAAAATACGCAAGAAACGGGTCGAGTTAAGTGTTGTTCACTATTAAACTGAGGCGGTCTATTTTACTCCTAGTGCCGAAAATGAATGACTCTGAGTCGCATAATTATAAGCGTATCGCTGCGGCGATTAGCTACTTACAGCAACACTACCGCGAGCAGCCAAGTTTAGCGGATGTAGCGGCACAGGTGCATTTGAGCCCTGAGCACTTCCAGCGATTGTTTCGACGTTGGGCGGGGGTGAGTCCTAAAAAGTTTACCCAATACCTCAGTCTTGAATACGCCAAGGGGTTACTACAACAGCGTAGCGCCACACTTGCTGATACCGCTGCGGCGATCGGTTTGTCGGGTACTGGCCGCTTACATGACCTATTCGTGTCGATTGAGGCTATGACGCCCGGAGACTATAAAAATGGCTCGCTTGCGCTAGGCTATAGTTTCGCGGCAACGCCTTTTGGTGAGGTTGTTATCGCTACCACCAACAAGGGCGTGTGTTATATCGCGTTTGTGGATTCTCGCGAAAATGCGCTGTCTCAACTGTATCAGTGCTACCCCAAGGCCTGTTTTACTGCAGTAGAAACACCTTACACCGCCGCGGTGTTGGCGGTGTTTCAGCCAGTTGCTAATATGCTCGCGCCGATAAAACTGCATCTCGCTGGAACCGACTTCCAATTAAAAGTGTGGGAAAGCTTGTTGAAAATCCCTCAGGGTTCGGCCTCCACTTATGGCGCTATCTCAGCGGAAATTGGTAAGCCTAAGGCGGCACGGGCGGTGGGTTCAGCCATCGGCAAAAACCCTGTTGCTTTTTTAATCCCCTGTCATCGCGTTATTCGGGCGAGTGGCGCGCTTGGCGGTTATCGCTGGGGCCTAGAGCGCAAGTTGGCGATGATGGGCTGGGAGGCTGCACACAGGTCGTGCGAGCTGGACGAAATACCTGTTCGAGCAGAAGAGCGAGAGTGATTATGGATCTATTTGATGCGTTAATAGACTCTAAGCAGAACCTTTTGCCTCAAGATGGTGAGGTTCATTATTACGGGCCGGTGTTGTCGTTTGATCATGCGGATACTTATCTTAAAAGCCTATTAGCCTCTATTGAGTGGCGAAATGACGAAGCTGTAATCTATGGCAAGCGTATTGTCACGAAACGTAAAGTTGCGTGGTATGGAGACAAGCCGTTCCGTTATACCTATTCGAAGACAACTAAAACAGCACTGCCTTGGACACCAGAGTTACTGGATTTAAAAAGCTGTGTAGAGCAGGCCTCTGGAGAACTATTTAATTCGTGCCTACTGAATTTATACAGCACTGGAGGTGAAGGTATGGCGTGGCACTGTGATGAAGAGGTCGATCTAAAAAGAGACGGGGCGATAGGCTCGCTTAGCTTGGGCGCGGAACGAAAATTTTCGTTTAGGCACAAACAGAACCAAACAGTGGTGTCGTTAGTGTTGCAGCATGGCAGCCTATTAGTCATGCGTGGTACGACACAAACCCACTGGCTGCATCGCTTGCCGCCAACTACTAAAATCTCCGAGCCACGGGTTAATCTCACCTTTCGAACCATCGCAAGAGGATATTAGATGAAGAACCAGGAGCTCCACTTGCTGTATGTGTTCGACGCCATAATGCTGGAGGGCTCGGTGACACGAGCGGCGAAGCGATTAGCCATGACCCAGCCGGCGGTTTCCAATGCCGGTGTATGTGATGTGGCATGCTCGTCATGATAAGGACCCAGGCTTAATTTGGATTAGAGACCTATTTAATACGGGGTTTCATACTGGGCTTCTGATTAAAAACTATCTAACTTGCACCGAGCGTTTTACTCAGCACTAGCCCGCCCCAAACAAAATGTCGGTCGCCATCACCGCGTTTAATCTCTGACGATTGCGCCCGAACCACATAACTAAACTTAAAGGTCGGCCCGACACTACGCGTATAGCCAGCCCAAGCTTCGACGATAATCGGCCGTAACTGATCCTGCTGTAGTTGATGTTCACTAGCGGGGAATCGGCAGGCGTTGGTGCCCCTAGCGTATAAACAGCGCCTGTAGAGCCTGTTCGAACGAAGGGGGAGCGACGTCGTTGTGGCGTACTGGAATGTCGAAGCGGATAATGTCCAAGCCGTCAAAATTGTTGGCGTCGAGGCGTCGGTTAAAATCCGATACTGATCCGTGATTACCGAACTCAGTGGCCGTGGTTAACACCAGTGTCGCGTTTAGGGTTTGGTTGGCGTTAAAGCGATCGCTTAACAGCTCGTGCCAGCCATTCGGGTTCTCGTAAAAGCTGCCGTCGAAACTCAAGTAGTTAATAAAATTTGGCGCTACAACATCATCAATAAGAAGCGCTATACCCACAAATAGCCCCCCGTAAGAGGTGCCGACCAAGGTCCGCTGGCTTTGGTCGGCTCGGTATTCTGATTCCATTATCGGTAACAGCTCGGTGACTAACACCTGAAAGTAATTCACGGCGCCCGGCAAGCGATAGTCCACCGCACGTCGATCGTTTGGCCCCTGTTCTATTGCCACTAGAATTGCGTCGATCCCAAACTGGTAAAGCTGATTGCGAAAGCCCCCAAAAACCCACTGCCCGTCGGTTGTATATATGATGGGGTAGGTGCGATCGGTCGAGTTGTAGTCCTCGGGCAGATAGACATGTACAGGATAAGTTATGCCGGTAATAGATGAATAAAGCTGGTGCTCGCGAATGTTGGGGGCCTCTTCTGGAGCCCGCGTGGGGAGTGGGGTTGGTGTTGCAGCTATTGGTGCCTGCGTAGGAGGCGTAACCGCAAACCGCGTTTGGTGACCGCCGCCGCATGCGGATAGTATTAATGCCGCAACGGTTAATAGGGCTATAAGCCGGAGTGGTTTTGCTCTACAGCGCATAGAAGAATTACCGAGTAAGTTGAATCTAGTAAAGATTAAGTTTGAGTATATCGGTTTGCGGTTCTGATGCGTTCTGATTGTTAAAGACGAACCTGCAACGAGCACTTTGATGATTCCGCGTCCATCGCACACACAATACCTGCTCAACTAATGAGCAGGTTGGAAAGCTTCTGATGATCTTGGCGGGTATAAGAAATTGCGAACCTAGATTTTAATTGTATAGATTGTCCCTGACATTAAAAACACGGCGTTACGTTCGTTTTTTTTGATAACCCAGACTAAAGAACAGTTAGTCGTTATAAATCAGTAATTTAGTGTTGCCTCCAAATGTAAACGGTTACAGGTGGTGGCGCGAGAAGCATTTAAATGTAGCGGTTTTAGGTCTTTTCTATAGCTTTTTAGTATTTATACTAAGACTAAAGGTTTAGTAGTGTGTCGACTTGGAAATAAACAGGCCCCTGCTTATTGCTGTTTAGTAGGGGGAGACACTACTGCCGTATGAGAATTAATAATATGAAAAAACCTTTTATTGCTGTTGTTGGACTCGTGGCATTGTCCGTAAGTTCTTTTTCGAGCGCCCAAGATTACCCTACTTGTTCTAGTTCTAATGCCGACCCAGATGGTGACGGCTGGGGCTGGGAAAACAATCAAAGCTGTATCGTTGCAGAGCCGACACCTACTCCAGTGGCAACCCCAGAACCAACGCCCGAACCTATTGTACCGGTTAGTGTAACTGTGGCGCTGGACAGTAACGGAAACCCAATTTGCTCTAGCGCGAGCGTAGACCCTGATGGCGACGGTTGGGGTTGGGAAAATAACGCCAGTTGTGTTGTGGTTGAGAGTGTAGAGCCGACGCCTGCGCCTACCGTCGAGCCAACACCTACTCCTACTGCAGCGCCAACACCAACGCCTACCCCGGTGCCTAGCGTAGCTCCGACTCCTGCCCCAACAGCAGTTCCTACTGAGGTGGCCGTGGATAGCAACGGCAATCCCATATGTGCTAGTGCCGATTCAGATCCAGATGGCGACGGCTGGGGTTGGGAAAACGATGGGAGCTGTGTCGTGGCTGCAACCGCGGAACCTACACCTACTGCCACTCCAACCGAAACGCCAGCGGCAACTGAAGAGCCGGTTGCCGAAAGTGGTGCAACGCCGAGCTGCTCAAACGTATCAGCCGACCCAGATGGTGATGGCTGGGGCTGGGAAAACGATGCTAGTTGTGTTGTTGACGATAGCACTAGTACATCAAGCAGTAGCAACCCTGTTGCTGTAGCGGCGACGTCCACAGCGTTGTCAAACCCAAATGCAAATCAGGCAGCGAAAGATCTTTACACTTATTTCCGAGGTCTAGCTTCTGGGACAAGTAATCGTGTTCTGTCTGGCGCCTTCGGTGGTTACTCGGGAATTGGTGGAGACGATGCATTTGGTATTGCTGAATCTGATACTACTTTGGAGTGGACAGGGCAGCGTCCGGCTATTTACGCCTGCGACTATGCGCGTGGTTGGGACACTGATAGCACCCCGGCGAACTTAATCGACTATGGTTGTAACACCTTGCTAAAAGATATTGCACTTACTAAAGGCGGTCTAGTGCAAATTAGCAACCACCTGCCAAGCCCTGTACCGGCAAACGGTGGCGGACTTAAAGATGTGATTAGCAATGCAGACTACGCGTCGATTTTAGAAAGTGGCTCAGCGATACGTACACGTTGGTTAAGCATCTTAGATAAAGTCGCAGAAGGCCTAGACGATTTGCAAGCTGCCGGTGTTACCGTCATCTATCGCCCTTTACATGAAATGAATGGTGAGTGGTTCTGGTGGGGGACAACGGAATACAACAGTAACGATGCTACACGTCATCAGCTGTACCGCGATCTCTATATCGATATGTATAACTACTTTACCCAAACTAAAGGTTTGAATAACTTGATATGGGTATTTTCACCAGACGCTAATCGCAGCTACAAATTAGATTTTTACCCAGGCGAGCAGTATGTTGATATCGTAGGTCTTGACGCTTACACCGCTGACCCAGCAGACCAAAATGTTATCGACGGATACGCCGAACTTCTCAGCCTTGGCAAGCCATTCGCCTTCGCAGAAATTGGTCCAAATACGTCAGCAGAGGGTAGCTATGATTTCGGTGCCTTCATCGATGCAATCCATACACACTTCCCTGAGACAATCTATTTTATTCCTTGGAATAACAAGTGGAGCCCAAGTCAAAACCTGAATGCCGACTTGCTATTCAACGATGACTGGACAATTAATTTAGGCGAGTTATAACGAATAAAGCCACTAGTGTCGGCTAGAGCTGAGGCTAGTATCTTTTTCACCAAGGCTTCACAGGCGTTACGCTGTGAAGCCTTTTTTATGTTGGTGTTCGGCGTGAATACGGTGGGAGTTCGCACACAGCGTCGGCTGAACGATAATTTATTGTTACCAGGGGCCGTGAGTGTGCTAAGCAGTACTCGTCGCTTAAAACAAAAGTACTTAGGTTGATAAAAGCGGCCAAGCTATGCTGGCAAAACGAGTGGACGGCTTTTCAGCTTAAATGGTGGGCCTTCCCAGACTTGAACTGGGGACCTGCCGATTATGAGTCGGATGCTCTAACCAACTGAGCTAAAGGCCCTTTGAGACGTAAAACGCGGCGCATTATAGTGGGCTGTTACAGATAAAACTAGTCGCCTAGCGCGCCCAAATTTATGTGGGCTGCTCTCGGACGATTAACTGACACCTGCAATCTGGAGGTCAAATTGAAGAAGAGAGAAACCCGCAGTGAGAGGAGCCCGGTTTCACGGTACTTACAGCATCGAATTAACGGTTACCTTCGTTCTCTATTTCGTTCCTCTCGCTCGCCTCGCTCTGGACGTTCCCTGCGGCTTTGTTCATTTGAACTTTGATCTCGCAGCTTTCTCCGTTCATCTCGTTCTTGCTTTACTTGTTCATTGCCATCTAAGTCAAAAGGCTGTCGATAGTATTCCAATTGTTGCGCCGATAAATTTTGTAGAAGCGACTCTCGTTTTTTTATTTGAGACAAGTTAAATGCTGTTTCGGGCGTTGAGTGCGCTACTGAGCTGTTGTTTCCTGTTGAATCTATGGATGATGGGAGTGTATTTTTGGAATTTACGTCCTCCCCAGATGCACATCCATTATTTATAGGTAAAATCACGCTGAGTATAACCATCACCAAGAGTCGCGAGCTGAAGAATTTTTGCCGAGAACTATATCTAAAAAATATCATATCGATTCCTTAGGGTTGAGCTATCACAAATTGCAATGAACCTGGAGATAGCGTAAACCCAGTCTCGTAAGTCTGTTCTTGTTGAGATATTCCTGTATCGGAGAACAGGCGATGAAATTCGGGCTTGCCAAATGAGCCTAAAGCGGCACTAGTAACTTTTCCGGAACGTTTTTGATCTGCAGGGAATACAATGAGCAAACGCTTTTTCGACGGTAATATTTCGAAGCTGTAGTACTCTATGTTTTCACCGCTAAGTTTCGGCTGTTGTGAGACTGGTAGCGCTACCAGTTCGGATGACGCGCCCAGCTGTTGGTATAAAAAACCCATTGCATCATTTGTCTTGGTATTCGATGCTCCTTGATCGGCGCCCCAGAAGAATGTGCGGCCTTGTGTTGCCGTCATTTTATGCTGTTGCCACCAGTCCATATATCGAGCAAATACTTGAAGCGAAGATACGCCTCCCTGATTTTGCTTTGCACGCTGTAGGCCGACTTCCTCTGTAGACCATATCGCATTTATTTTGCCTTTCTGAAACCATTTTTGATGAATGCTGTCGAGCGAGCCTCGCCAGCTAGAAACATTTGCGCTGGCGATGTAGTGCAAAGAAATAACATCTATTAGCTCATACACCTTTAAGCCTTGCAGGGATGGGCTGGTTAACCCTTGAACTTTATAGTTCAGTAATTCATCAAGAAATTTTTGTGCTTTTGGATTTGCTGCTGCGGCTAATGAGCCCAACACTATGTATATGTTCTTTCCCTTGCCTTGCGTTTTAGCGGAGCGTATAGCGTCCACACCTGGAGCGAGAAAATATTCAACATAGTAGGGGATTAATGTCGGATCGTGGGCGTTTATACGCTGCCCCGTATCTTCCCATTGGTGGATTGTTTCGCTAAACCGACGGGAATTAATTTCGTTGCCAAATTGCCAATAAACATCGCCAGATGTCGCAGGCATGGCGGCAATTATATCTACATTTTTTTGTAGTTGATCTTTCCACGTTTTGCCGAAGTCGAGCAGTATATGCGTCATAAAGTGGTCGACTGCGGCACTGCTACGCCCAGATCCAAGGCCTCCGGGGCTGTAAATAATATCCTTAGTAGATATGTAGTCTTTTAGGGTAGTTGTTTTTTCGGCGCTATAAATACCAGAAAAAAAACCGGCACCCTCAGGGTCTCGCACAGAGCCTGCCCACGGCATTTCTCTATAGTGGGAGCCTAAGTAGTTCACCCAGGGTTCTGCAACTGCGGGAAACGAAAAAAACAATCCGCAACTGAATAGTAAAACAAAGGGCGTCGTATACTTCGTCGAAGGTGTCTTTACCTTAGGGGAGATACTCATGGTTTTGGGATCCGTTTCGGTGTTGATTCCAAAATCGAGGAATCGATGAATGTTTTTATCGCGCTTTTAAAGTTCTCGCGAGAAAACTTATTTGCCCAATCAATCAGTGTTTCTTTTTTAAATACATTTGTGTCTTGTTCGAAGGCGTCTATTGCTTGACAAAGACTTTCGGCTGTTTGCTCATGGAACAGCTTTCCTGTGACACCGTCTATGACGGTGTCGAGAGCGCCGCCTTGACCGAAAGCGATAACGGGAGTCCCCGATGCCATGGCCTCTAAGGGCACGATACCAAAATCTTCGATTCCAGGAAAAATAAGGGCTTTACAATGCCGATAGTGATGCCGGATTTCACTGAAGGGCTGCCAACCTAGAATTTCGACATTGCTTGCGGCTAAGTTTTGCAGTTGAGTGAGCTGTTCACCTTCTCCTATAACCACGAGTCTTTTCCCTAGCCTATTGAAGGCCTCAACCGCAATTTCGGCACGTTTGTAGTTTACCAACTGCCCTACCATTAAGTAGTAGTCACCGGTTTCTTCGGTTGCCGAAAAATCTTCTACCGCTACGGGTGGGAATATTACTTCGGCACTGCGGCGGTAACATTTTTTAATACGGGCGGCTACGTAGCTTGAATTTGCAATAAAGTAATCAACGCGAGCGGCGCTTGCAAAATCCCAAAAGCGTAAGTAGTGCGCGAAGGGGCGCATTAACCAGCGAGTAACTCTACCACTGCTGCGTAGATAACTGGGGTACATATCCCATAGGTAGCGCATTGGCGTGTGACAGTAACAAATATGCACAGCATCAGGGCGGGTAATAACACCCTTGGCCGGCCCAGATTCGCTAGAAATAATTAAGTCGTAAGCCGAAAGATCCAGCTGCTCAAGCGCCAATGGCATTAGCGGTAAATATTTTTGATACCAGTTTTTGGCGTTCGGCAGTTTTGCAATAAAGGTTGTAAAAATCCGGTGCTTTAGCAAGCGTTCGGAGAGTTTTTTAGGGTCGTAAACATGGGTGTATATATCGGCGTCTGGGTAAAGCTCGCAGAGGGCTTCTAATACTTTTTCGCCGCCACGCATTCCCACAAGCCAGTAGTGGACTAAAGCGACGCGTTGAGGTTTGGATTGTGGCATTTGGAACAGTCCGTTTTAGGGGGGGGTACTGGAGGTAAGGTTTGGTTTTCCGATTTTGACTGCTTCTCGGTAATAGGCGGCTCCTGCCCCCAGTAGTGTGAGGACGGGGATCATCACCGATGGCGCTGCCAGTGCGTGGCCAGTGAGCGCGCAGGTTAGTATGTACACCACCAAGCCTTGGCTGGCGACATAATACGCGCGTAAATTTTGTATTGGTTTAAATAGGGTCTCAGCCTTACGGCAACGAAAGTACAATGCTACCCATATCGTTAAATATAGGGCCATGCCAAACAAGCCTGACTCGGCCAATATATGAAAATAAGAGTTGTGTGCGCTGGCCGTGTTGAAAACTTGTCGGCCGTCTAGCGCCATGTTGAACATAGGGGTGTCGGTAAGCACTAGCGTACGGTCGTTGAATCGACCCCAGCCTATACCTACCCAGGGGCTATCGACAAAGCATTTACTCGCGTACACCCACAACATAATTCGCACTAAGGTTGTTACGTCGCCAGATTCTAAATTGGAGTTGCCGTCGGTAGGGTTCCAATCGCCAACCGCCCAATCACTCTTAATACCCGCTTTCGTTTGGTCTACGATTCCGCTGATGGTGTCGCCACTTACCATTCCTACTGTACGGTTGTAGGTCTTGCTGCTCATCATTTCTATGGCCGGTATCATTGCCAGTATTACAAGTGCAACGGGGATCAACATCTTTGGATTTTTACGCTTAACACCGTAATACCAGCCGAGGGCTACGAGCACGCCAAGCAAAGCTTCTCGCGAGCCGGATGAGAATACGGGGCCGAGCAGCAGTAAGGCTACAAACAGGTGGCGAACACGCCGGCTTTCTGCCGACCAAAGTATTGCGAATACCGCTAGACACCCAAAAAATGTTCCGGCGCCGGTGTGTGAAGTGAAAAAAGCATGGAACTCATCGGCATGCCCCTCACCGGAAAGTGCGCGAGTACCAGTGACGAGCCAAATTAGATAAATGGTAACGCTAACCACCGTGAGGTAGGTTACATGCTTGCGGATACGTTCCAGTTCCCATGTGGAAAAGGGGACGACGCAAAGGGCCAGTAAGGGTAAAACTGAAATTAGAATACGTCCTTCACCATTATAAAAACGCGGAGAAGCAAAACTCGTCAGCGATATTGAACCGACTGCCAGACCCGTAGCCAGCCAGAACCCAATATTCAGCAGCAGTAGTATCCCGATGGTGTCCAGTTTTTGGCCTTTTGCCAGGGATAGATAGGTCAGGACAACGGCCATCAATAGACCTAGTGCTACAAGAACGCCCACCTCTAGAAAAAAAGTGCCCCACAGTAAGGTGACGCACATCATGCTTGTAGCGGTTAGCTTCACGGAATGTGCCTGCTACCTTGTCGGCGCTGCCGAGCTGGCCTGTTGCGCAATAGCGCAGCAATGGCACCCACACGCCTTAACAAGGGCGGCCAAACCCAAGTGTTGAGCCCGAGCGACATTCGGCAGACGAGCATCGCCGCGAGCGCTTGCACGGCAATGGCCACTGCGAAAACCACGGCGATACCGTTAATACCATGCTGGTCAACAACTAACAGAGCGGCAACTATGGCAGCCAAGGTACAAACTAGTGTGATCCGCAATACCGCTTGTTGTTGATTGGTCATTAGCAAGACTTGAATACTTACGCCGGCGATAAGACTGCCCGCTTGCCCAATCGCTAGTATGGTCAGAATATTACTGGCTCCGGCATAAAACACATCGCCATAAAGTAAACTGAGTAAACTATCTCCCCACAGCACTAATCCGCCAATAACGACGAGGGTAGGCATAGCTAAAAAGGTTGGAACCAGCTGTACAATGCGTTGCAGTTGTTCGCGATCACCGCGAGCATTTAGTTGCGCTATAACCGGTGCCGTAATGGCTACCGCGATGAGCATGGGGGTGCCGAGCAGACCAATTACCCTTGCTGCAGCACCGTAGAGTGCGACTTGGTCGTCGGCAACGTACATGCCTAAAAGCCATATATCGGCGCGTGTTAGTACAATGTTCCCTAAGCTGGCGATAAAGATGGGAAGCGCCAAGGTAGCGAGGCTGCGAGACGGTAGTGAAAATGGCGGGCGAAATATCGGTACACTACGACCTAGGCTAACAAAGGCAACAAGAAGGCTGAGCGCCATAGCGCCAAAGGAGATCCATACCGCTTGCTCTAGAGTACAAGTGCCGAGCCAGAACGCTATAGCACCGAATGCTAGCGCCATGACTATTCCAGAAAACGCACCGGCAAAAATCGAGGCCATACGCATATTGTGTATGCCGCGAAAGGCTTCACCGACACTGCGTTGCAGTGCCATGGCGACTAACCATAGGCCAATAAAAGGGATTACGCCGAGCATTTTTTCAGAATGAAAAACAGATGTTGCGAGCCACTGGCCAAGGCCGAAATTAAAGATTAGTAAACAGCTAAAAGCGACGCCGGTTGCCAATAACAGGCAGCGTTGCATCATCGCTTTAACCTCTTGCCGACCGCCGGTTTCGAATGCCTCGGCACATCGTTTAACAATGACCTGTGGAATACCCATCTGCACAAAGGTACTGGCGATAATCACAAAGTTGGCGATGATAAAGTAAACCCCCATATCGCCAGGGCTGAGTAGCCTAGCGAGAAGGCCAAGGGTAATGACTTGTGTCGCTGCAACCACTAGCCGACTTAGCAGCACCCAAACGCCGCCACTAGCCATGCGTCGGCCGGAATATGTTGGCTTATTATCATTGCCGTTAGCTACCTGGTTCACCCTAGGCACTCCTTGCGGCGTTACGTGTAGTGCGAATTAGGTGTATGAGTAGCACGAGGGTTATACCGATAAAGCTACCGATTACGATTCCGACAATAATTAAAATCATGGTGAGTTTTGGTATTGCTGGCTCTTCGGGAACAACGGCGGGGTCAATTATTTTGAAGGCGTACTGTTTGTGGACGTTGGCGGCAACCACTTTAGCCATCTGGGTTTTTATCAGCTCATTGAGTGAGGTTTTTAAGTCCAATGCGGCGGTGCGCTGTAGTTCCGACTTCAAGTAGTCTAAGGTTTGCTCCGCTTCCAAAATAGCATTTTGGCGGAGAACTTCATTAACCGTGGCGACAATATTATTGGCCCAGGCCGCCGCCATTTCGGGATTTGTCCAGCTCACAGAAATACGTAATAAACCCGATTCTGCGTCCTTGCTTACATCAAGTACTTTTCGTTGAAAGCGTTTGTAGCCATCCCAGAGTGTGGGCGCTTTTTCTGAACTCGACGTTTTCCACTGCTGTTTTTGTTCGTCCCACTTACTGCGAAACAGAATCGGCATTAAATCATTCTTGGTGATAAAGCGGTTTATGAAATCGCGCGAAGTTATCATCGCGACAGCTTCGTTCGAAACGACATCTACTGCTATATCGACCGTAGAGCTACTACTTGGGTCAGTTTTGAGTACCGAGTTTGCTTCGGCGACGATCACTTCAGCGGTGTAATTAATAGGAGATATTTTTGCCAGCAGCGCAAACAAAACGCAAAACAATAGCACTATGCCCAAGATGATGAACTTGCCTTTGTAAATTGCATGGCCAATTTCCATAAGGTGCATAGACTCAGGGACACTGCCTAATTCTAGATAGTAGTGGTTTGGCAGGCGGGGCTTTTGGTTTTCCATGACTTTTCCTGAGCGGCAAGCGATGCCGCTTTAGTGTTGAAGAGAACGTGGTCGGAGGTGAAGCTATTCGCGAATAATGATAGTACCAGCGCGATCTTCTGCGGCTTCAGCCATTTTCCATGCAGCCGCAGCATTTACCACCGCAGCGGAAGGATTGACTAAATTGGCGATAATGCCTGTAATTTCGCTCCATTTGGTCAGGCCGCGAATTTTTTCCACGTCTAAAGGTACTACTACCGTGTCGCCGGCCTCAACTCCTACTTTCTTCCAGCGCGTTTTGGCTTTTATTGCCGCGCCGTTTGCACGAACGATATAGACAAGTTTAGATTTCGACTTCTTGGTAATACCGCCACTCAAGGCAATATATTGCATGGCATTTTTGTTTGATAAGTGGAGGTGAGTTGTTGGTCGGTTAACCTCGCCTACCACAGCAACGGATTCCGTAGTAGGCGGTATATAAATTTTATCGCCATCAGTTAAGCTAATGTCGGTTGTGTCTTTATTTCCGTCGGCTAAATTTTCGAGCAGCAGCGGAAGGTCAAACACTAACCGGCCTGCGGGGTCAGCATTTCGCAATAGCGATACAACATCGCTAGCCACGTCTAGTGATTCGCCGGGGCGCAGGTTCTCATCGGCGCGCTCTAGAATGGTTGCTTTTAGTCCCACCTCAATTTGGTCGGCTAGTAACAGCATTTCTTTTTTCTCTACGGCTTTTATTGATTCGCGAACAAACACCGTGCCGCGCGGGAATGCCATATTCGTCATGCCTCCGGCTCGCTCCAGGAGTTGACTTAATTTTTCGCCGGGAGATACGCGATAACGGCCGGGATAGCGTACTTCGCCAGCTATATCGACATTAAATTGCTGGGTGATACGAGGGTCTGTTCGTACGGTGATTGTGTCATAGCTAGTCAGGATCGCATCGCTATCGCTGCCAGGTGCTAGCGTAGAAAGATTAATATTGAGGTGATGAATTCGGGGATTTCCGGTTTCATCGTAGACCATACGCGTTAGCTCGGCGGTTTGTCCTCGAGCAGATTCGGTCAAGCCATCAGCAAGTGTCAGTAGTGTACTTACGCGCATCTCTCTAGTCAGTGGATAGGTGCCAGGCTCTCTTACGCCACCTTGTATCGTCGCTACCCGAGCCGGAGCGTCTAGGCTTGCCACTGCTGTAAGTTGGCGAACGAGTGGATTTAGCAATTGACTGCGCTGGCCAATTGTTGCCGAACTGAAGAAATAAAGCGTATCGCCGGCGTTTAAAGTCGGGTCGAATTCAGAGTTGCGTTTTGATAACGCTGAGTTAGGAGAAAAGCTAATAATGCGAGGCTTAGCGCTTGCTAGTTGCTCGCCGCTGATTAATGCAATGTCGCGGTCGTATGTTTGAGTGAGTAGCCCGGGCTTTGTAAGGAGATTCGATACGCGAAGCCCAGGTTTCCAGCTGTGCTCGCCGGCCTGCTGTACGTCGCCTAAAACTGTGATGGTTTGCGAATTATTCGAGTTAACTGCGATAATTTGAATGCGGTCGCCGTCTTTTAGTAACTCGCTACGACCACTACTTCGAGTTACGTCTGCCTCAATTAATCTTTTACCATTAACATCTGTACGCTCTATTAAAACGCGTTTACTTGACGCGTTTGGCGTTAGTCCCGCCAGAGATAATAGGGTGCCTAAGGTTGTATTCGCTTCCAGCTCATAGATTGCTGGCCGAAGAATTTCTCCGCGAACGGATACGCGTTGCTTAGCAACCGGTACAAATAATGTATCACCAGAGATTAGGCGAATTTCGTCACTTGTACCGCCGGTTAGCAGTAGGTCGTAAAGGTCGATAACAGCGACGGTTTTACTCGCGCGTTTTACATAAATAGAACGGTATGAGCCTATATCGCTAATGCCGCCTGCCGCACTAAGTAGCTCGGTTACGTTACTTAATGCTCCTAGAACATAGTTTCCTGGGTTAATAACTTCGCCCACTACGCGTAAGTTGATCGCTTTTAAGCTACCAATAGAAATATAAGCCTCAACGCCGATAAGCTTTTCCGAAATTTGTTTTGACAGGAACTGTTTGGTTTCCTCCAGTGATTTTCCCGCTACAAGAACAGGGCCTATCTGCGAGATATCGACCATTCCTTCTCGGGAGACGGTGACATTCGTCGTAGAATTTTCAGAACCAAATAGTTGAATTTGAAGCTCATCTCCTGCCGCTAAAACGTAACTGCTCGGCACCGCAAGGGCGCCGAGTGGCTGTGAACTTGTGTTGGCGAACAAATCGCTACCAAACGGCCTAAGTACGCTGTCATCTATGTTCGATAGGGGGAGGATTACTAACTTAATTTCGGCGTCGGCGAGTATAGGCTCAGCACTTAGGCGCAGCGTCGCTTCAGATTCGTTTAGTCCAGCTAAATTAAAAACACCGATATTATCTAGGTGTAAATATCCGTGGGCATCGATTGAAAATATTTTTTCTGTTGGAAATAGGGCCGCTAGCGGGTTAGACGGTGTAGTTTGTATGTCAAGAAAAAGAGTAGATCGCGCGGCAATACGCAAGTTGTCAGTATTTGTGGCATTGGTCGGCGCGCTGTAGGCAATAGCATTATGCGCAGTTACGCTGGTTTTGCTGTCCAACTCTTGTAAACTAAGATCCAAAGCCGCTGGAGATGTAGCGCCGGCAACCGTAGCGTTAGCCGCGATAGCGAGCTGAGCTAGGCTAACTAACACTACGCTTAAGAGGATTTGTTGGATAAAGGTATAGCCACGCTGAAGGTTGCGTTTGTGTTTCATTTGGTTGTCAATCCTATTATTGTCTTAGGCCGAGCGTTTCATTGCTCGACATTGTACTTGTGCTGTGGTTTGAATGTCGCGTAAATAAGCGATTTAATAACGAAATACTAAAAATTTTAGAGAGTTTTAGATCTTGATATTCACGTTATAATGAATTCGATTCTTTCGCCCAATAAAATAATACGCTTGCCTCAAAAAAAGCCTACCCAACCACCGGACACTACTGTAATGCTGCAAGCTAAACGAATTTTTTTCTATATGGACGCTAACACTATTGGTGGACATGAAATATTAACTGCGCAAATCGCAAATTATTTGTCGTCCCAGCCTGATTGGGACGTACATTGTGCTTACTACTATCCTGGTACGGCATCTTTGTTTAATGGCGATATACAGCAAGTGCAATTGCCGTTTCATTGTAAGGACCCGCGTATCCTTCATAATGGCGAGTTCGATATATACTACCTAAAAAAACTTTTCTTAAGTGTTAAGCCGGACCTCATTGTAGTCGCACAAGGGTATATTGAATCGGGTGTGCGAGGACTAATTGCTGCGCGCTTAGCGGGCATTAAAGTCGGCTCTTATATTCCGTTTGGCCAAACCAATACTGAGCTTGGAAATCGTTTTGCTCGGTTGCGGGATATTATTTCAATTCCGCTATACCGAATGAGCCAATTTTATTTGACCATTAGCGATGTTCAAAGGCATTTTTTACAGCGCCTTGTACCAAGCACTCCTGTCTACGTTATAAATAATCCCGTTACACTCCAGGGCGAGACACCTGTCGACCCACCGGAAACACTTGGGAAGCGTAGCTCAAACAAACAACATTTTGCGGTTGTTGGCCGAGTGGTCTTTAAGCAAAAAAACCAAAACATTTTGGTTGAAGTTGCAAAGCTGTTTGCTTCTCGTGGAATCCACGTTCAGTTTCATATCGTGGGGGACGGGCCAGATTTAGCATCGCTAAAGCAAATGGTAAATGGCGCCGGCCTTCAGTCATCATTTGAATTTCATGGCTGGCTGCAAGCCGGACCGCTAGCCGCACTTTTGAAAACCGAAATCGACGCTGTGATAATGCCCTCTCATTATGAAGGGTTGCCCCTCGTGTTTCTCGAATCTGTATTCCGCGGGAAACCTGTTCTTGTATCGGATCTCCCGTTTACGGAAGATTACCAGTTGCCGCAGTGCTATCGCTTTAAGTCCAGTTCAGCTGAACAAATAGCCGATAAGATACACGGCCTAAGCGCTGCATACCGCCGCTCAGAGTTGCAAGCCATACAAAACCGAGTGCTGGATATTAATAGTCAAGAGCGATTCGAGGCGGACATTGCCGAAACCTTTGCAAAGTTAATCGCTCCTCAAATATAAGTTTACAGTAAATTAATATTTGCTCACTTCTAGCCTGAAATTTGTCTTGCGGGTGCTGCATCGGTGTAGCCCCACTGTGTAATTAAGTCGCGGTCCATGTATTTACTCAATTGTGCTACTTCTGGGTAATATTGTTGTTTTAGTTTTTTTTCGGTTTCTGGGTTTAATGTTTCCGATAGCTCGCCGGAAAAAATCACAGATCGGTATAGGCGTCGAAGTATTTTAAAGAGTGGCTTTGCCGTACCATGCTTTAGCCATGCTTTAAAACCAAAAAGGTGCTTATCTAAAAACTGCTTTACACGGCGGTTGCGTACAGCTACTTGGCGGTTTACTTCGGCTAGTTTTAGCTCTGATGGCGGTTCCAGCTCAAGAAAGCGCCAAACCTGATTCATTACCGCCGCATTATCATCGCGAAAATCATCATAAACAATTACCTGTATCTGCTCTTTTGGGAAGAGCCGAGCGTAGCGCGATATGTGTTCAACATAACGAAGGCGCTCACTGTAGAACAAAAACTTTTCGTCAAATACGCCAGCGGGTAAGGCTTCACCTTTTTTTCGCCGCGGCTCAAGCGCCAGCGCATCCTCAAAGCTGTCTACTTCTTCAAAGACGCAGCTATTTCTCAACAACTGTTTGTGATAGGTAAATAAAAACTTTGCAGGTTCGCGTAGCAAAATAATAATTTTAGACGCGGGGTTGAAAGCATAGATTTCTTGCGCTGCCGTGGCTGAGTACAAATAAGATGTGGAGCCCTCCATCGCATAATCGCAGGTACGTTGTGGATACAAATCGAGGTAGTTGCCCAGTTCTCGCGGAGTTTTGCTTAAATGGAAGTGTTGCGAGCGAATATCGGTACAGAAGTAGCTAGGCTCTTTTGCCGAGCAAGCATTTATTTTCGGGTGCTGTCGTAAAAATGAGAACAGCGCGCTAGTGCCTGATTTTGGCTGCCCGACAATAAATAAGTTGGGTTTGGTGGTGGCTACGCTCATGCCTTTTCCTTCAGCCAGTGTTGTAAATCTCGTTGTAGCAAGTCTTGCAGCCGCAAAATGTCGTCGCGAAAATGCGTTAGAAGCCAGTCGCGGTCGCTATCGGTAATACTATTCTTTGCCTTTGCGTCTAGTGGTTTGTAAAAAGTATTTATCATTTTACTGTTCTTTATTTTCCCCAAGGCTGAAGCAAACCCCATGTCACGAGCCTTTAACGCCGCTAATTTCATGAGTTTTGCCAGGGCTACATTTTTTGGCTGCCTAGCCTCGCGCACTTTTTCGGCGAAATCGGTACATTGTAATTGCTCAATCTCAAGAAAGTTAAATATTGAGAACGCATGTTGCTGAGGGTTGCTCGATAGCTCTTCGAAAAAGCTGATATTAATAAGCTCCTGCGGGAAGGCGCTTAGGTATCGAGCTATTGGTTCAAAATAGAGACTGCTGTTAATTATTCCGGGACGTATGCTTACGGCGTCCTGAAGAGAGCAGGTAATTAGCCCACTAGCGCGGAGGTAGAAGTAGTGGGAAATGCTACGCTCTACCGGGTTTCTAAGTGTTGTTAGTACCTTGGTGGTTGGTAGGTCTTTTCTAATGCGTGCGGGAGTATCGGCATTAAAGAGGTAGCCGTGAGAAATTTCACCGATGGCAGCTGCAGTGGTTGGTGCGCTCTTGAAAAAATTTAGATACCAATTAAATCCGCGCTCGTAGTAGTTATCAAAAAAGTAAATATCTTTTGCGTCAGGAACAAAGCACTGTGGGTGAGACGACAAAACTTTATACAGCCAGGTCGAGCCTGACTTATCTGGCCCGATATATAGAAAATTAGGTGGCGTTATCTTATTCATCTCGTTCTTTTAACCAATGTGATAAGTCCCGATTGATCAGCGCCTGTAGTTGGGTGATGTCAGACGAATACTCATGAAGTAAGTTATTGTAGGTCTCTCGTTTTAGCTCAGGTTTAGTTAAGTTTTTGTGCTTAAACTTAACGTAGGCCTCTAGCGCGAACCTTGGTGTAATCGGACGCAGTAGCGTCTTTAGCAGGGACGGTCGGGTCAGGAGACGATTAAGCGTTATGCTTTTAGGTTTTCCTCCCTGATTGTAACTTACATCGGTGGATGGTCTGTATGATGAGTCTACACCGAGAAATTCAAATGTTTCTCGAACAACTTCGGCGGTATTGGCTTGAAGATCATCCTGTAAAATGACTTTTAGCTGGTCGTTGTTGAACAGTTTTGTATAGCGCAATAGTTGCTGGTGATAGAACCCCATTGCTTGATAGTGCCATAAGTGCTCCCAGTTATCGTTAATACGCTGCTGCTCCTTTTCGAGCGCTTCTTCAAAGCTGCCGAGTGGCTCACGCCCATCGCGTAATGTGTATAGATAACTGGAATAAGCTCGCTCAACGGGGTTCCGTAAAACTACGATTAACTTCGCGTCGGGGATAAGCTTCTCTATATTTTTTGCAGCTTCGGTGGAGTATAAATAATTTGCCGACGCTTCACCTACCGCGGCGCAGTTGCCCGAACCTTGAAAAAGGCTTAGGTAGTCATCTTGTGCAGTTACTGCTTTTTTGTTTATCTGCAACGCATCGCCCGGGCCGCTAAAATTAACTTTCTGCTCGGGGAACGCAAAGTACATTGGTTCCTTTGGAGTGCTTAGAAATATGTCCGGGTGCTGCCGTAGGTATTCATATAACGATGAGGTACCACTGCGTGCGGCGCCAATAATAATAAAGTTCGGGAGTATCTGTGTTGTCACAACTAAGCCTCTGCCGGCGTATTTATAGTGTTTGAAATTGATTGTGAATGATCAAATAAAACGCGTATGTCGTGTTTGAAAACCTGTTCAGGTTCATCTCGCCACAGAGTATCTAATAGTTTACTGTAGTGTTTACACATAGTTTCAACTTTGTCGCCGTTGCTGCCTTCGATATCTCTTGGGTCTATGGGAGGTAAAAGATCTATTGTGATTTCCCCATTTGCTTTTATTCGTCCAACAATCGGAACTGCAACAGCGTCTGCCGCGAGCGCTAAATCAGCAAAGCTTGTGCGGAATTCCCGTTGCATCCCTAGGAAATCGGTGACGACAGCAGAGTTGCCGCGATATCCATCGGCCACTAAGTGCACGATGCCTTTCTTTGAAAGTGTTCGCTGACATTTAAATAAAGCTTTAACCAAGAAGTTGGATTGGTGGCGCGTACCCATTACCACGCAGGTTAGGCGTTGCGTAAGATTCGCTTTTCCTGCGTAGTTGTAGCTGTTTACTCGGTCTAGGGTAAGCACTTCGTAGCCCTTTCTTGCTAGTAGTGGCGCGGCAAGTTTTCCTGCGCCGAAATGACTGTTGCAGAGGATGATGCCGCGCGTGCCTCGATAGCGCTCTAAATGTTCTAACCCGGAAAAAGATACGTAACGATTAAATGTAGGTTCTGAGGCAAGTGGCAGGGTGCTGAGGCGCCAGTTAGAAAGGAAATTAACTTGGATAAACGTATCTCGTTGCCATGGTTTGATTGGCTTTTGTTTTAGGTGTTGATTTAGGTGTTGATTTAGGTGTTGATTTAGGTGTTGCAATGGCCGTGAGTTAGCTTTGAAGACCCACCGCAACAGCATTTTTATTAGTGTTAGATTTAAAACTCTCGTACCTAGACTGTAGGGCACTCGTCTAAGGATTCTGCGCACCAGGGTGTAGCGCTGCATTTGATCTGTTCGCGTCGGTTTATTTTGTGGATCTTGTAACTTTTGTTCTGTGTCTGACATCTATGAATTAACTCATGGTTACTATTTTTGCACGATATTGGCGATGCGGCTTTAGTCTTGCTGCGGGCGCTAAGATCAATTTTGCGAATAGTGTTTGTAATGTATTTGCTACATTCTGCATATCGTCAAAAAGTATTTCTTCCACTGGATTTTAGCGGCGAGATACTATTTTTTACTTAATGTGACCGTAGGCTCTACTAATATGCGCCAGATCGTTTGATCACAACGTTAAGGGTTTTAAATAAAATAACTATGTCGTACCAAAGGCTCCAGTTTTTGGAATACCAGGTATCTAGGTTGACTCGCTCTTCGTAAGTTACGTCATTGCGGCCGCTAACTTGCCACAGGCCGGTGATGCCGGGGCGAACCATTTGATAAAGACCTTTCTTGTCTTGATAGCGAATAATTTCTTCGTCGATTACGGGGCGAGGTCCGACCAAACTCATGTCACCTATCACTACGTTCCACAGCTGTGGAAGTTCATCGAGGCTTGTTCGCCTTAAAAACTTTCCTATGTTTGTAATTCTGGGGTCGTTTTTCAGCTTAAAGTCTCGTTGCCACTCTTTCTGCGCCGCAGGATTTTGTTTGAGGTGATCTCTTAGTAATCGGTCAGAGTCATTGTGCATTGAGCGGAATTTGTAGCAGTTAAAATAATTACCATTTTTGCCTATTCGCTTGTGACCGTAAAAGATGTTTTGTCCTGTTGAGCGAACTGCTACGGCTAAAACAGCAAATAGCGGTAGCGCGAGGAGTATGAGAAATGAAGCTGCTACTAAGTCGAAGCTACGTTTTATGAGCCGCGGAATAAATCGCGCTAGGTTATTTTGTACCGTTAGCATTAGCACGTCGTGGCGAAATACGTGTGTCATTGCCAAACCTATCATTGGTACACCGCCAATACTGGGGGCAATGGTGATTCTTGAATAGGGTACATCCGCTTCGTATAGCATGCGGATTATTTCCCAGAAATCTAATGAGTCGATAGCGACAACAATGTGCGGGTTACCTAGCGCACTGAATAGCTCGCTATTGATGTTTTGTATGTTTCGCACGGGAATGTTGTGGTTCCCGATAGATATAGAGTTCTGAGTGACAAACGGGGTTTTAGTGTGTAACGGGTCTCTGAAGTTAATAAACTCGACCAAGTGATAGCCGAGTAGCCAGTCACTTTGAATGGCTTTGGCGGCTTTAACCGCATTTCGACCTGCGCCCAAAATAACCGTTGGTTGTGCCCAGAGGCCGCGTTGATACATGCTGTGTTTGATGAGCAGGCGGGTGAACGGAATCAGTGCCAAGGCTAAAGCCCAGGTCGCGAGTAGGCCGAGTAGAAGTGCGCGATTGCCGACTAAGCCGGCAAGTACGGACTGTAACGAAATAGCGACAAAAACAGATTTTGAAAGCTCATTAAGGGTGTCTGCGATAGAAAGCTTTTTTGTGTAATTCCCTTTTAGCCAGTTATAGCTTAAGAAAGTAAAGACTATGAGTCCGAACTCCCAAAGTGAGGGCCAAATAAGTTTCGCGGCGTTGATGGCCTGCTCCGAGGCGCCGAAAGTCACAACTGCAACAATGAGCAGCGACACTACCAGTGTTAGACCGTCTCCTGCGAGCAAGAACATTTGGTGTAGTAGATGCGCTTGTTTGAGTTTTTGCTTGGTTTGCGCGGAGCGCCTATCTTGTCCAAATACCTGTGACGTCGTTTGACGGCGACTCGGCGATCGGCGCCTGTCTGGGCCATTAAAATGCCTGCGGACAGATCGCTTGTCTCGCCAGTAGTCCGTTACCGGAAGGTCTCCAAAATCTGTATTAGCGTTGTCTAACGATACGGTTGCTGTAGATTGAATCTCAGCGGTCCCCCCAGGGTTATAACTCAACTCTTCTTCTCCTTCCTTAGTTGTTTTGTCAGTTCCAGTTCTGAAAATGGTATTGCTTGGCTTGCTTTAGTGTTATTTGAATCGCAGCCTTAACATTTTCGAACCTGCCCGCTCTTCAGTGCAAAATATGAGCCGAAATTCGGTTGGTCCGTGACGGTTGATTTTATTGTTGCTCGGAAAATGATTCTGCAGGAATTTAACACAGCATGAGCTGAGTTTTTGTGAGTATATTGGTAACATTATGGGTTTGGTACTTTAGTGCTGTCTTGTATTGGGTTGTTGGGCTGGGAAGTTGCGCTGCTTATTTGGTAGTAAAGTCTCAATTTTGACCGTCGAGCGGTGGTGCTTTTTCTTTCAGCGGTTACAATTATTGAATCATATATCTTTTCGCGGTTTTCTTTTCTCCGTTTTGAAGTCGGGCAGTTTTAATGATTCCTATATCACGGTTTGTAATATCCATCTTTGCGTCACTGGTACTTTTTCTGCTAACAGCCTGTGGGGGTTCTTCCCCCTCTGTTACTGAGATGGCTCCGAGTGTTGGCGAAGTCTCGGCTGCACCCGTAGTTAGAGGAACAGGAACAGTTACAGGAACAGTTACAGGAACAGGAACAGGTACAGGTACAGATATTGGGCGTGTCGCCGATCGTTGCTCTCCAGAATCAGCGTTATATACCTTGCCGTGCTGGACCTCTTATATTGGTATCGTTGATGATACTGAACCGCCGGAGTGGGCCAGCTGGTTGCGTAGTTGGCTTGGCGCAATTACTGGATATGAACTGGTAGTGGACCCCGGAAAGGTAGACACCTTAAAGGAGCGGCTCGCGACTCGTCTTCAGAAGAGTGATGTGATGGTTCCTATCCCGGGTTACACCAAAAATGCAGAGAAAATGGCTGAGTATTTGGACTTGATTCACTCTGGGGGGGTCGCCGTTTGGCGCGACGCAGTGAGGTCGCAGGTTTTAGGGTTGGGAGAGTTAGATCCAACTAAATCGAAGGTTTTCTATCAGTTGGGGAACGAGATAACTGTAGTCGCGATGAGTGAGAATATTCGCAGCTGGGGGATTTCACATGGCCTAGAAGTGCCTGGTGCGGCTCAAGAATACGATGAGGCGATAATCCCGTTTTATGTTGAATATTATTTGGCGCCTACAATCGCCGCGGCATCGGATGCGAGTCTGCAGGTCTATGGCGACCGAGATACCGTACAGCTAGTGCTTGGTTCGATTGGCGACGGCGGTACACCGCAAGCGCAGGCATGGCTAGATAGCTTATTAGGGTATGAGCTGAAAGGCGATTTTGCGCCAAGTTTGCAGGGGAAAAAAGTCTTTGAGTTGGTCGATATAATTTCTGTCCATTACATCGGTACGACAGGGAAAATTCAGCCAATTTGGGATCGCTGGGTGGGCGCCGGGACTATAACGGGGCTTTGGACAACCGAAGAGATTGGGCATAGATCGGCCTCGTCTGGGGAGGGTGCCGGTCGCGCATTGCGCACTGTGGCAAACCAGTTAGACTGGTTCTACAGTCAGAAGATTACGCCAGCACAGAGCCGAGTAGCGTTATACGATTGGAATCTAGATGGACCAAATTCAAATACTAGCGCGGGACATGCGCTGGATACTTTGTATGATTTTTTGGGGCACTCGCCGTTAACAACTAGCGTATCTGAAATTGTTTTTACTGACTCAAATTTTAACTTGCAGCAAGTTCAGCTCGTACCCACACGAAACCCTAGTTTACTGGCAAGTGTCATTTGGGCTGACGACGGATCTGCGGCTGAAACTATAAATTCCATTTCTTTGGCGCTCCCAATGATAGATCAAGTGGTTGATGTGGTTGTACATTACTTCTCTCCTTTAGGTCACCATGTAAACGCCTACACGCTAGATGTTGCAAGTGGAGAATTACACATTGATTTGGTTTCCCCTCTTGCTTTTGGCGGCCGAGGCCATGCTTTGTTAGTGACAATTCAACCGCAAAAAGCGCTTTAGTTTTTGAAAATAGGTTCGCGATTGCGATAGACCGAGTTTGTCAGTATCCTTCCCGCTACTTTGTAGGTCGTTGCACCATCCCTAGCGGTGGTGCTTGCTAGAGACTCAAGCGGTAAAATCCTAGATGCTTTTTTCAATGTTTGCAGCAACGGCTGCCAAGTTCCCCTCTCGTGTCGCGATCGTTGAACCGGACTGCGAGCTGACATATCTACAACTTGAAACACTCGCCTCAGCTATTGCTAGTACGCTGCAGAAGCAAAGCATAACCGCTGGTGATCGAGTCATTTTGTTGCTCCCTAATTGTGCTCAGTTTGTTGCTGCGACCTTCGCAATCTCAAAGTTAGGAGCGGTGATCGTCCCTCTCAACCTTGCATACAAGGCTGACGAGCTTTTATTCTACTTCGAAGATGCTCAAGCGAAGGCCGCTGTTACCTTTGGTAGCGCAGCGTCCGTTATTGAGGACGTAACTTCACGCCTGTCAACGCCTTGCATGTTGATCAATCTAGATGATATTAATTTACTCACCGCCAATGAATCCCTTCCTATCTCTACAGCCGTAGATCCTGCTGCAACTGCTTTGTATCAATACTCGACAGGATCCACGGGTAAACCTAAACGGGTAATGCGAAGCTTTGGTGATTTGGTGAGCGAAGCTGAGAATTTCCGTAATACTGCTAAGACTACTGAGGACGACAAAATATTAGCTGTTGCGCCATTTTTTCACGCGCATGGCTTTGGCAATGGTGTCCTAGCGGCTGCCGCTTCGGGCGCAAGCTTGGTGACGCTAACCTCTTTTACTCGCCGTAAAGCGGTAATGTCAGTGCTGAAAAAGCACGCGATTACAATATTTCCCGGCGTTCCGTTTATGTTTAGCATCCTCGCCGAAGCTCCGTCGATAGATCGCGAGCCGCTGCCAGCGTTGCGTTTAGCTTTTTCGGCAGGTGCCGCGCTTGACGAGGAAACTTACCAACGCTTTTTGCAGAAATATGGTGTTCCCATTCGCCAGCTTTATGGCTCTACCGAAACCGGCGCAATGTGTTTGAATACCGGCGCTACAACTGGCGACTTGTGGCGGTCAGTGGGGCGCCCTTTGCATAATGTCAGTATCGAAATTGCGGGTGAAGATGGCATGTTGGGGCCGAACGAAAACGGCGAGATTGTAGTGCGTAGTAACGCTATGACGAGCGGTTATGCCAACTTGGCCGAGGCGACCAAAGAATCCTTTCGAGGCGATCAGTTTTGGACTGGTGACTTAGGCTACCTAGATGAAGGCGGACATTTATTTATTACTGGGCGGAAGAAGTTTTTTATCAATGCTGCTGGAAATAAAGTTGACCCTGCAGAAATAGAAAATTTAATCGCCGAGCACCCGAAGGTGAAAGAGGTCGTGGTTGTGGGGGTAGAAAGCAGTTACGGCTTAGAGGTGATTAAGGCTGTTGTTGTACTAAAAGAGCCGTGTAATGAACAAGATATTCGCGATTGCTGTCTTGGTAGGGTTGCCGATTTTAAAGTGCCGCGAATTGTTGAATTTCGAACAGAGATACCCAAAAGCCCTTTGGGGAAAGTGCTTCGAAAATACTTGATAGAGCAACCTGCCTAATAGCTTCGCCACAACGGCGAGAATAAATTTTAAGTTGGGTTGTTAATCAACCGTTTAAATTAATGGCTATTCTAACAATTGGCCATTCACATTGCTGGAGAGAAAATGACGGACAAAAGTGTAGAAGAACGTATTAAAGCGTTGTTATTAACGATACTTGAAGGTTCAGTAGCCGAGGCCGATTTAGGTTTTGATACGCAGTTAATAAATGGAGGGCTGAGCTTAGACTCCATGGTTCAGTTGCGAACGCTAAATGCGCTTGAGGCTGAATTCGATATCGAAGTGGATGACGATGATATTGAGGAAAGTATTTTTCAAAACATTCAGACACTAAGTGCGTACGTTCGAACGAAATAGGGCGCACACTCTTTTCTATTGGCGGGCTTTACCCGCTACCTCTCAGTTAGAATATTTCAGCGGGTATAGGTGAATGGCCAAATCCATAAAGGTTAAGCTGGCGCGCGCTTGGTATTGGGCGTTGTCTCCAGTGCGTTATGGTTTCGGCAGTCGAGTAATGGCGGCGCTCACATCAAGTAGTCTGTTGCAGGCTCTAGTGTTTAAGCAGGCGGTGGTTCGTTTTTTGCGGTTCAAAGAGCTGGACACGAGTCGAGAAATGAATAAAGCGATGGCCTCTCGGTACTTGTTATCTAATTGTGCGAACGACTGGCGTTTATATGCGCTTTCTCATGTTAGCCCAGCGGTATTTGAAGAGTGGGTGTCGGTTGAGGGGCTTGAGTATTTAAAGTCTGCAATAAAGTCGAGCCAGGGTGTTGTACTAGTTAATAGTCATTTTGGAGCTAGCCGTTGTGTCCCTTTAGCCATTGCCCGCAATGACGTGCCATTACATTCATTAGAGTCACTTGATGTACTTGCCAAAATTGGTGCTGCCAATCGAGAAAACCTAATGGTTCTTGAGGTGGGCGCTGGAAAGAAGTTTCTGCTAAAGCCTATACGAGCAGCGCAGAAGCTACTGTCCAAGGGTGGTGTGTTGCATATTGTTCCAGATGGGCTGCAAGGCGTCGCCGGTGTTCCTGTTAGTTTTTTAGGGCGAGAGAGGAAAGTTTCAACGAGCTTCGCGGAGCTGGCGTTTGATACTGGGGCGGTTATCTTGCCTGTAACGGCTGAGCTTGAAGTGAGTGGCAGAGTTAAAGTCATTATCTCCCCCGCACTTGAATCGAATTCAACCGTGCGTAGCGAAGCGGTAGCGCAGCTCGTTGAAAGTTATGCTCAATCGTTAGAGCGCAGTTGGCGTAAAGACCCCACTGGTATTAAATCTCATCACTTGGCCCATGTTTTAAATTTGCCGCTGTTTAAACGTTAAATTTGTTACTTTGCTTATCAGCAGGCTGTCTCATATTCCCAACAAATAAAATGCGAAAAAAACAGCCCGTAGGCTGTTTTTCCTGCACTTCTTTTTCGCTATATCTAATTACTCAAAGGTGATCGTCCAGCTGTCGATCATACCTGTATCAGCTCCTGCTAGGTCGCTTACGAGCAAGCGCCATGGCCCCAGTGCAGAGCGATTGCCAAAATCAACAAAGTAAGTGGCAATTAAATTGTCCGCATCGCCACCTTCATTCTGATGCACTGTAACCGACGTGCCATCTGGGTGGATGACGTCAACCTGTAGATCTCCGATGAAGGTGTGTTTGATTCGCACCTCTACTTTTACCAAACCGCTTACGCCGTCGTAGCTAGATTCAATGACGCTCGCTCTACCGCGAGGGTCGTTATCTGGAATGCGCACATTACGATTATTGGTAAAGGTGTTGCTGGATGTTGTTGGCGGGTTGAAACCACCAACAAGGGTTACACCGTTAAACGATTCGGCGGCGACAGCCGATACAAACCATCGTCCGCCGGGCGGGTTGGTGATTATGCATAGCTCGGAGCTACCTTGTTGCGCTGAGGCGCAGGCGTTGTCTTCTGCGGTTGGTAAGCGCCCTCGTTGCACAAAAATATCAGCGTTTCCGGTTCCATCTGCAGTTATAAATGTTAAGTCCTCTTGGCCATTGGGCACTCGTAAAGAGAAATTTAACACCTCGCCAGCTTCAGCAGACAGGTTGACCAGAGCTTGTTTATTTGCCAGCTCGATCACAACCGGGGGAGCTGGTGGAGTTTCGCACCCTTCAGCGGAGAGATAGCTAACAGCTGCTGCGGATTGAACCAATCCAAACCCAAAAATATCGTCGCGGCCGGTAGTGCCAAGATCTATTGCAGTGGCGGCTAGCGCGTCGCGAATGTTTTGCGCTCCGCATTCAGGGAACTGGCTCCAAACTAAGGCAGCCACTCCGACTACATGCGGCGTCGCCATCGATGTACCGTTATAAAACGCATAATCGGTACCAGACCTAGTGTTAAGGGTGAGGCTTGTTCCAAGCATTGACTGCAGGGTCGCGGCAGTGGCTCTATCCACGGAAACGGTAGGAATGTTTACCGCTGCATTTTCGTCAACTAGAAATGGGCTCTGTAAGCCGGGGCGATCGAGATTGGAGTAAACGATCACGCCCTCAGCGCCAGCATTAACGCATGCGAGGACAGGGTCGACTTCGGGGTACACGCCTGGGGCTTGATTGTTCCTGCGTTCGATTAGGCATAACTTATTTGTCATGTCTCCGCAGTTATAGATACCGCCATCGCTCAGTAAGCACTCGCTTAGTTCACCGCTTGCCTCGCCAGTGAGAACGCTATAGAGATAACTTTCGCCATTCACTATGTAATGGTCCTGCGGAACCACTACAGCGTTGGGAACGGCTTCTGTGCCGTCAGTGCGGGTGATTGAGCTTTGCACTCCATCGCCAACGCCAACCGTTGAAAGAATGGCTACACCAGGAGCGGATAGCTCTACTCGCGAATTGAACTGCGAAAATTCCGCTTGATCTCGATTACTATCAATCGCTGCAACTGACACTACGCTATCGTATGAGGCTGGGTAGGAGAGCGCGCTATTGCCGTCGTTGCCCGCCGCTGCAATCAGCAGTACACCAGCGTCAGCTACACGGCTCATACCCGTGCGTTCAGTATTGGATGGCAAGCCTCCGCCCAAGCTCATATTCACAACATTTGCGCCGTTGTCCGCACAGGTTTGAACGGCTGCGACAAGGGATGATGAGTAACCCCAGCCACTTTCATTAAAGACTTTTACGATATGTATATTGATTTGGCGGTTTGGCAAAATACCGATAACGCCCTCGCTATTGTTGACCGCTGCAATAGTGCCGGCCACGTGGGTGCCGTGTGAGCCGCCAGGCTCAAACCAATTGCCGGTGCCGAAGTCATTGCTACCGGAATGGTTGTTGTCCATTAAATCTGGTGAGGCGATGTCGTAACCCGAATCGATAATACAAACGGTTATAGCACCGGCATTCTCATCGCTAATTAAAGTTGCTTCAACTTCGCCTATCCCCCAAGTGCTCGATTGTGAAAGAAATCGTCGCGGTTGATCTAGCTCGACATACTCTACATCGGCATTGCCACGCAATTTGGCAAGGCCTTTGTCTCCTACTTTTACCGATACCGCGTTCATGCGAGGAAGGCGGGTCCTCACTTCTGCACCATTCGCTGAGAGCAGGCTATCTCTAGTGAGCGAGATAGCGGCCGTCGCTGTTGCCGTTCGGCTTCCTGATTGCATAGGTTCTTTAAATTTGACTATGTATCGTGTTTCTAAATCGGGAGCCTTGGCAGAGGGTGGTGTAAATGACGCTGCGTTAGCAGCAAAGGCTGTAAAGAAAAGAATGGAAAGTGAAAATATCGAGATGAGTTTGAAGAGGGGGGGCTGGTATGTACTATGAATCACGGTTAACGCTCCTTGTGAAAATACGAATATATTGATAATAAACATCAGTACGCTATTTCAATTTCGGAGCAACAATAGATTGTTGTTCCGCGTTGCAATATACGCCATCGACTTTTTTATTACATCCAGAATGTATTCTGAGTTTGTGAAAAATTGTGAACCTTCGTCGCTGCATTTTTTTGTGTATAGATTACGGCAATAAATCATGGCGGCTATCGGTTTTGAAATTGCTGCTAAGGTGTGGGTTGTTGATATTTATATGGGTTAAAAGTATTAGTGCGTGCAAATAGCCGGGGAGTGCTCGCAGAATAGGTAAGCGCGACGTTGATTTTTTGTTACTCTAGTAACTGTACTTTTCGCAAAGTAAAAGCTCTATCGGTTCTGGTTCCAATCTTGCTTTGACTGTACGGGTTATCCAATTTTTATCCCGCAGATCTTGGGCAGGCAGCTAGCTAATATCGTCCGGGCGGTTCGACGCAGGCTGTTCACGACTATAGTGTTGTGGGTGTGAATTTTAGGGTATAAATTAAAAATCTAATTGAAAAGGATCTCGATATGTTGCACCACTATTATGATTGTTGCGAGGATTCGCCCTTCTTTGGGGCCTTCAGAAGTCAGGGGTATTTGTCTGATGCCGTTATCCCTTGGGCAGATCGGGACGCTATTCAGATGGAGGCGTTGCCGCCACTATTGAGAACTCTATTGGTTACTGATGGCACTGTAACAAAATCGTTAGAGGCATACTTTTGGGAGCCGGTAAAGGTCGATACTATTCGCCTTACTACCGTTAAAACGGATAGCGCCGTAAATTGGTTAGACGTAGGGCAAGGCGAAAATGTGTTGCTTCGCGAGGTGCATTTGCGGGGCGAAGAGTCGGGGCGTATTTATGCATCCGCATTTTCTATCGTGCGCCTCTCCGCACTGCCGGATGATATCCGATCGTCTTTAGAAAGCGGTACGATCGGTATTGGCGTTCTTATTCGCGATAGTGGAATCGAAAGCTATCGAGAGATTCTCGATATTGGTGGAAGCTGCCGGCAAATGATGACTCAGCAAGAGGATGCTGTACCGCCTTACCCAGACGTAGATTTGGTTTCTCGTACCTACCGGATAATTGTAGACCACAAGCCGGTAATTTTAATTACTGAGAGCTTCCCGCTAGTTCACTTTCAAGAAACGAAGAATGTAACTTATTGATAAGTGCGGCATAAAAAAGTGAAAGGGGTTTGGTGTATACGGTATTTTGAGGTGGGCTTGGTGTGTTTAAGCCCTCGGAGACTATTGTAAATACGGTGGAAGCTATTTAGCGCTACGATATGTATGTTGAAAATGGTGGGCCTTCCCAGACTTGAACTGGGGACCTGCCGATTATGAGTCGGATGCTCTAACCAACTGAGCTAAAGGCCCTTTGAGACGTAAAACGCGGCGCATTATAGTGCGCCGCTGCAGATAAAACTAGTCGTTTAGTCGTCCAAAAAGCCACGTAGGTGGTCGGAGCGGCTGGGGTGACGTAGCTTGCGCAAAGCCTTGGCTTCGATTTGTCGGATACGCTCTCGGGTTACATCGAATTGTTTACCAACTTCCTCGAGGGTGTGGTCGGTGTTCATCTCGATACCGAAACGCATGCGTAATACTTTGGCTTCACGAGCGGTAAGGCCCGCGAGTACAGACTTAGTCGCTTCTTGTAAGCCTTGAGACGTCGCACTCTCTACCGGTGAGGTAATAGAGATATCTTCAATAAAATCGCCAAGATGTGAATCTTCATCGTCGCCGATAGGCGTTTCCATGGAGATTGGCTCTTTGGCAATCTTTAATACTTTGCGAACCTTGTCTTCAGGCATTTCCATACGCTTGCCGAGTTCTTCTGGAGTGGGTTCGCGGCCCATTTCCTGAAGCATTTGACGAGAAATACGGTTGAGCTTGTTGATGGTTTCGATCATGTGCACCGGAATACGAATGGTGCGTGCCTGATCGGCAATCGAGCGGGTAATGGCCTGACGAATCCACCAAGTAGCGTAGGTTGAGAATTTGTAGCCGCGACGGTATTCGAACTTGTCGACCGCTTTCATCAAGCCGATGTTGCCTTCCTGAATAAGGTCGAGGAACTGCAGGCCGCGGTTGGTGTATTTTTTTGCAATTGAAATCACCAGACGCAGGTTGGCTTCTACCATTTCTTTTTTCGCGCGACGGGCACGAGCTTCGCCGATTGACATGCGGCGATTAATTTCTTTAATGGTAGAAAGGTCTAGGCCGGTCTCTTCCTGAATGTGGTTCAGTTTTCGTTGAGAGCGCAGAATATCGGAATCAACGCTGCGCAATGAGTCTGAATAGTCGCGCTTTTTCTTGATAATGTCAGGAATCCAGGCTTCGTGAATTTCGTTGCCGGGGAATTCTTTAACAAATGTTTTGCGCGGCATGCCACCAACGCGAACACAGAGGCGCATACACTCGCGCTCTTCTGCGCGAACGCGGGCGAGAATATCGCGCACATAATTGTAGAGTGGGTCGAATTGACGTGGCGGCAGCTTGAAGTATTTGAACACTTCGCCCAAGGCTTCCAGCTCTTTGCCAGCAGTTTTGCTGTCGCGACCAAAGCGTTTGATCGTTCTGTTGGTTTTTTCTAGCTGAGCGCGCAATGCTTCGAAGCGTTCTCGGGCGTATTCTGGATCGATACCGCCTTCGTTTTCATCTTCTTCATCTTCATCATCATCGTCGTCTTTATCTTTGTCGTCTGCAGCTGGTCGAGCGACAACAGGAGCTGCGGGCGTGACGTCGTCAGCAGGGTCGAGCCAGCCGCTAATAACGTCGGTGAGTCGACGCTCCTCTTTCTCGACTAGGTCGTATTCGTCCATCAGCTTTTGCACCGAATTTGGCCATAAAGCCACGGCGTGCATTAGCTCGCGCAAACCCTCTTCAATACGCTTAGCAATGGCGATTTCGCCTTCGCGGGTTAGCAGCTCGACGGTACCCATTTCACGCATGTACATGCGTACGGGGTCGGTGGTTCGGCCTGCTTCGGTTTCCACTGCGGCAAGAGCTGCGGCAGCTTCGGCGGCAGCAATTTCGTCTGCGGAACCTTCGCTATCAGTCATCAGAAGTTCATCAGCATCTGGAGCGACTTCGTATACCCGAATTCCCATGTCGTTGATCATCTGAATGATGTCTTCAACTTGATCGGGATCGGAGATGTCGTCCGGAAGGTGATCGTTTACTTCGTCGTAGGTGAGATAGCCTTGTTCTCGGCCTCGGTTAATCAACTCTTTGATTCGAGACTGTTTTTGGGCCTGTTCGCTCATTAATATTCCTGCGGAAAGATAGAGAGTGGGTGGTATTTGGAAAGCCGGCGATTATAGCGGTATATGGGTTCGCTCGCCATAGAATCAACCCCAGATGATCAGTATTCACGTGATTTGGGGTCTTTAATTTCGACTTCGGCTACTGTTGCTGCAGTTTAGACGCTGTTTCGAGTGTTTGCCCGAGTTAGCCTGTTTGACTGGCTGCAAGCTGTTAAGTTCGGTCGATTCAATAAGAACGGCGGTAGGTGGCCGCTTTTAGTGCTTGCGAATGAGTTCGCGATACAGGTCTTTTTCCGCGTCGCTGAGGTTAGCCAAGCCTTTTGCTTGTAGCTCGGCAAAGCTGAGTTTGTGCTGTTGCTGCTGGATTAACCGATTAATTTTGGCAAAGGCATCGCGAATGACGGCCTGCGGTTCGGTGGCGGCCACCGCCGCGTCGAGGGTGAGTTCGTGGCTGGCGAGGAGTTTCGCAAGTTCTTGCTGTGACTCTAGGCCGTAAGTCCCGCCCCAGTGGCCGAGCAGGTTGTTAAAGTTGCTGTCGGGGCGTTTTTCGAGGTAGTCGATAAGGTTGTAGAGGCGGGCTAGGTCGGGCTCAGGCCCCTCCTTTGATAGTGGGCGCTCACCAACACTCTTTAGTAGCTGCGGATTATCAAGTAGCAGCAGGGTTGCCGCACGCACCGGATTAAGGCTTATGCTGGAACGTTTGGCTGCTGGAACGCTGTCGTCAGGGCGACGTTGCTGAAACTGGCTGCCAAGTTCGTGTAGTGGTAATTCGTTTGCTTGGGCGGCGAATTGCTCGCTGTAGTAATCGGCCAGGTGGTCGGCTTGTGGATCAACATCGGGCTCGCTGATATCTGGGTATGTGTCTTTTGGCGTCACGCCGTCCTCTGAGCGGTTTGGCGTTTCGGGGGCGGCCTTGTTGGCTGTGGTGCTAGGGCTTGAATTCGTTGTCGGAACGCCTAGCAGTTGGCTACTGTGGCTTTGTTTGGGGGCGGAAGTGGGGAGTACTAAGGCCTCCTGTGTCAGCTCCATCAACACTGTTCCACTAAGTCCAGTACGCTTTGCGAGGTTGGTGAACATTAACTCACGGTAAATGCCGGAGGGCAGAAGGTTGAGCATGGGCGCGGCGATTTTACTGAATCGAGCGCGGCCATCCATACTGTTGATATCGATACCTTCTGCGGCGACTTCGAAGACAAAGTCTTCCAATGGAACGCCATTTTTAATCTGAGCAAGGAAGCGTTCGGCGCCAATCTGGCGAACCAATGTGTCGGGGTCTTGTCCCTCTGCTAAGAACAAAAAGCGTATTTGGCGGCCGTCTTCCATTGAAGTAAGTGCCGCCATTAGGGCGCGTTTGGCGGCGGTGCGACCGGCGTTGTCGCCGTCAAAACAAAAGACAATTTCTTGCGTGTGCTTGAAGGCCAGACGTAGATGTTCTTCTCCGCAGGCGGTGCCAAGTGTCGCGACGGCATTGCGAATGTCGTATTGCGCGAGTGCAATAACATCCATGTAGCCTTCTACGATAAGAATACGTTCGAGAGCGCGGTTTGCTTGACGGGCCTGATACAGACCATAGAGCTCGCGGCCTTTCTGAAAGACTGGGGTTTCCGGCGAATTTAAATATTTTGGTTTGCTGTCGTCGAGAACGCGGCCGCCAAAGCCGATCACGCGGCCACGGTTGTCTAGAATCGGGAACATAATCCGCTCGCGAAACCGGTCGTAGCGGCGGTGGTCTTCGTCGCGTTCAATCAGCATACCGCTTTCGGTCAGGTATTCTTGGTCCGCCTCGGTTTGGCCGAGTGCCTTGAGCAGGTTGTCCCAACCGGGTGGCGCGTAACCTACGCCAAAGTCGCGGGCAATTGCACCGCTTAGGCCACGATTTTGGAGGTAGCGTACCGGGCGCTGTTTTTGGGGGTGGCTTTTTAGTTGGGTTTGATAAAAGGTGCTCGCTTTGTCGAGAATGGCGTAGAGGTTTTTCTGCCGCGATTCTTGGACGTAGTTAGTACGCGACTCTTCTCTGGGCACCTGCAAGCCGGCTAGCTTCGCGAGGTTTTCCACCGCGTCGACAAAGCTCGAGCGGTCGTACTCCATAACAAAGCCGATGGCGTTGCCAGAAGCGCCGCAACCAAAGCAGTAGTAGAACTGTTTGTCGGGGCTAACCGTAAACGATGGGGTCTTTTCGTCGTGAAAGGGGCAGCAGGCGCTGTAGTTTTTGCCCGCTTTTTTCAGTTTTACACGGGGGTCTACCACCTCGACAATATCGAGGCGGTTGAGTAGATCATCTATAAAGGTTTGCGGGATTCTGCTCATGCAGTGCTAATCATACCGAGCTTTAGGCCTGCGGTGCAGTTTCCTTTACCCAAGCTTTGTTTTCTAGGGTGCTGTACCACTCGGCTAGTGCTGGGTTCCAGTTGCGCCATTGGTAGTGGTCGAGGCGAAAGTCTAGGTATCCCAAGGCGGCGACCATAGCAATGGTGGCGATGTTGGGCTTTTTGGCGCTACCGATCATCTCCATATTGATGTGCTTGATGCCGGTTGCTAGGGCTGTTTTCCAGCGGCTCAACCAATAATCGGATTGTTCTGTTTCACGGCGATTTTCCATCACGGTATTTACCGCAGCTTCAATCAGGCCGTTGGCGAGGGCGTGGGCCGCCAATACGTCGTAGTAGTAGTCTTCTTTGCCGCAATAGAGGCTGTCGTTACCTGCCACTACGTAGAGCTCGTCCAGGTATTCGCATATCAGGGTGCTGTCGCACAGGGTGAGATCTGCATCTACCAAGGCCGGAATTTTGCCCAGCGGGTTTAGCTTGCGCAGTTCTTCGCTTTCAAAGTTGGTTTTCACCAGCTCAATGTTTGCCAGTTGCTTGGTGATGCGCAGCAGCATCATAACTTTACGAGCGGCGGGGGAGGTGGTGCTATAAAACAATTGCATGATTAAGGCTCCTTGGGAGGGTTCGCGCTGGGTCTAGCTCGGAGCGACTTTATCAGCCTGCTGAGCACGGGGTATTTTAGGCGGGGAGTTTGCCACAGCAGGGCTGGCTAGTGCTATCAGTTGTAGGCGTCAATTGTGACATTATTCGATACTAATGGCTGAAGGCATCTGAAATAATGCCTGGCACCATAACAACATCAACCTGTGCGATCTAACCATCCTAATTTGAGGCTGTGAATGAACAACAGAAAACTGTACAGACTAGTAGCCGTTGCTGCGGCTATGATCACCCCAACGACCGTGTTGGCCTTAGATAAAAAGCCAACCAATGAGGCGATTCTCGCCGAGGTCGCAATGGGCTATTCACGCATATCAATGCCAGCGCGGCTGGATTCTGTAGTAACGGTGCCAAGTTATACCTATTCGGCGCAGTCATCCCACGGTAGCTCGTATTTGGCCGGTTCATATTCAACGACCTTGGCGGAAGAGGGTGTGGTGCAAGGCGATGCCGCTGGGTCACTTAAAAACACCGATATGGAAGTTATGTTGGGTTATCGTTCCTCAAGTAATATGAATTGGTATGCGGGCTACAAAAAGGGCGAGACGGCGGTGGACTATATTGGTCGCGATGATGCTGCGGCCAGAATTGGCAGTGAGAGTTTTAACAAGTCTGGCTATTTTGCGGGCTTGGGTTACAGCATGAATATGGGAGCGCTAGGTGTTTTAACCTTGAGTGTTGAGTACAACAAGCTGGATACCGACAACCGTTTTATCTCGCTAGCAGCGACCTGTGAAGGTGATGCCTGCACCGATACAGATGGTGACACGACAGCCGGCGATACTACAACGGAGGATACAACCACCGAAGATACCGTTACTGATACTGCAGTTGAAAGTACTACAGGAAACTTTTCCGATCTGGTCGGCGATTATGAAGGTAAAGCGGATGGTTTAAACTACGGCGTTAGCTGGCAAATTCCGCTCGCAAAAAATCTCGCGTTTAACACAACCTTTAAAATAAGAAACTACGACGAAACAATAGAATCTGAAGGGGTTGTGTATAGCGCGAGCCAAAAGCAAAGTATCTTTAATGTTGGTGTCTTGTGGGCATTTTAAATATTGGCTTTAATTTTTACTGTGCTTAAAAGGTTATTAACCATAAAGGCCTAGTCGCAAAACGAATGAAAACGAGCTGTTAAAAACGTTGTTGATTGCTAGGCAATAAAAAAGGCGAACCCTTAAATAAGGTTCGCCTTTTTTATTTTGGTGTTTTACGTTGATATTTAATGTCAGGGATCGACTACCTTTAGCACATTAAATTAGTCGATCCCCGAACGGCAAGGGCCATTAACTGGCCGAATAAAACACTACAGTTTTAATGTGTATTCCAAGTAAAACACACGGCCTGTGGCATCGTAAAGATCGTAATGAGTTTCATCGAACTTACCATTACGGTCTAACACGGGGTCTTCATTGGTGATGTTGCGTCCGCCGAGTTTGATCGTGCCGTATTGTGACGCGTCATAGCTGTAAGACAGGTTCATGGTGGTCCAGCTGTCGAGTTTTTCGCTGGTGGTCACACGTTTAGTACCTTGAGTTGCATCAGCCGGGTCAACAAACTCGATGGTATCTTGCAGGCCTGAACCGCCAACATAGTCGATAATAAAATCAACGCGGTTCTGACCCAAGCTCCAGTTTAAAGCCAATTGCGCTTTGGTTTTTGGCTGCAGGTTAAACCCCTTGGTTTCCTGCGTGGGGCCGCCAACATAAATGGGCTGCTTGTAGCTTAGGGATTGGGTTAACAAGAGGTTTGAACCCAGGTGGCCGTATTTGGTATCCATACTCGCATCAAGTTGCATATCCAAACCGCTGGCTTCGAGCGTACCCTCGTTCATATAGCGGCTGTAAACAATCGGCTTGCCTCCTGAGCGGTCAACATAGGTGCCGGGTGTTTGGCTGAAGTCAAAGCCAGCAATTTCAGCGTCGAAAACATCCTGCGTTTGCGGCTGGCTGATTTTATCGTCGATGGTAATTAACCAGTAGCTTAGGTCGAGGGTAATATTTGAGTTGGCCTCCCAATTCATACCCATACTGAACGATTCCGATGTTTCTGCATCGAGATCTTTGCTGGTTTCGAAGTAGGTATCGTATTGCGAGCTACCACAGTCTTCAGGTGCAATATCGTTTAGCGAGCAGCCAAGTTGGTCGGACGCGGATTCTGCCGAGAAGGAGGCGGGGCCGTAAAGCTCATCTAGGCCGGGTGCGCGGAAGCCCTGACCAATTCTAGAACGCAGGACGATATCGTCTGTCACCACCCAACTAACACTGAGGGTTGGCGATACCGATGTGCCGTAGTCGCTGTAGGAGTCGTAACGTAATGCAGCATTAACTTCGACGCCCTCGGTAACCGGTAATAAGATTTCGCTAAACAGTGCTAGGATTTCGCGATCGCCTGTGGAGGAGTTGCCCGAGCTACCGCCAACAAAGCCGGTTTCGGAGGCGCGGTCGTATTTGTTTTGGTACGTCATGGAAATGTTTTCTACACCGGTAACGACAATAGCTTCGCCAGCGCCGAGTAGGTCGCCAACACCAAATTGCAGTTGGCCATAGCTCTTAAACATTTTGGTGTAGTTGTCTTGGGTTGTGGTGGCACTCATGGCGCCAGCACCCTCTTCCGAGAAGGGGTCGATACCCTGTGACATTACATAGTCCAAGCCGGGATACGAGAGGTAGTAATAGCCGTATTCTTTTACATCGTACTGGCTGTTTTGTAAGTACACGTCGTAACTAATATTTTCGTTAATATCGCCTTTTAATCCCATAGAGACATCAAACTGGGTGTCGGTAACATAGTTATCGCGCGGGCCTATGTTGGTCCAGCGATAGTAGCCGGTGAGTTCGTAGTCTTCGGTAATAGTACCGGCATCGAGTAGCGCATCAATATCGAAGGGAACATCGGGGTAGTCGGCGGGCATATCGTCCCAGCTCGCCGCAGGTGGAGCAAAACGACCAAATGACTCAACGCGCGAGGCGATGGAGGTCATGTAAAAATCCATGTTGTCGTTAATCTGGTAATCAACATTTACATAGGTGCTGAGCTTGTCGAGCTCAGCCTTGTTGGCCGAAACATCGGCATAGCCATACATACAATAGGTATTTTCGTTAAGGTCGGAAGGTGCTAGCCAATCGATATCGGCATCGACCACGCCGAGAAAACCGTTGCCCTCTTGGCAACTGGTGGCGGCTTGAATGCGATCATACTCGGTGTTTGGATCCCAAATAGCGATGGATGCACCGTAAATAGAATAGCCATCGGTGTCGACATAAGCATCGATAACACCATCGCCCTCGGTGTCTCTTGTCCAGGGAGCTGTGTACTCACGGTCGCGGTCCCAAATTGGATCTCGGTGGCTGCTTTCAATAGCAAAAGTCACGTTGCCTTTGTCGCCGTCAATGCCGCCAACAAGGCTTAAGGAGTGTTCAGAGCCGTCGTCATTACTGCGGTCGCCGTAGCGTGCGCTAAACTCGATGCCGTCAACGTTTTTACGCATCATCATATTGACCACACCGGCTACGGCGTCTGAACCGTAAACGGCGGAGGCGCCATCAGCGAGTATGTCGACGCGCTCTACAGCCGCCATAGGGATCATGTTAACGTTGATTACTGCGGCGCCAAGGTTGGGGGAGCCAACCATGCGGCGACCGTCGATGGTTACTAGGGTACGTTCGTCGCCAAGGCCACGTAAATTTATCGTGGCGTTAGACTGTGCCGAGCTGCCGGAGCGCTCGCTGAAAGAGCCGTAGGAGTTGAGTGGAGAACTTCGCAGTACATCGGCAACCATCAGGCTGCCCAGCGCGTCTATTTCGGTCCTGTCGATACCGACTACTTGTGAACCCTGCTGGAATTCGGATCGCTTAATGTGCGACCCAGTAACGACCATTTCTTCAAGCTTATCGGAATTGCCGTCGTCGTCCTGAGCGAAACTATGTGGTGCTAGTAAACTGGAACTGGCTAAACCCAATAGGGCTGCCCTAACGGCAAGTGACAGGTGGTTTTGTTTTCTCATTGATGCGTTCTCCGTAGATTCGCTAAAGTAATTCTGACTTCACACGCTATGGTGAACCTAGTACGAAACCCTTTCTTTGAACTGGAGTAGGTTTAATGAAAATCGCATAGGTGTATGACACGTAAAATTACAAAATAGCGGTGATATTACGGTGCGATTAAAATAACCGCACCGAGATTGTGCGCAAGCCGATATGATTTATATCTTAATGCACACATTATCTTGATTCCTGCAAATTAAACGCCAGCTCTTATATGGCTGAATTGTTGATACCGGTATTGGCCGAGAAAGACAAGTACAGATGAAAATTGATGAATAAAAAAACCCGCATTAGGCGGGCTTTTCGAGACTTACTTGAACCGGTTTTAAGCGCTTACGCGTTGTAGGTGGAGGAGGAGGTGTCTCCGCCGCGGCCGGTCCAGTTGGTATGGAAAAACTCACCGCGTGGTTTGTCGGTACGCTCGTAGGTATGGGCTCCAAAGAAATCGCGCTGTGCTTGAAGTAGGTTGGCGGGTAGGCGCGCGGTGCGGTAACCGTCGAAGTACGACAAGGCCGAAGTAAGCGTAGGCGCTGGAATACCGTTAATAGTGGCTGCGGCTACAACACGACGCCAACCCGCTTGTGCGGCTTCAACTCGCTGCTGGAAGTAAGGGTCTAGCAACAGGTTCTTAAGCGCTGGGTTGTTATCGAAGGCTTCTTTGATATTGCCAAGGAACGCCGAGCGAATAATACAGCCGCCACGCCACATAAGGGCGATACCGCCATTGTTGAGCTCCCAGCCATACTCGTTAGCCGCTTCACGCATCAACACGTAACCCTGTGCGTAGGAGACGATTTTGGCTGCGAAAAGTGCGTTGCGCAGGTCTTCGATAAAGGCTTTCTTGTCGCCGTCGAAACTAGGGGTTGGGCCGCTAATCACTTTGGACGCTTCGACACGCTCTTCTTTTTGCGCTGATAAACAGCGGGCAAATACAGCTTCGCCAATCAAGGTTAATGGCACGCCCATTTCTAATGCGGCAACACCAGTCCACTTGCCTGTGCCTTTTTGACCCGCAGTGTCCAAGATTTTGTCGACCAGCGGAGCGCCGTCTTCATCTTTGGTTTTTAAAATGTCGCGGGTGATTTCGGTGAGATAGCTGTCTAGCTCGCCTTCATTCCACTCGGCGAAAACCTCATGCATGTCGTCGGCACTCATGCCCAACAGATCTTTCATCACCTGATAGGCTTCACAGATAAGCTGCATGTCGCCGTACTCAATGCCGTTGTGAACCATTTTTACAAAATGGCCTGCGCCATTTTCGCCAACCCAATCGCAGCAAGGGGTGCCGTCGTCTACTTTGGCGGAAATGCCTTGGAAAATAGGCTTAACGGATTCCCAAGCGGCTTTTGATCCGCCCGGCATAATCGAAGGGCCTGTTAGTGCGCCTTCTTCACCACCGGATACGCCTGCACCAACGAAGAGCAAACCCTTGCTTTCGCAGAGTTCTACGCGTCGATTTGTGTCAGGGAAATGGGTGTTGCCGCCATCAATAATGATGTCGCCCTTGTCTAGGTGCGGGATCAATTGTTCAATAAACGAATCGACGGGCGCGCCAGCTTTAACCATCAACATAATTTTGCGGGGTTTTGCGAGACTCTTGACTAGCTCTTCTACTGAGTGAGCACCGCGGATGCTTTTACCTGCAGCGCGACCCGCCATAAAGGCGTCAACTTTTTCGGTGGAGCGATTGTAGGCGGTCACAGTGTAACCCTTGCTCGCCATGTTAAGAATTAGGTTTTCGCCCATTACGGCAAGGCCTACTAGGCCGATATCAGAGAGTTCTTTCATAGGTAAAATCATTATCTATTGAAGGTTACAAGGGATTGAGCGGTCATTTTCTTTAGGCGTTACAGCGAGCGTTACACAAAGGTGATAGAGCCGCTTCTGCCCAGAATGCGAAGTTTTCGCGAAAATTTGCATTGTTTTCGGCGATATTGACGAAAAGTCGCTCTTTTTGGATTGGTTTGGCTGCAAATTCGGGGAGCAACTTTACCACTTCGGGGGACGGGAATAAAATTTTTTTGTGACGCGACCCTCTGTGCGCTTGCAATTAAAGTGTTTGCAAGCAAAATGCACACGGATAATAGTGGGTCGAACTTTACACTGTTGACTGGGGGATTGAGCCGCGTTATAGCGTTAATTTTGTGTGTTTCTAGGCCGAATCTAAATGCGCTGTAAATGATGCGCTAGAATGACCTCTATTAATCCAGTTGGCGCGAACTCTGCTTGTAGACATCGGCTATATTGGCTACCAAACTACCTATACTGCCAAGCCGCTAGCCACAAAGGTGTAAAGCGCTTGTGCTGTACTTCTTTTGTTATCTCTTCGATTGACGGAAATCTATGCCTAAAAATCAGATGTTGGAAAAAATTTACCGCGAGGTAAAACTGGTCATTCTTTCTCGTCAACACCCGGTAACGGGGTTGCTTCCCGCCAGTACCGCGGTCAATAACCACGGCGACTACACCGACGCATGGGTGCGCGATAACGTCTATTCGATTATCGCGCCATGGGCTTTGTGTTTGGCATTTAAGCGCTCTGGTGATGCTATTCGTGGCGATGAGTTGGAGCAGGCGACGATCAAGTTAATGCGCGGTTTGTTGCAATCGATGATGCGCCAAGCGGACAAGGTGGAAACCTTCAAGCATACTCTCGATCCTGCGGATTCATTGCACGCTAAATACGACACGGCTACGGGGCTTACGGTCGTTGCCGATGATGCATGGGGGCACCTGCAGCTGGATGCTACCTCGCTTTTTTTGCTGATGTTGGCGCAGATGTCGGCATCGGGTTTACGGATCATTCTAACCTACGATGAAGTCGACTTTGTTCAAAACCTCACCTATTACATTGCCAGCGCCTATCGCACCGCCGACTACGGCATTTGGGAGCGCGGCAACAAAATCAATAATGGTAAGCCAGAAATTAACGCCAGCTCATTGGGTATGGCGAAGGCGGCCCTGCAGGCGTTAGATGGGTTTAACTTGTTTGGCCCCAATGCTTCGGAGCGGGCGATCGTACATACAGTTACCGATGCAATTTCGCTCGCCCGTATTAGTTTGGGGTCTTTGTTGCCGCGCGAGTCTTTGTCTAAAGAGGTCGATAGCGCACTTTTGAGCGTGATTGGGTTTCCGGCATTTGCCGTCGGCAACGAAGAGCTGGTAAATGAAACGCGCGATCAGATCTTAAAAAAACTGGGTGGTAACTACGGATTAAAACGCTTCCTTTGGGATGGTCACCAAACCGAGTTGGAAGATCATAATCGTTTGCACTACGAACATTCTGAACTGGCAGGCTTTGAGCATATAGAATCTGAATGGCCGCTATTTTATTGTTATCTTTATATCAACGCATTGTTTCGCGGCAATCCCGCTACGGCGAAACACTACCGTAAAAAAATCGAACGTCTTATGGTCGAGCGCGATGGGGTTAGCTTGATTCCAGAGCTTTTCTATTTAGAGCGTGAACATATCGCCGAAGAAAAGCGCAACCCGCGTTCGCAGCCACGCGTACCGAACGAAAACCTGCCATTAGTTTGGGCGCAGAGCCTCTACTACACAGCATTGCTAATCGACGAAGGCTTTATTGATGCGGCCAACTTGGATCGCGTTAAGTTGCGCCAGCGAACGACAAAGTTTAATCGCTCGCAAGTGGCGCTAGTGGTGTTGGCGGAAAGTGACCAAGTAAAGCAGAAGCTTGCCGCGAACGGTGTTATTGCTGAGTCGATAGGGGATATTTTCCCGTTGAAGGTTATCTCCGCGCCGCATTTGGTTGAAGCCTATGCAAAGGTTGGCGCTAACCAAGCGCTTGGTTTGTCTGGCCGGCCACGTCGACGTTTACAAAGCCTCGCGACGTCGCAAACTTACAAAATTAACGGTAATCGTTTTCTGTGCCTGTCTTGGATTCAAAGTGGAGCCGAAGATTATCGAATGCACGATGCGCGCTTAGTTAGTCGCTTAGTAAAAAAAGAAATCGACCATATTCGCAAGCATTGGCTTAATCGTGATGTCGCGGTCTTTACCTTTATGATGACCGACAAACTTTGCGAGTCGGCAGATGCGAAGGTGCTCTATAACTGTTTGCGTAATTATCAGTTGCGAACAGAAGATGAAAATATTGGTTACGCGTCGGCAAATCTTGCCTATTTAGCGTCGCGTGAAAATAGATTGTTTGCACCGGATATTTGTATTACGCCTATCCAAGAGGAAGAGCGACGGGAGCTGGCGGACACAAGTGAGTGGGATGAATTTGCAGCCAACTTTATTAAAGCGCTTGGTAAAAGCGAGATGGAGAATTGCGCTGCCTTAAGTGACATAGCAACAAAGTACCCGCTTAAATATCCGATTAGCGCAAAAAATTCACATCTATCAATGAAACACTTGTTCGAGCAAGTTTATGAGTTTGGTTACGTTCAGGGGCAATGGCGTTTAGCGCGCTTGGCATTTGTGCTTTTAGGGCGGGGTCATACAGATTTAGCCGATTATCTCTCGGTGTTGTCGGCTGGCCACTTCACTATAATTGTGGGAGCTGATAAAAATCACGAGTTTGGTTTGCCGGGACACCTTTCCAATCAGCAAATTGTGGAAACCTTGAGAGAAGCAAGTTCGAGTGGTGTCGAGTTGTGTTTGCTGCAGGAAATATTTGAAGCCGTGGGTGTATTGCATCGCACCAAGCCTCGTGTGTTTGAAGGCTTGCGGTCGATACATTTACACAATTTATTGCGCTTGTGCGGGAAGCATGCCGCACCGAAGACTGATGCCGATTTGATCGAAGCTGTTTCTGTCATAGGCCCTGATGCTATTTTGGAGGCGATCGAAAATATTCTAACGTCACAGCGTAGTATATTCTCCATGCAAAAGCGCAAGCAGTTTTCGATTGCAGATAGCGCCCTGCGACGCGGTAGCGGCGATGGTGATGATGCAATTGATATCGATTGGTTTGAGTGGCGCTCTGAGCGGGGGGTAGTGCTAAGCTTGGAGCGTGAGTTTTTGGAGAAAATTTGGCAGAGCCTCGGTCATGCAAATTATTTGATTATTGGCGATGCTAGTAATCAGCAGTGTGTGATTGACTGCGCGTTGGTTCGTAGTTCGATGACCTCGGGCGAAGAAATTTTTGCGCGCTTGGTGGACGATTCTCTATCACATATTCATCCACCCTACTTTAAAAGCGCAGTTGTAGAAGCCTTGCTGGCATTTACTTTGTTTTGCGATGCCTACCCGAAGGTTATGTTTACGGCGGCGCTAAACTTAGGCGATATTGTAGAGCGAGCAGCCAAAGAGTTTTGCGCAAAGGAAAAGAACGAGACACCAGGGCTGCGTAATATTGATCAGTTTCTGGAGGAGGCTCCCGACGTGTTGGCGCAATTTTATGCCGAAGTTTACCGAGAGCTCGCCGAGGCTGAATTGCCAGCTGCATAGGTGTGCAAGCTGAAGCGCCAAAGCCGAGTCATTCTCCGTAGGAGAGCGTTATTGCCGCGATACTTGGTATGCGGCTAATAACTTTTTCCTGTTAGCGTTGGTTGATCTAGCGCGAACATTTGTTCGCGCAGTTCTTGAATGTGTTCAGACCAATAGCGTTCGCTGTTAAACCAAGGAAAGGCTAGAGGGAAGGCTGGGTCGTGCCAGCGTCGCGCCAGCCATGCGGCATAGTGCATCAAGCGTAGCGTGCGCAAGGTTTCTATTAATACCAATTCGCTGTAATTAAATTCGCAAAACTCTTCATAACCCTCAAGAATCGTCTCTAGCTGAATATTACGTTGGTTAGCTTCGCCGGAAATCAGCATCCAAATATCCTGTACAGCCGGACCATTGCGAGCATCATCTAGGTCAACGATATAAAGCGAGTCTGGTCGCTCCAAAATATTGCCTGGGTGACAGTCGCCATGCAAACGAATGCTTTCGTAGCTGGCGTTCGTCAGAATTTCTTGCATTTTTTCGATCAGATGTTCAGTTAGCGAGCTATAGGCCTCGATAAGATTTTTCGGAATGAATTCTTGCTTTAATAAATAGGTACGACTGTCGATTCCATAGCTTTGTAAATCTACCGCTGGGCGGTGTACAAAGGGGGTTATTTTTCCGACGTTATGAATTCGGCCAATACACTGGCCTAAGCGATATAGGGTGTCTAGGTCGCTTAGCTCTGGCGCTTGGCCGCCGCGTCTTGGGTAGAGCGAAAATCGGTGCTCGCCGTAGGTGAACAAGGTTTCGCCCTCGGCATTGCTGTTCGGAGGAATGACCGGAATCTCCAGTTCTGCCAAGGCTAACGAAAATGCGTGTTCTTCACGTATTTGCGCTTCGCTCCAACGGTTTGGGCGGTAAAACTTAGCGATTAGTGGGTCGCCGCCTTCTATGCCAAATTGATAGACGCGGTTCTCATAGCTATTGAGTGGGAAAACTCTTAAATCCGACAGGTAGCCGTGGCTCTCAATCGCATCGATCACAAAATCGGGCGTTAGATTTTCAAAGGGCGTGTCGGTCATTGAGTCATACTCGCGTTGGGCGTTGCAGTCTATCTGTCTTTAGGAGTGCGAGCTAGTGCGAACACCGTAACGCTTGCCGCACCAGCAGCGATAAGTTGTGAGCTAATCGCTTCTACAGTTGCTCCAGTGGTAATAACGTCGTCGACCAAGCCGACATGCACGCCGCTAAGTGTCTCCGTAGTGGTGAATACGCCGCGAATATCGCGTAAGCGTTGCGCTCGTGAAAGCTGTTGCTGATGGGCGCGTGGCCGCGGTTTACTAAGCGCATGAATAACCGGAATCTGCAATTTTTGCGACAGTTGTGCCGTTATAACCGCGGCCTGATTGTAGCCGCGGCGGCGCTGGTCACGCCAGTAGAGCGGCACGGGAACGAGTAGGTCGAGCGCGCCAATTTGGGCTATTTCTAGGCGGATTTTCTCGGCGAGGAAGTCTGCCAAAAAGTGGCCTACAGAGGGGGTGTTGCGGTGTTTAAGTCTATTTATTAGGTGGCTAATCGTGGCATTGTATTCGAAGGCGCAAATAGCGCGCTCAAAACTCGGTGACCGAGTTAAGCATTCTCCACATAGAACTCCATTCACCAGAGGTAGGTCGCAACGCTGACAGCTGTTAGTGTTTAGCGGGAGTTCTTCGATACAGGGGCTACACAAAAGCGCACTGGCCGAAGCGCCGCAGAGCAGGCAGTGGTTGTGTAGCAGCAGGTTGGCTAAGCTGGTTTTGAGTTGGCCTAGTTTGCGCGAGTGTCGCTCATGCGATGTCGCGCGGCTAAGTGCGTAGCTAAGTTCTCGATGCCAATCCATAGGCTTTGTGTCTCTTTTAGTCCTTAACATCCATTGTTAATCTTCCTTTGCCGCTAGTTTGTAGCTGAAATCGGCGAGGAAAATAAGTGTACCAGCGGTGCTTTCTAAGGGCGACTCATTCGAGACTTGGTAGCGTCATTGAGGAGGGAAGGCGCTCAGTTCGAAAATTGCGGCTTGTTGTCTAGAGTAGTAAACCTTAAAATCTCAACTTGGTTGACAACTTTACCCGATGCAGAGGATTTTCAATGATAGGTGCTCCAGCCACAACAGCTAACGCCGCTACTTCTACAGGCTCAATGTCAGGCGCAATCCGCAACGACTGGACTCGCGCAGAGGTAGAAGCGCTGTTTTCACAACCGTTCAACGATTTACTCTTTCAGGCGCAAACTCTGCATCGTCAGTACTTTAATCCCAATGAGGTACAAGTCAGTACCCTGTGCTCGATTAAAACCGGTGCCTGCCCAGAAGACTGCGCCTATTGCCCGCAGAGCGCTCGCTACGATACCGGTTTAGAGCGCGAAAAACTGATGGCTGTCGATAAGGTGATTGAAGAGGCTAAGGCGGCCAAAGCCAGCGGCGCTACCCGTTTTTGTATGGGAGCGGCTTGGCGTTCGCCAAAAGGCAAAGATATGCCTTATGTCACCCATATGGTGAAGGGCGTTAAAGCGCTTGGTATGGAGACCTGCATGACCTTGGGGATGCTCGATGTTGAGCAGGCTCAGGATCTAAAAGCGGCTGGGTTGGACTATTACAATCACAACCTCGACACCTCGCCAGAGTTCTATGGCGACATCATTACGACTCGCACCTACCAAGACCGACTCACGACCCTTGCTAATGTTCGCGCGGCGGGCATGAAGGTCTGTTGCGGCGGTATTGTTGGTATGGGGGAAGAAGAGAGTGATCGCGCTGGACTTTTATTGCAGCTGGCCAATATGGCTGAGCATCCTGAGTCAGTGCCCATCAATATGCTGGTACGTGTTGAAGGCACGCCGCTGGCCGATCAAGCGGAGCTGGATCCATTCGACTTTATTCGCACCGTTGCCGTCGCGCGTATTCTTATGCCGGCTTCCCACGTTCGGTTATCCGCAGGCCGTGAAGAGATGAATGATCAGATGCAAGCGCTGGCATTTTTGGCTGGCGCTAATTCGATTTTTTATGGCGAAAAGTTGTTGACCACACCCAACCCAGAAGCTAACAAAGATATGCAGCTTTTTCAGCGTTTAGGTATCAAGCCCGAGTCTCACGAAGTGCACGAAACTGAGCAGGAGCAAACCGAAGCGCTATTGGAAAAGGTGACTGAAGCGCAACTAGACTCGGTGTTCTATAACGCCGCTAGTTAAGCTTTCTTGCGACCGATTAGCTAACGTACTAAATTTGTTTGGATGCTATCGTCTATACCGCTTGAGTGTTGTTATTTTGCGTGGCAGGAATCGCGTTAAATACTGGCTCGACTCGTCGAGCCTGAAATCCCAGATAATAGCGAATCGTTTTTGGGGACGGTTAGCTTCTCAGGCAATGAATTGTTATTCGCGTAGCAAATACGCGATTGATTACACCCACCTTGGTGTTACTCCGCAAGAAGCCCGACTTTGAATTTAGATCAGATACTACAGGCGCGATTACAACAGCGACGGGAACTAAACCTATATCGCTCGCGTAAAACGGTGCAATCTCCGCAGGCAACCCACATTAAGGTTGATGGCAAAGCGCTACTCAATTTTTGCAGCAATGATTATTTAGGCTTGGCAAATCATCCTGATGTTACGGCGCGCTTAAAACAGGCGGCAGATAATTTTGGTGTTGGCAGTGGCGCGTCCCATCTGGTGAATGGTCATACAGCAGAGCATCATGCGCTTGAGCAGGAGCTTGCCGCATTTACTGGACGGGAACGAGCGTTGTTGTTTTCCACGGGCTATATGGCAAACATGGGGGTGATCAATGCGTTGGTTGGCAAAGGCGATTTCATTTTGCAGGATAAGCTCAATCACGCATCCCTTATTGATGGTGGTTTGTTATCGTCTGCCGCATCGGCACGCTTTAATCACGGCGATATGCAGCATCTGCAGCAGCGTCTCGCTAGTTCGCAAAGTGGTCAGCGTTTAATCGCCACCGACGGTGTATTTAGTATGGACGGCGATCTAGCCAAATTACCTGAGTTAGCGAGCATGTCTGAACGACACGATGCATGGCTGTTAGTCGACGACGCCCATGGGTTTGGCTGTATTGGCGAGCAGGGGCGTGGAAGTGTCAGTCATTTTGGTTTGGATCAAAATGCAGTGCCGGTATTGATTGGTACACTGGGGAAAGCATTTGGCACCTTCGGCGCTTTCGTTGCCGGCAGCGAGGCATTAATTGAAAGTTTAATCCAGTTTTCCCGAACCTATATCTATACCACTGCAATGCCCGCAGCGATTGCCGCGGCTACTCGCTGTAGTTTGGAATTATTAATAGCCGGCGATCAACGCCGCCAGCATTTAAATGACCTTATATCTCAGTTTCGACAAGGTTGTAGTCGGTTGGGTTTGACCTTAATGGATTCTGCCTCGCCTATTCAGCCCGTGTTGGTCGGTGATGCCCAGCAGGCGATTAATATGTCGCAGTTTCTTATGGATAAATCCTGTTGGGTAAGCGCGATTCGTCCACCTACGGTACCGAAAAACACGGCGCGCTTACGCGTTACCCTGACGGCATCTCACACGAGCGAACAGGTGGACCAGCTTTTGTCTGCATTTGCCTATGCGCTAGAGCGAATGTCGTCGACCCAAATAGTGGGTGCGGATAAACCGCAAAATTCCGACTAGCAACCTCAAGAAAACCGTTACCGGAACGAGAGCTGCATTATGAGTACAATTGTTTTACTACATGGCTGGGGAAGCGATAGCCGCTGCTGGGATTTGCTGTTGGGTTTGCTTCCTGCAGAGCACCAATACTTGCCAATTGACCTGCCTGGTTTCGGTAGTAACAGCCAAGTACAGTGCGCCGATATTGAAACTTTGCTGGCTTGGTTAATACACCAAATTCCACCCGACAGTACTTTGATTGGTTGGTCGCTTGGCGGCACCTTAGCTACCGCACTGGCAAGTCGTCATCCGGAAAAAGTTGGACGATTGATAACACTAGCGACTAACCCTAACTTCGTCGCCTTACCTGCTTCACTCGAAAATTCTGAAACCGATGCAGGAATCAATTCGGTGATTGATGAAAAATCTATTTCGTTGTCGGAATTGGATTCTAAGGTCTGGCCGCATGGAATGGCCGCGAACGTTTATCAACAGTTTTGTAGCGATTTTTTTCGACACGCCAGTGCAACTTTAAAAAAGTTTGTGGTATTGCAGGCGATGAACGATGCCGAATCGAAATGGGTTGCGCGGGAATTGCAGGCGGCATCAGTCGCCCCTGAGGGGTCGCAAAAGCAGCAGTGGGAATTTTCGTTATCGCTATTGAGTGATATCGACAATCGCCACAACCTCAGCTTAATGGCGCAACCAGCGCTGCATATATTGGGAGCCGGCGACACCTTGGTGCCGGCGTCCGTAGCCGAACACATTGCCCAACTGAATCCACAACACGAAGTTGTTATATTGGAAAACACCGCTCACGCAGCACATATTTCTCAGCCGCAGCAAGTGGCGAAATTAATCGAAAAATTCTTAACAACAGCTGAGCCCGTTTGCAGTAAGCGTAAACGCCGAATTGCCAACTCGTTTAGTGGTGCCGCGCGCAATTACGATCGGCTCGCACGCCTGCAAAAACGCGTGGCCGATTCATTGTTGAGCTTTACCCTTGGCGATCGCCTTGTTGAAAGTGGCAGCCTATTAGATATTGGTTGCGGCACCGGTTACTGCACCCAAAAATTACTTGAGTTGGAGCAGCTGAGCAGTGCGGAATTACACGGATTAGATTTAGCCGAAGGCATGTTAATTGAGGCGCAATCGAAGTTTTCGGAATTGGGGCTAGACGGACGTGTAGCTTGGCATTTGGGTGATATGGAAGCCTTACCCTTTGCAGCGGAAACTTTCAGCGGTATTGTGTCTAGCCTTTCAGTGCAGTGGGCTGAATCTCCAGAGCGATTGTTTTGCGAAGCCGCGCGGGTACTTAAATCTGGCGGTTGGTTTAGTTTCTCGACGCTTGGTCCAGAGACATTGTTTGAATTAAAGAGCGCTTGGCAAGCCGTTGATAGCCGCGCCCATGTAAATCAATTTTTACCTCTAGATCGCCTCAAAGACGAAGCAAAAGCCGCCGGTTTCGATATTGTTGCCCACAAGGTAGAACTACCGCTACTTTACTACCACAACCTCACCGAACTACTGCGTGAGCTAAAAGGCATTGGTGCACATACGATTAACTCCGGCCGCATGCCGGGTTTAATGGGGCGTAAGGCCTTTCTTGCGTTGCAGGCACAGTATCATTCAACCTGGATGAATCCAGATAAAGGATTGCCCGCACGCTACGAAGTGTATTATTTATTTTGTCGTAAACGCTAGCCGTTGAGCGGTGAGTGATTGCCGAATATTTAATTGTATTGGTTAGTTTAATTAATTGATTTTCCTTAGGTCGAAATATGACGAGTCGTTTTTTTGTAACCGGCACTGATACTGATGTTGGCAAAACTTTTATTTCTTGTGCGCTGTTAAAAAAAGCGAAACTTATGGGCCTGAACACGCTCGCATTAAAGCCGGTAGCGGCGGGTTGTGAGCTTACCGAGCATGGTTTACGCAACGACGACGCCGTGCGCTTACAAGCAGCTGCAACGATCAAGATTGGCTACGAACAGGTTAATCCTGTAGCGCTTAAAGCGGCTGTTGCTCCACACCTTGCTGCGCAGGCCGAGCAACGATCGTTGCAGTTGCAGCGGTTGGTTGGTTTTTGTCGAGGAGCTATGAGCCCGGCGCCTAAACAGCCGCGCTGCGATTTGTGCTTAATTGAAGGTGCTGGCGGGTGGAGGGTGCCATTGAATGCAACTCACACTATGGCGCATTTGGCTGTCGCTTTGCAGCTGCCGGTGATTGTTGTTGTCGCGGTGAAGTTGGGTTGTTTGAATCATGCCTTGCTCACTGTAGAAGCGATTCGCCGCGATGGGTTGCAGGTGGCGGGATGGGTAGCGAACCTAATTGATTCGGAAATGCCTGAACTAGAAGGGAATTTAACAACCCTTGAGCAGCAGTTAGGGGCTCCCTGTTTAGGGCGAGTGTTTGAGCTAACCGGCAGCGACGATGCTAATCTTGCGCAAGCGGCGAGCTGTTTAGATTTGACGTTATTAGGTTTGGCCGCAGCCGACAAGGCTAGCTAGTGCCAATGTTCACCTGTTGACGACTTGCCTGAGCTAGACTCAGATCCTAGCTCCCCACACAAATCAGGTCTGTCGTTTGACCTGCTCGGTAAGTTGGAGTGCTTAGAGGGTAAATATTGGGGTGAATATAAACAAAATCCTTAAATTACCTTTAGCTTACGACTAAATGGTCTTAGATTTGAGCCTTATTACCGTGAAATTGGGTGTTTTTTGGTCAGAATCCGCCTAGAATGTCAGTCATAAGTATGGGTTTTAGTGAGGAGTTGCCATGTTGAATTCGGTTATGAATGAAGGCGTGCGAGGCATGCAAAATGCTCAGCGCGAAATGCATCGTTCCGCGAGTGAAATAGCGCAGGCGAATACGTCCGAGAATCGCGTTGGCCAACAGCCTGTGTCTGAGACCGTCGACCGAGTAGCTGCCACAGACAGTCAGCCGCTGAAAGCTGTAGAGGCCTCGGTTCAATCCGATTCCGGTGGCAGTATCGTCGAACCATTAATTGAGTTGCGACGGCAGGAGCAGGTATTTGATGCTTCAGCTCAGTTAGTTTCAATCGCCGACAAAACGCTAGGGAGCCTAATTGATGTTAAATCCTGAACTGGTAAGACAATTTTTTCGTTGGCTATTCTCAATACCTGAAGAGCCACAATTGCGCTATATCCCCGTCGACAAGGATCCAAGTCCTAGCCGACAACGCAGGCGATAAGCGCCAATTATAACGCTCGTGCTTGCCGTTATTTAGTCGAGAGCGCGGGGGTTCCTACGGGTTAGTAATGTGATTGGTCAGACCATGAACGCTAATATAGCGGCTTACCAAAGCCTCGGCGGCCCAAGTGTTGGGCTTTCGCTAGCGGCTGTGGGTCGTTCCGCTCCCCTCTCTCATAAGCCGGTTGAGCCTCTTGGTTCCAACATTAGCGGCGAATCCACTTTTCAACGCTCCCAACATAACGCCTCGCCGGCCTATTCTCTGTCTAGTATTCGCCAGACCAACGCGGTTGGTGCAAGCTCATCGTACTCAGTCTCCGACGCAGAAGAGGGCGTTAGTTCATCTAACCCTAATCGCTCGACCGGTAGCGTTAACGAAACAACGAACAATGCGGCTGCAGCTAGCGAACAGTCTGCGCCTAAAGACGCCGATTCAAAACGACAGCAGCAGGAGCAGCAACTTGAAGTGGCGCAGCTAGCCGCTCGTGATCGCGAGGTCCGTGCGCATGAACAGGCTCACGCCGCTGTTGGTGGGCAGCATGCTGGAGCACCGAGTTATGATTATGAGCGTGGGCCCGATGGCGTGCGCTATGCTGTTGGCGGTGAAGTCTCCATTGATGTGAGTAAGGCGGCGACGCCAGAAGAAACCATACGTAAAGCCCAAGTGGTGAGACGCGCAGCTTTGGCACCGGCAGAGCCATCCCCGCAAGATCGCCGTGTGGCAGCACAAAGTGTGCAGATAGAAGCAGAAGCTCAGCGTGAGATACGAGTCGAGAGAAGTGACGCTCAAGAACAGTCAAACGCTACCCGTGAGGATTCCGCTACGTCTTCAGAAGAGGTGGCTTCGGCACCGACGGGTTTACCGGAACCTGAAGATTCAGCGCAAGCGAAGCAGCCGTTTGGCCTAGCGCAGAACAATGTCATATCAAGCTTTGGATCAACCCAAACGGAGCAGTTGGGTAGTAATCGGCTCGCTGATAGCGGTCATATAAACTCCTATCTAGACTATTCTGCTAGTGCTCCACGATCCAGTGTGGGCCAGTTGTTTCATCACACCGCCTAAACCTCTATTTCTAGTCTTACCTTATTTTTGCTGCGTATTTACTTTACCGTTGTTTGCGTCGCTTATATCTCGTCATTCCTAATAAAATCCAAACAACTAACGTTAAAATTGGACGTGGTGTATAGCCATTTTGAGTCAGGATTGACTATGGTTATTAAATACTAATAAATCGAACAAGGTGATAGACCATGGCTGACTACAAAGCTCCCCTAAACAATATGCAGTTTTTACTGGCGGATGTTTTTAAATTGCCAAATCTATGGAGCTCTATGTCGAGCCTGGCAGATGTCGATGTCGATACGGCTAAAGCGATTCTCGAGGAGGTTGCTCGACTTGCACAGGAGGAGCTTGCCCCCCTCAACCGCGAGGCCGATGAGGAGGGTAGCCATTGGCGCGACGGAGATGTTGTTGCCCCGCGAGGTTTTAAGGACGCCTACAAATTATTTTGTGACGGTGGCTGGGGTAGCTTGAGTGGCAATCCCGAATTTGATGGTATGGGCATGCCGAAAACTCTCGTAGCTATGGCGGATGAATGTGTTCAGGGCGCTTGTATGTCGTTTGGGCTAGCGCCAATGCTAACCGCCGGCGCCGCTCTGGCACTCGATACACACGCTTCAACAGAGCTGAAGTCGTCCTTTCTGCCAAAAATGTATAGCGGTCAATGGTCTGGCGCTATGGATTTAACTGAGCCTCATTGTGGTACGGACCTCGGTTTAATTCGCACGCGAGCTGAGCCTCTCGCAGGCGGCGCCTATACCATTACGGGTACGAAGATTTTTATTACCTGGGGCGAGCATGATATGGCGGAGAATATTGTCCACCTCGTATTGGCCAAATTACCCGATGCGCCGTCAGGATCGCGCGGTATTTCATTGTTTGTTGTGCCTAAATTCCTACCGGACGAGCAGGGCGAATGTGGCGAGCGCAATGCCGTTAGCTGTGGTTCTATCGAGAAAAAAATGGGAATTAAAGGCTCCGCGACCTGCGTTATGAATTTTGATGGCGCCAAAGGTTGGTTAGTTGGCGAGCCGCACCAAGGGTTGGCCTGTATGTTTACTATGATGAACTATGAGCGACTCGGCGTTGGTGTGCAGGCAATAGGTGCGGCGGAAATGTCCTACCAGAATGCAATTCTCTACGCACGCGAGCGTATCCAGGGGCGCAGCGCCGATGGTGCAAAGCAACCGCAAGAGGCGGCCGATCCGCTGTTGGTTCATGCGGACGTACGACGGATGCTGTTATCGATGCGGGCGACGACAGAAGCCGGGCGCGCTTTTTATCTGTATGTCGCGCAGTGGTTGGATATTGCGAAATTCAGCGACGACCTGCAGCGCCGTTCGCACGCCGAGAAGATGGTGAGTTTACTAACGCCGGTGGCGAAAGCTTTTTTGACTGACCGAGCGCTGATCGCGGCAATCGACGGCCAGCAGATATTCGGCGGGCATGGCTATATTCGTGAGTGGGGGCAGGAGCAGCTGGTACGCGACATTCGAATCACGCAGATCTATGAGGGCACCAATGGCATACAGGCGCTGGATCTAATAGGACGTAAAACGCTGGCGAATAACGGTGAGCTTCTCGGGATATTTATCGCCGATATAACGGCATTTACCGCATCGCTTGAGCCGAGTGTTTTAGCGGAAATGGTGAGTCAATTAAATACTGGTATCGCCAAACTCGAACACAGCACGCAGAAGTTTCTACAACAGGCCGCCACTGATAAGAATGCAGTAGGTGCTGCCGCCGTCGATTATTTAGCGATGTTGGGGTTGGTGGGCTATGGCTATATGTGGCTGCGCATGGCGGTTGCCGCTACTCAAACTAGCGACTACGGAGACGCGTTTGTCGCCGCTAAGCTTGCGACGGCTAAATTCTTTTTTGCGCGCATTTTCCCTGAGCTTGATCTGTTGGCAGCGCGGGTGGAATCTGGATCGACAACATTAATGGCGATGGATGACGATTGGTTTTAAACTGGCAGCCGCTGGGATATGCTAATCATTGAGTATCAACCCAATTCAAAAAACTGCCATCTAGTAGAAAAAAGAGATAAACCGCTATGCCGGAACTTTTTCCAGACGACCAGAAGAAGGTCGATGATTACCTGAAAAGCAATGTTAATTCCTACGAGCGTCCAGCGTTTCGGCCTTGGTTATTATTGGCGGTGATAGGCGGCGTGTTGTTAACGATTTCGGTTATTAGCTACGTGGTGGCTTTGAGCGTCGGCATGGTGTAGTAGCGTGGTGGCTTGGTCGATATTGCAGCGTTAAGACTCGGTCAAGCGGCGAATCAGCGAGTATTCGTTCTCGCTAACCGGTTGGATCGACAGTCGTCCCTGCTTTAATAACACCATCCCTTCCAAACGCTCATCACGTTTAACTGTTTCCAGCGCAAGTGGGCGAGCAAATATCTTGATAAGTTGTATATCGACGCAAAACCACCGGGGTTTATCGGGGGTTGACTTGATATCAAAGTATTTCGATTCTGGATCAAATTGAGCTGGATCATTATAGGGGGCAGCTACCACTCTGGCAGCGCCAACAATTGCGTTCGGCTTACTTTGACTGTGGTAAATCAGCACTTCATCACCTAGATGAATCTGATCGCGGATGAAGTTTCGTGCTTGATAGTTGCGGATACCGTCCCAGCGAGTCGTTTTGTTTTTAGCTGAGGCTAAGTCTTGAATGGAGAATTCTTGAGGCTCAGTTTTAAATAGCCAGTAATGCATAACATGTTAACCTTGCTGTGGGTTTAGAGCTCAGTACTACAGCGTGTCTTTACTACTCGTCCTTCCAAACCCAGCGCAGCGGCTCGCCAAAATCGTCGGTAATTAACTTCTTAGTCGGTTGGCGGTGACGTTTAGGTGGGTGTAACTTGCTGTTACGTTTTCGTTCATCCAGTTGCTGAATAACATCGTTTAACGGCGTGCGCTCGTGCTTTGGCTCAAAGCTGGTAGAGGCGCTGAAAAGATTACTGTTATTAATGTTGCCGCTCAAGCCTCGGGGGACATCCCTAACATCGCCACCATCTGCGATGTAGCTGGCAACCTGTTGAGCGATTTCGTCTCGAATTTGGGCTTTAGTTTTAAGTGGTTTCATTAGTCAGTTTAGATGGAGGTGCCACCCTCCGCATTAATAAATAAGGCCTATTCTAGTACAGATCCTTCCCTAACTGTGTGTTTCCTCGGTGACCAATTGCCGAAGAGTTGAGAAAAGGAGGTACGTTTGGCTCAAACAAAACCCCTCTTAGTTGTTTCAGTCAATGAAATGGCTTTGTTCTTAAGGCGACAAGGCGTCGATAATCCCGTCATTTTTCCTTTGTGAGCAAAAAAATGACAAAAAAGTGACGCGTATTACCTAAAAACGAGTTTGAACTACTCCACAAAAAATTAGTTGAGGTGTTACAATTTGCGCCACTCTCAGGACTAACTTCACACTGATGTGAGGGAGCTTAAACGGATTCATGCTCCTACCTTCTCCGATCGCAACTATAAAGATTATAAAGATGAGTGAGATACAACCAGAGCTTGAAGGAAGTTTGTCTCGTGTAGAGCAGGCTTACCGAAAACTTAGAGCTAGCATCCTTTCCAATGAATTCCCGCCAGGTTTTCAAGCATTGGAGCCCGAGATTGCGAAAAAGCTCGGTGTTAGTCGAACCCCTGTTCGTGAAGCCTTGATTCGACTTGAGGCTGAGCAACTCATCGAACTTATTCCTCGCCGAGGTATGCGCGTCTTACCTTTGGTGCCGGGAGATATGCTTGAAATCAATCAAGTGTTAACCGGTTTGGAATGTATGGCGGTTGAGCTGCTGTGCAATCAAAAGCCCAGTTCCGATATGTTGATCCCAATGGCAGATGCTGTGAAAGAAATGGCAGCTGCGCTGGAATGTGACAATTTAGATACTTGGGCTGTCGCCGAAGACAAATTTCACGGACTATTGTTGTCATTAGCGGGCAACAGACGCTTGGAATTGATGGTTCGCACTGTTCGAGCTCAGTGTGCGCGAGCGAGAATGATTACGCTTAAGTTGCGCCCGAAGCCAACAGATACCTGCGCTGCATACCGTGAGGTATTTGAGCATATTTCGGTGTGGGATTGGCAGCAGGCTAAAGAGCGCTACTACCAGCATTGTATCGATACGAGTCGAGTGTTGTCAGAAGTGCTGCAGCGTTATCAGTTACCGCACCTGTAAACGACGTGTCGGGAATAGCTAATATGGGGTATCAGCACGAGCTACAGCTCAAGGTTCGCGATTACGAGTGCGACATTCAGGGTGTGGTCAATAATAGTGTTTATCAGAACTATATTGAGCATGCGCGCCACGAATTTCTGCACCAAGTAGGTGTTGATTTTGCAGCTCTAGCATTACGCAAGATTAATCTCGTTGTTGTACGCGCAGAGTTGGACTATAAACGGCCGTTACAAAGTGGCGACGAATTTACTGTTGGTACTATTTTGCGTCAGTCTTCGCGGGTACGCTTTGAGTTTATGCAGGATATCCATCGAATAGCGGACGGCGCGCTGATGTTTCAGGCTAGAATTATCGGTACTTCTTTAAATGAACGCGGTAGGCCCTTCTTGCCGCCTGAGTTAGCCGAGCACTTCCACACAATCCCTTCTTCGCCACAAGTCTAAACTCCCTCTGATTCTAGCGATCACTATTGAGTTCGATAAGGGTCGTGGTATTTGCGTAGATGTCAGCTGTAGTCGCTTTTCGGTCTGTCTGGGTACATATCTAGAAACCAGTTGATCACGGCTTTAACGCGGTTTGGTTGCTGGACATTCTTGTGGGTCACAATGTAAATAGAGTTGAGCAAAGGCTCTAACCCCTCGCGTTGATACTCAAACAACTCCCCTGCATCGATGTATTTCTGTACTGTATGGCGTGGAAATACGGACATTCCAAGCTTTCCTCGAACCATTAATATTGCCCCATCTATGGTATTTACTTCACCGCCATGAGTTAAGGATCGCTCCGAGAGGTGCGGCTTTTCAGGGAAGCAATGTTGGAGCCACAGATTCATATAGCATTCCATTCCAGGGTAGGCGATATATTTCTGATGAAGTAACTTCTCCCCATCTAGATTCGCCATATGTTCCGAGTGTGCGGATACTAAAATGTATTCTTCTTGGCAGAAATGTCGATATCGCAACATTGGTGACTCCACCATTTCGGTGATAAAGCCGTAGTCGCAGTTGGCATTTAGCACGGCGCAGTAAACGTCGCGATTAGGCGCCAGTTCAACTTTTAGCTCTAGCAGGGGGTGTTCTAGACTTCGCTCCATCAAGATTGGGAAGTGAGATGAGAGAATACAACTGGGAGGCATACTGAATCGCACCAGCCCCTCTAAGGTGTCGTGATCGCTATTTATTGTCTCGAAAAGAGCGCTAACGTTCTCGGTAAGTGTATTGGCAAATTTGAATACGTGTTGGCCCGCATCGGTTAGAACTGCTTCTTTTCCCGTTCTCAAAAACAGTTGTTGGCCGATCTGATCCTCGAGTTTGGCGATATGCTGCGACACTACGCTTTGCGTCATAGCGGCTTTTTCAGCTGCAATCGTGAAATTTTTGAATTCTGCTACGGCCAAAAAAGCTTTGAAATACTTGATGTCAAGCCTTGAGAGCTTAGCTTGAGCGAAATTCATTGAGTGCTTCTCCAAAATTTTTCTTATCGGGCGATTATAGCTAGTCTGTCGTCAAAAGTCTCTTTGTAGCAGATGAAAGCCCATAACGCTCGGCAAATTCTAACAGACGTATTCAGTATTGCTGATACCTTTCTGGTACTGGGTTAGTAGTAAGAGAGCGGCGGTTGTTTGGATAAGCTACCACTAGTTAGGTGGGGCGTATAGTGCGCTGCTAGAGCTTAGTTAGAGTAGTTTGCCGCAGTTCAACTATTACTAATGATAATAGCTGATTTGTTGGGTAAAGGTTTTACTGTATGAGTGCGGCCAAAATGGGGGAGGGAAGCCACATCCTTGTGGCAAGCTATCCATGCTTTGGAATAACATCAACCCAGACTCCAGTCCCGGATTCGTTGTTGGTTTGCTTCGAAGACGCTGAGCCTTAATAGGTGAGGCATCCTAGCCTGATATCCCTATACTATGCAGAAAGTTGGATTCCCTAAGGTTCGTCCTGATGATGATCGATACTACAGTGCCCTGTTGTATGTCCCTGTGCACATCCTTGATCGTACTTTCTGATGACCTACACCCTGTGAAGTGTGGTCAGTGTCCATGTGTCCTATTGCGGCATTCCCTTTTATTGAAGCTATCCTTGTCTCTATAACTAATCAGCGTTTTGGAAGCCTGAGTATTGTAGGTGTCCGGGTTCTAGCTGTGCAATTGCGATTTCAGATACCCCTAATCGGATTTCGCTAACGGCTCGCTATGAGCCGAGGTATTTACGGCGCAGAACCCGCGCCAATGGCCGTTCTATAAGGTAGGTACTGGTGATTGCAATAATCACAATTCCGATACAGGAAACTATAAATAACTGACTGGCGAAGCTGGCGTGGGCTTGGGTTGCTATCCAGCAGAAGGTCATTACCAAGTTTTGCCAGATAAAAATGGCAAATGCCGTATTACCCAAATAGCCGGTGCCAGGCAGAGCGAACAGTCGAGCAGCGAGACCTTTACCGCGGGCTAGATCGAGGATCACGAGCATAAATAGCGGCAGCATTAAGCCATGTCTTAAAAAGTATTTAAACGGCTCTTGAATATCGGGATAGAGTGCTAGGGCGATGGCACCCAGTAAGGCGATGTCGCCAATTGCAAACCACGAGGGTTGTGCGGGTTTCCAGTTGGTGTTGTAACGAACAATGCCAAACACGCGTGAGAGCAGCATGCCAGCGACAAATTGCGGTACCCAAAATAATGGGTTTGAACCTAAGAAAATTTGCCAGTGTTGCACGGGTTCTGAGCCGCTCGGGAAAAACTGGGCATAGATAATGGTTGGGATTAATGAAATAAGGGGAAGCGAAAACAGCAGTATTTTTTGTTGTTTAAGGCTTAGTTTACTAAGGGAGCGCATTAACCAAGGCATGACGAGGTAGAGAAAGATTAATGCAGAAATTGTCCAGGTCGGCCAACTCCACATGGGCACCCAGCTAGGAACCCAGGCCTGTAGCAGTGCAACGGTGCCAAGTAGACTTGGCACCAGTGTCGATATTTTTGTGCCCATCTGTAGGTGGTAACCCATTAAGGGCACTACCGTTAATGCGAGTGTAATAAAGTGGATAGGATATAGCCGCGACAGGCGTAAAAACCAAAACCGTTTGCTGCTGCCGACAAGTTTTCCATCTTCACCCCAGTAGAGGTAGCTGAGGATAAAGCCGGACAAGATAAAAAAGAAGCTGGTCGACATCCAGCCGTTGGAAAAAAAAGCGATTAGGCTCGGTGGTAAGTCACCTATTTCCATCAACATATTGGTGAAGTCGCCCTCTTTCTCCATATTAAAAAGGGTCCATAGATGAAACAAAAAAATATGGAAGACGGCAAAGAAACGGATCCCCGTGAGGGCGGGAAGAAGATCGGATTGTGGTCGAGTGACAGCGTTGGGTTGCTGGTTAGCCATTACATTTATTCCCTTTTATGTAGTGTTTTCTTCTCAGGCTTGTTGGGTGTGTTATTTCGTGAATGAACTCTAGTTGAACATGAGTGAAGACTGTGTGACCAGCACGGGTTTTAAGTCCTGAGTGCAGTCATGTGTAATGTCGGGGCGTGCAAGCAGGAGCTGAGTTAGATAAAGCTGGGTTTTTTGGTGTTTGGATAGCCGTAAATAGCAGGTACTCCGAGTGTAAATTATTCCGATTGCAAATTACTCTGAGTACCTTTGATTACGCTAAGCTTCCCCACCTAGTGCGAGTAGCAGGTCAAGACTAAATTGTTTGAGCTCAGTCGCCATAATAGCGAAGTCGGCATCGAAGGTTTCTGCTACCGAGTCGGGCTGTCGTTCGCCGGCAATTTCCAGAAGCTTGTCGTCAAACTTCAGTCGCTTTACGGCGAGTTGATCGTCCAACACAAAATGAATCGCCTCTTTCCAGCTAAGTGCCAGCTTGTTTACAACCATGCCGGAATGCACATGGCTAAGCAGTTCATCGGCGGACAGATCCTGATTCTTGCAGCGAATTACCCGCCCATCTTTTGGGGCTTGTAGCTCGCATTCTTCCTGCAGTGTAAAGGGCGCGGGGGGTTGCGACTCTCTCACCCAGTGAGTCATGGCTGAAACCGGTGGGTTGACACCGACTAGCGGGCTGAGCGGAAGGCTACCAAGCGCTTCTCGCAGGCCGCTTAATAGCTCTTCTGCACGTTTCGCGGAAGACGCATTCACGTAGACAAGATTTTCCTTCGGGGCAATATAAGCAAAACAAACGGTCGATTTAGTGAGTGCGCGAGGTAGCAGTGAAAAAATGACTTCGTCTTTCAGGCCGTCGCGCTCGCTGCGCCCTACTGGTCGACCTTCTTCCTCTTGGATAGCAGCGATGCGGTCTTCTAGGTGTTCGCGGACCACCGCTGCGGGGAGAATTTTTTCCTGACGCTTCTGGCACACCATAATATTACCGTTGGTGGCGTGAACTAATTCTGTGCCGCTGCGACCGAGTGGCGCAACCCAACCTAAGCGGGCGCTATCGAGATTGCCGCAGGGTTGAAACGCAAAAGCCTCTAGGGCTTCTGCGAGCTGCTCTGGCGACTGGGTGAATGCCTGAGTAAGGCGATAGATTCGTAGGTTCTTAAACCACATTTAGTCAACTCCAGAACAGCTGTTATCAAGGCTAGGGTTAAACGATTGCAATCAGTTCTACGTCAAAAATCAACGCAGTGTATGGACCAATTGCACCACCGGCACCACGCTCGCCATAGGCCAGTTGATAGGGAACGTAGAGGCGCCACTTGGAACCGACGGGCATCATTTGCAAGGCTTCAGTCCAACCCGCAATTACGCCGCCTACTGGGAATTCGGCTGGTTCACCGCGGTCAACTGAGCTGTCGAAAACAGTGCCGTCGATCAAGGTTCCGTGATAGTGAGTTCGCACAGTTGATTCGGCGCTAGGCTTTTCGCCGGTTCCTTCTGTTAGCACTTCGTACTGCAAGCCGCTAGTAGTTACGGTAACGCCATCTTTTTTGGCGTTTTCAGTTAGAAAAGCTTCGCCTTCTGCGGCAAAAACTTTGGCATTCTCAGCTTCTTTTGCTTGCATCTTGTCACGGATAACGGCGAAAGCTGCTTCTAAATCTTCTTGGCTAACAGCACTTTCAGCGCCGGCTAGAATGTCGATCACACCGCGAGCAACGGCTTCAGGTACAACTCCGTCGAATGGGTTAGCAGCAAGTTGTTGGCCGAGTTGACGGCCGATGCCGTAGCTTACGCGTGCTTCGGTAGAGGTTAAAGGTGTTGAGTCGGTCATATGTAGGCCCCGGATATTTGGGTGAAAAGAAAAGGATTATCGCTGCTGAACGTTCGCTAAATCGTGCTAGACGACAAGCGATGCGTATCAATAAAACAGCTGAAGTGTTTGAAGGGGCGCGAGTTTAACACGCCACGGAGAATAATTTGCGGTGAATTTGGCCGTTGTGGGAATTGCGTGGAGTTCCCGTTTTTTAGGGTGAGCTTGCTATGGCCAGCAGTCGTTCCCAGCAGGGGTGGAGGTTTTGCTGCCGAGGCTATCGATGCTCATGGTTAAACAGTTCGAGTCTTCGGCTTGCCCCCCTTGAGCTGTGGCGGTAGCTTTAAAGCAGGCGGTCGTGCCGCAAGCACCGTTGGCAACGGAGATAAGATAGTAGCCGTTTTCGGTTGTTAGGGTAGCGGCGGTAGGAGAAAAGGGTTTGGCGTTTGTGGAGTAGGCATTGGTAGTTGAATACAACATTTCTTGATTTTGAGCGACGTCTAGAAGCGCCTCCATAGCCTCGGCCCGGTGGCTGCGCAACACGCCGTTACGGTAATTCGGCCAAGCGAAAGCCGTCAGTACGGCAATAATCGCTAGAACTATCATCAGTTCAACTAGGGTGAAACCCTGATCGGGTTTACACCTGCGGGATGAGGTTTGTTTCATGGTGATTGCTCGCAACTAATGGATTGGCTGATTAATGTTCTAGCATTGGTCGTTTTGCGTCTGCTGGCAACAGCAGTTCTACGACTTTCATATACTGCTCGCCGGCCACTTCTTTGAGTGAGTAGCGGATTTGTTGGCCGGGCTCGAGAGCATCGATACTGATTCGATAACCATCCAATAGGATTAATGCTTTATAGCTGATGCGATAGTCGCGGCCGCTTACGGTGATCTGCTCCCCCTCCTGGGAAACAGATTCAATGGTGCCGGTGTAACGTGACTCTTCTGCCAGCGCGGAATCAGAAATGAGTTGTGCAACCAAGAGCAATAAGCCGCTTAAAACCAAGGTTTGTAGCTGTTTCATGGGTAAGCCTCTCTATTCCAATTCGCGCCAAGATTGACGCCCAATGTTTTGTGAGCCGGTACTTTCCGAGAAGTCCGAAATTGTGCCGGTGGAACCGCTGAGATACTTCACCTCTTTGGAGCCGTCGCGGAGTATGCCGGGGGTGGTTACCACACCGTTGTCGGTTTGGATTCCCGATGCTGGCGAATCCAGAATACCCGATACGTTATAGTCGAAATCATCGGTACTGAAGGTGCCATCTTCGTTAAGATCGAAAGGTGTGTCGTTTAGGCGGCTGCCGTTAGCGGCGTCTAGCTCCATCAACCAGCTGGAACCGCCCGGCGAGCAAGGCGCTGAACTGGGTAACCGAGTAGGAAAAATAATGCGGCCATTGCGCAGTAGCGAGTCGGACACCTGACGTTCGCCCTCGTTGTCGATAGGTGTTTCATTGCGGTTGACGAGATCTAAGTACCAGCCTTCGTGGCTCTCCCAATTTGCCTCGTTATTGGTGGTGAGGCGAATTTTATAGGTGTAGCCCTCTAAAGTAGCGCTGAATTCGTGCTCGATTTCTTGCTGCAGTAAATCTGCTTTTTCAACCGGTAGGCCGTTGGCATTGCCTTCATGTTGATCCCAAATTCCATAAAAGCTCTGATCGGGTTGGCCTGCGGAGTCGTTGTCGTCCACTTCCATATATTGTCCAGTACCGAAGAAAACCATTAAACCGTCCTGATCAACGTGAGCTCCTATCGCGGGGCGGGTGGTTATGGGCTGGCCTGTATCAGTAGTAAATAACGGAATTTTTGTGGAGCCTTGTGTCCACGCCACTTCCCACTTGCTGGTGGCGCTGTCACTTACATCGAACTTCCACATATTACCCTGTAGGTCACCAGCGTAGATGTAGTCGACGATGTAATCGTTATTGATATCAACCAAAGCGGGTGATGCCAGGCCGTTTGGCGTTCCGGTTGTGCCCGCCAAGGTATCTATTTTTTTGATGATGGCGCCATTACTGATATCGACGATGTAAAGCACGGCGTGGCCGGTGGTACTGGCGTTACCGTCGGCTTCGGTATTGTTGTAGCCATTGCCAAATACCGCTGCCCACTTGCCGTTCGCCATTTTTGCAATAGATGGTTCGCTGTAGGTATAACCTAGATCTGCGTCGTCGCTATCATCAAACTCCCAGAGGAAGATGTTGTTGGCGTTAGCTTCATTGAAGTTTGCCGGGTTGGTGACATCCAGTGCGAAAACGCCTTGACCGCCGCGACCGAGTGCTCCGGCGAGTACCGTGTGCCAAGCGCCGCCATAAAAAGAGTCGACAACAGTGGGCGCCGCGTTTACATAAAACTTGTGATCGTATGCACTATCCGCCAACTCATCGAGGTTGTGATAAACACTGGACGGTACGTAGGCCAGTAGTTCTTCGCCATTACTTGCTTTAAAACCGTGCAGCATACCGTCATTGGCTCCTACGTACACCATAGGGGTGCGATTGCTGTAGGTGGTTCTGAACGCTGCATAGCTGGCGCTTTCTAGTGTATCGGGGTAGAAAAACGAAGGTTTGGGGACGTATTTAGGGTCTGACTCTACGATATCGCCCAACACCGAGCTGCGTGGTCGCAGGTAGCCGGTTGCCGTGCCTTCGTAGGTACGGTCGCCGCGTAGGTAATTGACAATTTTCTGCCCGTAGGTTTGGTTGGCGGCAATTTCTAGGACACTGGCGGTTCCTGTGGCGTAGGGAGAATTATCGAGTAGTTCTGCCACTTGGCTGCTATTCATCTCACTGCTGCCGAGGCTACCGTAGGTTGTTGGGAATCGGAATGGAATTCCACGGCTGCCGTTGTTGCTGATAATGGCGCGACCACTATTGTAATTTTGTGAGTCGAGTCGAGTGCTGGCTTCCCAGTTAGGGCTGCTAGTGTTGACACTGTTGTCCGCATTCAGTGAGTAAGAGAACAGACGCCCGGACCAGTCGCCACTGTTAAATTGCGCTTGGAATACTGCTGTACTCGAGGATATTTGACCGGTACTGGTAGCCACGGATGCGGCGGCAGCATCGCGCTCAGTAATTTCACTTAGAGCTGAGGTTAAACTGTTTAGCAGCTCCTCTGGTGTTTGCGCCGATACATACTCGCCTTTACTGTTGTATGCCGCGTGCCACATATCATCGATTTTGCCTTGATCCGTTAAATAGGGTGAGGATCCCCAAGTGCTGCTTTCCGTTAGCTCAGGATTGGGCCAGCCATCGTTATCTGTGTCGACTAGGTCGCCATTCACACCAAAGGCAACAGGGAAGGTCACTACGTGTTGGTAGGTGGCTGGGTCGGCGTCGTTAGGCACGACGTTGTTGTTTACGCTTGTGTCTAAATCATGGTCGTAGTAGTAGCGTGCAACATCTGCCAGTGTTTTATTTAAGCCGTCGCCATCGCGATCTTCGATTTCAGGATTGACGGGGTCTCCGCCGTTCCAATAGCCGTCGGTAAACAGCACGGTAAAGTTTTGCTGACAGCTCTGAATCACTGGGTTGCCTTTACCGTATAGCCTGCCGCTTAGATATTTACCGGCTGTCTCTAGACCGCGGCGCAGTGGGGTGCCACTGGCTGGCCAGTTATAGCTGTAGAGGTCGTTTAACAGGGCGGCATTATAGCCGGTGTATTTGGTAACGCCTGCGGGGGGAACTTCGTTGAATACCGTGTAACTATTATTGATAACGGATTGACCAAAACGGAAGCCTGGTGAGCCCGATACCACAGCACCTACCGCGCCTTTGGCGACAAAAGAGCGGCGGCGGGCGTAGGAGTACCAATTGGCGACGTTTTGACGAATTTCATCGGCCGTGCGAGCGGGGGTGACATTCGGATCAGTTGCGGTTCCCGCAATGGTACCGCTGGCGGCAACGACCTTGGTCATTGCACCTGTAGTCGCATCGATACTCCATTCAATTTTCTCCCAAGTTACGTCGCTGCTATTTACGGTGTATTGATAGAAATTATCCCAGAGATCGACAACACCATTGGCGACATTTGTGCGATTGATATTGGTGCCTCTGCGTGGGTAGCCATTAGCAGTGTCGAATCCGTGGGAGTCGATCCATACCGAGTAAGTAAACCCCGATAGATCGCGTGTGAGACTGTATCCAGTCGGCTCGGCGCGAGCACTCTGGGCTGGAATAGCATATTGGGTAGCGCTTTCTGATTGTGCGGCTATAGCGGCTATGGCTGGTTGCGGGTCGCTGCGCGCGGCGCTGAAATTAGCGTCGGCTAAGCCTGTTCCAGACCAAGCATTGTAGGTCGCGGTTGGATCGTAGTAGATGACGTTAAAATCCGACGATACTCCGCGCCAATCAGAGTCGAGAACTGTAGCGGTATCACAACTTTCAAGTTTGGGGTAAGAGCCGTTGCACTCTCCGCCATAGGCGTTGTCGTCGTTATCGAAGATGTAGGCTAGGGTACGGAAGCTGTAGTTGCCGTAAACCCGCCAGAGGCCGTCATCGCGAAGTGCAGTACTGCAATCGTTACTGCTGACGCTACCGATCGCATTGCTGTCGTACTGACAATAATGATAGTAGGGTACGGTGAGAATTTCCCAGTCCATCGAGCCGGAGTCGTCCAGCTCGAAAAACACATTGGGGTCGGTGCTGATACCCAAAAATAGAGGTTGATCGGCCAAGTTTAATTCTGCGCTGTGCACGCTTGGATGAATCGTGGCTAAACCAATGCTTGCGCTTAATACAAGTGTGGTCATATTTAATTTTGGGTAATTCATGGTTTACCTTCCCGCTACAACTTTAGCGTTTATCGATCAAATGGAGATGAGTGGCACAGCGTTTTTAGTCGAACCGTTTAATAAACGTAGTGCGCAAATGCACGCGAGTGTCGGCGCTGCCGCCCTGACCTCGTGCAGTTACTTGGTAGTAATATTTGCCTTGGGTAACTTCGCCAGTGCCTATAGTGAGGTTCTCACCTTTTTGAACGAAGGTGCGCTCCTCTAAGATATAAACAGGTGCGGCATGTTGTAGTGAGTTGCCGCTGGCGCTTTGGCCGTTCGTCGTCCACCAACCAAGGCTATTGGTATTCCACCACTTGTTTGCGCCCGGAGCACCTAACGTCCAAAAGCCGTTGGTGCCAGATGTGGTTGGCGTAGGATAGTCGTCGAGGGTCGCTAAGGCCGCTTCAGCAGAAACTAAAGCCGATTCAGCAGCCTCAAAAGCAATATGTTTATCGCGTAAATTACCGCTCATACGCTCTTCCACCAAGGATGTTTGCACGGAGGAAATACCGAGTACCGTGACAACTAACAGCAGAATTAAGGCCACCGCCAGGGTCGCTCCGGACTGGTGTTGATAGGGGTTGTGAAGTGAGTTCAATTGCATCATTGTCTAGCTCCCTAAGGTGCGGTTGCGCAGCGTAATGGTGCGAGTAAACACGCGGCGAAGTCGGCGATCTGAGGCACTTGGGTTGCCGGATTCTCCATTGTAATTAACGCCGTTAAAACGATAGGGCGCCGGGCCGTCGGCGAGATTATCTTCAATGCTTTGCAGTAAAACACTGAGACGTACACTGACAACTTTTGTCCAGTCGCTCACCTTGTCTGCGGTCACATAGGCGTCGGCGCTTTTCAAGTTGTCGTCGTTAATATTTTCGCCGAACAGCATCTGCATACTTTCCACTCCTTCTACCAGTTCTTCCATGGCGCCTATGACAGCGCCGTTAGGGTTCAGCTGCGCGCGAAAAAGTGACGGCGGGTTGGTGGTTAAACTGTTGTGCTTGCTGACTAAATAAATAGTGCCGGTTAACAGTGTCAACGACGGGTCTTGGCCTGGGTCCGTTTTTAGCTTCAGGCTGGTGTCATTGCCAGGGCTGCAACCGCTACTTAAGGTGAGTTTTTGTTTGGCACCATTATCTGCAACACCGCAGGCCTGAACTATGTCGGCGTTGGTGCAGTCGCTCACCATCAAAATGGCGTCTTCTTCAATATTGGCGGTCTTTGGAACTTCGATGACAGTGTTAGCACCGGAGGTAATAGATACGATATCGATATCCGAGTCACCGCCGCCCCAAATGCGAATAATGTCGGAGTTAGCGACAACATCGACAGCCTCTAGGCTGTTGCCGCCAGAGGTTATCCAGTTACCGTTATTGGACTTTACCAGTGCCGAAGTGGGTGAAACATTGCCAATCGTTTTACCGTCTTCAGTATCTTTCGCTTCCCACCCTTGTATGCCGCGGTCAGGCTGAAACGACGAGGGGAAGGTGGCATTCAGGGTGTTGTTGATAGTGGTGTTGGTACTGAAGCAACCGGTAAATCCGGCCATACGAATATCATGCTCTAAAATATCTAAGGCGACTCGACCCGACTCTTGCAGGTGGGAATAGGCTTGAAGACGACGTGAACTTTGGACTTGGTCGGCGTAAACGCGAAAACCTCCAGCCAATACAATTGCGCCTACTGTCATAGCCACTAACAGCTCGACGAGGGTAAGACCCATGTTGCCAGAGATTGGCGAAAATGGGCGTGGGGAAAGACGGGAATTGCGATTCATTACAGCTCCATACCAATAACGTAAAATTGATCTATCACTCCATCGCGGGGTTTGGCATCCCACCAAATTTTGATTGCCAGTTCGTTTCCGGAACCGTCACACGCTGGCGAGGTATCATCGTCGCCGTCATCTGGCGTTGAATCGATACAAACCACCCCAACCCCCGCGGGCAACACGCTCGCTAGCAACGCCTTCCATTCAAAGTAGTCGTGCTGTGCCAGCGCCGTAGCGGTGCATCCAGTTGTTAAACAGCTGCCGGTATATTTGGGTGTAGGGTCGTTGTAGTTGTTGGCTTCATAAGCTTCGGTATTGGCGCGGATACGGCCGGTAAAGTCCTGTGCCATGGAGATAGCTTGGCTACGCAAATACGCCGCTTGATTGCTTTCCACACCACGTTTTTGCATTGAGGCGACACCTAGCAGACCAACCGCCAATATCAAAAATGCAATGATCACCTCAACCATCGAAAATCCGGCCTGTGCTTTTAGTGAAGCCGAGGATGAGTGGCTAACGAAACCTGCCAATGGTTGATTTATGGGCATGATAAATTCGCACCTCCCTCACCGCTGTTAAAAATTCCATCCTGATCGGTGTCGCGCGCACCGCGTACCAAGCCGCCAACATTAACGACAACTGAGCGAGCGTAGGCGGCATCGGTATTACCTGCGCGACAAATTTTAAATTCGGAGACGTTGGCTTTCATGCCTCGGGAGTTAAAGGTAACGGTGTTATCCAAGGTTATATCGACACGGCTGCCAAGGGCGTCGTGAATACGGATTAATATTTCGCCAGCGTCGAGAGTGCCATCGCCATCGTCGTCGTAAAAGGTTAGCCAGCCCTCATTCCAATCGCCGTTGTCGCATGCTTGCGGTGTAATACTGACATCGCTCGGGCAGAGCGAAACCGAACTGGAACGGGTAACGGCGGCATTGCGTGCCATCGATAGCTCGGTTGCCAGCTCATTAACGCTGGTGCGAATCGCACTGCGAGCCGTCGTCTCGACAAACGATGGAATTGCCACCATCAATAAAATAGAAGCAATCGAAAGCACAATCATTAGCTCGATAACCGAGAAGCCGGTGTTCCGTCGAATGTTGTGTGGTGAGCACGTGTGTTTCAAGAGATGTAACCTTCATCAAAGAGATTGGATAACCTTGATGAAAGCCTAGCAACGGAACGGCATAGTCGCTAGCTGGGAGGAGATTAGCGGTACGAATAGGGTATAAAAGGAATAATTAAAAAGTTGTTTATAACAAAACATTGCTTCGAGTCAGTGATTTGTAACAAGCTGACATAAACTATGCGCAGGGATAAAAATCTCATCCAAATCCTGAAAATATTGATCTAAACAAATTGTGACTTAGGTCCTTTTTTTGTCGCTGCTAGTGCCCTAGTCATGTGTGTTTTTCGTTGCTTCAGTGCTTATTAATTTTCACTTCGCATTGTTTGTTATTTTATATTTCGTGACGTGAATAGCATTTAGCTTAGAGGGTTTTGTTTTTGCTGTGAGTAAATAATAGCCCGCTTCCGTAAATGGCAATGAGTAACGATGCGCCACACAATAATATCAATACCAAGGCTAGATCGCCGCCGTTCCCCGTAACTTGATTTTTTATCGCACCACCAAACCCGGAGGCCAAACCCACGCCCATATTCGCGGAAAGTGTCATTGCCGTAGCAACGAAGCCCTCTTGGTTTTTTGGGGTATTTTCCATCGCGGCAGTTCGCGCGGCGTTAAAAATAAACCCGAGCCCCAAACCGGCAAAGGCCCAAGCTAGATAGCCACCGTAAAGCGGAGAGAGGTAGGTTGTTAAATTGACTGGAATGAACGGAGCTATCGCCGAAACCTGTGGGGCGGTTGAAATTGCGATAATCACAATGCCTAAAATTAATAACACGGAACCTAGTTGCATCGATTGCAGGCGCGACAATGTGGGATAAAGTCGCGATGAAAGGTAAGACCCTGCCATCCATGTAATGCAGGCTGCTGTGAGTAGTAAGCCTACGTCGGTAGTGCGAAAGTGCAGTTGGTCGACCAGGAACAGCGGTTGGTAGGTTTGCAAACCGTAGAACGCTGTAAAACTAATAATGGCCGTGGCGATGGGGAGAGATAAGGACGTAGCGCCGCGCCACCATTGCGCCGGCATCATGCGATTAAAGGCGGGTAGTGCAATTAGGATCGCGGGAACAGTTAACAGCCACAACCATGACGGCGGCTGGCTAACTAAGTAGAGCAGCGCGGCGGTGCCGAGGCTAATACGCAACGCCTGCCAAACCATACTAGGATCGCTGCGCTCGTTGGTGAATTTCGTTAGGTGGGCAATGCGCGGAAAAACCAGCAGGGCAACCAGAATAACCGGCACTAGCTGTACCACAAAAATCCAGCGCCAACTCATATAGTCTACAAAATAACCGCCAATGGGTGGCGCCAATAGCGAGGGTACGACCCAGGCAATATCTAATGTTGAAATGGTCCGCGCGCGCTCATTGCCAACAAAAACTAAATTGACCAAGGCGAAGGTCGTCGTCCAGCCGATGCCGCCACCTATGCCTTGTAAAATACGCGCAACAATAAAGCTTGTGGGGCTCCAGCTCACAATAGCCAAAACAATGCCAAGCGTGAATAGAGTGAGACCGAGACGCAGCACATAGGCGGGACCTTTCTGATCAATGCGTTTACCCGCCCAGCACATGCCGACAAGCGATGCGAGAATATAACTGGCAATACTCAGCCCATATAAATCACCACCGCCCAACTGAGACGCAATCGCAGGCATAGCAATGACTAATACTAATTCGTCGAAGGCGTGCAATGCTGTAATAAGCATCAGGCCGATTAACAGTGGGTGTGGCATAATTTTACTAACCTTGCGGTGCGAGGCGCTAAGCGCTAAAAACGCCGTAATCAACTTGGCAGATAAAAGTGTGGCAGTATAGCCACATTCAAGCCGCTTAGCTGGCTTTGTGTTTCGCTGCTTTGTGCTTCACTTTAATGCCCACGAGAAAATAATGATCGCTGATTGGCTCCCTCTTATTCTGTTGCTCTTAGTGAGTGGTGCCTGTGCTGGATTTTTAGCGGGCTTGCTAGGTGTTGGTGGCGGCATAGTGACCGTACCCGTGCTGTATTTAATATTTCCCTTGAGTGGTGTGAGCGCTAGTAGCGCCATGTTAATTGCAACGGGTACCTCGCTATTGGTGATTGTGCCCACCAGTATTAGCTCAATAATAATGCATCATCGTCAGGGTAATATTGATCCTGCCATTGTTAAATTGTGGTGGCCGTTTGTGCTGTTGGGCGTTAGTCTCGGCGTCGTCTTATCCAATTATTTAGGTGGTGATCTCGTCAGCTTGGTGTTTGCTTTACTCGCACTTTGGGCGGCATTTAATCTTAGCTTTTCGCCAGCGACACCAAAACCTAGTTCCGCTTTGCCCACAAAAAGTTGGCAGGCATTGGCAGCTGCTGTTATTGGCGCCTTCTCAGCGGCAATGGGTATCGGTGGCGGAACCTTATCGGTACCGCTATTAAGAATGTGGAATATTCCAACTCACCGTGCAATTGGCAGTGCCGCTGCCGTAGGGCTTTTAATCGCCTTGCCGGGTGCGTTGATGATGCTACTCTACAGCCCTACTCCCCTAGACGCGCCGCCCGCAACCATAGGGTTTGTGTGTTTGCCCGCTTTTTTGGTGATTGCGCCCATGTCGATTCTGTGTGCGCCGCTGGGTGTAAAGCTGGGGAGTTATTTAAATGGCGTCACGCTGCAACGTTTTTTTGCGGGGTTCCTGTGTGTGGTGGCGTTACGCATGCTGTATCAAAGCTTAATTTTTTAGCTTGCTGAGAATAAGATTAAGCTGTTCACAATAATAAAATTTAATAGTCGTTAATTATGATTACTTCCGTTTTTACTAGAACTCTTTTACTCATTCTTTTGTGTTGCCACTGTCTTGGCTGTGGAGAAAATATGGAACCCCCTAATCCCGAGTCTGTGTTGAATATCGCCACGCCGCCTGGGGCAGACGCTTATAGTGCAGAACTAACCGACAGGCTGCAGCAGGCTCTGATCGCCAAGGGCGACGATTATCAGCCGCGTACGCAATACCTGTTGGCGAAAAATCGGCCTAAATACACCAATCGGTTATTGTTCGAGTCGAGCACTTATTTACAGCAGCACGCGCACAACCCGGTTAACTGGTATCCCTGGGGTGAAGAAGCTTTTGCCGCAGCTAAGGCCCTGGGCCGTCCGGTATTGCTGAGCATTGGTTACTCCACTTGCCATTGGTGTCACGTGATGGAGGAAGAGTCCTACGATAATGAAGAAACGGCGAAGATTATCAACCAAGGTTTTATCGCCATTAAAGTCGACCGCGAAGTGCGACCTGATGTTGATGAAATTTATATGACGGCGTTGCACGCAATGGGCAAACAAGGTGGATGGCCATTGAATGTGTGGTTAACCGCCGATAAACAGCCGTTTTTTGGTGGAACCTATTTTCCGCCAGAGGACGGTAATGGCAGGCTCGGCTTTAAACAGTTGTTATTGACGATTCAACAGCAATATCGCGACAACCATGCAGACATTCAAGCCTTTGCAGAAAAACTTTCGACTACGGTTAAAACTTATATCGAAGGTAACAACATTGCCGCCGCCGAAAGTGTTGCCACAATTGATGTGCTCGAAAAGTTGGTAACTGAATACGCGACCCATTTCGATATGCAGTGGGGCGGCTTTAAGCGTGCGCCTAAGTTTCCCTCGTCGCTTTCGTTAAATGCCTTAATGCACGCCCAGTTGCGTTGGCCGGAAGCCGCGACGGAAGAAATGATTAACACCACCCTTACAAAAATGGCGCAGGGCGGAATGCATGATCAAATAGGCGGCGGCTTCCACCGCTATTCCACGGATGCGAAATGGTTAGTGCCGCACTTTGAAAAAATGCTTTACGACAACGCGCTGCTTGCACAGCGCTACACTCAGGGCTGGTTACTGACTAAAAAACCCTATTACCAAGCCACGGCGAAACGTACTTTGGATTATGTGCTTAAAGAAATGACCAGCGCAGAGGGTGGATTCTATTCCGCTACAGATGCCGATAGCCTTGGCCCCCACGGTGAAATGGAGGAGGGTTATTATTTTAGTTGGACGCCCGACGAACTGGCATCCATGCTCAGTACCCAAGAGATGGCCTTGGCGAGTCTATTATGGGGGATTAACGCTCAGGGGAATTTTGAAGGGCGTAGTATTCCCACTGGCTGGACGAGCTTAGATCAAACAACAGCAGAACAGCTGTTAGCTAAAACGGGTTTAATCCCAGAGCAAGCGCGCGAGATGGAAAGTGCGATGCGCGCTAAATTGTATGATGCTCGGCAACAGCGTGCCGCGCCTTTGCGAGATGAAAAACAAATTGTTGAATGGAATGGTTTAATGATTTCCGCATTTGCGAAAGCCGGATTTCATTTTTCGGAGCCGCGCTATTTAGCTGCGGCAGAAGGCGCCGCGATTTTTATTTTAACTAAATTGGTAAAAGAACAGCGTCTGCAGCGGGTGTTCCACCACGGCAGTATTAGCGCTGAAGCATTTTTAGAAGACTACGCGTTTTTTATTGCCGCGCTACTCGATTTATATGAAACCACGCATTCACCGCAATGGCTCGAAGCGGCAGTAGAATTACAAGCCAGCCAAGACAGCCTCTACCAAGACACCGTAAACGGAGGCTATTTTCGTACCTCCGACGATCATGAAGAGTTGTTAGCGCGTGAGAAAAATCAAAGTGATGGTGCCGTTCCCTCCGGTAATTCTTACGCTGTACTGAATCTTCTACGGTTATTTGAGTTCACCCAAAATCCCAGTTACAAAACGTTTGCTGAACTTACTTTAAAAAGTGTAACGCCAATACTCAATCAACAGCCGACCCAACTAGCGGAAATGATGCCGGCGCTGGATTTTTACCACAGCGAAATTAAAGAGGTTGTTTTGATTGGCAACGGGGACGCGGCAGCACTTGAACCCTTACTGACGGTTGTTAAACAGTATTGGTTGCCGAATAAGGTTTTGATTGTGACAGACGAGAGCGATATTGCTGAGCAGGAAAAGTTGTTGCCACTGTTAGGCTATAAAAAAGCATTGCAAGGAAAGCCTACCGCGTACGTGTGTTACAACAAAATATGCGAGCTGCCAACGCAGAGCGTGAGTGTGCTAACGGATCAGTTACTTGGCGGCGAGTAGTTTATGAGCCAGTAACTGTTTTGACGAGGCCTTTTTGATAGTGGTTTTTGAAAGAAACTTGCGAGGAAATAGCTTAGAAGGAGACAAGCTAAAAGTAGCCATTTACAGAGCAGAAAAAGACAGAGGCGCGTCTCCCTCAAGCCTACATTTTTGAATGTTATGCATGAGGGAGAGCAACGTTTAGATATTTACATTATCGTGATATTTGTTCACTGCGTTTTTTCGCGGCTACCAATTTAAAATTAAATCCTTTACTAACGTGCCGGATGTTGTTAGATCGCTAGCTGACCAGTTGCCGGTAGTACTGGCGCCAGACTTCAGTGCCGATGCTCCTTCAGCCTTGTCGTTTAAGGCCCAGTTGGCATGGCTTAAATTATTGGTGCGCATAAAATCGACCCAAGTGTTAGTCGATGCAGTGTCTACCGCGCCGTCGCCACTAGCGTCTACCGCTCCCCATTCCGTTACGAACAATGCGATCCCCTTGCTAAGTGCCGTGGTGGCTTTGGCACGCAGTGATGCTTTGTGAGTGCCGGCATAAAAGTGCAGAGTGTAAGCAATATTAATATGACCGGTAATGGGGTTGTCTGCGGCAACGTCGACGTCTTGTGACCATGTAGGTGTGCCGACAATAATAAGGTTGTCGGGGTCTTCGGCGCGAATGGCCGCAATTACATCTTCCGCGTAGGGTTTGATGTCGTTTGCCCAAGAGGTGGTGTTCAACGGTTCGTTATAAATTTCATAAATAACGTTTGGATAGCTACCGTAGGTTTGAGCCATTTCCGTAAAAAAGGTTTCGGCTTCCGCTTGGTAATCTTCCGCGTGGTGGCTGTGCCAATCAATGATCACGTACATGTCGTTGGCAATGGCGGCGTCTACTACGGTTGTAACTCGGGCCTTGTTGCCGGTTGGGTCACCAATATAGCCACCGTTATCATCTACACCCATAGAGGCGCGCACCAGTTTCGCATTCCAGTCCTGTTTCAGCCAAGACACCACCTCGGCGGTATAGAATTTTTCACCGCCCCAGCCAGTGTTACTCCAAAACAAGCTAGGCCCTGCGATGCTATCGACATTACCGCCAAACAGTATTTGATTGCCGCTTACGGTAATCGGCGTAACCGACCACTCTCCGCCAGAGCTTGAACTTGTCGAGCTGCTAGATGAGCTGCTAGAAGAGCTACTTGAGGTCGAACTGCTGGACGAACTAGACGAGCTGCTAGAACCACCAGAGGAGCTAGATGAACCGCCTCCACAGGCCACAAGGGCAGTGGCGGCAAGGCCTAGAATGAAAGCCTTGACGATAGACGCAGTGCTGAACCGCGGCGCGGCTGATGTGCACAGATATGAGTGGAGCATAATAAAACCTCATTATTATATGAATGCCGAGCGTGCGCTTTCGTACAGCTAATATCGCGCATTGGGTGTTGTGAGCGCTGATAGAGCCTTGTGTCGACGTCTATCCGATAGACCGCCAGCGTGGCAGGAGTTAGATTGATCCGCAAGTATGGCGCGCGCCATCTCAATGTAGGGTGAAATATACTCAGTGTTAACCGCTAGATTTAACGTGGTTATTACATCCGCCGCGCTATAGTTAGCCAAACTTAGCCACTAAATTGTTTGTTGGCTGCCAACTTCACAATAATCGAGTCGATACTATGGATAGGGTAAAACTTTCTCGCCTTGCAGTTGCAGGGTTAATCGTTACCGTTTTAAGCCTTGTGAATACGGGTGCTAGCGCGGGTGATAGCTGGAACCATAAACGCGCTGCGGTCAGCCTGACCTATGATGATTCACTAAACGTGCACATAGACCGGGTGGCGCCAGCTTTGGAAGCTCGTGACCTACTGGGTACTTTTTACATCACCTCTTTTTTTGAGCCGTTTCGCGCCCGCGTCAACGATTGGCGCCGCTTGGCTCACAACGGCCACGAACTGGGTAATCACACCCTGTTTCACCCCTGCGAGGGCAGTGGCCCTGGGCGTGGCTGGGTGAGCCCTCACTTAGATTTAAGCAAATGGACGGCGCAGCGTGTGGCGGACAATATTTTAATGAACAACACGCTACTCGAAGCGGTTGATGGCCGAAAAGAGCGCACCTTGGCCTTCCCCTGTGGGGATACGCTCGCGGGGGGTGCCTCTTACCTCGATAGGGTTGAAAGCGAGTTTGTCGCTTTGCGCTCGGTCGGTGGTACAGCGCCTAAATTCACAGAGGTGGATCTAGCGGCGATTCCATCCTACATGGTGAACGGCAACAGCTTTGCCGACTTAAAAGCCCAAGTGGACAATGCGATAGCAGAAGAGCGTTGGCTGGTATTTTTATTTCATGGCGTGGGTGGCGAGCACAGTTTGGATGTTGCCGCAGAAGTGCACGATCAGTTGCTGGATTATTTGCAGCTTAAGCGTGAGCAGGTTTGGGTTGCACCCACGGTTACTGTTGCCAAGTACATAGCGGCGGAAAAGGGACCGGCGGAAGGCCGAAAGACGCCGTAACCCAACGATTCGGAGCGATCCATCCTAAGGTTTTAGACGTTCCATATGTAGCCATGCGCACTACGCTTCGTGGAGTCGTTATAGCCAATTTGGAGCGCAAACTAATGTTGATCAATTCAGTGGTCAAGCTCTGCTGTCAATCGCTGCGCGTTGGGCACAAATGGCTGGAACGTCGCGCAACGTGATTAGCGTGTCTATACTCTAATTGTCGGTCGCGATGAGCAGCTTATTTCGATCGCAAAAAACGTCAAACAATACCCAATAACATCTAAGTATCTACCTATGGATAATCGTCGCAAGCATCCCCGTATCCCCGTTACTGTAGAGGTTAAAGTATCCCATCCCAGCATTGGGGAAAAGATTGTGAAAACCCGAAATATTTCCGATAACGGATTATTTATATTGGTTGACCCGTCAAATATGCCGCCAATTGGCACCGTGGTAAAGGGTCAGGTACAGGGCCTGCAAGTGGATGCGCCGATGCTGGATATGCAAATTGTTCGGGTTGAAACTGTTGGTCTTGGGCTGCAGTTTGTCGATGCTCAGTAGCCAGACAGGCGGCGTTATATAAATTTGTTTGTTTAAGTGTCAATCACTTAAGGCTCGGCAAATTGGCGATTGGTAACGGAAGCTTCTCGATCTATATGTTTCTGCAAGTCTATTTAAAACAGAACAATTCAATTCTCCCCTATCTACCATGAGACCTAGGTGTAAACCATAAAAAGGTGTGCTCTATGAGGGCTCTTGCCGTTGTGTTTTGCCTTTGTAAAACCCTGTAAAACCTATGGGCTGGTGTCTTGTGCAGAACCGGTTGAATGCCTCACTATAGATCCAACAAAAACGCATCGTCTCAACGTTACGGGCAGTGTGCAAATCGGTTTTGATTGGAAGGGTGTCGCATCATGAGTCTTCATAAGGTAAAAAACGCTCTAGCCATCTTTGGCGTATTTGTGCTGTTTGTAATGGCGCGGAATATCGAAATTTACTACCAAGGGCAAGGCTCCAATACGCGTTCTTCGTCTATAGTTTTGATAGAGCCAATGCTCGGTTCCATGGCGCAAACTGAACAGGAATGGGAGAAGTAAAAATGATAAGTACCACGGCCTCACAGAACAGTTCGGCATACTTAATAAACCCCCTTAAGAGCGATCAATATAAACGGATGTCTACTATGCATGAACTTCGATTTAAGCCTAGATTTGCAATGACGATGGACGTAAAAATATCAACGCCACTTGAGGGTGATCGCGTGCTTGTAACTAAGAACATATCGGATAGCGGAATGTTTCTAGTTGGTGATAGTCATTTGCTTCCAGAGCTTGGCGCTATTGTTGATGGCGAAATTCAAGAATTAATTGAAACTGTACCCATTCCGAAAATGAAAGTGGTAAGAGTGGAACCGCAGGGCGTAGCCGTAGAGTTTATTGCGAGCAGCTGATTACGCTGCTAAGCGTTATGCCCGTAGGTGCCGATGAGCGCCAATTTCAAACTGAGTAACAAATATTTAATCGCTGACGTATAACTCTGCGTATAATCACGCCATCTTTTTAATTTGTTTATCCGAGAGAGTACTGATGAGATTTAAATTTGCAGTTAAATGTATAGTTGGCGTGACGTTGGCTTTAGGTGCCTGTTCTAGTTTGGCTGGTTTTAGTGTTAATGGTACTCAATTGCTAGACGCGAATGGCCAGCCTTTTGTAATGCGCGGTATCAATTACGCTCACACTTGGTTTAAAACCAGCTACGCGAGCGCTCTTCCCGATATAGCCGCTACCGGCGCCAATAGTGTCCGTGTCGTGCTTTCTGATGGCCAGCGCTGGGAAAAAGATCCAGCCGCGACCGTTGCTGAAATCATTCGCATTTGTAAAGAAAATAACTTAATTGCCATGTTGGAAGTGCACGACATAACTGGCTCGGGTGATGAAGGTGCCGCTGGCGATTTGGTGGCTGTACGAGACTATTGGATAGAGCTAGCTGATATCTTAATCGGCGAAGAAGATTACGTTCTCATTAATATTGCCAATGAACCGTTGGGCAATAGTCCGTCGGCGAGCGAATGGATCAATGATCATAAAATTGTAATTCAAAGCCTGCGTAGTGCTGGGCTAACTCATACAATAGTAGTAGATGCTCCAAGTTGGGGGCAGGATTGGCGTAACTACATGCTGGATAATGCATCGGCTGTTGCGGCGGCAGATAGTTTGTCTAACACCATGTTCAGTGTTCATATGTATGAGGTTTATAACAGCCAATCTAAAGTAGAAAACTATATTAGCGAATTTTTGGCCGAGAATAACTTGCCCTTAATTGTTGGCGAATTTGGCGGCGATCACCAAGGTGCAAATGTCGATGAAGATAGCATTATGGCGTTTAGTGAAGCCATGGATGTAGGTTATCTAGGCTGGTCTTGGACGGGTAATGGCGATTGCTGTACAAGCCTGGATATTGTTAATAATTTTGATGCTAGCGACCTTACCCCTTGGGGCGAGCGCTTTATCAATGGCGCCAACGGTATTAGAGCTACTAGTGTTTTGGCGACAGTATATGACGGCGGCGCAAGCTCAAGTTCGTCCAGCTCTAGCACGTCCAGTTCATCTAGCTCATCCAGTTCGTCTAGCTCTAGCACGTCTAGTTCATCAAGCTCGTCAGGCAGTAGCCCCGAGAGTGAAAATAATACCTCTACATCTAGTGGTGGCGGTGTATTTGGTTTGTTTTTTGTATTACTACTGGGTTTTTTCGGGGTACTCCGCAGTACTCGCTATAACGGCTTGTAAAATGCTGTAAAACCTACTTTGATTTACTTGAAGTCAAGTCCACCTCGACGGCATTATGTGAGTCTGTAGTTGGAGTTAAGAAGTTAGAGTTAAGAAGTTAGAGTTAAGAAGTTAGAGTTAAGAAGTTGGCGCTCGTAAGCTGGTGTTAATGACCAAGTAGCGCAAAGCAGAAATAAGCACGCAACGATATAATTTAATAAATTAATACAGGACTATAACTATGAAGAAGTTAACTGATATTGAATCTATTGGCCCAGTATATGCTGAGAAACTGAAGGCGGCAGGTGTAATGGGTGTGGCGACTTTGTTGTCTAAGGGCGCAGAAAAGAAGGGTCGTGCCGAAATTGCTGAGAAAACACAAATCAGTGAGAAAATGATTTTGAATTGGGTGAACCGCGCTGATCTAGGCCGTATTAGTGGTGTTGGCACCCAGTATGCTGATTTACTCGAGGTTGCAGGCGTAGATACGGTTCCCGAGTTAGCACAGCGTAACGCCGAAAACCTGTTTGAGAAAATGTCAGAAATTAACAGCGAAAAGAAATTGGTTCGCGTGCTGCCATCTCAAAAGGCTGTTGCCGACTGGGTTGCCCAGGCCAAATCTTTGCCACGCGTTGTTAATTACTAATAATTGTTAACTACCGATCACTATTAACCATAGTTAAGGGTAATATTTGTTAGCGAACATTGACTATTTTAAGGTTGTTCTAATCTAGCTTTAGACAAACGCGGCAAATTATTACGGATGGTTTTATCTAAATATCCCCAAGTGGAAAGTGATTCGCTTGGGGATATTGGTTTAATAACCTCGATTATTTGTAAGACACCAAGTATCTACCCGCAAAACCGTTTATTTTGCCCCCATCGCCCCAAGTTACTGTTAATTCGAATACAATCTGCCGTTATATCTTAAATAACATAGTGAATAACCCTGTGGTTAATGGCTTATCAGTTTTTGTGCCCAAGTTAATGGTTGTCGCTGCCGTTCGTCTCAATTCTTTTTGGGGTAAGTCTTCATGGCAAAAATGTCTGGGTTTAGTATGTTGGTGTCCGACATTATGTTTAAGCTTGGTTGCTTGCACGTCTATCTACCCTAGCGAAAATTTTCTTAAATCGGCCCGGCTTGAGCAGAGCTGGGTGGACGGTATTGAATTTAATCACCGCTTGTACCGCAATAACCTGTCATCTCCAGTAGTGACTACTATCCCCCTTAAGAATCGCTTGCACCTCTATATCGGCGGCGATGGCACACCTTGGCAGGCGGGTCGCTATGTTAACGCTGATCCAACACCGCGCAATCCAATCACGCTTAAGTTAATGGCGCAGGAATATAATCCTGCTGTATTTCTCGGCCGGCCCTGTTACTACGGTGACCTAGCAAACACCGCGTGTAGTAGCGATATTTGGACGTTTGGTCGATATTCCGACGATGTAGTTGCGAGTATGGCGAAGGCTATCTCTGCAGAACTGAGTGAAATGCAAAACCCCGAGTTGGTATTGATTGGCTATAGTGGCGGCGGAACCTTGGCGGTATTGTTGGCATCGCGGTTACAGAATGTGGTTGCTCTAGTAACGATTGCGGCAAATTTAGATACGAAAAAATGGACGGATATTCACGGCTATCTACCCTTAGCAACCTCGTTAAATCCCACCTTTGATAACGCCTCGCTTGTGGATGTAAAACAAATACATCTAATTGGCGACAGAGACCGCAACGTTCCTTACGCGGTGACCGAAAGTTATGTAAGCCGCCACGGAGGTCTGGTTTGGAACTATCCGACCTTTGATCACAGCTGTTGCTGGGTTGCACAATGGCCGACTATATTACAGCGCGTAAATGCTGAAATTAATCGGCCCCCAGCTACAACAACGACAGATGATTACTCGTCGAAGTTAAACGTTCGTAACCGCTAAGGCGTGATACTATTTTCGTTCTCCCAGCGCAGAAAATAGTCGTGTAGTAACGGTGTAATTGTTTTGCTGCCCATAATTGCGCAATTAATTGTAGTGTTATTCGGAAGTGAACAATTCGCTTCGCTACTCGATTCGAACGGCGCGTTGTCGCTGTGGCAGCCAGCGCCGCCGCAGCCGAGCGACGGCACAACAAGATTGTTTAAATCCCCAAGTGATACATAGCGGCGAACATTGTTGATGTCGCGACTAACCGAGAACTGGTTGTCTAGGCCGCGCGCGCGAATTTGTAAGTTCATGGCATCTGGGCAACTGGGTGACACACTGAGGTTGCTAGCTCCGGTACTGGAGGTGAGTGTTGAGTTTAAACAGGTGCCGCCAGCGACACGAAAGACCTGATAACTTACCCCTACTGTATTGTTGTCGTTATGGCTCCAGCTCAAATTGATCTGAGTATCGCTGACGTTAACGTTAATATTATTAGGCGCGCTTGGGTAGCTGACACCTACTTGGGTGTTAGAAAGCGTGTTGGCGCTGGTAGAGATAGCCTCAACGCTATAGCCGTAGCGATTGTTCGGTGTCAGACCGCTATCGACGATTGACCAGTTTTCTGGCGACGCCCCATCACAGTCGGCGCTTTGCTCACAACTTGCGGAAACAACTATCTCAGTCGGTACGCAACTGAAGTCTGCACTGCGATCGCAGCGGCGTAAAATATAATTCGCTTGCTCTAACCCTGCCGGTTGTTGCCATTCTATGGTGAGTTGCGTGGGTGTTGTAGCGGCGGAACTTATTTGTAGAACCGGCTTGCTTACCACGGTTTCGGTTAGTGTGTTTGATAAAAGGCGAACATTGTTGTCGGCTATGTCGCCATCAAAAAATATTGCTTCAATTAAATAGCTATAATTATTTCCGGTAGTGACATCCGTATCGCTATAGCTGAGTGCCGATAAATCACCGTCGCAGGTGTTTTCTGCGAAGGATTCATTGTGGCAGTTTTCAAGTGACACCTCGGGTAAAACCATTTCGTTTAGCACGGCCTCGAATAGCTCACCATTATCGCTACCTAGTGACTTATAAATATTAATACTGCTCGGTTTAATGCCGAGCGGGTTGGATGCCCACTGCATCGCAATTGACGCGTCGGTAAGTTGTTGCGTGCTTAACCTTAACTCGATCGCCGAAAATTCGAGATCAACACGACCGGCGACTTCGGAAATAGATGCATCATCGATAGCTGACGCATCTTGTAACTGGTAGTCAAATGAAAGTGTCGAAGTCGCACTCGGCAAACGCTCAGGCAGGGCGATAAGAAGTTTATTGTCCTCGCTTTTGCTAACCCAATTCGTCTCGGTTAAATTGTAGGGGGCTTCGGGTTGGTTCACTACAAGCTCAATAGTCGATAATTCACTATCACCAAAATCGTCAGCGATAAATTGACTATGACGTAAAATATCCAAAGTGATATAGGCATCACCGGGGGTGTAGGACGCGATTGGATCGAAATTCTCCTCTGGCATTGTTGCAGTGCTATAGGCGATTAGTTTCGCGCGCGGTTTTTTATCGACGACTAGAATTTGGGTTTGAATATCATCATTACTGTGTAAGCTGATCGCATAGCGGCAAGGCGATATATCGCTAATCAGTGTTGCGATACTGCTAGTTTTTGCGTGTAAAAATGCTGCGCTTTCGCAATTGTTTTCTATTGTCCAGCTCGGGCTCTGTAAGAAGTTAAATAGCTGCGATGCGTCAAAGCTAATGGTTTGGCCTTCGCCATTTATCGAACCATCGGCATTAACTTCACTGCCAATGTCATTGCGGTTGCTCTCTTTCACTCGTATATCGAAGGGCGAAAGGCTTTGCATGGGGCCGGTTTCGTCAGAAATTTCTGGTACGAAGTCAGCAATGTAGTTGGTAAGAGTTGTTCCTGCTGATTGTGATTCGCCGTTAAAGTCCGTCCAAAATCTATCATAAGTCAGGCGGGCGATAGGCATTTGTCCTCGGGTTAAAATTTTGTCCGCTAAATTAATAATATTATTCGGCGTGCCATCGTCACCGACAGCGCCAATAAATTCATCTAGATGCGAAAAGTTTAGTGGCAGTTCCGCCAGTTGAATATGACAGGCACGACAGTACTTGGCGAATACTTGATGATACAGGTCTGGGGCGTCCTCCCAGCCGGGCAATAGATTGTTGCCGTTAAAACTTTGATTGTCGACGTCGCTCTGGTACCAGCTATTGATCAGTGCGATGGGGGCATCCCAGCGAGTGGCTTCATCTAGGCGAGTATCGTCAACTGTGGGTTCACTGGTATCTGGCTGGTTCGCTAAATAGCGAGCACGCGCATCGATGAAGGTGAACAGCGTGTGCTGGTTAAAGCGTCGAAACTGCTCGGCTTGTTGTTCACGCGAATAATCCGCTGGATCGACGCCTACTAAAAGGCTTTCGTTTAGAGATGGGTCTACAAAACGTTGGTCTTCGGCGCGGGTGTAAAGATAGGCGTCCATATCGAATGGCATAAATGTGGAGTTGATATCGGCGAGAGCAAGACGGTCTGCATCGCTTAAGTTATTGATTGTTGTGTCCCGCTCATCCAATGACGTGAAGCGGCCCGAAAATTCGACCAAATTGGTTCCGGTCGACTCCGTACCCAGCTGCACTTCAGTGTAAGGCGAACCCGCGTGACATGCCGTACAAACACCCGGTACAAATTTTTCGCCGCGACCGTCAAAATTCATGCTGCCAACACGCTGTTGTTCACCGGTATTTTGGTCGGGCACATAGGCATAAAACTTAACAATTTTGTCGCTTTGCTCGGCACAACTTTTTGTCGTGTCGAGCGCGCTGTATTCCATCACTACGGTGGCGAAGTTGTTGCGCCCCTGTATAGCAAGCTCCAAACTTGGGAAATTCTCCACATAGGAATACACGTTGCCGCAGTCGTCGCGGCGCATAAACATATCGCGACCAAAACCCAAGTCGTAGTTGTTTATGTAGGTGGCGTGAGCGAAGCTCGGGTCGCTCGTATCGGTCGCACTAGAATTAAAACCGCGTAAGCTTAGCCAGCGTGAAAGTGTGGTGGCGTTATTGTCTGGGTCAATTAATCGGTAATAGGTGTTAGCTGTGCTCAGGCTCTCGATGACTTTTGAGCGCCGAATGGCTTCTGCATTTACGTCCTGAGCTGCAATTTCATCGTGGGTGTTTAACCAGAGTAAACCCGAGTCCCAGTGATCGTCATTGGTTTGATCGTCGCTGCCGCTCTCGCGAATAATGAGCCGTGCATTGTTGTTCGTGCTAACAAATGAAAAGCGCTGAAAGGTTCTGGCGCTATCAATGCGTTGAAGCTCGAAACGTTTGCAGCGCAACTCGGTGGCAACACAGTTTGGACCTGTTTCAAACTCGCTGTTAATCGCATCAATATCGATTGCGGGGATGGCTATCAAGTGCGTTGGATTGAAATAAGCGGTAGCGGCGGTGGTTAAATCGGTGTCGGCGCGTGTTAAGCCCGCTTGCCAGCTACCGGATAATGTCTGGCTTTTAAGCTGAAGTTGGCAAAGGTTCTGATTACTGCCGAAGTTGCAGCTGGGGTGTGGTGCTGCAGGTTCCCACTCTACAAAATCATCAATCTGCACTGTGTAGTCATCCTCGACGGAAACTTCGTCTTCGTCTAAATCGAGCGCGACAACGAGGGTGTAGTTATTAAAGTTGGGTGATTGCACGGCTTTTTGACTGAGAAAAACATTAGCGTCTTTGATCGGTTGAATATTAACGGTAAGCGTATCTTGCGCACTTATATTGTCGGCATCGGTGACGGTTAATTCAAATTCGATCTGAGTCGGCGTGCTGACCTTGGGGATTTTAAATAGCTTGGTATTGCGCGTGCGTTCGATTAAAGCGTTATTTATAGTTTCAAGACTCAAATCTTCACCATTTATGGAAACAGCAACAAACGCGTAATCGAGAATTGGATCATCTAACCCGTCACTATCCTTACCGGTTATAAGAATGTCAGATCCGGAACGTAAACTGTATTCACCGTTAATAGCAGGCGCACCGATAATTGAGATTTTTGCGACCGGTGCAGCGTCGTCATTACTGGTAGATGGGCCACAGCCAAATAAAAGGGTTGTACAAATACTAGAAACGATTATTCGCAATGTACGTTGGTAGTATAAATTGGAACAACACGATAATGAGGTATAGATGTTCATTGGCATATCCTTGTGCAGCTGCGCGGGCAATAAATGATATTGCTGTGGCTAAAATTCATAACGTAAGCCAGCAGCAAGCTGACTTTGCTTGTAATGTTCTAAACCTAAAAGTGTTCTGAATTGAACGAAAACCTGTATGCCGCCAGCCGCGGACGAATTCATTGCGGTTTGACGTGCGCCGCGTAAAACGCTTGATACACCAAGCGAGATAACGCCGTAGGCGCTGTCTGGCGTGTCTGTAGGTAGGGCGAAGGTAGCATCGCTGTCGATATTGTCTTGGTTTAGTAAGTCGGCACTGTTGAGGTAGACGGCTTTTATTTCTCGAGATTGTGCATCCAGCTGGTTGCGAAGCTCGGCGCTAAAATAGGGCAGAATAACGCCGATACTTGGGGTGAAGATGTAGTTTAATTTCACCCCAATGGCAGACTCTAGTGAATCAAACTTTTGTGCGGCAACTAAAAAGGCAAAACCGTCGTCGCGAAGATCTGTTTCGCTATAGCCGTCTATTGAAGTGTTGGTGTAGCTGAAACCGATGTAGGGTTCTAAGCTAAAGCGCGAGCGTGGAAATAACGTATAGCCGAGGTCGAGATTACCGCTTATTGCATTTGCGTTTGTATTGCTAACGGCCGTGGTATCGGTGCTATCGACACCTGGGTTAAGGGAGGGGTAGCGAATACTGCGCTCGGTGTCGAATGACATGTGTTGATAGCCCAAGGCGAGACTAAAATAAAACTGGTCTGACTGGTAGAGCGCAAAGGGTTGAAGTGAAACGCCAGACATATCAACCGTACCATCGACAATACTTTGAGTTGAATCGAAATCGAGCGTTTCGGCTTGGTAGCCAAGCATAATCCCGGCAACCCAATTGTTGTTGTAGCGATAATCAATGCCGCCATTTAGGGACGCGCCATCAAAATCAAATGCATCTTCGCGCTGCGTCGCAGCTCGGTCGCCATAGCTGTAATCCGCATTCAAGAAGAACCCCCAGGGGGACCAAGCGGGAATTGTGTCGCCAGCCCCCCCTCCTTTTATACCGCCTGTTCGGGCGACTACAGCGCTGGAACTACCATTCACATTCATCGAGAACTGGCTGCCGCCGCCGCGTAGCGCGGTGATACGCGTGGCCAGCCCAGCCATTTGACCGCTAACAAAGCTGTCGGACATATCCCCCTGCGCGGCAAACTCTTCGCCGGCCGTCCAACGAAGCGAGAAACCCAATCCTTCTAAATCCAACCCCAAACTAAACAACGTGGGGCCGCTGCCATTTAATTCGTTGGCGGTGTGTACCAGCTCACGCACGGTGGCCCAGGTTTTGAACGTTTCTGCAGTGCACTCTTCGGTTGCACTGCGTTGGGTATCGGTGCAGCCGCTTTCCTGCAGTCGATCATAAGCGGCTTGGTTTGCAATCGCGGCACGCCGTTCTAGTTCGGAGGCATATTCACTTTGAAAATCATTGAGGTTGGCGTTGACCTCTGGGGTTAAAAAGACACTGGAGATGATAAAAGCGACGAGCGTGTGAGCAAATAATGGTGAAGTAATGCGGTTGCCAAATATGGCAGCTATTAATAATCCGTTAGTAACCATCGTGGATAGCACTCCGTGTTTTGGCTATTGTGTTAGCGCGAAAAAATAATTAAGTGGTTGCGAATTTTTAAAATGGTTTTGGATCTTGTCAGCGTACACTTTCACTTCTCTGGTGAAAAAGTAGGCTCGATTAAAGTTAAGGCTAATGCTTACGACTTAGTTGGCGGAGGTTTACTACCGTTACCGGACAGCTGTTTTTCTCCGCGAGCGATTTAGTCGCTATGCTCGCAGTGATAGCTGTCGTGATAACAGTTATCTTAATCCTGACGGTAAGATTCTTGACGACAATCTACTGGAATACAGGGTTTAGCGACTAGGAGTCGTAACAAGTTTGAAGTAGTCACTAGATTTACATAGGTTTAGTAGTATTGTCTATGAGGTTTTTCACTGGCAGCCGGTGCGATTTGTTTTAACCGGTGTTGTTCCATCTCTTCGATGTTTCGCTGTTTTAGATGTTGGCGGCAGCTGTTGTTGAGTCTTTGCTGTTGATTCGCTGTCGTTGAATAGGTGTCGTTGAATAGGTGTCGTTGAATAGGTGTCGTTGAATAGGTGTCGTTGAATAGGTGCGGCTGGGTAAGTGTAGTTCGACAGATGTAGCTGTATAGGTTTAGTTGTGTCGGTATAGCCGAGTACAATTTAGGCTCGGTTGAATTTTGCGATTGATAGGTGGTTATATGTGCGCGACACGTTTTACGGTTTTGGTATTTCTTAGTTTGTTCTTGGCGGCCTGCGGCGGTGGAAGTGGGAGTGATTCTACGCTTCTGCCAAGTGACTCGGCTTTTCCAGAGGCGACGCCGACAATAACTGCTGAGCCTGAGTTGATGCCAACCCCGAAAGCCACAGCGACGCCTAGTGATGTTCCTACCAGCGTGCCAACAACTCTACCAACAAGCGTTCCTACAAACGAGCCCACCGTCGAACCAACGCCATTACCGACACAAGTATCGAGCCAAGTTCCTGCGCCAACACCAACACCAACGCCAACGCCAACGCCAACGCCAACGCCAACGCCAACAGAGCCGACCGTTGTACCGTCTGAACAACCCTCTAGTGAGCCATCGTTGGAACCGTCTACACAGCCGACGCTTGAGCCAACGCCTGAACCAACACTCGAACCAAGCCCAACACCAGAAGCTTCTCAAGCGCGAAAGGTGAACTCGATGGGGATGGGGCTAAGTGCCATTTCCTATTATTCCACTGAAAATCCCTTTATCGACTACATGAAACAGGCACAAGCTTGGCGGGATCGGGATACTGAGATGAATGATTTTGATCTGGATGACCAAGGTTGGGTTCGTTCTTTACAGCCGGGGCAGGCGGCGGGCACTGTATTTTTGAGTACCAGCAACGAAAGTCTTATGTATCGCAAGTTTGTGGTTCTTTATGACGGCGAAGGCACGATTGAATACGACTGGTCGGCAGCCAAAATCACTGCCGAGTCGTCACCCGGCCGCGATGTAATTTCGACGGGTACGGGCTCGCATCTGCTGAAAATCACTGCGGTGAATCCCGATAATTACCTGCGTAATATTCGTATCATTCCAGAGCTGTATTTGTCGGCCTATCAAGCCGGTGCAATCTTTAACCCAGACTGGATCAATTTAGTTTCGCCATTTCGAGCAGTGCGCTTTATGGACTGGATGCAAACCAATCACTCTAGTCAGAGCACGTGGCAAAATCGGCCGAAGTTAGCCGATCGCAGTTGGGCGATTAAGGGCGTTCCTTTAGAGGCTATGCTCGCACTGGCTAACCAAATAAATGCCGACCCTTGGTTTAATATTCCACACTTAGCAGATGAAAATTACATAACCGCTTTTGCTACTTTGATTAAACAGCAGTTGAATACGCAGCTTTATGTTTATGTCGAGCACAGCAATGAAGTATGGAACCGTGGTTTTGAACAGTGGCAGGCGGCGGAGAATCAAGCGCAGGCCTTGTGGGGCGACGTCGACTACGGCTACATGCAATGGCATGGAATGCGCACCGCACAGATATGCGATATTTTTAAAACATCTGTGTTTAGCGGTGATTCGAATCGGGTTAAGTGTGTGCTTGGAGTGCAAACCGCGTGGCGAGATACGGCGAGCGCCGCACTTGATTGCCCTGCGTGGGTTGCTCAGGATAATAAACCCTGCTTCCAACACCAGTTCGATTACATCGGTATTACCAGTTATTTTGATGGTGGTTTAAATGGACCGAGGTTGGAGACCGATACCGCACATATCAATATCATAAAATCTTTTTTGAGTGAGCCGGATGGCGGCCTAAATAAAGCATTTGAACAATTAGAGACTGGCCAGCATATTAAATCTATTAGTAAGTTTTCCGATTTTAATGGTGTGGCGAATGATACACGGAGTCGTTTGGCTAATTGGCTGGAGCTTGCAAACGAACGTGGACTAGCCGGTGTTGTTGCCTACGAGGGTGGCCAACATATTACCTCGAACGGACTCGCGTTACAGAACGATGACGCAACTATCCAATTTCACACCGGCATTAATCGCGACCCGCGCATTGGCGAAGTGTATGCGGATTTATTAGAAAGCTGGAAGCTAGGTGGTGGGTTGCTGCATATGCATTACACCGATGTTGCAAGCTATTCCAAATACGGCAGTTGGGGCGCATTGGAAAACCTTAATCAAACCGATTCTTATAAGTGGCAGGTGCTAACAGACTTTAATTTAAATACCCCCTGTTGGTGGAGTAACTGCTCGCAATAAGCGTTACTCCTCCATTAGGGGGAGTGGATCTCGGCTTTTAAGCCCTTATTTACGGTTTAGTGTTGTATGGCACCGAAACCGATTCACCTGAATAGCGAATCGTTACACTAATATTTTCATCGAAATTGGCAGCTGCAGATGTCTCGCCAGTGATCCAACGCAGATTAATCGTTCGCGTTTTTTCCATTTCGGGGAATGAGCCCACGCGCGCGCCGATATGAAGTGTTTTATCGGCTTCGCTATAGCTAAATGGAATTCTCGACCACTCGCCGTGCTCGTAGTCATAGCTGCGGCCGTCATCTTCATAGAGTTCAAATTTCCCGTCGGCACCGGTATAGATGGTAAGTGTAAGTGCGGCGTTTTGAATCTGGTCCGTGTATTGCACTTCTGGCGCGGTTGGAATAATGGCTCCAGCCGGAACGAACAGGGGCATTTTTGTCAGTGGCGCTTGTGCGTTAATGTCTTGCCCGCCGCTATATTTTTTGCCGGTGTAAAAATCGTACCAAGCGGTGTTGCTAGGTAGATATACGGTTCGACTTGTCGCACCCATTTCGCTGATTGGGCTAACGAGAAATGATGGCCCAAACATATATTGGTCGTTAATCGTACCGGCGGTTTTGTCGTTCGGAAAATCCAATGCTAAGCCACGCATAAGCGTACCGTCTTTGTGGTACATATCACCTGCCTGAGAATAGATATAGGGCAGTAGCCGGTAGCGCAGTTTGGTGTACCACACTAAACTCTTGTATACCGCTGAGTCTTCGGCGGCAATATTGTATATTTCACGGTAGGGGTTTTGGCCGTGAGAGCGGTATAGCGGAGCAAAAGCACCGAACTGATACCAGCGTAAATTTAGTTCCTGCCACTCGGCGAGTTCCGCAGGGTTAAGCTCATCGTAACTGCCAACAACCTTGCCGTTGTAATAACGATACCTATCTTCGGGAGTAAAGCCACCGATATCGAATGTCCAGTTGGGCATACCGGCAAGGCCAGTACCAATACCGGCTGCGATTTGTTCTTTTAAATCACTCCAACGGCTTACCGTGTCGCCGCTCCAAATGGCTGATGCAGTACGTTGAATGCCTCCAAAACCAGAACGAGTCAGAATAAATACACGAGTATCTGGTGCAGACTTTCTATCACCTTGGTATACGGCTTCCGCATGTGGAAGCGCATAGGCATTAAATACATCGGCTCCGTTGCCTAGGTAGTTAGGAGTCATAAGTTGTTTGCGCTTTTTCCAGCTAAGGTTGGAATGAATATCGGGTTCTACCGCATCCAGCCACCAAGCATCAAAGCCAAATTTGTTAATTTTGGTGTCCAGTTGTTGCCAAAACATCTCTCTCGCCGCTGGGTTAAAGGCGTCGTAGAAAGCGTTCAAATAGCCGCTACCTATCCAGTCGAGATTGTTCTCTTCGATGTTTTTGTTAAACATAAAGCCGTTTGCGTTTAAAGCTTTATAGTTGTCGGTGGTGGGGTAGAACTTCGGCCAGACCGAAATCATTATTTGTGCATTTAAATCGTGTACTTCATCCACCATGGCTTGTGGGTCGGGGAAATAGTCCGCATCAAAATCATGGCTGCCCCAAGCATCCTGTGGCCAGTAGGACCAGTCTAGGACGATATTGTCTATGGGGATTTTACGTTTGCGATATTCTTTTAAGGCCGATAATAGCTCGTCTTGTGATTTGTAGCGCTCACGACTTTGCCAAAATCCATAAGCCCAGCGTGGCAGTAAAACCGCTTTTCCAGTGAGTTTACGATAGCCGCTGATAACCTCGTCTTTATTATTGCCGGCGACAAAAAAGTAATCGATATTTTTGGCCGTGTCGGATGCGAAAGAGGTTAAGTCCTGTTCCGCTCCAGGGCTGATCTGGTTGTATTCAAAGGGCTCTTGATGCAGCAGTCGAAAATAGCCGCCCTGTGGCTGCCAAGAAATTTTGATCGATTTTTTCTCACCCTTGTTCAGAGCTACTTTGGTTTTGTGATACCACGGGTTCCAATTCATACGCCAGCGATCTTGCTTTAACTCGCCGTCAACAAAAAGTTTCGCGTAACCGCTGGAGTACATTAGAAGTTCGTGTTCGCCCGCTTTATCGGTTTCAATTTGCCCTTCCCATTCAATGCGAAGATCTTGTGCGTTTGCCACTTCGGCTGGGAACTCTACCTCGCGGTTCGAGCCCTGCTTTAAAAATTGATAGTTCAGCTGTTGCTCTGTTCGGCTTAATAGCAGCTTGTTGCCATCGTAGTAGCGCGCGGTGATGCCGCCAGCATTACCGCTTGTATCGTAAAGCTTTAGGTTCTTGTTTATGTCAGCGGGTGTTGCTGGGTTGCCAAAGCGGGTGTCGGAATTGTTATTCCATAAAACGCCATAATTTTTTGACGAGACTAAGTAGGGAATAGTGATAATTAAATTGTAGGTGGTCATATAGACATTTTCATTGGCCAGATTAACTTGACCATTTTGATGTTGTCCTAAACCGTATAACGCCTCATCGCTATCGCGGGTAAATGTTTGTTGAATGGCGACTGAGTCGGCCGCTACAGGATCGGGGTCGGCGGTTACCGGCGAGTATGTCCGCGTCGCTTCCGTTAACAGTGGTTTACCATCGGTATCGAGGAAGCTGATTTGACCGGATTGCAGTGAAACATTGGCACTGATTTTGGCTGTAGATAAGGTCAGCGTGTCGCCTTGTTGTTTTAGTTTGAAGTCGGTTAGTGTTGGCTCCGCTACTACCATCATTTGTGCCGCATCGTTAATTTCGTTAGTGTGAGACGCGGTAACACGAACGATATTGTCGGACATGACGGTTAAGCGTAGGGCTTTAGTTTCACCGGCCGCTGGAGCGATTAATACGCCGTTTTCGAGTGGCGTGAAGCTGCCGCTGGCCGATTGCTCTATTGGGCTGTGTTTGGGCGAGCAAGCGCTAAGCACCGCTGCGAGGGAAAGCCCGCAGACGAATATTTTAGCTAAAGATTTAACAAGCATAATCAAGCCTCGGTTAGATAATTATTGTGGTTATTAGTGGCTAGTGTTTTTCGATAGAGCAATCATATAGTGTTCCTGCCGATTCCCAAAGTCGTTAGGATTTTTCGTAACGCAGGAAAATCTACAATCGTCGAGTAATCTTAGCTGCTGGCCGTTAGCCGCGCGTAATTTCTATGTGGTGTTTTTATATAAAGGGACGAAAACCGGCAATGATTGAACCCTGTGCACGCCGCCAGTTATCATATGCTTAGGATAGCAATATGCCCTAACATCCTTGGGCATCGCAGACTGCTCTTCAGAGCGGATTGTCAGAGCGGATTGCCATGATTAGGCAATCCATATATTCAGATTAAAGATAGGCCCACTATGACAGAGCTGTACGGTGCGATAGAAGCTGGCGGAACAAAATTTGTGTGCGCTGTTGGCAGTAACCCGGAAGATCTAACCGAGGTTAGATTTTCCACCACGTCGCCAAGCGAAGCGCTCGCGAGGGCGATTGCATTCTTTGATAGCTATCGAGGCCGGTTAGCGGGTCTGGGTGTGGGTTCCTTTGGCCCCATCGACCTTGATCGCGCTTCGCCTCGCTATGGTTATATAACCTCTACACCTAAGCCTGGTTGGTCCAATACCGATGTTGTCGGTACACTGGCTAATGCCCTGGATATCCCCGTGGCATTTGATACCGATGTTAATGCCGCCGCGCTAGCCGAGGGGCGCTGGGGGGCAGGAGTGGGACTAACCGATTTTATTTATCTCACCATTGGCACGGGGATCGGTGGCGGAGTGATTTGCAATGGCAGGGTGGTACACGGAATGATGCACCCAGAGCTTGGTCACAGCTTTTTGGCGAAACATCCAGAAGATACCTATCGAGGTCGCTGTCCTTTTCATGGTGACGCATGTTTTGAAGGCTTAGCGGCAGGGCCTGCCATCGAAGAACGCTGGCAGAAAGCGGGCATTGATCTTGTTGAGGATCATCCTGCGTGGGCGTTGCAAGCGCACTATGTAGCGCAGGCTTTAGTGAATTTCATTTGCACCTTGTCACCTCAAAAAATCATTTTAGGTGGCGGGGTAATGGAGCAGCAGCATTTGCTTTCTAGGGTAAAAGCTAAAACGCACCAGTTGCTTAATGGCTATATTCAAGCTGAGCCACTATTAAGTGATATAGATTCCTACATCGTTGTACCAGACTTGGGGAATCAGGCTGGGGTTTTAGGTGGCTTTGTTTTAGCTGAAGCCCTGCTGGGTATTGACGAGCGTTAAGCGTTCGCTAATTTTAGTCAGTCGCATACCCTAATCAAAAGTGAGTATAAAGTTATGACCGCAGTAAATTCAGATGTTACCAATAGTACTAGTCAAAAAGTTTTTATAGATCACTATTCAGATATTTTGTGTGTGTGGGCCTATGCGTCGCAAATTCGTATAGATGAGTTGCAAGCCTCTTTTGCGGGTAACCTTAAAGTAACGTTTCATTTCTTTTCGGTATTTGGGGATGTTCCTGGGAAAATGGAAAAGTCTTGGGCGCATCGCGGGGGAGTTGCAGCATACGGCGCTCATGTACAGTCTGTGGCCGAAAAGTTTGAGCATATTAATATCAATGCCGATTGCTGGGTGCGTAATGCGCCGAGTTCATCTTTACCTGCTCATCTTTTTTTAAAGGCAGCACAGTTTGGGGTTGAATCTGGCGCGATAGCAGCGGGCGACTTCTCCCCATTTATGCAGGCTATTCGCCATGCTTTTTTCGTCGATAATCACGATATTTCCCAGCGAAAAATTCTGTGTGACATAGCCGAAAACTCTGGCTTGCCCGTGCAGTTGCTGTGCGAGTTGGTCGATAAGGGCATAGCCCACAGTGGTATCTGTGCTGATGCTGCCCGCGCAACGGAGCAGAATATTAACTCTAGCCCAACCCTTATGTTTAACGAAGGACGCCAGAAGCTCGCAGGGAATGTTGGCTATCGCATTATTGAAGCGAATGTACGCGAGCTACTGGAAAATCCACCGGGCCAATTATCCTGGTGTTAGTCTCCTTGTCTAATAACCACGGGTATGGATGTCCGGTTAACCGTTGGTCGTAAACGCGTCACTAATATCCCATATTGGCGCGATAGTTTTTGAATAGCCTTTCTTGTCACAATAGCGTCATATAAATCTCATATATCTGTCATTGAGAGAGAATAACGTGTTGTGTAAATGGAGGGTATAACATGCGTTTATTACAAGGCATTCACAACTTTGATCTGATTACCTTTGACTGGTGTTTGCGTCGCAAGCATCGTGAGCTCGCGGTAAAGGTAAGTCGATATGTATCCTTCACCGCCGACGGCCCACTTTACCTCTTGATAGGTCTCGCCTTTATCGTCGCTCAAAATTGGCCATTCGCTAAGTTGATTGCGCTTGGGTTTGCTGTGGAGCGGTGTTTCTACTTTGTTTTTAAAACGATGTTCAAACGTAATCGTCCGCCAGCGGCGATTCCGGGTTACCAAAGCGAAATAAAACCGTCTGATCAATTTAGTTTCCCTTCTGGTCATACTTCCGCAGCATTTTTCATGACCAGCATTTTAGTATTTGCTTTCCCTGTTCTTGGCTGGCTACTTTACCCATGGGCCTGTTGTGTTGGCGCCGCGCGTGTAACTTTGGGGGTGCACTTCCCTACCGATATTATTGCCGGCGGCCTTATGGGACACACTATAGGCTTGGTTCTAATTAATCATTTGATGCTGGTTTAACGAGATCAGTATAGAGCCTGCGTTTATAGGTTTTTTAGAAGATTTTTAACTGTGTTCTTCATCTCAAAATTGTTTAAATCATACAGGCTGTAAATTAATGAAAGTACTCTATGGTGTTCAAGGAACAGGGAATGGTCATATTAGCCGCGCGCGAGCTATGAGTAAGCAATTGCGTGAATGCGGTATAGAAGTCGATTACCTATTTTCTGGTCGTGAGCGCGAAAAATTCTTTGATATGACTGAGTTTGGCGATTGGCAGTGCTACAAAGGCTTGACCTTTATTCATCAAGCCGGCGACTTGAAAATCTGGCGTACCATGCAAGAAGCGAGTATCACCCAGTTGTACCGTGATATACGTGATTTGGATTTAGAGCCCTACGATTTAGTTATTACAGATTTCGAACCCATTAGTGCTTGGGCCGCAAAGTTAAAAAACAAACCCTGCATCGGCGTTGGCCATCAGTATGCCTTTGAGCACAATGTGCCGCGTAGAGGTGCAGACTTCGTTAGCCGTAAAATCATGGATCTGTTCGCGCCCGTTAAGCTTGGGCTAGGTTTGCACTGGCACCATTTCGATCAGCCAATTTTGCCTCCCATTGTCGATTTGGACCACGAAGATGTGGAGCAGGATGAAAACAAAATTCTGGTATACCTTGGCTTTGAAGAAAGCGAAGAGGTTATTCAGCTGCTTGAAGGCTTTGATGACTACACCTTTACCTACTACGGCCCGTTTGCACAATACGAAAGTCGTGGTCACATACAGTTAAAACCACTTTCGCGAGACGGCTTTAAATACGATTTAGCGACATGTTCTGGGGTTATCTGTAATGCCGGTTTTGAACTGGCCAGCGAGGCCATTCAGCTAGGTAAAAAAATATTGGTAAAGCCCTTAAAGGGGCAGATGGAACAGTTATCTAACGCGCGTGCCTTAGAGGAATTGCAGCTGGGTATGACCATGCCGAAGCTCGATAAAGCTATTACGCGTAGATGGTTGGATGACTTTACGGGTGAACGTATAAATTATCCGAACGTTGCTCAAGCGATCTCTCAATGGATACTTGAGGAGCGCTGGCAGCAGCCCAATGGCCGCGAGGAGCTGGTCGCGCGTTTATGGAGTGGTGTTGATGCCGCAGCGGTTGTTAAGGGTACTCATGTGACTAATCACGAGGCCCGAGAGGGGCAATGGCCAGCCGCGGGCTACGCAGCTAAATAAATACAATTTTTTGTTCGCTACAATGTTGGCGTTGCACCAAATAGCGTGTGCAGAATTAACGATAGCCCCACTAATACCGTGATTGCCTCAAAGACTCGCTTAATAAAGGGGTTGCCATATTTCACTGCAATATGCGCCCCCCAATAGCCGCCGACAATCGAACCTAGTAGCAGCATCGGTAGCCAGTCCCACTGCACTTCGGCCAGCATGGCAAGGGTTAGCGCCCCGGTTCCATTCCAAAACAAACCTACCAAAATCATGGTATAGGCGGTTGCGCGTTTATAGTCGAAACCAAACCAGGCAATCAGCCACATGGTGACAAAAAGTCCTGTGCCGGATGTAAGTGAACCATTAAAAAACCCCAATAAAAATAAGCCGAGGCCACCGCCAATATAGCCCCTAATATTTCGCTGTTGCGGCCTATAGTTTTGTCCAAGTTGTTTTTTTAGGTAAGAGTAAATGCCTAGCCCTATGGTGAGAATGCCGAGTGAAATTTTGGCGGTGTATTCGGGAATATCTAAAATTACACGCGCACCCAGTATTACCCCCGGCAAACCGCAGCCTAGCATCAGTAGCGCAAAATTTAACTGCAAGTGTCGCTCTCTACTGTGTTTTAGCGTCGCGCCAGCGCCTAACGCTACAGTTGCAATCTTGTGGGTTGCGAGGGCAATGGAAAAGGGTAACCCCAAAAAAATGAGTGCTGGCAACTGCAGCAACCCAGCGCCGCCACCGGCCATAGCCGAAAGTGCGTTAGCAAAAAGGGCAACGGATAGAAGAATTAGTTGTTCGGCTGTATCAATCATAGATAAAACTAGCGATTAGAATGTGACTCAAGGCGTTGACCCGTTAAGTGTATGTGAACAGATATACTCGTGTAACAGTTGCTCCGCTTGCGGTAAAGGTATTGGTGTGAACTTGGATTCAAGCCCGCGAATAAACTTCAGCGTTAAAAACCCATCAAACCATTGGTGAAACTGTTCCCTAAACGCCGGTTGCGAACGGCATTGACGACTAGCATGCTGTAGAAATTTACTGAGGTCTAAATTTGCCGCTATCTCGGCTAAGGCTACCGGCAAGCTTCCCAGTAAGTCTGCATACAAATCGTTAAACTTTTTTTGCTCAGTTTTAGCTTTGCACGAGTCTATTTGAATAAACTGCCAAAATTGTGGAATTAAACTGAGCCACTGTTTTAACAATATAAACAACTGGGGATGATAATAGCAGTAGTCCAGCTCTGGATTCGTCAGTTGCATAATACTTGCGATGGCGGGGCCGGTACCGAACGGTACCCTTTGCGATTGGCGCGCGGCAATATTGACTTGAATATTGCGATTAAAATAGACCGGTGCAATTTTGGCTAATTTGTTGAGAAGATAGAAATCTTCTGCTCCCGCTCGTTTTGGAAAGCCTCGTACCTTTGCGTAACTAGAAATGTTCACGGCGAGCGTGCTACCTAGCGTATAAAAACCATAGGGTGAGCCAGCCCAAGCCAGCCCGTCGCGATAATACTTAATTGCGCGCTGATAGAGTTGTGTAGCCTGCAGGCAGCCGAGTGTCGTTTCGCTAACAGCTATATGCTCGAATTCAAAAACTTGTGCACTGTATTGTTGTGTGCGGTCACTCTTGGCGAGTATTTTTTCGTTTGAGCTAGTCGATGTCGTAGGCGCGATGTTTGTTGGTAACGCAAAATAGTTGTCCGGTAGAAAAGCATCAGCGTCGCTAGAGTAGATCCACGAGCTGGCAAGTTGTCGAGTTTGATTTAGCTTGCAGGCGAGATCACAACCGATTTTTCGCGCTAGGCCTACGCCCTGCTTTGGCGGAATAGGGTGTTGTGAAAATCGATCGACACGTAAAACGGATAGTTGCTGTTGCTGGAATAGCGCTAAGTTGCCGTTGCTCCACTGGGCAGCGCCGAATACATCTGCAATTGTATTGGCGAGCTGTAGATTTTGGTCGCTTGAGTCTACTTCGTGCTGGTCGAGTGCTGGCTGGTTTGTTTCGAACGGCGATAGTGGTTGGTTGATAACAACAATCGCTAGAATAGTGTGTTCTATTTGGCTGCTGATTTTCATTAAGCGCTGTATAAAGTCGAAGCTTTCGTCGCGGGCGGGGATAACTACGCAGTGTTGAAATTGGAAGGCGCTTGGCAGCCCGCCTAACAGTTGCACTTCAGGTTCGGCATATCGCGCGAGATATTGTTCTAGTGGCGCGCACATTGGTTTGAATATATTCCTAGTGCAGGGCTGCAATAATGGGCAGTTCGGCGACGAGTGCAGCCTCGGCGTCTAGTAGTTCATTGAGGCGCTCATCGACAATTGCTGTGGCAAAGTGGTTGCGGGCGAGATCGAAAAATAAATTCTCATGATTGGCTTCAGATTCGGTAATAGCGACGTAGAATTTTTTTAGTTCGCCCTCGGGCAGAGCCGCTGCGATTAGCCCGAAGCGCTCACAGCCACGCGCCTCAATAATGCCACCGATTAATAATCGGTCGAGCATATACAGCTCGCTACCATTGCGCATAAGTTTGCGCAGTTTATTGACATACTCGTCGCGGGTATCGGCACCTAGCTGTATGTTGCGCGCGGTCATAATTTTAACCACTTCGCGAAAATGAATCATTTCCTCGATACTCAAATCAATCATTGCCTTGACGATATCAGGCTTATCTGGGTAGTGAGATACCATCGAAAGCGCCATGCCAGAGGCTTTTTTTTCGGCGGCCGCATGGTCGATAAGAAAGGCATCAAAGTTACTTAAAACGGTTTCAACCCAAGCTGGGTCTGTGGAATAGCGCAGTTTAAACATAAGTAAGAGGTGAATTCGTTACACGGGGGCGGCAAGTTTGTATAATGCGCCGCTAGAAAGTGGCCAGTATACCAGTGTCAGCCCGATATCTGGGTTTGTATGGCTGAATAACCGTAATTGCAGGAAGATAGCATGATAATCAAACCGAAAGTTCGTGGCTTTATTTGTACCAATGCCCATCCCGCAGGCTGTGCAGCCAATGTACGCGAGCAGATTGACTATGTTAAGTCTCAGCCCGCCATTGTGGGTGGCCCCAAAAATGTGTTGGTAATAGGCGCTTCTACCGGCTACGGCTTGGCCTCACGCATAACGGCAGCCTTTGGTTGTGGCGCTAAAACTTTAGGCTTGTTTTTCGAAAAGCCCGGCACAGAAAAGAAATCGGGTTCGGCGGGTTTCTACAATTCGGCTGCATTCCACAAGGAAGCCGAAGCCGCAGGCTTGTTTGCCAAGAGCATTAACGGCGATGCATTTGCTCACGACGCTAAGCAAAAAGCGATCGATGTGATCAAAGCGGATATGGGTAAAATTGATTTGGTGGTTTACAGCTTGGCATCGCCACGTCGTCAAGACCCTGATAGCGGTGAACTTTATTCGTCGGTATTAAAGCCAATCGGCAAGGGCTATACCGCGAAAAACCTCAATACCGACAGTCTTAAAATTGCTGAAGTCACCGTAGAACCTGCTTCAGAAGAGGAGATCGCCAATACTGTTAAGGTTATGGGCGGCGAAGATTGGGAGTTGTGGATGGCCGCATTAAAAGACGCCGATGTCCTCGCCGAGGGCTGTAAAACTGTGTCCTACACCTATCTTGGTGAAAAACTGACCTGGCCTATTTATGGTCATGCCACTATCGGTAAAGCCAAAGAAGATCTAGATCGTGCCGCTACGGCCATCACCGAGCGGTTGTCTAGCCTCGGCGGCAGCGCCAATGTGGCAGTGTTGAAAGCGCTGGTAACGCAAGCGAGTTCAGCCATTCCTATCATGCCTTTGTATATTTCTATTTTGTACAAGGTAATGAAGCAGGACGGCACCCACGAAGGCTGTATCGAGCAGCTGTACCGCTTGTACACCGAAGGCTTATATACCGACCAGCCACGGTTGGACGACAACAACCGCTTCCGTATGGATAACCTCGAGCTGAGCGCAGAAACACAAGCCAAGGTTGAAGCCATTTGGCCGCAGGTGACTGAAGAAAACCTCTTCGACCTTACCGACTACAAAGGTTATAACTACGAATTCTTGAAGCTGTTTGGTTTTGGTGCGAAGGGCGTTGATTACGACCAAGACAGCGATATGGTTGCCGACTTTCCTTTGCTGTAACGACCACATCAAAGCTATTAACGCAATCGCCTATACAATCTCGGAGGGTAAATGAAATACCGAAAACTCGGCAGTTCCGAGATTGATGTCAGCCTAATCTGTTTGGGCAGCATGACTTGGGGCGAGCAAAACTCAGAAGCGGAAGGTTTTGCGCAAATGGATATGGCGGTAGATTACGGCATCAACTTCTTTGACGTTGCCGAAATGTACCCCGTGCCGCCAAAGCCAGAAACCTTTGGTTTTACTGAACAGATTATGGGGAATTGGCTGGCAAAGCGTGGCAACCGCGAGAAGCTCGTTATTGCCACCAAGGTTACCGGTCGCAGTAGTAATAACCTTGGTCTTGGCCATGTGCGCAATGGCGCGCGCTTAAACCGAGAAAACATTTTTGCAGCGGTGGATGATTCCCTAAAGCGTCTGCAGACGGATTATATCGACCTCTATCAAGTGCATTGGCCGGAGCGCCAAACCAACTACTTTGGTCGCCTCGGCTATAACCATGTCGACGACGACAGCTTGCCGATCGAAGAAACATTGGACGCACTCGACGAGCTGGTGAAAAGCGGTAAGGTGCGGGCGATTGGCGTATCTAACGAAAGCGCTTGGGGACTGCACGAATATTTGCGTCTCGCCGAGGCGAAGACGCAAGCGCGTATCATCTCGATTCAAAACCCCTATAACTTGTTAAATCGTAGCTACGAAGTGGGCTGTGCTGAATTTGCGATGCGCGAAGGCATCGGTTTGCTGGCTTACTCTCCGCTGGCGTTTGGTAAGCTCTCGGGTAAATACCTGAACGGCCAGAAGCCGGAAAAAGGCCGCTTAACCCTGTACGAACGTTTTACTCGCTACAGCAAGGTGAATGCCGATGAAGCTACTGCGGCTTATGTAGCCTTAGCGCTTAAACACGGTTTAAACCCAGCACAAATGGCATTGGCTTACGTCAATAGCCGCGACTTTACGGTTGCTAATATTATTGGCGCGACCTCGGTTGAACAGTTAAAAGACAATATTGAAAGCGTTGATCTCGAGTTAAACGACGAGGTAATTCAGGGTATTGAAGGCATTCACGCCCGCTATCCAAATCCTTCACCCTAGGATCTAAATGAAGCGATCCCTCTTCACATCCAACCTTTTGCATCCGCGCTGTTGGCTAACGTGGCTCGGGTTTGGTTTGTGGTGGTTGGTTGTGCAGATTCTGCCCTATCGCGTTCAAATGGCGCTGGGGGCGGGGCTGGGTATTTTGGCCGCGCTGGCGCTTGCGCCGTTTGTGGTCGCTACCACATCAAGGTTCACCCTCCGCTCACGCTTAGCGGAGAGAACCCCGAAGCCGATGCACTATTAGTGAATCAGTTTCTGGAAGAGCAGCTGCTGCATAATCCCGAGCAATATTTGTGGGTGCACCGTCGCTTTAAAACTCGGCCGGAAGGCGAGCCCGATATCTACAATATCGACCATCTACTCGAACGCAGCCTTAAGCGAAGAGCTAGGCGGGTTGTAAAAAGATCGAACAAAGGTTGAGTGTGTCGGCGGACGCCAGTAACATTACCGCCCCCGCGTTGGGCCTATTTTTGGAGAACTCATTATGTTAAATGGCAGCATGGTCGCACTTGTGACCCCGATGAAAGCGGATACCTCGCTGGATTGGGATGCGCTGCACAAGCTAGTTGACTGGCATTTGCAGCAGGGTACTCACGCAATTGTTGCGGTGGGAACCACTGGCGAAAGCGCGACACTGAGCATGCAGGAACATATTGAGGTTATTCGCAAGGTTGTCGATCAGGTAAATGGTCGTATACCCGTAATTGCCGGCACTGGCGCCAACTCCACCTCGGAAGCCCTAGAGTTAACCGAGGGCGCGAAAAGTGTAAACGCCGATGCCTGCCTATTGGTAACGCCTTACTACAATAAGCCGAGCCAAGAAGGTTTGTACCAACACCACAAGTACATCGCCGATCGTGTTGCTATTCCCCAGTTGCTTTATAACGTTCCGGGCCGCACGGCGGTCGACATGCTGCCTGATACGGTTGCGCGCTTGGCCTTGGTAAACAATATTATTGGTATAAAAGAAGCCACTGGCAGTATGCAGCGTTTACAAGACATAAAGGACCGAGTACGAGACGATTTTTTACTTTTGTCCGGCGATGACGGCACGGCCTTGGAATTTATGCGTCTTGGCGGCGATGGTGAAATATCGGTAACCGCGAATGTTGTGCCGGCAAAAACATCAAAAATATGTGAACTGGTTGCGGCGGGCAGAGTCGAAGATGCTCGCGCCATCGACGCCAGTTTGGCGCAGCTGCACCAAGCGCTTTTCCTAGAGGCAAACCCAATCCCAGTAAAATGGGCCGTGGCGCGTATGGGCATGATGGGGCAAACGATGCGCCTGCCTCTTACCCCGCTAGCGGAAGCGTATTGGGCTGAGTTAGAACAGGCTATGCAACTAGCCGGTGCTATTTGAGATTAATTAAAACGCCGCGATCACGTCTGGTTTGAACGGGGCAACTAAGATAAAACTTTATGAATTCCACGAATATAGTCACTCCATCGTTTAGCGCCCTGCGTCATTCAATCAAGCATGGCGTTTTGTTTCTCAGCTTAATATGGCTTACCGGTTGCGGTGTTTTTTACGGCAAGCAGGGTGTCTTTCGCGGTCGCGCACAAGACTACCTACAAGCTGGTTCGATCAAAGAGGTCACCTTACCTGAAGGTGTAAAAACCACCGGTCTACAGGCTATGTATTACGTACCTAGTGTCGATGCTACCGATGAGTTCGGCGATCCACTTGTGGTTGAAGAATACAAGGTGCCGCGTCCGCAAGCCTTGGGTGACAAGGGTGAAGTTGGTGTAAAGATACAAAAGCTTGGTGAAACCTCTTGGGTTTACCTGAATGCTTCTACCGGTCAGGTTTGGCCGCGCACCCAAAACTTCCTTACTCAATACGGTATTACGGTGGATCGCAGTGATGCGAGTAAAGGCATTATTGAAAGCCGCTGGTTAAAGTTTCGCGATGACGAAAATAACTATCTACGCTTTCTTATTCGTCTCGAAAAAGGTATCTATGCGGATACTACTGAAGTTCATATCTTGCACCAGCAGGCTCCAGTGGCTACTCCCACCGCGGAATTGGCCGATAAGCCCTGGCCAAAAAAATCAGATTCAGCTGAGCGCGAAGAGTGGTTGTTGCGCGAGCTAGCTAACACCTTGGCCGATACGGTTGATAATACTGCAGCGTCTTTGCTGGGCCAAAATGTAGGCGGCGAGTTAAAGGCCGGTTTTACAGCTTACAACGGCGAGCCTGCATTACACGTGCATTTGAACTTTGATCGCGCATGGGCGACAGTACTGCACTCGGCGTCCAAAGATGGTTTTGTTGCCTGGGGCGATTCTCCTGAGCAGCGAATTATCCATACCGCTTACGCGTCAGAAGATAAAAGTTGGTTGTTCTCTTGGGGCGAAGATAAAGAGTTGCCAGAGAAAGCGCCATATAGCCTAAACGAACTGTTGGCCAATCTAGCGAGTTCTGATGAGGCGAAAGCGCTTTTCGGAGCTACCGCAGGTGTTAACTTCAGCAATAAGAAACTCGAGAATGGCGTGGGCTATTTGATTTATATGGCGCCGCAGGGTGAGGAAGAATTTGTCTTCGTTATTCGCGATTGGCGCGGTAACAAGATCCCGCGCAACCAAGCAAAGGCATTACTTCGTACCTTGCGCGCTAACTTAATTTAATTCCCGTAGTGGCACAGCCGATACTTGAATTTGCATCCCTCGGGAGCGGTAGTAAAGGCAACGCCACGTTAGTACGATGTGGAGCCACTATTCTGCTGGTGGACTGTGGCTTCGGGGTTAAGGAAACCTCTAAGCGGCTGGAAAAGTTCGGCCTTACTGGGCATGATCTCAGTGCCATCCTTGTTACCCATGAGCACGGGGATCACACCAAAGGTGTTGGCCCCGTCGCACGAAAATTCAAACTCCCCGTTTATATGACGCCCGGCACACACGTTAGCCGAGATTACGGCGTATTGTCGGAGTTGTGCTTAATCAAAGCCTACCAACCATTTTCGCTTGGCAGCATCGATGTCACGCCTGTTGCGGTGCCGCACGATGCCCGTGAGCCTGCGCAATACGTGTTTACTTGCGATGGCGTCAAGTTGGGGGTATTGACCGATCTAGGCAGTGTCACGCCCCATGTACTTGAGGCGTACGCCGATTGCCAAGGTTTGCTGGTTGAAGCGAATCACGACCTTGAAATGCTTGCCGCAGGCCCATACCCGCCGTCGTTACAGGCGCGAGTTTCTGGGCCGTGGGGGCATTTAAACAATTATCAAGCGGCAGAGTTTTTACGTTGTGTTGCTACAAATCCACTGCAGCATCTGGTGATTGGTCACCTCAGTGAGAAGAACAATTGTCTTAGCCGAGTGAAGTTAGCCCTCTACGATGTCATCGAAAACCACCACAACGTATTATTTGCGTCTCAGAATGATGGTTTCGACTTTCTGTCGTTACATTCAACCGAGAATTAAGACCGAATTCTGCATGTAAGTACACACTCCCTCCGCACTCCTTTAGAAGCCTTTGTCAATAGGGTTTTCCACATCAATTTGTTTATTTCAGATATGTGACTAAAAAACAGACGATGCGTACTCTAAATACACTAAAAATACTGCAAGTTATTGAATTATATAAGAAATAAAGTTTTGTTTGTTTTCCCGTCAACTTGTCTAAGGCCGAGTAACTTAGCCGCTTTGGTGAATCTTTAAAGAACTTTCTCACAGAGTTATCCACAGGAAGTGTGGATAACGTATAGGTAAATAATCCCCTATCCAAGAGTGCAAACAAACTGCAATTGTCTATGCTTAATAAAACATTTGAGCGACTCGTTCGCAGCAGCAGGTTATAAAAATGATGATAAGTCGAACTACCGGTGACGAACGACGTAAATATGAGCGAACGTCGGCGGCAATTCGCGTAGAAATTCAGCATCCAGCGTTTGGTATCATCCTTGGCTCGACGCGGGATATCTCCGATGGTGGGGCGCAGGTTTCTATCGAAAACCCGCCAGTACCACCAGTAGGCACGGTGGTAAACGTTAAATTCAAAAAATTGGTAGGGCGTATTAATGAGGAGGCTGTCGAGATGAGAGTTATGCACGTCAGCCGCAATGTGGTTGGTTTGATGTTTGTTGCGCGTTAATCGCCTGTATTTGTATACCGCGCCCTGCTGCTTAAAAGCGCAATAGCTTCATAGCTCGTGGCTGGAGACTTAGTTGGAAGCGCAATGTTCCGGTACCAGTAATTTTAACGCCTTTCTCGTGCGGAGCTCATGCAGAGTGTTGCAATCCAAATTTTGATTGCCGCGCAAGTCTAGGTAAATTAACTGCTTCAAAGTCGTAAGCGGTTGAGCATTTACCACCTCGTTATTCGCTAGATTTAAACTCTCCAAGACTGCAAACGACTCGAGCAACGCGAGTTGTTTGACACTGTTTCCGGCCAAGCCGAGTTGACGTAACTGCACGAACTGCTCAAGTCCCGTAAGGTTGTTAATTTCGCCAGGGCCACAAAGCAGATTGGTTAGCTGCGCGGGCCGGTTCAAACGCTGTTCGGTAACCACGCTGGTTACACAGCTTTTTAGGGCTCCATCCCGAAAATCCAAGCTCCCTCGATAATCGCGCGAATCGTATAGCTCGCGCTCGTTCAAAACGAGTTCGTAACTGTTGCATGCACCTAGCAGTGATGCGGCACCGATTGCTGCGCAAAAGAAAAGTCTGTTTTTAAGGTGGCTTCTGGTCTTCATAGAGGATTCTCTGCGGTATAGCGCATGTATGTGGGAGCTGGTGAGTTGCGGTTAGCCGGCCAGCGGGATTGCCGGTGATTTTACGCGAATCTCACTGCGACAATAGCACTAGGATCAACTTTCTCGAAGCGATTTGGCGGCGCAGAGTGATGAACTAAAATCTTCTAGTGCTAATTATTTAGCACTAGAAGATTGCATCTCCGAAATTAAGGTGCTACTTTTACAGCATGGTGCTAAAAACGTAGCACGTGGAGTGTTGATCCACGCTGGCTAATCGAGCGGCTAGCCAAGTCTGATAGCTGAATCGTAAAAGCTAGTGTGAAGAATCTAATATTAAAAAGGTACACGTGAAATGCCGCCACTTTCCCAACACAATTTAAGCCGTCGAGAGCGCCAGATTATGGATATCCTTTATGAAATGGGGTCTGCCTCAGCCCACGATGTACAGGCGCGGTTGCCGAACCCACCAGGCTATTCGGCGGTGCGGGCGTTAATCGCCCGCCTAGTTGAAAAGGATATCGTGAGTTTTAAAAACGAAGGGCCGAAATATATTTACTCGCCGAAGGTTGGCGAAAAAAAGGCGAGTCAATCGGCGATACAGCGTCTAATCAAAACATTCTTTAAAGGCTCTCCGGTACAGGCCGTAAACGCCTTGCTCGATATGGAAGGCGATGACTTGTCCGCGCATGAAATTGAACAGCTGGAACGCAACATTGCGCGGATTAAAGCACTAAAAAAATAGTGATTACTCTAGCAACAATTAATCGCGGGAACAGGAAGGGCTAAAACGATGATCGTTACCGTAAACATTATAAACGCGCTATTCGCGGTGTGGTTAAAGCCTGTTGCTACTTTATTGTTCGTCGGTTGGTTGTTGGCGAGGCCTAGCGTTAGCTCTTCAAACAGGCAGCACAGTTTTTTAACGATTGGTCTTTTGGTCACTTTGATCGCGTTAAGCGTAAGTGTTTGGCTGCCGCAGCTGGCGATTGGGGTAGTACCGAGTGAGCTATACCGCGCGGCTAATTTGCGCTTACTTTTGGGGCCGCAACTCACTACAGATTTAACACTAAGTTATGTGCTTATAGGGGCGTACCTCTTGGTTGCTATTAGCCTGTTAATCTCAAGCCTACGGGAGCTGCTCGATATAGCCCGATTGACAAAAGTGGCGCAACTTAGCGATAACAAAAAAATCGAATCCGCAGCGGCAAAACTTACTGCACATTTCGGTCTAGCGCCGGGGCGTATACGCTTAAAGCAAAGTAGTGAAATTCCTTCGCCGATAACTTGGGGATGGAAAAATGCGGTAATTTTACTGCCGAAGGATGCATCTAATTGGCCAATCGCGCGACTTGAACGGGTCCTCTGTCATGAAGTTGCCCACATAAAACGTGGTGATTGGATAACCAAGCTGTCGTTGCGCGTTATCACCTCGCTCTTCTGGTTTTTGCCACCGGTCTGGAAATTCAGTAACAAAATTAATTGGCATGCAGAGATAGCCTGTGACGACAGTGTGCTTAGCCTATTTAATTGTAGAGCTGAGTATGCGGAGGATCTGCTAGCTATATCGGCAGATATTAAACAAAACTCACTTGCGCTTGGCTTTAATTCGCTTTTATATCGACGTATCGATCTTATCTTGGATCCGAGCCGTCATCGCAGTTCAGTATCAGTTTGGCAGATGTGTTTTTTCGCGATAGGTGTTTTGCTATTGGTAGGCCCCGTTGCATTGTTGCAGTTAGATGAGGTGACCAAGCAAGAGGACTACCTAACGTGGTTGCCTTCGCCGCTAGCACTTGTAGCGCAGGAGTCGGTAACGGAGAGCTACGCGGATCATACGAGTGAACGCGATTGGAAAATACGTCAGTGGGAGTTAGATCTACGCAAGACTTTATCAGCGGAATCCGCAGTAAAGAACTCCCAAGATTCCAATAAAGAATTAACCGGAGCCAACTTAACGCGGTTAGATTATACAGTGCCTACACGTGTGACGGCGGAACACACTCTAACCGTGAATACTGCGGTCGAGGCAGCATCTAAAGATAGCGTTGATAATACGGCAAGGATTATAACGATAAAGCCAAAACTTGCGCAGCCGCCGTTAAAGCTTCAGAACTATCAACTGTTACAGGTTGTCGCGCCTGAATATCCACGTTCCGCTTTAGTTCGAGGTCTAGAAGGGCGAGTAAAAGTGGTGTTTGATGTAAATGAAAATGGGGCGGTTGAAGCTATTCGACTGGTGGAGCCATCGGAGTATTCGGTTTTTAATCGTGCGGTTATCACTGCGGTAGAAAAATTTAAGTTTCAGCCTTTAGAGTTGAATGGAACACCGATAAAAACAAAAAATGTCTCAGAGACATTTGTCTTCACTTCTAGCGATTAGCCAGAAGTAAGACGGTAATAAGCGCAACTGTAATTCACCTTGGTCAAAAACGTGTGCCTTAAATGGCTTGACGCATAACAAAAGTGAGAGGAATACAGTATGAATTCGAAAATGTATATCGAATCAAAACAGGGTTTTACATCGAACGGCTCGTTGAGCATATTAGGTGAGGCTAGCAAAAATACGATTTCATCGATTGTACACTGGAGTAAAGTCGCGTCCCTAGCGCTTGTGATTACCACGTTATTGCTATTAACCATGGAGCGCTTAATCGCAATGACCCATATCGAAATTGTTGAAGAAGAGTTTGTGCCGATGCCGCCGGTATGGATGGAGGAACCGGTAATCAAAACCATTATCGATAATAAACCAAAACCACCTGCAGAGATCGACAATGTACCGCCAATACCAGAGCCTGTGGTAGCGGATGGCGGAAAAATTGGTGTCGAAATACCGACAACGAAAATTATTCGTGATAAGGGTGATAAGTTTGTACTTACAAGCGGTGCTAATATTCCCATTGCGCAATACTTGGTCGCGGCAAAATACCCGGCATCGGCCTTACGTCGTGGCCAAGAGGGCTATGTCGATGTGATGTTTGATATAACCGCGTTTGGCAGTACCGACAATATTCGAGTGCTGTACGCGGAACCTCAAGGTGTATTTGAACAGTCCGCAACCGCGGCGGTAAGTCGCTGGCGTTACCAGCCAAAAATGGATGGAGATAAGCCGGTTAGATTTGAAGGTATGACTAATCGTGTTCGCTTTGAGATGCAGGAGGGAAGTCTATGAAGACATCTATCGCTAGGATAAAAAGCAAACCTGATAGTAAGGCCGAAATTGATTTAACACCTATGCTTGATGTAGTTTTTATAATGCTGATATTTTTCATTGTCACGGCTTCGTTTGTTAGAGAAAAATCACTAGGGCTTAACTTGATGCCGAAAATTAACAGCGAATCTTCTGATTCTGCCGTCGCCATTTTTAATGTGAATGCAAATAATGATATTAGTTTAGACGGGCGTTCCGTGGATATACGCTCTGTACGTTCTGTCGTAGCACAAAAACTAGCCGAAAATTCCGGCATGAGTGTAGTGGTGAATGCTCATGAGCAATCGAATACTGAGACTTATATGGCGATATTGGATGCCGCCCGACAGGCTAAGTACCCCAATGTAATGTTGAAAACCTATGGAGGTACTTAGCGTGTTAAATACGACCACTAAACGTCTGTTTATAAGGTGTTAATGGTGAATCTTTGAAAAATTAAAATTGCACTAGTGGCATATAGAACAGTAGCGCCCTTGACGCTTTCGTATGAAAGCGTCTTTTTTTGTTTTAAGCTACTCATACAGTAATTGTAAATCTGACGAGAACCGAGTCTCCCATGACCGAACACAATAATTCTGAAGGCCAGCTAGCGGTTGCCACTGATGGTGTTATGAGGGTGGACGATGCTAAGGCGTTTGCCAAACACTACCAGTTACCATTATTGGCGACTAACGATAAAGCGTGGAGAGCCTTGGTTTTAGTTTTTGGCAGCCAAAAACTGTGGTTAGAAAATCGTGCCGAAAAAAAGCCGGTGGTTACAATCGTCGATTTTGTTGAAGGAGCAAATGCGCACCGGCGTAAATTTGGCGGTGGTAAAGGGCAGTCGATTGCAAAGGCTGTTGGACTTGGTAAAAGCAAACATATCACTGTGTTGGATGCTACGGCTGGAATGGGGGCGGATGCTTTTGTATTAGCGACGCTGGGTTGCAAGGTGACGCTGTTGGAACGTAGCCCTGTCGTGCAGCTGTTGTTGGAAGATGGCTTGCGACGAGCGTTGAGTTATGCCGAAAGCGAAGACCCTGAGCTCGAAACAATTCTACGGCGGATGACCTTGATTAAAAGTGACAGCCTAGCGTATTTGAGGGCATTACCAGAAGACAGTACGCAAGTGGTCTTTCTCGACCCGATGTTTCCTGAGCGTAAAAAAAGCGCCGAAGTAAAAAAAGAAATGAAATCGTTCCATAGTCTAGTGGGTAAGGATGAAGATGCCGATGCACTTTTGGCCCTAGCGCTTAGAGTCGCGAACAATCGTGTTGTGGTTAAACGACCAAAGTTAGCGCCGTTCTTAGCTGAGCAAGAACCTGGCTATCAGCTTGTCGGAAAGTCGGGGCGGTTTGATGTGTATCCCTTAAAGGCCTTTGACGCAGATCCGGCTTAAGCTCGCTCTATTTATTTAGCAAAGACTAAGCTAAAGGTAAGCGACAGGATTATCCTCTGACACGTTACTTGTCGATGAATTTAACTAGACGGCTAATAATCAGCCTTACGTGCGCCAAGATAGCGACCACGAAGCCCGCTCCGGCCATTATAAGCCCTGCTAGTACCAGCCATTCTTGTTTGACTGAGGGTTCAACCGTGGTGTTGGCGAGATAAACAATTATTACCCCAACGGCAAAAAAAATTGCACCGTTACGAAATTGTTTAAACATAAGTTGTTGCGGAGCATGATAGTGCAGGTAAAGCGCCTGTTTGATTAACGCCCATTTTGATTGCAAAGTACTGCCGTGTAATTTGGCACCCTGCTGGGGTGTTTGTTTTTTCTGTTTCATTCGGATTCGGTCGTCCAGCGCGAGGCGGCTTGTTCGTCACTTTCTTTAGCATCGACCCAGTTATCACCTTCTTTTTTCCAGAACGGCGCTTGGGTTTTTAATATATCCATAATATACATGGCGCCGTCGAAGGCTGCGGCGCGGTGTGCTGCACTAACGGCAACCAACACAATCTGATCGCCGAGCTGGAGTGAGCCGACGCGGTGAATTATTGTGACCTGTTGTAGCTTATAGCGAGATCGCGCCGCAACTTCGAGTTCTGCCAGCACCGTTTCGGTCATACCGGGATAGTGTTGCAGAGAAAAGGTGTTTGCTGTTGGGTTGCCTTCAGCCGTGTTCGTAGTCGCTATAAATTCTCGCACTAGGCCCGTAAATAAAACAATCGCACCGGCGCTCGCCGAGGTGTTGGCGCTGCGTAATGCGTTATATTCTGCGCCGGTATCAAAATCTTCCTGTTGGATACGAATCATCGAAATTGCCCTTATTCTCCGAGCTTTAGCCGCCGGTAACCGGTGGGAAGAATGCTACCTCGTCGCCGTTTCTTAGTGGTGTGTCGTCGCGCGCAACAGTTTGGTTTACTGCACATAAAATCGTCGCGCCTTGGGCGGCACTGGCCCAACGGCTGTCGTGTTGTTGGAGATACTGGCGTAGCTCAGCGACGCTAGTTATATTTTTGTTTGGGGTTAGTGTTTCGGATGGTCTGCCGAGTGTGTCGGCGAGGCTGGCAAAGTAGAGGAGATGAAGGCTAAATTTTGAAGCGCTTGTTTGGGTCTGCTTAGTCTTGTTTGTCATGAGTCCAATCGCCTGATTTGCCGCCTAACTTTTGCAACAGCTGAGTGTTGCGAATGACCATGCCTTTGTCGACGGCTTTACACATATCATAGATAGTGAGTGCTGCGATAGATGCTGCCGTAAGCGCTTCCATTTCGACACCGGTTTTACCATCAAGTTTACACAAGGCTTCAATTACAACGCAGTTGTTGGTTTCATCTGCGCGAATATCGACACTAATCTTTGTCAGCATTAGTGGGTGGCAAAGCGGGATTAGATCGCTGCATTTTTTCGCGGCCTGAATGCCGGCGATTCGAGCAACCGCAAATACATCGCCCTTGTGGTGTTTGCCTTCCACAATCATTGCCAGTGTTTCTGGCTGCATAACTATTTCACTTCGGGCAATTGCCTGCCTTTGGGTGACGGCTTTACCGCCCACATCGACCATGTGGGCTTCGCCTTGCGGGTTGAGGTGAGTAAGTTGTTTAGACATAGGAGCTGCTCTTATACCTAGCTGAAAAATTATTTAGCCAGTAGGTGGCTCATAATCTGTTGGTACATCTCGCTGAGGAGATCAAGGTCGGCGGCGGCAACACATTCGTTAACTTGGTGAATGGTGGCATTTACTGGCCCTAACTCTAATACCTGAGCGCCTGTAGGTGCAATAAAGCGACCATCCGATGTGCCTCCTGCGGTAGAGAGCTCGGTTTCTCGGCCGGTTACGGTTCGTATTGCACTGACCGCTGCATCAACTAAGTCGCCAGCGGCGGTTAAAAAGGGTAGGCCTGAAAGGTTCCACTTTAAGTCGTAGTCGAGCTTGTATTTTGCCAGCACAGCTTCGGTGCGAGCTTGTAACTGTTCGGCGTTTGTTTCGGTAGAAAAACGAAAGTTAAAAACGATATGCGCTTCACCAGGTATCACATTGGTCGCCCCAGTGCCGCTATTAAAATTGGATACTTGAAAGCTGGTGGCGGGGAAGAATTGATTGCCTTGGTCCCATTGCTCTGCCGCGAGTTCGGCTAGTGCTGGCGCGACAAGGTGGATGGGGTTTGCAGCCAAATGCGGATAGGCTACGTGGCCCTGCTTGCCTTTAACGGTAAGCTCCGCGCCGAGTGAGCCGCGCCGACCATTTTTAATTACGTCGCCGACTAGCGTTGTGCTTGAGGGCTCGCCAACAACACACCAGCTAATTTTTTCATTGCGCGCTTCTAGCCATTCGATCACTTTTACCGTGCCGTTGGTGGCAATGCCTTCTTCATCACTGGTGATTAATAACGCGAGGCGGCCCTGGTGGTTGGGGTGCAGAGCAATAAAATTTTCGCAGGCGGTAATCATTGCCGCGAGACTGCCTTTCATGTCGGCCGCACCGCGCCCGTATAACATGCCATCTTTTATAATGGGCTCAAACGGTGGGTTGTCCCAATGTTTTGGGTCGCCCGTGGGCACCACATCGGTATGGCCTGCAAAAGCGAGTATTGGCCCACTCTCGCCGCGCGTCGCCCAGAAGTTATCGACGTTGCCAAAGCGCAGGTGTTCAATGTTAAAACCTATCGCGCTTAAGCGTTCAATCATCAGCGCTTGGCAGCCTGCATCTTCTGGCGTGACGGATTGTCGACTAATTAGGTCACAGGCGAGTTGTTGAGTGGGTGTGGTCATAGTGTGTGATTCAGTATAAATAAGAGAAGGCTGTGCGCGGAATAACACGCGCACAGCGTTAGCCTTGCTGCAAGTAGGGATTAGTTGTGTGCGTGTAACTCTTCGTTTAGCGCCACGGCAGAACGGTTAGCCTTGCATTCAACCGTGCCGGTAAGAGAATTACGACGGAACAATAAATCGCTTTTGCCAGCTAGCTCGCGCGCTTTTACATGTCGCACCAATTGGTTTTGGTCATCCAGTAAGGCGAGTTTTGTACCTGCGGTGATATACAGGCCGGACTCTACAATACAGCGATCGCCCAGAGGAATACCGATGCCGGCATTCGCGCCGATCAAACTTTCTTTGCCGACTGAAATAACAATGTTGCCGCCGCCGGATAGGGTTCCCATGGTGGAACAACCGCCGCCAAGATCGGAACCTTCGCCAACCGTTACGCCAGCGGAAATACGGCCTTCGATCATGCTCACACCAAGAGTGCCGGCATTAAAGTTGACGAAGCCTTCATGCATGATAGTAGTGCCTTCGCCGATATGGGCACCCAAACGAACGCGAGCGGTATGCGCAATGCGTACACCGGTAGGTACAACATAGTTGGTCATCTTGGGAAATTTATCGACGCAGTCGACACTCAGCATACGTCCTGCGAGCCTCGCTTCTAGCTGGCGTTTTGGCAGTTCGTCAATATCGATGGCGCCTTCGTTGGTCCAAGCAATATTTTTCAGCGCTCCAAACAAGCCCGTTAGGTTAGTGCCGTGAGGCTTAACAAGGCGATGAGACAGCAAGTGTAATTTTAAGTAGCCTTCAGGTACCGATGCAGGGGCCGTATCTTCGGCGAGCAGCGTGGCCACTAATGGCTGAGTAGAATTTTTAAAACTGGCAACTATACTGGCCAGTTCTGTTGCTGTAGTCGCCGCTAGCGCTGTTGCTAAGGCTTCGACTTGCTTACTTGTGAGGCTGATAACTTGATTGCCGCCGCTATAATTTACGACTGCGGCAATGGCATCGGCTACAGCGGTTTCGGGCTGCAGGAGTGGTTTTGGGTAAAAAACTTCCAGCCATTCGCCTTTGCTGTTTTGGGTGCCAATACCCAAGCCGATACTGTAGAGTGAGGTCATCTTGTATTTCCTTTGTGTGTCATTCAGGTCAAATTATTCAGGATAAGCGTTCGGGTTGTGCTCTTGAGTTGTGCGACGCGGATAAGTGATGTCTTGGGCTATTTCATCTTGCCGCGCGGTCTTCACGCGCGGATGATATTGGTGTTAGCTTGCCCGCAAGTATTGGATGTTTTAAGCCTTTAGTCGCGAGAGGGCCGATGGGTGGCGCTTATGCTAGCGCGGCATAGTCCTCTTCATTAAAGCCAATCAGTAGTTTGCCGTCGCCGTATTCTAATACTGGGCGTTTAATTAGCGTTGGGTTGGCGAGTACGATACTCCAGCTACCCTGATCTAGCTTGGACTTCTCGTCGCTGCTTAACTGCTTCCAAGTAGTGCTGCGGCGGTTAATTAATACCTCGGCGCCAACTTTGTCCAGCCAAGCTTGCAGCTTGTCGGCACTCATTGACTGCACGCGAAAATCATTAAAGTCGTAGGCAATTGAATGACTTTCTAGCCATTTACGCGCTTTTTTAACCGTATCGCAGTTTTTAATACCGTAGAGCTGGATGGTGGTTAACATAATCTAAAAACGCCGCTGGTTGATGAGGATGGCCCTGTTTCAGGGGCTGCAACTATACCAAAATGCGGCCGTTGGTTCACCTGTTACGGCAATCACTAACTTTAGCGAATTACGGCAAGTGAGGGTGGTGGCTGGTCGCAGCTAGAAGCCTCGGCCTATAATTGCCAAACACTTGTCTTTACTGGTTAGCCAATCGGTCAAAATATGGCCAGTTACGGGATGGTCATGACGCCTAGCGGTTGACTATGGGGTGTTTTGATTTTGAACTATCTTGTTTTTAACCATTGGCTCCTTGCTATAAGCGGGTATCTAAATATTCGCCGCTTTCTCTAATAGGACTATTCGAAAATGCTTCGTTGTTTGTCGTGCTCCATTTTACCGGTTTTTAGTCTTTTTGATTCGCTAGGCACTTACGGTCGATATTTTATGGGGCGTGTGCTGGTGGTGCCAACTGCCATATTGGCGACTGTGTGCTTGCTATTTAGTTTCTCATCGAGCGCAGAAACGGCCAGCGTTCCCGGTTCTGAGTTTGTCGATGTGCATGCAGAAACTCATCAAAATGCGGTACTGACTGATGTCAAGCCGCTAAGCCCGCTGCAACAATCGTTGCAAAAGGTTCGAGGTTTGCGCGACGACATCGAACAAATTGAAGAACAGTTGGCGGTTGCGGAAGGAGAGGATTTTGAGTCATTAAGTTTACGTAAGCTGGACAAGCGTGCAGAGTTACTCGCGGTGTTGACCGAGATGAGTAAACGTATTTCGGTGAGACGTTCCGAGGGCGAGAACGCTGCAAAATTACTCGGTGATTTTCGAGGTGAATTGTTGGCGACCGGGAAGGTGTTGCGTGCCGAAATTGACGGCTACGAAAAGCGTTTTGATTCGCGTAATCGCGAGCGGGATAATCTCACCAGCGCGGGCATAAAAGCCTATGTTCAGGGTAGCAAGCAGATTGACGCAGGCATCGAAAATTTGGGCCGGTATGCAGATCTAGTTGAGCGTATGGGCTTCGGTGCTCAGCCTTCAGTTGAATATTTACGTGAAAAAACGCAGCAGCGCGCAGAACTGCTAGCCGGTCGGGTACGCTTGGCCGCCGAGCTTGAAACGGAAACGAAAAAACTTTTGGCGGCGCGGGTAGATGACCCTGAACTGAAACTTCGGTTGGCGCTTATTGGCGAGAAGTTGGCCGCCGATACTACGAGTTTGCGAAAAATAATCGCCGTGGCCGATCGTTATGGGATTGATATCAGCGGTTATCAAAAATTATTAATCAAAACCACAGGTCAAATTGGTACCGGTGTTTTGAATAAGGATGTTGTACTTGGTTTATTGCACGACTGGTGGGGTAGCAGTCTGGTAATGCTCAGCAAAAATAGCGGCAGCATACTTTTTAAGGTGATTATTTTAATTTCATTATTGTTGTTGTTTCGCCTTCTGGCGGCATTTGTCGGTCGTGTAGTCCGTCGCAGTGTTCAGTCTTCTAAGGTGAGTGTGTCGGTGTTAATGCAAGACATGCTGGTATCGATGGCTTCGCGTTTAGTGCTGTTGATCGGATTGTTAATTGCATTGGCGCAGATTGGAGTTTCGCTTGGCCCTGTATTGGCCGGCTTGGGTGTGGCTGGTTTTATTGTCGGCTTTGCGCTGCAAGATACCTTGGGCAACTTCGCCGCAGGTATGATGATTTTAGTTTATCGCCCTTACGATGTGGGTGATTTTGTTGAGGCGGCAGGCGTTTCAGGGCTAGTGAAAAGCATGAGTATTGTTAGTACAACTATTCTGACGGTAGATAACCAAACGCTGATTATTCCCAATAGCAAAATTTGGGGCGATGTCATTAAAAATGTAACCGCTCAGGGAGAGCGCCGAGTCGATATGATGTTCGGTATTAGCTATAGCGACAGCATAGAGGATGCGGAGCGAGTGTTACACGATATTGTTACATCAAACGAAAAGGTATTGGCCGAGCCCGCGCCGGTTATTCGTCTGCATCAGTTAGGGGATTCGTCGGTTAACTTTATTGTTCGTCCCTGGGTGAAAACTGCAGACTATTGGGAAGTGTATTGGTATGTAACAAAAGCCGTAAAATTACGCTTTGATGCCGAGGGGATTTCAATTCCATTTCCGCAGCGTGATGTCCATATTCATCAAAGTGCTGAAAAATGATTTTTGGATAAATGGCGCTAGGCTTTGCGGGTTAGCTTCGGGTGTTTTCGACTAGGGTAGCAGGTCGTACAGATGGGGCAGATTGTGCCATCGCAACCGCGGGCGGAACAGTACTCACGTCCGTAATAAATGATTTGTAGGTGTAGCGCATTCCATTTCTCTCGCGGGAACAAGCGCTTCAAATCCTTTTCCGTTTGGGTGACATTCTTGCCATTGGTTAAACCCCAGCGTTGCGCTAATCGGTGGATGTGAGTGTCCACCGCAAAAGCGGGTATACCAAAAGCCTGTGACATGACTACGCTAGCCGTTTTGTGACCGACGCCAGGCAATCTTTCCAGTGCTTCCATATCGGCTGGCACTTCGCCATTGTGCTCATTAACCAGCATCTCGGATAAAATCTTAATGGCCTTTGACTTTTGTGGTGAGAGTCCGCAGGGGCGAATAATAGCTTTAATTTTTTCTACCGGCTGTCGCGCCATATCGTAACAGTTGGCGGCCAATTGCCAGAGCGCAGGGGTAACTTGGTTGACGCGCTCGTCGGTGCACTGCGCTGACAGTAATACCGCAACCAATAGTGTGTAGGGATCGCTATGGTTTAACGGAATCGGTGGTTTTGGGTAAAGCCGCTGCAGCTCTTCTAAAATATAAGCGACACGTTCGGCTTTTAATAAGTTTTTATTGCTCATAATTATTTATGATTCTGCGCTGCAAAAGTGTAATGAGTTATTAACAGCAGGTAACCTGCAGCGTTGCGGTCTCTATAAAGTTAAGCAAAATTCACGGATTCGAGTCGCAGCCTGTTCGCACTCTTCTAGTGATGCAACCAATGCCATGCGAACTCGGTTGCTGCCAGGATTAACCCCGCCACTGGGGCGTGCTAAAAAGGTGCCGGGCAGTACGGTAACATTTTGTTCTGCGAATAATTTTTGAGTGAACAGCTCTTCGTTAATGGGTGTGGTTGGCCAAAGATAAAATGACGCATCGGGCATGCCCACATCGAGACAGCCATCTAAAATAGACAATACGCGTTCAAACTTTTTGCGGTACAGGCTGCGGTTCTCGATAACATGCTGTTCGTCCTGCCAAGCGCAGATACTGGCGAGTTGGGTTTGAATGGGCATAGCACAGCCGTGATAGGTTCGATACTGTAAAAACGGCGATAGCAGCGCTTGATCTCCCGCTACAAAGCCAGAGCGTAGGCCGGGTAAATTTGAGCGTTTAGATAAGCTATGAAACACAATGCAACGGGCATAATCGTCGCGGCCCATACTGGCGCAGGCTTGCAGTAAGCCCTGCGGTGGATTGGCTTCATCAAAATAGAGTTCCGAATAACATTCATCGCTGGCGATAATGAAATCGTATTTGTCTGCGAGCTCGATAAGCTCTACTAATTGCTGGTTACTCATAACCGCGCCGGTCGGATTGCCGGGGGTGCAAATAAAGAGCAGTTGGCAATCTTTCCACGTTTGTTCATCAATCTCGGCATAGTTGGGCTGGTAGTGTGTTTCACGGGAGCAATTTAAAAAAACGGGCTCTGCACCGGCGAGGTAGGCGGCACCTTCGTAGATTTGATAGAAGGGGTTGGGCATTAACACCTTGGCGGTTTTTCGTGTGTCTACACAGGCTTGAACAAAAGCAAATAAGGCTTCACGCGTGCCGTTAACCGGCAGTACTTGCGTTTCAGAATCGATTCCCGCCGCGTTTAGCTTGAAGCGCCTCGTAAGCCATTCGGCAATTGCTTGCCGTAATTCTGGCAACCCCTTGGTAGAGGGATAGTTGACGACGCGGCCAATATTTTTATTCAGGCTCTCAAGAACAAAGGCTGGCGGTGTGTGTTTTGGTTCGCCGATCGAGAGTGATATAGGGCTTTTTTCTACGGCTGGTGTAATACCATTTTTTAGAGACTGCAGCTTTTCGAATGGGTAGGGCTGCAGTTGCGACAAGTATGGGTTCATGCAAGAAAATGCTCTAGTGGGTAAGTTCGCTTTTAACTTTTTTATCGAGTTTGCTGCAAATATCCGCCTGCAGCGCGGCGCATAGTGCTGGGTCACCGAGTGGGTTTCCATCCATATCGGTGACAAAAAATACATCCTCTACGCGCTCGCCAAGGGTGGAGATTTTAGCGTTCTGTAGGTGTATGTCGTGTTCGATAAAGATCTCACCAATAGTTGCAAGCAGGCCCGGGCGGTCGGGACTGATAACTTCCACTACCGTATGATGATTGTTGATATCGTTCGAGATACTGGTGCGGGTTGGAATTGAAAACTGCTTCAATTGTCGCGGTGTGCGCCGTTTGATATCGCTGCCGCTAAGATCCTTCTCCGACAGTTCATCGGTGATGGAGTCGATAATTCGCTTGTAGCGTCGTGGATCGTCATCGAGCGGTTCGTGGTTTTCATCCAGCACAAAAAACGTGTCGATGGTGTAACCATTAGTTGATGAGTAAATCCGCGCATCTTGCACGTTCAAATTGAGCGCTGCGAGGCAGTGTGAAACCACTGAAAATACGCGGTAGTCATCTTTGGTGCGAATAAAAATCTGGGTCGCGCCACCAACACCTAGGTTGGTGGATTCGCGCACTAAAATTACCGGGTCGTGATTGTATTGGGCGATCGATTCCGTATGCCAAGCAATATCTAAGTGGCTTTCGCGAATAAAGTATTCTTCGCCCATTTCTGCCCAGATTGCTCGTGCCGTTTCGCTGCTAATACCTTTATCGATAAGCTTTGCTTCTGCGAGTTGTTGGGTCTCTTCAATATACTCTTGCTTATCTACAGTGTTCTCTAGCCCGCGGCGCAGCGCGCGCTTGGTTTCCATGTAAAGTTGACGCATCAGGCTGGCGCGCCAAGAGTTCCAAATTTCTGGATTGGTGCCACACATGTCAGCCACGGTTAAGGCGTAGAGGTAATCTAGATGGCGCTGGTCGCCAACCTCCAGAGCGAAGTTGTGGACGACTTCTGGATCGGAGATATCCTGCTTCTGGGAGACGTAGGACATCAACAGATGTTTTTCTACTAGCCATGCGACTAGCCGAGTATCTTTTCCGCGAAAGCCGTGCTCTTCGCAAAAATCGATTGCATCCTGAGCGCCTAGGGTGGAATGATCGCCGCCGCGGCCCTTGCCAATATCGTGAAACATTGCCGCGATATAAAGAAGGTGCAGGTGTGTGCGGCGCTTCATTATGTGTGCGGCAATCGGGAAATTTTCGCTTGCTTCGGGCTTGCGGAAGTTACGCAGGTTGCGAATCACTAATAACGTGTGGGCATCTACGGTGTACTGATGGAATAGGTCGTGCTGCATTTGTCCAGTAATGGTTCCCCATGCAGGCAGATAGCGGCCTAGTATACCGTAGCGGGCCATGCGGCGAAGTTGCTGCAGTAAACCCGTTTCGAGAAGAAACAACTCTAGAAACATGGCTCTATTCGCTGGGTTTGCGCGGAATGATTCGTCAACTAGCCAGCGACGTTCACGTATCAAGCGGATGGTGGAGGCGCGCACGCCAGAAATCGTGGGATTGTTGCCCATGATAATAAAGATTTCTAATAAAGCGCTGGGGGTTTCGTCGAATACGCTCGGTTGTGTCACCTCAATATAATTGTCGCAAAGCTGGAAACGGTCGTTAATAGCGATAATTTCAAGTGCGCTGTGCTGGGTGTGGATCAACTCGTCAAGGTGTTGCAGTAGCACGTCATTAAGTTCGCGCAGTGCCATTACCGTGCGATAGTATTCGTGCATAAACTGCTCCACCGCGAGTTCTTCGGCGGTGTCGTGATAACCAAACAGGCCTGCTAGCTCACGCTGATACTCAAACAATAAGCGCTCTTCTGCGCGCCCCGACAAAAGATGTACGCCGTAGCGTACGCGCCATAGGTAATCTTCGCCGTTGCGCAAAGTTGCGTATTCCAGTTCGGTAAAAAAACCTTTGCCTTCAAGTTTAGTTAGGCTAGGCACGCCAAAATAACGTTTTGCCACCCAGTTAATTGTCTGGATGTCACGCAGGCCACCTGGAGCATTTTTGATGTTGGGCTCGAGGTTGTATTCGGTAAAGTTGTGTTTGTTGTGGCGCTCTTCCTGCTCGCTGCGTTTGGCGAGGAAAAAGTCTTTGACCGACCACATATGGTCAGGCCCTGTGAGGATTTGCAGCTGGTCGCGAAGTGTATCGTTACCGGCGAGGCGTCGCGCTTCAATGAGGTTGGTGGCTACGGTAATGTCGTCTTTAGCGATAGCGACACACTCGTTAAGTGTGCGTACGCTGCTGCCAATCTCCAACCCTATATCCCACAGAAAGGTAACGAGGGTTTGTAATTGCTCGTTATATTCATTGCTAATGCTGTTGTCGAGCAGGATTAAGATATCGATGTCGGACTTTGGGTGCAGCTCGCCACGGCCATATCCGCCCACAGCGATTAGCGCTATGTCGTCATTCCAATCGTACTGATGCCATGCGTAATGGAGCAGTACGTCTACAAAGGCGGCGCGTTCTCGTATCAAGCTGCCAACATCCGCGCCCTCTCGAAAGCGCTGTGCAAAGTGTTCGTTCACACCAAAAATAGCATCTTTGAACACCTTGATAGTGGGCTTTACGGCTAAATCTTCTCTAAAGCGTTGCTGCTTAAAAAAAATCGGCTGATAAGGGAAGTAGGGTAGCTGCTTGGTACTAATGGCGGCGGGTTGCATTAGGAGAAGGATTCCTCACTTCGGGCGGTTAGCACTTCAACGCCATCTTTGGTGACGACCATAGTGTGCTCCCATTGCGCGGACAGGCGCCCATCTCGTGTCTCGACTGTCCAGCCATCGTTTTTCAGTTTGCAGAGGTGTTTGCCTGCGTTGATCATCGGCTCGATCGTAAAGGTCATACCTTCGCGTAGCTCCATACCGGTATTGCGACTGCCGTAGTGAAGTACTTGCGGGTCTTCGTGAAATACTGCACCAATACCGTGACCACAATAGTCTCGTACGACAGAGTAGTGATTTTTTTCGGCGTGTTGCTGGATGACGAAACCGATATCCCCGAGGCGAGCGCCCGGCTTAACTAACTCAATACCTTTGTATAGACACTCCTGAGTGACCTTGATCAGTCGGTGCGCGTGGGGCGCAACTTGGCCAACCATATACATTTTACTGGTGTCACCGTGGTAGCCGTCAAAAATGACCGTGACGTCAATGTTGACGATGTCGCCACTTTTCAGTTTCTTTTTCTCTGACGGAATACCGTGGCAGACAACATGGTTTACCGAGGTGCATATGGACTTGGGGAAACCCTTGTAGTTGAGCGGTGCCGGGATCGCCTTTTGGACCTGAGTGATATGGTCATGGCAGATGCGATCTAATTCGGCTGTGGTAACGCCGTCCGTCACAAAGGGTTCGATCATTTCGAGCACTTCAGCGGCCATGCGGCCGGCAACGCGCATCTTTTGAATTTCGTCTGGGGTTTTTATGCTAACAGCCATTTGGGTATTTCTACTCTTTTGGTGAATGGCGCTAAGAGCTTGCTTGAGCGACATATTATTGTCATCAGTACGGTATAGGGTGAGCAGCCTCAGCTGTAAAGGGGCTCAGACTGGGCGAGCGCTACAACCGCGCTATGATATGGGATCAAAACGACGTCCATTCTAAACTAAACCGCCACCGAGGGCACCTAGCTAAGGTGGTTCGTTCGTGGTGTATGAGAGCTTGGCCGCGCTTAGCGCGCGCGGGCACGAAGCTTGGCGGTGACGCCCAAGTCATCGCTGGTTGCAATTTAATCTTTAAGTTAGTGGGTGTTTGTGGTATAAAGCGCGCCCCAGAGCAGTCTCAGTGGATATGGGTTGGCCTTAGGTCGATCGAATAACCCCTTTATGAAGCTGATCTAGGGAAACTTAATCAATGTCACACATATACCGACACATTCGCCTGGGTGCCTCGTAAAACTGCGTGTTTTATAGGGTTGGAGGATGGGGTATATGGAGGCTCAACCCGATTTAAAGGAAACTTATTATGCCTACAGTTAGCATGCGCGATATGCTGCAAGCTGGTGTCCACTTCGGTCACCAAACCCGTTACTGGAACCCAAAGATGGATCAATACATCTTCGGTGCTCGCAACAAAATTCATATCATAAACTTGGAGCTTACTGTTCCAGCGTTTAACGAAGCTCTTGCTGTTATCAAGCAGATGACGAGCCAAAAGAAAAAAATCATGTTTGTTGGTACCAAGCGTGCCGCTCAGAAAACTCTGAAAGAGCAGGCCGAGCGTTGTGGTATGCCTTACGTTAGCAACCGCTGGTTAGGTGGTATGTTGACCAACTACAAAACTATCCGTGCTTCGATCCGTCGCTTTCGCGATTTGGAAGTTCAAAGCAAGGACGGTACCTTCGCTAAGTTAACTAAAAAAGAAGCGCTTATGCGTACTCGTTTGATGGGCAAGCTAGAGCTTTCTATCGGCGGTATTAAAGACATGGGCGGTTTGCCTGATGCAATGTTCGTAATCGATGTTGAGCATGAGCGCATCGCAATTCAAGAAGCTAACAAGTTGGGTATTCCCGTATTCGGTATCGTTGATACCAATAGTGATCCAGCAGGCGTTGACTATGTAATCCCTGGTAATGACGATGCAATCCGCGCAATTAAGCTGTATGCAACTGCATTGGCCGATGCTTGTATCGAAGGCGCTAACGATGGCAGCGCTGCTGTAACGGCAAGCGATTTTGTTGAAGTTAGCGAAGATCAGCAAGAAGCCGCTAGCAACAGCTAAGTAAAGCGGTTATCGCTTTGGCCTGAGGGGTGGTTTTTCACTTGGCGGGCGTATCTTGCTAAAAAAGGGGGTTTACCCCCTTTTTTCATATCAATCATGTTAAATATTGGAGACGTAAAGATGGCAGTTTCTGCTACTTTGGTGAAAGAGCTTCGTGATCGTACTGGTCTCGGTATGATGGAGTGTAAAAAAGCATTGGCTGAAACCGATGGCGATATCGATGTGGCGATCGAGAATTTGCGTAAGGCTTCCGGCTTAAAGGCGGCTAAAAAGGCTGATCGTACTGCTGCGGAAGGTGTTGTAGCTTCCAAGGTTGCCGACGATGGTAGCTCCGCAGTTGTAGTTGAAGTGAACAGCGAAACTGATTTCGTTGCTCGCGATGCTGGCTTTTTGGGTTTTGTCGGGATGATCGTCGATCGTGCGTTCTCAGAGAAAACCGTTGATATCGCCGCTTTGGTTGATGCTGGCGTAGAAGATGCCCGTCAGACTTTAGTGCAGAAGATCGGTGAGAATATTGGTGTTCGTCGTGTAACTCGTGTTGAGGCTCCAGCTGGCGGCGTTGTCGGTGCCTACGTGCACTCAAACAACCGTATCGCTGTATTGGTTGAGCTGAAAGGCGGTGATTTAGAGTTGGCGAAAGATGTCGCTATGCATGTTGCAGCTGTAAATCCTCAGGTTGTAAGCCCTGCGGATATGCCTGCAGAAGTGGTAGAGAAAGAGAAAGATATCATTCGCGCTCAGCCGGATATGGCTGGCAAACCTGCGGAAATCGTTGAAAAGATGATGACCGGCCGAATCAACAAGTTCTTGAAAGAGAGTAGTTTGATCGAGCAGGCGTTTGTTAAGGATCCAGAGGTTACCGTAGGTAACTTGGTGAAGAAGGCTGGCGCAGAAGTTGTTAGCTTCACCCGATATGAAGTGGGTGAAGGTATTGAGAAGAAGCAGGAAGACTTTGCTGCGGAAGTTGCAGCACAGGTAGCCGCTTCTAAGAAGTAAGTGCCTCACCCTCGCTGAGTATGGCGCTAAAAAGGCAGAATCAATGATTCTGCCTTTTTTTATGTCTGCCGATCAGTGCTTTGGCTGCGAGCCATTGGCGCCCTCAGCGCGCAGAGTCGGTGGTTGCGATTAATCCGAGCGCTAACCGCAAATTTCGCTGTTTTTCTGTTAAACTCTCGCCGATTTATTTGCTGGGTTCCGCTGCAGAGCGGTCCAAGTTGATTTTAACCCGAACATCGGAGAGGCATATTCATGGCGAGTGGGCGTGATCGCAAGTATAAACGAATCCTACTGAAGCTTAGCGGCGAGCAGCTGATGGGTGATGAGGGCTTCGGAATTGACCCTAAAGTGCTCGATAAAATGGCATTAGAGATAGGTCAGCTAGTTGGAATCGGTGTTCAAGTGGGCTTAGTTATCGGCGGCGGTAATCTTTTTCGGGGAGCTGCGCTCAGTAAAGCTGGCCTTGATCGCGTCACCGGTGACCATATGGGTATGCTAGCGACGGTCATGAATGCCTTGGCTATGCGCGATGCGCTGGAGCGCTCGAATATCTCATCTACTGTTATGTCGGCGATTCCGATGCATGGCGTTACCGATCAATATGATCGTCGTAAAGCGCTACGCTTGTTAGAGAATGGCGAAGTTGTTATTTTCTCTGCCGGTACCGGTAATCCGTTTTTTACGACCGATTCAGCAGCCTGTTTGCGCGCTATTGAAGTGGGCGCTGAACTGGTTTTAAAGGCTACTAAAGTCGATGGTGTTTACACTGCAGATCCAATAAAAGATCCCAGCGCTACACGTTACGACCGCTTGAGTTATGACCGTGTACTAGCGGATAAACTCGGCGTTATGGACCTAACTGCAATTTGCTTATGCCGCGACCACAATATGCCGGTGCGGGTATTCAAAATGAGCAAGCCCGGTGCACTGCTCAGTATTGTGGTGGGTGAAAATGAAGGAACCTTGATCGAAGAGACCGAAGAAAATGTTGAATGATATTAAAAAAGACGCCGAAGCGCGGATGAAAAAAAGTATTGAATCCCTGGGAATCAACTTCAATAAGATTCGCACCGGCCGTGCTCACCCGAGCATTCTCGATTCGGTGATGGTGTCCTACTATGGCTCCCCAACCCCGCTGTCTCAAGTTGCAGGCGTTAATATTTTGGACGCTCGCACCCTGTCGCTGAGTCCTTATGAAAAGAGCTTAGTGCCGGAAATTGAAAAAGCCATTATGAAATCTGACTTGGGTTTAAACCCAGTTACAGTCGGCGGCCTTATTCGTGTGCCAATGCCGATGCTGACCGAAGAGAGTCGAAAAGGTTACATCAAGCAGGCGCGTGCTGAAGCAGAGGGTGCGCGAGTGGCAATTCGCAATATTCGTCGCGATGCTTTGGGAACGGTTAAAGATCTCCTCAAAGACAAAGAAATTGGCGAAGATGATGATCGTCGTGCACAGGATGAGATCCAAAAGCTTACCGACAAATATGTTGCTGAAGCGGATAAAGCTCTTACCGCTAAAGAAAAAGATTTGATGGAAATATAAGTGCTGGGCCGCGCGCATTTCGCGTGAGTGTAACGCTCATCTGCTGTTTATTAAAATGTTGTAGGGCCCGCTGTAGTCGTTTATGGATAATTTCAAATCAACACAAGAAAACCCCTTGCGTCACGTTGCAATTATTATGGACGGTAATAATCGCTGGGCGAAGCGCGAGGGGCGTCAGGGGATCGCCGGCCATAAAGCAGGTGTAGAGCGTATTCGAGACGTCCTGCGAGCCTGTCAAGATGAGGGTGTGGAAGCACTCACGTTGTTCGCATTCAGCAGTGAAAATTGGCGTAGACCGCCCAAAGAAGTAGAAGCCCTAATGGGGCTTTTCTACAGCTATTTGAAAAAGGAAGCGCGCAAGCTTGCCGACGAAAATGTCGCTTTGCGAGTGATCGGCAACCGTGATCGGTTTGATAAAAAGTTGTTAAAGGCTATTGATCAAGCTGAGGCTATAGCATCTGAAGGTAGCGCTACTTTGGTTATTGCTGCCGATTATGGCGGCTGTTGGGATATTGCCCAGTCGGCTCGAACGCTGGCCGAGCAGGTTAAACTTGGTGCGCTAGAGCCTTCCGCCATCTCCGAACAGTTGCTGACCGACAATCTATCTACCCAAGGTCTTCCCCCGCTCGATATGTTAGTGCGTACTGGGGGCGAATATCGAATTAGTAACTTTTTACTCTGGCAGGCGGCTTATGCCGAACTGTATTTTAGCCCATTGCTGTGGCCCGAATTTGGCGCCGACGCTATGCGTGAGGCGATAGAAGAATTCCGTGGACGTCAGCGTCGATTTGGCAAGACCGGCGAGCAATTAAAACAAGAGGCTGCCAGTGCTTAAACAACGAGTTATAACCGGATTAGCGCTGGCAATCGGCTTTGCGCTTGTTTTGGCTTTGGGGTCTTTTGAGGTCTTCGCGTTCGCCGTAGGTACGGTGATGGCACTTGCGGCATGGGAGTGGAGTGACCTTGCAGGGTTAAGCTCGCGCTGGAGCCGCTTGGTATTTACGCTTGTTACTGCTCTTATTGGCGCGCTCGTTCCCTTCGCAATAGATCTTCCCGAATTTTCTCGTTTTCTGCAGCCAATTCTTATCGCCGCCTGTGTTTGGTGGGGCGTAGCGCTGCTATGGGTGCAGGGTTTTCCCGCAAGTTCGATCATATGGGGGTCTGTACCGGTACGTTTGTTAATGGGTTGGTTTATTTTATTACCGGCATGGGTTAGCTGTTTATATCTGCGTGCTTTGCCTGACGGAATCTGGTTGGTGTTGATGGTCGTTAACTTAGTGGCGGCTGCCGATGTCGGCGCATATTTTACCGGTCGTGCCATTGGTCGTACCAAGCTTGCTGCCAGAGTAAGCCCGGGTAAAACTTGGGAGGGAGTGCTCGGCGGTCTAGTGCTGACCTTAGCTGTCGCTAGTGTGTACAACTACTTTGTGTTTCAGAGTGATTGGCTGCAGTTGTGTGCGTTTGTTGCTCCGGTTGCTTTGGTTTCGGTACTGGGTGATTTGTTAGAGAGCATGGTTAAACGTCATCGTGGTGTCAAAGATAGCGGTCATTTACTGCCTGGGCACGGTGGCTTCATGGATCGAATCGATGGTCTTGTTGCGGCACTTCCGGTGTTCGCTCTGGGCGTTTTTTCCACCCAGTGGGTTCTGCAGGCGCTGAATTAATGGCAATTCAGGCGGTAACGGTATTGGGCTCTACGGGTTCCATCGGTGTTAATACGCTAGATGTGTTGGCGCAGCATCCCGATCGTTTCTCTGTCTATGCGCTCGGTGCAAACCGTCAGGTAGCGAAACTGTTTGAACAATGCTTGACCTATAAACCTCGCTACGCTGTTATGTGCGACGCTACTGCAGCAGTGGAGTTGCAGGGGCTTCTGCGAGACGCCAAATCAACTACAGAGGTATTGGCTGGGGAGCAGGGCTTGGTGGATGTTGCTTCTTCCTCCGAGGTCGACACAGTGATGGCAGCGATTGTTGGCGCGGCGGGCTTGGCGTCGACTATGGCTGCTGTGACGCAAGGCAAGCGAGTGCTGCTGGCGAATAAAGAGTCGCTTGTCATGAGCGGTAGGCTTCTCACCGAAGCTGTGCGTAGTCATGATGCGCAATTACTGCCAATCGACAGCGAGCACAACGCGATTTTTCAGTGTTTACCTGCCGGTTTTACCAATTTAAAAGACGCTGGAATACGCCGAGTTCTTCTCACCGGTTCCGGTGGTCCGTTCCGTCAAACACCGCTTGCGGAGTTGGCAAGCAAGACCCCAGATCAAGCTTGCGCTCACCCGAACTGGTCAATGGGGCGTAAGATTTCAGTTGATTCGGCCACCATGATGAATAAAGGCTTGGAGTTTATCGAGGCCTGCTGGTTGTTTAATGCTCAGCCGGACGATATTGAAATTGTGGTGCACCCGCAGAGTATTGTTCACTCCATGGTCGAATACGCGGATGGCTCTGTGCTGGCTCAGATGGGGATGCCAGACATGCGTACGCCAATTGCTAACTGCCTGGGCTGGCCGGAGCGGATTGAGTCAGCTGTTGAGCCGTTGAACTTTCATCAGCTCGGCGCGCTCGAATTCTCTGCGCCGGACTATGAACGATTTCCCGCATTGAAACTCTCAATACAGGCGATGAAGTCGGGCGGAAGCTACCCCATCGCGCTAAATGCTGCAAACGAGGTGGCTGTGGAGGCGTTTCTTGCGGAACGAATTGGCTATTTAGGTATCTCAGCTGCCATTGAAAATGTACTGCAAGCGTGGCAAAGCAGCGAGCCAGACTCGCTCGAAGCGGTAAAAGCGGCTGATAAAATAGCGCGTCAAATGGCGTTGGTTCAAGTTCAGAGTGCTGAACATAAACGCTGCAAATGATTGTGGTTAATGGTGTACCCAACAATGGATAAGCAGGTGATTTTAATCTATAGCAACGCAATAGGCATTCAATAAAGTGATAGATCTCCTAATGACGATCGCCTACTTTTTGGTAGCCATAACGATTCTTGTTGCGATACACGAATACGGGCACTTTTATGTGGCGCGTCGTTGTGGCGTGAAGATTTTACGTTTCTCAATTGGTTTTGGGCCGCGACTCTATTCTTGGTACGACCGTCACGGCACTGAGTTTGCTATCTCAGCCATACCTTTGGGTGGTTACGTGAAAATGCTCGATGAGCGCGAAGGTGATGTCCCCGAGCATGAACTCGAGCAAGCTTTTAATCGTAAGCCGGTACAGCAGCGTATCGCCATCGCTGCCGCTGGTCCCATCGCAAACTTTATTTTAGCCATAGCGCTCTACTGGCTTGTGTTTATGCAGGGAACGGCAACCGTTGCCGCGATTATTGGCAAGGTTGACGTTGGCTCGATTGCTGATCGCGCTGGGCTTGAGGCCGGTCAGGAAATTGTTTCTCTTGATGGCCATCCCGTAGCCAGTCGCAGTGATATGTTGCCATTGCTGATCAATCGTTTGGGTGAGAGTGGGGAAATTAGTTTCTCGGTACGATACCCAAACTCTACCTTGGTCTATGAATCCAAGGCGCAGTTAGATGAGTGGCTACGCGATTCTGCCGAGCCGGATATTTTTCAAGGTTTGGGTATTGAATTTGTTGGCCCGCAAGTGTCTCTTGTTGCCGCGGCGGTCTCGGAAGGCAGCGCAGCGGAAAAGGCTGGGATGCAAGTGGGGGATCGCGTTATTTCTGCAGATGGCACAAGGTTCGCCGATGGTCAGCAGTGGATAGATTTCATTCAGGCTCACCCGGGGCGCCGACTAGAAGTTGTTGTCGAGCGCGCTAGCGCTGACGGTGGTTTGCCGCAGCAAGTGGCACTAAATCTCACGCCTGCTACGAAAGAAGGTGAGGATGGCCGAGCCTACGGTTTGGCCGGTATTAGCCATCAATCGTTGCCGCTACCCGAAGAGATGATTCGTCGCCACCACTGGGGTGTGCTTGGCAGTGCAAAACAAGCGCTGCTCGAGACAGGTGAAACCGCGCGTACCGTGCTGGTGTCGTTAAAAAAGCTAGTTATAGGTCATTTATCAACTAAAAACTTGAGTGGGCCCATTGGCATTGCTAAAGTTGCCGGCGATTCGGCCAGAGCCGGTGTTTGGGCGTTTGTACACTTTTTGGCTTATATAAGTGTTTTACTGGGGGTGTTTAACCTGCTGCCCATCCCAGTGTTGGACGGTGGTCATATTCTCTATGGCCTGATTGAGTGGGTGAAGGGAACCCCCGTTTCCGAGCGTGTGCAATTGTTTGCCTATCAGGCAGGCCTTGCAGTACTTATGGGCGTGATGGTTTTGGCCTTTTACAACGATATTCTGCGCCTGTGATTATAACTTTTACAGCTGCTTAACAACAGATGTGAACCGTTGGTTCACATCTGATAACTAAAAGAAGATTTTGATTGAACTCCTTAATTAATATGAAGCGATTGTGTGTATTTGTGGCGCTGAGCCTCTCTTTTTTGTCGGCGTCATCATGGGCGGTGCAGTTTAGAGTAAGTGATATTCGGCTGGAAGGTTTGCAGCGTGTGTCTGCCAGCCCAGTGTTTGCCGCCTTGCCCGTTCGGGTTGGTGAAGATGTCGATAGCGAAGATGTACGCGATATTATCGGCGCGCTTTTCGATACGGGCTTCTTTTCGAATGTTCAGGTTGCACGTGAAGACGACGTTTTAATTATTGTGCTGCAAGAGCGCCCCTCAATTAAGAAAATTGAATTAGAGGGAAACAAAGCGATTAAGACCGAACAGCTTACCGATGTTCTCGATGATAATGACTTGCGCGAAGGTGAGATTCTGCAAAGCGATGTTTTGCAAAATATTACCCGCGAGCTTGAGCGTCAGTATGTGGCGCGTGCGCGTTATGGCGCATCGGTAGAAGCTAAGATAGAAGAATTGCCGAACAATATGGTCAACATCCAAATCTTGGTAGACGAGGGCGATTCGGCAAAAATTAAACACCTTAATATCGTTGGTAACGAGATCTTCAGCGAGAAGGAGTTACTGCAGCAATTCGAATTAACATCAACAAGATGGAATTCTTTTTTCACTAGTTCAGACAAATACGCACGTGAAAAACTTACCGGCGATATAGAAAAGCTTGAGTCATTTTACCTCGATAGAGGCTATTTAGATTTCGAAGTGCAATCAACACAGGTTTCCATTAGTCCTAACAAGGAACAGGTGTTCATCACTATCAATATTAGTGAGGGCGAGGTTTATAAAATAAAGTCCGTCGACATCGCCGGAGACCCTGTTGTCCCAGAATCACAAATTAAGCGTTTAGTTTTGTTGCGCGAGGGCTCGACCTTCTCACAGCAGTTGATGACCGATTCAACTGAATACATCACTACCATGATGGGTAATGCGGGCTACACCAACGCCAAGGTTGAAGGTATTCCAAAGAAAAACCCAGAAGACAAAACCGTCGACCTGACAATTTTTGTCGACCCAGGTATGCGTGTTTATGTTCGTCGCATTGAGTTTCGCGGTAATACAAAAACCAATGACGATGTGCTGCGCCGCGAAATGCGTCAGTTCGAAGGTGCTTCTGCATCAAATGCCCAGATTGAAGGCTCCAAAGTGCGTTTAGAGCGGCTTGAGTACTTCAAGGAAGTGGCCGTTGAAACGAAAGATGTGCCCGGGACAGAAGACCTTATCGATGTCGAGTACACCGTCGAAGAGCAGCCTTCTAGTACGATTCAGGGCAGCGTCGGCTATGCACAATACACCGGTTTAAATCTTGGTGTGAATGTACAGTTTAATAACTGGCTGGGTAGTGGTAAGCGCCTGCAGTTGGGTGTTACCGATAATAAATATCAGACGCTATATAGCTTTGGTTACAGCGACCCTTACTTCACCCCTGATGGGGTTAGTCGCGGCTTTGATGCCTACTACCGAACCCGAGATTACTCGAAGATTAACGTAACTAGTTATAGTACCGATGCCTACGGTGCGAATATGACCTTTGGTTATCCCATATCTGAAGTGTCGCGAATTGGCTTTGGTATGGGCTATATCCACCAAGAAATTCGCACTGGGATTTACGCACCGCAAGAAATTGCCGGCAGCCCAAAACTGACCAATAACAGCGGTTTTAACTATATCAGTCAATCCGATTGGGAAGATGTCTCTAGCCAATACCAGTCTACTGGTGGGATCCCGTTTGTGGGCGGCCAATATCAAGAATTCCAACTTGAAAACTATTTGGTGACTGAAGAGCAGTTGCTAGAGAGTGTTCCTGGCTTTATTGATAAATATGGCGACGCTTACGATAGCGTTACCTTGAATTTTAACTGGTCTCGTTCGACTCTAAACCGCGGTATTATGGCGACGCGCGGTAACCAGCAAACCTTGTCCTTGGAGACAACGGTACCCGGTAGTGAAATGGAGTACTACAAGGCCTCTTACCACGGTCAAATGTTCTTCCCTTTGATTGGTGATTTTACTCTGCGGCTGCGAACTCGATTGGGTTATGGTAACGGTTATGGCGACATGACAGAGTTACCTTTCTTTGAGAACTATTACGCAGGTGGTTTTGGCTCTGTGCGTGGGTTTCGTCGCTCTACTTTGGGGCCGCGCGGGACGCCAGCGACTCAGTACCAAACCGTGTCTTCAAATGGTGTAAGTACCGCAACGGGTTGGGCGGATGTAAATCGCGATGGGGTTGTGCAGTCTAGCGAAGTCTCAGGCGTAAATGCTTACATTGCTTGTGAGGATCCGGGTACCGCATTTATTGCTTCTCAATACACCGCAATTTGTGAACCAGGTAAATTAATAGCCTCGAACGTCGGTTACGCATCCGTTATTGGTGGTAACATCCTCACCACTTTTACGGCTGAAGTTATTTTACCCTTACCCTTCGTAGAAGATTCGCGTTCTATGCAGGCGGTCGCATTCGTGGATGCTGGGAATGTATTCTCTGACTATTGCGGCTCTGGCCAGCGCAATTGTGCTTCTTTTGATGTCGGCGAATTGAGTTCATCTGCAGGTGTTGGCTTCACTTGGATTTCTGCCTTTGGGCCAATGACCTTTAGTTATTCTGTTCCGCTAAACAAAGGGTTATACGATGAAACAGAGAAGTTCCAGTTCTCTTTTGGTGCTGGATTTTAATAGCGAATTAATTATTTAGAATAAGTGAGATAGGTAACATGTTGAATAAAATTATTATTGCTTTTGCTCTTAGCTTGTCCGCGATGACCGCTGCGGCAGGAAAAATCGCCATCTGTGACCCGCAAGCGGCGGTTATGCAGACTGAATATTTCGCCAAGGCGTACGAAGCCTTAAAAGCGCGCGGAGACTATTCGCAAATGTTGGCTCAAGTCGAAAGCCTACAGGCTGATATGCAGGCGCTAGCCAAAGAAGCTGAAACTAAAGGTATGACTTGGGGCCAAGAGCAGCAGCTGAATCACCGTAAAAAAGTTGAGTACGTGCGCGCTGATCTTGAGTTGGCCGTTAAAAAAGTTCAGTCTGAGAACAACGCCTTTCAATCCAAGGTCATGCAAGAGCTGCAGCCTAAGCTAGAAAAAGTGATGCAGAAGATCGTTGATTCCGAGTCAATTGACATGGTATTGCGCCCTCAGTCTGTGTTTTACGCTGCGCCTGATACTGATATTACCGCTAAAATTACCGCGGCTTTAAACAAAGCTAAGTAAGTTCGTTTTGTTCGCGTCCTAGGCAGTGTTTGCTGCCTAGGCGTTTTTGTTTTTGAGCACACCTTTTTTGTACGTCCCCTCAAATTGATTTTGCTCTCAGCAGTGGAGGCCCGCGGCATATGCAAGGTTCAACCTTTAATCTGCAACAGTTAGCCGAACACTTGGCCTGCGAGTTTGTTGGCGATGCCAGCTACGAGGTAAATGCTGTTGCCCCCGTTGAAGTGGCAACTCGCTCCGATCTAACCTTCGTAGCGCAAGAGCGGTTATTAAAACTGTTGGCAGAATGTAATGCGGGCATAGTGCTGTTAAACCCCGCTCACGAGTCAGATTTCTCTGGCAATAAGTTACTCGTTACAGACCCTTACCTTGCTTACGCTAAGTTAAGTAAGTTGTTTGATATGCGTGTCGCTCGTAATCAAGGTGTACACCCCTCCGCAGTTGTAAGCAGCAGTGCAAAAATTGCCCCTACGGCAGCGGTTTCGGCCAATTGTGTGGTTGGCGATAATGTCGAGATCGGAGAGAACACTGAACTTTATCCGGGCTGTGTTATCGGTGATGGTGTTGTCATTGGGGCCCGTTGTTTGCTTCATGCCAACGTTACCCTCTACGCTGACGTTATTCTGGGTAACGACGTTATTATTCACAGTGCAACAGTGATTGGTTCGGATGGCTTTGGGTTTTCTCCATCGAAAGACGGTTGGATCAAAATTCACCAACTTGGACGTGTACGCATAGGCAATCGTGTAGAGATTGGTGCGAACACTGCAATTGATCGAGGTGCACTTACCGATACTGAAATTGGTGATGGTGTTATTATCGACAACCAAGTCCATTTGGCGCACGGCGTTAAGGTCGGGCGTAACACGGCTATCGCTGGATGTGTGGGTGTCGCGGGCAGCACCGTTATTGGTGAGAATTGCACTATTGCCGGCATGGTCGCGATTAATGGCCATATTTCTATAGCAGACAATACCCATTTTAACGGCGGAACCGTCGTTACCAAAGGCAATACCGAAGCGGGTGTTTTTGCATCGACCACGCCGCTGCAAGATGTACGCTCGTGGCGAAAAAATTCAGTGCGCTATACGCAGCTTGACGAAATGGCATCGCGTATCCGCAAACTTGAGAAAGCGTTGGAAAAATTATAATTCTTTAAACAAGACATCGGGGCGAACTGTCGCCGCGACACTAAGGGCACGTTTTATGTTGGACATCCTTGAAATTCGGAAATACCTCCCGCACCGCTATCCGTTTCTGTTAATCGACCGAGTGGTGGAATTAAAGGAAGGCGAATCGATTGTCGCTTACAAGAATATCACCTATAACGAAGAGGTGTTCCAAGGGCACTTTCCGCACTTTCCTGTTTTCCCTGGGGTGATGCTGATCGAAGCAATGGCTCAGGCATGTGGCGTTTTAGGTTTTAAAACCATGGATAAAACCCCTGATGACGGCTCGATATATTTGTTTGCGGGTATTGACGATGTGCGTTTCAAGCGCCAAGTTGTACCGGGTGACCGCGTGTTTTTTGAAGCTAAAATAGTCTCGGTTAAACGCGGTATTTGGAAGTTTGATTGTCAAGCGAAAGTCGACGATCAGTTGGTGACTCGCGCTGTTATTATGTGTGCAGATCGCGCTGTTGGCTAATACCCGTTATTCAGGCGCGTTACTCAGGTCTAGTTTTTTTAGCCTACTTTTTGTCGGTAGAGGTTTATGACAAATCCTTCAATTCATGCAACGGCTATTATCGATCCTTCTGCAGATATTGCTGAGGATGTAGAAATTGGCCCCTGGACGCTAATTGGCCCCGATGTGAAAATTGGCGCGGGTACCAAAATCGCGTCTCACGTCGTGATTAAGGGCCCCACCGAGATAGGTTGTAATAACCGTATCTATCAATTTTCCAGCGTTGGTGAAGATACCCCTGACTTAAAATATAAGGGCGAGCAAACGCGCTTAGTTATTGGCGATAACAATATTATTCGCGAGTGCGTAACCTTGCACCGAGGTACTGTTCAAGATCGCTCAGAGACGACTATTGGTAATAATAATTTGCTAATGGCTTATGTCCATGTTGGACATGATAGTGTTATTGGCAACCATACAATTTTGGTTAATAACGCCTCTTTGGCGGGGCATGTGGTGGTCGATGATTGGGCGATCCTGGGTGGCTTTACTCTAGTTCATCAATATTGCCGTATTGGTGCACATTGTTTTACTGGTATGGGCAGTGCGATTGGCAAGGATGTTCCAGCCTATACCATGGTGACGGGAGCGCCGGCAGCGGCCCGTAGCATTAACAGCGAAGGTTTGAAACGGCGCGGTTTTACTAAAGACGAGATCGCAATGATTCAGAAGGCTTACAAGCTCATTTATCGCCGTGGCTTAACCGTTGATGAAGCCGTTTTAGAGCTAAAAGCATCACTTGCAGACTACCCCTGTTTACAGCCACTGGTTGATTCGCTCGAACTCTCATCTCGCGGCATCGTGCGCTAATGAGTCGTGTAGAACATAAGTTAATTCGAAATCCAAAACGTATCGCGATCGTAGTGGGAGAAGCATCGGGTGATATTTTAGGTGCTGGACTTGTTGCGCAGTTAAAAAAGCAATTTCCGCAGTGTCGCTTCGAGGGGATTGGTGGTCCGAGGATGCTTGAACAGGGATTTATTTCTCATTTCCCCATGGATCGACTTGCGGTTATGGGCTTGTGGGAGCCGCTTAAGCGCCTGCCTGAGTTGCTGCGAATTAGACGTTGGTTAAAACAGACCTATTTGTCCAATCCTCCAGATATCTTTATCGGAATCGATGCACCTGATTTCAATCTTTCCCTAGAAGAGTCACTACGCAAGCAAGGTGTGTTAACCGCACATTACGTTAGCCCTTCGGTGTGGGCATGGCGTCAGGGCCGCGTTAAGAAAATCGCGCGGGCGGTTGATTTGATGTTAACCCTGTTCCCGTTTGAAGCTGAGTTTTATCGCGCTCATGCGGTCAAGGTCATTTGTGTCGGCCATACGCTTGCAGACCAAATTCCTTTGCAGCCTAATCACCAGCTTGCGCGCGAACAGCTCGGTGCCATTTCTCCAGACGACCCTTGTATAGCTTTGTTACCCGGTAGCCGCGCTTCTGAAGTGCGCTATTTAACGCCGATATTTTTGGATGCCGCACGTATATGCCTGCAGGCCATGCCAACGCTTAAGTTTGTTATCCCAGCGGCCAATGCTATGCGCGAAAAAGAGATTAATCGGCAGTTGGCATCGTACCCAGACTTACCCGTGACCTTGGTTTACGGCAATTCTCATCGAGTGATGGCGGCAGCGGATGCAGTACTTATGGCATCGGGTACGACTACCCTAGAAGCTCTGTTGTTAAAGCGGCCGATGGTTATCGCGTACCGCATGGCAGGTTTTTCTTACAGTATTTTAAAGCGTTTAGTTAAATCTAAATTTATTGGTTTACCGAACTTACTGGCTGGTCGAATGCTCGTGCCAGAATTTATTCAAAACGAAGCGACAGCCGATAAACTCGCAACGGCGCTGTTACGTTATTTTAACGAACCGCAGCTCGCTGCAGACTTACAAAGTAGCTATCTGGATATTCATAACAGTCTGCGTTTGGACGCCGATTGTGCTGCCACCCAAGCACTAACGGATCTACTTGCCGATCGCCAAGCTAGCGAAGCAGAGGTTGAGTCGTGACAGACAAATTGGAATACGGCGCTGGTTATACTTGGGTTGCTGGCGTAGACGAAGTTGGTCGCGGGCCCTTAGCTGGAGATGTTGTTGCCGCCGCGGTCATATTGAAGCCATCTCACGGTATTGTCGGCTTGGCGGATTCAAAGAAACTAAGTGAAAAAAAGCGCGATCGTTTGTTTGATGAAATTCGCGCAAAGGCGGTGTGTTTTTCGGTTGCGCGAGCCTCGGTTGCTGAAATAGACGAGCTTAATATTTTGCAGGCGAGCTTGTTGGCTATGAAGCGTGCGGTCGAGGGTTTGGATCAGTCGCCCGATTATGTGTTGGTCGACGGAAATCGCTTGCCGAAATGGGCATATCACGGCGAAGCCGTGGTGAAAGGGGATAGCAAGGTGGAGTCTATTAGCGCCGCCTCTATTCTTGCCAAGGTGACTCGTGATCGCGAGATGACCGAGCTTGATCGCCTCTATCCTGGTTACGGGCTCGCTCAGCATAAAGGCTACCCAACCAAACTTCATATGGAAGCCCTCCAGCAGCTTGGCGTCAGCGTCATTCATCGACGCTCTTTCGGGCCGGTTAAAGCGCTCCTTGACTAGGTAGTGCTTTGGCACAGCTTTTCTTATCCCTTAATTTTTTAGCCTGCCATCTGTCGTTTAACTCCTCCAAAATCACAACTTGTGCAAGCCTAGGCGCCAACTTTTACCGCTATCCAGCAATGTCTCTCCGTATGAGCTATATAATCAGTGGTACCTTGTAATTTCACCGTTTCTAGTGCGACGTTGATATAGAGAGTGGTGAAAATATACGGGCCTATTTTCTCTATAGCTTGAGTTATCGGAGACAGCAATATGCGGCACTTCATTCGTCACCCGTCTGATATCCCGATACGATTTTACCTAGAAGATCACGTCAATAACGACCACATAGTGAATGCGGAAAGTCTACGCGATGTTGGGCGAGGGGGCCTCTGCTTTGTATCGGCGCATCCACTTGCTCGGGGTACATCCATCCATATTGAAATTCCGGTTGAAACCCCGCCTTACGGAGCTGATGGTACGGTAGCGTGGTGTCGGCGCGAGGGTGATCACTTCACCATTGGCGTTCAGTTTAATGAGCCCGCCATTCAATATAGTTTGCGAATGGTGGAGCAGGTCTGCCATATAGAGCACTATCGCTCTCACGTTCAGCGCGCCGAAGGGCGAGATATTTCTAGTGAAGAAGCGGCATCGGAATGGGTAGAAAAATATGCCGCGGGATTCCCGAACTAAGCCGCCAACAACTTATCGTATCGGCGGCTTAGGATATCGTAAAACTGTTCCCTCAATTGCATGATCGACTGTTTCAAATCAGCAATTTCCTGTTCAGTGATGTCTTCTCGGCCGATATAAACTTGTTTGCGAAATAAAGCTATTCGCGCCGCGTAAAGTCGCAAAGTCTTCTCCATTGTTTTCTCTCCCAGCATCAACAAGCGCGCTTCTGCGTCAGACAGCTTTTCGAACTCATTAACTAGCTCGGCGTTAACGCGCTCTAGCTCGTGTTTGCGAACGGCCGGCCAGCGTTTACCGAAACGCGTGGATTCAATTACGAGTGACGAATATTTGGCGAAGCTATGGTTGACGTGGCCCACGTCGGCAGAGATTTGCTCTAGCAAGCTAATACGCCGATTGACTGTGGCGTTCTGTTGCTCACCGAATCGCTCTTTCCATTGGCGGCCCAGCCAGAAGCAGCCTATAGCAACAGCCGCCCCAAAGCCCATCTTTAAGCTCGTGTCAAAAAATAACCAAAGATTTTCCGATAACATAGGTATAGTCCCGCTAGTCAAATATTTGACAAAGTTTGTTCATGTACAGGACTTTTGCAAGTTTCGAACCAAATATTTATGGTGTTAGATAGGCGATTAGCTAGTGGTAAATTAGCTAGTTTAGCCGCCCGAGAGTTTTACCTGAAAGCCTTCTGTCTTGAGATAGTCGGCTAGTTTTTGACGGTGGTCGCCTTGAATTTCGACACTGCCGCCTTTTGCTGTACCGCCAGTTCCACAAAGCTGCTTAAGCTTCTTCGCCTCAGCTTTAAGCGCTTGTTCGTCGAGAAGAAAGCCGTCGATGACGGTAACCCCTTTACCATTCCGACCTTTAGTTTCACGCCTAATCCGTAAAATGCCGTCGCCTTCGGGTTTTTGGGGGGCGGTGGTTTCCTTAATTCGACCCTTATCTGTCGAATAGACAAGGCGATTGTTATCTTTCATTTGTGTGCTCCAGCGTACGTTTTATACTTGGCCTAGGTATACTGGCTATATTACACAGAAAGGCCTTTTCTGTGGGAGATGTAACACCATCTCTATGATTTGAATTTTAAGGTGCTAATTAGCCTATGAGTATTGAGCCACAACCTCAGCCAAGTTCAGAATCGAATGAATTTGCTCCGACCCTGCGATTTAAGCTTTACACCATTATATTTGGCACCTCGACCCCGGCGGGGAAGCGCTTTGATTTAGTGTTGATCTATCTAATCGTATTTAGTGTGTTAGCGCTGATGCTCGATTCAATTCGCTGGGTATCGGATTTATACGGCCCGTATATTTTTGCTTTTGAATGGTTATTCACTATTCTATTTACGGCTGAGTATTTGGTCCGAGTCTATTGTTCGCCAAAGCGTTGGGCCTATGTATTTAGTTTTTATGGGTTGGTAGATTTAATCTCTATTTTGCCAAGCTATGTAAGCCTGTTTGTTCCCGGCGCAAACTTCTTGTTAGCCATTCGATTGTTGCGAGTCCTTCGAATATTTCGAATTTTAAAACTGGTTCGATATTTAAGTGAAGCGAATGTGCTGATCCGAGCGGTGATGATGTCGCGCCGCAAAATTTCAATTTTTGCAATGTCGGTTCTAGTGTTAAGTGTGATTTTTGGTTCTTTAATGTACATCGTGGAGGGGCCCGAAAATGGTTTTAGCAGTATTCCGAAAAGTATTTACTGGACTATCGTTACCATTACTACCGTAGGATATGGGGATATTACTCCGCACACGGTACTCGGACAGATTATCGCGGCGACGGCGATGCTCACAGGTTATTCAATTTTGGCGGTGCCAACCGGGATTTTCACCGCAGAACTTGCACAGGAAATGCAAAGAGATCGGCGCATACGTAATTGTATTAATTGTTCCCGCTCTGGTCATGAGGCCGATTCGAAATTCTGCCGTTTTTGCGGTGCAGGGATGGAAGAAAAGTCGACACCCGAATCTAAAGATTAAAACAAGTGTATGAAACACCGACATTTTTCCGCCAAAGGATTATAAACTTCGCTCATTTTCTAAAAATTTAACTAATTATATGCGCGCCAATATTTAGGCTATACTTGTGCCAGCATCGTTAGCTGAGTTTGGTTTCCCGAACTAACGATATAAATAAATAGGCCGCAAGCTTTGAAAGAATTATCGCAGACACAGCTGGCAAGCGTTGCAAAAATTCAGGTTGCCGAAGTCGCTGAAAATTTAGACCTGCTATCACTTCTCGATGCGATGCGCTCAATAATATTCTATGTCGATCGCGATGCGGTTGTTGTACATGGAAATATTACGGCGCGTAGATGGGCGCCGAGCCGTTTTGTTATTGGTAGCTTTTTGGTCGACTTAATTCCCGATTGGCGCGATGTGAATCGCTTGCTAGCTGAGATTGCTATTGTTAGCGAAATGGGTACAGCGTCTTGGGGGCTTGAGTTTTTGGCGAGCACTCATGGCGTAGAGCATTGGTTTAGAGTTGATTTAATTCCAACCAAACGAACCGATGCTGATGCCGCCGGTGCCATGATTGTTATTGATGAAATCAGTGAAAGCGTGCGTACTGAATACGCCCTCCAAGAAAGTGAGGCTCGTTACAAAGCTTTTATAGCCAATAGCTCAGATGCTATTTGGTGCTACAGTATTTCCCCACCTGTCGATATCCGTCAGCCAGCGGATGTTCAAGTCCAAAAAATAATGTCCACGGCGGTTTTGGCCGAGTGCAATGTTCAGTTAGCAAAATTGTTTGGTGCAAATAAAATTGAGCATGTAGTTGGTGCGCGTTTGCATCGTTCGCGATCCGTCTCTACCCGTAGAGATGTTGCCAAGTTTGTCGAAAATGGTTATCGACTAGAAGAAACCGAGTTGCAATTGTTAACGTCGGACGGCAAACGCGGGTGTATGCAAAGCTCAGCAATTGGTGTAGTTGAAAATGGCTTTCTGACGCGAGCGTGGGGGATAACCCGCGATATTACCGAGCGCCGCAACTATATTGATAAAATGGAGCACCTTGCGAATCACGATGCATTGACGCAGCTACCTAACCGAGAGCTGCTGTATTCAACTATTGAACGCGCTCTTGAGCGACGTAAAGATGGTCGAGTGATGGCGCTAATGTTAATCGACCTAGATCGCTTTAAGGAAATTAACGATACCCTAGGCCATGTAGCTGGCGATGAGGTTTTAAAGCAAATTGGGCCCCGCTTAAAATCTGAGTTGAGTGAAATTAAGTCGTTAGTGGCGCGCTTGGGTGGTGACGAATTTGCAGTTTTTTTACCCTCGGTGAGAAGTGTCCAGCAGGTCGTGATTGCCGGCCATCGTTTATTGGATTGCCTTTGTGATGTGTTTGAATTACAAGGCAGTAAAACCGAAATTTCTGCGAGTATCGGTATTTCTACTTGTCCGCATCAAGCCGAGGATGTCAGTACTTTGATGCGTTATGCCGATGTGGCTATGTATCATGCCAAGAAAAGTATGAAGGGCGTGGCGCTTTACGATTCCAATTTTGATCCGCACTCACCAGTTCGGTTAGCGCTTATGGGTGCATTGGGAAAAGCCGTAAGAGAAAACGAATTGTTACTGCATTATCAGCCGAAGGTTTCCATGGAACGTCACCATGTATATGGGTTGGAGGCGTTGGTTCGCTGGAATCATTCGCATCTCGGTTTTGTCCCGCCAGAGGAGTTTATCCCTATTGCTGAGATGTCGAATATGATTTACCCCATGACCTATTGGGTTATGGAAAATGCAATTCGCACGAATGCAGCGCTATACGCTAAGGGTTATCGCCTTACTATCGCCGTGAATCTTTCGCCGCGTACGGTAACCGACGATCGTTTGCTTACAGATTTATCAAACTTGTTAAAACGGTACCAGCTTCCCAGTCATTTGTTGGAGTTGGAAATTACTGAGTCGTTAATTTTGTTGGAACCTGACCGCGCTTTCGCAGCACTAAAAAGTATTGGCGATCTTGGTGTGAAGTTGGCGATAGATGATTTTGGTACTGGGTATTCTTCGCTTGCTTACCTAAAGCGTTTGCCGGTCCAAACGCTGAAAATAGATAAGTCATTTGTGTTGGATATGCTCGATGATGAGCAGGATGAAATTATCGTCAACTCTACTATTAACCTCGCTCACAACTTGGGGTTAAGCGTTGTGGCAGAGGGAGTGGAATGCGAAGCTGTATATCAGCGCTTGAGCGATCATCACTGTGATTGCGCTCAGGGCTATCACATCGCTCCACCAATGAACGATTTAGAACTAGAGTCTTGGTTGAAAAACAGTCGCTGGACCAGTTGCCCATAGTGCACTGGTGGCGGAATTATTCGCCGCGCTTGTTACAGTTGGATTTCTTTGCGCAGCTGGCGTACCTCTTTAAGTTCTTGTTGTATCTTTGCTCGCGTGTGTTGGTCATCACTGGCGACAAGCTTCAGTGCATTTGAAAGCTGTATTTCGGCTTTATCGAACAGAGCGTTAAGCTTGAAATATTCAGCACGAGCCATATGCACAGCAAATATATTCCCGGCCAACCCTTCTGCCTCTGCCAGCAAATACCATACGTAGTCGTCTTTAGGCCGACGTAAGACGTGCTCATTTAGTACCTCTTCACACAGCTTGTAGTCGCCCGATAGCATTAGTATTTCGGCCAAGCGAGTATTTAGTGGGTGATGATTCGGATATTTTTGGCGGTAGCGCTGCAATAGTGCAATTGCGTCTGGGTATTTTTTTTCTGCCGTCAAAATATCGGCTTCTGCGACAACAAAGTAGAGGTTGTCTGGTGATGATGCCCGCAGTTGGTCGATTAGCTGCCTAGCTCTGTCGGTTTGATTGTCACGTATAAGTGCCAGCACTAAGCCGTATTGGGCGGCTGCATCTGAGTATTCGGTGCCCTTGAGTTCATCTTCAAACAGCTGAATTGCCGTTTTATTATTGCGCTCTTGGCGGATGATAGTGCGAGCGCGGACCAGTTCGTATTCCAGCACATTTGGCGTTAAACGTCGTGGAAACTCCTGCGCGCGCGCGCGGGAGTCGGCAACTCGCGACTCTGTCACCGGGTGGCTCATTAGAAACTCTGGTGGGCGACGTTGAAAGCGTGTAGCGCGCAGCATTTGCTCAAACATTTCCGACATAGCATAGGGGTTCATATCGGCGCGTACTAGTGTCTCCATACCACGACGATCGGCTTCCTGCTCCATTTGGCGGCTAAAGCGTAATTGTGCGCCAGCCGCGGACGCATTCGTGGCGGCAACGGCGGCAATTCCTGCATCTGCCCCAGCTGTCACGCCAATCAAGATCGCGGCGAGCATGCCTGCTAGCGTGGGAATCGCCATGTTCTTCTGCTGCTCGACTTGGCGTGCGTAGTGGCGTTGGCTGAGGTGGGCGAGTTCGTGAGCGACCACCGATGAGAACTGTTCTTCTGTTTGGGCGTAACGGAAAAGCCCTGTGTGAATACCTATAACACCGCCGGGAATGGCAAACGCGTTCAGTGTAGGGTTCTCGATAACGAGCACGTCGAGGCGGCGGTCATTTAGGTCGCTATAGCGCGCTAAGCGCCTTACCAGCTGCTCGCTGTAGCTTAGAATAAACGGATCCGATGTTGTTGGTACCTGAGCGCGGTAGATGCGCAGCCACTTTTGGCCTAAATCATACTCTTGCGATGGGGTTATCAGCCCACCGCTGTCGCCCCCCAAATTTGGAAGCTGTAAATCTCCGCCGAATACGAAGTGAGATAGCGGCAACGCCAGAAATAGAGTTAGCAGCGATTTTTTCAAAGATTGACGAAAGTATGTAAGCAAGGGTTAACAACCTCAGGGTATAAAGCGTATAAACAATGGATCTGATGCAGATTGACAGGCAGGCGAGTCGCATTGCATTTATAATGCCTGCTTGTTTGACGTGGCTAGTCTGCGTGAGTTCCTCGGGCCATCCTATTTGCGCAAGGTTATTTTTTCAAACCTTTTGCGAGTAGAGCTTACCGATACAGTAAAAAATATCATCTGCGGCGGCGTTTCACACAGCAAAACAATACTATAAACCTATTCGAAGAGTTTAAATGTCGGACCTCGGTAATAAGACGATTGAAGTCATTTCGCCTAGCTTGCTTATAGATGCTCGGGGTTTGGCGTGCCCATTACCCTTATTAAAGGCAAAACAGGGGCTAAATCAGTTAGCGGTAGGCGAGTGTCTACAACTTTTGGCTACGGATCCCGGTTCAGAGCGAGATATTCACGCCTATATGTCACTATCGGCACACCACCTCGAGAGTTTCAGTATTGACGCTGGAACCTATATTTACCTTATCAGGAAAGGATAATTTATGATTAGAGTGTTTCAGCGTTGGCTAGAGCGTTACTTTGCCGATGAAGAAGCCGTTCTCGTTGCTGTGTTGCTAGTGGCGAGTCTTGTAATTGTGTTAACCATGGGTGTGGTGTTGGCGCCGATGATCTCTGCGGTGATTATTGCTTTTTTAATGCAGGGTATGGTGTTGCGCTTACGCTCTTGGGGGGTACCGCATTTAGTCGCGGTAAGCATTACATTTCTAGTGCTCGCGGGTAGCCTTATTGTTGGCCTTGTCTATATTCTTCCGGCTTTTTGGCGTCAGTTAATCAATCTACTTAACGAAATGCCGCGCATGCTGCAGCAGGGCCAGCATTTGCTCCTATTGTTGCCAAAGCAGTATCCAACGCTGGTGACAGAAACACAGATCACCGAGGTGACCAGTAGTCTACGCAATGAGTTGGCGCAGTTTGGGCAGACCATCGTGTCCTTCTCTTTGGCGCAGTTGCCGATATTGTTCGCCGTGCTAATTTATCTAGTGTTGGTGCCAATCCTCGTATTCTTCTTTCTCAAAGATGGCGGTCAGATGCTGTCGTGGCTATCGAGTGTACTACCGCGCGAGCGACCGGTTATGAAGCAAATCTGGCAGGAAATGAATCTGCAGATCGCCAACTATGTACGCGGTAAGGTTATTGAAATTGTGATCGTCGCAGTGATCTCCAGCGTTGCGTTTAGCCTGCTCGATTTACGTTACGCGTTGTTACTGGGTATCTGTGTCGGCTTATCTGTATTGATTCCTTATATTGGTGCCGCGGCCGTCACTTTGCCGGTTGCGTTAATTGGGTTTTTTCAGTGGGGCTGGACCAACGAATTTTTTTACGTGATGTTAGTCTATGCAGTGATCCAAGCCTTAGATGGCAATATTCTGGTGCCTTTATTATTTTCTGAAGCGGTAAAAATGCACCCAGTTGTGATTGTTTTGGCCGTTTTAGTGTTCGGTGGCTTGTGGGGTTTTTGGGGGGTGTTTTTTGCCATCCCTCTCGCTACGCTCTGTAAAGCAATAATAAATGCTTGGCCAACGGTGGCTAAAGTTTATATAGATGTCGATACATTAAGTAGCCCTGATGTTGACCAGGAGACAAATCAAGGCACACAAAAAAAATCTGCCCAAGGCGACGGAGTGAATTCATGATCCAGCGGCCTAAAAAAACCGTGCTACTCAACAAGGTTATCTATTCGTGGTTGTTAATTGTTGGCTTGGGTGTTGTCTCGTTGCAGCTGTCGGCCTCGGCTGAGAGCGAACGCTTAAATGATGTTTCGGGCTCGCAAGTACAAATCGCTAGCCGCGTGTCAGATATTATTAAGCCTGAAACCGACACTCGTCTTTACCGTTCTCTGGAATTGAAAAATGGGTTAAAGGTGCTGTTGATTTCAGATCCTAAGGCGGAAAAGTCCGCCGCTTCACTGTCGGTATCGGTGGGAAGTGGTGACGACCCCGTTGATCGCAATGGCCTTGCACATTTTCTAGAGCATATGTTGTTTCTGGGGACGGAAAAGTATCCCGTTGCGGGAGAGTATCAGGATTTCATCTCCGGCCACGGCGGCTCACACAATGCCTATACCAGTATCGATCACACCAACTACTTTTTTGATATCGAAAACCCGTATTTCGATTCGGCACTAGAGCGCTTCGCCCAGTTCTTTATTGCGCCTTTGTTTGATGAAAAATATGTCGAACGTGAGCGCAATGCGGTGCACTCGGAATATTCCGCGAAATATGCTGACGAGTTTCGGCGCGCACGGGATGTGTATCGAGAGTTGGTGGCGGAAGCTCACCCTCTGGGTCATTTTTCGGTGGGTAATTTAGATACGCTTGCGTTGGAGGGGCCGCGTAAGCTGCAGGACGATTTAAATACGTTTTATACCCGTCACTATAGCGCCAATCGCATGGCGCTAGTGGTGCTTAGTCATCAGAGCCTTGAGTATTTGCAGGAGCGAGTAGTCAGCGTATTTTCTGCGGTGGCTAGCCGCTCGACCGAAGAGCCCGTAGCTGTAGTCAATTTTATTCCCGAGAGTCAGTTGCCACTGGAAGTTCAGTTGCGGCCGCGAAAAGAAAAACGTGAGCTTTCGTTTATTTTTCAAGTGCCTGATACCAAGCTCTACTTTCGAGAAAAGCCAACCGCGTACATCGGTTTTTTTCTAGGTCACGAAGGTAAGGGCAGCTTGTTGTCATTGCTAAAGTCAAAAGATTGGGCGACTGGATTGTCTGCCGGACGCTATCTTGAGTGGCGTGGTGGGTCAACGTTTGGAGTTTCGATTGCGCTTACCGAGCAGGGTGAGTCTCATGTAGATGAGATCCAAAGTTTACTGCTTGCAGCAATAGACTTGTTGAAATCTTCTGGTGTCGATCGTTGGCGATACGAAGAGCTTGCAAAGCTTGGTCGTCAATCTTTTGCCTACAGCGACGCCCAGCAACCTATTAGTGAGGTGATGCAGTTAGCAAATAAACTACAGCGGATACCTGTCCAAGAAATTTTACAGGTAGACCATCTCTACCAAAATTTCGACGCGGAACTTATCCAACGTTATTTGGCGAAACTGAGTCCGAGCAACATGGTGCGGGTGCAGGTTTCGCCAGCGGCCGTTGTTGATAAAACATCGCGCTACTATCAAACCGAATACAGTGTGCGCCCCTTGTCATTAGCTGCAAAAACTGTGGTCTCTAAACGATTGGTTGCAGAGCTAAAGCTTCCCAAACGAAATCGATTTATTGCAGAGGACTTTACCCTTTACCCCGCTAAAGTCGTTGCTGAAAAGGTGGGCGATGCTGAAGCCAAATCTCAGCCTAACGGCGTTGAGATCCCCACGGATTGGGCTGCGGTACCGGTGTTAATAGAGGGTGCTGAGCGTTTTAAACTCTGGTATCTAAATGATGATGTATTTGAGCTGCCGAAGGGGTTTGTGAAAATCCGCTACTACTTACCAGCCGTTGCGGATTCAGTCGATGGTGCAGTGCAAGCTAATTTGTACGCTGGGCTTATAACCGAGATGCTTAACGAAGTTTCTTATAGCGCAGCTATGGCGGGATTGAACTTTTCAGTATCGCCTCACTCACGCGGAATTGATCTCAGCTTTTCGGGTTATAGCGATTCCTTGCCAGCCTTAGTGAAAACAGTTCTCAGTGAAATCAAAAGCTACAACCGCAGTGCGCGGATTCGTAAAAAAGTACACGCCCAATCATTTGAAACCCTGCGTGATGACCTTTTGCGCGGCTATAAAAACGAACGCTTAAGCACCCCGTATCGCCGCTTGCTGCGCGTATTGCCAAGCCTTCTTTACAGCCCCTATTGGAGTTCAGATGCTCAGGAAACGGCTACGCTGGTGATGGGGTTGAAGCAGTACGAAGCGACAGTTGGGGATTTTTTCAGCGGGGCGAGTGCCGAGATGTTTGTGTTTGGTAACTATCGAGAAAAAGACGCGCAACGCCTCGCCAAGCCGGCAAAAAAGCTGCTTAGCTCTGGGCGTGACGCGCCATCGTTAGTGGCGAATCGGGTTGTCGACCTTAGTCGAGGCGGCCAACGATTTTGGAAGGTATTACCCTCGGAGCATAGCGATAGCGGGGTGATTTACTATATTCAAGCTGCGAGCGAAAGCGTCGCTGAAAGTGCGCGTTTAATGTTGCTAGAGCAGATGCTCGCAACACCGGCCTATACATCACTAAGAACAGAAAAGCAGTTGGGCTACATTGTGTTTGCAGCACTTTACCCAATTCGTGATGTGCAGGGATTAATGTTTGTGGTGCAGTCTCCTAGTGTCGACGCCAACACTATATATACCGAAGTTGATTCGTTTTTGCTGGGTTACAAGAGTGATGTATTGAATAACTTCGAGCGGGATAAGCTCTCTGTACTGGCAGGTTTGCGGCAAAAACCAAAGACTCAAGCTGAACGTGCTGGTGAGTTTTGGGATGGGCTGTTAAGGGGGGACACCGACTTCACTCGAAAGCAGCGACTTATTTCGGCAGTAGAGGGACTTGTCGGCGCTGATTTGACTGAATACTACGGGAAGCTACTTTCGTCGCAAAGCGCACGAGTTATTGTGGCTACAGAGCCGCCTTCTGCCGATGCTCTAGTTGGTTCAGCGATTGAGCTTATAGGTACAGATGATCAGCTGAAAAAAGCGTTGCCGAGCTACAAATACCCCTAAATTTGGTTCTGGTGGTCTTTCAGTGCTTAAAGGGTTGTGCAAAAAGCAGGCTGCAAGTCCTTGAATTCACTGCAGCTGCTAGCTAAATCTAGGGGACCTGTGTAGAATCGTGACACCCAAAATGGGCTCCATTTTGCGGTATTTAGATTGTGAATATAGTTTGTTGGGCAGCGACAGGGTTGAAATTCCCTGGAATCTAATAAGGTTGGGCCGAGGCTGAATCCACGCTTCTGTTACCAATTCTCCTTGTGATCCTAATCACAATGCTCAGGCCCGCTATAGGGTGAGCTTGCCACAACACTGGTGCAACAGGACTGCAGCCGAGTTGGTTTTTGCTTTTTTTGGCATTTTCAACTCTCGGTTTTTGGGTGGGTAGCGGCTGATAAATACAGCTCGCGCTGGCCTGTGCTCGCTTGATGTAATTGCATTGCAATCTGTCGAGCTGCGCCAGCAGCACCACTTCAAACTCCTCGTTTACATTACGTGCAAAGCGCAATAAGCCGTTTTGCGCTGCAGAATTTAACGCACTTTGGGCATAGGCTTTGACCGTGGTCCCATTGTGTTGATTATGAATATTGCGCCAGAGTGCGCACCTAGTCAGGAGGCTTTAATGCTAGAGGAAACTGATGCTCTCGAAACCCAAGAGTGGTTGGAAGCACTGGAATCAGTGATTCGCCAAAACGGTGGAGAGCGCGCGTCCTACCTGTTGTCGCAGCTGTCTAACGCGGCGACCCAAGCTGGGGTGAAGTTGCCCTCCGCGATCAACACGCCTTACGTCAACACCATTCCGGTTAAAAACGAAAAGCATTATCCTGGCGACCAATTTATGGAGCGCAAAATTCGCTCATTGGTTCGCTGGAATGCGATGGCTATGGTAATGCGTGCCAATGATAATAATGACGGCTTAGGCGGTCACATTTCATCATTTTCATCTTCTGCAACGCTCTACGAAGTAGGTTTTAACCACTTTTTTAGAGGTAATGAAGGCGACCAGTCTGGCGACCTAATTTATTTTCAAGGTCATATTTCCCCAGGCATCTATGCGCGCTCCTTCCTCGAAGGCCGCTTGACTGAAGATCAGCTCAATAATTTCCGGCGTGAAGTCGATGGCAATGGCCTGTCGTCTTATCCTCACCCTTGGCTAATGCCTGACTACTGGCAGTTCCCAACAGTTTCTATGGGCTTGGGCCCGATACAAGCAATTTATCAAGCGCATGTTATGCGCTATATGTCCGCACGAGGCCTGTCTCCTCGCGGCGACAGAAAAGTCTGGGCCTTCCTCGGTGATGGCGAATGTGATGAGCCGGAATCCCTAGGCGCGATTTCACTTGCTGGGCGCGAACAGCTTGAAAACCTGATATTTGTTATCAACTGTAACCTGCAGCGTCTTGATGGCCCTGTTCGCGGTAACGGTAAGGTAATGCAAGAGCTTGAAGGCGTGTTCCGCGGCTCTGGCTGGAATGTCATTAAGGTTGTTTGGGGGGCTGGTTGGGATCGCCTGCTCGAAAAAGATACCACTGGTTTGCTCGTAAAGCGTATGAACGAAGTGGTTGATGGCGAGTTGCAGAACTACAAAGCAAACGGCGGCGCCTACACTCGTGAGCACTTCTTCGGTAAGTATCCGGAGTTGTTAGAGTTAGTTGCAGATATGACAGACGAGGAGATCTTCCAGCTTAATCGCGGTGGTCACGATCCTCAGAAGGTTTACGCGGCCTACTCCGAGGCTGTTGCCACGAAGAGACAGCCTACCGTTATCTTGGCGCAAACCGTAAAAGGTTACGGTCTGGGTCAAGCCGGCGAGTCTGCCAATATCACTCACTCAGTGAAGAAGCTGGATTTAGAAAGCCTGAAGAAGTTTCGCGACCGCTTCGGCATCCCTATCCCTGACGAAGAGCTTAAAAACGTCCCCTATTACCGCCCAGCGGATGACTCCCCTGAAATGGTGTACATGCAGCAGCGTCGTACTGCTCTGAATGGTTATCTGCCCGCTCGAGTGGCAGACTTTGAGGCGTTAACTGTTCCACCAATGGAAACTTTCAAGGCGTTACTGAAGTCGACTGGAGATCGAGAGATATCATCGACTATGGCGTTTGTTCGTTACTTGTCCACGTTGGTGAAAGACAAGAATATGGGTAAGCAGGTTGTTCCGATTGTGCCGGACGAGGCGCGTACCTTTGGTATGGAAGGTATGTTCCGCCAACTTGGTATTTATTCGTCCGAGGGGCAGCACTATACGCCGCATGATCACGATCAGATCATGTACTACAAAGAAGACAAGAAGGGTCAGATTTTAGAAGAAGGTATTAACGAAGCTGGGGCTATGTCGGCTTGGATTGCGGCGGCAACGGCGTACAGTACCTATGGTGTACCTATGGTGCCGTTCTATATCTACTACTCGATGTTTGGTTTCCAGCGTATTGGTGACTTAGCGTGGCTCGCGGGCGATATTCAGGCGCGCGGCTTCCTAATTGGTGCAACCTCTGGTCGCACGACGTTAAATGGTGAAGGCCTGCAGCACCAAGATGGCCACAGCCATCTAATGGCGAACACTATCCCTAACTGTCGCACCTACGACCCGACTTACAGCTATGAACTTGCCGTGATCATACAAGATGGTTTGAAACGTATGTATCACGAGAAAGAGAACGTATTCTATTACCTGACCACAATGAACGAAAACTACTCACATCCGGAGATGCCGGAAGGAGCAGAAGCGGGCATTATTAAAGGTATTTACAAGCTCAAAGATGGTAAGAAAAACGTTAAGAAGAAGCGTGTACAGCTGATGGGTGCCGGTTCTATTCTGCGTGAAGTTGAAGCGGCCGCAGAGTTGCTGCGTGATGACTGGGGTGTTGAATCCGATATCTGGAGCGTGACAAGCGTGAATGAGCTTGCTCGAGATGGTCAGCGCACTGAGCGTTGGAATCGTTGGAATCCTACGGCTACGGCGAAGAAAGCGTACATTACAGCCGTCTTAGAAAAAGCGGACGGCCCCTTCGTCATTTCTACGGATTATATGAAGAGCTACTCTGAGCAGTTGCGCGCCTATATACCGGGTAATTATCACGTACTTGGAACCGACGGTTTTGGCCGATCTGATACACGTACCAAGCTGCGTCACTTCTTCGAAGTTGACAGACACTTCGTTACCATCGCGGCTTTAAAGGCCTTAGCGGATGAAGGCAAAGTTGAAGTTAAAATCGTAGCAGAAGCCATGACTAAATACGGCATTGACGGCGCTAAAGCCGATCCAATGACTGTTTAAAGCGTTAGTAAAGGAGAGTATCCGAGTGTCTAAACAAATCATCCCGGTACCCGATATTGGCGGGTCTGCGAATGTGGACGTTATAGAAGTTTGCGTTGCCCCAGGCGATATGGTGGCGGCGGAAGACTCTCTTATTGTTCTAGAGTCAGAAAAAGCATCGATGGAAGTTCCGAGCCCAGTCGCTGGCCGCGTCATTAGCGTTCTTGTCAAAGACGGTGATTCGGTCGCTGAAGGAGCTCCGATTGTTGAAATAGAAACAGAGGACGAGGTTGCTGAGGTAGCCTCACCTAGCGCGCCTGAGCTAGTGCCGACTCCTGCCGCCGCAGCTCCTGAGGCGGCTACAGGCTCATCTGCAGAAGAGTTAGTTCGTGTGCCCGATATCGGCGGATCTGAAGGTGTCGATGTCATTGAAATCTGCGTAGCTGTCGGCGACGAGGTTAGCGAGGGCGACTCACTGGTTGTACTTGAGAGTGATAAGGCGTCGATGGAGGTTCCCTCTCCCTTCTCTGGCAAGGTTGTTAGTCTGGGCATGAGTGAGGGCGATAAGGTTTCCATGGGGGACGCGGTTGCAACTCTGTTGGTTGCCTCTTCAGACTCACCAAAGGCAGCTGCTCCTGAAGCTCAGGCGCCGAAAGCTGCTGCAGAACCGGTATCTGTTTCATCGGAACTTGATGTGGCTGTGCCAGATATTGGCGGGGCTGAAGACGTTGAGGTGATTGATGTTTGCGTATCTGTCGGTGATTCGGTAGCTGAGGGCGACTCTATTGTCGTTCTTGAAAGTGATAAGGCGTCGATGGAAATCCCATCGCCTGCGTCCGGCACTGTTGTGGCAATTCAGATTAAGACTGGAGAAAAAGCATCGAAAGGAACACCGGTCTTGACCTTGAAGACCGAGTCCACTGCAGCTGCATCAGCTCCTGTCGCCGCAAGTGCTACTGCGCAGGCTTCCGTAAAAGCGCCTGCGCCAGCAGCAAAAGCTGCGCCGCCTAAAGCCGCGCCAGCTTCAGCTAGTGGCGGTTTGGTCTACGCCGGGCCTGCGGTGCGTTTACTCGCGCGTGAGTTGGGCGTGGATCTGACGCTGGTACCGTCAACTGGACCGAAGGGCCGGATCTTAAAGGATGATGTACACGCTTACGTTAAATCCGTTATGCAGCAGCAGAAAGATTCGCCGAAGGGTGTTTCTGGTGGTAGCGGCATTCCCGCAATCCCAGAAATAGACTTTTCCCAGTTCGGTGAGATTGAACTGAAGAAAATGACTAAAATTGGCAAGCTGACCGCGGCTAATATGAGCCGCAACTGGCTTAACGTGCCCCATGTTACCCAGTTTGATGATGTCGATATTACTGAGCTTGAAGCTTTCCGTAATAGCATGAAAGCCGATGCCGAGAAGGCTGGAGCCAGACTGACGCCGTTACCATTTTTATTGAAAGCCTGCGCGGCAGCTTTACGAGCGAATCCAAAGTTTAATGTTTCTTTGCATGCTGACGGTGAGCATATCGTTCAAAAGAGCTATGTGCATATTGGTGTCGCTGTTGATACGCCGAATGGTTTGATGGTGCCGGTACTTCGAAACGTGGATCAAAAAGGTTTGTATGAACTCGCGCGTGAAACTATCGAGCTGGCCGGTAAGGCACGAGATGGCAAGCTTATGCCTAAAGATATGCAGGGCGGTTGTTTTACAATCTCGAGTTTGGGCCCTATCGGTGGCACTGGGTTTACACCAATTGTGAATGCCCCTGAGGTTGCTATTTTGGGCGTCTCTAAGGCATCGATTAAGCCTGTATGGAACGGTAGTGAGTTTGAGCCGCGTCAGATGCTGCCTTTATCGTTGTCCTATGACCACCGCGCAATTAACGGCGCCGATGCAGGTAAGTTTTTTACCTACCTAGGCTCCGTGCTTGCTGATTTAAGGCGGTTAATTATTTAAGGTTGGGCGTCCACTTTAATTATGCGTAAACGGGCTTTTTAGCCCGTTTTTTTTGCTAAGTTTGAGGGAAGGCGAAAAGTCATTTTGGGGCTCGTTCTGGCCCAAATAGGGGTGATAGTTAATTGGTATTAAAACTCGCTGCTGGAATTAATACTAAGTTGTAGGTTTTTATCGTCCCGAATTAATTAAAGCACTATTTTTTATTTGGTGGGGTGTAACCCGCTATTTTTTGGCTGAAATTTAAACAAAAAAATGGCGTGTAAACAGTCTAAACTACGCTTCAAATAGTGTGACCTACGTCACAAAAGATGCTATTGTTCATTCCGCAAACAGACATATTGTTCGCACTGAGGCTATCCGACAATCTCTTATTGAGGTAGTCTCTCGCACTGATAGTCCATAACAATAAACATTAAAAAGAGTGCAAAAAAGTAGGAAGAGCGTTTGTTTGAACGGGAATTCCTGAATCACGTACGAGAAAGTCTAAAAATAATACTTTTGTACGATGAGAGACATTTGGCGGATGTTAGTCCAAGTGTAAAACTTCAGAGCTGTATCTCCTTACAGGATGTTCGGTATTTAAGCGGCTAGGGCAGTTGTCTGCCTTTGCGCTAACAGATCTGGCAAAACGATAACTAAGAACAATAACTTATTTTGTCGGGAACCTGGATTATGAAAACTTTAGTTGTATATATGCATTTGTTGTCAGCGTGTGTAGCTGTCGGCTCGCTGATTTTGCAAGATCTTGGCCTGTGGCGTACTCGTGCGCGATCGTTAACAGAAAATGAAATTGGTGAGCTGACTAAAACCGCACAAGTTATCACCTTGGCTTTAGTGCTGTTGTGGATATCGGGCTTGGCGCTAGTGGGGCTTGGTTACCTAGCGAATCCCGAGCAGTATCTGTTGAATGAGAAACTTTGGGCCAAATTCACCGTTGTTGTGATTCTTACCCTTAATGGGGTTTTCCTTCACTATTACACTTTCCCCAAGATCAGTTCTGGCAAAGTGTTTATCTCAATGCAGTCTACCGAACGTTTTGGTGTGGTACTAACGGGCTGCATTTCCGCAGTCACTTGGTTGTTTGCTTGCTATTTGGGTATAGCGCGGCCTTGGAACTACACTCTCGATTATGCGAGCATTATGACGCTTTACGCTGGAATACTAGCGGTTGCATTTGTTGGCGGTCACGAGATGGTGCGCTTTAGCGGTAGAAGTTTTGCGAACTCCATGGCGCAACCCAGTTAAATAATAATAAATTTTCACAGTGAGGCGGCTACCTAAGGCGGCCTTGCTGGTTTACCGTATTTGTTCGTTGCTGTAAGAGGTTTTTGCAGGTAGTCGGCGAGCAGACATTGTTGGTAGGTTTTTCCAATCTACCGACAACATAAATTTCTTCGAAATGGTGTTCGATCTACCTTTGGTTTCGATGAATAACAATAACTATAAACCATGAGTCTCTAAGGCGGTCTTCTGCCCGGTCTCATTTTCCTTACATAGAGAGGAGAGTCTGTTGTGAAGCATGCAGCGATAAAGTCAGCGCTATTATTGAGCGTAGCACTCTGTTTTGGGGGGCTATCCAGTATAGTGTCTGCACAAAGTACGTGCTCGATTGACTATGTGGTCGCGTCCGATTGGGGCAGCGGCGGTAGCCATCGAGTGTTTGTTACCAATAATGGTAGCGCAATTAACGGCTGGGAGCTTACCTGGGATTTTAATGGTAGCGAACAGATCAGCAATCTTTGGAATGGTAGTTATACGCAAACCGGTAGTTCGGTAACCGTAACTAGTATGTCTTGGAATGGTAACTTGGCTTCTGGCCAGGAGTTGGAAGTTGGTTTTAATATCAACGGTTCAACTAGCACTCTTCCGACTGTATATTTTAATGGCTCTGATTGTAGCGGTGGTAGTTCATCTACCTCTTCTTCAAGCAGCAGCTCCTCTAGTAGCTCTTCTAGTTCTAGCAGCTCTTCGTCTAGCTCAAGCAGTTCTTCAAGTTCTAGCAGCTCTTCGTCTAGCTCAAGCAGCTCTTCAAGTTCTAGCAGTTCTTCGTCTAGCTCAAGCAGCTCTTCAAGCACGTCAAGCGGCTCGTTTAGCGTATCGGCTAGCTTTGAGAATGACAGTGTTGATCAGCAGCCTGCGGGCTGGGATAACTTTGTTGGTTGGGTACATAACAATACCAATAACAATGTTAACCAAGCTAACTACGCTCTAGTTGACGATACTCGCGCCTATACAGGTTCTCGATCTGTGCACTTTAAAGGCGGTGCTAGCCCAGCTCAGATCATCCAGGCGTTACCTGCTGGTGTTGAAACCCTATACATGAAGGCTCATGTTTATATGAGCAAGAAGTTGGGTAATGAAGCTGGCGATAACCACGAGCATATTTTTGCGATTAAGGCCGATGCGAGCGCAAATAATGAAGTTCGTTTTGGCCAAATCAAGGGTGTCCTAGGAACTAACGAAGTGCCTAGTGATGACATTTCTCCACGTCAAAACCAGTGGGAGAGTGGTCCAGAAATCACCGCAAATGAATGGCACTGTGTTGTGGTTGAAGCACTGGGTGGTAATCGTTCTTATCACCAATTAAATGCCTATGTTGACGGCGTACTTGTGCATACTATTGATTCCGCAGATGACTGGAATAATGGTAGCCCTGGCACTAATTCTTGGTTAGACGGCAAGTTTAGCTATGCGGCATTTGGCTGGCATTCCTTTAGCGGGAACGATGCTGATGTTTGGATGGATGATATCGTCTATTCCGACGCGCCAATTAGCTGTGATACACAGACTAGCTCTTCTTCAAGTTCTAGTTCTTCTTCAAGCAGCAGCTCTAGTTCTTCTTCAAGTTCTAGCTCTTCTTCAAGCAGCAGCTCTAGTTCTTCTTCAAGTTCTAGCTCTTCTTCAAGCAGCAGCTCTAGCTCTTCTTCAAGTTCTAGTTCTTCTTCAAGCAGCAGTTCTAGCTCTTCTTCAAGTAGCGGTAGTGCAGCCTCTTTGGATAGCTCTGCGTCTTACTTGAACTTTGTAACGATCAAAAATACTCACAAAGTTGAGAGCCATATTTTTGAAGCGTTATCGGGTTCTATTGATACCGCCGGCGATGCCACTTTGGTGATCGATTTGTCGAGCGTTAACACGAATAACACCACGCGTGATCCACGCATGCGTAATATTCTGTTTGAAGTGGATTCATATCCAGAAGCTGTTATTACTATTGATAACGCGACTAGTTTGATCCCTTCTGACGTTGGTGCCACTCAAATAAGCGATGTAACTGCAAGCATATCTCTACACGGAGTTAACGGTGTTGTTGAAACCCAACTTCTTGTACAGCGTTTGTCGGCGAACCGCGTGATGGTGAAGAATGTTTCACCTATCTTAGTAACAGCAGCAGACTACGGTCTCGATGTTGGTATCGAAGAATTGCGCAACCTCGCAAGTCTTAGTGTTATCAGCACCGTAGTGCCTGTCGACTTTGTTCTGTTTTTTGAGTGAACCTAACGAAAACTAAAGAGTATTAGTCATGAATAAATTTATAAAACAAGCAATGCTCTCGCTAGGGTTCGTAGCATCAGGTACTGCGTTCGCGCAGGACGAGTTGTGTACAGTTTCCTACGAGGCCGCCAATAGCTGGGGCAGCGGAGCACAAATTGCCGTTGAAGTTACCAACAATGGCTCAGCGATTAGTAGCTGGGACCTGGGTTGGACCTACAATGGTTCCGAAACAATCCAAAACCTTTGGAATGGTAGTTACACCCAAAGTGGCGCTGATGTAGTTGTATCCGACTCTGGGTACAACGGCAGCGTCGCCTCTGGCGGCACCTTTTCATTCGGCTTTATTTTAAGTAGTGGTTACAGCACCAACTTCCCTACATCATTCACTTTAAACGGTGAATCATGTAGCGGTGGCTCTAGCAGCTCTTCCAGTTCTTCTAGCTCTAGTTCTTCTAGCTCTAGCAGTTCTAGTAGTTCATCTAGCTCAAGTAGCAGCTCAAGCGGCGGCAACTTGGCGTGGGTAATGAACGAAAATGCTTCCACTATGAAGTTTGTTACTGTTAAGAAAGAACACACCTTTGAAGTTCAGAACTTTGATAGTGTTTCTGCGACAATCGACACCAGTGGTAACGCTGTACTTGAATTGCCGCTAGACAGTGTAAACACCAACAACACTACGCGTGATCCACGTATGCGCAGTATCCTGTTTGAAACAGGTATCTTGCCGAACTTGTACTACGCGGTACAGTTGGACCTAAATGCAATTAGTAACCAGTCTGCAGGTACTTCTACGGTGATGAGCCTAGACGGTACTTTGACACTACACGGCGTGAGCAAAACACTTGCTACCGACGTACTGGTAACTAAGTCTACTAGCTCTAAAGTCAGTGTTAGCAACGTTAAGCCCATTTTGGTTAATGCTGCTGATTTCGATCTTGCTGGTGGTGTAGAAGCTTTGCGTTTGGTTGCTAGCCTAAGCAGTATTTCTCAGGTTGTTCCAGTTTATTTCTACATGGAAATGAATCAGAACACTGATCCTAATGCCGCAGCCTTGGCCGTGTCAGCTGCTCCAGCTGCTCCGTCTAACTTGGGTGGTCAGTACGATTCAACTAACGAAGAAATTGACCTCACTTGGAACGACAACGCTAATAACGAAACTGGCTACTTGGTTCGTAACTTGGATGAAAATGGCTACTGGGTAACCGCAGCTGATTTGACTTCCAATGCACGTAACTTTAGTGACGTTGCGTTAAACGAAGGCGATTACACCTATAAAGTATTGGCTTACAACGGTAGTGTTCCATCTACTGCTACAGACGCTTTAACTGTAAATGTGACCTTTACCGGTGAACCAACTCCAACACCAGACGAAACTGATCCGGTACAAGCTGGCCACGATCTCTATATGGATCAGTGTTCTAGTTGTCACGGAGAAACTGGTGATGGCTTCCCGATTGGTGTACCTCTAGATAGTGCTACTGACTTAAATAGCATGATCAGCTACATCGAAACTAATATGCCAGCTGGCGACTCATCTAGTTGTGATGCGACCTGTGCTGCCAATATTGGTGCCTTTATCGAAGCAACTTTCTGGTCGACTGAAGAGCCTCCTCTTGTTTGTGAAACAACTAACTATGGTGTACGCCAGTTGAAGTTGTTGACTACAGCAGAGTACCAGTACTCTCTAGAAGACTTGGTTGGCTTGAACTACAGTGCTGCTGATGGTTTGGCTGCTGATACGGTAGTAGGATACTTCGTCAACAACGCTCAAAAGGCTGTTGTATCAAGTATTTACGATCGCTATTTGACTGTTGCTAAAGATGTGGCGCAGTGGTCTGCAGACCGTAACTTCCAGGACGCACTAAGTTGTGGTGGTAACTTCAACCAGTCGTGTGCTACTCAATTCGTTGACACCTTTGCACCTAAGGTATTCCGTCGCGCATTGGATACAACTGAGCGTTCTACATACTCCAACATGGCTAACGGTAACCTCACCAGTGGTGACGTTAAAGCCGGTATTCAGTTGGCTATGGAAGCGTTGTTGTCTTCTCCGCAGTTCTTGTACCGTCACGAAATTGGTGAAACTAATAACAATGCTGGCATAGACAGCGATGCTTATCAGTTAACTGATTACGAAATGGCGACCTTCTTGGCGTATACCTTTACCGGTTCTACTCCAGATAGCACAGCTCTGCAAAAAGCGTCGAATAATCAGTTGAACACTGAAGCTCAGATCCGTCAGGAAGCTCAGCGTTTACTTGATAGTGCTGGCGCACAGCGCAAGATGGGTGACTTCGTAGGTAGCTGGTTAGCGACTGACGATCTTGAAAATGCACCTAAAGATGGCAACACTTGGGCTAACTTCGATAACGTCATTCCATCGATGAAAGAAGAGATTCGCCAGGTATTTGCTAACGTAATGTTGGATTCTGGTGAGAGTTTTGCCTCTCTTTACGCTGGTGATTACACCTACGTAGATGGCACGCTAGCTCAGCACTACGGTATCAACGGTGTTAATGGCAGCAACTTCCAGCGCGTAAGCACTAGCGATCGTGGTGGTATCTTGGCAAACGGCGCTTTCATGGCTCGTTGGGCTGAGGATGTTGAGTCTTCGCCAATCCGTCGTTCGGTGCGTGTACGTCGTCGTATGTTGTGTCAAGATCAGCCAGAACCACCAGCGAATATTGCTTTAGGCCGTGAAGCGGCGCTAGAGGAAAACGCTGCGATTCTTAATGATCCTGCAACGACTAACCGTATGAAGTATGCCTTGATTACCGGTTCTGATGATTGTTCTGCTTGTCACAAAGAGTGGATCAACCCATTAGGTTTCGGTATGGAAGACTTCAACGCCGTTGGTAACCCACGTTCACAAGACTTACGTGGTAATGCTATCGACGCTAGCGGTATTCTTTACGCTCCAGAAAACCTGAACGATAAAGCAATCGGTATCGACTTCAGTGGTACTCGCGGTCTAGGCAGCGTATTGGCTACATTGCCAAGTGCTCAGGCTTGTGTGTCTCAGAACATGTTCCGCTATGTTTACGGTATTGGTGTAGATGGTATCGACGTTAAGAACCCAGAAGGTCCTCAACTCGACGCAACCGAACAGAATGGTTATGCCTGTGAAGTTCAAAACCTAACAAACACCATGATGGATCAATCTCCACGAGCGATGCTTGAAGGCATGGGCGCTATGGATGCAATTCGTTTCCGTAAGGCCTGGTCTCGCTAAGCGAAACGCGTGATTACCGCGAGGTAATCACGCACTCGTTCTACGAACAGATTCAGAAATGAGTGACAAAAATTAAAGGTTTAGATCATGAAAAAGCGATTCAAAAATATATTTGATAAAGAGCGCCGGGATTTATTGAAAATCTTTAGTGCTGCAGGAATCTCGAAAGGCCTGCTTCGCGCTTCTCCGCTGGTCTCAGGCATGATGATTTCGCGTCTTGCCGATGCACAGCAGACCGGACCAAACAAATCTGTAGTGGTATATACCCCAGACGGTTGTATTCCTTCGCAGTGGTTTCCGAACAGTAACCTAACTTCATTCCCACCAATGTCAGAGCCATATTCTGCCGTTGCTAACGAATGTAACTTTTTACGGAACATGGGCCATCACCGTGGTGGTCACGGCGTAATGCCAACTCTGCTAAACAATCAGTGGACTGGCGATAGCTTCGACGTAAACATGGGACGTACTATTGGTGAAAACCGTCCATTTATGTACCTTAATTTGGGTGTACATTCAAACGGGCACGGTTATATCACGCGCGATAACAACACTGAAGTTCCATTTGAAGACAACCCCTTCAACGCCTTTAACCGTTTGTTTGGTAACGGCGGAACGGGTGGCGGCGGTGGCGGCACTACGCCAACCGATAACACTGGAAGTGTTATCGATGCGCACAAAGATGCCATCAATGCTTTGACTAATAAGTTGGGCAATCACGAGCGACAGCGCTTGGATTCTCACTTGAGTGCGATCGAAGAAACTGAGCGTCGCATACAGGCGTTAGCGGATCAGAATAGTAATCCAGATTCTGGTACAAGCACTTGTAGCGTTCCTGCCGCACCAGGTAGTTTTGCGTTAGATTTTGCTAACTTTGAGCGTCACGCAAACTTGCAGGCGGATATCATTGCGTTAGCGTTGAAGTGTAACTTAACCTCATCTGCCTCATTGGGTCTTGGTAATCACCAGGGCGAGTTCAGCTTCCCATACCTGAACTTCACCGGTATCTATCACCAGTCAATTCACGGTGGTAACGGTGGTGATTCAAGTTACCCGCACTTCACTGAGACGCGTCGTCATATCAGTGAAATGACGGTTTACTTGATTCAGAAGTTGAAAACCGAAGGTGTATTGGATTCAACTATTGTTATGAACGTTACAGAGATGGGCGATGGTGATGCTCACTCTAGTAATGACATACCTTTGGTTATGTCTGGTGGTGGCGGTGCAATTCGTCGCGGTGTTTCAAATGCTGGTGGTTCTTCTTACACACCATTGCATATGCTTCACACGGCTGCGGTAGCGCTAGGTGCAGATCAGCATCCGTCCTATCAGGGCTATGCATCAAGTGTAATTCCTAACGTACTTGCGTAATTAGAGTTACACCTGTCTAACAAAAAACCCGACCTCGTTGTCGGGTTTTTTGTTTTGTTCTTAAATCGTATTTAGATTAACCGTCAAATGTAGTGTAAATGTTATGTGCGTTATAAAAACTCTGAAAATTCGTGTCGCGTTAGTGTCGGTTATTACTTGTCTCGGTTTGGCTTTCAGCGGTTGCTCTAAACATGAGGCAACAGTGGCGGAGGTCGGCGAAGACGGAGCTCCACAAACCGATTCGACTAGTACAATGGTACCTCTGACTAAAGTAGAGCGAACTAAGCACAGTCGCAAATTAAACGATACAGGTATCACATGGGGGGGGAACTACCCCAAAGATATTAACTATGAATGCACTGCGCTAGTTAACGTCGATCAGCTGCCGGACGGGGAAACGGTCACCGGTGATATACTCGCGCAACAAGATTGCGCCAACGGATGGGATAAAACGGCTGGTGAAAATGGTTTAGCGGCTTACTTGTACAAAAAAATAGGTACAAAAGGTGAACTGCTAGCGGATGACGCCAGCTCATGGTCTTGTGTTCTCGATGAAGTTACAGGTTTGGTTTGGGAAGTAAAACAAGATGCTGATGGTGAGTATGGAAAGGGCGTACTTAATGACGCGGACGACCTGTTCATGTGGTACAACTCGAATATTTATAATAATGGAGGCGCGATTGGTAACTGGAATAGCCAGTTTGATCAATGCGCAGGCTATGAAGCCGGTAAACCTACAACCTACTGTAATATCGAGCAGTTCGCTGCACGCGTAAATGAGCAGGGTTTGTGTGGTGCTAACGATTGGCGAATCCCTAGTCGTCCTGAGCTGGAAAGCCTTGTTAATTTTGGGCAGACGATGCCTGCAATTGAAAACGCTTACTTCAGAGACACCAAAAACGAATTCTATTGGAGCAACACACCGGTCGCCGGCTTTAAGGGTTCGGCTTGGGCGGTAAGCTTTCAATTTGGTTTTTCGGCGCCATTACCACGGGATAACAGTCGCCATGTGCGCCTAGTACGCAGCTACGTAAGCCAGTAGCTCGGCATTTGTATAATCATTTAAGATATTTTTAGGAATAGTGACGATGTCTACTAAATCAAATAGTCTTGTTCTTTTACTGCTAAGTTTGCTATCCGGCTTTGCGCTTGCCGAACAAAACTGCCAAACTGACACTATTGCCGCGAGTACACCGCTCGAACGCTTCAAACAAAGCGAAGATGGTACTGTTGTTGACGCTGATACTGGGTTAATGTGGCGGGAATGTTTAGAGGGTGTAACTGGGGCTAGTTGCGACGAAGGCGAGCCTGTGGCACTAACTTGGGCCGGAGCGCTTACTTATGTGCCAACATTAAATGCTAATGGTGGCTTCGCAGGGTATAGTGATTGGCGTTTGCCCAATATTCGCGAGCTAAGTACGTTAGTGGAATTGCAGTGTTCTAACCCAGCGATGAATGTTGTTGTATTTGAGAATGCGCCGTCGACCCATGTTTGGGCGTCGTCGCCCTATCATTTTTATACGCACTACTCTTGGTATGTTGACTTTTCGAACGGTGCAGCGACCTATGATGAGCGAATAGTATCGAAAACCTTGCGCTTGGTTCGAGATATAAAATAGAAATTATGTAAAAATTCCCAAAACTTAACCCGTAATGGTGATGGCGGGTTAAGTTAACTAAAATTCACCGCATAAAGAAGAAAGCATTATGAGTAAAGGTATAGTTAAGTGGTTTAACGCCGATAAAGGTTTTGGTTTTATTACTCCAGAAGACGGAAGTAAAGACTTGTTTGTTCATCACTCTGAAATTCAGGCTGGTGGTGGATATGCGACACTAAATGACGGTCAAGCGGTTGAGTTTGAAGTTGGCCAAGGTCAAAAAGGCCCGTGCGCTAATAAAGTTACACCTATATAAGCTTGGCACGGTAATACAGGCCCGTTTTTGACGGGCTTGTATTTCTTTAATTTCGGATTTTTTTGCCTCAGAGTCTTAAGTTAGGCGCCTTCAAGTTACTTTTTGTATTAGTAGCGCTTGTCGGCTATGGGGATGCAGATTTGAAGCAGTTGACTCGCGCGGCAGTATTTGACTGGTAAGTGTCGCGACATTCGCTGCGTGTCATTACCTTTGCTGGCTTGGCTGTCGGTGTTGGTGGGGCTATATTGCTAAGATCTGGCGCCTGACGTATTTGGGCGGGTACACCTTCACCAGCTTTATCGTTTCGGAAAACGCTCTGTTTATACGCGTCTACTTTCTTTTTCTTCTCCGCTAACTCCGCATCCGTAAGTCCTTGCTTAGGCGCCTCTTTAAGCGGTACTAACTCGCTTTTAATTTTTGTATTGGTTGGCGGTGTGTCACTAAAATGTACTTTGCCGTCTTCATCAATCCACTTAACCATGTCCGCCTGAGTGGCTGGCACTGTAAGCGACATTGTGCTGACAAGCGTGATTAAAAAGATCCAAAAACGACTCATAGCATCACTCTCTTTCTACGGTTTTGTATCGGTCTGAATTTGGTTTGATTTAGATGACTGCTTTCTGCTCAAAACATGAACGGCTCGCGCGGCTTACGCAAGTCATTATCTACTGAAAGGCGAGTGATAAAGATAAGTGGTTTACAACCTCCTTATCGATACTTATCACTTCCTACTATTTTTACACCCTCAGGCCGAATCTAGCCGCTAAAAATTGGCGTCTAGTCTTCGTCTTTTGTTGGTAATCTTATACGTTTTCCTTTTCCTTTTCCTTTTCATTTACCAGTGTCTTTGTCGCCATTACGGGCTCCCCGTTAAGCTCGCTACTGTTGTTTGGTGGTCTGATACTTCCATTGGTCTGTGCAATTCTGGCGATTGGGTTAAAGCGGCGCGACGTCCCAGCAAGGAATAGGAGTTGAGCAACCACGAATAGTTCAAGTGGCTTTCTGTAGCGTCCTTCATTCACCGCTAGTGGCATAAAGCCTTGAATGATAAACCATCCGGCAAATATCCCAGGTAGCAGCCAGTGATGTGAGCGTACTAAGGGTCTGTCCTTAATCGCAAATAAGCTGGTGCAAACAACCGCAAGCAGAAGCAGTGGTAGCCAGATCCAGCGCATTTGATAGTTAAGGTACCCGACTACGTAATCAGGATTCGAGTCTGGCCAAGAGGGATCAAACATCAGCATTATGAGGTTTTCGCTGGTAATCCAAAGGTAGTTGCGAAACGATAGCTGGTTCTTCTCGAAGTTACGTTCCCATTCTTCGGCGCCTTTATCTACGTCAATATCAACCATCACTTTACCTGTTCGCGCGGTGTGCCAGTCGCTAAAGGGGGCAAAGGGGCGGCTGCCGGTTGCCGGCGATCCATAGCCGTAATACCAAACGGCGCCTTGGCGCTCGTATTTGATTTTCAGCTCTTTCTTGCCGGACTTGGAATAGATCATATTCATTTGACCTATTCCGTGGGGGGCCAAAATGTTCATTTTGTCGTAGGCGCGGTAGGTTAAGGGGCCGAGTACAATACCTAGGATCAGAATGGAATAGAGCGCTTTACTGATTTTGTTGGGTTGCGCTATCCAGAGCCAAGTGGCCGCTACGGCCGCCATCGGGATGCAGACGCCGCGAGTTAGACCCGCTAGCACCCAAATAAAGACCATTAATAAAAATGCATTGAGCGATTGCTTGCGGTGACAGCGCCAAGTGGCCCATAAGGCGGCGCCTAACAGCGGCATCATCAGCGTTTCTTGCATAAAGTAAGCGTATATCCCAAGCCAAGAGGGTACCCAGCTGACAATAGCCCAGCCCAGCAGTGCGATATCTTTGGACGGTTGCAGTTCGCGAAAAAAGCGATACCACAACCAAGGCATTGAGATGGAAAGTAAAAAGGTATAAAAAGCGGCTAGGTGACCGTTGCCAAAAGTGAGCTTAGCAAGAGCGCCAATGTAAATCTGATAGAGCACTGGGTCCGTCATCGACATGGGGTCGTCGCGAAGCACATCGATACCCTGCTCCCAGTGGCGCTGTGGATCGCTCCAGATATGGCTCATTGGATTGTGATCGACGAGATACAGTGCTCTGTAAAGGCTTCCAAAGATAATCAGCGTATAGATTACGCCAATAATAATTGAGCGTGGGTCAATGCTAGAGCTTGATTTAGTTGGTGGCGCAGGCGAATGGTTAGGGGTGTCGGTCACTTTGTCGGTACCTATTTATTATCGTTATAAAGGTTGTGGTCGTTCGAATGCAGTCGGTTATCGGTATGCGATTATTGCCGGAATGAGCATTCCTTAATCAAGTCGCCGATTATAGACGCCCCGCGAGTAGAGTACAAAAGGAGACGTTAGTGTTTTTTTGTGAGCTGGGGGCCTACTCCGTGTACAGCCAAGGAGACAAGTGCCCACTAGATTGGTAGTATTGGCGGCTTGTCCAGCCTCAGTGGCGACAAAAACACAATAATAAAGAAATACTATCTGTCGGGGCCACCGCTATGAGTAAGACCGCAATGCCGAATTCTTCGGTAGATTCTTTTGCCAGCACCAAAGAAAACTCTTGGGTAACAGACCGGGCTTGGGTCTGTGGTGTCATTGGCGCATTAACACTTTTGTTGCTGGCCTATTGGTATAACCGAGCGGATCTACTTAATACCGGCGTCAGTATTTTCGGCGTACAGCTTACTGATAATCGTCTGGACTCGATTCTAGCCGCCGTGTTTATGTCATCCTTGGCGATGTTGGTCGCCGAGTTCGTACGCCTTTGGCTACGCGACAAAAGCAACTTTTTTGTGGTTGATCCACTGTTAACTAGCAAGCAATACGGTGTGTTTTTAACCCGTGCAGTTTCCAACTACTTATTGTTTTTGTTGGCTCTTTGGCTCGTGGTGGTGTTTTTCCACACAGCGGGAGAGTACGGCTTTCGGCGTCAGGAGCCCTTCTATCGAGGCTGGTTTCGGTTTCTAGATTTAGCGCTAACGGCTTATATCTGGGCAGGTTTGCCCTATGTGCTGATTACCCGCGCAGTTAAGTACAACCCTGATGCCGATCAGCGCGATACCTCGTCCTTGCTATCCAAATTAATGCTATATCCTGTCGGTCGCCTAAGCGGTATCTCGGCATTGCGTCCAGACTTCACTGAATATGATAAAAAGATAGCGCGAGCACTCTTGGTGAAGATGTTTTTTACCCCGTTGATGACAGTCTTTTTTGTTGATCAATTTCCGCATTTAGTGGCGAATGTGGGCTATCTCCTTGATACCTTACCGCAAAATATTCTCAAAGATGTATACACTCACCGAGCCTTCAACCGCGATTTCTTTAATATTTCCGTCGCGCTAATTTTCTCTATTGACGTAGCTCTCGCTTGGTGTGGGTATGTCGTTTCCTCCCGTTGGGTCGATAACCAAACCATTTCTGCTGAGCCCAGCATGCTAGGTTGGATGGTGACGATTATTTGTTACCCGCCGTTTCAAATGGTTCTTGGCCTTTACTATGCATCGCCAGGTGAGCGCGAAGTGCTGCGTTTTGCCAACCAGTACGCCGTGTCTATTTTTACCATCATGATGGTAAGTAGTTACGTTGTGTATATGTCGGCTACGCTGTGGTTTGGGGTTCGCTTTTCCAATCTGACTAATCGCGGCATTATTCGCAAAGGGCCGTTCGCGCTTATTCGTCATCCCGCCTACGCATCGAAGAACTTTGCTTGGTGGTGTGTGATGTTTCCTGCCATCATTTATAACGCCTCGCATACCGGTATAGAGTTGGCGTTGATGCAGACGCTGGGTCTGGTACTAACCACGTGGATCTACTACATGCGTGCGATTACCGAAGAACGCCATCTCAGCGCAGACCCCCAATATTTAGAATACTGTAAACAAGTTAAATATCGCTTTATCCCAGGGGTGATTTAACGAGCTGATATTTGTACTGCCGTGGCTGTTAGGTAGTGGGGAACTAGAAACGGCTAGTTGCGTGTGGTTGTGGGGGGATTACATCCTTGTAAAGGGCTCAATTCCTCCATGCCTGAGCCTCCCTAAATACTCTTGAATAGAGTCGTGCGGAGCTAATCTCAACCACCGCCTCCTCGGTGGTGTTGGGTAGCGGTTAAAAAAGGGGACATCCTTGTCCCTAAGGGCTACGGTTAAAGTATTCTTGGGTCTATTGGTGTTAGTGGCTAGTCTCCGTGACTAAGCTGGCAATCTGCTTAACTAGTGTCTGTGTCTTTACCTGCGATACCTTTCGGGTTAACGACTTTTGCTGTCAACCGCTTCTTGCTTTTAATAACTTCGTTTTAAACCCGCGCTTTATTAATACAGGCTTAGTCGCTTGTTGCTACGGCTTGTTGGTCGGTATTGGCAAAGACCTCTATCCGTACGCGCCGCTCAAGGGCATAGCCTTCAATATCGCCTTGGCTCGCCACTGATTTGTTTGCGCCGTGAGCAAAGTGCTCAATCCGCTCTGCGGCTACCCCACGTTCTTGCAGCGCGTTGACGACATTCAATGCTCGCTCGTTCGACAGCACATTATTGTATTCATCGGTACCCCGCGGATCGGCATAGCCGTCTAGACGCACCTGTAGCTTTTGATTGTCGGATAGGTACTGTGCGAGTGCGTCCATTCTTTGTAGGTCTTGCTGCGTAAGTTCATCGTCTCCGGTCATAAACAGTACTTGGAAGGCGAGGGGGGCGAGTGTCGCCTTCTCCAGTTGACTAATTTTTTCTTCCTGAACGGTGTAGCTATGGGCCGCGGCGTTTTCAACGGTGGCGAGCGCTGCTTGAGTTTCCATTAAATTGTCCTCGACTAGATCTAGCTTTTTACTTTTTTCCGTGAAGTAAACGGAGGTGAGTGCGCCAACAACCATGCCTACTGGGCCACCGGCGATAAAGCCCGCAACCGAGGCGCCGGTGAAAAAGGTGGCACCGGTAATTTCGGTTTTTGTCTTGTTGGATAAAAGTGGTTTTGCGTTGGCTTGGCTGCAGGTTACGGCAAGGCTGATTGAGGTTGCGATGGCTATGAGGGTGCGTTTGCGGTTATTCATAATGTGTTCTCCTATTGAGTTAAAATCACCGCCGTTGGTTGTAGCCCTCTGTGCGGTGTTGCTGTTTTGCGTAAATCGCTGTGTCGCTATGGGTGGTTGGCTCGATTTGCTTGGCTGCTTTCCACGGTTGTTATTTAGCGCTTAAAAGTAGGCAGGGATATGCGCAGGTTAGGGCGAGTTGGCGATGAAAAGAGGCAAATTGTGGCAATCACAGATAATTGCGCCGGCTCGTTATTCGCTATAGAGTTGCGCAGCCAGCCATAGCGGGAGTGAACCTCAGGGGATCGCGTGGTTAAATCTCGGTTTGCTAGGAAAAGGGCCACAATTGAACAACGAATCTGAACAGCAAGGGTCGGCGACGGCAGCATCGGGTAAAAAACGCGGTATTCTGCAGTCGAGCCTTATCGTAAGCAGTATGACCATGCTGTCGCGAGTGATGGGGCTAGCGCGCGATGTGTTGTTTGCCCGATATCTAGGTGCAGAGGCGTCGGCGGATGCGTTTTATATCGCCTTTAAAATCCCCAACTTTCTGCGGCGATTATTTGCGGAAGGCGCTTTCGCCCAAGCCTTTGTTCCCGTGTTGTCGGAATATCGCGCGCGCGGAAGTCACGCAGCAGTGCGGCAGTTTGTCGACGCCATTGCTGGTAGTTTAGGTTCTGCGCTTATCGTTATTACCTTATTGGTCGTGGTGGCGGCACCATTGGTGACCGCTATATTCGGCATGGGTTTTTTTCTCAACAACCCAGAAAAATTCGAGCTTACGACTAGCTTGCTGCGCATAACCTTTCCCTACTTACTGCTAATATCCTTAACCGGCTTTGCTGGCGCGATATTAAATAGTTACGACCGTTTTGCCGTTCCCGCTTTTACGCCAGTATTGTTGAATGCCGTGCTGATTATTGCAGCCGTTGTGGTTTCTCCGATGCTCGAAACACCTGTTTATGCGCTCGCTTGGGGTGTTGTGGTGGCGGGTGTCATACAGCTGTTGTTTCAGCTGCCGTTTTTGATGCGGCTGGGTTTGCTGCCGCACCCGCGTGTGGACTGGGGCGATGAATCCGTACGTAAGGTGTTAAAACTTATGGCGCCGGCCATGTTTGGCGTGTCGGTCGGTCAAATTAACCTTTTATTGGATACGATTTTGGCCTCGTTTCTACCGGACGGCAGCATAACTTGGTTGTACTTCTCCGACCGTCTTACCGAACTTCCATTGGGCGTATTCGGTATTGGTATCGCTACTGTGGTTTTGCCGACCTTGGCCCGTCAGCATATAGATGATGTGACCCAATTTAGTAAAACCTTGGATTGGGCGTTGAGGATGATTCTGTTAATCGGTTTGCCTGCAGCTTTGGCTCTGGCTGTATTGGCAGAACCAATTTTGTTCGCGCTATTCCAGTACGATAATTATCGCCCAGAGGACGTTCGCATGTCTTCTTACAGCTTACGGGCCTACGCGATTGGTTTGACGGCGTTCATGTTGATAAAAGTATTGGCTAGTGGGTTCTTCTCACGGCAAGATACTCGAACGCCGGTTAGGGTGGGCGTTATCGCGATGGTTGCGAATATGGTGCTAAACCTGCTGTTCGTTGTGCCGCTACATTACCTTTGGGGTATAGGTCACGCGGGGTTAGCGCTAGCCACTTCGGCATCGGCGTTTTTAAATGCCGGCTTATTGTTTCATTTGCTCCGTAAACAGAAGGCGTACTGCCCGCAAAGCGGGTGGGGGCGGTTTGCCCTGCGCTCGCTATTTGCGAATTGCATGATGGTAGCGGTGCTATTGGTTGGCTTGACTTGGGCCAGCGATATGGTAACTGTGGCTTGGCATACGCGAATAGCGGAGGTTTTAGGCCTCTGCGGGGCTGGAATGGCAATTTATCTTACTTGCTTATGGGTATCTGGGCTGCGGCTGGCTGATTTAAAGGCTTAAGCTGCGCTATAATCCCCGCCTTTCGCGAATAGTCCGCCCATACAACCGAGCCGTAATTTTGACTGAAGTTCTAAGCCCAGCAGCGCAACCTGAGTTTATCCATGGCTTGGCTAGTCTCCAATCACGCCACTATGGTTGTGTGGCGACAATTGGCTCGTTTGACGGCGTACATCTAGGCCATCAAAAAGTGTTAGCGCACCTGCGACAACAAGCCGAGCAGCTCGGTCTGCCGTCGCTGGTGATGGTATTTGAGCCTCAGCCCTACGAATACTTTTCCCGTGAGGCGGCACCAGCGCGATTAATGCGGTTGAGAGAAAAGGTGGAAGCGTTGTTTGCTCAGGGTATCGATCGCGTCTTGTGCTTGAAATTCAACCAGCAATTGCGCACCCTCTCGGCCGAGGATTACATCGAAAAGGTGTTAGTCGACGGGTTGGGGGTGAAATATCTTGTCGTCGGTGACGATTTTCGTTTCGGTTGTGACCGCAGTGGTGATTTTTCGCTACTGCAGAAAGCGGGGGAGCTTCATGGCTTTGCCGTGTGCGATACGCAAACAGAGCAAGATAATGGCGAGCGCATTAGCAGTACACGTATTCGCAGCTTGCTGGAGCAGGACGACTTTGCAAGTGCCGCGCGCTTGCTCGGTCGAGATTATCAGGTTTTGGGTCGGGTTATACACGGCCGCAAACTTGGTCGCAGTATTGGCTTCCCAACGGCAAATATCGGCTTGGGCCGTTATCGCGCGGTGGTGCAAGGGGTTTACGCGGTTACAGTTCGCATCGAAGGAGCAGCTGATCAACTCGATGCCGTTGCCAACGTTGGTGTGCGGCCGACAATAGTGGGTGGCCAAAAGCCGTTACTGGAAGTGCACCTATTAGATCGCACAATCGACCTCTATAGTCGCTGTATTCGTGTGAAGTTCAAACATAAAATAAGGCGCGAATTGCGCTTTAGTGATGTTGCTGAATTACAGCAGCAAATAGCGCTGGATGTTAGCGCGGCAAAAGCTTGGTTTGCGACGGCCGATATTCCTAAAGGTTAGGCAAACACAAAACCCGTTGCGGTTAAACGTAGCGATAATTAATACCTCTAACGACATACCAAAAAGCACATGACTGATTACAAAGCAACCTTAAACCTGCCCAACACTAGTTTTGCGATGAAAGCCAATTTGGCGCAGCGTGAGCCCGAGATGCTTAAGCGCTGGCAGAAGCAAGATTTGTATCAGCAAATTCGCAGTGCGCGAGCGGGGTGCGAGAAGTTTATTTTGCACGACGGCCCCCCCTACGCTAATGGCGATATTCATATAGGTCACGCGGTAAATAAAATTTTGAAAGACATCATTATTAAGGCGAAAACCTTAAGTGGTTTTGATGCGCCCTATGTGCCGGGTTGGGATTGTCACGGCTTGCCTATTGAACATAATGTAGAGAAGAAAATTGGCAAGGCTGGGGTTAAAGTTGATTACGCGACGTTTCGCAAAAAATGTCGAGACTACGCCGCGCGTCAGGTAGACGGTCAAAAGAAAGATTTTATTCGCTTAGGTGTGTTGGGTGAATGGGATAATCCCTATTTGACCATGGATTTTAAAACCGAAGCCGACATTGTTCGTGCGCTCGGAAAAATTGTCGATAACGGCCACCTGCATCGCGGTTTTAAGCCCGTGTATTGGAGTGTTGTCGGTGGTTCAGCATTGGCCGAGGCCGAAGTTGAATACCAAGACAAAACGTCATTTTCTATCGACGTAAAATTCCCCGTGGTCGACAGCCAAGATTTTTCTAAAAGAGTTGCGGTGCTTGGGGGCGAAGGCCAAGTCAGTGTTGTTATTTGGACGACAACACCTTGGACACTGCCGTCGAACCAAGCGGTAAGCCTGCATGCAGAGCTGGATTACATTGTTGTGCAAGCCGGTGCTGAGCGTCTTGTGATTGCCGAAGCCTTGTTGGAATCGGTTAGTCAGCGGGCAGGCCTTGGCGAGGTAACAATTGTCGGGCGCTGTAAAGGTGTCGATTTAGAGCAACTTCAGTTGCAGCATCCATTCTACGCTCGGCAAGTTCCGGTTATTCTCGGCGATCACGTTACCACTGAGGCTGGTACTGGTTGCGTTCATACCGCACCAGACCATGGCGCCGATGACTTTGTAGTGGGCGCCAAGTACGGAATTGGTACGCTTAATTACGTTGACGAGAATGGTATTTACCGCAGTGACGTAGAGATATTTTCCGGCGAGCATGTTTATAAAGTTGACGAGAAGGTTATTGCCTTACTCGAAGAAAGGCAGGCGCTGCTCCATCAAGAAAAATTTGTACACAGTTTCCCTCACTGTTGGCGGACAAAGACGCCGCTAATTTTTCGTGCAACACCTCAGTGGTTCGTGAGCATGAATAAAAATGGGCTGCTCAGCTCGGTGAAAAAAGCGGTTGACGGGGTTAAGTGGATTCCAGATTGGGGCGAGGCGAGAATTCGTTCAATGTTGGATTCCAGCCCAGACTGGTGTATTTCTCGGCAGCGTACTTGGGGTGTCCCGATTGCGTTGTTTGTTCATAAAGAAACGCAAGATATTCATCCAAATACAGCCGAGTTAGTCGAGAAGGTTGCCAAGCTAATTGAAGTGTCGGGAATCGAGGCGTGGTTCGATTTAGATCCCGCCGAGCTTTTAGGTAACGATGCCGAAAACTATACGAAAGTGACTGATACTTTAGATGTGTGGTTCGACTCTGGTGTGACTCACTTTTCTGTTATGCAGCAGCGAAGTGAGTTGGGCTATCCCGCCGATCTTTATTTGGAAGGTTCTGATCAGCATCGCGGTTGGTTTCAATCATCGTTAAAGACGGCGATGGCGATTAATAATACCGCCCCCTACAAGCAAGTATTGACCCACGGTTTTGTGGTGGACTCCGACGGGCGCAAAATGTCGAAGTCGATTGGCAATACCGTGTCACCGCAAAAAGTGATGAATGATCTCGGTGGTGATGTACTGCGCCTATGGGTAGCGGCTACTGACTTTAGCGGTGATATGAATGTTTCCGATGAAATTCTAAAGCGCACCGCTGATTCCTATCGACGTATCCGCAATACCACGCGCTACTTATTGTCGAACTTAAACGGTTTTGAACCTAGCGAACACTCGGTTGCTTTTAACGATATGGTTGCCCTTGATCGCTGGGCGCTCGATAGAACCGCGCAACTGCAAGAAGAAATATTGAAATGCTACGACAGCTATCAATTCCATTTGATTTATCAAAAAATTCATAATTTTTGTGTGGTCGATTTGGGCGGGTTTTACCTCGATATTATTAAAGATCGGGTTTATACCATGCCGGAAAATAGCTCCGCTAGACGTTCGGCTCAGACCGCTCAATACCATATTGCGCAAGCGTTTGTGCGCTGGATTGCACCCATCTTGTCGTTCACTGCCGACGAAATTTGGCAGGCCATTCCCGGCGAGAAATCCGGCCCAGTGTTTACCTCTGAGTGGTATTCGCTACCGCGTTTGGCGGCTGACGAGGCTATGCCAAATAGTTACTGGCAATTTGTTGCGAAGGCCAAAACTGCGGTGAACAAGGTGATTGAAGCGAAGCGTGGCGCGGGTGAAATTGGTGGCTCACTTGCGGCTAATATTACCCTGCACTGTAGTGATGAGGTGTACGCTAAATTGTCAGCGCTGGCCAACGAACTGCGTTTCGTTTTGATCTGTTCAACGGTAACCCTAGTTAAAGGCGCTGGCGGTGATGCTACTGATGTCGACGGTTTAGCTGTGTCAGTAGAAAAATCTGGCGCGGCTAAGTGCGTGCGCTGCTGGCATCACCGTGAAGATGTTGGCAGCCATGCCGAGCACGAAGAAATTTGTGGCCGCTGCGTCGAAAATATAACGGGCACAGGGGAGCAGCGTGAGTTTGCTTAAGTCATTTAAAGTTAGTGAGTTGCCGTGGCGTTGGTATGCGCTTGCATTGTTTGCGATTGTGCTCGATCAATTAACCAAGCTGTGGGTGAGTGCCGAGTTGGCGCTTTACGATCGTGAAATTGTGACATCTTTTTTTCAAATTACCTTGCGTCACAACTATGGTGCAGCCTTTAGCTTTTTACACGATGCCGGCGGATGGCAGCGCTGGTTTCTTGGTGTGTTGGCTGCAGGTGTAAGTGTTTTGTTGGCTGTTTGGATAGCTAAATTAAAAAAGGCCCAGTGGTTAGAAGCTCTAGCGCTGGCGTTGATTTTGGGCGGTGCCGTTGGCAACTTGGTTGATAGAGTGGTTTACGGTTATGTTGTTGATTTTATTTTGTTTCATTACCAGCAGCATGAATTCCCCGCGTTTAATATTGCCGATAGCGCGATTAGTTGTGGCGCCGCGCTGTTAATTTGGGATGCGATCTTTACCAAGAAAAAGCAAGATAACGAAGCTGTTACACAGGGCGAACCGAATGAATAAAGAGCTGACTATAGGGTTGGATACCCAAGTCGAATTGCATTTTTCTCTTAAGCTCGAAAACGGCAACGTTGTCGATTCTAATTTCGATTCGAGCCCGGCGACCTTTGTGGTTGGCGATGGTAATTTGTTGCCCGGTTTTGAGCGGTCGCTATTTGGTTTGGTGGCAGGTGATAAAGCTGAACGGATTATTTTGCCGGAAAACGCATTCGGCCTTCCCAACGAAAATAATATTCAAGTTGTCGATCGCACCCGCTTTAGTAAAGAGTTTGAGTTGAGTGAGGGGCTGGTTGTCACCTTCGCAGATGCTAGCGGTGGTGAAGTGCCTGGCGTAGTGCGTAGCTTTGATGACGATAAGGTGACGATAGACTTTAATCATCCCTTGTCCGGCAAGACCATTTTGTTTCAGGTTCAAATTCTTAATGTAATGCCTGCAACCAGTCACTAATTAACGCTACCAGCGTTTATAAACTGACTAGCAGTGTTCATAGATTGAAGAGATATGCGGTATGGAAATTAAATTAGCGAACCCTCGTGGCTTTTGTGCTGGGGTTGATCGCGCAATTGATATTGTGAATCGTGCCCTAGATGTTTTTGGTGCGCCCATTTATGTGCGTCATGAGGTCGTCCACAATAAATTTGTTGTGGAATCTCTACGAGAACGCGGTGCAATTTTTGTCGACGAACTCGATGATGTGCCGGACGATGTTATCGTTATTTTTAGTGCCCATGGGGTTTCCCAGGCTGTACGCACCGAGGCTGGGCGCCGAGGTTTAAAAGTGTTTGATGCAACCTGCCCACTGGTTACCAAAGTACATATCGAGGTGGCGAACTACAGCGGTGATGGTCGCGAATGTATTTTGATCGGCCATCAGGGCCACCCAGAAGTGGAAGGCACCATGGGGCAGTACGACACTTCTAATGGCGGTGCGATCTATTTGGTCGAGGATGAAGCCGATGTGGAAAAGCTTGAAGTTAAGGACCCAGATCGACTTTGTTATGTCACTCAAACAACCCTCTCTATGGATGATACTGCGCGGGTTATCGACTGTTTAAGGCAGCGCTTCCCGAACATCGAAGGGCCTCGAAAAGACGATATTTGTTATGCCACGCAAAACCGCCAGGATGCGGTAAAGCAGTTGGCACTAGAGTGTGACCTTGTTCTTGTGGTTGGCTCTCCAAACAGCTCCAACTCGAATCGGTTGCGAGAGCTGGCCGAGCGCTGTGGTGCCAAAGCTTACTTGGTGGACGGGCCTGAAGACCTTGATAAGGCGTGGTTTACCGGTATTAAACATGTCGGCATTACGGCGGGTGCATCAGCTCCTGAGGTTCTGGTGCGAGACGTTATTGCTGGTTTAGAGAGCTTGGGTGCGCTAGCCCCGGTTGAGCTGAGTGGACGCGAAGAAAATATTAGTTTCTCGCTACCGAGAGAATTGCGAATCTAGAGTGTTCGTGATCTAGGTCTCGTTTTTTTGTAGGGTGTTACGCGCCTGCCTTTGTGTAACCCCTTTAATCAATCTGTTAATAATAATGAATTAAATGCCGCTTGAGTATGGGCCTTAAGTTAATAGGGTTAACACTTTAGTACGGGCCTTTGTTTTGCCTCGGTATTCTATCGCTTCTATATGCCGGTTATCCCTATCCGCACGGCATTCTCAATTACTTTTGGTATAACTACATCCATGAAAAATCTTCTGTGCGTGCAAAAGAGAGCCAACGGATCGGTGCTTCAGGCATCCCGCTCACGGTTCTGCCGTTTTAGCCGAGCTATGGCTGGTTTTACTTTAATCGAGTTGATGATCTCAATTGCTATTGTGGCCATTTTACTCGCCATGGCGGTTCCGAGTTTTCAGAGTCTACTGCGCAGCCGCGAGCTGGCTGCCGAGACAGGACGTGTGCGAACGGCTTTATCTTTTGCGCGCAATGAAGCCATTACGCGCAAGCAGCACGTGGTTGTTTGCCCCAGTTCAAATGGCACTAGTTGCGCGGCGAGTAATTCGTGGAGCAGTGGCTGGATGATTTTCGTCGACATCAACGAAAACGGATTGCGCTCGACCACTACATCCGACGGCGAAATAATTTTGCGGGTACAAGGTGTTCCAGAAGGTCAGGTACGTATTACCAGTGGTGTCGAAACCTCACCATCTACGAATGCCAAATATACGGTGCGATATAACGAGTCGGGTAGTAAAGAGCTCGGTGTTACTGAGTTGCGCGTCTGCGCTGGTAATGCACTCGCATCATCGGATACTGAGTTTTCTCGAACAATTGACATAGCCAATTCCGGCAGTGCTCGGATGAAGTGGGGTACGACAACATGTCCTTAATTACGGTTGATGGCTCTGTTGCTCTAGCAGCTAAACGGAAGCTGCCAAGTAGGTTATTACAACGCGGTGCAGCGATGATGGAAGTCGTGGTGTCGCTATTTATTTTAGCGGTGGGTTTGTTGGGGGTCTTGGCGATGCAGGCTCAGGGGCTTAGCAGTAACCAGCGCGCCGTGATGTTATCCGAAGCGGATATGTTAGCCGCGGATATGGGCGACCGTATACTCGCCTACAACGATGCTAGTGAAACTAGTGATGATGACGATTACGACAATATCAATACCTCAACTGGCAGTTATTCAATTCCTGGTTGCGTTGCAAGTCGGTCAGGCTGTACTAAGTCAGATCAGGTTGCTTGGGATGCATTTTATTGGCAGGCACAGCTGGCAAGACGATTACCTAGCGGTTTCGGCAAGGTTGATTATGCCGATGGGGTTTACACCATAACGGTACTTTGGGATCACGATAAAACCGGGACATCCAGTACCAGTTGCGACGCCTTAACTTGTTATACCTATCAATTGAGATTGTAGGATGCGCTCAGTGAAAAACACCATAAACCTAAATTTATCGAAACAGTTCGGCGTCGGCTTGGCCGAGGTCATGATCTCCATTGTGGTTGGCTTGTTTATTCTTGCTGGTGTGTTTCAGCTATACGCAACGTCTAGCCAAAACGCCAGCACTTTAAATGGTGTGCAGGTTATCCAAGAAAATGCGCGCTTTTTGTTTTCTCGTTTAGAAGACGATGTAAAGCAAGCGGGATATGCCGGTTGTTTAAGTTTGGTACGCGGTAATGAAACCTTAACTGACGAAAATCGCCGTATCACCAATTTGATCAAGACTAATGCTGGTGCGGGCCAGTTATACGATTTTACCCGTGTAGTCTCCGGTTCTAATAATGATGGTGCAGGCGCAATCGCCAGCGATTCATTGGTCGTCCGGTATGCGTCGGCAAGGGATCGTTACCCCGTTATTTCTACCTCGCCAGGCGCAGCTCAGTTGGCGATTGACGCGACAGCCGCCGCTACGGTGAAGCAGGACGACGTGGTGATGGCCGGTGATTGCTCTCGTTTAGTTATTTTTAAGGCAAGCGCCGACGGTAGTTCTGGGACTATTACTTATGCCGCAGGAGATACTGATCCAAATGTAAGTATTGATACTCAGCAGGTATTCTTTAGATCCTCGACCCCTGGAGCGCTCGATCAGTTAGGTAAAGGCACTTCACCGTCTTACGTTTATATTGGTGATACCGGAGCCGTCGAATACAAAATTGGTAAGAGTGCCTCTGCCACAGGAAGCCAAGATTGCAGTGCTACTACGCCGCAATTTTGTGCTCTTAAACGTAACGGTGAAGAACTAGTTGATGGGGTAGAGTCTTTTCAAGTTGAGTTTGGTTGGCAGGACCCCACAGATAACAACAAATTGTATTTTTCAGATGCTGCATTTGTCGCGTCGAATAACGCGTGGCATAGCGTTGATCGAGTGCGCGTAACGGCAATATTAAATTCGCTTGAAACGGCACAAAAGAATGATGGTATCGGTTTGCTTAATAAGACCTTCTCAAGGGTGTTTGTTTTGCCAAACCACGTGGCGATTTAGGTTTAGCTCGTGTAAATGTCGGTTTTTGAGTTGTTTGTTGGCGTAATGATATTAGACCTAGGCATAACAGTTGAACCCTTAGTGGAAGGTGGTGCATGAAAAAGTATTCGGATAAGCAGCGTCCAAATGGTGGCAGTTTCACCGGCCGAGAGTCGGGAGCGACTTTGGTTATTGCGTTGATTATATTGTTGGTTATGTCAGTGGTTGGTGTAGCAAATATGCAAAACTCAACCATGCAAGAGCGGATGGCTGCGAACGCTCGACAGAAAACCGTCGCTCGCTATGCCGCTGAATCTGCATTAGGTGCCGCTGAGTCTGTATTACGTGGAATTAAGTCGCCGGAAGCGATCGACACTCGTTTTAATGGCAGCGGTTATTATTCTTTGGTAGCAAGACCTAGTAACGTCGCTGTACCGCTATCGGCAAGTTTGTCTGGTGGGGCTCAGTTTATACCCGATAAGGACTCTACTTGGAGCAATATTACCTCCGTGGAGGTTGATTACGATACGTCCATAGTCGCTAAAAAGCCGCGTTATATTGTTGAGTATATTGGTCGTGATATGACGCAAGGTGCGAATAAGGTGGTAACGGTGATGGACGTTGATAATGACGGCGGTGATACCAAACCTTACCTTTATCGCATTACGGCGATCGGTTGGGGTAAAGACCCGAATATTTATTCAGTGTTGGAAAGTACCTTTCAAACCGGTTATGGCGATGATGTTTTTGTTTACTAAGTCTGGTTATTTAAGAATTTTGGGTGAGAGCTCAACATCAAGGTTAATGTTATGAAACAGTTTAACTCTATGTTAGTGCGGTCTGCCGCGTTAGTTGCTTCTTCTGTGTTCGCGTGTGCTGTAGCGACACAGTCGACGGCGGCGCCTGGAGTTTTAAGTGAGCAGCCTCTTTACTTAGGGGTATCAGTTAAGCCGAATATTCTTGTTTTGGTCGACGACTCACTCAGTATGGGTTATGAAATAATTAAGACGGAAGGGGCGAATCAGGTCTATCCCCGTAGTGCCCCCGTACCTGTGAGTTTCGGGCGGAATGAGTGGGCGTTAGATGCAGAAGGAAACCCGCAAGCGACGTGGGTAGATACTTCGCCCTTTGCCGGTTACACCGGCACCGTCCGCAATTATGAGGGGGATGGCTATGTTTCGTTATTGCCGTCAACTAAGAACGATATTCTTAACTCCTGTGTGGGTTATAACGCGTTGGCATATAACCCAAATCTTACGTATACACCGTGGGTTGGTCGGCCCGATGCCGCCACTTGGTGGTTCGCTAACAGGCGTTATGCTATTTGGAATGATTCAGGGCCAGGGCAAGTTGCAGATGGAGTTTTCCAAGAGGGGGAATGTGGTGAGCCAAGTTATGCGGCAGGGCACGAGCGTTTAGATGAATCTATACTTAGCGCAGCTCTGACAACCCCTACGGGTGCCGACCTACAAAATTACGCTAACTGGGAGGTTTATTACAAATCTCGTATTAATGTTATGAAATCTGTTCTTGGTTCGGTTATATCTCAGAACGATAAAAATGTTGGCCTTGCAACGCTGAATAACAACGCTAATTTACCTGTTGCTGACTTAGCTGTTGGAGATAATAAAAGTACATTAATTGATAAAGTTTATGTTATTCCGCCAGTAGGTAATGCAACCCCGCTTCGAAATGCCTTACAGAATGCTGGTAAGTATTTTGATCAAATTAGCGATAGCAACCCGGACAGCGGGTTTATGCCGGACGAGACACCAAGCCCTATAGCATCCCTTAGTGATGGCGGCTCATGTCAGCAGAATTTTACTATCGTTACTACTGATGGTTACATGAGGGATGATTTCTCACAAGTGGACTATTCAGCATTTGGCCTTTCATACTATGGAGATGGCGACTACCCAGCCCCAGCGGAGGGGGTGAACACCCTCTTGCTGCCAAAGTCGGGCGATATCGATAGTGATCGTTCATCACCTTATGATTCTGCGACGGAGGAAGACGAAAGTCTCCCGTTCGGTGGGAGCCCATTTGCCGATGGCGTTCCAAATACCATTGCTGATGTGGCGATGCTTTATTATGAGAATGATTTGGCTCCAGACCTCCCAAACTTAGTGCCGGTATCAACGACGGGGCTGGCTCCTGATACTAATACCGCACAGCATATGATCACCTATGCGGTTACCTTTGGAGTTAAAGGTAATATTAATCCCGACAATTACGTTTTTGGTACTACCGGCGTTTGGTCTACAACTCCGGCTCCTCAGAATACTATACACACCATAGATGATTTATTTCACGCAACTGTGAATGGTCGCGGGGGCTTTTTCAGTGCCGATGATCCCGTCCAGCTGGAAGAGAGCTTAAGCGCTGCAATGACCGGAATCGATGCGCGGGTCGAGGGCAGCGCTGCGTCGGTGGGGTTCAATTCTACTAGTATTTCTGAGGGCGCTCTACTGTTCCAAGCTTGGTTCTCGTCAGACGGTTGGTATGGTGACCTATTAGCGTATGCCTATACCGATGATGATGGTGATGGTGTTTTAACGCGCAGTAGTACTCCAGCTTGGAGAGCCGGTGAGTTGTTGTTTGCACGCACGGCAGCTGAGCCTCGTTCGATTATTAGCTTTAACAGTGAAGCTAACTCTGGGGCGGGCCAAGGTGTTGTTTTTAATGCAGCTAATATCGGAAACTTTTCTTCTGCACAGGTTGCCGATTTAGACTCGACGGGTGTTGATCGCTCGACCCTAATACAATACCTTCGTGGTGATATAAAAGGTAGTGCGGCAGAGACTGCAGCAGGATTACGTAATCGTAATAATGCGATACTTGGCGATATTGTTCATTCAAGCCCGCACTATGTGGGTAAGCCTAAAGCGAACTACCCGGATGCCTTTGAGGTGACTGATCCAGAAACACAAGCAAGCTTATATTACAGTGCTTATGTTACGAGCAAGAGCAGCCGTACTCCGTTGGTTTATGTGGGCGCTAACGACGGAATGTTACATGTATTTAACGGTAGCAACGGTCAGGAGGTTTTTGCTTACATTCCCGGGATGTTATTTTCAGATGAGCCCGGTAAAGGCTTGCATGCGCTTGCTGATCCAAACTACAGCCATCGCCCCTATATAGATTCTACTCCGACATCCGGTGATATAATTGTTGAGAATAGTGGTGTTAAATCTTGGGCGACCTATTTAGTTGGCGGTTTAGGTGCAGGCGGAAAAGGTGTATATGTTCTCGATGTGACTGATCCCGGGAGCTTAACGAGCGACGCTCAGTTTGCGGCGTTGATTAAGCGCGAATTTACCCATTCAAACTTAGGCTACACGGTGGGTCGCCCTCAAATCGGCAAGCTAAATAATGGCAAGTGGGCGGCAATTTTTGGTAATGGTTACAACAATACGGGGCATGGACAGGCATCATTATTTATTCTTTATTTAGACGTCGATTCGACTGATCCTTCGGTCTATTCCGTAGAGATTGCAACTGGCGTTGGCTCTGTGGCTAGCGCGCCTGTACTGGACATTTTTGGCACGGCAGTGCTGGACGGTGAGGGTAATGCTGTTACTGAGACCAGTTGCGAGTTAGGTGCTAGCGATTGTAATGGTTTGTCGGCGCCGACCATATTAGACCTTAATAGCGATGGGACCATTGATCGTGTGTATGCAGGCGATGTACATGGCAACCTGTGGGCATTTGACCTTAGTAGCGATACGGCCACCGATTGGGACGTTGCTCACGCTTCAGCTGGTTCGGCAGCACCGCTGATTCAGGCATGTCGAGGTACGTGTAGTGCAATTACTCGCCAACCTATAACGACTAAGCCGATCGTCTTCGCTCATGCAAATAAGCGTGCTTATGATACTGATCCTAATTTAATGGTGTTGTTTGGAACAGGTCAATACCTAACTGACGATGATGTGACTACTACCGATCAGCAGTCCTTTTATGGTGTTTGGGATGCTGGCAGTGGCTATGGTGATTTAACACGTTCTAGCTTGACTGCTCGAACGCTACAAAACTCTGAGGATGGCGCTACTCGTAATGTGACTGATACTTCTACGGTTATTTACAAGTCAGTAAGCGATGATGACTCTGATGAAAACTTTGGTTGGTACTTAGATTTCCCCGGCGGAGTGGGTGAGCGGGTAGCGGTAAATCCCGTTATTGCCGGCGATTATGTAATGGTGGTTAGCACGATTCCGGAGACTAGCGACCCTTGTGCAGCGGGTGGACGCGGTTTTCTTACAGCCGTGGATAAATACACCGGCGGTCAGCCTGATGTTAACGTGTTCAATGTTGTTGATGAAAATGGCGATGGCGTAGCTGGCGTTGCGCTGGATAATTTACCCGGTGGCGGTTTGATTATTGATAACAATATTCTCATTCCCGACTCGGAAGGTTTTATTAACGAGTTTGATGTACAGTTCGAAAAAAACAGGCCATCAAGACGAACGTCTTGGTCGGTATTAAAATAATTATAATCAACTCTAGTAGAGACAAGGCAAGCCAATGTTACGGATCAGAAAGTGTCGGATAAAGACAGAGTTCGCCTTGTCGCTACCAGATCGAACTAGATTCGAGAGCTGTGTCGTTCGAGCGCGGGGGTTTACCTTAATTGAACTCCTTATTACTCTTGCCGTAGTCGCCATTATTTCTGTATTCGCTGTCCCGTCCTATATGGAGCAGGTAAAGCGAGGTAAACGCGCAGAGGCCAAGGCCTTTGTTTTAGATATGGCCTCACGACAAGAGCGTTTCTATAGTTTATACAGCTCCTATACTTCGGTTATCGTCGCTCCAACTGGCTGTACTGGCGCGGCATGTGGTTTGGGTCTAGGTTCGAATTTAAGTGAGACTGAACACTACTCGACGAGTGTCGCACTATTGCCAAGTGGTTGTGCTCCAAACAGCGCTAGCCCTTGCTCAGCGTTTACCCATACGGTGAGTTTAGTTGTGACGACTTCTGATTCGGCCTGCACGGCTTTTACCTTAACGAATACCGGGGTCCGCGGTAGTACAGGAACAGAGACCACGCAGACGTGTTGGCGCTAAATTAAGTTATAACTCAGGTTATTGCGGCAGCTAGCTACTAATTTAAAGCAGCTAAAGATTTGATGGCTGTTTTAGTTTTAGCGAAGGCTATACGTTTAGTTGCAACTGCCAGTAAGCTCGTGGTGTTTCGCTATTCTGCTGCGCCCTGTGTGGTAAAAAATAATCCGCGCTTTCGTTTCACCTGCTGACTCACCGTGTGTTTGGCAAAGGTAGAAGCTTCCATTTTGACCTCGCGTGCTACCATCTGCTTGAAACTGTACATATTGACGGTTGGCGGATGACCTCATTGTAAGTTGCTGGCTTGTATCAATAACATCACGCACTCGCAGTAGTGTGTCTTCCTCTGAAATCTCTCGGTTGGCGTCCTTATCTAGAAAAACGATGACGGGGTTTCTCCAGTCGCGACTGCAGTTTATGAGATCTGTGCTGGGGCATAAGGTAATGTTCTCGCGTGTATCTATCGCTGTTTGTCGTGCAAAGTTCATCATATGAAGAATCGAGGACAGGCTGGTTTTTTTCTTGTGAGTATTGAGTATTTCGGTAAGGGATGGAACGCCTAGACCGAGTACTAAAGCGAGAATACTTATACTTAACAGTATGTCGAGTAGCGTAAAGCCACGAGTTTGAAGGCGGGGTGATTGTCTGTAGGCAAATTTATACATGGCTGGCGATCCTTGCGTTGTGTGGGATCATCCTGATCCAGTTGTTTGAAGAGCTTGTGCTTAAATATCAAAAGGTATCACTCATTGCTCCGGCGGGGCTGTGATACTGCAAATAAATTTACGTCTAGACGCGACTAAAATATGTAGGAAATATCGCAAACAGTAGGCTGATATTGTCGCTTTGCGTCGTCCGACAAACTTAGTCGCTGTCGTCCAATCCTAACTTGGCCAACCTATAGCGTAGTGAGCGGAAGCTTATGCCAAGCTTTTTAGCTGCGAGTGTTTTATTCCAGCGCACTTGCTCTAATATTTCACAAATAATTTCTTTTTCAATATCGGAAAGGTAATCGTCAATCGATGCATGTGTCTGGCAAGCTTGTAGGTGCCCGCCGATTCTGGTTGGCTTTATAGTATTACTGCTTGTCGAACGTTCGTCGAGTTGCAGGTCTTGGTCGGTAATTTGATCATTTTCACATAGTGTGAATGCACGCTCCAAAATATTTTCCAGCTCGCGAATGTTACCTGGGTATTGATAGTGTGTAAGTGCTTTTAACGCTGCGCTGGTAACTTTGGGAGCATTGAGCTGATGATCGTTGGCAATACGCTCTAATAAAAAGCCAATCAGTTCTGGAATATCTTCCGTTCGCTCACGCAATGGTGGCGTGGTGATTTGGATTACATTGAGTCGATAAAATAAATCTTGGCGGAATTCGCCCTTGTTGACCAAGTTCTCAAGGTCTTTGTGAGTGGCGCTGAGAATACGTACATTGGTAGCGAACTCTGCCTGCGCACCAATTGGACGAACAGCCTTTTCTTGTATTGCACGCAACAACTTTACCTGCATTTCCATCGGAAGATCGGCAACTTCGTCTAGAAAAAGCGTACCGCCTTCTGCCGCTTGGAATAAACCTTGTTTGTCGGTAGAGGCACCTGTGAAAGAACCTTTTTTATGCCCGAAGAATTCGCTTTCCATTAATTCTTTAGGGATGGCGCCGCAGTTGACCGCAACAAAGGGGTGCGGACCGCGTGGGCCTAATTCGTGAATAGATTTTGCGACGAGTTCTTTGCCGCTACCGGACTCGCCGCTGATGTATATAGGTGCTTGGGAGCGAGCGAGCTTCAAAATGGATTTTTTTAGTGTGGCGATTTGCGCCGATTGGCCGACTATGCGTGAACTCGACTCGCTTGAGGAGGGCAGTTGACTTGATGTTATTGCAGTGCCAACTAATTTACGCAGAGCGGAGAGCTCTATTGGCTTGTTGACAAAATCGAAGGCGCCGGCCTTCATTGCCTCTATTGCCGTATCCATATTGCCGTGCGCGGTAATAACGGCTACGGGTAATTCTGGGTGGTGTCGCTGAATATAACGCACTAGATCTATGCCATTACCGTCAGGTAATTTCATGTCAGTCAAACAAATGTTGTAGTTGACCTTCTCTAGAAATGCAGTCGCCTCGGCAATATCGGCAGCGCTGTCAACCGCCATATTCATGCGCGATAGTGTTATTTCGAGTAGCTCTCGAATATCGGGTTCGTCGTCAATTATTAGTGCTCGGATGTTTGACATGATTAAATCATTCGCTGGTGATGAGGGCAGTTGATTCTAAAGCAACTTTTACCCTGAGGGGTTCGTTGAAAAAAGATCGATGCTTGATTGATTTCACATAGCTCTCGGGAAATGTATAGGCCAAGCCCCGAACCTTTTTCATCTGTGGTGTAGAAGGGGTCGAATATCTGACTTAGCATTTCGTCGCTCACTCCGGGGCCGTTATCGATAACTTCGATAAATGGTGTGTCGTCATTTTCACTGATTCCCGCACGAATTTCTATCTGCGCTTTACCTGTCTGCCGTAGACTAAACCTTAAACCGTTATCACAGAGATTGGTAAGTATTTGGGTAAGGTGAACCGGGTCAAACTTTGCCGAAAGATGTTCTGATATTGGGTGTAGTTGTATCTCGCTGGCATTACTAGCATCGTATTCTGAAATAAAACGCGGTAACCATCGATTTAAATCGATTTGCTGTGCCTTGGGTTCTTTACGGCTGGATAATACCAAGGTGTTCTCGATTATTTGATTCACGCGATCTGAGTGCTGCAAAATAATTTCCATTAACCGGGAATCACTCGGGTGCAGGTGTTCCGATTCTTTTAACAGTTGTGAAGCGTGGGATATAGCGCCAAGAGGGTTGCGTACTTCGTGAGCAATGCTTGCGGTTAGGCGACCTAGTGAGGCCAGTTTCAATTGCTGTGCGTGCTGTGCTAGGGATCGATAGTCTTCCATGTACAGTATCGTTCGTTCTTGCCCTTCTGTTTCTAGCAGGGCAAAGCTTACCCGCGCTTCTTGACCCGCTCGTAGCAAGTGTTGTTTTGGAATACCAACAACGGGGTTTTTGTGCCAAGTGTTTACTAATGTTTCTAGGTTCGATATTTCAGCAATCGAATGGCCAATGTAGTTTTCTTGCGGTAGCCCTAACAATTGCATTGCAGATTGGTTTAACAATTCGATACGGTTTTTTTCATCGATAACCACAATGCCTGTGCGCATGCGGGTAATAATATGCTGCGCTAATCTCTGGAGGTGCTCTGCGTAACGCGCTTGAGAGGCAGCTTCAATGTCGCTAATACGTATTTTTTCGGTCAGGTAATGAAAGCTTATGGATGTAATAAAAATCAATACACCCAAGGACCCAGCAGAAAATAACGCGCTTGTTAAACTATCGTGAGTGTTGGGTAGATAAAATGAATCGCCAATAACAAATAGGCTGACCATTGCAGCGAAAGCAAAAGCGAGCTGGCCTCGAATAAAAATACTTGCGATAGCGACATTGATAAGTAATAGGTAGCCCAAACCCGAATCAATACCACCGCTGGCGTGAATCATCAGCAATAGGGCGATGATGTCGATTATGAGCAAAAAACTAATACGTTTGATCGAATGGGTTAGCTGTTTTGCTCGAAAGACGAATAGTGATCCAAAGCTAATCAGGCAATAGCCCGAAGCGGCGAAATTAAACAGGTCTGGCTGCAGCTTGCCCAATACCGATGCTGCCACGCCGCTAGTGTAGGTAAGCCAAAGTACGGCCCCTAAAATAAGTCGGTAGTAGAGATAGATCTGTAAAATTTGTAAATTGTGTGTCGGCGTTGTAGGTATTGCTTTCAATTATGGCCCCAGTGACGGTTGTATCGACCCTTCGTATAGTCCAATAGTTTCGCAATACAAAAGTTTCGCAGCAGTTTCTCTATTGTCTTGCGATGGCCGTGCAGTGATCTGCGTCGGCGTATTGGAACGGTCGTTGATTATTTTTGCCCTTTTAAGAGCTTTGCAGGACAATGCCATGCTTCGTAAATTGAATCTACTCTTGTAGGTAAGCGGATGGCATTAGATTGATGCCGTCAAGCCTCCCTTAGAATGTCGTGGAATGTGAAAAGTATATGTCAAAATTGATAATAGCACTGGCTCAAATCAACCCTTTAGTCGGCGATATCGACGGCAACTTGCAGTTGGTGGTGGACTCGGCACGCAGGGCCTACAACGAATACCAGGCTGATATTATCGTATTCCCAGAACTTACCTTAACGGGTTACCCGCCAGAAGACCTGCTATTGCGGCCGAGTTGCCATAAGCGCGTACAGAGGGGCTTGCAAGCCTTGTGTGACGCACAATTACCAATTTCGGTGGTTGTCGGCTACCCCAAGCAGATCGGTGCCGAGATGTTCAATATGGCGGGGGTAATCGAGGGTGGCCAGCTTGTATACGAATATGCGAAGCAGTGTTTGCCTAATTATCAGGTATTTGATGAGAAGCGCTACTTCACCGCTGGCTCGCAGCAGGGTGTGTTTAGCTGTAAGGGCGTATCGGTTGGGATTTCTATTTGCGAGGATATTTGGGATGGTAGCCCCGTTGCTCAGGCTAAATCCTGCGGCGCCGCGCTGCTGTTAAATTTAAATGCCTCTCCGTTTCATCAGCACAAGCAGCAAGAAAGAGAGTCCTTGGTATCGCAGCGAGCGAAAGAAATCGATGCGCCAATTGTCTACGTGAATCAGGTTGGTGGCCAGGATGAGCTGGTGTTTGATGGCGGATCTTTCGTCGCTGACGCTAGGGGCGAAATTGTTAGTCGAGTCGGCCACTTCGATGAACGCCTTGCCGTGGTTGTATTCGGCAGTGCCGATGGTGCTATTACAAGTACTACGGCTCCGGCCTCTGTAGAGCAGAATCCGCTGGCGGTTACTTATTCTGCCTTGGTACTCGGGGTTCGAGACTATGTGAATAAAAACGGATTTAAGGGTGTCGTTTTGGGGCTTTCTGGGGGTATTGATTCGGCACTAACACTGGCAATTGCGGTGGACGCTTTAGGGGCCGAACGTGTGAATGCGGTAATGATGCCGTTCCGCTATACCTCAGACCTTAGTAAAAACGATGCGGAAGATGAAGCTCGGCGCCTTGGTGTTGATTATCAAAGTATTAGTATTGAGCCGATTTACGAAGCCTTTATGGGCCAGCTTGAAGAAACGTTTGCGGGAACACAGAAAGATACTACGGAAGAAAATATTCAGGCGCGCAGCCGCGGTGTGTTGTTAATGGCTATGTCTAATAAGTTGGGCTATTTGGTGCTGACGACGGGCAACAAAAGCGAAATGTCGGTCGGTTACGCAACGCTCTATGGCGATATGGCCGGCGGTTTAGACGTGCTGAAAGACGTCCCCAAAATAATGGTGTTTGAGCTCTCCAAGTATAGGAACACCATTAGTGAGGTGATACCGGTGTCGGTGATTACGCGCCCACCTTCAGCAGAGCTGGCCCCAGATCAAAAAGATGAAGATTCACTGCCGCCCTATGAGGTGCTAGACAGAATCTTAGAGTTGTATGTGGAAGATGATTGTAGTGCCGACGAGATTGTCGCTGAGGGCTTTGATGAAGCCGATGTGCGTAGGGTATTACGTTTGGTGGATATCAATGAATACAAGCGGCGTCAGGCTCCTGTCGGTATTCGAATTAGTCGCCGCGCTTTCGGACGAGATCGTCGCTACCCTATTACCAACGGCTGGAAAATTGGTGATTAGCTTGTGTTGGAAATAGAATCTAGCAGGAACTTGTTGAACGGGTATTTGGAGCTGCTTTCGATAGCGGCGCTGCGGATGTAAGAGCTGAGAGTTAACCGTTAGACGGAGGAGCGGACAGAAAACTCTGTCCGCTAGGAATACTATTTTAGTCTCGAGCGAACCTTAGTTCGGTGGAACTGGGTCTAAGTCTTCGTTATAGAATGGGTCGTAAAGTTCACGGCTATCGAAGTTTACGGTCGGCTGCTTTTTGAATAGTCCCAAGGTTAGATAGGTAACCCAAGACGTTTTTTTGTCGCGACCAAATTGGTAGTTAAACTTGCCATTTTTAAGGGCCGGATGCTCTGGGAAGTTAGCCGCTAACACCTTTACAGCTTGCTCAGAAAGATCATCCATACCTAATAGATGGTAAGCCTGAATCATAACGGCTAAGCCATCGGGGACAGCCGGTGAGCGCTGGAAGTTTTCGACCACAAAGCGACCGCGATTCGCTGCGGCAAGAAATGCACGACGCTCAAAGTAGTAGTTAGCAACGTGAATTTCGTAGCGTGCCATTAGGTTGCGCAAATAGATCATGCGCTTTTGCGCATCTAGCCCGTACTGACTGTCGGGGTAGCGTTGCAATAACTGCGCAAAGTAGTCAAACGATTCGCGCGATGTACCAACGTCGCGGCGGGTGGTATCGGCGGTCATGATAGCGAAGAACGAAGAGTCGTTGTGGAAGGCCGCGATACCACGCATGTAGTAGGCGTAGTCAACATTGCGGTGTTGCGGATGCAAACGGATAAACCGGTCTGCGGCGGCAGTGACCGCTTCGTATTCTTCCGCACGGAAGTAGACGTATATTAGTTCTAGCTGAGCTTGTTCGGCAAAGGTGCCGAACGGGAAGTTTTCTTCCAGTAACTCCAGCGCTTCAATGGCTGTGCTCCAGTACTGCAAGCGGATATTTCGCTCAGCAGCCTCAAACAGCAATTGTTCGCTGCTTTTATCAAATTTTTCTTTGTTGCTAGAGCAACCGGTCAGTGCCAAGGTGAGTAGGATGAGGCACAATGCTAAGGCTTTAAAACGATTTATCATTAGGGTGTCTAAACTCTGATCATCAATGTCGGCAATAGTCGTTGAGCTGGAAGCCGCTAAACCGTGAGGTTTAACAGCTAAGGCTTCAAGCGATATGGAGGCCGCGCTAAATTTGGCTTGACCCAAGCGAAAAGCTGAGCACAATGCCGACTACTTTTAATATGGTTCTTCTAAATAAGGTGCTTTTAGTAAATACAGCTCTTTTAATAAAGCGCTTCTAATTCTGTTCGTTTTCTTGCCCATCGCTGGTAACGCGGGCATGAAACATCAAATTCCCGCCCAGTTGTAATCCGCTAGTTACGATCTTGTTGCAATCCCTAGCAGGCCTACAAGCTTTTACCCTAGCCAAGGCTATAATGGGGCGACAGTGTAATGCAGCTCAAGGTTTAAATACAAATGCCCATTGATAACAGCAAGTCAGAATCCGCCTTAGGGCAAATAGACCAAAATGCTGGCCTCGACGCGGGGCAAGCCCCCCTCCTAGATGCCGATGCCGAAGTGCTGCAAGCCGAGTCAATCAGCCTCTCCTCATCGGTACCGTTGGAGCGTGCGGGCGATAGGTTGGATGTAGTTGTCGCCGATTTGTTCCCTGAATTTTCAAGGGCCAAATTGCAGGGCTGGATTAAAGACGAATCTTTATTGGTTAACGGTCGAGCCTGCAAGCCAAAAATGAAGCTCGCGGGCGGTGAAAGTCTGCAACTGAATGCGACCCCCGAGGTGCAGGGCGAATGGATTGCCGAGCCGATGGATCTCGAAATTGTCTACGAAGACGCGCATATTCTTGTGGTTAACAAGCCTGCAGGGCTAGTCGTTCACCCCGCCGCGGGTAATTATCAGGGCACGTTGCTGAATGGTTTGATTCACTACAACCCGAGTCAACGTTTGTTGCCGCGAGCGGGTATAGTGCATCGCTTAGACAAAGACACCACGGGCTTGATGGTGGTCGCAAAAACCGAGTTGGCACAAACAGACCTAGTCCGACAAATGCAGGCGCGTACGGTAAAGCGTCAATATGAAGCGATTGTTATGGGCGACGTGCGTCAAAGCGGCGTGGTTCGTGGCGATATTGGTCGTCATCCGACTAGCCGCACGCGTATGGCTGTAGTCACCAGTGGTGGTAAAGAGGCGATCACCCATTACGCCGGATTGGCTCGTTACAATGGTTTTACCCATTTAGAGCTGCAATTGGAAACCGGTCGAACCCACCAAATTCGCGTACATATGGCACATCTGGGGCACCCATTGGTTGGCGATGCCACCTACGGCAAGCGCTTGAATGCAAAGGCAATGCGAGCTCAGCCAGACCTAGTTGCCGTCGACCAATTTCATCGTCAGGCGTTGCACGCTGCCAAGCTCGGCCTATTTCACCCAGAAAGCGGTGAAGCATTACAGTGGCAAGTGCCCTTGCCTGAAGACATGTCCCACCTTTTGGCCTTGATTAAAGCCGCCGCCACTTCATGAGTGAGCCCTTGCTCGTTAGCCTGCAGGCCTATTTTGAGCCTGTGTGGCCATGTCCTCCGAGAGTTCGAGCATTGATTAGCACTCGTTCTGGTGGCGTGAGTGAGGGCTTTTGTGCGTCCAATAATCTTGCCCTGCATGTTGATGATTCACCCGATCACGTCGCCATCAACCGCGCGCGTTTAAGCGCGAAGATCAGCGCCAAGCCCTATTGGCTAAATCAGGTACACAGCACTCAAGTAGTAGACGTAGATACTTTGGGCAATACCGCTGGCGGCATCGCAGTGACGGCCGATGCCGCGTTCACGCGTGCGGCTGGGCGTGCCTGCGTTGTTATGACGGCCGACTGCTTGCCATTACTTATTTGCTCTCAGGAGGGGGACGAAGTTGCGGCGGTACATGCAGGATGGCGCGGCTTGGCCGATGGGATTGTGACTGCTACCCTATCTAAGTTTCGCGCCAAAAATAGTGATTTGATGGTGTTCTTGGGGCCTGCGATAGGGCCACAGCGATTTGAGGTTGGTGAGGATGTTTACGATGCGTTTCGCGCTGCTGCAATCACTCGTCGCTATAGTGAGCCACCGGAGCAGAGCTTTGTCCCAGCGACACAGGGCAAGTACTTCGCCAATATTTACAGTTTAGCTAGCGCTGAGTTGCGAGGGGCGGGGGTGGAACAGATTTATGGTGGGGGTTTTTGTACCTATTCGGATTCCGATCGTTTCTACTCTTTTCGTCGCGACGGTCAGACAGGTCGAATGGCCAGCCTTATTTGGCTGGCCGATTAGTAACCTCTTTGTATCTTTTCTTTGCAGCTATCTCTATGTGGTCGCGTGTTTCTACGGATGTTCGCCACGGGTTAGAGCAAGCTGCTTAACAACCTTCTTCGACCACTTACTCATCAATACTTTAAATTGACGGAAGTTAGTCGCTCGATTGGCTTCGATTGGTGCCGCATTCTGAAAGCGAGTTTCATCTCGGTCGACAATTCTGGCGAGGGGTTTGTCGTTAGCGGCAAAATCCAGATCCATCACTACCCGACCAGCCTGCCAAACAAAGGATTTATCTATTGAAGCTTTGGGTTCTGGTGCATTTAAGTACAGGTCGACCAGTTTTGGCGTCAGGATTACCGCATAGTCTGCAGGCTCTTCTAGTAGCTTCCATCCGGCATTGGAAAAGGCTCGGGCGAGCTGGGTTTTAAGTTCGTCACCATAATCGGCTGCTATTTTTGCGCGGTGGCTATCTGAAACAGTATGGCGATATTCCTTTAGCCAGCGCTTATCGAAGCTAACTTCGGCTTCGGTGATGTGAATGCGCTGTAGGCCGGGCCAGTCCGCGGTTTTTGCCAGGTAATATTCGTCAAAGTAGCGGCTCGATACCTTCTCTAGTGCGGGAGCTGCGGCGACCTTGGTTTCCGGCTTTGGCATTGCAGTGCTATTGAACGCCATGAAACTGAAAGAAAGTAAGCCTGCGAGTGCGGCTAGTTTCGCTACAAGGGACAACTTTTTTGGCGTGCTTATATGATTTGTGAGTGATTGGCTGTGCATGCGGTTGCGCACAGCTTTAATAATGTTCATGTTGACGATCTCCTCAAATGAGTGGCATGCATAAGGCACATTCATTCTATTCACGCGCATGAGTTTATTCTTTTGGCGCGGGTGGCAACTATAACAGAATTGTAAACCGCGTCTGCACCGGAATCTTTAACCTCCGCGACGATTGAGTTTCTCGATCTCGCCCCCATCTTTTCAATAGCCCCGAAAAGCCTTATTCGAGTTGATTTCACGTGACGTTAAGGCTTAATTAGCTTCAATGGCTCAGCAGAAAGAGTAGAGCCGCAGCAGCTCGGAACCGTATTTTTCCAACATTTTAATAAGTGAGATTGCCGCTATGCGAATCGACCGTTTAACAAATCAGCTTCAGATGGCGTTGTCCGACGCACAATCTCTTGCCGTTGGTCGCGATCATAATCAAATAGAACCGCTACACCTATTGCAGGCCATGTTGGACCAGCAAGGCGGTTCAGTGCGCCCGCTATTGTTGGCGGCCGGTTTTGATACTCAGGGTTTGCGCAATGAACTAACCAAACAGCTCGAAAATTTGGCGCGTATTCAGAATCCTACGGGCGACGTACAGTTGTCGCCCGAATTGGGGCGTTTGCTGAATTTGGCGGACAAGCAGGCACAGAAGTCTGGCGATAAATTTATTTCCAGCGAAAGTTTTTTACTTGCCGCGATTAAAGACGGTGATAAATCCTTAGGTAAGCTGCTGCTGAGTTTTGGCCGTGCGGACAGCCTGCAAATGGCGGTTGATCGTATTCGTGGTGGCGACACCATTGATAATCCAGAAGCCGAGGGCAATCGCCAAGCCCTAGATAAATATACCATCGACCTAACCGCGCGCGCCGAGGCCGGCAAATTAGACCCAGTGATCGGTCGCGACGATGAAATTCGGCGAACCATACAGGTGTTGCAGCGTCGCACTAAAAATAATCCAGTACTTATCGGCGAGCCCGGCGTTGGGAAAACGGCAATTGTTGAAGGTTTAGCGCAGCGCATAATTAATGGGGAAGTCCCAGAAGGCTTGAAGAATAAACGGCTTTTATCGCTCGATTTTGGCTCACTTTTGGCTGGAGCAAAATTTCGCGGAGAGTTTGAAGAACGTTTAAAAGCGGTACTGACAGAGCTAGGTAAACAGGAAGGTGGAATCATTCTGTTTATCGATGAATTGCACACCATGGTTGGTGCCGGTAAAGCCGAAGGCGCGATGGACGCCGGTAATATGCTAAAGCCTGCCCTAGCGCGAGGCGAGCTACATTGCGTTGGTGCAACAACCTTAGACGAATATCGAAAGTATATTGAAAAAGATGCCGCCTTAGAGCGACGCTTTCAGAAGGTGCAAGTTGACGAGCCGAGTGAAGCCGATACTATCGCTATTTTGCGTGGTTTGAAGGAGCGCTACGAAGTTCATCACGGTGTGGATATTTCCGACGCGGCAATCATTGCCGCCGTGAAACTTTCCCAGCGTTATATTACGGATCGTCAGCTACCGGATAAGGCGATTGACTTGATAGACGAGTCGGGTAGTCGTATTCGCATGGAGATCGATTCTAAACCCGAGCAAATGGATAAATTGGAGCGGCGCTTAATCCAATTAAAAATTGAACGTGAGGCGGTTAAAAAAGATGACGATGTAGCCGCTCGCTCACGCTTGAAAAAAATCGATGTAGATATTGAAAGTATCGAGCGGGACTATGCCGATTTAGATGAGATTTGGCGCGCGGAAAAAGCTGCGTTGCAGGGCTCGCAGGAAATTAAAAGTAATTTAGAGCAGGCTCGCTTAGAGCTGGATACCGCGCGTCGAGCGGGAGATTTGGCGCGCATGTCTGAATTGCAATACGGTATTATTCCCGAGCTGGAAAAGCAGTTGGATATGGCGGGCCAGGCCGAAATGCACGAGATGAAACTGTTGCGCAATAAGGTTACGGACGAGGAAATTGCCGAGGTGGTTTCTCGTTGGACCGGCATTCCAGTATCTAAGATGTTAGAGGGTGAACGCGACAAGTTACTGCGCATGGAGGAGTCGTTACATCGCCGTGTGATTGGTCAGGGCGAAGCGGTGACGGCCGTTGCCAATGCCGTGCGGCGTTCACGTGCGGGGCTTTCAGATCCTAATCGCCCAAATGGCTCATTTTTATTTTTGGGCCCAACTGGTGTCGGTAAAACCGAGCTGTGTAAGTCCCTTGCGGAATTTCTGTTCGATAGTACTGACGCCATGGTGCGTATCGATATGTCTGAGTTTATGGAGAAGCATTCGGTTGCACGCTTAATCGGAGCGCCGCCCGGATACGTGGGTTATGAAGAGGGCGGCTACTTAACCGAGGCGGTGCGCCGCAAGCCATACTCTGTGCTCTTGCTGGATGAAGTTGAAAAAGCTCATCCGGATGTCTTCAATATTTTGTTACAAGTGTTAGATGATGGACGTCTAACCGATGGGCAGGGGCGCACAGTCGATTTCCGCAATACGGTAATTGTTATGACGTCCAACTTGGGGTCTGATGCGATTCAGGAAATTGCCCAAAACCGCGCCTACGACAGTATTAGTTTTGACGAAAAAACTGAAGGCGCAGAAATAAATGAAAACCGCTACCAAGCTATGAAGGATGCCGTAATGCAGGTGGTCGGGGGACATTTCCGCCCAGAGTTTATTAACCGTATCGATGAAGTGGTGGTATTCCATCCTTTAGGCCGCTCGCAAATACGGGGCATCGCTGAAATTCAATTGGAAATTCTTCGTAAGCGTTTGCAGGAACGAGATCTTGAGTTGGCTATTTCTGATGAGGTCATGAATCGACTTTGTGAGGCTGGGTTCGATCCCGTTTATGGGGCTCGCCCATTGAAGCGAGCAATCCAACAGATGATAGAAAACTCCTTGGCTCAGGAGGTGCTCGCAGGGAAGTTTCCAGCGGGTGCAAAAATTGAGGCTCGCTTAGACGGTGATCGCGTTGTCTACGTTTTAGCTTAGGTGTTGCTTGAGTTGACAGTACTGGGATGTGCTGTGCAAATAAAAAAACGCCCTAGTTGGGCGTTTTTTTATTTTGCGTAGCTGCTACTTCGGTAGTTGCTACTTGGATTGGCGAGAGGCGTCGCTCTATTTGCAAATATCGTCGATAACACGTTGCGTGGTAGCAATCTCACTATCAATTTCTTCTTGAGTTAAATATCGAGCATCGCCATCGGCATTTTCCATGCGGACTCGTGTCGATTGTTGCAGGGTTGCAAGTCTTTGGCGCTCTTCGTCACAGCGACGATTCTGTTGTTCGGTTAGGCGGCGCTGACGCTCAGGGTCGGCGGCGGGCTCGCTTGTATTTGAGTTTGGCTGTTCTATTGAGGGTCTGGATGTACCGTAGGTTTTTACCAGTACCGCATCAACGCCTTTTGGTGGTGTCGAGCCGTAGTGAGTGACGCCTTTGTCATCTTGCCAGCGGTAATAGTTCTCAGCAAACAGCGAGCCGCTAGAGGCTAAAAGTGCCAGCACAAGGCACGCTAGGCCAATTCGGTGAGTCAAAGATTTGTCTGAAGGCTTGTTTGCACTGCTCATTGTTAAATCCCAAATGTCAAAATCATACTCTAGGCGTCACCTAACGGCTGACGGCCAGTCGGTATTAAAGCTCTATTAATAACAGCCGCTTAGTCGAAGTCTAGTTCAGTCTTAAGCATTGCTTCAAGCATAAGCGTAAATTACCAAAGACTTTATGTGATCTATGCCAAGTCTAAGCGAGTTCTGCTTGTATCAGTTGCTCCATCATTCGGTTGCTTTCGGTGGATATAACCTGACGCGCAGGGTCGGCGGCAAACCAGTCGAGGGTGGTTTTAATACCTTCGGCGAAGGGGATACTGCACTGGAAATCAGGTATCAGTACTTTGATTTTGCTGTTGTCAAACATCACGCTGGCAGATTTGTCGCCCAATAGAGAGCCGATATAGCTGTTGTCGTAGCGGCAGATTTTATCGGAGGTGACGTGAACAAGCTTGGCTTCTACCTCTAGTGCGGTAGCGATGTGCTGATAGATCTGGTTCCAAGTAAGCACTTCATCAGAGGTGATATGGTAGGCCTCGCCGATGCTGTCGGGGTGGCCGAGTAACCCCACTATACCTTTGGCGAAGTCTTCGGCATGGGTTAGCACCCAAAGTGAAGAGCCGTCTCCGTGAACGACAACCGGCAAGCCGCGTTTCATCCGATCGATAGCTGTGTACTCTGTCCAGCCGCCGATAGCGATGGGGATAACCGTTGAATAGGTGTGGGAGGGGCGAACAATAGTAAATGGAAATCCACTTTCACGGCCTGCGCGAGCAAGGCGTTGTTCGCAGGCGATTTTATTGCGCGAATAGTCCCACATCGGGTTCGATAGAGGGGTTGATTCTGTAATGATCGGGTGGCTGGGTGGTGTTTGATAGGCTGACGCGGAGCTGATAAAGACGTATTGATCGGTGCTGGTGCCGAATAAGCGTAAATCGCGCTCAATCTCCGCTGGTGTAAATGCGATCCAGTTCACCACCGCATCCCAAGTGTGACCTGCCAGTACGCTGGCTGCTGCGGCTTCATCGTTTATATCGCATTCCAGTGTGCTAACGCCTTTTAAGCGTGTGCCACTGAGGCCACGGTTTAGGTGCCACAGCTCGATACCGCGCTCCAAGGCTAAACAACTTACGGCCGTGCTGATATTACCGGTACCACCAATAAATAAAACTTTCATCGATCTACTCTTTTCGTCACGTCACAAAGCGGGTTGCTAGCGAGCGGTAGGCTAGGGCGTTGGTCGTTATTTAAATCCGATTAAGTTGAGCGAGTGTAGCAAAAATTATCCTCGCTGCCGCAGGGCTTTGGCAAAAACGCTGCAAACTGTACAAATTCAGCGCAATTGCTTGACATTGCTAGTTATATTGGGACAATTGGCGGTTCGCTAGATGGCTGTAGAACGCTGAGCAAACTCGGCCCCATCTCTACCCAGGCGTGCTAACCGCAGACCTGACCATCCTTTAGTGCGGGGAAGTTACAACACGACTTCCTGACCGGTGTTTTGTTTCGCCAAATTTTGGGTTTGTGATCCGAAGTGAGGGCAGCAAAACAACAGACCACAAGACTGTTCCCCGGACAATTAACGCATTAGTCATCGCAGCAGGGCCTCTGAACCTGCGCCTATTGTTGTAATTGATTAGATCTAAAATATGATTTCATTGCTTGAACTCGAAAACTAAATATTTTCGAGATTGCTGTGTAGTGCAGCAGTGACTTGAGCAAAACCTGAGTAAACCTAGAGGATATAAACGTGGAAAAGCTCTCCGGTGGAGACATTCTGATTCGCAGCCTCGCGGATGAGGGGGTTGAATGTTTGTTCGGCTACCCTGGTGGCGCGGCACTACATATATATGACGCTATATTTCGTCAGCAACGCGTAAAGCACATCCTTGTTCGTCACGAGCAGGCGGCCACGCATGCTGCGGACGGCTACGCTCGTTCGACAGGTCGAACGGGGGTGGTCTTGGTAACGTCCGGCCCTGGCGCAACCAATGCGATTACGGGGATTGCGACGGCCTATATGGACTCGATCCCTATGGTGGTGATCTCCGGTCAGGTCGCGTCTGAGCGCATTGGTGAAGATGCGTTCCAAGAGACCGACATGGTCGGTATCTCTCGCCCTATCGTAAAGCACAGCTTTTTAGTCAAAGACCAGCGCGATATTGCTGAGACGGTGAAAAAAGCCTTCTATATCGCTTCAACAGGCCGGCCCGGCCCTGTGGTTATTGATATTCCTAAGGATATTACTAACCCCGTCGACAAGTTCGATTATGCCTATCCAGACAAGGTCAAACTTCGTTCTTACACGCCGGCATTGCGCGGTCATACGGGGCAAATAAAGAAAGCCGTACAGTTACTCTTAACTGCGCGCCGTCCTGTTATCTATGCCGGAGGTGGTGTAGTGCAAGGCAACGCTTCGCCGCAGCTCACCGAATTGGCGAAGATGTTGAACTTCCCTGTTACCAATACTTTGATGGGGTTGGGCGCGTACCCAGGTACTGATCGCCAGTTTTTGGGCATGTTAGGTATGCACGGCATGGTAGAGGCGAATACAGCAATGCACCACGCTGATGTGATACTCGCTGTGGGCGCTCGCTTTGATGACCGTGTAACCAATACGCCGAACAAGTTTTGCCCTTCGGCAAAAATTATTCATATCGATATCGACCCCGCATCTATTTCGAAAACCGTGCCCGCCGATGTCCCGATTGTTGGCCCGGTCGATACTGTATTAGATGAAATGCTGGAGCTCGTTAAGGCGGCCAAAGAACGCCCAGACAGGAAGGCGATAGATAGCTGGTGGAAAGAAATTGAAGAGTGGCGCAGTCGCCACGGGATTATCCTAAATCCAAATTACGACGTTGATTCAGACATGATGAAGCCTCAAGAAGTGGTTCGTGCACTGTTTGAAGCTACTGGTGGTGATGCCTACGTGTGTTCGGACGTTGGTCAGCATCAAATGTTCAGCGCTCAGTATTACCAGTTTGATAAACCGCGCCGTTGGATCAATTCTGGCGGCCTTGGCACCATGGGGTTCGGCTTGCCTGCAGCAATGGGTGTACAGATAGCTCATCGTGATGCTGTAGTTGCTTGTGTTACCGGCGAAGGCAGTATTCAGATGTGTATCCAAGAGCTGTCGACCTGCACGCAGTATTCGTTACCGATCAAGATTATTTGCATCAACAATCAAGCCCTAGGCATGGTTAAGCAGTGGCAGGATATGCAATATGACAGTCGCTACTCCGAGAGCTTGTACGAAGATTCGTTACCCGATTTTGTGAAGCTGATGGAAGCCTACGGTCATGTTGGTATGCGTGTAACCAAGCGCTCTGAATTAAAAGCCAAGCTGGCGGAATGTTTTGCCATGAAGGACAAGTGTGTCTTTATGGATATTTACGTCGACCCCAAAGAACACGTATATCCAATGCAGGTTGCCCCCAATGGCTCCATGCGGGATATGTGGCTGAGTAAAACGGAGCGCACCTAATGAAACGTATCATTTCTTTGTTAATGGAAAATGAGCCGGGAGCACTTTCGCGCGTTATCGGTTTGTTTTCTCAGCGTGGCTACAATATTGAAACCCTTACCGTCGCACCTACGGAAGACTCAACCTTGTCGCGCCTCACGCTGACCACTATGGGGGATGACCATAAAATCGAGCAGATCACCAAGCACTTAAACCGCTTGGTTGATGTGGTCAAGTTGGTCGACCTAACGGAAGGTTCGCATATCGAACGTGAACTTATGATGATCAAGGTGCGTGCCACGGGTTCGCAGCGCGCAGAAGTAAAGCGCTGTGTAGACATCTTCCGCGGTTCGATTATTGATGTAACGGCGTCGGTGTACACCATTCAGATAACCGGCCCAACCGACAAGCTAAATGCGTTTTTCCAAGCGGTCGGCGAAGCGTCTATATTGGAGGTTGTGCGGTCTGGTGTTACCGGAATTGCACGAGGCGAAAAAGTCCTTAGTCTCTAATATGTACTCAGGCGCGTAACGCTATTGTTATTTTGCGCCGCAATAATGATCTGCGTTATACCGTTTGAGTCTGTTCAGTGGTTTTTTAAACTGAGCAGACTCAAATTTCTTTAGCTTCATACCTCGGCAATGTCTCCCTTCTTTTTATATTTGTGACCAAAAGGCTTCGACTACCGGGCTCTTAAGACGCTTCTCTAAAACGCAAACACCCACGTCGTAAGGTTTTAACTTGGCTTGATAGCGAAATGGCCGAACGCGATCTTTCAGCGGGCTGTTGTCCATCGCTATGCGCGGTACCAGCCCGACACCAAACCCCAAGCTAACCATGCTGACCAGTGCTTCGTGGCCAGCAACTTGCGCATGAATATTGGGGGTGATTTGGTTTTTGCGAAACCAATCGTCTAGCTGCTCGCGAGCGACGCCACGCTCAGAGATGATTAAGGGAATCTTATGCCAGAAATCTGCAGGGTATTGTTCGGCGATCTGTTCAAATCTGTGCCCCTCTGAAGGCGTAATAAATATGAGCGGGGACTGCGCAAAGCTTTTGAAGCTCAGTTCACTTGGTAGCCGCTCTGGGCGAGCGGCGATGGCGATGTCTTCGCGTCCAGACTGCACTCGTTCCAAGGCTTCGGCGGGGTCACCGGTATGGAGCTTTATTTGAATGTCTGGATGCAGGCGCCGAAAGTCCGTGAGCATGTCATACAGGAAGCTATAACTGGCGGTTACCGAGCAATAGATGCTGATCGAACCCGAAAGTGAATCCTTGGCGATTAAAAGTTGGTCTTGCAGCGTTTCCCACTGCTGAATCATCGCCCGAGCATGCTGCAGGAATAGCACGCCTTGCGCGGTTAGGGATACAGATCGGTTATCGCGGTCAAGCAAGCGAGCGCCAACCTCGGCTTCAATTGCTTGCAAGACACGACTGAGTTTGGACGGGCTGACATGGCTGCGTTCTGCCGCACGATGAAAGTGTTTAAGGTCGGCCAGAGTCTTAAATAGCCTAAGCTTTTCGATGTCCAAATGTGTATCCCAGTAAGTGCAACAATAGGTTGCAAATATATCATTTTACGGGATAAGTGTAATCACCTACACTGCGCATCGTTCTCAGCCCCCTGCGGGCATTGATTTTGCTCATTTCCATCACTTCCTATCTAGGGTAGAAAAACATGAAAGTTTATTACGATAAAGATTGTGATCTCTCGATCATCAAAGGAAAAAAAGTTGCCATCATCGGTTACGGTTCGCAGGGTCACGCTCACGCCTGCAACCTAAACGATTCCGGTGTTGACGTAACTGTAGGTTTACGCGCTGGTTCATCATCCATCGCTAAAGCTGAAGCTCACGGTTTAAAGGTGTCTGATGTGCCTGCTGCTGTTGCTGCCGCTGATGTTGTTATGATCCTTACTCCTGATGAGTTCCAGTCTCAGTTGTACAGGAACGAAATTGAGCCAAACCTAAAGCAGGGCGCTACCTTGGCGTTCGCGCACGGTTTTGCCATTCATTACAACCAGGTTGTGCCTCGCGCCGATCTTGATGTAATCATGATTGCTCCGAAAGCGCCTGGTCATACCGTGCGCTCAGAGTTTGTTAAAGGCGGCGGTATTCCAGACTTGATCGCTATTCATCAAGACGCTTCAGGCAATGCTAAGAGTGTTGCGCTTTCATACGCTTCCGGCGTTGGTGGTGGTCGTACCGGTATTATCGAAACTACTTTTAAAGATGAAACTGAAACCGACCTATTTGGTGAACAAGCCGTATTGTGTGGTGGTGCTGTTGAGTTGGTTAAAATGGGTTTTGAAACCTTGACCGAGGCAGGCTACGCTCCAGAGATGGCTTACTTTGAGTGTTTGCATGAGTTAAAGCTTATCGTTGACCTTATGTACGAAGGCGGAATTGCCAATATGAACTACTCAATTTCCAATAATGCGGAATACGGTGAGTATGTTACCGGCCCTGAAGTTATCAACGAAGAGTCGCGTGCAGCCATGCGTAATGCGTTGAAGCGTATCCAGAACGGCGAATATGCGAAGATGTTTATTAGCGAAGGCGCTACTAACTACCCGTCGATGACCGCTTATCGTCGCAATAACGCTGCTCACCCGATTGAGCAGGTTGGTGCTCAATTGCGCGGTATGATGCCTTGGATTGAATCTAATAAAATCATCGATAAAGCTAAAAACTAGCAGTCGGCAAGATGATTATAAAAGGCGCGGTTTACCGCGCTTTTTTTTCGACAGTAAAAAGGCCGTGTGTTTTCGGCGGCACCACTTGGAATGTAACGGGAATCGCTGTTTAATATTGCCCCCGCAACTGGACTCTCTACAAAGGTAATGTAATGACTGACCGAGATGATCAAAAATCAGATGACGAAGGTTTGGCACTGTCCGTACCCGATGTGCTGCCTGTAGACGAGCATGAGGAGGTCGTATCCGAGAACGGTGAGCGAGTGAGGCGAAAAGGCGTATATCTTCTCCCGAACCTAGTCACCACTGGGGCGTTATTCGGCGGCTTTTTTGCAATAGTGTCTGCAATGAACGATAACTTCGCAAATGCGGCTATGGCGATATTTGCGGCACAAATCTTAGACGGTTTTGATGGCCGCGTGGCACGAATGACAAACACTACGAGTGCCTTTGGTACTGAGTACGACAGTCTATCCGATATGGTCTCATTTGGTTTGGCGCCAGCGATAGCTTTGTTTAGCTGGGGACTAGAGCCGCTAGGTAAGTTCGGCTGGGCGGCAGCGTTTGTGTACGTAACCTGCGCAGCGTTACGTCTGGCACGGTTCAATACCCAGACTGCTACCGAAGATAAACGCTACTTCACGGGTCTTGCCAGCCCCCCCGCAGCAACACTGATGGCTTCGGGTGTGTGGATGGGGAGCGAGCTAGATATGACACCCCAGTTATCGGTTGCTGCAGCGCTAGTAACCATTTTCGTAGGCTTGATGATGGTGTCGAACTTCCGTTACCAGAGTTTCAAAGGCTTGGACGATAATCACCGCGTACCGTTTGTATCTATGTTTATCGTTCTGATGGTGTTTATTGTGATAACCATTGATCCTCCCAAAGTGTTGTTCCTACTCGCGTTCACCTATGCTGCGTCAGGGCCAGTTGGCTGGATGTGGTCGGCTTGGCGCAATCGTGCGGCTAAACGCGAGCCCGTCAGTGAGGATGAGAGTTAATAGAGCATTGGTATCGCGGCGGGGGTTTGATGAAGCTTGTCTTTGTTTTGCGTGGTCGCTAAGCAGGCAAAATGCCGCATTATTGATCGTCAAAAGGGTTAATTTAAATAAGTTAAGAAAAGGAGTTGACGGTGCGGTGCTGGATCAGCATAATGCGCG